>NZ_KB898727.1 GCF_000377785.1 Thioalkalivibrio sp. ALJ24 | reverse complement strand
GTTCTCCTCCTCCAGCTCCTTGAGGCGCTTGAGGTCCGAGGCGGCCATGCCGCCGTACTTCGACTTCCAGTTGTAGAACGTCGGCTGGCTGATCCCGTGCTTGCGGCAGATCTCCTTAACGGACTGCCCGGCATCCGCCTCCTTCAGGATCGACAGGATCTGGTTCTCGCTGAAGCGTGACTTCCGCATGGCTCCCCTCCCGGCGGCTCGACCTCGATTGTGCCAGAGCACTCTAATAACCACTGGTCCTCGTGGATGGGAAGCTTACGCAGGTACACCCAAGGCTGAGGGCTGGGGATGCAGGGCGGTATTGAGGTTTCCGTGAGCAAGCGGTTTCAGGTGTCGCAACTGGGGGGTGTGGTCTCGCCAGACTCAACGGTGGTTTATTCCGCGACCTCTTTAACGGCGAATGCAATTCTTAGCGCCCTGTTGTCAGCTGTATTGGAGTGTTTGAAGCGTCGGGTCTCGAGGCCCATCTTCTTGATTTGGGTGTCTGTAGGCCAGCCCTTGGTTAGTACGCATCGTTCGAGAAAACACGCCCAGTGATCTCCTTCTATTGGGGCTAAAGACGGCTTCCACACGAGTAACGTCGAGCAACTTTTTTCGGTTCCCCTTCGTTCCATTTCGAGTAAGTAAAGCAGTTGGCCCCGGATAGCGATTTCCACTGTAAGTGCGTGTCTGATGCGTTTTGTTCCTCGGGTCGGTTCTACGATAGACCATTGCCTGCTGCGTTTTGGCAATATTGGAAAGGGGGAGTAGACATGGCTTGACACCGTTATAGAAGGTTCGCTGATAGCGATGGGTGTGACCTTGAGCTCGTCGTGGGCTGCGAGGGAGGTGGTGAGGCTATCAAATTCGACTAAAGGGTCTTGGGTCTTCGGTTCGGGGTTGTCCTGTTGGTTGATGGGTGTCGTTATTTCGCATGGGGCTTTGGTTGAGGATGAGGATGATGCTGGAGCAGCCGACGAGCCGTCGGTTGGTTGTTTGATAACGGTGCGCGAGTTTGGCCTGGCACGAGGGGAGTGCCGGCGGGCAACTCGTTGAATCTTAGGTGGCGAGAGCACGTTTTCCCCGGCTTCGGTCGTATGGTTTGTTGGGGGTACGCCCTCGGTCGCAGGCGTCAAATGGTGGATGTTTGAAAGGTCGTGGGCTGACGCGGAAGGGGTTTTTAGTATGCCTTTATGAGTCCCCCGTACCGCATCTTCGTAGGGGGACTCGTATTCGATTTTATAAACACCTTTCGGAAGCGGAAATTCCGAGGCGCAAATATTGAATGCGATAAATGCAGGCTCTCCGTTGAGGGTGGTATGAAATCCTTTTAGCCTCATTTTTAGTGGCCCGGGAACTGGAGGGAAGGTTTCCAATATTCCGTAATTGGCATTGAGACGGTATTCGGTCAGTCTTTGGTGGATTCGAGAGGCACCGCCGCGTGCGAAATCGCTGGCCAAAATGTTTGCGATTAAGAGTAGGTCTGTGCGTCTCGTTCCCTGAAGTACGCTAATTCGAGCAATTCCGGTGTTTGGGTCTATGAAGGAATGTTCAGAGTCGTAGATCTGTGTGACGGCTTCGTCGAATGGGGCGGTGGCGAGTCGGCGTGCAGTGTGTGGGGAGCGAAAATAAAAGAAACTCGCGATCGCGCTCATGGGGATTAAGATTCGGACTGGGGGGGTCGTCGCCTGGGTGACTATAACGCGGGAAAGATGTGCTGGGCCGTGTTGTTCAGGGTTAAAGTGTGGAATAAGGTAATCTGCGAGTGTTTGCGCGTCGGGGGTTAGCTCGATTGTTTCTAGTTTGTAGGATAGCGCGTGGCCGAAGTTAAATCGGCACCCGGAGACCTCTATTTGTTCATAGGGAGGCGGTGGCATCCGTATGCCATCACGCCAGATGGATCCGATTGGAGCTTCACTGAGATAAGCCAATTCCAGGTAGACGCGTTTGCGGTGGTCAGGCTCTATCTGGGGGATGATGTCGCTCGAGGACGTCTTGGCAAGAGGAGCGATCAGGAGTTCCGCTAACGCGGTTGGGTGTCCAAGGGGTTCGTGGACTATTTGGCCGACCCATTCGACTCTCCAGGACCGACCGTCTCTGGGGAATGTGAGGTGCTTGGTCCATGGGGATGTATCAGTCACGCCTGGCCTCCGACGTTTTCGCATGAATCGTTGTATATTTCGCAGATTCTTTTGGTGTTTCGCAGAATCTCTTGAAAATGACATCCTCCACCCACCAGCGCTACGCCGGAGGCGGTGTGGTGTGGCTGACGGAAGGGGCGGCTGCGCCAGTCCTGCTGCAGATGGCGGGTGCCGCGCAGGCTGTGGATGGCCGCGGTCTCCAGGGCTTCGGTGTCGTCCATGGGTGGCAGCAGGCCGGGCATGCGGGCGGCGAGCATGGATTTGCCGCTGCCCGGTGGCCCGACCATCAGCAGGTGGTGCCCGCCGGCGGCGGCGATCTCCAGGGCGCGTCGGGCGCGATGCTGGCCGCGCACGTCGGCCAGATCGGGGTAGCTCCGCGGGTGCGGCGCCGGGGGCTCGGCCGCGGGCAGGCCGGGTCCGCCGTTGAGGGCCGCACACACCTCGCCCAGATGGCGCGCGGTGACGATGTCGGCGCGCCCGGTCAGGGCGGCCTCGCGGCCGTCTTCGGGGTTCAGGATCAGCTGGCGCCCCGCCTCGCCGGCGGCCAGTCCGGCCGGCAGGGCGCCGCCGGCCGGACGGATGTGTCCGTCGAGGCTCAGTTCGCCGAGGAATTCGCGGGTATCCAGCGCGCTCTGCGGGATCTGTTCACTGGCGGCAAGGATCCCCAGGGCAATGCCCAGATCGAAGCGGCCGCCCTCCTTGGGCAGATCGGCGGGGGCGAGATTCACCGTAATGCGCCGGCGCGGGAATTCGAAGCCGGCGGTCTGGATGGCGGCACGTACCCGGTCGCGGCTCTCGCGCACCGCGGCCTCGGGCAGGCCGACGATCTGGAACGCCGGCAGGCCGTTGGCCAGATGGGTCTCGATGGTGACGGCGGGGGCGCGAATCCCGTCGGTCGCGCGCGCGGTAACAATGGCGATGGGCATCCCTGCCTCTCCCGGTTGGGGCCGGGCGTTCCGGGCCCGGCGGTGTGGGCGGCGCCGCTCGCGCCGCGTCCGGCGCTCAGTCGCCGGAGGTGGAATCGTCCTGCGACCGGGCGGCCTGCTCGAGCGCTTCCACCCGGGCCTCCAGTTCCGCAAGACGCTCGCGGGTGCGCTCCAGCAGCGCCACCTGGACGTCGAAGTCCTCGCGGGTCACCACATCCATGCGTTCCAGCCCGGCCTGCAGCGAACTGCGCACCTGGCGGTGGACGTCTTCCTGCACGCTGCGCACCGATTCCGGCAGGCTTTCGGTGATACGGCGCGCCAGATCGTCGAAGTGTTTCGGGTCGAGCATGCCTGTGGTCTCCCTGTTTTTCGGGGTTTGGATCCGATGTCTTCAGTCTAACGCGATCCGGGGTTATTGCGAGGCCGAGCGGCCGCCGTCCACCGGGATGACCTGCCCGGTGATGTACGGTGCTTCCAGCAGCAGGAAGCGCACGGTGCGGGCGATGTCCGCCGGGTCGCCCGCACGCTTGAGGGCCGTGCGCTCCACCATCGCCTCGTGGGTGCCGAAGTTGGCCGGGTCCTCGGGGCTGAGGATGGCCCCCGGTGCCACGCCGTTGACCCGCACCTCCGGCCCCAGCTCGCGTGCCAGTGACTGGGTCAGGGCCCACAGTCCCGCCTTGGCCGCGGAGTACACCGGATAGCCGCTCAGCGGGCGCAGGGCATGGATATCGACGATGTTCACCACGCCCCCGCCGCTGGCCCGCAGGGCCGGGGCGCAGGCCTGGGTCAGGAACAGCGGGGCGCGTACGTTGGAGCCCATCAGGTCGTCCCAGTGGGCCATGGTGATCTCGCCCACCGGCGTGGGATAGAACGTCGAGGCATTGTTGATCAGGCCGTCCAGGCGCCCGCGGAATTCCCGTGCCTGTGCGGCCAGGCTCTCCAGGGCCTGCGGGTCGAGCAGATCGGCCTGCAGCGGGCGGGCGCTGTCGGGGCGCCGCGCGTTGAGTTCGTCGGTCAGGGCCGTGGCCTCGGCCAGCGAGCGCCGGCAGTGCACGACCACGTCCAGACCGGCCGCGTGCAGGTCGCGGGTGATCGCGGCGCCGATCCGGCGAGCCCCGCCGGTGATCAGCACGACCGGATGTGCGCCGGTGGCCTCGGGGGGTTTCGGTGAATCCCTGCCTGGGGCACTCTCTGCCATTGCCAACTCCCTGCATGGAACGAACGCTCAATGCCGCCGGAAGAATCTAGCACAGCCACCGACGACCCGGCCGCGGCGCTGTCCGCGCGGCTGGTGGACTCCCTGCAACAGAGCATCCGCGAGGCCGGAGGGTTCCTGCCCTTCGTCGAATATATGGACCGGGCGCTGTATGCGCCGGGTCTGGGCTATTACGTGAACGGGGCGCACAAGCTGGGTGCCGGCGGCGATTTCGTGACCGCCCCGGAGATCTCGCCGCTGTTCGGCGAGACCCTGGCGGCATGGCTGGCGCCGGTGCTGGCGGAGGATTTGGACGGCGAGGGGATGATCCTGGAGTTCGGAGGGGGCACCGGGCGGCTGGCCGGCGACGTCCTCGCAACCCTGCGTGAGCTGGAGGTGCCGTGGTCGGGTTACCGGATCCTCGAGGTCAGCCCGGATCTGCGCGAGCGCCAGCGCGAGCATCTGCGCGAGGTGCTGCCCGCGGAGGAGTTCGCGCGCGTGGCCTGGCTGGATGCGCTGCCGCAGGAACCCTGGCGCGGAGTGGTGCTGGCCAACGAAGTGCTGGATGCCCTGCCGGTGGAGCTGTTCTGCTGGCGCGACGGCGATGCCGCGCAGGTGGGCGTGACCGAGGATGCGCAGGGCGGGCTTTCGCTGGCCGAACGCGCGGCGCCGGAGCCGCTGCGCTCGGCGGTGCGCGATCTGCACGCCCGTTGCGGGCCCTGGCCCGAGGGCTATACCTCGGAATGGCGGCCGGCGCTTGCGCCGTGGCTGGCCGCGGTCGCCGAGCGCCTGGAGCGCGGGGTGGTCGTGGCCGTCGATTACGGCTTTCCGCGTGACGCCTATTACGCCGCCGAGCGCCATCAGGGGACGCTGGTCGGCTATCACCGGCAGCAGATGGTGCTGGATCCGCTGACCCGGCCGGGTTTGATGGACCTGACCGCCAGCGTGGATTTCACCGCGGTCGCGGAGGCGGCGGATGCCGCCGGCCTGGAGGTTGCGGTGTACGCCGCGCAGGGCGAGTTCCTGCTGGCGGCCGGACTGCCCGCGCGCTTCGATGCGCGGGTCGGGGATGCCACGGATGCGGAGGCCACGCTGCGTACCGCGCAGGCGGTGCGCATGCTGACCCTGCCGGGGGAGATGGGCGAGCGCTTCCAGGTCATGGCGCTGACGCGTGACTGCCCCTCGTTGCCGCGGGCCGCGATCCCCGACCGCCGGGGTCGCCTGTGACCGCGTGCGGGCACTTTGCCGCCGGGCCGGGGCCGGGCATGATTCGCGCATGAAGGTCCTGGGCATCGAAACCTCCTGCGACGAGACCGGCGTGGCGCTGATCAGCGACCGCGACGGACTGCTCGCGCACCGGCTCTACAGTCAGACCGACCTGCATGCGGTCTATGGCGGGGTGGTTCCCGAGCTGGCCTCGCGCGACCATGTCCGGCGCCTGCTGCCGCTGGTGCGCGCGGTGCTCGACGAGGGCGGCGTGCACGGGCGCGAGCTGGATGCGATCGCCTATACCGGCGGTCCGGGGCTGCTGGGCGCACTGCTGACCGGCGCCGCGGTGGCGCGATCGCTGGCCTGGGGCTGGGAGATCCCGGCGCTGCCGGTGCATCACCTCGAGGGGCATCTGCTGGCGCCGATGCTGGAGGGCGAGTTCGAGTTTCCCTTCCTGGTGCTGCTGGTGTCCGGTGGCCACACCCAGCTGATCCACGCGCGCGCCCTGGGCGACTACGAGCTGCTGGGCGAGAGCATCGACGATGCCGCCGGCGAGGCCTTCGACAAGACCGCCAAGCTCCTCGGGCTCGGTTATCCCGGCGGGCCGGCGCTGGCGCGGCTGGCGACCGACGGACGCGCCGGGGCGCTGGAGCTGCCGCGGCCGATGCTCGACCGGCCGGGTCTGGACATGAGTTTCTCCGGCCTGAAGACCGCCGTGCTGACGGCCGTGCGCAAGGGCGGGCACGCCCCGGCGGATGTCGCGCGGGCCTTCGAGGCGGCGGTCAGCGAGACCCTGGTGGAGAAGACCCGACGCGCCCTGAAGCAGAGCCATGCCCCGGCGCTGGTGGTGGCCGGCGGCGTGGCCGCCAACGCGACCCTGCGCGCGGGTCTGGAGCGGATGGCGCGCGAACGCGGGGTGCCGGTGCATTTCCCGCGCGCCGAGTTCTGCACCGACAACGGGGCGATGATCGCCCTGGCCGGCCTGCGTCGGCTGCAGGCCGGGTGCGCGAGCCGGGCGGTGGATGCCGACGGCGGGCCGGTCATCCAGGCCCGGGCGCGCTGGCCGCTGGCGGAGCTTGCGGGCTGATTCAGCCCCCGGCGTTTTCGTCTTCGCCGGCGCTCTTCTTCTTCCGCCCGATGCGGGACTCCTCGCCGCGCATCAGTCGCCGGATGTTCTCGTCATGCCGGACGAACAGGATCACGGCCATCACCGCGACGATGGTCACGATCCAGAAATCCGGTTCGCCCGGGGCGAAGGCCAGGTACAGCGGCGCCGCGCCTGCGGCCACCAGCGCCGCCAGCGAGGAGTAGCGCCAGATTGCGGCGACCAGCAGCCAGGTCAGCGCACTCAGCAGCGCGACCAGCGGATTCAGCGCCAGCAGGACGCCCAGCGCGGTGGCCACGCCCTTGCCGCCCTGGAAGCGGTAGTACACTGGCAGCACGTGGCCGATGAAGGCGGCCAGACCCACGGCGCCCGCGACCCAGCCCGGCCAGTCGGTCCACTGCAGGACCAGGAAGACCGGCAGCCAGCCCTTGGCGACATCGCCCAGCAGGGTGATCAGCGCCGCGGTGCGACCGCCGGTGCGCAGCACGTTGGTCGCTCCCGGGTTGCGCGAGCCGCTGGTGCGCGGGTCGGGCAGGCGCAGCGCATGGCTGACCAGGATCGCGGTGGAGACGGATCCGAGCAGATAGGCGAGGACGATGGCGAGGGCGCTGAGCATGGTGGAGCGGTTCCGGTTGGCGAATGCGGACCTATCATACGCAAGGGCGTGCCGTCGGGTCAGGGGGCTGACATGAGCGGGTGCGGGCACCGGGGGGTGGTGCTGCTGCACGGCTGGGGCTTTTCCGGGGCCGACTGGGATCCGGTGATCCGGGCGCTGCGGGCGCGCGGCTTCAGCGGGCCCGTGCATGCCCCGGACCTGCCCGGTCACGGACAAGCGCCGGGCGGTGACGAGCTGGCCGACCCGTCGGTCGTCGCGGCCGGACTGGCAGCCGCTCTGCCGGCCGACGCGGGGCAGCCGGTCTGGGTTGGCTGGTCACTGGGCGGGCTGGTCGCACTGGCCGCCGCGCGCCGGGCCGAGTGTGCGCATGGTTGTGTCCTGATCACGGCGAACCCGCGCTTCGTTCGCGATACCCACTGGGAAGCGGCACTGGACCCGCACGAGCTCGAGGCCTTTGCCGACCTGCTCGCGCATGACCCCGCCCGCCTGCGACGCCAGTTCGCGGCGCTTTGCGCGCGCGGTGCGGAAAACCCCGGCGAACTGGCGCGCACCCTGCGGGCCCGGCTGGAGGCTGCCGCGGCCCGGCCCGCGGCGCTGGCTGCCGGGCTGGCCGCGCTGCGCGACGTCGACCGGCGCGCGGACCTGGACGCAGTGGCGCCGCTGGCCGCGCTGCTGGCCGCAGACGATGCCCTGGTCCCGGTGGCCGTAGAACGGGAGCTGGCCGCACGGGCCCCGGCGGCCCGCGTGGCCCGGGTACCCGGCCCGCATGCCCTCCCGCTGGCGGCCCCGGATGTTGTCGCCGAATTCATCCACGCAACGGTGGCGGAGGCCCCGGCATGAGCGATCACGATCCTTCCGCGTTCGAAATCGACAAGGCGCGGGTCCGCGAGGGCTTTGCCCGCGCCGCGCCGCAGTACGAGGACCACGCAGTGGTCCAGCGCGAGGTGCAGGGGCGGCTGCTGGAGCGTCTCGACCTGGTCCGCATGCAGCCCGCGCGGGTGATTGATCTGGGCTGTGGCATCGGTGAATCCTTCGACGACCTGGCCCGCCGCTACCGCCGGGCACGGCTGACCGGCGTCGACTTCGCCCCGCCGATGCTGCAGCGCGCAAGGCGCCGGGGGCGATGGCTGCGCCGCCCCTGGGTCATCTGCGGTGACATCGAGGCGCTGCCACTGGCGGATGCCTCGCAGGACCTGGCGATTTCCAGCGCCGCCCTGCAGTGGTGCACCAGTCTGGATCGTGCCCTGGCCGAGGTGCGCCGGATCCTCGCGCCCGGCGGCCTGTGGATGTTCACCACCTTCGGCCCGGACACCCTGCGCGAGCTGCGGGAGGCGTTTGCGACGGTCGATGGCGGCGCGCAGGCCCATGTGAACGCCTTCATCGACATGCACGACATCGGGGACGCGCTGGTGCGGGCCGGATTCGCCGACCCGGTCATGGATCAGGAAACCCTGACCCTGACCTACCCTGATCTCACGCGCCTGATGCGCGACCTGCGCGGCGTGGGCGTGCGCAATGCCCTGGCGGGGCGCGGTCGCGGCCTGACCGGACCGCGCCGCATGGTGGCGGTGGCCGAGGCCTACGCCCGGCAATTCGGGGTCGAGGGGCGCCTTCCCGCGACCTGGGAAGTGGTCTACGGCCATGCCTGGGTGCCGGACGCGCCACCGCCGCGGGGCCCGCAGGGGCGCACGATCCCCATCCAGCCGGTGTCCTGACGCGACCGGCCCCATTTCCGCGAAAAAACCATGGGTGCGTGATTTGCCTCAATATCGGGCGGAATCACTCGGTCCACCCTCGCATCCCGGGTATCCGCCGGTGTATCCTTCTGCAGCCGGAAAGTTCCCTGCATTCGGTGAATATCCGACTGCAGGGGGCGGTCTTGGTTTTTTCTGTCGACCGGTAATGGGGTAGAGTTCTGAGCCCCCGATCCATCGGGACCTTCGTGTTCCCCGCAGCAAGGTGGAAAAGTCATGTCACAAGCAGCCACTACGGCGGGTGCCGCACCCGCAGCGTCAGTCGCTTCAACCGAGCAGTACAACTACGCGATCGTCAAGAAGTTCGCGATTGCCGCCGTCCTCTGGGGCGTGTTCGGCATGGGCGCCGGGGTCTGGATCGCCTCCCAGCTGGCCTGGCCGTTCCTGAACTTCGACATCGCGCAGATCACCTTCGGGCGCTTCCGTCCGGTGCATACCACGGCGGTGATCTTCGGCTTCGGGGGTAATGCCCTGTTCGCCACCTCCTATTACGTCGTTCAGCGCACCTGTCACACGCGCCTCTGGAACGACTCCCTGGCCACCTTCACGTTCTATGGCTGGAACCTCGCCCTGATCCTGGGCGTGATCAGCTACATGGCCGGGATCACGCAGGGTCGCGAATACGCCGAGTTCAACTGGCAGATCGACCTGATCATCCTGGTGACCTGGGTGGTGTACTTCCTGGTCTTCACCATGACCCTGCTGCGCCGGAACCAGCCGCACATCTACGTGGCCAACTGGTTCTTCATGTCGTTCATCCTTGCGACCGCGCTGCTGCACATCTTCAACAACATCGAGGTGCCGGTGGGTCTGTTCCACCCGGATTCCTACCCGATGTTCTCCGGCGTGCAGGACGCGATGCGTCAGTGGTGGTACGGCCACAACGCGGTGGGCTTCTTCCTGACCGCGGCCTTCCTCGGGATGATGTACTACTTCGTGCCGAAGCAGGCCGGCCGCCCGATCTATTCGTACAAGCTGTCGATCATCCACTTCTGGGCGCTGATCTTCCTGTACATGTGGGTGGGCGCGCATCACCTGCACTGGACGGCCCTGCCGGACTGGGTCTCCACCCTGGCGGCGACCTTCTCCATCCTGCTGCTGCTGCCGTCCTGGGGCGGCATGATCAACGGGATCATGACCCTGTCCGGTGCCTGGGACAAACTGCGCACCGACCCGATCATGCTGTTCCTGATCACCGCGCTGGCGTTCTACGGCATGTCGACCTTCGAGGGTCCGATGATGTCGCTGAAGAGCGTGAACGCCCTGTCCCACTACACCGACTGGACGGTGGGTCACGTGCACTCCGGCGCGCTGGGCTGGGTGGCGATGATCACCTTCGGTTCGCTCTACCACCTGATCCCGCGTCTGTGGAACGTGAACCTCTTCAGCCTGAAGCTGGTGTACGTGCACTTCTTCCTCGCCACGGTGGGAATCGTGCTGTACATCACCGCGATGTGGGTGGCCGGTATCGGTCAGGGCCTGATGCTGCGTGCCTTTGACCAGTACGGGAACCTGGCCTACACCTTCACCGAGTCCGTGGTGTTCCTGCATCAGCCGTACGTGGTGCGTGCCATCGGCGGCGGCCTGTTCCTGACGGGCATGGTGATCATGGCGTTCAACATCTTCATGACGGTTCGCTCGGGCATCAAGGCGGAAGCCCGCGCCCGCCGGGAAGCCATCGAAGCCGAAGCCCGCACGGCCTGATCAGGGGAGACGAGGAATCATGAAGCACGAAAGCGTAGAGACTAATGCAGGACTCCTGATCGTCCTGACCCTCGCCGTCATCAGTGTCGGCGGTCTGGTCGAGATCGTCCCGCTGTTCTACATCGACGATACGGTCGAGGAAGTGGACGGGGTCCGGCCCTATACCCCGCTGGAACAGCGGGGCCGCGACCTTTACATCCAGGAAGGCTGCTATGCCTGTCACTCGCAGATGGTGCGGCCGTTCCGTGACGAGATGCTGCGTTACGGCAATTACTCGCTGGCTGCGGAGTCGCAGTACGACTATCCGTTCCAGTGGGGCTCCAAGCGGACCGGACCCGACCTGGCCCGGGTTGGCGGCAAGTACTCCAACGAATGGCAGGTCCAGCACCTGATCGACCCGCAGTCGCTGGTGCCGGAATCCATCATGCCGGGCTACCCCTGGCTGGCGGAGAACCCGCTGGACATGTCCGACATCGAGGACCGGATGCTTGCCCTGCGGCGCGTGGGCGTTCCCTATTCCCTCACGGAAGAGGAATACGAGCGCAACGTCGAGAAATACGGCGAAGAACACGCCCGCATGTTCGACATCAACCGGGCGGAGGAAAGTCTTGTCGAGCAGGCCCAGGCCGAGAACTTTGACGGCAACAGCGCCACCATCACCGAGATGGATGCGATGGTCGCCTATCTGCAGGTTCTGGGCACCATGGTCGACTTCAGCGAATATGACGACGGCCACTTCGCCGAATTCCGGTAAGCCGTCGGGGAGCTCGAATCCGTGATGATGAGTTTTTGGGAATGGATCCAGGACATGGGCAACAGCAAGACCCTGGCCCTGATCCTGTTCATGAGCACCTTTATCGGGGTGGTGATCTACCTTTTTGCCAGCCCGCGGCGTTCACGGAAGTTCGAGAGCTATCGCTACATTCCTCTGGATGATGAAGATTCACGTCGGGAGCCGACCTCCCGGCGTGACAAAACCGAGAGTGACGAGCAATGAGCACACAGGACAATAAAAAGCCGGGTCAGGGCGAGGATGAGGTCAAAACCACCGGGCATTTCTGGGACCGAGATCTCTGTGAATACAACAATCCACTGCCACGCTGGTGGCTCTGGGGTTTCTACGCCACGGTGGTCTTCGCCCTGGTGTACTGGATCCTCTATCCGGCCTGGCCGATCGGGGACGGCTTTACCAAGGGCCTGGCAAGCGTGACCTACGAACACGGTGACGAGGAAGTCACCACGCACTGGAATACGCGGGCCCTGCTGTACCGCGACATGCAGACCGGCGAGCATGCGGTGCGCCAGCGCGACATGCTCGAGCAGGTCGCGGGCATGGAGTACGCCGAGATCCTGCAGGACGCGGACGCCATGAGTTTCGTGAACGCCTACGGTCAGGGCGCCTTCGGTACCTGGTGCGTGGCCTGCCATCAGGTTGGCGGTGCCGGGGTGATCGGTCAGTACCCGAACCTGAGTAATGATCACTGGAAGTGGGGCGGAAAGCCCGAGCAAATCGAAGAGGCCATGGTCCTGGGGCGTATTGGCTATATGCCGGGCTATCGTGACCGCCTGTCCGAGCAGCAGATTAATGACGTTTCCGCCTTCGTGCTGTCGCTGAATGGCTACGACATGGATGCCGATGCAGTCGAAGCCGGCGAACGGGTCTACAGCGGACATGACGCTGGGTGCATCCAGTGCCATGGGGCCGCCGGTCAGGGTATCGAATCGATCGGCGCGCCCAATCTTACCAATGACCTCTGGGGTCTGGTGGACGTGCATGGCGCGGAGGATGATCAGGCACGCCTGCAGCGCGTGTCCCGTTTCGTGCACGACGGTGCGGAGCGCGAGATGCCCGCTTTCTCGGAGTTCCTGTCGGATGAGGAAATCAAGGTCCTGGCCGCCTACGTCCACTCGCTGGGCGGCGGTCAGTAAGGGCCGTCGCTGTCGGGCCGTCGGTGGCCTGCCCAAGTCCGACCCCGCGGGTGCGAGTTTCTTGACCTCGCACCCGCGTTAGCCGTTAATGGACCAAATCCCGTGGCGCCCCGGTCGGGGCGCTCACCCGAACCGGGAGCCGACCCGGAGGCATTAATGGCGGAACAGCAGCACATGTACGAGGCCCGGATCCCGATCCATCCACGCTCGGTGAAGGGTCGGTTCCGCAACCTGAAGACCGGCATTCTGATCCTCGCCTACTCGGTTTATTTCCTGCTCCCCTGGATTCGCTGGGAACGGGATTACGGACCCGACCAGGCAGTCCTGTTCGACATCCCCGGACGCCAGTTCTTCATCTTCGACCTGGTGGTCTATCCGCAGGACATCTTCTGGCTGGCCGGCTTCCTGATGCTGGCGGCGACCCTCCTGTTCTTCGTCACCGGCCTGGCGGGCCGGGTCTTCTGCGGCTATTTCTGCTTCCAGACCCTGTGGACCGACTTGTTCATGTTCCTGGAACGCAAGATCCAGGGTGAGCGGCCGGCCCGCATCCGGCTGTCCAAGCAGGGCTGGAACGGTGAAAAGCTGCTGAAATACGGGCTGACCCATGCCTCCTGGCTGCTGGTCGCGTTCGCGACGGGGCTGGGATTCGTCCTCTACTGGGGCGATGCCCCGACGATCGTGAGCCAGTTCTTTGTCGGCGAGGCGGTAGGGGCGGCCTACATCACCGCGGGTATCCTCACCGCGACGACGTACGTTGCGGCCGGTCTGGCGCGCGAGCAGGTCTGTACCTTTATCTGCCCCTACGCGCGATTCCAGAGCGTAATGTTCGATCAGGACACCCTGATCGTCTCCTACGATCAGGATCGAGGCGAGGGCACTGCGGGTCGGGCCAAGCCGGTCAAGGGGCTGCAGACGCGCGAGGAGCGCCAGGCCGCCGGCGTTGGTGACTGCATTGACTGCGGCTACTGCGTGCAGGTCTGTCCCACCGGAATCGATATCCGTGACGGCCTGCAGTATCAGTGCATCCACTGCGCGCTCTGTGTCGATGCCTGCGACACCATTATGGACAAGCAGGGCTGGCCGCGCGGCCTCATCCGCTACACCTCGGAACGCGAACTGGAGGGCGGCAAGACCCAGTGGTTCCGGCTGAAAACCGTCGGTTACGGCGCGGTGGTCGTGGTGATCGTGGGCGCCTTGCTGACCAGCATCCTGAACCGGCCGCCGGTGGATGCCAACGTCAATCAGGTGCGCCAGCCGCTGTACGTGCAGATGTCCGACGGCCAGATCCAGAATTCCTACGAGATCCGCCTGAACAACACCAGCCAGGAGGTCCTGGATTTCGAACTGGACCTGGCGGGTCTCGAGGGCGGGACCCTGGATCTGGGCGATGTCTCGGATATCCGTCTGGAGCCCGGTGACCGGCTCACGATTCTGGCGCGAGTGCGCTACGATGTGCCCGATGACGCGGAGGGCTCGCGCATCCCGTTCGAATTCGTGATCTCCGACCGACAGGGACGCATCGAGCCGTATTCGGTCAGCACGCAGTTCAGTCATGCACGCTGAACGCGGCAGCAGGTACTCCGGCCCGGGCGAGGATCGCCCGGGTCCGCGCAACTAAGGACGCAAACCCGTCCGCGAGGACGTTGAAGGCAACATGAGCAATCTGGTTATCACCCTGGGTCTTGGCAGTGCCGCACTGGCCCTGCTGTTCTTCCTGATCTACAAGTTCACCCGTCTGCGGGCCTATCACGCGTCCGCGGTGGTGGTGGCGATCATGCTGTTCGTGTTCGTGCCGGCGTCGATCCTGACCTGGCAGAGCGCCGACGTGTTCGCCATCCACCTGGCGCTGTACATCATCGTGCCGTACGGGCTGGGGATCGTGTTCAGTCAGAAGGAGGCCGAGGCAGCCTCCGGCAAGGCCCATATCGGACGCCTGCACTGGGCGCCGATGGTGATCGTCGGGTTCTTCACCATCATTGCGACGGTACAGGCGGTGCTGATCACCCTGGCGCACAATGGCATGCCGGACCGTTTCATCGGCACGCTCCTGCCCGAGCCGGACGCCCCGGTCGAACGCGTCACTTCGGCGTTCCCCGGGCTGGTCGACGGCTTCGAGGACCGCGATCAGGCGCTGGCGGTGCACCGCATGACCGAGCTGGAACAGCAGGCGGCGCGCGGCTGGGAGATCCGTCAGGGCTGGGTCAGCGAGCCGCAGCGTGGGGAGACCGAGACCCTGCGTGTGGAGGTCCGTGACGGCAACGGCCGGCCGCTGGAAGGAGCCGAGGTCTCCGGGACCTTCCTGTGGCTCCCTGATCATCGCCAGGACCAGCGCTTTGACATGCGCGAGGAGGGCGACGGTTTTTACGAGATCGACGTGGCCCTGCCGGAGGCAGGCCGCTGGGACCTGCGCTTCTTCGTTCAGCACGAGGGCGTGCAGGTCGAGCAGCAGGCCCGCACCCGAGTACACGATCGTTCGGGCTGACCGCCCTCGTGACCGGCTCGTGAGCGGACCCCGCGCTTGATCGCCGCGTGACCCGGCAAACGGCGGAGGAACAACCGGACCCGCGGGAAACGGGTCCGGAGGAATCGTGTTTCCACTGTGGCCTCGAGGTGCCACCGGGGGCCCGTTACCCCGTGGAATTCGAGGGCCGCACTCGGCCCACCTGTTGTGCCGGGTGTCAGGCCGTGGCCGGCGCGATCATCGAACGCGGCCTGGGGGCCTACTATCATCACCGTACGGCGCCCCCCGCGGCCTCGGGTGACAGCATCGTCCCGGAGGAGCTGCGCGAACTGGAGCTGTTCGATGCCCCGGCGGTACAGCGCCAGTTCGTCACGGCCCGCGAAGGTGGTTCCGGGGAGCGCCGCGATGCTTCGCTGATCCTCGAGGGGATCACCTGTGCGGCCTGCGTGTGGCTCAACGAACGTCACGTGCAGTCCCTGGACGGCGTGGAAGAGTTTCGCGTCAATTACTCGACCCATCGCGCGCGCGTGGTCTGGGACCCGGAACAGATCGCGTTGTCGGACATCCTGCGTGCGATCCGCGACATCGGCTATCGCGCCCATCCCTACGATCCCGGTACCCGCGAACAGGCTCTGGCACGCGAGCGCGGGCTGGCCCTGCGCCGTCTCGGCGTGGCCGCCCTGGGGATGATGCAGGTGATGATGCTCGCGGTCGCGCTGTGGCTGGGCGAGGGCGATCCCGAGCACGAACAGCTCATCGACTTCATGCGTCTGGTCGCGGCGATCTTTGCTACGCCCGTGGTGCTGTACTCCGCAGTGCCGTTCTACCAGAGCGCCTGGCGCGACCTGCGCCACCGACAACTGGGGATGGACGTACCCGTCAGTCTCGCGATCATCGGGACCTACGTGGCCAGTGTATGGGCGGTGTTCTCCGGGGCCGGGGAGCATGTCTATTTCGAGTCGGTGGTGATGTTCGTGTTCTTTCTCCTGACCTCGCGCTACCTGGAGCTGATGGCCCGGCAGCATGCGAGTGAGGCGGTGGATCGCATGGACCGGCTGGTCCCGGCGATCGCACGGCGCGTCGACGCGGATGGCGCGCTCGAGTCGGTGCCGGTGGCCGAACTGGAGCCCGGCGATCGCGTGCAGGTGCGTCCGGGCGAGTCAATCCCTGCGGACGGCGTCGTCGCCGAGGGCCGGTCGACCGTGAACCGCGCCCTGCTGACCGGCGAGCCGGTCCCGCGCCCGGCGACCGCGGGCACCGACGTGGTCGGTGGCACGGTCAATGTCGAGGGTCCGCTGGTGGTGGAGGTCCGGCGGGTGGGAGCGGAGACCACCCTGGCCGCGATCCAGCGCCTGCTGGACCGGGCACAGACCGAAAAGCCACGGGTTGCGCGACTGGCCGAGGCCGGAACCGGATGGTTCGTGGGCGCGGTGCTGGTCCTGACCCTGCTTGCCGGCCTGGTGTGGTACTTCGTGATCGACCCGTCCCGGGCGCTGTGGGTGATGGTTGCGATGCTGGTGGCGACCTGCCCGTGCGCGCTGGCGCTCGCGACCCCCGTGGCCCTCACTGCGACCACCGGTACCCTGACCCGCGAGAGCGTGCTGCCCACGCGCGGCAGTGCGCTGGAGACCCTGCCCGAGGTCACCACCGTGTGTCTCGACAAGACCGGTACCCTGACCGAAGGTCAGCCCCGCTGCGTCGCCACCGAGGTCCACGACCCCGCGTTCGATCCCGCTCGAGCGCTCGCCTGGGCGGCCGCCCTGGAGCGCCATTCCGAACATCCCCTCGCGCGCGCCCTGGTAGCCGGCGCAAGCGACGTTCCGGTCGCCAGCGGAGTCGAGAACCACCCGGGCGAAGGACTGACCGGCACCATCGACGGGCAGGTGGTGGCGGTGGGCGGCGCGCGCCTGATGCCCGAGACGCCGCCGGAGCAGGGCGCCAGGTCCGCCGCCGATCCCCTGGCCTCCCCGGTATGGCTGGCCGTTGACGGGCGCGTGGTCGCCACCTTCTGGCTGGCCGACACCCCGCGCCCGGAGGCGGCCGACACCGTCCGCGCCCTGCTGGACCGCGGGCTGCACGTGGTCCTGCTGACCGGGGATCGCTCCGCGGCCGCCGCCCGCTTCGCGGAAGAGCTGGGGATCCCGGAGGCGCACGGGGGCCTGTCACCCGATGACAAGCTCGAGCATGTGCGCCAACGGCAGGCGGCGGGCGAACGGGTCCTTATGGCAGGCGAGGGCATCAACGATGCACCGGTGCTCGCCGGTGCGGATGTCTCGCTGGCCATGGGTGGGGGGAGCAGCCTCGCGCGTACCCGGGCCGATGTCGTGCTGCTGTCGGACCGCCTCGATCGCCTGCCGCGCCTGTTCGAGCGTGCGGAGGCGACGCGCCGGGTGATCCGCCAGAACATCATCTGGGCGATCGGCTACAACGTGGTGGCCCTGCCGGTGGCCGCGTCCGGTTTCCTGACTCCATGGCTGGCTGCGCTCGGGATGTCGCTCAGCTCCCTGCTGGTGGTGGGCAACGCCCTCCGTCTGCGACCCCCGCGTCCGCGCGACGCCGACTGAAGCCGGGCTGGCCCGGGTTGCCCCGGGCTCCCCGGGTCGCATCGACGCGTGTGCGGGGTTTCGTGTACGGCGCCGTCTCCGTACACTGAAGGCATGAACATGCTGTACTTGCTCATTCCGCTGGCGATGCTTTTCGCGCTGGTGGTCGGTCTGCTGCTGCTGTGGGCGATCCGCTCCGGGCAGTACGACGACCTTGAGGGGCCGGCGCACCGGATCCTGATGGACGACGATGATCCGCGCATCCCGACGCGGTCCGGCGACCAGGAACCGTACCGCGACAACGGCCCGGGCGGCCCCGACGGGCGCTCGTCAACGTCGGCTCGAGACGAATGACCCCTTGCGCCGCGGCACGCGTGCGCTTACTCTTGTCCCTGTTCCCGTAATGGATGTTGAGGTGCCGCCATGCGCGACTGGTTTACGTTCGAGAATTTTCCGCTGACCTTCATTGCGGCCCTGGTCATTTTCTCCTGGTTCAGTTTCTTCTCGGTAATCCTCTTCGGCTGAGGACTGCGGTTCCGGGCTTGTCACGGGTGCGTCCCGGGGCGACGGGGGAGATCAGGGCAGCAAAACGAAAAGGCCCCGGCAAATGCCGGGGCCTTTTTGGTGGCAGGCTCTGCTGTGTACGCGCGGTACCGCTTTGCCCGCGGAGGCTCGCCCTTAGTCGCTGAAGGCCGAGCGGATCCGACGGATGGCGGCGTTCTCGATCTGGCGGATGCGTTCGGCCGACACGCCATACTCGGCGGCGAGCTCGTGCAGTGTGGTCTTCTGCTCGCCCAGGTAACGCCGCATCAGGATGTCGCGGGAGCGCTCATCCAGGCTGTCCAGGGTTTCGCCCAGCCGTGAGCGATAATGTTCCTCCCAGTCGGCCTCCTCGGCCATCCGGGCGGGGTCGTCGCTGAGGTCTTCGAGGCTGAGACGCTGGGCCGGCGCGAGTGCGGAACGCTCGTCGTCGTCGGCCTCGGGCAGCGGATCAAAGCTGGTGTCCTGGCTGGCCAGCCGGTTCTCCATCTCCCAGACCTCGGCCTCGCTGACCCCCAGGTCCTCGGCGACCGCCGAGACCTCTTCACGGTTCATCCAGCCCAGACGCTGCTTGGCGCTGCGCAGATTGAAGAACAGCTTGCGCTGCGCCTTGGTCGTCGCGACCTTCACGATGCGCCAGTTGCGCAGGATGTATTCGTGGATCTCGGCCCGGATCCAGTGCACGGCGAAGGACACCAGGCGCACGCCCTGGTGCGGATCGAAACGCCGCACGGCCTTCATCAGGCCGACATTGCCTTCCTGGATCAGGTCGCCCAGCGGCAGCCCGTAGCCCTTGTAGCCGCGGGCCACGTGCACCACGAACCGCAGGTTGTGCAAAATCAGCGCCCGCGCGGCCTCGAGGTTGTTGCGCTCGTGCAGCTCCAGCGCCAGCTCGCGCTCCTGCTCGACGTCCAGCACCTCGATCTGCGATACCGCCTGCATGTAGTGGTTCAGGTCGCCGACCGGCACCGGCATGTCGGTACGGTGGGGCATCAATGCCTGGCTCATGGATTCGCGATCCTCCTTCATGTCCGTTCACGATTTTAGCACTCGTCAGGTTGGAGTGCTAAACCTCGCAGGAGTTCCGGAATATGGGTTCGGGACGGCCGATTTCAAGTGCCCGGGGGCCTGGCTTCCGGAGTCTCAGGGCGCGTCGCGCAGTGCGTGCCCGCTGCCCAGCCGCGCCCCCGTCCAGCCCAGCAATACCGCGACCAGCACCACGCCCAGTGCCACCCCGGGGCCCGGCAGGTGCAGGGCGTAGTCGATCTCGAACGCCGCAGCCGCGGACTCCAGCGGTTCGCGCGCCAGTGCGGCGCCGAGGTAGAGCAGCCCCACGGCGAACAGCCCGCCCCCCAGGCCGCCATAGACCCCCCCGTAGAGGGAGGGCCGTCGCAGAAAGCGGTGGGTCGCGCCGCTGATCCGGGCAATGGTGATCTCTTCGCGCCGTTCGCGCAGCTCCGACGCGCTGGCCAGGGCCAGCACCAGCAGCGCACCCAGCCCCAGCAGCCCCGCGACGATCGCGAGGATGCGGGCGCCGAGGTCGTGCAGGGCGTTGAGCTGGCGGACCCATTCGTCGTCGCTCACCAGCGTGGCCCCGGGAAACTCCCGTGCGAGGGTCTCTTCCACGCGTCCGACGGTGTCCGGGTCGCTGCGGGCCGGCACCACGTCGAGGGTGTCGGGCAGCGGGTTCTCGTCCATCCAGTCCAGCAGCCCCGGGTCTTCCAGCCCGGCGCGGTAATCTTCCAGCGCGCGTTCGGCCGGGATGGCCGTGACCCGCGCCACGTCCGCGCGCTGTTCCAGTTCGCGCGCGCGGTCCTTCAGCTCCTCCGGGTCGCCGGCCTCGAGATACACCGCGACGCGCGGTTCGTGGTCGACATGCGCGGACAATGCCCGGGCGTTGTCCAGCAGGACCCACAGGAAGGCCGGCAGGGCGAGGATGAAGCCGAGCACCGCGATGCTGATCAGGGACATGACCGGGGCCTGCAGACGTCGCGCGAGGCTGCGCCGCGCGGCATCTGCGTGGGCCTCGCGCCAGGCGCCGAGCCGCTCCCGCAAGGCCCGCGTGCGGCTCATGCCTCGGCTCCCTGACGCGTACGGGCCTCGATGCGCCCGTCCTCCAGGTGCAGTACCGGGTGCGGCATGCGTTCCACCAGGTCCTGGTCATGCGAGGCCACCAGCGCGGTCATGCCGATGCGGTTGAAGTCGGCGAACAGCGCGAGGATCTCGCGCGACAGCGCCGGGTCGAGGTTCCCGGTGGGTTCGTCCGCCAGCAGCAGGGCCGGGCGGTGGACAATCGCACGGGCGATCCCGACCCGCTGCTGCTCCCCGGCCGACAGGGTCTGCGGCCGCGCGGTCTCGCGATGCAGCAGGGCGACCTTGTCCAGCGCCGCACGCACCCGGCGGCGGATCTCGGGACGCCGGTACCCCATGATCTCCAGCGGCAGGGCGATGTTGTCGTACACCGGGCGGTCGTACAGCAGGCGGTGATCCTGGAAGACGAGTCCGACGCCGCGGCGGAACTGCGGGATGTCGCGCGCCGAGAGCCGGTCGAGATCAAAGCCGTTGACCCGCAGCCGCCCGCGGGTCGGGCGTTCCAGTCCGGCAATCAGGCGCAGCAGGGTACTCTTGCCCGCGCCGGACGGGCCGGTGACGAAGGCCATCACGCCCGGGTCGATCTTCAGGCTGACCTGGCTGAGGGCCTCGGACTGCGAGCCGAACCGTTTGGTGACGCGCTGCAGGAGGATCATCGAGGGGTCAGTCGTCGTCCCGGCCGAGCAGGGCCCGTACGAAGCGGCGGGCGTCGAAGGGCTGCAGGTCCTCGGGCTTCTCGCCCACGCCGATAAAGCGCACCGGCACGCCCAGCTGCTCCGCCAGGGCGAAGATCATCCCGCCCTTGGCGGTGCCGTCCAGCTTGGTCACCACGATGCCGGTCAGGCCGAGGGCCTCGTGGAACTGCTTCGCCTGGCTCAGGGCGTTCTGCCCGGTGCCGCCGTCCACCACCAGCAGGACCTCGTCCGGGGCCTGCGCATCCAGCCGGCCCATCACCCGCTTGACCTTGCGCACCTCGTCCATGAGATTGGTCTGGGTGTGCAGGCGCCCGGCGGTGTCGGCGATCATCACGTCGATGCCGCGCGAGGTGGCGGCCTGCAGGCCGTCGTACACGACCGAGGCGGAGTCGGCGCCGGTGCCCTGGGCGATCACCGGTACCTCGTTGCGTTCGCCCCAGTTCTGCAGCTGCTCCACCGCCGCGGCGCGGAAGGTGTCGCCGGCGGCGAGCATCACGGAGAAATCGTCGGCGCGGAAGTGATGGGCGAGCTTGCCGATGGTGGTGGTCTTGCCCGCGCCGTTGATGCCCACCACCAGGATGGAGAACGGCCGGCCCGGGTGCTCCGGCAGGGTCAGCGGTTCGGAGACCGGTTCCAGCACCTCGATCATCGCGTTTTCCAGCGCATCCATCAGCGCCTCCGCGTTGTCGAGCTCGCGCCGCTTCACCTCGCCGGTGATTCGGTCCATGATCTTCTGCGTGGCTTCCAGGCCGACATCCGCCAGCAGCAGGCGCTCTTCCAGTTCCTCGAAGAGCTCGTCATCGATCCGCCGGCGGAACAGGCTGCCGAGATCGGCGTTGAGCACCTGGCCGGTCTTGGACAGGCCCTGACGCAGGCGCCGGAACCACCCGCCGCGTGCCGGCTTTTCCTCGGCGGCCGGCGTGGCGTCGTCTGCGGGGTCCTCGGACTTTTTCTTTTTGCGGAAACCGAACATGCCGGGAGAGGTCTGTTGAGAGATGCATAATCCTAGCACGAGGCAGGTTCACAACATGCGTGTTCGCGTCCCGGGGCTGGCCCCGCTGCTGTTTTGCCTGACGGCCCTGTTCGCGGCTCCCGCCGCGGCATCCGGTTCCATCACCGACAACGTCGTCGAGACCCGTCTGGACAACGGCCTGACCGTCCTGGTGCTGGAGGACCGGCGGGCGCCGGTGGTCTCCACCCAGATCTGGTACCGCGTCGGTTCGGCCGACGAATACGGCGGGGTCACCGGCATCTCGCACATGCTGGAACATATGATGTTCCGCGGCTCCGAGGCCTTCGAGCCCGGCGAGTTCTCGCGCGTCGTGTCGCGCCTGGGCGGTCGCGAGAACGCGTTTGTCGGGCGTGACTACACCGGCTATCACCAGCTGCTGGGCCGCGATCACTGGGAGACCCTGCTGGAGATGGAGGCCGAGCGCATGCAGCACCTGCGTCTGACCGAGGAGGAGTTCCTGCCCGAGCGCGAGGTGGTGCGCGAGGAACGGCGACAGCGCGTCGAGGACCGGCCGAACGCGCGCCTGCGCGAGGCGTTCATGGCCACGGCCTTTCATGCCGATCCCTACGGCCAGCCGGTGATCGGCTGGATGAGCGACATCGACGAGTACAGCGTGGAGGCCCTGCAGGGCTGGTACGACACCTGGTACACCCCGGACAACGCGGTGGTCGCGGTGGTCGGGGACGTCGACGCCGAGGCGGTGGTGGCCGCCGCCGAACGCCATTTCGGCGACATCCCCGCCGGACCGGGCGGGGAACGCCCGGCGCGCAGCGAGCCCCCGCAGACCGGCGAGCGGCGCGTCACGGTGCAGATGCCGGCCGAATTGCCCTACGTGATGATGGGCTGGAAGGCGCCGTCGCTGAACTCGCTGGAAGAGCCGGACGATGCCTATGCCCTGCTGGTGCTGGAGGGGGTGCTGTCTTCCGGCGAGGCCTCGCGGCTGGCCCGCGAGCTGGAGCGCGGACGCGAGATCGCCGGCTCCGCGTCGGCCAGCTACAGCCCGTTCACCCGCCGTGACGGGCTGTTCATGCTGGGCGGGGTGCCGGCGGCGGACACCGATCCCGCGGAACTGGAGGCCGCCCTGCGCGAACAGATCGAGCGCCTGCGCGAGGAGTCGGTGGGCGAGGACGAGCTGGAGCGCGTGCAGGCGCGGGTCGTGGCGTCCGAGGTCTACGGCCGCGACTCGGTGCATGCGCAGGCCTCGCAGCTGGCGATGCTGGAGACGGTCGGCATCGGCTGGCAGGAGCTGGGTGCCTTCGTCGATCGGGTGCGCGCGGTCACCGCGGAGGATGTTCGTCGCGTCGCGCAGGAATACCTGGTGCCGGAGACCCTGACGGTGGGGATCCTGGATCCGCTGCCACTGGACGAGCGCGAGTCGGAGGAACCGGCCGCCGAGTATGGAGGTGAGCTGTGATGCGCTGGACGGGAGTGCTGCTGGCGGTGCTGTTCGCCGCGCCCGCGGCGGCGATGGAGATCGAACGCTGGGAGACCGACGAGGGCCTGCAGGTGCTGTTCGTCGAGGCCCCGGATCTGCCGATGGTCGATCTGCGCCTGACCTTTGACGCCGGGGCCGCGCGGGACGAGGAACTCCCCGGGCTGGCGCGGATGACCAGCCGCGGCCTGCGCCATGGCACGGCCGGGATGGACGCCGACGAACTGGCCGAGCGCTTCGAGTCCGTGGGGGCTCGTTTCAGTACCCGCTCGCAGCGCGACATGGCCGTGGTCACCCTGCGCAGCCTGACCGAGGAGGACTGGCTGGACACCGCGATGGAGACCCTGACCGCGGTACTGGCGGAGCCGGCCTTCCCCGAGGGTGACTTCGAGCGGGCACGGCGTCAGGCCCTGCAGGGGCTGCAGCGCGAGCGTCAGGAGCCGGGGAGCATGGCCTCGCGCCGGTTCCACGAGCTGGCCTACGCCGGGCACCCCTACGCCAGCTGGCCTTCCGGGACCCGGGACAGCCTCGAGGCGATGACCCGCGACGATGCGCAGGCCTTCTTCGAGCGCTATTACACCACCGGCAACGCGGTGCTGGCGATGACCGGGGGCATCGACCGCGAGCAGGCCGAGGGCCTGGCCGCACGGGTCTCGCAGGCCCTGCGCCCCGGGGAGGCGGCGCCCGCGCTGCCACCGGTGCCGCGGCTGGAGGAGCCGGTCACCGAACACGTCCCGTTCCCTTCGGAACAGGCGCATATCCGCATCGGGGCCCCGGCGCTGCAGCGCGGCGACGATGCCTATTATCCGCTGACCCTGGGCAACCACGTGCTGGGTGGCGGCGGTTTCACCTCGCGCCTGTTCCGCGAACTGCGCAGCGAGCGCGGACTGGCCTATTCGGTCCGCAGTGCGTTCCAGCCGCGCGCAGCGGAGGGCCCCTTCAGCGTGTCGATGCAGACCGGTACCGAGCAGACTGCCGAGGCGGTGGAGGCCCTGCATGTACAGATCGGGCGCTGGCACGCCGAGGGCGTTCAGGGCGCCGAGCTGGAGGCCTCGCGAGCCAACGTGATCAACGGCTTCCCGCTGCGGCTGGAGTCCAGCGCCGGGATTGTTTCGCATCTGGCCCTGATCGGGTTCTACGACCTCGACCCGGACTACCTCTCGGCCTATCCGGCGCGCATGGACGCGGTGACCCTCGAGGACGTGCAGCACGCGGTCCGCGAGCGCGTCGACCCGCAGGCCCTGGTCACGGTGATCGTCGGTGGCGAAGAGCCGTAGGCGCACCGCCCGCTCCGGGGGGCGGCGCGGCCACGAGTCGCGGGTGCGCATCATCGGCGGCGCGTGGCGCCGGCGCTGGCTGCCGGTGGCCGATGCCCCCGGACTGCGCCCCACCGCCGATGCGCTGCGCGAGACCCTGTTCAACTGGTTGCAGCCGGTGCTGCCGGGTGCGCGGGTCCTGGACCTGTATGCCGGCACCGGGGCGCTGGGGTTCGAGGCCGCGTCGCGCGGGGCGCAGTCGGTGCTGCTGGTGGAGCGCGACCGGCGCGTGGCCGGCGGTCTGGAGCAGGCCGGCGAGGTGCTGGGCGCAACCAGCGTGGAAGTCCGCTGCGCCGATGCCGCGCGCTTTCTGGAGGCGGGCCCGGACGCGGCGGGTCCCTTCCACGTGGTGTTCCTGGACCCGCCGTTCGAGCGCGGGCTACTGGGGCCGGCCCTGCAGGCGCTGCTCGAAGGTAACTGGCTGGCCCCCGGGGCGCGGGTCTACGCCGAGCTGGAGGCGCATCGCGACCTGGCAGAGGTGGTCGGCCCGAAGTGGCGGATCCTGCGTGAACGCACCGCCGGGCAGGCTCGCGGGCTGTTGCTGGAACCGGCCGGTGAGACACTGTGATGATAGTCACGCTTTTGCAGTAACCCGGGCCTTCCGCTACCGTAGGGCTGTACATACACGGTACCGCCACCCGCGCAGGTCGGCTTCAGCGTCCCACGATCCGGCCCCGGCGCACCCATGAACAAGGGGAGTCATCCATGGATGAGTCGTCCACCCCCGGACTGACCCAGACCCGCGTCCGCGGTTTCGGGGTCATCTGCAGTCCGGTCTTCATCATCGCCACCATCATCATCGTCGCGTTCGTGGTTTTCGGGGCCGTGTTCACGGACCTCGCCGAGACCTGGTTCGAGCAGATCCGCGACGGCATCTCCCGCTATCTGGGCTGGTACTACATGCTGGTGGTGACGGTCTTCCTGGTCTTCGCGCTGTACCTGATGTTCAGCCGCTATGGCGGGGTGCGACTGGGGGATCAGTTCGAGGCGCCGCGGTTCAGCTATCCGGCGTGGTTCGCGATGCTGTTCTCCGCGGGCATGGGCATCGGCCTGCTGTTCTTCTCCATCGCCGAGCCGATGTACCACTACATGTCGCCACCGCACGCCGAGGCGGAAAGCACCGAGGCGGCGATGGAGGCGATGCGCTACACCTTCTTCCACTGGGGCCTGCACGCCTGGGCGATCTACATCATCGTGGGCCTGTCGCTGGCCTACTACGCCTACCGGCACAACCTGCCGCTGCTGATCCGCTCCTCGCTGTACCCGTTCATCGGTGACCGGATCTACGGTCCGTGGGGCCATCTGGTCGACATCCTCGCGCTGTTCGGGACGATGTTCGGTGTCGCGACCTCGCTGGGCCTGGGAGCCATGCAGATCAATGCCGGACTCAACTTCGTCTTCGGCATCGAAGAGAGCACACCTGTCCAGATCATTCTGGTCGGGATCATCACGCTGATCGCGGTGGTCTCCGTGGCGCTGGGCGTGGACCGCGGGATCAAGCGGCTGTCGAATTTCAACATTGGGCTGAGCGTGGTGCTGATCGCGCTCCTGCTGATCCTCGGGCCCACGCTGTTCATCCTGCGCACGCTGGTCGAGTCCACCGGGGTCTACGTCCAGAACCTGCCCGCGATGAGCATGTGGGCCGACACGATCGAGGATTCCGGATGGGCCTCGACCTGGACCATCTTCTACTGGGGATGGTGGATCTCCTGGGCGCCGTACGTCGGCATGTTCATCGCGCGGGTCTCGCGCGGGCGCACCATCCGCGAGTTCGTCACCGGCGTGCTGCTGGCGCCCACCGCAGCCGGTTTCGTCTGGCTGTCGGTGTTCGGCGGCACCGCGATGGGCTTCCAGCTGGACGGCGTGGCCGACGTGGCCGGCCAGGTCTCGGAGCGGATGGAGACTGCGCTGTTCCTGACCATCGAGGCCCTGCCGATGCTGGACTGGATGGCCATCGTGGTGATGAGCGCGGCGACCCTGCTGATCGTCACCTTCTTCGTGACTTCCTCGGACTCGGGTTCGCTGGTGATCGACACCCTGGCCTCGGGGGACGTACGCAACCCCACGGTGACCCAGCGTGTGTACTGGGCGGTGGCCGAGGGGGTCGTGGCCTCGATCCTGCTGCTGGCCGGTGGCCTGGCGGCACTCCAGGCGGCGGCCATCAGCGTCGGCCTGCCGTTCTCCATCGTGATGCTGATCATGATGATCGGTCTCTATCGCTCGTTGCAGCAGACCGAGGCGATCACGCCCAGCCGTTACCAGCGCGAGGCACCGCCTCCGCATACGCTGCTGGGGTACACCGAGGACCTGGACGAGAAGATCCGCTAGGAGACCGAGATGTCACAGGTGGCACTGCTGGGCTGCGGGTTGATGGGGACCCCCATGGGTCTGCGTCTGATCGACGCGGGGTTCCCGCTGCAGGCATACAACCGGACCCCGGCCCGCGCCGAGGATCTGGCACGGGCCGGGGCCGTGGTCCATGCCACCCCGGATGCCGCGGTGCAGGGCGCCGAGCACGTGATCCTGATGCTCAGCGATGCCCGTGCCATCGAGGCCGTGCTTGCTGATCTGGCGCCGGGAACCGTGGACGGGCGCTGTTTTATCCAGATGGGTACCATACTGCCGGCCGAGAGTCGGGCCCTGGGCGAACGCGTACGGGCGGCCGGGGGATGCTATGTCGAGGCCCCGGTGCTGGGGTCCATCCCCGAGGCGCGTGACGGGCGGCTGTTGATCATGGCCGGCGCCGATCATGCCTCCCAGGTGGAACGGGTCGCGCCGGTGCTGGAGGCCCTGGGCAGCACGGTCCGGCATGTCGGTGGTCCGGGGCAGGGCGCCGCGCTCAAACTGGCCTTCAACCAGCTGATCGCCAGCCTTACGGCGGCATTCTCCCTGAGCCTGGGGCTGGTGCGCCGCGAGGGTGTGGAGGTCGACACCTTCATGGAGATCCTGCGCGAGAGCGCCCTCTACGCGCCCACCTTCGACAAGAAGCTGGACAAGATGTGCTCGGGGGACTTCGGCACCGCCAACTTCCCGGTCAAGCACCTGCTCAAGGACGTGCGCCTGACCCATCAGGCGGCCGCCGACGCGGGACTGTCCGACCCCTGGTTGCCATTGCTGGCGGAGCTGCTCGAACAGGCCGCCGATCGGGGGCTGGGCGATGCCGACTACTCGGCCATCTATTCGTCCATCGTGCCGGAGGCCGGCAACCGCGGCTGACCCGCGTCAGCGCACTTCGGCGAGCAGCTGTTGCGCCATGCGCTCGGCCTGCGAGCCGTAGCCGCCGCCGAACAGGTGGTCGTGGTTGAGGATGTGGTAGAGGTTGTACAGCGTGCGGCGGGTGGCGTAGCCGGGATCCAGCGGCCGCTGTTCGGCGTAGGCCGCGAAGAAGTCCCGCCCGGGGTGGCCGAACAGCTCCATCATCGCCAGGTCGGCCTCCGGGTCGCCGTAATAGGTGGCCGGGTCGAACAGCGTCGGCCGGCCGTCGCCGAGGAAGTCCCAGTTGCCGCTCCACAGATCGCCGTGCAGCAGCGACGGCTGCGGGCGGTAGTCGGTGAAGAAGCCGTCCAGGCGCTCCTCCAGTTCGGCCAGGGTGTCCAGACGCCCGCGCGGGGCCCCGCGGTCGCGGGCCAGGCGGCGCTGGAAGCCCAGGCGCTCCTCGCGATAGAAATCCACCCAGTTAACGTGCGGCCGATTGGACTGCGGCGTGGATCCGATGAAATTGTCCTCGTCGAGGCCGAAGCGGCTCGCGGTGTGCGAGTGCATGTCGGCGATGCCGTGCGCCAGCGCCACCGCGTCGCGCGGGCCGCCCAGATCCAGGTCCTCGAGGATCAGGAAACGGGCGCCGGCAGCCTCGCCGGTGCCGATCACTGCGGGGATCTTGAGCACTTCACAGCGCTGCAGCTCGGTCAGGCCACGGGCCTCGGCGGCGAACATCCCGGCGTGGTCGCCGCGGTTGACCTTGACGAAGAAGCGGCGCCCGTCGGTACCCTCCAGGCGCAGGGCCTGGTTGATGGAGCCGCCGGAGCGTGCGCTGTGGCCTGTCGCCTCGAACGGCACTCCGGTATGGTCCTTGATGCACCGGGCCAGGGCGGCGGTCAGATCGTCGTCCCGTGCGCTGCTTCGCGTCATGCGTCTGTCTCCCGTGGCGGATTGGGCGCCTAGGTTAACCACTACACACCCCGAACGTCAGGAGTCTCGAGATGGCCTTCCGCAAACTGGAACCGCTGTGCGACAAGATCGGGGCGGAGCAGATCCGCGCCGTGATCGAAGAGTTCTATCGCCGGTTGTCGGCCGATCCCCGCATCGGTCATCACTTCGAGCGCATCGAGGATTTCGAGGATCACGTGCGCCGGATCAGCGATTTCTGGTATCAGAACCTTGGAGGCCGGCTGGAGCAACCGCCGACCATCGACATGGTGGGCAAGCACGCGCCGCTGCGGCTCACCGAAGACGACCTGCAGGCGTGGATGGAGCATTTCCGCGCGACCACCGACGAGATGCTGGACCCGGCGCACGCGAAGGAATGGCAGCAGCTGGCCGAGGGCATCGCCAGCCGCATGCGCCAGGACATTCTTACCGGCTGAGGCGGCGGGCCCGGGTGGGGCATGGGCCCGCATTGGGCCCGGAGCATGTTCAGCAATGTTCCGTGCTGCTCCCGGGGAAGCCACAGTAGGGGCGGTTCAGCGCGATGTCATCGGTACCGTGCAGTTCGCGCAGGTGGGCCTGGCGGGACTCGTCCAGGCGTGATTCGGCGGTCACCGGATACAGCAGGCTCGCCAGCGACGGCGGTTCCTGGCCCAGGCGCACGGCGTACAGGATACGATAGGCATAAACCCGGCGGATGTACTTGCGGGTCTCGGAGAACGGGATCAGTTCTGCCCAGATGTCCGCGTCCAGGGTTTCGTCTTCCTCGGGCAGCCACTGGCGCACGCGGTGGGCCCCGGCGTTGTAGGCGGCGGTGGACAGCAGGCCGTGGCCGCCAAAGCGTTCCTGGTTTCGCCCCAGATAATAGGTGCCCAGCCGCGCGTTGTTCGCCGGGTCGAGGATGTCCCAGTCGGAATTCACCTGCACGCCGGCGGCCGAGGCGATGTTGCGCCCGGTGGCCGGCATGATCTGCATGATGCCCAGGGCTCCGGCCCCGGAACGCACATCCTGCAGGAAGGCGCTTTCCTGACGCGCGACCGCCATCGCCCAGGCCGGGTCGATGCCCTGCTCGCGTGCCCCGGTAACGATCAGGTCGTCGAAGGCCAGCGGGAAGCGCAGTTCGATGTCGTCCCAGTGACGGGCGCGGGCCACGGTGAAGATCGCGCGGTCGTGCCAGCCCCATTCGGCGAACTCACGCGCGGCCGCGACCCGTTCCTCGTCATCCATGCGCGCGACCGCATGCTGCCACTCGCGCCGCGCCTCGGCGTAGCGATCGAGGCGCAGCAGTTCGCGCATGCGCAGCATGGCCGGGTCGTTGCTGACGCGTACCCGCACCCCGTTATCCAGCTCCGCGCGGCGATGGCCGATGCGGTAGGGCTGGCCGAGCCGGTCGGCGGCGAGGAAACCGTGGAAATCGCGGCCGCTGGCGGCCTGCTCGAAGTGCCGGCGGGCACTGTCGTCGTTGCCGAGGGCCTCCTCGGCGCGAGCGAACCAGTAGCGCCACTGGGATTGCTCGCGGGTGTCACGCGGCATCGCTCGCACGGCATCGCGTACCGTCTGCCAGTCGCCCGCGCGCAGGGCCACGCGCACCTGCCACTGGCGCAGCTGAGTGTCGAAGACCGCCTCGTCCAGTCCGGCGAGGAAGTCGGCGGCCTCGTCGCGGTAGCGTACCGCCAGGCGCAGGCCCAGGGCGTGGGCCACCGCATGGCGGCCGTCTTCGTCCAGGGTGGCCGGGCCGTCCGCGGACCGTTCTTCCCAGGCTTCCAGGGCGGCGTCCAGGTCGGAACGGACCCAGCGTTTCCAGGCGTCTTCGGCCATGGGGCTGGCCTGGGGGTGGTCGTCGGCATCGAAGTCCGCCTGCGCCACCCGCCGTGGCCGTTCCCGGAGTTCCAGCCAGCGTTCGGCCCAGGCTTCGTCGTCACGGTCGAGGTAGCGGCGCAGGTAGCGGGCCAGCCCGGTCTGGCCGGCGTCCATGGCGAGGGCGAAGCGCTGCATCGCGAGCTCGCCGGTCAGGCCGTCGGCATCCCGCCAGGCATCCAGAGCCGGGTCACAGGCCGAGGGCCGCGAATGGCCGTGCAGCCAGATCGACTCGATGTCCTCCAGCGCAGCGTCATCCTCGCCCCGGTCCAGCAGCGCCTGGCGGCGATAGCAGTCCTGGGTCACTCCCATGGAACGCTGGTCGTCGACCATCTCGAGCAGGGTATCCCATTCGGATTCCTCGCCCAGATGACGCAGGTAGTTGGCGTACAGGCGGTCGGCCAGCGGGGTGTCGCCGTGGCGGTCGAGGAATTCGCGCACCGCTTCGGGCTCCGCACGCCCGAGGTTGCGGGCGAGGCGGCGGTAGTCGAGATAGGGGGCCAGGGGGTAATCGGCCAGGGTCTCTCGCGCGCGCTCGAACGCCTCGGTGTTGCCCCGGTTCAGTGCGCGTTCGGCCGTGACGAAAAGGCCGCGTTCGAAGGCGTAGCGGGTTTCGTCGGCGGCGGAGCCGGAAGCCGCGGTCGGGCCGCCGATCAGCAGGGTCAGGGTCATGGCGAGGACCATGCCGGGAGTGCCGGCGATCAGCCGCGGGCGGTTGCGCATGCCTGGTTCTCCTGCAGCGACACGTATTTTTCCATCATCCGCCAGCGCCTCTTGCCTGGCAATCCCCGAGGGCGATTTTTGCGCGTCATGGCAGCACTTTTCGGGGCTCAGCCGAGCCGCAGGGTCTCGCCGCGGGCCAGACCGTCCAGGGTCCAGGACGCGACCCGGTAACGCACCAGGCGCAGGGTGGGGTGGCCGACCGCCGCGGTCATCCGCCGGACCTGACGGTTGCGCCCTTCGTAAAGAGTGATCGCAAGCCAGCGGGTGGGGATGTGGCGGCGAAAGCGCACCGGCGGGTCGCGTTCCGGCAGGTCCGGCGGGTCCATACGGTCGACCTTCGCCGGCAGGGTGAGTCCGTCCCGCAGTTCGACCCCGGTGCGCAGGGCCTCCAGTGCGGCCTCGTCGGGTTCGCCTTCCACCTGCACCCAGTAGCTCTTGCCCGCGGAGTCGGGACCGGGGCGGGTGATGCGGGCATTCAGGCCCCCGTCGTCGGTGAGCACCAGCAGGCCCTCGGAGTCGCGGTCCAGGCGTCCGGCGGGGTGCACCCCGGGCAGGTCGATGTAATCGGCCAGGGTGGGACGACCCTCGCGGTCGGTGAACTGGCTGAGCACACCCCAGGGCTTGTGGAACAGCAGGATCCGGCTCATGCCCTCAGTCGCAGCGCAGGGTCACGCGGTCGGCGAAGTGGCGTCCGAGGTCCTCTTCAGGTTCGGCGCCGTAGTCCAGCGCCATGGCCCGCGCGACCATCACCGGATCGATACGCGGGCGTTCGACCTCGGCCTTGCACTCGGGCGCGCTGCGGACCTGCGGCGGACGCTCATCGGGATGCAGGATCTCGATGAAATAGGTGGGGTCGTAGACCTTGTATTCTACCGGGGTATCCGCCGGGTCCGGGGCCCCTTCCAGGGACAGGCTGAAGCGGTATTCCAGGGTGTCGTTGGTCTTTTCCATCCGCGGATCCTCCGCGGCGCGTACCTCGATCGTGCGGTCGTCGGCCTGGAGGTGCGTATACCACCGGTACTCCTCCAGGTTATCGAGGATCTCGCGCGCCAGCGCGTTGAGGCGCTTGGCATCGCTGTCGCCCTCCTGATGGGCAAGGGCGTCCTCGTGGAGATATTCGGAGTACATCGGGTCGAAGTGCCACACGTGATGCATGCGCACGAGCTCGCCGGTGTCATCGCGCTCGAAGTCGACCTTGAGGTCGATCCATGCGTGCGGATGGGCGTTCGCGGTGCCGGGCAGGCCGGCCGTCGTGGCCAGCAGCAGGAGAGCTGCAAGGCTCGCCATCAGGCGTGTCTGGATGCGGACCGGGTTCATGCCGGGATGGCCTCCGGGGTCGGGGCGGCGGCGCGCAGCAGCCGCTCGTGGTAGTCGGGATGCACGCCAAGGTCATGCAGCCGGAAGTATATGTCCCTGACCGGTCCGCGCGGCTGCAGTTCGGCGGGCAGATCGGAACCCCGGGGGAGTCCCGGGACGTCGTCCACCAGACCGGTCAGCCGGCGCGACAGGCGCAGGCGTTCGGGGGCGGCGGCGATCGCGTTCGCGAGCGCGGTGGCGCGGCGCAGGTTGCAGCGGCGAACCGCGTCGGGATCGGCGAGCACGCTTTCGAGGTCGCCCAGGCGGCGCAGGATGCGTGCCGCACCGCGCGGACCGAGGCCGTGGATCCCGAGGATGTTGTCGCTGCGATCGCCGGCCAGCGCCAGCAGGTCGGCCACCTGATCGGTGCGCACGCGCAGGCGCTTCTCGAGGGCGCGGCGATCCATGGGCCGGCCGCGCTCCGGGTCGTGGAGGCGGTCGCGTTCGCCGACGATGGTCTGTGCCAGATCCTTGTCGGCGCTCATCACGACGACCGGCAGTCCCGCCGTGCGCGCGTTGCGGGCGAGGGTGGCGATCAGATCGTCGGCCTCGTACTCCGGGTGGGCGAACTGCGCGAGCCCGAGGGCTTCCAGCAGCTCGCGGATGCGCGCGAACTGTGCCCGCAGCTCGGGTGGCGCCGGCGGGCGATGGGCCTTGTACCCGGGATCGAGGCGGTGGCGAAAACCGGACCGCAGCGAGGTATCGAAACAGAAGGCCAGTGGCCCCGGGGCGCGTTGCGGCAGCCACTGGCAAAGGGAATGGACGAAGCCGTGCAGGGCACCGCCCGGACGCCCCTGCGGGTCGGGGTCGAGGCCCCGTGCGAACCACGCGCGGAACACGAAGATGCTGGTGTCCACGACCGTGCAGGCCGGGGTGGCCGCGTGTTCACTGCAGGCGTTCAAGATCCTTCCGGATACCGGCGATGGAACGCTCGAGATCCGCCTGTTCGTCGGCCTGGAGATCCAGCTCCACGATCCGTTCCATGCCCCCCTGGCCGAGGATGCAGGGGACGCCGGTGGCGACATCGCGCTGGCCGTATTCGCCGTCCAGCAGCGCGACCGTGGGCAGCACCCGACGCCGGTCGAGTGCCATCGCCTCGACCATCTCGGCGATCGCCGCGGCCGGGGCCGCGTAGGCGCTGGAGGTCTGCTTGAGGGCGAGGATCTCGGCGCCGCCGTGGCGGGTGCGCTCGACGATGGAATCGAGGGTCTCGCGATCGAGGAACCGGTCCAGCGGGATCCCGTTGACGTGCGAGTAGCGCAGCAGCGGGACCATGGCATCGCCATGCCCGCCCAGCACCAGGGCCTGGATGTCGTGCACCGACAGCCCGGTCTCCAGCGCGATGAAGGCGGCCATGCGCGAGGTGTCGAGCACGCCCGCCTGGCCCAGGATCCGGTCGCGGCTCCAGCCGGTCTTCTGCGCTGCACGCCAGGTCAGCACGTCCACCGGGTTGGAGACCACCAGCAGACGGCTGTCCGGGGCGTGTTGCTGCACCTGTTCGAGGATCGCGTCGAGGATGGCGACATTCTTGTCGAGGACATCGGAGCGCGACATGCCCGGCTTGCGCGGCAGCCCGGCGGTGATGATCACCAGTTCCGCGCCGGCGACGACGTCCGCCTCGTGGGAACCGGTCAGACGGGTGTCGAAGCCCAGCAGCGGCGCCGTCTCCTGGATATCCAGCGCGGCCCCGGCGGCGGTTCCCTCGTGGACGTCCAGCAGCGCGATCTCGCGGGCGAGGTCGCGGCGGGCGAGGAACTGCGCGGTGGATTCCCCTACTCGCCCGGCTCCGACGATGGCGATCTTCTGCATGGCCTGCGCTCCCCGGCTTGTGGTGTCAGGTTCGCGCCACGCCGCTGTCGCGGGCTGCCCGGGCCACCGCCTGTGGGATGGTCTCGATCAGGCGCGGATCGAACGGCGTGGGCAGGATGTAGTCCGGTCCGAATTCCAGGTGGTCGCGGCCGTAGGCGTCCAGCACGCTCTGCGGCACCGGTTCGCGCGCCAGGTCGGCGATCGCGTGGGTGGCCGCGACCAGCATCGCGTCGTTGATGCGCCGGGCGCGCACGTCCAGCGCCCCGCGGAAGATGAACGGGAACCCGAGTACGTTGTTGACCTGATTGGGGTAGTCCGAGCGCCCGGTGGCCATGATCAGGTCGTCCCGGGTGGCCCGGGCCACATCCGGCCGGATCTCCGGATCCGGGTTGGACAGGGCGAAGATGATCGGATTCGGCGCCATGCTCTGCAGCATCTCCGGGGTCAGGATGTCCGGGCCGGACAGCCCGATGAACACGTCGGCGTCGCGGCAGGCATCCTCCAGCGTACGGTCGTCGGTGTCCACCGCGAAAATCTGTTTGTATTCGTTGAGGTCGTCGCGGTGACTGTGGATCACGCCATTGCGGTCCACCATGTGGATGTGGTGCTTGCTCGCGCCCAGGCGGACCAGCAGCTGCATGGAGGCGATGCCCGCGGCACCCGCGCCGACGCAGACGATCCGGGCGTCGGCCAGATCCTTGCCCTGGATGGCCAGGGCATTGAGCAGCCCGGCCGCGGTGATGATGGCCGTGCCGTGCTGGTCGTCGTGGAACACCGGGATGTCCAGGCGATCGCTCAGGCGGCGCTCGATCTCGAAGCAGTGGGGTGCCGCGATGTCCTCGAGGTTGATGCCGCCGAAGCCACCGGCGATCCGCGCCACGGTATTGATGAAGTCCTCGGGCTGGGCGGCGTCGACCTCGATGTCGAAAACGTCGACCCCGGCAAAGGTCTTGAACAGCACGCCCTTGCCTTCCATCACCGGTTTGGAGGCCAGTGCCCCGGTGTTGCCCAGTCCCAGCACCGCGGTGCCGTCGGTGATCACCGCCACCAGATTGCCCTTGCCGGTGTAGCGGTAGACCTCGTCGGGGTTGTCGGCGATGGCGCGCACCGGGGCCGCCACGCCGGGGGAGTAGGCAAGCGACAGGTCGTCCTGCGTGGCGGTGGGCTTGGTGACGTGGATGGCCAGTTTCCCGGCCGGTTCGCGGGCGTGGTAGTCGAGGGCGCGCTGGTTGAAATCGTCGGACATGATTGCGAACGGGCCTTGTGCGGGCAGTGGGTTCAGTTGACCGGGTGGGTCGGTAGATCGTTGCGGTCGCGGGCCGCCTCGTACAGCGGACGTACCTCGTCGGCCAGCCTGGCGAGCGCGCGCTGGCGCCCTTCCGGCGCCGGATGGGTGCTGAGGAACACCGGGTGGCGGCTGCCATTGGACTGCTCCGCCATCTTGCGCCACAGCGCCGGGGCGGCGTCGGGGTCATAGCCGGCGCGGGCCGCCAGTTCGATGCCGATCTCGTCGGCCTCGGTCTCCATGCGCCGGCTGTGCGGCAGCTGCACCGCCAGCACCGCGCCCAGTGCGGCACCGGTCAGGGCCAGCTCGGAGCGGTCGCCGGTGATGGCGAAGGTCGTGACCGCCATGTTGGAGGCCATCGCCATCGACATCTTCTCCGCGCTGTGGGCGGACAGCGCATGGCCGATCTCGTGGCCGATGATCTGCGCCAGTTCATCATCGGTCAGCTCGAGCTGTTTGATGATGCCGGAGTAGATCGCCATCTTGCCGCCGGCCATTGCGAACGCGTTGAGGGTGTCCGGCGCCTCGATGACCGCGATCTCCCAGTCCCAGTCGGCGGTCTCCGGGCGGTACTCGATGGCCTGCGCGACCAGGCGTTCGGTGATCCCGTGGACCCGTTCGGTCATCTCGGGGTCGGCGTTGATCCGCCCCTCGTCGCGTGCGCCGGAGAGCATCTCCACGTAGGCCTCGCGCGAGGCGTCGATCGCCTGGTTCTCCGAGACCAGCATCAGCTGGGAACGTCCGGTCACCGGGTTGGTGGTGCAGGCGGGCATGCCCAGGGCCATGCCCAGTACGGCGATCAGGGCCAGCACCGGCAGGCGCCGGCGCAGCGGACGGAACAGCGAGTTCATGCGTGACCAGTTCATGCGGTTTCTGCCTGCAGGTCCCGCGGGGATGCGGGATGATGACACGTCTTCAGCATACACCCTGCGGACCGCCCTGCGGAGCCCGCACGCAAACGAGGGCACCCCGAAGGATGCCCTCGCCGGATCGGCCACGCCGGCGGGGCCGAGGGGCCGCCGCCTGCCTGCGGGGCCGCGTGATGCGACCTCGCGACGGGGTTCAGAACGCGAAACGGCGCTTGAACTTGTCCACCTGGCCGGCGGTGTCGACGATCTTCTGCTTGCCGGTGTAGAACGGGTGGCACTGCGAGCACACGTCCAGGTGCATCTCGTCCTGACCCAGGGTGGACCGGGTCGTGAACTTGGCGCCGCAGCTGCAGATCACGTTGACTTCGCGGTATTGGGGATGGATCTCGGCTTTCATGGTCGACTCACGCGTGTTCGGGCGAAAAGTGCGCTAGCATAGCCGCCTCCTGTGGCCGCGCGCAAGTCGGCGGCGGTCTTCGCCCGAGGCGGCTGGCGGTCCGGCCAGGTCGTTGTCTTTCGGGGTTTGCGCCGGGGCGCGCGAGTTTTCCCCGAAACCTGTGGAAAACTTTGTGGACGAACTGTCACTGGATGGCTCCAGCGGCTTGCTGCGGCGCAGGGCTCTGAATTGGTCAGTTTTTGCCCAGATTTATTATGTACCTGAAAATAAAGTTTTATTCTTGTGTCAATGGGCGCCGACCCGGTGCAGCCCCGGTTCGGGGCCGGCGTGAAAGGACGGGAGTCGCTTTGTGAATAACATGTCCGCATTGTCAAGCGCAGTGCCGCAGGTCGGCTTTGTCAGCCTGGGCTGCCCCAAGGCGCTGGTGGATTCCGAGCGCATCCTGACCCGGCTGCGCGCCGAGGGCTACGGGATTGTGGGGGACTACACCGGCGCCGACCTGGTTGTGGTCAACACCTGCGGGTTCATCGACGAGGCGGTGGAAGAGTCGCTGGGGGCGATCGGCGAGGCCCTGGCGGAGAACGGGCAGGTGATCGTGACCGGCTGCCTGGGCAAGGATGCCGAGACGATCCACGAACGCCACCCCGACGTCCTGGCGGTGACCGGGCCGCATGCCTACGAGGACGTGGTCACGGCGGTGCACGAGCACCTGCCGCCGCCGGCGGGCACCTTCGAGACCCTGGTGCCGCCCGAGGGCATCCGCCTGACGCCGCGCCACTACGCCTATCTGAAGATCTCCGAGGGCTGCAACCACCGCTGCAGCTTCTGCATCATCCCCGGCCTGCGCGGCGATCTCGTCAGCCGCTCGATCGGCGAGGTGCTGGCGGAGGCCGAGCGCCTGGCCGAGGCCGGGGTGCGCGAGATCCTGGTGATCTCACAGGACACCTCGGCCTACGGCGTGGACGTGAAATACCGTACCGGCTTCCACGGCGGGCGCCCGATCCGCTCGGATATTGCGCACCTCGCCGAGGCCCTGGGGCGGCTGGGTATCTGGGTGCGGCTGCACTACGTCTACCCGTATCCGCATGTGGATCGCCTGATCCCGCTGATGGGTTCCGGCGAGGAGGGCGGTCTGCTGCCCTATCTCGACATGCCGCTGCAGCATGGCCACCCGCGGGTGCTCAAGGCCATGCGCCGGCCGGCCGCGGCGGAGAAGGTGCTCGACCGCATCGCCGGCTGGCGCGAGCAGGTGCCGGGGCTGACCCTGCGCTCGACGTTCATCGTCGGTTTTCCCGGGGAGACCGAGGCCGAGTTCGAGACCCTGCTGGAGTTCCTGCGCGAGGCGCAGCTCGACCGCGTCGGGGCCTTTGCCTATTCGCCGGTGGACGGGGCCGAGGCCAATGCCCTGCCGGACCCGGTTCCCGAGCCCGTGCGCCAGGAGCGCCTGGCGCGCTTCATGGAGGTGCAGGCACAGATCAGTGCCGAGCGCCTGCGCCGCCGGGTTGGCACACAGCCGGTGGTGCTGGTCGACGGCACCGACGAACACGGCATCGTGGTCGCGCGCTCGGCTGCGGAGGCGCCGGAGATCGACGGGGTAATCCGCGTGCCGGATGCCGATCCCGAGTCGGTGGAGGCCGGGGACTTCATCGAGGTGCGGATCACGGACACCCGCGAGCACGACCTGATCGCCGAGGTGGCCGACCCGGACGAATGACCGGGGCGGCCTCGCTCGGCAGCCGTGCTCAGCCGCCGTTGCGCTTCGGGGCCACCGGTTCCGGCGTGGCGTCCCAGATCTTCTCCGCGTAGTCGCGCACCGTGCGGTCGATGGAGAAATAGCCCATGCGCGCGATGTTGGTGAGCGCCGCGGCGTTCCAGCATTCGGGATGGGCATACAGCTTGTCGGCGCGTTCGCAGGCCTCGCGGTAGGCGGGGTAATCGGCGAGCACGAAGAACGGATCCTGGTGGCGCAGATAGTGTCCCAGTTCCGCATGGGTGGCGTTGTCGTCGCAGGTGAAATAGCCCTGCTCGATCATCTCCACCGTACGCGTCAGGGTCGGGCGCCCGGCGAGCATCGCCTCGGGGGCCTCGCCGCGGGCGCGGTGGGCGACCACCTCGGACTCGGTCATGCCGAAGATGAAGATGTTTTCTTCACCCACCGCGTCGCGGATCTCGATGTTGGCACCGTCCAGCGTGCCGATGGTCAGCGCGCCGTTCAGGGCCAGTTTCATGTTGCCGGTGCCCGAGGCCTCGAAGCCTGCGGTGGAGATCTGCTCCGACAGGTCCGCCGCGGGGATGATCACGGTCGCGGCGCTGACCTCGTAGTTGGGGATGAAGACGCACTTCAGGCGGTCGCCCACCTGCGGGTCGTGGTTGATGATGTCCGCGACCTCGTTGATGACCTGGATGATGTCCTTGGCGCGCTGGTAGCCGGGGGCCGCCTTGCCGCCGAAGATCACCACCCGCGGGGGCACGTCCTCGCCGTCGCGGATGCGGTTGTACAGCTCGATCACGTGCAGCAGCTTGAGCAGCTGCCGCTTGTATTCGTGGATGCGCTTGATCTGCACGTCGAACAGCACGTCCGTGCGGATGCGGATGCCGGTGCGCTCGCGCACCAGCGTGGCCAGGCGCTCCTTGTTCCTGCGCTTGACCTGCTGAAACTTCTGTTGCAGATCCGGATCCGCGACCCAGGGCTCCAGCGCCCGCAGGCGGTCCAGGTCGTACTGCCAGTCGTGGCCGATCTTTTCGCCGAGGAACTCGGTCAGTTCCGGGTTGGCCTGGATCATCCACAGCCGGGGGGTGACCCCGTTGGTGACATTGACGAAGCGTTCCGGCCACAGCTGGTAGAAATCGGCGAACAGGGTCTGTTTCAGCAGCTCGGTATGCAGCGCGGCCACGCCGTTGATCTGGTGCGACCCGACCACCGCCAGATGGGCCATGCGGACGTTGCGGCCGCCTTCCTCGTCGATCAGCGACAGTCGCTTGAGGCGCTCTTCATCGCCGGGGAAACGGCGGCGCACCATCTCGAGGAATTCGTGGTTGATGCGGTAGATGATCTGCATGTGCCGCGGCAGCACACGGGTCATCAGGTCCACCGGCCAGGTCTCCAGGGCCTCGGGCATCAGGGTGTGATTGGTGTAGGCAAACACCTTGCGGCAGAGCTCCCAGGCACGGGCCCAGTGCAGCTCGTGGCGGTCCATCAGCAGGCGCATCATCTCCGCCACCGCGATCGCCGGGTGGGTGTCGTTCAGCTGGATCGCGACCTGATGGGGCAGATCGTCCAGCGTGTAGCCCAGATCCAGGTGGCGGTCGAGGATGTCGTGCAGCGAGGCGGCGACGAAGAAGTATTCCTGCTTCAACCGCAGTTCCTTGCCGATGGCGGTGGCGTCGTTGGGATAGAGCACCATGGAGATGCTCTCCGACTGGCTCTTGTCGGCCACCGCGCGGATGTAGTCGCCCTCGTTGAAATAGCGCAGGTCGAAGTCGCGGGTCGCCTTGGCCCCCCACAGGCGCAGGTTGTTCACGTTGCGCCGGCCGTAGCCCGCGGTGGGGTAGTCGTAGGCCATGGCCAGGACCTGTTCCCCGTTTTCCCAGGAGTAGTGCACCGAGCCGTCGCTGCGGTGATGCTCCACCACCTCGCCGTAGAAGCGGATCGGGTACTTGCGCTCGGCGCGCGGGAACTCCCAGGGGTTGCCGTAGCGCAGCCAGTTGTCCGGGTGCTCGACCTGACGGTAGGGCTCGAACTCCTGGCGGAACATGCCATATTCGTAGCGGATGCCGTAGCCAAAGCCCGGATAGCCCTGAGTCGCCAGTGACTCGAGGATGCATGCGGCCAGGCGCCCGAGGCCGCCGTTGCCCAGTGCGGCGTCGTCTTCCCACTCGACGATCTCGTCGTAGTCCTGTCCCAGTTGTGCGAGGGCCTCGCGGGCCTCGTCGAGGATGCCGGTATTGCGCAGGTTGGCCTCCAGCATGCGCCCGATCAGGTATTCCATCGACAGGTAATAGACCCGCTTGACGTCCTCTTCGGCGAACTGGCGGCGGGTCAGTACCCGGCGTTCGATCATGCGTTCGCGCACCGCGAACGAGGTGGCTTCGAGCCAGTCGCGAGGGGTGGCCTGCCGCGGGTCCTTGCCGACGAAGCGGACCATGGCATCGCGGATGGACTGCTTCAGCCCCTCGGTGTCATGCGGCAGGGGGCTGAGCGAGGGGACGGGGGTGTCGGCGGCGCTGGTGGACATCTTGTTCTCCGGGGTTGCGGTCGGGCCGTGCGCCATCGTCCCCGGCGCCCGTTCAGCCGGGCCGGTCGATGGCGCGGTGGCCAATATCAGTACGAAAGTATATACCCTCGAAGTGGATTTCCCCGAGGGCGGTGTAGGCCTTTTTCTGCGCGTCGGCGTAATCCTGGCCCAGACCGACCACGCACAGCACGCGTCCGCCGGCGGTGACGACCCGGCCGCGGTCGTCGCTCGTGGTGCCGGCGTGGAAGACCCGTGCATCCGGCAGCGGGTCCACCGCCTCAAGGCCGTCGATCCCGTCGCCCTTGCGATACGCATCGGGATAGCCTTGCGCCGCGGCGACCACGCCCAGCGCCACGCGCGGGTCCCAGCGGGCCTCCACCCGGTCGAGGCGGCCGTCCAGCGCGGCCTCGACCAGGTCCGCCAGATCGCTTTCCAGGCGCATCAGGATCGGCTGGGTCTCCGGGTCGCCGAAACGGCAGTTGAATTCCAGCACCTTCGGGTTGCCGTCGGCATCGACCATGATCCCGGCATACAGGAACCCGGTATAGGCCTCGCCGTCGGCGGCCATGCCGCGCACTACGGGTTCGATGACCTCGTGCAGGATGCGGTCGTGCAGGGCGTCGGTGACCACCGGGGCCGGGGAGTAGGCCCCCATGCCCCCGGTGTTGGGGCCGCGGTCGCCGTCATCGCGCGCCTTGTGGTCCTGCGAGGAGGCCAGCGGAAGCACGTGTTCGCCGTCCACCATGCAGATGAAGCTGGCCTCCTCGCCCTGCAGGAATTCCTCGATCACCACTCGGTGCCCGGCCTCGCCGAAGGCATTGCCGGCCAGCATGTCGCGTACCGCGGCGCGCGCCTCGTTCGTGGTCTGTGCAAGGATTACGCCCTTGCCGGCGGCCAGGCCGTCGGCCTTCACCACGATGGGCGCGCCGTGGGTCTCGATGAACGCCAGTGCGGCATCCTCGTCCTCGAAGCTGCCGTACGCCGCCGTGGGGATGCCGTGGCGCTGCATGAAATCCTTGGCGAAGGATTTCGAACCCTCCAGGCGCGCGGCGTCGGCGGTGGGACCGAAGATCGGCTGGCCGGCGGCGCGGAAGGCATCCACCACTCCGGCGACCAGCGGCGCCTCGGGCCCGACCACGGTGAAGGCGACCTCTTCGCGCTGCGCCACGGCGAGCAGGCCGTCGATGTCCGTGGCGGCGCAGTCCACGTTCTCGCAGCCGGGCTCGCCCGCGGTGCCGGCGTTGCCCGGCGCGACCAGCACCCGCGCGACCCGCTCAGCCTGTGCCAGCTTCCAGGCCAGCGCGTGTTCGCGCCCGCCGCCGCCGATGACCAGGACGTTGATGGCCGGTTGGTTCATGAGCGTTCTCCTGCGGCCACGATCAGTGGCGGAAGTGGCGCATGCCGGTGAAGACCATCGCGATGCCGTGCTCGTCGGCCGCGGCGATGACTTCTTCGTCGCGCATCGAGCCGCCCGGCTGGATCACCGCAGTGATGCCGGCGCCGGCGGCCGCATCGATGCCGTCGCGGAACGGGAAGAAGGCGTCCGACGCCATCACCGAGCCGGCCACCTGCAGGCCCTCGTCGGCCGCCTTGATCCCGGCGATGCGGGCGGAATACACCCGGCTCATCTGGCCGGCGCCCACGCCGACGGTCTGCTGGTCGCGGGCATATACGATGGCGTTGGATTTCACGTACTTGCCCACCTGCCAGGCGAAGGCCAGGTCGCGGTTTTCCTGGTCGGTGGGGGTGCGCGCGGTGACGATCTTCAGGTTCACGTCGGCCAGTGAACCGCGGTCGGTATCCTGCACCAGAAGCCCGCCACCGATGCGCTTGTAGTCCAGTCCCGGGGCCGCGGGGGCGTCGGGGATCTCCAGCACGCGCACGTTCTTCTTCGCGGACAGCGCGCGCAGGGCGCCGGGGGTGATCTCCGGTGCCATCACCACCTCGACGAACTGCCGGCTGACGATGGCCTGTGCGGTGTCCCCCTCCAGCGGGCGGTTGAACGCGATGATGCCGCCAAAGGCCGAGGTGGGGTCGGTCTGGAACGCGCGCTCGTAGCTCATCAGCTGCGACGGGGCCGCCGCCACCCCGCAGGGGTTGGCGTGCTTGACGATCACGCAGGCGGCCTCGTCGAACTGACGTACGCATTCCCAGGCGGCGTCCGCGTCCGCGAGATTGTTGTACGACAGCGACTTGCCCTGGTGCTGGCGGAAGCTGGCGAGCGAGCCCGGCGCCGGCTGCGGGTCGCGGTAGAACGCCGCGTTCTGGTGCGGGTTCTCGCCATAGCGCAGGGCCTCCACCCGCTGGAAGGTCGCGTTGAGCTGGCCGGGGAATGCCTCCCGGTTACCCTGATCATCCAGCGCCGACAGATAGTTGCTGATGGCCGCGTCGTAGCGGGCCACGTGATCGAACGCCGCCACCGCGAAGCGGAAGCGCAGCGTGGCCGGGATGCCGTCGTGCGCGTCCAGGGCCTCGATGATCGCGGGGTACTGGCCGGGATCGGTGGCGACGGTCACGTCGCGGTAGTTCTTGGCGGCGGCGCGCAGCATCGCCGGGCCGCCGATGTCGATGTTCTCGATCGCCTCTTCCAGCGTGGCGTCGGGACGCGCCACGGTGTTCTCGAACGGGTACAGGTTGACCACCAGCAGGTCGATCGGCGGGATGTCGTGGGTCTCCATCGCGCCGGCGTCGGTGTCGCGCCGGCCCAGCAGGCCACCATGCACCCGCGGATGCAGGGTCTTCACCCGCCCGTCCATGATCTCGGGGAAGCCGGTGTGCTCCGAGACCTCGGTCACCGGGATCCCGTGCTCGCCCAGCAGTCGGGCGGTGCCGCCGGTGGACAGCAGTTCGGTGCCGCGTTCGTGGAGGTGGCGGGCGAGTTCCACCACGCCGGTTTTCTCGGAGACGGACAGCAGCGCGCGGCGCACGGGAGCCTGAGTAGTCATGGGACCTCGAAATCGCGTCAAAACGGCCATTATAGCGAAGGTGCCGGGGTTGTCGCGGTGGTCCGGTCCGGTGTCGCGCCACGGCCGGACGCCGGGGCACGGTCCGGGGCCCGGTTTGTAATTTGGGCGCAAAACCTTTAGCGTATAAAAACTCTTTCGGACACAACGCCTGCGTTCCGACGCAACGCATGGCACCGTTTGCGATCCCCGAGCCAGGCGCGCGAAGGCCGCCAGACCACGGCTCGGCACCCGGGCAACCACCGAATCCTTCCGGGTGTCAGGACCCGCCGGCCAGACCGGCGCCGGATGCTGGAATCAACGCATCCGTTCGGGAGCCCGCGATGACGGGCCGCCCGCACCCGGTTTTCGCAGGAGATGTTTCATGCCAGCGACCCGGGGTGCGGGATCGTCTTCGGTCGTGCAGGCGTTGTAATCCGGTGTGGCGGGGCCACGATGCCCGGTCGCACTTCATGCAGCAAAGCCAAGAGGACTCAGCATGTCAGCGAACATCAAGAACGATCAGGATTTCGGCGAAGAGCCGATCGAAACCCGCGATACGGATCATTACCTGGAGGAATACACCACCGGTTTTGTCGACAAGTGGGACGACCTGATCGACTGGGACAGCCGCGCCAAGAGCGAAGGCACGTTCTTCATCGAGGAACTGAAGAAGCGTGGCGCCAAGCGCGTGCTGGACGTCGCTGCCGGTACCGGCTTCCACTCGGTCCAGTTGATCGAGGCGGGCTTCGACGTGGTCACCGCCGACGGCAGCCCGGAGATGCTCGTCAAGGCCTTCGAGAACGGCCGTTCGCGCGGCCACATCCTGCGCACGGTGCAGGCCGACTGGCGCATGCTCAACCGCGACATTCACGGCCATTACGACGCCGTCGTCTGCCTGGGCAACTCGTTCACCCACCTGTTCAACGAGCATGACCGGCGCAAGGCCCTGGCCGAGTTCTACGCCACGCTCAAGCACGACGGCGTGCTGATCCTGGACCAGCGCAACTATGACACCATCCTGGATCACGGTTACTCCTCCAAGCACACCTATTACTACTGCGGTGACGACGTGCAGGTGCAGCCGGCCCATGTCGACGAAGGTCTGGCCCGCTTCCAGTACCAGTTCCCGGATGGTTCCGAGTACTTCCTGAACATGTTCCCGCTGCGCAAGGCCTATGTGCGTCGCCTGATGCGCGAGGTCGGTTTCCAGAAGATCGAGACCTACGGGGACTTCCAGGAGACCTATCGCGAAGCCGATCCGGACTTCTTCATCCACGTCGCCGACAAGCGTTACATCGAGGGCGAGGAACGATGAGCCAGGACTATTCCGACGTCGTTGAGACGGCGCGCGATTACTACAACAGCGAGGATGCCGACACCTTCTACAAGATGGTGTGGGGCGGTGAAGACCTGCACATTGGCCTGTACGAGTACCAGGATGAGCCGATCGGTGACGCCAGCCGGCGTACCGTTGCGCACATGGCCGATATGCTGGGCGAGCCGGAACCGCAGTGGCGCGTGCTCGACATGGGTGCGGGCTACGGCGGCGTGGCACGCTACCTGGTGGAGAACTACGGCTGTGACGTGACGGCGCTCAACCTGTCCGAGAAGGAAAACGAGCGCGATCGCGAGATCAACCGGGCGCGCCAGCTGGACCACAAGATCACCGTGGTGGACGGCTCCTTCGAAAAGGTCGACGAGCCGGACGAGTCCTATGACGTGGTGTGGTCCGAGGATTCGTTCCTGCACAGCCCGAACGAGGACAAGTACAAGGTCATCCAGGAGGCGGCGCGGCTGCTCAAGCCGGGAGGCTGGTTGATCTTCACCGATCCGATGCAGACCGATGACTGCCCCGAGGGCGTGCTGGATCCGATCCTCGCGCGCATCCACCTCGATTCGCTCGCGTCCCCGTCCCTGTACCGCGATGCGGCGCAGAAGGCCGGACTGCGCGAGATCGGTTTCGAGGAGCACTCCGGGCAGATCTCGACCCACTACGGTCGGGTCAAGCAGGAACTGGAGTCGCGCGAGGACGAGCTCAAGCGCTTCATCTCGCAGGAGTACATGGACCGCATGAAGCAGGGCCTGCAGCACTGGGTCGACGGTGGCAACTCCGGGTATCTGACCTGGGGTATTTTCCGCTTCCGCAAGCCGGCCTGATCGGGTCCGTCAGCGCGGGTCCCGGGGGCGTTACGCGTCCAGGGCCCGCCAGGTTCCGCCCCGTCGACCCTCGGCGGGGCGGAATCGTATCTTGTAATCCATGCGGGGTGCGTTCGGGATCCAGTAACCGAGATAGAGATGTGCCAGGCCCAGGGCCCGCGCACGCTCGATCTGGGACAGGATGCCGAACGTGCCCAGCGCGCGGGTCGGGGCATCCGGCTCGTAGAAGGTATACATGGCCGACAGCCCGTGGGGTGTGCGGTCGGTGATCGCGACGCCGAGCAGCTGGCCGGCGCGGCGGAACTCCAGCAGTTCCACCGTTGCATGGCGCTCGCTCAGCATGCCGGCATATTCCGTGCGATCCATGGACTCCATGCCGCCACCGGCGTGGCGTGCATGCAGATAGCGCCGGAACAGCGGCATGTGTTCGTCGAGATCGGCCTCGGCGCGCCCATCGACCGCACCCGGCGGGGCGCGGAGTTCGATGGTGAGATCGGCATTGGCGCGCTGGCAGCGCCGCTGGCTGCGGTTCGGCCGGAAGGTGGCCACCGGGATGCGCACCGGCACGCAGGCATCGCAGGCGGGGCAGTGGTGGCGATAGACAAAACGGCCGCTGCGGCGAAAGCCCTCGGCCAGCAAGGCCCCGAAGCCGGCGGCATCCAGCCGGGCCTCGGGGTCGACCAGCAGGGACTGCATCTCGCGCCCGTCGGTTATGTACGGACAGGGCTGCGGGGCAGTCAGATACCAGCGGATCGGGGATTCCTGCATTCCGCTATCCTGACAGCTCCGGCCCGGAGCGCCAATGGTGCCCGGGCCGCAGCCTCCGCCGGTGGCGGGGGCAGCCGGGCCGCGCGGTCCGGCGTGCTAAAGTAATGACATTCGAAACCAATGGTGTACGGCACATGACGGCAACGCGACAAGACCTCGAGAACGCCCTGAAGGAACGCATCCTGATCCTCGACGGTGGCATGGGCACCACCATCCAGCTGTACAAGCTGGAAGAGGCCGATTACCGCGGCGAGCGCTTCAAGGACTGGGAGGGTGACCTCAAGGGTAACAACGACCTGCTCTCGCTGACTCGCCCGGACATCATCGAGCAGATCCACAACGACTATCTCGAGGCCGGCGCCGACATCATCGAGGCCAACACCTTCAACGGCACGCGCATCGCGATGGCCGACTACAACATGGAGGACCTGGTCCCCGAGCTGAACCGCGAATCCGCGAAGCTCGCGCGCAAGGCCGCCGATGCCTGGACCGAGAAGACCCCGGACCGTCCGCGCTACGTTGCCGGTATCCTCGGCCCGACGAACCGCACCGCCTCCATCTCCCCGGACGTCAACGATCCGGGCGCGCGCAACGTCGATTTCGACACCCTGGTCGATGCCTACAAGGAAGCGGCCGAGGCGCTGGTCGAGGGCGGGGTGGACATCCTGCTGATCGAGACGGTGTTCGACACCCTGAACGCCAAGGCCGCGATCTTCGCGGTGAAGACCCTGGAAGATGAACTCGGGAAAGACCTGCCGGTAATGATCTCCGGCACCATTACCGACGCCTCCGGCCGTACCCTTTCGGGGCAGACCACCGAGGCCTTCTGGAACTCGGTGCGCCACGCGAACCCGATCTCCATCGGTCTGAACTGCGCGCTGGGCGCCAAGGAGATGCGCCAGTACGTGGCCGAGCTGTCGCGCATCGCCGACACGCACGTCTCCGCGCACCCCAACGCCGGTCTGCCCAATGAGTTCGGCGACTATGACGAGAGCCCCGAGCAGATGGCCGCGGACGTCGGTCCGTGGGCCGAAGAGGGTTTCCTGAACATCATCGGCGGCTGTTGTGGCACGCTGCCGGAGCACATCCGCGCCATCCGCGAGGCGGTGGAGAAGTTCCCGCCGCGCAAGGTGCCGGAGATCAAGCCGGCCTGCCGCCTGTCGGGTCTGGAGCCGTGCAACATCGACGACGACTCGCTGTTCGTGAACGTCGGCGAGCGCACCAACGTGACCGGCTCGCGCAAGTTCCTGCGCCTGATCCAGAACGAGGAATACGACGTCGCGCTGGAAGTCGCGCAGAACCAGGTCGAGGGCGGCGCCCAGATCATCGACGTCAACATGGACGAGGGCATGCTGGAGTCGCAGGACGCGATGGTCCGCTTCCTCAACCTGCTGGCCGGCGAGCCGGACATCGCCCGCGTCCCGGTGATGATCGACTCCTCCAAGTTCGAAATCATCGAGGCCGGCCTGAAGTGCGTGCAGGGCAAGCCGGTGGTCAACTCGATCTCCATGAAGGAGGGCGAGGAGAACTTCATCAAGCAGGCCGAGCTGTGCCGCCGCTACGGCGCCGCGATCGTGGTCATGGCCTTCGACGAGGAGGGCCAGGCCGACAACGAGGAGCGCCGTGTCGAGATCTGCACCCGTGCCTACAAGCTGCTGACCGAGAAGGTCGGCTTTCCGGCCGAGGACATCATCTTCGACCCGAACATCTTCGCGGTTGCGACCGGCATCGAAGAGCACAACAACTACGGCGTGGACTTCATCGAGGCCACCCGCCGCATCAAGAACGACCTGCCGCACGCGCTGGTCTCCGGCGGCGTGTCCAACGTGTCGTTCTCCTTCCGCGGCAACGAGCCGGTGCGCGAGGCGATCCACGCGGTGTTCCTCTACCACGCCATCAAGGCGGGTATGGACATGGGCATCGTCAATGCCGGCCAGCTGGCGGTGTACGACGACATCGACCCCGAGCTGAAGGAACTGGTCGAGGACGTGGTCCTGAACCGCCGGGATGACGCCACCGACCGTCTGCTGGAGAAGGCCGACGAATTCAAGGGCCAGGGCGGCGGCAAGAAGGAAGAGAACCTCGAGTGGCGCGAATGGGATGTGGCCAAGCGCCTCGAGCATTCCCTGGTCAAGGGGATCGACACCTACGTGGTCGAGGACACCGAGGAATGCCGGCAGCAGTTCGATCGCCCGATCCAGGTGATCGAAGGCCCGCTGATGGACGGCATGAACGTGGTCGGCGACCTGTTCGGCGAGGGCAAGATGTTCCTGCCGCAGGTGGTCAAGTCCGCGCGCGTGATGAAGAAGGCCGTGGCCCACCTGATCCCGTACATCGAGGCCGAGAAGACCGGCACCGAGAACAACGGCAAGATCCTGATGGCCACGGTGAAGGGCGACGTTCACGACATCGGCAAGAACATCGTCGGCGTGGTCCTGCAGTGCAACAACTTCGAGGTCATCGACATCGGCGTGATGCAGCCCGGTGCCGAGATCCTGAAGGCCGCCAAGGAGCATGACGTCGACGTCATCGGCCTGTCCGGCCTGATCACGCCCTCGCTGGAGGAGATGGCCAACTTCGCCGCCGATCTCGAGCGCGAAGGCATGACCACGCCGCTGATGATCGGTGGCGCGACCACCTCGCGCGCCCACACCGCGGTCAAGATCGAGCCGAACTACTCCGGCCCGGTGGTCTGGGTGAAGGACGCTTCGCGTGCGGTGGGCGTGGCCCAGAGCCTGATCAGCCCCGAACTGCGCGAGAACTACGCCGCCGAGATCCGCGAGGAATACGCGAAGCTGCGCGAGCAGACTGCCGGTCGCAAGAAGAAGGTCCAGTGGCTGTCGCTGGAGAAGGCGCGCGCCAACAAGCCGCAGATCGACTGGTCGGCCTATGCCCCGGCCAGGCCGAAGGCACTGGAGACCGAAGACCTGCCGGGCGAGCCGACCGTGCTGCATCCGCACGGCGACGGTTCGGTGCTGCTGCGTTTCGACGACTTCGACCTGAACACGGTCAAGGAGTACATCGACTGGACGCCGTTCTTCCATTCCTGGCAGCTGCATGCGGCCTACCCGCGCATTCTCGAAGACGAGAAGGTCGGAGAAGAGGCGCGCAAGCTGTTCAAGGATGCCCAGGAGATGCTGCAGCGGATGATCGACGAGAAGTGGGTCACCTGCCGCGGCGTGGTCGGCTTCTTCCCGGCGAACAGCGTCGATGACGACGACATCGAGGTCTATACCGACGAGAACCGCAGCCAGGTGCTGAAGAAACTGCACCACCTGCGCCAGCAGACCGAGAAGCGTCGCGGTCAGCCCAGCCATTCGCTGGCGGACTTCGTGATGCCGAAGGAGGCCGGCGGCCCCGACTACATTGGCGCGTTCGCGGTCAGTGCCGGCGGTGACGTCGACGCCAAGGCCGAGGAATACGAAAAGGCCAACGACGACTACCACGCCATCCTGGTCAAGAGCCTGGCGGACCGTCTGGCCGAGGCCTTTGCCGAGTGCATGCACGAATACGTGCGCAAGTACTACTGGGGCTATGTCCCGGACGAGCAGCTCGAGAACGAGGACCTGATCGAAGAGAAGTATCAGGGCATCCGTCCGGCGCCGGGCTATCCGGCCTGCCCCGAGCACACCGAGAAGGCCACGCTGTGGGAGCTGCTGCAGGCGGAGGAAAACGCCGACATGACGCTCACCGAGAGCTACGCGATGCTGCCGGTGTCGGCCGTGTCCGGCTGGTACTTCGCGCATCCCGAGTCGCGCTACTTCGGGCTGGGCAAGGTCAACCGCGACCAGGTCGAGGACTACGCGAAGCGCAAGGGCATGTCGTTCGAGGAGGCCGAGCGCTGGCTCGCGCCGAACATCGGCTACGACGACAGCGACGAGGCCAAGGCGGAAGCCGCGGCCGAGCGCGAGGCGCGCAGCGCGTAACCGCAGGGCCCGCCCTGTGACCCGAATCAGGCCCCGCCCCGTGCGGGGCCTTTTCGTTTGTGGCACCCCGCGGACGGCCTGTCCCGCTTTCCGCACATCGCTGAATGTTTGTATCCTGCAGCCATGTCCCGGCGGGCACTTGCGCCCACCGTCCCACACCAACGGAGCACCGCATGACCTCAGGTCAGGAAAGCGATTCCAGTCAGCACCTTCTCACCCTGCGCCAGACCCGGCTGGAGGACTACGACGACATCCGCGAGATCATGGAACGGGTGTATCAGGATCTGGACGGCGCCTGGAGCGAGGCGCAGTTCCGCTCTCAGGTAACGCGTTTTCCCGAAGGCCAGATCTGCATCGAGGACAACGGGAAAGTGGTGGCGGCTGCCATCAGCCTGATCGTCGAGTACAAGCGTTTTGGCGATCACCACAACTACTGGCAGATCACCGGCAACGGCTTTCTGACCACTCATGACCCGGACGGAGACACGCTCTATGGCGTGGACATCTTCGTGCACCCGGATTACCGCGGTCTGCGTCTGGGACGGCGGCTGTACGACGCGCGCAAGGAGCTGTGCGAGAAGCTGAACCTGCGTGCCATCGTGGCGGGCGGACGCATCCCCGGATACGAGGCCCATCGCGACGAGATGACGCCACAGCAGTACGTGGAGAAGGTCAAGAATCACGAGATCACCGATCCGATCCTGACCTTCCAGCTGGCGAACGACTTCCACGTGCGCAAGATCATCACGGACTACCTCCCGGACGACGAGAAGTCCGGGGCGTATGCCACGCTGATCGAATGGCTCAACATCTATTACGAGGAAAAGGAAAAGCTGATCGGCGGCAGCCGTTCGGATGTGCGCATCGGCGTGGTCCAGTGGCAGATGCGGCCCACCGCCGACCTCGATGCCCTGTTCCAGCAGGTGGAGTACTTCGTCGATGCGGTGTCGGGGTACCGCGCCGACTGCGTGCTGTTCCCGGAGTTCTTCAACGGTCCGCTGATGGGCGCGTTCAACCAGGACTATCCGGCCGAGGCCGTGCGCCGGCTGGCGGAGTACACCGAGGACATCCGCGAGGAGATGGTGCGCCTGGCGCTGTCCTACAACATCAACATCGTCGCCGGTTCGATGCCCGAATACCACGACGACGTGCTGCGCAACGTGTCCTACCTGTGCCGGCGCGACGGGACCTGGGACCGCCAGTACAAGCTGCACGTGACCCCCGACGAGATCGGCTACTGGGGCCTGCAGGGCGGTGACGAGGTGCATGTCTTCGACACCGACTTCGGCAAGATCGGGATCCTGATCTGCTACGACGTCGAGTTCCCCGAGCTGCCGCGGGTGATGGCCGATCACGGCCTGCAGATCCTGTTCGTGCCGTACTGGACCGACACCAAGAACGCCTATCTGCGGGTACGCCGCTGCGCCCAGGCCCGGGCGATCGAGAACGAGTGCTACGTGGTCATGTCCGGTTCGGTGGGCAACCTCCCGCGGGTGGAGAACATGGACATGCAGTACTCGCAGGCCGCGGTGTTCACGCCGTCGGATTTCGCGTTCCCGCATGACGCGGTGGCGGCCGAGGCGACCCCGAACACCGAGATGACCCTGATCGTGGATCTCGACCTCGACAACCTGAAGGAACTGCGCAACCACGGGTCGGTGCGCAACCTGCGGGATCGCCGGCGGGATCTCTACTCGATCGACTGGAAATCCGGCCCGATCTAGCCGGACATGCAATCGAAACGTGAAGGCCTTCCGCAGGTCGCCGCGCCGACGGGGTAGCTTTGTCCGGCGTTCGCACGTAATCTGGATAAATCGGTGTCCCCCTGCGGGGAATTGGTCGGGCGGGTGCCGGGGGGAAGGCAGGGATTCACGCAGGGGGTAACCATGGCGGAAGCAGCGAAGACCCACTCATCCGCAACGTCTTCCGGCGGCGGGCCGCGCAATGCGGTCCTGGTGGCTGATGACTCCAAGGTCATTCGAGTGGCCCTGCAGCGTATCCTGCGTGATACCCACACCGTGTACGAGGCCGCCGATGGCGAGGAGGCCTGGGAGCGGCTGCAGGAGCAGAAGGACATTGGTCTGGTGCTGACCGACCTGTCCATGCCCAACCTGGATGGCCAGGGTCTGCTGATGCGGATCCGTGACGGCGCCGACGGCATCCCCGCGGACCTGCCGGTGGGAATCGTGACCGGTCAGGAGAACGACGAACAGGCCGAGGACGAATGGCGTTCGATGGGCGCCAACGCCGTGCTGAAGAAACCCTTCGTGCCGGGCCGCGTGCGGGAAGTGGTGGGCGAGCTGTTGCCGGCGCCTGCCGTATCGGACGCAGACGCGGACGCCGAGCTGCGCCGCCTGCGTGACGAGGCGGAGCAGCTGCGCCGCGAGCTGATGCTGCGTCAGAGTTCGTCCGGCGATCGCGAGCTGCACAACGAGCTGGAACGCCTGCGCCAGGCCCTGGCCGAATCCCGCGATGACGCCACCGCTGCCTACCAGCGTGCCGACGAGTACGAGGAAAAGAGCCGCTCGCTGGCGCAGGAGCTCGAGGACGTGCGCGAGCGCCTGCACCAGAGCGAGGAGGCCCTCGAACAGGCCCGTACCGAGGCGGAGGCGAAGGCTGCGGAAGAGGCCGCCGAGGATACCGGTCAGCAGCGGGTGACCGAGCTGGAAGGCGAGGTGATCCGCCTCGAGCACGAGCTGGTCGAGCTGGAACGCGAGCGCGACAAGGCCCGCGAAGAGCGGGACGCGGCCAGGCAGACCGTGGAGCGCCTGCGCAACGAGCGTAACCAGCAGTGCGAACGGGCCTCGGCCGCCGAGTCGGCCCAGCACGAGCTGGAGACCCGGTGCTCGGACCAGGACAGCACGCTGCAGCAGCTGCGTGAGAGTCTGGAACATCGCGACCAGGAGCTGTCCGAGGCCCTGCACAAGAACAAGTCGCTGCGTGCGCGCATCCGCGACCTGGAACTGGAACTCAACGGCGGTCCCACGGCCGGCTCCGGCGAGGATACGAGCGAGAAAGCCGCAGCGGCCAGCCAGCCGGCCGCCGGTTCATCGCCCGGAAGCTTCACCCCGTCCAGCGACCGCCTGTGGTCGCGTCCGTGGTTCCGCGGCGTCCTGGTCGCGGCCCTGCTGGCCGTGATTTTCCTCGGGGTGCTGATCTACCTCCGGGGATTCTGAAACTCCCGGAAGCCCGCGGTCCGGATCAGCGGAGCCGCCGATCCAGTGCCCCCAGCAGGTGCTGCCAGGAATCCCGGTCGGCGCGCTCGTCGTAGCCCACCGGCATGTCGAAGCGTTCGGCAACCTCGTCCGCATCGGGGTTGGTGAAACTGTGCGGCACCCCGCCGAAGTCCACCAGGGTCCACTCTGCCTCCGCGTTTTCCATCTCTTCGCGGAAGTCGTCCACCTGTTCCTTCGGCACCATCGGATCGGCCGCGCCATTGAACACCAGGATCTCGGGTTTGAGGGTGTCGGCCGAGGCGGGCTCGTCGGTGGCCAGGCCACCGTGGAAGCTGGCGACCAGGGACAGATCCGCCCCGGCGCGCGCGGCCTCCAGCGCCACCGTGCCACCGAAGCAGTAGCCCACGGCGGCCACGGACTGGTCCGCGGTCTCGTCGTGCCCGCGCAGGTAGTCATGCGCCGCGCCGAAGCGCTCCAGCAGCACCTCGCGGTTCTCGCGGACCTCATCGGCGAATTCCCCGGCCTCGGAGGGATGGTCCGCAGTGCGCCCGTCGCCGTACATGTCCAGCGAGAAGGCGGTGTAGCCTTCGGCGGCAAGCTGCTCCGCCCGACCGCGCGCATAGTCGTTGTGGCCCCACCATTCGTGAATGACCAGCACGCCCGGGCGCGGACCCTCGACCGAGGGGTCCCAGGCGATGAACCCCTCGAAGGTCTTGCCGTCGTGCTCGTAGGTCACGGATTCGGTGTGCAGCTCGGCCAGCGCAAGCCCGGGGAACAGCGTGGCGAGCGCCACGGCGGCACTCAGGGAACGCAATGGTTGCATGGCAGGGCTCCTGGGTCGGTGTGTCCCCGGAGTATGGTCCGCTTCTGCAATGCCAACAAGCGGAATGCGAACCGGGCCGCCCGATCCGGGATGCGTCGGTGCGGCGCAGGGGCTAAGCTGAAAAGGCGATCCGGACGGGCGATTCCCCGCGGGAGGAGATTCGATGAGCGACGAAGCGGGCTTTGACAGCCTCGAGGCCCGGGTGGAGGCGGCGGACCGGCTGCTCGCCATGCCGCAGGTGGTGTTCGAGGTGTCGCGTTTGCTGGAGGACGACGAGAGCACCCAGCGACAGATCGCGGACGCACTGGGGCGTGATCCGGGCCTGGTGGCGCAGGTCCTGCGCATGGCCAACAGCCCGGCCTATGCGCCGGCGCGCGCGGTCGATTCGGTGGAACGGGCGGTCACCCTGCTGGGCCGCGGGACCCTGCAGCGGCTGGTCATTGCGGGCGCCGTCACCCGCTCGATGAGCAGCCTGCCGGAGCAGGAGCGCCTGCCGCTGGAGACTTTCTGGCGCCATTCGGCCTACTGCGCGGTGATCGCCCGCCAGCTCGCCCGGACCGTCGCCCCGCGCGAGGCCGAGGCGGTATTCCTGGCAGGGCTGCTGCACGACCTGGGCAAGCTGCTGCTGTTCTCGCAGTCGCCGGAGGCGGCACACCGAGCCTTCCTCGCGAGTCTGGATACCGCCAGCGGCCCGACGCCGCAGGCAGCCGAACGTGAACAGATGGGCTTCGATCACGCGCGTCTGGGCGGTGCCCTGGCGGAACGCTGGGGCCTGCCGGAGGTTCTGGTTCAGGGCATCGCCTGGCACCACGATCCGGCCTCGGCCAGCGAGGAATACCGCCGCGCGGTGGCGCTGGTGCATCTGGCGAACACCGGCGCCCATCTCGCCGAGATCGATTCGCGGGACTGGGCGGATGCACCGCCACTGACCGGGGAGGCCTGGTCGGCCGCCGGGGTCTCACCGGAGATGCTGCTGCAGGCGGTGGAGGATGCCCAGCACGAGGTCCTCGCGGTCCAGGCCCTGTCCGGCTCCGATGCGGGGGTCCCGACCGGCTGAGAACCCGTGCCGGTCCCCGGCGGTCAAAGGCGTATCATCAGGGGGATGTCGCCCATGATCGGTTTCGCCATTGTTCGCTCCGTCGTCGTGCGCTCGCATGCGCTGCCCCTGGCGCTGGTTGCGGGGCTGGTGCTGGCCGGCTGCGCGTCGGTACCCGAGCGCGTTGCCCCGTTGCCCGAAGACCCGGTCGAGCTGTCGGTGGCCCGCGGCGACCCGGCTGCCGTGGAGGGTCGCCTGGTGGTCTGGGGCGGGGTGATCGCGGCGGTCGAGAACACCCGCGACGGGACCGTGCTGGAGGTCGTCAAGCGTTCCCTGGATCGCGACGCCCGTCCGCAGCCGGCGGACGTCTCGCCGGGGCGTTTCCGCGTGTACAGCGACGCGTTCCTCGATCCGCGGGACCACGCACCGGGGCGGGAAGTGACGGTGCGCGGACGCGTCGCCGGCAGCGAGGAGGATCGCATCGGCGAGCATGCGTACGAGTTCGTACGGCTGGAAGCCGAAGGGGTTCACCTGTGGGAACGGCGTCCGCGACCGCGCGATCGTTATCACGATCCCTGGTATGACCCCTGGTACGATCCGTTGTACGGGCACTGGGGGCCGCGGGGTTACTACGGCCCCGGCTGGCGCTATCCGTATCCCCGGCATCACGATCCCCGTTACTGGTGAACATCATGTCCGAACGCCCGGATCTGCCCGTTGCCTCGCGTGTGCTGCGCCGTCTCGCTCCTGCAGCGGCCCTGCTGTTGCTGCTGAGTGGGTGTGCGGCCACTCCGCTGGAACCGCCCCGGCCGGCGGAGCCGGTAGAGCCGCGCGCGGTCACGGCCGACCGTCTGCCGCAGACCGAACAGCTGTGGGGCGGGGTGATCGCGGAGGTCAGCCATCAACCCGAGGTGACGGTCCTGGAGATCGTTGCCTACCCCCTGCGCGGCCAAGAACCGCGGACCGGTGCCGCCAGCGAGGGCCGGTTCAGGCTGCGGGTCGGGAAGTTCCTCGACCCGGTGGATTACCGTCCGGGGCGCCGGATCACCGCGACCGGTGCGGTGACCTCCATCGAGGACGGGACGGTGGGCGAGGCGGAGTATCGCTTCCCGGTGATGGAGGCGCGCCAGCTCCATCTGTGGCCGGTGATGACCCGCTCCGCGCCGGGGCGAGTGAACTTCGGCATCGGTATCGGCATCGGACTGTGACCGTTACATCCATCCAGCCTTTCTCAAATCCAGGGAGCGACATGCAAGCGATCCAGTTCAGGGAACCCGGCACGGCCGACGTGCTGTTCATGGGGGAGTGCCCCGATCCGGTGATCCGCGAGCCCGATGAGGTGCGCGTGCGCCTGCTGGCGGCGGGCGTCAATCCGGTGGATACCAAGGTCCGTACCGGCGGCATGCTGGTGGAAGGTGCGCCGCACAACACCCCCGGCTGTGACGGGGTGGGTATCGTGGAGGACTGCGGCGGCGCGGTGCAGTCCGTTCGCCCGGGGCAGCGCGTGGCCTTCTGCTTCGGCGGTACCGGGGCGGATCCGGGGACCTGTGCCGAACAGGCGGTGGTGCCCGAGGCGGCCCTGGTGCCCGTCCCCGACGCGGTCTCCGATGCCGAGGCGGCGGCCCTGCCGCTGGCCTGGATCACCGCGTGGGAAGCGCTGTTCGATCGCGGCGGGATGCAAAAGGGTGACTACGTGCTGGTGCATGCGGCCAGCGGCGGGGTCGGGCAGATGGCGGTCCAGCTGGCGCGCTCCGCCGGCGGCCGGGTGCTGGGTCTGGTGCGCAGCGAGACCGGCGCGGACGTGATGCGCGCTCTGGGCGTGGATCACGTGGACATCCGCAGCGAGCGTGCCGCCGCCGATATCGCCGCATTCACCGACGGGCGCCATTTCGACCTGGTGCTGGACACGGTGGGCGGTGATACCTTCGTCCAGGGGCTCGGGCAGATCCGCTTTGGTGGCCGCCTGGTGACCCTGCTCGCGCCTCCCGACGGCATGGACTGGAATCCGGCGCGCCTGCAGAACGCGGCCATCCATCTGGAGCTGATGCTGACGCCGATGCTGCAGCGCAGCCGGACCGGCCTCGCGCGGCAGGCCAGGATCGTGGCCGACGGCCTGGCGCGTCTGGAGGCCGGCACCCTGGAGGTCAACGTCGAGGACGTGCTGCCGCTGGCGCAGACCGCGGAGGCGCACCGGCGGATCGAGGCCGGCGGGCGTCGCGGCAAGCTGGTGCTGCGCATCCCTGACTGATGCGGGCCCGACTGAGGCGGGCCTGACCGAGGAGCCGGGTGTTCAGCCGCCGAACAGGTGGCTGAACACCCGCGCCCCGCCGATGTAGGTGCCGGCGGCCGAGCCCAGGGTCGTCAGCAGGAATACCAGCAGCACGCGCGAGACCCGGTTGTGCCACCACCCGCGGGCGTGGGTGGTGTCCTGGCGCAGGCGGGCGAAATCCGAGACCCGTGGCTTGCGCAGGAAGATCTCCGCGGCGGCGGCCACGAAGCCGACCCCGATGGTGGGGTTCAGGGAGGTCAGCGGCGCGGCCAGCGCGGCGGTCAGCAGGGTCAGCGGGTGGGCCAGGGCAATGGCCGCTCCCACGGCGGCCAGCCCGCCATTGATGACCACCCAGTCGATGATCATCTGTATCCCGATGTCGGGGTTGCGCAGGAATCCGATGACGAAGCCGGTGAGGATCACCCCCACCACGACCCACGGGACCACCTTCGGCCAGCGGGCCTTCGGCGGGGCCTGATCGAGTTCGTCCAGGATCTCGTCCGGCGGTTGTTGCTGCTGGCCGATCTGTTCGGCGATGCCGGCCAGGTGCCCGGCGCCGACCACCGCGAGGATGCGCCGGTGTTCGCCACTGGCGGCCATGCGCCGCAGATGTGCGGCCATGTACAGGTCGCGTTCGTGGATCAGCGTGCCGTACAGGGCCTCGGACTGCTCGGCGAACTCGCTGAAGGTGTTCTCCAGCATGTCGCCTTCCTTCAGGCGCTCGATCTCGCTCTCGTCGATCTTTTCGCGGCTGAGCACGCTGCCCAGCAGGCCGCCGACCAGGCCCATGCGCTGCCACCACGGAACGGCCCGGTAGGTGCGCCGCAGGGTCAGGCCCAGATCGCGGTCGATCAGCGCCAGCGGCACGCCCTGGTCGAGGGCGCCGTCCATGGCCGCGCGCATCTCCGCGCCCGGCTCGATCCCGTACTGCTCGGCCAGGCGCTGCTGGTAGGCCCCCAGCGCGAGGCTGGCGGCGATCATCGGGGCCTGGCCCTGGCGGATCACGCTGAACAGGTCCATGCGGCCCAGCGCGTCGGGATCCAGCATCGCGCGCTGGCGGCTCTCGCACAGCTCGATGGCGACCGCGTCGAAATCCCCGGTGTCGATCAGACTGCGGACCTGTTCGGCGCTGGCGCGCGAGACGTGTGCCGTGCCCAGCAGCACGATCTCGGTCTCCCCCAGCTGCAACACGCGGTGGGGTTCGCGGGCGATCAGGTCCTGGACGGTCGGATTCATGGGCGGGCCGGTGGTGGGATGTTTGCGGTTGGGCGCATGCTATCAGGCCCGTCAGGGCGCCGGCAGGGTCTCGCCCGGCGTATCCGGCCCTTCCACCGGGCCGCGCAGGGATTCGAGACGCTCCAGTACCCGCTGGCCGCGCTCGTGGGCGCTGCGCAGCCCGGAATGTTCCGGATCCAGTTCCAGCGCATGCTCCCAGGCCTCCAGGGCGCGGTGGATGTGTCCGGCGGCATAATCGGCATTGCCCTGTTCCAGCAGTTCGGCGGTGCGCGCGTCACGGCGCTCCTCCCAGCGCTCGCACAGGGAGCGGTGGCGTTCGGCGATCGAACCCGACAGCGCCTGTTCGGACAGGTCGCGGCAGTGTTCCCCCGCACGGACCAGGTCATCCGCCTCCAGCGCCCGTTCGATGGCGTCCAGCAGAGGGGGCGTGTCCTCGGGTTCGATCGGGTCGGGGGAGGCGCCGGTCTTTGTCTTCAGCTCCGCGATTCGCTGTTCGCGCTCCTCGCGCCGCTCGGGGTCCAGCTTCTCCGCCAGACGCAGACGCTCCAGGGCGGCCTCGGGATCGCCGTCGCGCGCATCGCGCTCGAGCTCTGCGGCGAGCCGGGTGCCGCGCTCGCGCAGTTCTTCGATGTCATCGGGCAGTGCATCGTCGTCGCGCGTCAGGGGCTGCATGATGTCCAGCAGCCGCAGGCGTTCGGCCAGTGCGCCGGCCTCCATCATCCGGTGCCGGCGTTCGAGGGCATCGAGACCGATGCGACGGTGGTGCTCCAGCTCTTCGATGCGCTGTTCGCGCACGGCGCTGGCGGGCAGGCGCGCATCGGCCTCCTCGAGGATGTCCAGGGCTCGTCCCACATTGCCCTCGGCGGTCTTCGCCTCGGCCTCGCGCAGGGCCCGGTCCGCGGCGTCGGCTGCACGCACCTCGATCTCGCCGCGCCGTGCCTCGCGCCCCGTGCGCTCGTCGTCATCCATTCCCTCGATGATTTCCAGCGCCTGACGGTATTCACCCGCCGCCACGGCGCGATCGATACGGGTGTCCGGGTCCTGCAGCGGTTCCAGCAGGGCGCAGCCGTGCAGTGTCGCCAGGACCAGCAGGATGCCGGGCAGGGTGCAGCGGAGCCAATATCGTGTCATGACACGGCTTGTGACGGGCTTACGCGGACCACGTCCACCGGGTCGCGCAGGCCGTGCAGCCGATGCTGGCCGAAATCTTCCTCCACGAATCTCCCGGTTTTGTGCCCGACCATCTGCGGATGCTCCATGAAATCGCGCGTGGTGACCAGGCCGCCCGGCGGTGCGACGGTCACCAGGCGCGCGGCCAGATTCACGGTCTCGCCGACCACCGTGAACTGCATGCGGTCGCGTGCGCCCATGTTGCCGGCGAGCATCTCGCCGGCGTACAGTCCGACGCGGAATTCCACCCGGCGTTCGCCACGGGCCGCACGGTCGGCATTGATGCGCGCCACGGTATCCAGCAGTGCGAGCCCGGTGCACAGGGCGCTGATGCGGTGATCGGGGTCCGGGCGGGCGGCTCCGAACACCGCCATTGTGCAGTCTCCCATGTACTTGTCCACCGTGCCGCCGTGTGCCGCGATGCACTCGGCCATCGGCCCGAAGAACTCGTTGAGCATGCTTCCCAGCTCCTCCGGGGTGCACTGCTGAGACAGGGCGGTGTAGCCGGTGATGTCGGCGAACAGCACCGACCCTTCCACTGCGCGTCCGCCCAGCTCGACCCGGTCCAGATTCTCGAGGATGTCCTCGGCCACGCCGGTGGAGACGTAGCGCCGCAGCGCCGCCTCGACCTGGTCCTTGCGCAGCAGGTCCTGCGCCATGGTGTTGAAGGCATCGGTGAGCTGGCTGATCTCGTCCCGGCGGACCACGACCCGCGGGTCGTCGTGATCCTCGGGGGGCGGCGGCAGGCGTTCGCGCATGGTCTGCGCCAGGTGCTCCAGCGGACGCACCAGGCGCCGCGAGATGTCGATCGCGAGCACCAGACTCAGCAGGAACACGACGGTGGCAGTGATGATCCCCGCGTTGACGGTGTTGCGTATCAGCTCCTGCATCGGCGTGGCGTCGATATGGGCCTCGATGTAGCCCACCTGGACGTCCTGAAAGCGGACCTCGCGGCGATAGGGCTCGCTGCCGGCACTCAGCGGCCACACGGAATCGGCGCCGTTATCCCCCGGGATGCTGCCGGCCACCGCCACGCGGCCCCGGTCGATCGCGTAGGCGGCGATGTACTCGACCCGCCCGTCTTCCACCAGCGAGTTCAGCAGGGTCTCCAGGGTCAGGTGGTCCTCGGCGAGGATCAGTTCGCCGGAGGTGCGGGCCACCGGGGCGACGGTCAGCTCCGCCTGGGCCTGGATCTGGTTGTCCAGCACGGTGCTCACCTGACTGAGGATCACCCACGCCAGCACCCCGATCCCGGACAGCGTCAGTCCGGCGATCACCGCCACGATCTTCCACGCGATGGGCAGATAGCGCGGGGCAAGGTCCGTATTGCGCCGGCGAGCAGAGGGCCCGCCGCGGGTGAACAGTCGCCTCACGTTGCTTCCCCGGCGGGCGGAGTCAGGTGGTCGGTGATCCATGCGTGCCAGGCGCGATGCAGTTCCGGGGCCCGGCCGGCGATGGCCGGCCGGCGGGCGAGATCACGGCGGAACAAGGGATGACCGGTCAGATCGCCCATGTCGCCTCCTGCTCGCCGCAGCATCAGGGTGCCGGCGGTGCTGTCCCACGGGGCCTGTCCGCCATGCAGGTAGAGATCCGCCCGGCCGGCCGCCAGCCAGGCCCATTCCAGCGCGCAGGCGCCAAGATTGCGCTGTGAGGCGAACGGTGCCGCGTCCAGCAGGGCCAGTCCCAGCGTCCGCGGCACCCGCTTGTAGTCCACCAGGGCGATGCAGCGATGCAGGGGCGGGATCGCGGAACCGGCGGTGCCGGGTCGTTCGCCGTTCAGCAGCAGCGGGCCGTCCGCGGTGGCGGAAAACAGTTCTCCGCGCACCGGGTCCAGGGTGGCCCCGTGGGTCACGCGGTCCCCCTCGATGCGTGCCAGGGAGATCGCGAAGAACGGCAGGCCGGCGGCGAAGTTGCTGGTGCCGTCGAGCGGGTCCAGCAGCCAGAACGTCGAGGCCTCGTCCAGTACCCGCTGCTGCTCTTCGGCCGTCTGTTCTTCACTGAGGACGGGCTCGTGGATCCCCAGCCCGCGCAGCAGATGGCGGATCGCGGCGTCCGCGGCGTGGTCCGCCGGCGTGATCACCGAGCCGTCCGGCTTGTAATCCACCGGCGTGCCGCCGGCAAATCGCGGAAGGAGTTCCTCGCGGCCAACCGCCCGCAGGCCTTCCAGCAGGTCGGAAAAGGGGATGGTGTTGCCGTTCATGCGGTTTCCAGGACGGGTCCGGACCTCGTCGGTGCGGCGCCGGGATCCGGGGCGACAGGAGAGCCTCCGGAGGGGCGGCGGGCGTGTGCGGTGTCAGTATGCGTATCATACCGATCCATGACCGGCGTGTTGATCCTGTTAGCCCTGGCCGCGGTGGTGGCCTATCTGAACGCCAACTGGCGGGCACACGAGCGTGCCCGGCGGCTGGCGCGCCAGGCCTGTGACCGCGCCGGCGTGCAGTTTCTCGACGGCAGCGTGGTGCGTCGACGGGTCCGCCCGGTGCGCCAGCAGGGCAATCCGGTGCTGCGGCGGGAATATGTTTTCGATTTTGCCGGGGATGGCGTGGAGCGGCGGCGCGGCTGGCTGATCCTGCGGGGCGCCACCCTGGAACGCATTACCCTGGACTGGCCGGAGGGCGGGCGAACGGTGGACGACAAGGGAGGCGAGCGGCATGACCCTGAGTGAACTGCGCTATGCGGTGGCCGTTGCCGATGCGCGCCATTTCGGGCGGGCCGCCGAGGCGTGCCATGTGTCGCAGCCGTCGCTGTCGGTGGCGGTGCGCAAGCTGGAGGACGAACTGGGGGTGACGCTGTTCGAGCGCGGCCACGGCGAGATCAGTGTCACCCCGGCCGGCGAGCGGTTGATCGCCCAGGCCCGGCAGGTGCTGTCCGAGGTGGAGCAGCTGCGCAACGTCGCGGCGCAGAGCCAGGACCCGCTGGTCGGGCCGCTGCGCCTGGGGGCGATCTATACCATCGCTCCCTATCTGCTGCCCGAGCTGATCCCGGTCCTGCACGAGCGCGCGCCGCAGATGCCGCTGGTGATCGAGGAGAACTACACCAGCCGCCTGCGCGAGCGGCTCAAGCAGGGCGAACTGGACGTAATCATCGTGTCCCTGCCGTTCGAGGAGCCGGGGATCGTGACCCTGCCGCTGTATGACGAGCCGTTTGTCGGCGTGTTGCCGGGAAGTCATCCGCTGGCGGAACGCGAGACGCTGGAGCTGCAGGACATGGCGCGCGAGACCCTGCTGCTGCTGGGTGCCGGGCACTGTTTCCGTGATCAGGTGCTGGAGCGCTGCCCGGAGTGTCAAAAAACCGTCGCCTCCGACGGCGGCACCTCCGGCAATCTGGAAGGCTCCTCGCTGGAGACCATCCGCCACATGGTCGCCTCGGGCATGGGGGTCACCATCCTGCCCTGTACCGCCGCGGGGGCCGACCACTATGCCCGCCGGCTGCTGGCGGTGCGGCGGTTCGCGGAACCCGTGCCGTCGCGCCGGGTAGCGCTGGCCTGGCGCAGCCGTTTCCCGCGTCCGGAGGCGGTCGAGGCCCTGCGTCAGGCGATCCTGCGGGCCCCGCTGACCTGTATCGATTTCATCCGTCCCGGGGAGGGCTACGAGGCCGACGGGCGCTGAACCCCGGCGCTGGCGTCAGTGGCCGGCGAGGACCCGGTCCCGCCCCGAGGCCTTCGCCGCGTACAGGGCCTCGTCCGCCTTCTGGTACAGCGACTGCAGGGTGGTGTGCCGGCCCAGCGAGGACACGCCCACCGATGCGGTGATCGTGGCCACGCCGTCGCTGGCGACCGGCGCGCCCTCCTCCGCGCGGGCGGCGACCCGGATCCGGGCAATCGCCTGACGAATGCGTTCCGCGCACTCCATGCCCGCCCGCAGGTCCGCCCCCGGCAGCAGGACCAGGAATTCTTCGCCGCCCATGCGCACGCACAGGTCCGACTGGCGGGTGGAATCGCGCAGCGCGCTCGCCACCTCGCGCAGGATCTCGTCGCCCACGGTATGTCCGAAGCGGTCGTTGAGCTGCTTGAAGTGGTCCAGATCCACCGTCAGCAAGGACAGCGATCGGTCCTGGCGCAGGCAGTCGGACAGCCACTGTTGACCCTGGACCTCGAAGGCGCGGCGATTGCCCAGCCCGGTCAGCTCGTCGCGTTCCAGGTTCGCGCGCAGGCGGCGGAAACGCCAGGCATTATGCAGTGCCGGGGCCGCCAGACCCAGGACCGATTCCACCAGAGCCTGCTCCTGATCATCGAAGCGCCGGCCCCGCATCAGAGCCAGGGATCCGAGGTCGGTACCGTTGTACCGGAGGGCGTATTCGATCCGGTGACGGTCGGTCGCACCGCCCTGCCAGTTCTCGCCCTGGTCGCTGGTGAAGATCCAGCCGCTGTGTCCGAGATGCTCGGCCAGGTGTTCGTTGATGCGTTCGATCACCGCGTCCAGATCCAGCGTGGCGGTCACCGTCTGTACGAAACCGAGGGCGTCCAGGGGCGCGTTGCGCTGCGGGCCCCCGCCGTTGCTGGAGATCAGGCGCAGATTGGTGGCGTTGTTATCGCTGCTCATGGCGGCCTCGCGGTGATCGATGATCCGTGTGACGGAGTTCAAGCCAGAAATGTGCCAGGTTTGTAACTTATTGATATGGAATCTTTAATTCTTTGGCCCTGGATCATGGCATGGCGGAAATCCGGCACTTTGGATCCCGCGGTGGCAGGTGATGGCCGCGCGGCAATGCCGGGTGGCAGCTTTTTGACACCCGTGCCCGCCCGACGGGATGGCGGGTCGCGGTCAAGCCTCGGTTACACTGCGCGCGCTGCAAGACCAGAGATTGGAGGCTGGATCCATGATCCGCATGCAGGACGTCGAACTGCGGCGCGGCCGCCAGGTATTGCTGCACGGGGCCGGGCTGACCGTGCATCCGGGCTGGCGTGTCGGTCTCACCGGCGCCAACGGTTCCGGCAAATCCAGCCTGCTGGCGGCGCTGCAGGGTGAACTGACGCTGGACGCCGGCTCCATCGAGGTACCCGAAGACTGGGTGGTCGCCCATCTGCCGCAGGAGGTGCCGGGCAGCCAGCGTCCGGCAGTGGAGTACGTGCTGGACGGGGATCCGGAGCTGCGGGATCTGCAGCAGCGCCTGGAACGGGAGACCGACGGGGCCGCGCAGGCGCAGTTGTACGCCCGCCTGGATGCGATCGATGGCTGGGGCGCCGAGGCCCGCGCGCGGCGCCTGCTGGCCGGTCTCGGGTTCGCCGAGGCGGACGGTGACCGCCCGATGGCCGACTTCTCCGGTGGCTGGCGCATGCGCCTGGGTCTGGCACGCACCCTGATGACCCGCTCGGACCTGCTCCTGCTCGACGAGCCGACCAACCACCTCGACGTGGAGACCATCGTCTGGCTGGAGGGCTGGCTGGCGCGCTACCCGGGCACCGTGATCGTGATCGCCCACGACCGGCGTTTTCTCGATGCGGTGGTCACGCACATCGCCCATATCGAGCGCGGCACCCTGACCCTGTACAGCGGCAGCTACACCCGGGCCGAGGCCCGGCGCGCCGAGGCCATGGCGCAGAGCGAGGCGGCCGCGGCGAAGGTGGCCGCGGAGCGTGCCCATCTGGAACAGTTCGTCCGGCGTTTTCGTGCCAAGGCGAGCAAGGCGCGTCAGGCGCAGAGCCGGCTCAAGCGGCTGGAGGCGCTGGAGGAGGTCGCGGTGATCCGTGCCGCGCGTCCGGTGCATCTGCAGATCCCCGCGCCGCAGCGGCTGCCCGATCCCCTGCTGGCGCTGGACGAGGCCGGCGTGCAGGGCGACGGACGGGTGCGTCTGCACCCGGCCAGCGTGCGTCTGCGGCCGGAGGACCGCATCGGGATCCTCGGTCCCAATGGTGCCGGCAAATCGACGCTCCTGGCCCTGCTGGCCGGCGAGCTGACGCCGGATGTCGGCGAGCGTTGCCCGGCACCGGATCTGCGGGTCGGCTATTTCGCCCAGCACCAGCGCGAGCAGCTGGATCTGGCGGCCTCGCCGCTGATGCATCTGCAGCGCCTGGATCCGCGGGCCACGGAACAGGACCTTCGCAACTTTATCGGCGGTCTGGGGTTCGGCGGCGAACATGCCGACCGGCCGGTGGGCGAATGTTCCGGAGGCGAGCGCGTCCGCCTGGTGCTGGCCCTGTTGATGTGGCAGGCACCGTCGCTGCTGCTGCTGGACGAACCCACCAACCACCTGGACCTGGACATGCGCGAGGCCCTGGGCGAGGCGCTGGAGGCCTACGCCGGGGGGCTGGTGGTGGTGGCGCATGACCGCGAGCTGCTGGCGCGGGTCTGTGACCGGTTCTGGCGGGTGGAGGCCGGCCACCTGAGCGAGTTCGACGGCGACCTCGACGACTATGCGCGCGAGCTGCAGGAGCGGCGCAACGAGGCCGTACCGGAGACCAGCGTGCCGGCCGCGGATGCCGCGCCGGCCGCGCCCGCGCAGTCGCAGAAGGAGCGCCGGCGGGCCGCCGCGCGCACCCGCGAGGTGCTCAGGCCCCTGCAGAAGCAGGCCGATCGTGCCGAGGCCGAGTGCACCCGGATACAGCAGCGACTGGATGCGATCGAGGCCGAACTGGCCGACGGGACGCTGTACACCGGTGACGCCGAGGCCGCGCAGCGGCTGGCCGACCTGACCCGCGAGCAGGGCGAACTGCGCAGCCGGCTGGAGACGCAGGAAGGTGAATGGATGGAGGCGCTGGAGGCACTGGAGGCCGCGCGGGCCGATGCCGCGGGTGATTCGCCGGAGTGAAAGACCAACCCTTGCACTCGGAAATTACGGGGTCTATAACAGGAGTCGAGTACAACGAAACGAGGAGTCATGCGATGAACGCACAGGAACTGAATCGTCGTTGTGTCGAACTCTTCCACCATCCGGATGCGCAGAACCACATGTGGCACCCGCGTATGTTCTGGGAGACCCATCAAATCGAGAATCCGAAGCCTGAAGACCTGCAGGAACCGAAGGTGGATCTGCGCGAGCTCGAGGTGCTGCTGTCCGAGGTTACGCACCAGCCCTCGCAGTGTGCGGACGAGCTGGAGAAGGAGGAGCCCGGTCGCGTGTCGCTGATCCGGCACATGACCGATCGCGGCGAGATGCCGTTCCTGCATCGCCCGCACTGACGATCGCCGACCGCCGTGGTCGGCCAGGGGGCTGGCGTCCTACTGGATGATGAAATCCGAGAAGTAGAGGGCGTCGATCAGCGGGGCGCCGGCGAGATCGTCCAGGGTCGCGCGCAGCTCCTCCAGTGCCTCTTCGCGCAGGCTTTCGCGCCCCTCGCTGCCGCGCACGTCGGAAGGCTCGCGGCCCCCCATCACGTGGATCAGACGGTCGCGCACCGCGGGGATGTGATCGCGCACCTGATCCGCGTCGGAGCGGGATTCGGTCTCCAGCTGCACGGTGGTCTGCAGATACCGGGCGGAGTCGGGATCGGCCAGGTTGACCACCAGGCTGTCTAGGGTCACGTAGCGCGAGTCGCCGTCGGTGGCGGCCAGGGGCGGTGCCAGCAGGAACACCAGCACCAGCAGGGTCAGCAGGGCCGGCGTCCGGCCGACGGGCCGGGAACGGGGGTGGCGGGTGGCAGGCGTCATGTCATTCTCTCCCCGGGTATGGAGGTTTCGATCACCGCCGCGCGGCGGTGGGGTTCCTGGCGGAAATAACCCGCCATCTCGGCGTAGACGTCCGGCAGTGCCTCGCGTAGCCGGGCAGGTTCGAAAAAGAACGCCTCGGCGGCGACCGCGAGGAACTCCTCGGGGGCCGTGGCGGCGTAGGGGTCCATGGGTAGATCTTCCTCGGATACACCCGGGGTCTCGACCCGGGCGTTGAACCATTCCCAGGCCTCGCTGAAGGCGGCGGTCCAGGCGGCCGGATCGCGGTCGCGTGGCAGCGGCGGGAAGCCGTTCACGTCGCCGTTGCCGCCGTCCAGGATATGCGTGACTTCGTGCACCACCACCGCGCCGTGTTCGAGCACGTCGTTCCACGACAGGATCACGGGCCCGCGCTCCCAGGCCTCGCCGGCCTGGGGCATCGCCCCCCGATGCACGATGCCGTCCTCGTCCACCCATTCGTGATCGGGTACGAAGGTGTCGGGGTAGATCAGCACGGTATGCCAGTCGCGGTAGGGCTCGAGCCCCAGTTCCAGCACTGGCAGGGCGGCGTAGGCGGCGATTACGTGGCACTGCCAGGGTTCCGGTTCGTGGTCGATGCCGACGAATTCCTTGCTGCCCAGCAGGCCCTCGATGCGCTCGCGCAGGCGTTCGGCCTCCGTGGCGCTCAGGGTGCGGATGAACGGGACCCGCCGGCGCAGGTCGGTCCATTCGGTGTCCGCCAGGGTTACGCGCCGCCCGTCGCCCGACCGGGGCGGGCGGCCCAGGCTGCGCAGCCAGTCTCCGAGGCGGCGGGGCAGGGGCAGGTTCACGATGGGTGCGGATCCGAAAGAATGAATGACCAAACTGCCAGAAGCCGGGCGCGCTGCAAAGCGCACCCCGGGGAGAGCACGGGAAAGCGCGGGTGTCTGGCCGGTGTTACCCCAGGGCCTGGCGGAGGTCGTCGATCAGGTCCTGCGGGTCTTCCAGGCCGACCGAAAGCCGCACCATCGCACCGGTGATCCCGCGGCGTACGCGTTCCTCCGGCGATACGCCGTGATGGGTGGTGGTGACCGGCTGGGTCACCAGGCTCTCGGTGCCGCCCAGGCTGGGGGCGATGGCGAACAGGCGCAGGCGGTCGACCACTGCGCTGGTGCCCTCGGTGTCGGCATCCAGTTCGAGGGTGAGCATGCCGCCGAAGCCGTACATCTGTTCGCGCGCGAGCGTGTGGCCGGGATCCTCCGGCAGGCCGGGGTAGCGCACGCGGGTGACCCCGGGGTGGCTCTGCATCGCCTCGGCGATGGACCGGGCCGCGGCGTTCTGATGGCGGACCCGCACGACCAGGGTGTGCAGACTGCGGGCCAGCTGCGCGCAGGTCTCCGGTGCGGGTGTGGAACCCAGGTTCTTGCGCCACCCGGCCACGGTCGCGATGTGCTCCGCCGAGCCCATCAGGGCCCCGGCGGTCAGGTCGGAATGGCCGCCCAGGTACTTGGTGGCGCTGTGGCTGACCAGGTCGGCGCCCAGCGCCAGCGGGTTCTGGTTGACCGGCGAGGCGAAGGTGTTGTCGACCGCCAGCAGCGCGCCACGAGCGTGCGCCCGCGCGGCGATCTCGCTGATCGGAAAGACCTCCAGCGCCGGATTGGTCGGGGTCTCCAGAAACACCAGTCCGGCACCCTGTTCCAGGCAGGCGTCCAGGCGGTCAAGCTCGTCGCCCAGCAGGAACTGCGTGCGGATCCCCAGTTGCGGCAGCTGCTCCGCCAGCAGCTCCATGGTCCCGCCGTAGGCATCGCCGATGCAGACGATGCCCGCGCGACCCAGCGCGAGGAACAAGGCGGTCTCCGCCGCCATGCCCGAGCTGAACACCAGTGCGGCCTCGGCCCCTTCAAGGCTGGCGAGCTTGGATTCCACACTGCGGATGGTCGGGTTCATGCCGTAGCGGGTGTACAGACTCCCGCCGGTACGTCCCTCCACCACGTCGAGGATCGCGGCGGTGGAGCGGTACTTGAAGGTGGTCGTGGGGTAGATCGGCGTCAGCGCGCTGCCGTGGACATCGCCGATCTCGCCGGCATGGATGCAGCGGGTGGACAGGCGGCGGTCGTCGGATTCGGCCATCGGCGGGCTCCGGTCGCGATTAGGGGATCAGGCGTGGCGCAGGGTGCCGTCGAAGTAGCGCTGCAGGAAGGTGTCGAAGTCCAGGGTATCGGCCGCCTCGATCTCCGCCTGCTCGGCCAGGCTCTGGCGCGCCAGAGTCTCCAGCATGTCGGCGCGCGGCAGCGGCCCGTTGGAGCGGAACGCCTCGCGGTGCTGGGCCGACAGGCGCCGGGCATGCACGTGAAAGCCCTCCTCGCGCGCCATCATGTCTTCCAGCATGCGCGCCGAGGGCGTCAGGTCGGCCTGTTCCACCTTGCCCCACTGCTCGCTGAGGGCCCGGCGATACGGATCGCCCGGGCGGTCCTGGTCGAGCATGGCGGCCACCGGGCGCATCAGCGCCAGCAGTTCGCGCGCCCATTCCTGCAGGGAGACATCACCCTGCGGCCGCTGCAGCATCAGGCCCGGGCGCCGGCCGTAGTGCGCCACCTGCAGCAGATTGGCGTCGATTGCCTCCAGCTCGCCCGGGCCGAAGGCGGGGCTGGGCTGCAGCAGACAGGCCAGTGCGAAGGTCTCGAGAAAGCGCAGCTGGGTCTCGTCCACGCCGAGGGGGTGTTGCGCGTTGATGTCGACCGACCGCAGTTCCACGTACTCGATGCCGCGGGCCTCCAGCGCGTCGGTGGGCTTTTCGAAGCGCTCCAGCGGCTGCTTCGGACGCACGGTGGAGTAGTATTCGTTCTCGATCTGCAGGATGTTGGCGTTGAGCTGGCGGTATTCACCGTCGACCTTGACCCCCAGCGCCTCCCATTCCGGGCAGGGGGTATTGATTGCGCAGCGCAGAGAATCGACATAGCCGGCGAGGCTGTTGTAGTCGGCCTTGATCCCGGTGTCCGCCTCCTTGCGATTGGTGTAGCCGATGTCCCCCATGCGCAGGCTGGTAGCATGCGGCAGATAGCTGGTGTCGTCGTCGAAGTCCTCCAGCGTGGTGCCGTGACCCTCGAGAAACGAGTTGCAGACCGCCGGCGAGGCGCCGAACAGATACGGCACCAGCCACCCGAAGCGCAACAGGTTGCGGATCATCCCCATCATCCGCGTGTCGCGGAACTCGCGGTTATCGGCCTCGCCGAGCACCCGGGCCAGTGCCGGCCAGAACTCCTCGCGCGGCGAGTAGTTGAAATGCACTCCGGCGATCACCTGCATCTTGCGCCCGTAGCGGTGGCCCAGTCCCAGGCGATAGACGGTCTTCATGCGCCCGGCGTTGGAGGGCCCGTAGTCGGCCACCGGGATCGCCGAGTCGTCGGCGGTCACGCAGGGCATGGAGGTGGACCACAGGATCTCGTCGCCCACGCTGGCCGCGGCGAACGCCTGCAGGTCGTGGAGGAACCCGAGGGTCTCGCGCACGTCGTCGAACGGCGGGGTGACGAACTCCAGCAGGGCCTCCGAGTAATCGGTGGTGATATGGGGGTGGGTCAGGGCCGAGCCCAGTGCCGGCGGGTGCGGCGTACGCGCCGGCGAGCCGTCCGGGCCGACGCGCAGGGTCTCCTTCTCCAGCCCGACCCGGCCGTGCAGGCTGCCGCTGGGCAGGAACTCCGCCAGCTGCGTGACCAGGGCCTGCAGATTGCGTTCTTCTTTTCCCACGTGCGGACCGCCTTGATGGCTCGAGCTTGCTGGATGGGAGGGCGGAAAATACCGGAATGTTCCTCTCCGGTCACCGGACGGCGGGTCGCGGTTCTCGGTTCTCTTTCCGCGCCTGCGCCGGTACATTAGGAACAGCTGATAGTAGAGGGGGAGGCCGGCATGAGCAATATTCCGAGGCAGGATGATCCGCGCGACCTGAGTGACCGCGTGATCGATTTCCTGCGCGCCCCGGCCACCCTGCTGTTCCTGCTTGGTCTTCTCGTCGGCGGTCTGGCGATGCACCTGTCGGCCGAGCCGGAGGTCCCGGAGGGCATGCTGCTGGTCACGGTTCACAACGACACCGAGGAGATGATCGAGGCGATCCATTTCAACTTCAGCCACGGTGAAAGCCTGACGGAGATGCGCGAAGGCCGAATACGCCCGGGCGAGCGCCGCGACGTGGCTCTCAACCATCCCCCGGCGGCCGGGTTCAACATGGAGGTACGCTACGCCGACGGCGAGGAGCAGTCGTTCTGCGCCAACCGCGGTGTGGAAGGCCGGCGTCAGGCGGTCCGCCTGTACCGCTGAAGCGGCGGCGCGATATCTGGACAGGGCGCAAGGTCGTGGATAGAATCTGAATCTGCTCAGGGGAGTAGTCACCCCGTCCACGCGTGACGGGGGCCTGCGTCAACATCTTTGGTCCGCACGGACCATGGCGCTGGCAGCCGCATCCCGGCCCGACGAGACCTGTGGCATGGATCTCCGGCCCGCCGTGATGGCGGCGGGCGCGCTCGTGGCCGGGCGGCGGGGGTCGATGCCACCGGTCATCGCCCGCCCGGCCCGGATCATCCGTGATGGAACTCTTTCTTCTTTCCGTCTTTGCCGTGGCCGTGGCCGAGATCGGCGACCGGTCGATGTTCCTCGCCGCGCTGTTCGGCCTGCGCTGTCACCGCCTGTGGCCGGTGTTCTGGGGCATGGTCGCCGGGCTGTTCGCCAATCAGCTGCTGTCGGCCGTGGCCGGGGTGTGGCTGTTCTCGGTGATCGACACCGACTGGCACCTGTGGCTGGTCGCGATCGCGTTCCTGGCCATGGCGGTCTGGGTGCTGATCCCGGAGGACGACGAAGACGGGGTGCCGGAGAATCCCTGCGCCCGCAGCCTGTTCTTCACCGCCGCGACCACCTTCTTCCTGTTCGAGATGGCGGACAAGACCCAGCTGGCCGTGGTCGCGCTGGCCGGGGCCTCGGGCAACCTGGTGCCGGTGGTGCTGGGCGCGACCCTGGGGATCCTGCTGATCACCGTACCCGGGCTGCTGCTGGGGCGGCGCTTTGCCGAGCGCATGCCCGTGCGCACGCTGCGCTGGTTCGCCGCGGCGCTGTTCCTGCTGATCGGCCTGTGGAGCCTGCTGGAGGCACTCGGGTGGATGCCGGAGCTGGGTCTGCCGGACTTCTCCGGGGCGCTGCTGGAGGCGGCAGGCCGCAGCGGTGACTGATTGTCGGCATCCGTTCGAGTTTCTCGATGGTTCTCCGCGAAAATCCCGGATTTTCATTCGATTCCTTCGATGGGATTATGGGGTGGCATCATGCCCTGAAAACGCCCCGGAGAATGCCCCATGAGTCTGCTGATCAACGGCGAACTGCGCGATGGCTGGCTGGAGGAGGAGTCCGACGCGAACGGCGAGTTCGTGCGTCAGGACCAGCAGTACCGCAACTACGTGACCGCAGATGGCAGTCCCGGCCCGCTGGGCGAGGGCGGCTACCCGGCCGAATCCGGCCGCTATCACCTGTACGTGTCGTATGCCTGCCCGTGGGCCCATCGCGCGCTGATCCTGCGCCGGCTCAAGGGTCTGGAGCCGCATATCGGGCTGTCGGTGGTGCACCACTACATGGGCGATGCCGGCTGGTCGTTCGATGACTGCGACGGCTGCACCGGGGACCGGGTGCATGGCTCGCGTTACATGCACGAGCTCTACACCCGCACCGATCCGAACTACACCGGCATCGTGACCGTGCCGGTGCTGTTCGACACCGAGCGCGACCGCATCGCGAACAACGAGTCGCTGGATCTGGTGCGCATGTTCAACAGCGCCTTCGATCACATCACCGGCAACACCCTGGATTTCTACCCGGAAGACCTGCGCGAGGAGATCCACGCGGTCAACGACCGGGTCTACGAGAACGTGAACAACGGGGTCTATCGCTGCGGCTTCGCGACCACCCAGCAGGCCTATGATGCCGCCTTCGACCGCCTGTTCGAGACCCTGGACTGGCTGGAGGAACGCCTGGCGCGTGAGCCCTTCCTGGTCGGCGAGCGCCTGACCGAGGCCGACTGGCGGCTGTTTACCACGCTGGTGCGCTTCGACCCGGTGTATTACAGCCACTTCAAGTGCAATCGGCAGCGGCTGTCGGACTTCCCGAACCTGTCCGCCTATCTGCGCATGCTCTATCAGCGTCCGGGCGTGGCGGAGACCGTGCGCATGGACCACATCAAGGCGCACTATTACGGTTCGCATCCGATGCTGAATCCCTCGGGCATCGTGCCGAAGGGGCCGCGGCTGGATCTGGAGGCCGCGCACGGGCGCCCGCTGGGGGCGCTTCCGGACGCCCTGCGGAACCCCGGGGAAGAGGGCTAGCCGGGTACGGACCAACCGAACCGAACTGAACAAACCGGGAGTACGCGCGTGAAGGCAGGCGGGATTGCAGTCGGTGTGCTTGTACTGGTGCTGGCGGCCGGGGCGTTCTGGTGGCTGCAGGATCATCCGGACGGGGCGCCCCAGGCGACGCTGCCGGATGCCGGGGAGCGGGATGACCGCACCCCGGTGCGGGTGACCGACGTGGAGATGCGCGACTTCGAGACCGTCATCGAGGCCCTGGGGTCGGTCCGAGCCCGGGAGTCGGTGATGCTGCGACCGACGGTCACCGAGCGGGTCGAGGAGATCCTGTTCGAGGAGGGCGACCGGGTCGAGCAGGGGGAGGTCCTCGTGCGTCTGAGCGCGGACGAGGAACAGGCCCGCCGCGACGAGGCGCAGGTACGCTTCGACGAGGCCCGGCGCGAGCTGGAGCGGGTGCGTGACCGGGTGCAGGACGGCATCGTGACCGGCCAGGAGGTGGATCAGCAGTCCTCCCGTCTGGAAGAGGCCGGGGCCGCGCTCGCGGCCGCCAGCGCACAGGTGGAGGATCGCACCATCCGCGCGCCGTTTACCGGCACCCTGGGACTGCGCCAGATCAGCCCGGGCGCCATGGTGTCTCCGGATACCGACATCGTCGAGCTGGACGACATCCGTACCGTGCGCCTGGATTTCCCGGTGCCGGAGCGCTTCGCCACCGCGATCGAGCTGGGGATGAAGGTCACCGGCCGCAGTGCCGCGGGCGAATTCGACGCCGACGTCACCGCGCTGAGCAACCGTATCGACGTCTCCACGCGCACCCTGAGCGTGCGCGCGGTGGCCGACAACCCCGACCGCCACCTGCGTCCCGGCATGCTGGCCACGGTCCGCCTGGCGCTGGATCCGGAACGCGCGCCGGCCGTGCCCGAGGGTGCGGTGATCCAGCGCGCGGACGAACACTTCGTGTTCCGCCTGCACGACGACGATACGGTCAGCCGCGAGCGTATCCGGGTCGGGCGGCGTGCGGACGGCTGGGTCGAGGTGACCGACGGACTGGAAGAAGGCGAGCCGGTGGTGTCCGAGGGCGTCTCGCGCGTTCGTGACGGCTCGGAGGTGCGCCTGCGCGACGCCGGAGAGGACGGATGATCGTCTCGGATGTGGCCAATCGCCGGCCGGTGCTGGCGATTGTCTTCAACCTGCTGCTGGTGACGTTCGGCCTGATCGCCTGGGAGCAGCTGCCGCTGCGCGAATACCCGGACGTGGACCCGCCGGTGGTCACGGTGGACACCGCCTACCCGGGCGGCAGTGCGCAGATCATCGAGCGCGAGGTCACGCAGCGGCTGGAGGACCGCATCGCCGGGGTCGAGGGGATCCGCTACATGGAGTCCTCCAGTGACGACGGGCGCTCGCGGATCACGGTGGAGTTCGGCCTGGACCGCGATCTGGACGTGGCCGCCAACGACGTGCGCGAGGCGGTCAGCCGGGTACTCGGTGACCTGCCGGACGATGCCGAGGCCCCGGAGGTGACCAAGGCCGACTCCGATTCCTCCCCGATCCTGTGGCTCAACCTCTCCAGCACCGAGATGAGCGGGCTGGAGCTGGCCGACTATGCCGACCGCAACCTGGTCGACCGCCTGTCGGTGGTGGATGGCGTGGCCATGGTGCGCATGGGGGGCGCGCGCAGCTATGCGATGCGCATCTGGATCGACCGCGAGGCCCTGGCCGCGCGCGACGTGACGGTGCTGGAGATCCAGGAGGCCCTGGAACGCGAGAACGTGGAGCTCCCGGCAGGGCGTCTGGATTCCGACGATCGCGAATTCCGCGTGCGCGTCGACCGCAGTTACCGCACCCCCGGCGATTTCGAGAACCTGGTGCTGCGGCGCGGCGATGACGGGCAGCTGGTGCAGCTTGGGGATGTGGCATCGGTGAACGTCGGCGCGGACACCGAGCGCACCGAGTTCCGCGGCAACCGCGAGGACATGATCGGGCTCGGCATCATCCGCCAGTCCAACGCCAACGTCCTCGAGGTGGCCAACGGCGTCAAGCAGCTGGTCGCCGACCTGGAGGCCGATCTGCCGGAGGGGGCCTCGCTCACCCCGACCTACGACGAATCGGTGTTCATCGAGGGGGCGCTGGAGGAGGTATATATCACCCTGGGCGTGGCGACCATGGCCGTGGTCCTGGTGATCTACGTGTTCCTGGGCAGCTGGCGCGCCACGCTGATCCCGGCGGTGACCGTGCCGGTGGCCCTGACGGCGGCCTTCATCGGCATCAACCTGTTCGGTTTCTCGGTGAACCTGCTGACCCTGCTGGCGCTGGTGCTGGCGGTCGGGCTGGTGGTGGACGACGCCATCGTGATGCTGGAGAACGTCCATCGGCGGATCGAACGCGGCGAGCCGGGCCTGCTGGCGGCCTGGCGCGGGGCACGCCAGGTCGGCTTCGCGATCGTCGCCACCACCTCGGTGCTGGTGGCAGTGTTCGTGCCGCTGGCCTTCCTCGACGGCATGGTGGGGCGGCTGTTCGCCGAGTTCGCCATCGCCATGGCGATCGCCGTGGTGTTTTCCAGCATCGTGGCCCTGACCCTGGCGCCCGTGCTCGCCGGGCGCCTGATGAAGAAGGGCGACGACGAGACCGGTGCGGCGCGACTGGTGGGACGGGCGTTCGGCGCCATCGAGAACGGTTACGGCAAGCTGCTTTCCGGTGGTCTGCGCGTGTCCTGGCTGGTGGTGCCGCTGCTGGGCGGGATGCTCATCGCGGCGTGGTACCTGTTCGATTCCCTGCCCGAGGAGTTCGCGCCCGAGGAGGATCGCGGCGCGTTCTTCGTGATGGTGGAGGGACCGGAGGGCGCCAGCTTCGACTACATGAGCCGCCAGATGGCCGAGGTCGAAGACCGTCTGCAGCCGCTGATGAGCGAGGAGGGCGGACCGATACGGCGCGCCCTGGTGCGCACCCCGCGCGGCTTCGGCGGGGTGGAGACGGTCAACGACGGATTCGTGATCGCGATCCTTGAACACTGGGATGACCGCGAGCCCTCCGGGCGCGAGGTGATGGACTGGATCGAGGGCTCGCTGGGCGAGATGCCCGGTATCGAGGCCCGTGCGGTCATGCGCCAGGGACTCAGCACCGGGGCGCCGGGGCCACCGGTGCAGTTCGTGATCTCCGGGCCGGATTTCGAGACCCTGGAGGAATGGGGCAACGCGGTGCTGGACGAGGTGCGCGACCTGGACGGGCTGCGTAACCCGCGGCTCGACTACGAACCCACCCAGCCACAGCTGAACGTGACGGTGGACCGCGAACGTGCCGGGGATCTGGGGATCTCCATGCGCGACATCGGACGCACCCTGGATATCCTGCTGGGTGGCCGGGCCGTGACCCGCTGGCAGGATCGCGGCGAGGAATACGATGTGGTGCTGGAGGGGCTCACCGATCAGCGCCGCAATACCGAGGCCATCGACAATATCCATCTGCGCGCCGACTCCGGCGAGCTGGTGCCCCTGTCCAGCGTGGTGCAGTACGAGGAACAGGCCGGCCCCGCGTCGCTGTCGCGCTATAACCGTGCGCGCGCGGTGACCGTGCAGGCCGGGGTGGGCGGTGACCTCACGCTCGGACAGGCGCTGGATACGCTGGACGCGGCGGCCCGCGACGTGCTGCCGGACGAGGCGCAGATCGACTACAAGGGCGAGTCGCTGGACCTGCGTGAGGGGGCGGAGGCGATCCTGTTCGTGTTCGCGCTGGCGCTGCTGGTGGTGTTCCTGGTGCTGGCGGCGCAGTTCGAGAGCTTCGTGCATCCGCTGGTGATCATGCTGACGGTGCCGCTGGCGGTGGTGGGTGCGTTGCTCGGGCTCACACTCACCGGGCAGACGCTGAACATCTACAGCCAGATCGGGATCGTGATGCTGATCGGACTGGCGGCGAAGAACGGCATCCTGATCGTGGAGTTCGCCAATCAGCTGCGCGACCGTGGCCGCGAGTTCCGCGATGCCGTGATCGAGGCGGGGCGCATGCGCCTGCGTCCGGTGCTGATGACCGCGCTGACCACCGTGGCCGGCTCCATCCCGCTGATCCTGGCCTCCGGCCCGGGCGAGGAGACGCGCTTCGTGATCGGGGTGGCGGTGTTTTCGGGCGTGCTGTTCGCCACCGTGTTCACGCTGTTCGTGATCCCGGCCACCTACTACCTGATCGCCCGCGGCACGACCTCCCCGCTGGCCACTACGCGGCGGCTGGAGTCACTGGATGAGGAGGTCAGGGATGTGGATGGCGAGACCCGTCGGTAACAGGTCCGGAACAGACGCCGGCCGACCGCTTGATGTCGGTTTCATTGGCGAGACGATGCCCCCTTCCGCAGGAGCCGTTGCCTGCCTGGCGCAGCGGGATCCCGGGGCGATCCGGTGCGCCCCGGGAAGCGGTGTCTATTGCAGCACCTCTTCCTGGAAGCCCTTGAAGCCGCCTTCCATGAAGTAGTAGTTGTCGATGCCGTATTCCTCGAGGGTGTACTGGAACGCCTTGATCTCGTGACCGGTGATGTCATAGACCAGCAGCGGGGCGTCGGAGTCGCGCACCTGTTCGAGGTATTCCGACAGCGCATCGCTTTCCGAGGCCGGGATATTGGTTTCAGAATTGAGGAACAGGCCGACCTGGTCCTGTTCGAACGGGCGCCGGATATCCAGCACGCGGGCGTTGTCCTGCTGTGCGCGTTCGGAGAACTCCATCGGGGGCAGCAGCCGATCACGGAATTCGTTGAAGTCGATCAGGTCGGCCTGCTCGATGGGCGCTTCGCCGAACAGGGCGGTGTCCTCCGGGTAGTTCTCGGCCCAGTCAAACACGCCGTAGTCCATGGTCCGGGCATCGTCGAATCCGGCCGCCTTCATGCGCTCCACGGCCTGGTAGCCCATGAAGCAGGTGTGACCCCGGCAGTAGAAGGCTACCGGCTTGTCGGGGTCCTCCTGATGGATCTCGAGCACCTTGTCGACGAAGTCCTCGTCGTCGAGGCTGACGTGGTGGGCCCCGTCGATCCGCAGGGTGTCGTATTCGTAGCGGGTGCGTACGTCGATCACGTGCACCTCGTCGCGGGCGTACTTATCCGCGAGCTCTTCCAGGTCGTAGGTATCGACGTAGAAGTAGATCGAGCGTCCCGGCGGTTCATAGCCTTCGGCATCCGGGTCCAGTTCGGACTCGTCGATCTCTACCGCTTCGCCGGCACTGGCGGCGGCATGGGCGGAGAAAGCCAGAAGGCCGGCGGAGACGAGAGCAAGGGGGAGACGGGCGGGCTTGAAAAACATGGCGAACTGCTCCATGGCAATGATCTGGCTTTCACTCTAGACGCTTGCGCCCGGCGTTTCTACTACGGAGCGGTTTCCTCGCGCGGCCGGAACGTCAGGACCGCCGAGTTGATGCAGTAGCGCAGCCCGGTGGGCGCCGGCCCGTCCGGAAAGACGTGCCCCAGGTGGGAATCGCAACGCGCGCAACGGACCTCGGTGCGCGTCATTCCGAGAGAGTCGTCGCGGTGTTCGGTGACCGCGGTGGCGGTCACGGGTGCGGTGTAGCTGGGCCAGCCGGTGCCGGAGTCGAACTTGGTGGTACTGTCGAACAGATCCGCGCCACAGACCGCACAGCCGTAGCGTCCGTCGGCCTTGTGTGCGTGCCAGGCGCCGGAGAACGGGGGCTCCGTACCCGCCTGGCGGGCAATGCGATACTGCTCCGGGGTCAGGCGCTGGCGCAGTTCTTCTTCATCCGGTTGCGGCTGAGGGCGTTCGGTCATGTCGGCATTCTCCCGATTAGTGCTATCTTTCCAGCCGGATCGGAATCAACAACGCGGCGGTCGAGGTAACCATTTTGAGCTGTCCGGACTGTGAACGCATCAACGTCCTTCCCGATGGCACGGGAACCCTCTACCTGGCACCCGTACTCGCCCACACGCGGGCGACCCTGCGGCGGCGGCTGCTCGAGGAGGACTTCGCCTGCAGCGAGCCGGTCTCCGGTATCCTCGCGCTGAGCGTCGACGGCGAGCACGACCTGGGGACTACCCTTTCGCGCCTGGCCGAGGTGCTCAGTCACTCGGAACAAAGTGGCTGCCGCGCGACCTTCGTCCCCGAGGGGCAGGCGTTCGGGGTGGAACACCTGCAGGACACCCATCTGCTGTCCACGCTGATCGCGCGGCACAAGGCCCGTGATCTGGCCGCCATCCTCGCCGCCGACACCCTCGATTTCCATTTCCAGCCGATCGTGCATGCCGCGCGGCCGGACGAGGTGTTCGCCTGGGAGGCGCTGGTGCGGGCCAGCTCGCCGGCGGGCGAATTCATCCCGCCGAACATCCTGTTCGACCAGGCCCGCGCGGCGGAGATGATGTTCCATCTGGATCGCGCAGCGCGCATCAACGCCATTCGCCGCGCGACCGAGCGCGGGATCCACGACCACCTGTTCATCAACTTCAATCCCACGGCGATCTATGATCCGGCATTCTGCCTGGAGACCACGGTGCGCGAGATCCACGGGATCGACCCGCAGGTGACGCGGCCGGCCGGGTTCGTGTTCGAGGTGATCGAGAGCGATCAGATAACCGACACCGAACATCTGCGCCGCATCATCGATCGCTACCGCAATGCCGGTTTCAACGTGGCGCTGGACGACCTGGGAGCGGGGTATGCCTCGCTCAATCTGCTGTCGCAGCTGCGTCCCGACTTCGTGAAGATCGATCGCGAGCTGGTCAGCGGCATCGACGGCGACGAATACCAGCAGAAGATCCTCGGCAAGATCATCGAACTGGCTCGCGAACTGGACATCCGCATCGTGGCCGAGGGCGTGGAGACCGCCGGCGAATGGCGCTGGCTGCGCGACCGCGTGGACTACTGTCAGGGTTATCTGTTCGCCCGTCCGGCGGCCGAGCCGCCGGCGCCGGTGCATCCCGACGCCGGATAGCCGCAGGGGGCCCATGTGCACATCGAACCGGGCTTCACTAAACTGGGGCCATGACGACCCTGCCGCATGATGCCCGCAACCCCACGCTGGAATCGGCCGTCCAGCTCCTGCGTGACTCCGAAGTGCGCTATCGGGGCCGTACCGTCGGCACCGTGGCCAGCCTCGACACCCGGGCCCCGGCCGACAATTACGCCGACTGCTTCATCCGCGACTTCGTGCCCTCCGGGCTGGTCTACCTGCTGCACGACGAGCCCGAGGTGGTGCGCGACTTCCTCGGGCTGATCCTGCAGATCCGCGACACTCAGGAAGAGATCGAGGGCCACCGTCGCCTGCCGCGGGTGATGCCGGCCAGCTTCCGCGTGGTGACCGACCCTCGGGGGAACGAGACCCTGGCTGCGGATTTTGGCGACCGCGCGATCGGGCGGGTGGCCCCGGTGGACTCCATGATGTGGTGGGTGCTGCTGGCGCGTGCCTACCAGAACCGCACCGGTGACCACGAGTTCATCAAGTCGCCCGACGTGCAGCGCGGCATCCGCCTGATCCTCAGCATCTGTCTGCAGGACCGCTTCGAGGTCTTCCCGACCCTGCTGGTGCCCGACGGCAGCTTCATGATCGACCGTCGCATGGGGGTGTACGGGCATCCGCTGGAAATCCAGGCCCTGTTCTACGGCATGCTCAAGGCCGCGCTGGCGATGCTCGAGCCCTGCGATACGGACTCCGAGCAGCTGTGCGAGCAGTCGGCCATCCGTACCCGGCAGCTGGCGGACTACATCCGCCATTACTACTGGCTGGACCTGGAACGCCTGAACGCGATCCATCGCTACCGCACCGAGCACTTCGGCCACGAGTCGGAGAACGCGCTGAACATCTACCCCGAGAGCATCCCCGACTGGCTGGTGGACTGGATCCCGTCGGAGAGCGGCTACCTGGTCGGCAACCTGGGGCCGGGCCGCATGGATTTCCGCTTCTTCAGCTTCGGCAACCTGCTGGCGGTGCTGTTCGGGCTGGCCGACGAACACGAGTCGCGGCTGATCATGCAGACCTTCGAGCAGCGCTTCGAGGACCTGATCGGCACCATGCCGGTGAAGATCTGCTACCCCGCGATGATGGGCGAGGAATGGCGCCTCCTGACCGGTTCGGACCCCAAGAACACGCCCTGGTCCTACCACAACGGCGGGAACTGGCCGGCGCTGCTGTGGGCCTTTACCGGGGCGGCGCTGCGCGTGGGCCGCCCGGATCTTGCCCGCAGCGTGCACGCGGTGGCGGCCGAACGGCTGCATCGCGACGACTGGCCCGAATACTACGACGGCCGCCACGGCCGCCTGATCGGTCGACGCGCCAACTACCGCCAGACCTGGTCGGCCACCGCGGTATTGCTGTCCCAGGCCATGATCGACAATCCCGAAACCCTGTCGCTGTTCGACAGTCCGGAACCGGAGACGCCATGAAGAAGACTCAGAGCAAGTCCCGCCAGGGCGAAGGCCTTTATCTTGTTCTGATCAGCGTGCATGGCCTCATTCGAGGCGAAAATCTGGAACTCGGCCGGGATGCCGACACCGGCGGGCAGACCCTCTACGTGGTCGAGCTGGCACGGGCCCTGGCGCGGCATCCGCAGGTCGGACGGGTGGACCTGCTGACCCGGCGGGTGGTCGACAGCCGGGTCGATGATGATTATGCCGAACCGGTGGAGGATCTGGGCGACGGGGCGCATGTCGTACGCCTGGACTGCGGTCCGAAGCGCTACCTGCGCAAGGAAAAGCTCTGGCCGTATCTCGACTGCTTCGCCGACAACGCCCTGGCGCATATCCGCCGGGTGGGCCTGCGCCCGGACGTGATCCATGGTCACTACGCCGATGCCGGCCAGGTCGCGGTGCGGCTGTCCAATCTGCTGGGCGTGCCCATGCTGCAGACCGGGCACTCGCTCGGGCGGGTCAAGCGCGAGCGCCTGCGCGAGGGCGGTTTGTCGGATGCCGACATCGAGTCGCGCTACAACATCTCCACCCGCATCCATGCCGAGGAAGAGGCCCTGGCGCACGCCCACCGGGTGATCGCCAGCACCCGTCAGGAGGTGGACGAGCAGTACGCCACCTACGACAACTACCAGCCCGAGCGCATGGAGGTGATCCCGCCGGGGACCGACCTCGAGCGTTTTCACCCGCCGAAACGCGGCGAACGCAAGCCGCCGATCTGGGCCGAGATCCGGCGTTTCCTGCAAAAGCCCGACCGGCCGCTGATCATGGCCCTGTCGCGCGCCGACGAGCGCAAGAACATCCGCAGCCTGGTGGATGCCTATGCCGGCAACGAATGGCTGCGCGAGAACGCCAACCTGCTGATCGTCGCCGGCAACCGGGACGACATCCGCGATCTGGAAAAGGGCGCGCGCGAGGTCCTCACGGATCTGCTGCTGCGCATCGACCGCCACGACCTGTATGGCAAGGTGGCCTATCCCAAGCACCACGGCTCGGACGACGTGCCCGATCTCTACCGCCTGGTGGCGGCCACCCGCGGGGTGTTCGTGAATCCCGCCCTGACCGAGCCGTTCGGCCTGACCCTGATCGAGGCGGCCGCCAGCGGCGCCCCCATCGTCGCCACCAATGACGGCGGCCCCGACGAGATCGTCTCGCGCTGCCACAACGGCCTGCTGATCGACCCGCTGGATCCCGAGGGGATCGCCGATTCCATCCAGGCGATCCTCGCCGATCGCCCGCGCTGGCAGCGTTATTCGCGCGACGGGCTCAAGGGCGTGCGCAAGCACTATTCCTGGGACGGGCACGCGGAGAAATACGTGCGCCTGCTGCGCTCGCTGTCGCGCGAGGTGCGTCAGGTGCGGCACGAACAGCGCCAGGTCTCCGGTCGACTGGCGAACGTGGACCGCGCGGTGATCACCGACATCGACAACACCCTGCTGGGTGACACGAAGGCGACCCGGGCCTTCGTTGCCTGGCTGCGGCGCAACCGCAAGCGGGTGGCCTTCGGCGTGGCTACCGGGCGCCGCATCGATTCCGCCGCCGCGGTGCTGCAGGAACACGGCGTACCGATGCCCGACGTCTGGATCACCTCGGTGGGCAGCGAGATCCATTACGGGGCCGAACAGACCCCGGATCGCGGCTGGGCCCGGCATATCAGCCATCGCTGGGAACCGGATCGACTGCGCGAGGAACTGGATGGTGAGTCCGGGCTTGTGCCCCAGCCGGACATCGACCAGCGCGAGCACAAGGTCAGCTATTTTGTCGAACCGCCGGGCAGCATCGACGTGGAGACGATCGAGACCCGGCTGTATCGGGCCGACCTGCACGCCCACGTGATCTATTCCCATGAACGCTTCCTGGACCTGCTCCCGGTGCGGGCGTCCAAGGGGCTGGCGGTGCGCTACTTCGCCGACAAATGGGGCATCCCGCTGGAGCATGTACTGGTCGCCGGCGATTCCGGCAACGACGAGGACATGCTTCGCGGCCGCCTGCTGGGCGTGGTGGTGGGCAATCATCAGCCCGAGCTGCAATCCCTGCGTGGTTTCAAGCGCATCCATTTCGCCCGGGCCACGCATGCACGCGGCATCCTCGAGGGGATCGAACACTTCGATCTGCTCAACCGCTGCGACGTGCCCGGCAATGGCCATACCTGCTGAGGTTGCGGAGCCTCCCGCGCGGCGGAGCCGCAGGACGGAAAAGGTTCAGGGCACCGGCAGCAGCAGCGCGATGCCGGTGAGGACCGTGACGACCTCGAACGCCCGCTTCACCAGGCGGTTGCCGTAGCGGATCGCCAGCGTGGCGCCCAGATAACCGCCGATAAAGCTGCCCACCAGAAGCGCCGGCAGCCAGTCCCACTGCACCGTGCCGAAGGTGCCCAGCATCAGGGCACCGGCGCCGTTCCACACCAGCCCCACCAGCACCATGGTGTAGCCCACCGCCTCGGTGTAGCTCATGCCGTACCAGCGCACCAGCCACAGGGTCACCATCAGCCCGGTGCCGGAGGCCAGCGAGCCGTTGAGCACGCCGATCACGAACAGCCCGGCGGCACCGATCAGCGCGTGGTTGAGGCTGTCGGAGGTGATCCGGCGCGTCTGTCCCAGCTGCGGGCGCCGCCAGGAATACCAGCCCAGGGCGATGGTGAGCAGGCCCAGGGCGATCTCGCCGGCGCGCGGCGGGATCTCCAGTACCAGCCAGGCCCCCAGCAGTACGCCAGGGACGCCGGCGCCCAGGATGACCCCTAGTCGCGCCGGGGCAAATGTGCTTTCCTTCACATGACGCAGGCCGGCCCCCGCGCCCAGGGCCACCGTGGCGATCTTGTGGGTCGCCAGGGCCACCGGATAGGGGAGGCCGAGGAAGATCAGGGCGGGCAGTTGCAGCAGCCCGGCCCCGCCGCCCGCCAGCGCGGAGAATCCGTTGGCGATGAGGGCGACGAGCGTGAGCCCGAGATGCTCGAGGATGGACATGAGAGTAAACGGACCAATAAACGGGAACGCAGTGCGCGCCGGGATTGTGATGGGTGCCCTGACCCTGTTGCTGGCCATGCCGGTGGCACCGGCGGTGGCCGGAGACGTCCATCGCTGGGTGGACGATGACGGCACGGTGCATTACTCGCATACCCCGCGCCCGGAGGCCAGCGACCGAGAGCGGCAAGTGTACGACCGACACGGCTTTCTGCGCGAGGTGGTTCCGCCGCCGCCCACCGTTGAGGAGCGCGAGGCACGGGCCGAGGAGGAACGCCGGGCCGAGGCCGGAGACAATGATTCCGCCGAGCGTGATGCCCGCCGGCGCCAGCTGGAGCGCGCCTACGATTCGCTTGGCGAGATTGAGCGCCAGCGCAAACAGCGCCTGGAGGCACTCGAGAACAACGTCCGTCTGAGCGAACGTCAGGCCGAGCGGCTGGAGCGCGAGCGTGACCGTATCGAGGACCAGAAGAGCCGCAACCGGGATGACCCGGGTCTGCAGCGACGCTACGCCAGCCAGCTGGAGGACGTGCGCGGGCGTCTGGAGCGGGAGCGATCCTACATGGAACGCCAGCAGACACGCATCGACGACATGAACGTGCAGTTCGACGCCGACGCCGAGGACTACCGCGAGCTGGTCATGAACGAGGAGGACTGAGGCGGTTGGCGTCGCTCAGCGACTGATCAGGGTGCCCACGCCCTCGTCGGTCAGCAGTTCCAGCAGCACCGCGTGTTCCACCCGGCCGTCGACGATGTGGGTGGCGTTCACGCCGCTGCGTACCGCATCCAGGGCGCAGCGGATCTTGGGGATCATGCCGCCATGGATGGTGCCGTCACGGATCATCTCGTCCACCTGTGGCGCGGCAAGCTTCGGCATCAGCGTACCGGTGCCGTCCAGCACCCCGGGGGTGTTGGTCAGCAGGAACAGTTTCTCCGCATCCAGCACCACTGCAAGCTTCTCGGCCGCGGTATCGGCGTTGATGTTGTACGCGCGTCCCTCGCGGTCGAAGCCGATGGGGGCGATCACCGGGATGAAGCTGCTGTCGTCCAGGGTGTGCACGATCGCCGGATCGACCCCTTCCACCTGGCCGACGTGACCCAGGTCCACCTCGGGATCGGCCCCGCGCAGTGGCGTGGCCCGGATCATCTGGCCGTCCTTGCCGGTCAGGCCCACGGCGCGGCCGCCGTAGCGGTTGATCAGCGACACGATCTCCTGGTTGACGATCCCGCCGAGGACCATCTGCACCACGTCCATGGTCTCGCGGTCGGTCACCCGCAGGCCGTCCACGAACTCCGATTTCTTGCCGAGGCGATCCAGCAGGTTGCCGATCTGGGGGCCGCCGCCGTGGACCACGACCGGGTTCACGCCCACCTGCTTGAGCAGCACGATGTCGCGCGCGAAGCTCGCCTTCAGGTGGTCCTCGGTCATCGCGTTGCCGCCGTACTTGATGACGATGGTCTTGCCTGCGAAACGCTGGATGTAGGGCAGCGCCTCGATCAGGACATGGGCGACGGAATGGGCGGTGTCGGTGTCCATGGCTGGGGTCCGGTTGACGTTCGGGGGCGGAGTTTATCACCCGGCGTGGCGGGCTGGTGTCGATCAGCGCTGGCCGGAGGAGCCGAAGCCGCCGCTGCCGCGCGCGGAGTCCTCGAAGTCCTCGACCACGCGGAACCGCGGCTGCAGCACCGGCACGATCACCAGCTGCGCGATGCGGTCGCCCACGTCGATGGAGATCGGCGCATCGCTGCGGTTCCAGGCGGAGACCATCAACGGGCCCTGGTAGTCGGCATCGATCAGCCCGACCAGGTTGCCGAGTACCAGGCCCTTCTTGTGACCCAGCCCGGAGCGCGGGAGGATCATGCCGGCGTAGCCCGGGTCGGCGATGTGCACCGCCAGTCCGGTGGAGATCAGCTCGGCCTCGCCGGGCGCGAGGCTCATGGGCTCTTCCAGCATGGCGCGCAGGTCGACGCCCGCGGAGCCATCGGTGGCGGGGGTGGGCAGCGGGAAGTCGGTTCCCATGCGCGGGTCGAGGATCTTCAGGTCGATTTCGGGGCTGGGCATCCGTCAGGCTTCCTGGGGTGAGGAGGGGTGGTCGGGGTTCGTGTCCGGGGCAAGTCGGTCGGCGATCAGGCGGATCAGTTCGCCGGCCAGCTGCTCCTTGGGCTGACGCGGGAGTTCGCGTTCGCCGCCGGGCCACAGACACAGCAGCGCGTTGTCGACATCCCCGAACCCGCGTCCGGCGTCGACGCGATTGGCGGCGATCAGATCCAGCCCCTTGCTGGTGAGCTTGTCGCCCGCGTGTTCCCGCAGGCGGTCGGTCTCGGCGGCGAAGCCGACCAGCAGCGGGCGCGGGGCGAGCTGCTCGGCGCGGCGGGCAACATCGGCCAGGATGTCGGGGGTGCGTTCGAGTTCCAGGTTCAGGGAATCGCGCGATTTCTTGAGCTTGTGGTCCGCCGGTGCGGCGGGACGGTAGTCGGCCACCGCCGCGCTGGCGATGAACACCTCGGTCCCTTCCAGCGCCTCCAGTACGGCTGCATGCATCTCGGCCGCGGTCTCCACCGCGCGGGTGGCGACGCCCGGCGGGGGCGGGTGTTCGCAGGGGCCGTGGACCAGCGTGACCCGGGCGCCGGCATCGCGCGCGGCGGCGGCCAGCGCCAGGCCCATGCGTCCCGAGCTGCGGTTGCCCAGATAGCGCACCGGGTCCACCGGTTCGCGGGTCGGGCCGGCGGTGATCAGCACCCGGCGGTCCTGCAGCGCACCCGGATGCGTATCCAGCAGGGCCGCGGCGATGGCCGCGGGTTCCGCCATGCGTCCGGCGCCCTGCTCGCCGCAGGCCTGCTCGCCGCTGTCCGGCCCGACGAACCGCACGCCGCGCTCGCACAGGGTGGCGTGGCTGGCGCGGGTCGCCGGGTGTTCCCACATGCGGTGGTTCATCGCCGGGGCCAGGGTCACCGGGGCGGTGGTGGCCAGCAGCAGGGTGGTCAGCAGGTCGTCGGCCAGGCCGTGGGCCATGCGTGCCATCAGGTCCGCGGTGGCTGGCGCGATCACCACCTGATCGGCCCAGCGGGCCAGCGCGATGTGGTCCATCCCGGACTCGGCCTCGGCATCCAGCAGATGGGTGCGCACCGGCTCGCCGGACAGCGCCTGGAAGGTCAGCGGCGTGACGAAGGCCTGCGCGCCCGCGGTCATCACCACGCGCACCGCACAGCCGCGCCGGCGCAGTTCGCGCACCAGCTCGCAGGCCTTGTACGCCGCGATGCCGCCGCTGACGCCCACCAGGATGCGCGGGGCATCGGTCATCTCGCCGGTGTCCGCCGGGGTCGCGAAGATGTCCTCGGGATCACTCATGTGCGGATTCTAACCCGTGAGCCGGGCCGGGTGCCGGATTCGGCCGCGGATGCGAGCATCGCGCGGGCACGCCTTGCGCGGACCGCTGCGCCGCGCCAGTATCCGGGCAACGGAACCCGACCACAGGGAGGTGGACATGGCCATCAACGACTGGCCGGCGGGCGAGCGCCCGCGCGAGAAACTGCTGGAGCGCGGTGCCTCCGCGCTGTCGGATGCCGAACTGCTGGCGATCTTCCTGCGCACCGGCGTGACCGGCAAGAGCGCGGTGGATGTCGCGCGCGAGCTGCTGTCGCGCTTCGGCGGGCTGCGCCCGCTGCTGCAGGCCGACGAGGCCGGGTTCTGCGCGGCGCCGGGGCTGGGGCAGGCCAAGTACGCCCAGCTGCAGGCCGTGCTGGAAATGGGCCGTCGGCATCTGGAAGCGGATCTGGAGCGCGGCGAGGCGCTGACCTCGCCAACTGCGACCCGCCGGTTCCTGCGCGCCCGCCTGCGCGACTACCCCTTCGAGGTGTTCGCGGTGCTGTTCCTCGACAACCGGCACCGGGTGCTGGCGTTCGAGGAACTGTTCCGCGGCACCATCGACGGCGCCAGCGTGCATCCGCGCGAGGTGGTGCGGCGGGTATTGCACCACAACGCCGCCGCGGTCATCCTCGCGCACAACCATCCCTCCGGCGTGGCCGAGCCCTCGCGCTCGGATGCGCTGATCACCCGGCGCCTGAGCGAGGCGCTGGCGCTGGTCGACGTGCGTCTGGTGGACCACCTGATCATCGGCGACACCTCCGTGTCGCTGGCCGAGCGCGGCGAGCTGTGAGCGCGCGCACGACCGGCATCAGTCCTTCAGCGCCCAGCTGCCTTCCTCGTCGGGACAGGCAGTGCCGGTGTGCCGTTCCCCGTCGATCGTCATTTCGAACGGGCGGCACCCTTGCGACCGGCTCTCGCCGGGCGTGAAATGGACCTTCTCGCCCTGATCGGTTTCCCAGCGGACGTCCTGCCCGCTGTCGGCCAGTTCGAGGGCATGTCCCATGCAGGCCTGGTCGCGGCCGTCCAGTTCGCGGCCGATCAGCCCGCCCAGCAGGGCCCCGCCGGCCGCCCCGATGAGTACCGCTACGGTATCGCCGTCACCCACGCGGTGGCCGATGATGGCGCCCGCGCCGCCGCCGATGGCCGCCCCGATGCGGTCCCGGTTGCAGCGGCCTTCAAGGATGCCCCAGTGTTCATCCCAGCGGTCGCGGGTGTGGCCATGGTAGCCGGCATAGCCGGGATCATTCTGGGCGCGCCAGCCGTGCGCGGGCGCATGCGGTGGCGGCTGTGCCACCGCATCGGCCGCGAAGCCGGCCAGCATTGCCGTCGCGAGGATTTTTGGTATGAGTCGGTTACGTCGCATGTTCCGGCCCTCCGTGCGTGCGTTTGGAGAAAACGTGCCACGGGGCGCTGAACCGACGGTGAATCGCAATGCAGGAACGGGAAATCGTTCACGTTCCTGCTGTCTGCGAGGTCTCAGTTTGCGGATTCGGCCCGCAGGGCGCGCTCGAGTGCGTTCAGCAGGGCGTCGACCTGGGCTTCGCTGTGGGCGGCGGACAGGGTGATGCGCAGACGGGCCTGGCCCTCGGGGACCGTGGGCGGGCGGATGGCGGGAACCAGGAAGCCGGCCTGCTGCAGGCGCTCGGCGATGGCCGTGGCGTGCGCCGCATCGCCCAGGATCACCGGCTGGATGGGCGTGTCCGGCGGCGGGTGAGGCAGGCCCAGGGCATCCAGCCCGGTGCCCAGGCGCCGGATCAGGGCGTGCAGGTGTTCGCGGCGGTCGCCGGCCGCCTCGGCGATGCGCACGGACGCCAGGGTGGCGGCGGCCAGCGCGGCGGGCATCGCCGTGGTGTAGATATACGGGCGTGCGGTCTGGATCAGGGCCTCGATCAGCGCCTCACTGCCGGCAACGAAGGCCCCGGCGGTGCCGAACCCCTTGCCCAGGGTGCCCATCAGGATCGGCACGTCGCCGGCATCCAGGCCGTAATGCTGGCAGCAGCCGCCGCCGGTCTCGCCGAGCACGGTCAAGCCGTGGGCGTCGTCCACCATCAGCCAGGCGTCGAACTCGCGGGCCAGCGCGGCCAGCTGCGGCAGCGGGGCGAGGTCGCCGTCCATGGAGAAGACCCCGTCGGTGACGATCAGGCGGTGGCCGCTGGTGGGTGTGCGTTCGAGGCGCTGGCGCAGGTGTTCGGGGTCGCCGTGGCGGTAGCGCTGGCTGTGCGCGCCGGACAGGCGCACGGCGTCGATCAGCGAAGCGTGGTTCCAGCGGTCTTCGAACACCGTGTCGTGGCGCCCGACCAGGGTCTGTACCAGCGCGAGGTTGGCCATGTAGCCGGTGGAGAAGACCAGTGCCCGCTCGCGTCCGGTGAAACGCGCCAGCGCCTGTTCCAGCTCGGCGTGGGCACGGGTGTGGCCGTTGATCAGGTGGGCGGCCCCGGCGCCAGTACCGTATGCGTCCAGGGCCTCGCGGGCGGCCGCGCTGACCGCCGGATCGGCGGCCAGGCCGAGGTAGTCGTTGGAGCAGAAGGCGACGACCGGCTTCCCGTCGATGACCTGCTCCGGCTGCTGCGGCCCGTCCAGCGTGCGCAGGCGGCGCCAGCGCCCGTGCGTGTGTACACGGTCGAGGCGGGCCTGCAGGAAGGTCTCCAGCGACTTGTTCATGGTGAATGGCTCATGATGAATGGCTCACGGCCGCAGCCCGGCCCGCAGGAAGATCGGCCAGTGCACGCGGGCGGTGACGTACGGGTTCGGCCACAGCGCGTTCAGGGCCGGTTCCAGTGCGGCCAGCGGATCCTGGCCGGCGGCGTGCGCGCGGCCGATGGCCGACCAGGTGCCGAGATAGCCGAGCAGGGTGTCGCGGCCCCAATCGCGGTCGACCCGAAACTCGGGCGTGTCGATCTCCGGCCAGGGGAAGGGCAGGTCGCGGTAATGGCTGCGGATATGGTTGCGCTCTTCCGGCCACCAGGGCGCCAGGGCGGTGTCGTGGAAGTCGGTCAGCAGGCGGTGCAGCGCCGGGTCCTCGGCGCGCGGGATGCCGTAGCCCCAGATCGCCAGCAGGCCACCCGGGCGCAGGACGCGCGCGACCTCGTCATGGAACTCGGCGTGGCGGAACCAGTGCGCGGCCTGAGCGACACAGGCCAGATCCATCGAGGCGTCGGCCAGCGCGGAGGCCTCGGCGGCGCAGGCGATGCGGTCGATGCCGGTGGTCGCCGGCAGGGCGGCGAGCAGGGCCGGGGCGGCATCCGTCGCCACAACCTGCGAGAAGTGAGGCTTCAGATCCAGCGCGGCCTGGCCATTGCCGCTGGCGCAGTCCCAGGCGCGTTCGCGTTGCGGGGCGTGTGCGGCCAGCCAGTCAAACAGTTCGGCGGGGTAATCCGGGCGGTGGCGGGCATAATCCGCCGCCACCGCCGAGAAATGATCGGGAAAGTCGCCCGCCACCGGCCCGGTTGGCTCAGGCCGATGCCGAGGCGGGGCGGTCCGTTTCCGCAGAGGGTTCCGGGCCGGTCTCCGGCTGCAGGCCCAGACGCTCGAACAGCGCGAGGTCGTGGTTCTCGCCGGGGTTCGGCGTGGTCAGCAGGGTGTCTCCGTAGAACAGCGAGTTGGCGCCGGCGAGGAAGCACAGCGCCTGCATCTCGTCGGACATCTCGGTGCGCCCGGCGGACAGGCGCACGTAGGAGGCGGGCATCACGATGCGCGCGACCGCGATGGTGCGCACGAACTCCAGCGGATCGATGTTCTCCACGTCCTGCAGCGGGGTCCCCTCGACCTGGATCAGCTGGTTGATCGGTACCGACTCCGGATGCTTCGGCAGGTTGGCCATCTGCTGCAGCATGCGCGCGCGGTCATGGCGCGTCTCGCCCATGCCGAGGATGCCGCCGCAGCACACGTTCATGCCGGCCTCGCGCACGTGCTCCAGGGTCTCCAGTCGGTCCTGATAGGTGCGGGTGGAGATGATGTGGCCGTAGAACTCCGGCGAGGTGTCGAGGTTGTGGTTGTAGTAGTCCAGCCCCGCTTCGGACAGGCGCCGGGCCTGTTCGGCCTTCAGCATGCCGAGGGTCATGCAAGTTTCCAGCCCTTCGTCCTTGACCGCGCGCACCATCTCGATCACGCGTTCGAGGTTCTTGTCGGTGGGGTTGCGCCAGGCCGCCCCCATGCAGAAGCGGGTCGCGCCCTGGGCGCGGGCGTTGCGCGCCGCCTCGACGACCTCGTCCACCGGCAGCAGGCGTTCGCGTTCCAGCTCCACGTCGTGGTGGGCGCTCTGCGGGCAGTAGGCGCAGTCCTCGGGGCAGGCTCCGGTCTTGATCGACAGCAGCGTGCTGACCTGCACCGCATTCGGGTCGAAGTGTTCGCGGTGCACGCTCTGCGCGCGGAACATCAGGTCGTTCAGGGGAAGATCCAGCAGGGCTTCCACTTCCCCGGCGGTCCAGTCGTGGCGCAGTTCGCTCATAGGTGACGCTCCCGATCGGCCTCGGCCGGGACATCGATGTCCGACCAGGGCTCGCTGAAGATGGTGTAAAGGGCATACAGCGACCATGGCAGCAGGATCACTGCGGACACGCCCCAGTAGGCACGAAAGTAGTTGATGTCGGGCGGGAAGAACGTGGCCACCACGATCAGCGCGCCCATCAGTCCGTACAGCCGATAGGCCGCCCACTGAGTGTGGTGTCCCACGCGCGGGTCGGGGTGATGCTTGTTCAGCGCATAGAGCACCATGGACCCCCCGAACCAGAGGATCAGCGGGACGATCCCGACGATCGCTGCGATGATGAACCCCACGCCGACCCCGTCGCCGCCGACCAGGAACAGGGGGATGCCGGCGACGCTGATCACGATCACGTTGCCGATGTCGAACAGCGATGCCGCCCGCCGCGATCGGCTTCCCGAGATGGTCCTGGTTTCCATGAGCTATCCTGCCGGTAAAAGTCGGGAGTTTAGCATCATGACACGCAGCCCTTCATGGACGACGGGGTGGTGGCGGGAACGTCTGCTGGAGGGCCTGTTCCCGTCGACTTGCGGGGTGTGCGGCGCACCCGTCGGGGCAGGCGGGGCCGTCTGTGCGGGCTGTCTGGCGGATCTGCCGCGGGTGGCAGCGCCCTGTCCGCGCTGTGGCGAGCCGGAAACCGCGGCCGATCTCTGTGCCCGGTGTCAGCGCCACGCGCCGCGCCTGGACCGGCTGCACGCCCCGTGGCTTTATGCCTGGCCGCTGGATCGCCTGATCCTCGCGCGCAAGCACGCCGATGACGCGACCGCGGCGCGCGTGCTTCGGGAGCTGGCCCGGCGCGCGGCCGGAGAGGTGACCGACGCGATGGCCGATATACATCCTGACGTGCCGCAGGGCCCGGATTGTGTGGTCCCGGTGCCGCTGCATCCCGAGCGTTACCGCGAGCGCGGTTTCAATCAGGCGCTGGAGCTGGCGCAGGAGGTGGCGCGCCGGCTGGAGGTGCCGCTGGCGTCGCGACTGGTGGTCCGGGTACGCGCCACCGAGTCGCAGCAGGGGCTGGGGCGGCGCGAACGCCGTCGCAACGTCGCGCGTGCCTTTGCCCTGAGGTCCGGTGCGGAGCTGCCAGAGGCTGCATATGTGCTGCTGGTGGATGACGTGGCGACCACCGGGGCCACGCTGGATGCGCTGGCGGAGGTCCTGTATGCGGCGGGGGCGGCGCGAGTGGATGCGCTGACGCTCGCGCGGGCGTGAGGCCGGTTCGTTGGGCGTGGCCTGCAGCTCAGGCGGCCGCGCGCCACAGATGGTCGCCGACCATCGCCAGCATCACCACGGCGCCGAGATAGTGGTTGTTCTTGAACGCCCTCAGGCAGTCGGCCGGCTGGCGATCGGCGATCAGGAACTGCTGGTAGAACATCAGCGCGGCGACCACCGCCAGCCCGGCCATGTAGACCCCGCCGAACTCGAGGTTGCGTCCCAGCAGAAACAGCCCGATCCAGACCATTACCTGGAGTGCCCCGGTAATGGCGCGGTCCAGCTCGCCGAAGGCGATGGCGGTGGATTTTACCCCGATCTTCAGGTCGTCCTCGCGGTCGACCATGCCGTAGAAGGTGTCGTAGACCGTGGTCCAGGCCAGCGTGATCACGAACAGCAGCCAGGCCTCCGGCGGCGGCAGCTCGTTGTTGACCGCGGTAAAGGCCATGGGCACCGCCCAGGCGAACGCCGCGCCCAGGTGCACCTGCGGGAAATGGTGGAAACGCTTGGAGAACGGATAGGTGCCCGCCAGCAGCACCGCCACCACCGAGAACGCGATGGTCAGCGGGTTGGTGAACAGCACCAGCACGAAGGCCACCAGGCACAGCGCCGCGAAGACCATCAGGGCCTCGCGCGGGGTGATGCTGCCGATCGCCAGCGGGCGGTCGCGGGTGCGCGTGACATGGGCGTCGAAATGGCGGTCGGCGTAGTCGTTGATCGCGCAGCCGGCCGAGCGCATCAGGGTGACCCCGGCGACGAAGATGAACAGCAGATGCCAGGGCGGCAGGCCGTCGGCGGCGATCCACAACGCCCACAGGGTCGGCCACAGCAGCAGGTAGATGCCCACCGGCCGGTCCAGCCGGGTCAGGCGGGCGTACTCGTACAGGCGCTCGCGCGGGGTCATGGCCGGGGCGGGTCAGTCGGCGGCTTCGTGGCGCAGGGTTGCCAGCACCGGTCCGGTTTCGGGGTGTACCCCGCGCCAGATCGCGAAGGCCTCGGCGGCCTGTTCCACCAGCATGCCCAGACCGTCGCTGCTGAGTGCGCAGCCGTTCGCCTCGGCCCAGTCGAGAAAGCGCAGGGCGGCCGGGCCGTAGACCAGGTCGTAGGCCGTGGTCCGCGGACCGACCAGACCCGCGGGCAGCTCCAGGGCATCCTCGGACAGCCCGGCAGCGGTGGCGTTGAGGATCAGGTCGAACGGGGCGTCGGGTAAAGCGTCCAGCGCGCAGGCCTCCAGGCGGGTGTCGCCGGCGAGATCGGCGAAGTCGCGGGCGAGGCCCTCGGCCCGGGCCGGGGTGCGGTTGGCGATCATCAGCGTGGCGGGCCGGCGTTCCAGCAGCGGCTGCAGTATGCCGCGGGTGGCGCCGCCGGCGCCCAGGATCAGGATGCTTCGACCGTTCAGTTGGCAGCCGAGGCGGTCTTCCAGATCGCGCAGCAGGCCAACGCCGTCGGTGTTGTCGCCGTGGATGCGGCCGTCGTCGCCGGTCCACAGGGTGTTGGCGGCCCCGGCGCGGCGGGCGCGGTCGGAGAGCACGGCCGCGAGCTGGCAGGCGTCCTCCTTGAACGGCACGGTCACGTTCACGCCGCGCAGTTCACCGGCCAGCCAGCCGCCGACCTCTTCGGCGAACTGCCCCGGCGTGCCGCGGCGCGCCTCGTAGGTCATCGCCTGCCCGGTCTGTTCGGCGAACAGGGTGTGGATGCGCGGCGACAGGGAATGATGGATCGGGTTGCCCACCACCGCGTAGCGATCGGGGCGGCTCATGACGTGGCGTCCTCCGCCAGCCATTCGGCCGCCGCCCGGGCGTAGTAGGTGAGGATGCCGTCGGCGCCGGCGCGCTTCATGCCGGTCAGGGCCTCCAGCACGCAGGCGCGTTCGTCCAGCCAGCCGCGTTCGGCGGCGGCCTTGAGCATCGCGTATTCGCCGGATACGTGGTAGACAAAGGTCGGGCGCTGAAAGCGCTCGCGGATGCGGTGGACCACGTCGAGATACGGCATGCCCGGCTTGATCATCACCATGTCGGCACCCTCCGCCAGATCGGCGGCCACCTCGTGGATCGCCTCCTCGCCGTTGGCCGGATCCATCTGGTAGGTCTCCTTGCTGCCGCGGCCGAGATTGCCGGCCGAGCCCACCGCGTCGCGGAACGGGCCGTAGAACGCCGAGGCGTACTTCGCCGAGTAGGCGAGGATGCGCGTGTGGACCTGGCCGTCGTCTTCCAGCGCGCTACGGATGGCGCCGATGCGTCCGTCCATCATGTCCGAGGGCGCGACCACGTCGGCGCCGGCCGCGGCATGCGAACGCGCCTGGCGCACCAGGGCCTCCACGGTGATGTCGTTCACCACATAGCCGTCGTCATCGATGATGCCGTCCTGGCCGTGGGTGGTGAACGGATCCAGGGCCACGTCGGTGATCACGCCCAGATTCGGCAGCTCGGCCTTCAGCGCGCGCACCGCTCGCTGGGCGAGGCCCTCCGGGTTCCATGCCTCGGCGGCGTCCAGGCTCTTCTTCTGTGCCGGGACCACCGGGAACAGGGCCAGCGCCGGGATGCCCAGGCGGTGGCCGGCGGCCGCGTCGACCAGCAGCTGGTCAATGGAGACCCGCTCCACGCCGGGCATCGAGGGCACCGGCTCGCGCACCCCTTCGCCTTCGGTCACGAACACCGGCAGGATCAGGTCGTCGGCGCTCAGGCGATGTTCGCGCATCAGCCGCCGGGAGAAGGCATCCCGGCGCATGCGGCGCGGACGGCTGGCGGGATAGGGGGCGATGGGGGCGGTCATGCGTGCGCGTCCTCGATCGGGTTTTCTCAGTCAGCCTCGGCCAGCCAGTCGCGGGGCACCAGGTAGCGCTCGTAGAGTTCGGCCTCCGGGGTGCCGGCTTCCGGCCGGTAGTTGTATTCCCAGCGCACCAGCGGGGGCAGCGACATCAGGATCGATTCGGTGCGCCCGCCGGACTGCAGGCCGAACAGGGTACCCCGGTCGTAGACCAGATTGAACTCCACGTAGCGCCCGCGGCGGTAGAGCTGGAACTGGCGTTCGCGCTCGCCCCAGTCAATGTCGCGGCGGCGGCGCACGATGGGGGCATAGGCCTCGAGGTAGGCGTCGCCCACGCTCTTCATGTAGCCGAAGGCGTGCTCGAAGCCGCCCTCGTTGAAGTCGTCGAAGAACAGCCCGCCGATGCCGCGCGGTTCCCCGCGGTGCTTGAGGAAGAAGTAGTCGTCGCACCACTTCTTGTGCTCGGGGTAGAGGTGCTCGCCGAACGGCCGGCAGGCGGCCTCGGCGGTGCGGTGCCAGTGGATGCAGTCCTCGTCGAAGCCGTAGTAGGGCGTCAGGTCGAAGCCGCCGCCGAACCACCACACCGGGTCCTCGCCCGGTTTCTCCGCGACGAAGATCCGCACGTTGGCGTGCGAGGTGGGCACATAGGGATTGTGGGGGTGGATCACCAGCGAGACCCCGGCGGCCTGGAACGAACGCCCGGCGAGTTCCGGGCGGTGGGCGGTGGCCGAGGCCGGCAGGGTGTCGCCCATCACGTGCGAGAAGTTGACCCCGGCCTGTTCGAAGGTCGCGCCGCCGGACAGCACCCGGGTGCGCCCGCCACCGCCGGCCGGGCGGTCCCAGGAATCCTCGTTGAAGCCTGCCTCGCCGTCGAGTTCCTCGATGCCGGCACAGATGCGGTCCTGCAGATTCCTCAGGTATTCGGTTACGCGGTCGATGGAGACGTCGTCTTCACGGGCCATGTCGGCTCCTCTCAATGATCCGTTTCGGGTTCGGTGTCACCGCCGCCGCGCAGCCAAGCGCCGGTGCGGGCATCGCGGATCGCGGTGGGGCCGGCCAGGTCGCCACATTCGGCCTGCAGGATGGCATCCACCCCGGCGCCGAAGCGGCGTTCCACGCAGGCCGCATCGGTGCACGGCGGCTCGCCGGCGGGATTGGCGCTGGTGGAGACCAGGGCGCTCTCCACGGCCGCGCACAGCTCCCGGGCCGGGGGGTGCGCGGTCACGCGTACCGCCAGGGTGTCGTGCTCGCCGCGCAGCAGGGACGGGCACTCGGGCGCGGCCGGCCACAGCCAGGTGACCGGCCCCGGCCAGCTGGTCTCCACCCGGGTACGCGCGTCGGCTTCCAGAGGGGCCAGCCATCCGGCAAGACGCTCCAGGCGGTCGCTGATCAGGATCAGGCCCTTGGCGTCGGGACGGCCTTTCAGGGTCAGGATGCGTCGCACCGCGGCCGGGTCGTCCGGGCGACAGCCCAGACCGAAGACCCCTTCGGTGGGGTAGGCCACCACGCCACCGGCACGCAGGATGCGCGCTACGGCTTCCACGGAGTTCGTGCGGGTCCCGGGGGCCGGGGTGTCAGCCGGAGTCACGGCCGCTGGCGGTCACGGTCTCGCTGGTCGCCGGGGTCTCCCCGGATCCGGTGTCGCCCCCGGATTTGCCTCCCGATTTGCTATCGGACGCTTTGCCACCGGATTTTTTCGTGGCGGCCTTGCCGGAGGATTTGCTGCCTGTCGCGGTCGTTTTCGACTTGCTCGATTTCGTACTCGCGGACTTCGTGCCCGTGGTCTTTTTGCCCGAACCCCCGGCCGTCGATGCCTTCGAGCCCGCGGATTTGGAACTGGACGATTTCGAACTCGTGGATTTCGAGCCCGAGGCCTTTTCCTTCGACCCGGTCGACTTCGACGCGCTCGAGGCGGTCTTCTTCGTGCCGCCCGACTTGCCGGCCGCGGCCTTGCCGCCCTTGCGCCCGCGCCCCTTGCGTTCGGGGGCGTTGGCGATCAGTTCCTGGCACTGCTCCAGGGTCAGGGATTTGGGATCGGTCTCCTTGGGCACCTTGGCGTTCTTGTTGCCGTCGGTGACGTAGGGGCCGTAGCGACCGTTCAGCACCTGGATGCCTTCGTCGTCGAAGCTCTTGATGAAGCGTTCGGCGTCCTTTTTCTTCTTCTCCGCCACCAGCTCCAGGGCGCGCGGAAGCTCGATGGTCCAGACGTCGTCGTCCGGGCCCAGGGAGACGTACTTGGAGCCGTATTTCACATACGGACCGAAGCGCCCGATGTTCACCATCACCGGTTCGCCCTCGGGGGTCTCGCCCAGCTCGCGCGGCAGCTTGAACAGCTCCAGCGCCTCCTCGAGGGTGATCTTGTCCATCTTCTGCCCGGGCAGCAGTCCGGCGAAGCGCGGCTTCTCCTCGTCGTCCTTGGTACCGATCTGCACGATCGGCCCGAACCGGCCCAGGCGCACGCTGACCGGCCGCCCGCTCTTGGGGTCGGTGCCCAGTTCGCGCGACTGTACCGCCTCGGCGCGGGTGACCTTCTCTTCCTTTTCCTTGACCCGGTCGCGGAAGTCGTACCAGAAGTCCTCCAGCACCGGGACCCAGTCCTTTTCCCCGCGCGAGATCGCATCCAGCTCGTCTTCGAGGTTCGCGGTGAAGTCGTAGTCGACGTAGCGGTCGAAATGCCGGGTCAGGAAGCTGTTCACGATCCGCCCGGTGTCGGTCGGGATGAAGCGCTTGCCGTCCATCTCCACGTATTCGCGCGACTGCAGGGTCGAGATGATGCTGGCGTAGGTCGACGGGCGGCCGATGCCGTATTCCTCGAGGGTCTTCACCAGGCTGGCCTCGGTGTAGCGCGGCGGCGGCTCGGTGAAGTGCTGGTCGGCGGTGACCTCGTGCAGCGCGACGGTGTCGCCCTCGGCCATCTCCGGCAGGCGCTTGTCCTCGTCGTCGTCCGCGCTGTCGTCGCGGCCCTCCTGATAGACCGCGATGAACCCGGCGTGGCGCAGGGTGGAACCGGTGGCGCGGAAACGGTGTTCGCTGTCTCCCGGGACCAGGTCGGCGGCCACGGTATCGAAGGTCGCGTGGATCATCTGGCAGGCGACGGTGCGCTTCCAGATCAGGTCGTACAGCCGCGCCTGGTCACTGGTCAGGCGGTTGCGGATCTCGTCGGGGATGCGCCGCACCGAGGTCGGCCGGATCGCCTCGTGGGCCTCCTGGGCGTTCTTCGACTTGGTCTTGTACTGGCGCGGGCTGTCCGGGAGGTTTTCCGCCCCGTAACGCTGTTCGATCAGGCCGCGGGCCTCGCCGATCGCCTCGCCGGCCAGTGCGACCGAGTCGGTTCGCATGTAGGTGATCAGGCCTTCCGCGCCGGAGCCCAGGTCGATGCCCTCGTACAGCTGCTGGGCCGTGCGCATGGTGCGGCTGGCATTGAAGCCCAGCTTGCGCGAGGCCTCCTGCTGCAGGGTCGAGGTGGTGAACGGCGCGGCCGGGTTGCGGCGGCGCTGTTTCTTTTCGACCTTGGCCACGCGCAGTTCGCCGTCTGCGGCCTCGTTCAGGCGGCGTTGTGCATCGTGGGCGAGCTCGGCGCTGTTGAGGTCGAACTGGTTGAGCTTGTTGCCGTCCAGGTGGGTCAGGCGCGCGGTGAACGGCTGACCTTCGCGTTCGGCCTTCGCGTCCAGGGTCCAGTATTCCTGCGGGACGAAGGCCTCGATCTCGTCCTCGCGCTCGCAGATCATGCGCAGCGCCGGGCTCTGCACGCGGCCGGCGGACAGGCCGCGCTTGATCTTGCGCCACAGCAGCGGCGAGAGGTTGAAGCCGACCAGGTAGTCCAGCGCGCGGCGCGCCTGCTGCGCGTCGATCAGCGGCTGGGCGAGTTCGCGCGGCTGTTCGATCGCCTCCTGAATGGCTTTCTTCGTGATCTCGTGGAACACCACGCGATAGACGTTGCGGCCCTCCAGCAGGCCGCGTTCACGCAGAACCTCGTAGAGATGCCAGGAGATCGCCTCGCCTTCGCGGTCGGGGTCAGTCGCGAGGATCAGGTCGTCGGATTTCTTCAGGGCCTTCGCGATCGCGTCGATCTGCTTTTCGCTGCGCTCGATCACGTCGTAGCGCATGCGGAACCCGTCCTCCGGGTCCACCGCTCCTTCCTTGGGCACCAGATCGCGCACATGGCCGTAGGAGGCCATGACCTGATACTCGGGGCCGAGGTATTTCTCGATGGTCTTCCCCTTGGCCGGGGACTCAACGATGACGAGGTGTTTGCTCATGGGGCTCGGGACCGTCCTGCTGGCGGCGGGTTCCGTGGTCGGACGTTGACGCTGGCGTCAGTGCAGATAATCCAGTTCGCTCGGGCCCGGGTGATCACGCATCACCTCGTCGAGCCGCGAGTAGGCGACGGCGTCGTCCGGCTGGTTGAACAGCACCATCAGCACCACCCAGCGAAGCTGATCGAGATCGATCTCCTCGGGATCCAGTTCCATCACCCGGTCCATCACCAGTTCACGGGTGCCGGCCGTCAGCAGGCCGTTCTGCTCCAGGTTGAGCAGGAAACCGCGGCCTTCCATGTTCAGGCGCTGGCGTTCCTCGGGGGCGAACACCCGGGTGGCGGCGCTGTCACCGCCACGGCTGGCCAGCGGGGCCTCGCTCATCAGGCGGTCCAGCCAGCCCAGCGCGCGCTCGATCTCGCCGGACCCGAAACCGGCCTCCAGCAGCTGGCGCTGCAGCTCGCCGCGGTCGGGGTCGACCTCGGATTCTTCGTCGAGGGTGTGCTCGAACAGATACATGAGCACGTCCAGCACGCTTTCGTTCATGATTCGGGGGATCCTGCGTCGAGGCGCTGATAGCGCCCGTGATCGAGGGCGGCCACGCGGCCATTGAGTTCCAGTAAAACGAGAATGGATGAAAGCGTGTCGATGGTCAATTGAGTCCGGCTGCGCAGGGTTTCCATGTCCACCGGGTCAAAACCCATCGCCTGCAGAACCTTTTCGTGCTCCGGGTCCACCGGCTCGACGGGCGCCGGTGCCGGTGGTTGCGGGGCGGGCGGAACCCCCAGCCAGTCGGCCAGGTCGTCGAGGATCTCGCCGGCGGTTTCGACCAGCTGGGCGCCCTCGCGGATCAGGCGGTGGCAGCCCCGGCTGACCGGGCTGAACACCGATCCCGGGACCGCGTAGACCTGCCGCCCCTGCTCGCCCGCGAGCCTTGCGGTGATCAGCGAGCCGCTGTTGTCGGCCGCCTCCACCACCAGGGTGGCCAGTGCCAGGCCACTGATCACGCGGTTGCGCTGCGGGAAGTGACCGGCCTGCGCCTGGGTGCCGGTCGGCCACAGCGACACGATCAGGCCATGATCGGCGATGCGGTGGCCGAGCCGGCGGTGCGCGGCGGGGTAGATGCGGTCGGGACCGGTGGCCACTACCGCCACCGTGCGGCCCCGGGGCGCGTCCAGCGCGCCCTCGTGGGCCGCCCCGTCGATCCCGCGGGCCAGGCCCGAGGTGATGGTGACCCCGGCGCCGGCCAGCTCGCGGGCGAATTCCCGCGCGAGCTTGAGTCCCTGCGGGGTGGCCTCGCGACTGCCGATGATCGCCAGCTGCGGGGCGGTCAGCAGCGCCGGGTTACCGTTGAGGAACAGCACTGGCGGCGGATCGGGGAGTTCCGCCAGCAGCGGCGGGTAGTCGGGATCCTCGCGGCACAGGATGCGGTGGCGTTCGTCCGCACGCTCCCAGGCCAGATCGGCTTCCACGCCGGGGTGATGGCCTTCGACGTGCTGCGGCGGTTCCACGCCGACATCGGCGGCGCGCCACCGATGGGCGGGTGCGCCCAGCGCGGCCTGCGGGGAGCCGAAGGCTTCCAGCAGGCGCTGGATGCGCCGCGGGCCCAGACCGGGGGTATGCAAAAGACGCAGCCACGGCTCGGGGTCGGGCCGGGCCGTGGCTGCATCACTGCGGGGTTCGCGGTCCATCGCGGCAGGGGGTGGCCCGGGCGCACGCCGCCGGGCCCGCCGGACTACGGGTGACGAACCGTGTAGCCCTCGCGCAGGGTGCGCTCGGATTCGGTCATCAGCACGTAGGAGACCTTCTCGAAGGTCTTGAACACCATGACCTCTCCGGCCCGCTCCTCGGGCAGATCAACCTCCTCGTTGGTGCCGGCCACCGGGTCGCGGACGGTGCGTCCGTGAGTAAACGCAGCGAACACGTGACCGTTCTCGACCCCGTCGCGCTCGCCGCGGTTGATCACTGCGGCCTGGTGGCGGCCGATCTGCGTGATCGCGTCGAACAGCTTGATCACCTTGCCGTCGATGTCTTCCGGCGGGCGGCCGATATCGAACAGCATGTCCTGCTCGTCGGTGAACGGGACCAGCCGGTCGCCGCGTACGGCCTCACGTTCGCCCCGGCGAATGTTCACCCGGGCGACGTGCCCGGGTTCGACGATCTCGGCCTCGCCCACCGGGATGGTGGCCACGCCCAGTTCCTCGCCGGTGTCCGGGTCGATCAGCATCTCGTCGCGACGGACGATATGGTAGATCTCGTATTCCTCGGTGTCCTCGGCGTTGCGGGCATACACGCGGTCGCCGGGGCCGAAGATCACGCGGTCGTCATCGGCGGCCAGGATGTACGGGGCCTTGTCGAGGGTTTCCTCGTCCAGCACCCGCGGCTGGAACATGAACGACTGCAGGGTGGAGATCGGCGGGGTGTCGTCTTCCAGTTCCTCGATCCGGACCTCGGGCGACAGCCGCTTGGTCGGGCGCACGCGCGGGCCGGCATCGACCGTGATGCGCGGTTCGCCGTCCACGTAATAGATGCTCAGCACGTCGCCCGGATAGATCAGGTGCGGATTTTCGATGTCCGGGTTCACGGCCCAGATCTCCGGCCAGTACCAGGGTTCTTCCAGATACATCGCGGAGATGTCCCAGAGGGTGTCCCCTTTCTGGACGACGTAGCGTTCGGGGGCGGAGTCACGGATCTCCGGGGTGTGTTCCGTGGTCTCTTCCGAGGAGGTGTCGCGGTCGTCGGCCGAAGTGTCCGCGGCTTCGGTGGTCCGGGCTTCCTGTTCTTCCGGATCTTCGGCGGTGTCCTTGTCGCCGGTGGCTGCGCAGCCCCCCAGCAACAGCGTTACACTGAACAGCACACCCGGCAGAACGAATGAGGTCGTGGTCGCTCTGGTTTTCAACATCTAAGTTTCCCCTGTCAGGTCCGCACTCCCCGGGGCCATCCTGTGGCCCGGCCCATGATCGTCGACATGTCGGCGGCTGGTGCGGTCCAACGTTAGCAGAATTGGCAGGGCTGTACAGCACAAAGATTGAGGTTTTTCATGGCGAAGCGAGAAATTCTCCACTTTCCTGACCCGCGGCTGCGGCAAAAGGCCGAACCGGTGGCCGAGGTGGACGATTCCATCCGCACACTGGTCGACGACATGTTCGAGACCATGTACGCGGCTCCGGGCATCGGTCTTGCGGCGGTTCAGGTCAATGTTCACAAGCGGGTCCTGGTGGCCGACGTCTCCGAGGATCAGAGTCAGCCCTGGGCGCTGATCAATCCTGAGATCCTCGAGACCCGGGGCGAGGAAGAAATGGATGAGGGCTGCCTGTCGGTGCCGGGGTACTACGAGAAGGTGCGCCGTGCGGACTGGATCCGCTTCCGTGCACTGGGTCGTGACGGCCAGCCGTTCGAGGCCGAGGCCGACGGTCTGCTGGCGGTGTGTATCCAGCACGAGATCGATCATCTCGACGGCAAGCTGTTCGTGGACTACCTGTCGAGTCTCAAGCGCGGTCGCATCCGCAAGAAGCTGGAGAAGCAGGGGGCGCGCAACGGCGGGTCCGGCAAGGCCGCGGTGCCCGCGGTCTGATGGCGGCCGCCGACAGGGACGCCACGGCGCCGCGCATCGTCTACGCGGGAACCCCCGACTTCGCGGTTCCCGCACTCCGGGCCCTGATTGACGCCGGCTATCCCCCGGTGGCGGTCTACACCCAGCCGGACCGTCCCGCGGGCCGGGGCCGCAAACTGCGCCCGGGACCGGTGAAGCAGGCCTCGACGGACGCCGGGATCCCGGTCGAGCAGCCCGAGTCGCTGCGCGATCCGCAGACACGGGCGCGACTGGCCGAGTGGCAGCCGGACCTGCTGGTGGTCGCGGCCTACGGGCTGATCCTGCCGCGTGCCGTGCTGGAGATCCCGCATCAAGGCGGACTGAATATCCACGCGTCGCTGCTGCCGCGCTGGCGCGGGGCGGCGCCCATCCATCGTGCGATCCTCGCCGGCGACGACGAGACCGGCGTGTGCCTGATGCAGATGGCCCCGGGGCTGGATACCGGGCCGGTGCACGCCTGCCGGCGTCTGCCGCTGGGGCCGCGGGTGACCACCGGCGAGGTCCACGATGCGCTGGCCCGCATGGGTGCGGAGTTGCTGGTGGAACACCTCCCGGCGATCATGAGCGGCGAGTCGGTGCCGCAGCCGCAGGACGAGGCGCGGGCGACCTACGCCGCCAAACTGGAAAAGGACGAAGCACGACTGGACTGGCAGGCCCCAACGGTGGAACTGGATCGCCGGGTGCGGGCCTTTGATCCGTGGCCGGTCGCCTGGACCCGGCTGCCGGACGGCGAGGTCCTTCGCATTCATGCCGCTCGGCCGCTGGACAGTGCCGCGGCACCCGCGAGTGAAGCGGTTCCGGGCACCATCGTGGCCGCGGGGAGTGACGGCGTGGACGTGGCCACCGGCGATGGTCTGCTGCGCCTGGAACGCGTGCAGTTGCCCGGGCGGCGACCGGTGAGTGCCGCCGACTGGGCCAATACCGGCGATCTCGTCGGCCTGCGTCTGGGAGGGGAGACCTGATGGCGCGTCAGCCCGCTCCTCGTCAGTGCGCCGTGGAGGCCACCGAACAGGTGGTCCTGCACGGGGCTTCGCTCAACAGCGTGCTGGAACCCGCGGTGGCGGATCTCCCGGTGCGGGAGGCGGCCTGGACCCGGGCCCTGGTGTACACCACCCTGCGCTGGTATCCGCAGCTGGAGGTGCTGGTGCGCGAAAGCCTGGACCGGCCGCTGCGGCGCAAGGACGGCGTTATCGGCGTGCTGCTGGCCCAGGGGCTGGCGGAGATCCTGCATTTCTCCACCCGCGATCACGCGGCGGTGCGCGAGACCGCCGAGACCGCGCGTCGCATCCATCGGCCCGGGGCCGTGGGGCTGATCAACGCGATCCTGCGTCGGGCGCTGCGCGAGACCGACGCACTGGAGGTCCGCATCGCCGAGGACCCGGTGTTGCGGCATGCCTGCCCGGCGTGGCTGATCGAGGCGATCGAGGCCGCGTGGCCCGAGCGCGCGGAGGCCGTGCTGGGCGAGCTGCTGCGCGAGGCCCCGCTGACCCTGCGGGTCAATACCCGTCGCTGGAGCCCGGACGATGCGCTGGCGGCGCTGCGCGAGGCGGGCTTCGAGGCGAGCCTGCATGACGCCCCCGAGGGTGCGCTGACGCTCGCGGCGGCCACCGACGTGACCGCGCTGCCGGGCTTCGCCGACGGGCGGCTCTCGGTTCAGGATGTCTCCGCGCAATGGGCCGCGCATTTGCTGGCGCCGCGCCCGGGCGAGCGGGTGCTGGACGCCTGCTCCGCTCCGGGCGGCAAGACCGGGCATCTGCTGGAGGGCGCCGGCGGCGAGCTGGACCTGGTGGCCCTGGACAACGACGCCACGCGCCTGGAACAGGTGCGCGAGAACCTGGACCGGCTGCAGCTGGACGCCACGCTGACCGCGGCAGACCTGGGCGATACCGACGCCTGGTGGGACGGGCGGCCGTTCGATGCGATCCTGCTGGACGTGCCCTGTTCGGCCACCGGCGTGATCCGCCGGCACCCGGACATCAAGACCCTGCGCCGGGCCGATGACATCCCGCGACTGGCCGCCGAACAGGCCCGTCTGCTGCGCGCGGCCTGGGGGCTGCTGCGTCCGGGCGGGCGCCTGCTGTATGCCACCTGCTCCCTGCTGGATGCGGAAAATCACGAGGTCGTCACACCGTTCGTCGACGCGACCGGCGACGCGCGCGCCGTGGACGCGGGACCGGACGGGCCGGTCATGATCCCCGGGGCGGCGTCCCGCTCCACCGGGATAGCGATCCCGCCGGGTCTGGCCGGCGGAGACGGCTTCTATTACGCCCTGCTGGAGAAGGTGGACGGCTGATGCGGCGGATGGCCTGGTTGCTGGCGCTGTGGCTGGTGCCCGGGGTTGCCCCGGCGCTGGAGATCCGCGACGCCGGTCATCTGTGGATGGACGACACCACGTTGCTGGCGCGGCTGGATCTGGACATGGCCCTGCCCGAGGTGCTGGTGGATGCGCTGGAGAACGGTGTGACCCTCGGGTTTCGTCTGGAGGCGCAGGCGGAGCCGGATCGGTGGCTCCCGGGGCGCCCGCTGGCCCGTGCCGAGCAGCGCGTGCAGCTGAGCTATTTCCCGCTCAACCGACATTATCTGGTGACCTCGCGCGACGGTGAACGGCGGGAGCTGCGGCCTACCCTCGGCGATGCCCTGGAGCAGAGCGCGCGGCGGCTGGGCCGGGTCCACCTGGAGGGTCTGCCCGAGGAGCTGCGCGAGGCGCCGGAGGGGTTCCGGCTGAATGCGCGGCTTTCGCTGGATTACACCGCCCTGCCATTGCCGCTGCAGCTGGATGCCGGGCTGCGCGGCGAGCTCACCGCCCGACAGGAGTGGTACGGATGGTCGCTCGACTGAAGGGGCTGCCCTGGGGGTTGCTGGGGATGAGCCTGCTGTTCATCCTCCTGCTCGCCTCGCTGCTGGTGATGGGCGACGCGGCCCAGCACCAGGCGCGTTTCGAGCGGCTGTTCATCTGGCTGCTGGTGTTCCACGCGGTGGTACTCATCGTGCTGGCCGGCCTGATCATCTACCAGGTCGTTCGCATGTTCTGGCAGTACCGCCAGGGGGTGCCGGGCAGCCGCCTGACGCTGCGGCTGGTGAGTGGTTTCATGCTGGTCGCGGTGCTGCCGGTCTCGGTGGTGTACTACTTTTCCTACGAATTCCTGAGCGAGGGGGTGGACTCCTGGTTCGACGTGCGGGTGGACTCGGCGCTGGAGGATGCCCTGGAGCTCTCGCGCTCCTCGCTGGATCTGCGCGTGCGGCAGCTGGCCGAGGAGACCCAGGAGATCATGGAGAACCTGGAAGGGGTCTCCGAGGGGCTGATGGGGCTGACCCTGAACGACTACCGCCGGGACCTGGGCGCGCAGGAGCTGACCCTGGTCGGGGCCAACAACCGCATCATCGCCTCCAGTACCGACAGCCCCATCCGCCAGCTGCCGTCACCGCCGAGTTCCGACATCCTGATGCGGGTGCGCCCCGGGCAGCCGTATTCGCGTCTGGAGCCCGAACCCGACGACCAGCTGGTGATCCGTGTGGTGGCGACCACGGCTTCTCGGCGGCCGGGCACCGACAACCGCATCCTGCAGGCGGTGTACCCGGTGGATCCACGCATGAGTGCGCTGTCCCTGCGGGTGCAGGATGCCTTTGCCGACTATCGCGAATTCGCCTACCTGCGCGGGCCGATCACCCAGGGATTCATCTTCACCATGTCACTGGCGCTGGCGATCTCCCTGATGGCCGCGCTGTGGGCCGGTCTGGTGGTCGCGCGGCGCCTGGTGCAGCCGGTGTCCGACCTGGTGCAGGGTACCCGTCTGGTGGCGGCCGGGGACTATGGCACCCGCCTGCAGGTGCGCCGGGCCGACGAGCTGGGCTTCCTGGTGCAGTCGTTCAACGCGATGACCCGGACCCTCAACGAGGCGCGCAACGAGGCCGAGCGCAACCGCCGGCTGCTGGACGCCGAGCGGGCCTATCTGGAGAGCGTGCTCAAGCACCTGCGCTCGGGCGTGCTGGCACTGGACGGCAGCCTGCGCCTGCGCACCGCCAACGACGCGGCCGGGCAGATCCTGGAATGCGACCTGCAGGGCGCGCGCACCCGTGATATCAGCGAGGTCGGCCGCGAGTGCCCGCTGGTGCATCAGTTCTTCGAGGCGATCCGCGATCCGCTGGCCGGCCACGAGGCGGAGTGGTCGCGCCAGGTGGTGGTGTTCACCCGCAGCGGGCGCAAGGTGCTGATGACGCGCGCGGTCTGGTTGCCGACCCCGGGTTCCGGCCGCGGCCTGCACGCGATCGTGTTCGACGACATGACGGAATTCCTCAAGGCCCAGCGCGATGCGGCCTGGGGCGAGGTAGCGCGGCGCCTCGCGCACGAAATCAAGAACCCGCTGACGCCCATCCAGCTGTCCGCCGAACGCCTTTCCAGACGCCTGGGCCGGGTGCTGGAAGGGGCCGATCGCGAAGTGCTGGAGCGCGCCAGCGGCACCATCATCCAGCAGGTGGAGGCGATGAAGACCCTGGTCAACGCCTTCCGCGACTATGCCCAGGCGCCCAAGCTGGAACTTGGTCGCACCGATGTGAACCAGCTGGTGCGCGATGTCTCCGAGCTGTATCTGGGCGCGGATGGCAGCTCGCGCGTGCGCCTGGATCTGGGCGAGGGGTTGCCGGCGATCCGCGCCGATGCCGGTCGCCTGCGTCAGCTGCTGCACAACCTGATCCGCAATGCGATGGAGGCTGCGGAGGAGCAGGAGCGAGGGGACGAACTGCGGGTGGACGTCGCCACCGCGTTCGTCGAAAGCAGCTCCGGGTCCTGGATCGAGCTGCGCGTACGCGACAACGGTCCGGGCATCCGGCCGGATCTGCTGGAACGCATCTTCGAACCGTACACGACGGACAAGCCGCGCGGCACCGGACTGGGTCTCGCGGTGGCGCAGAAGATCGTGGAAGAACACGGCGGCATCATCGAGTGCCATAATGACGACTCCGGGGCGGGCGGCGCGGTCTTCGTGATCCGCATCCCGGTGGACGAGGGCAGCCCGTCCGGGGCGCCCGCTGCCGAGGAGGAACAGCCGCGATGAGCGACGCCTATATCCTGGTGGTCGATGACGAGCCCGATATCCGCATGCTGCTGCGCGACGTGCTGGAGGACGAGGGCTATCAGGTAGCGCTGGCTGGCTCGGTGGCCGAGGCCAAGGCCCAGCGGCGCAGCCGGCGGCCGGATGCGGTCCTGCTGGACGTGTGGATGCCCGACGGCGACGGCATCTCGTTGCTCAAGGAATGGCAGGAGGACGAGGGCGCGATGTGCCCGGTGGTGATGATTTCCGGCCACGCCAACGTCGAGAGCGCGGTGGATGCGACCCGCCTGGGCGCCTACGACTTCATCGAAAAGCCGCTGACCATCGACAAGCTCCTGATCACCCTCAACAACGCGCTGGAAGCCGCGCGCCTGCAGCGGGAGAACACCGGGCTGCGGCGGCAGGCGGCCACGGTGGCCGACCCGGTCGGCAGCAGTGCGGTGATGGTCAACCTGCGCGATCAGGTGCAGCGCATGGCCCAGCATGACACCTGGGTGCTGATTACCGGCGAGCCGGGGGCCGGCAAGCAGACCTTTGCCAGGATGTTGCACGCCCGCAGCGCGCGGCGCGAGAGCCCGTTCATCGTAGTGTCTGTGGGTTCCATGGCCGGCGACGAGGCGGTGGCCGAACTGTTCGGCAGCGAACAGGGCGAACGGGTACGCTACGGCCTGCTGGAACAGGCCTCGGGCGGGGTACTCTACCTCGACGAGGTCGCGGAGATGGACCTGCAGACCCAGGCGCGCCTGCTGCATGCCCTGGATACCCGGCGCATCACCCGTATCGGCGGTGACCAGCCGATCAGCGTGAACGTGCGGGTGGTGGCGGCCACCCACCATGACCTCGGCGAAGCGGTGGAGCAGGGGCGCTTCCGCGAAGATCTCTACTACCGCCTGAACGTGCTGCCGCTGAACGTGCCGCCGCTGCGCGAACACGCCGAGGACATCCCCGAACTGCTGGACTACCACATGCGCCAGCTGAACCAGCAGGAGGGTCTGCCGCGGCGCACGTTCCAGCGCCCGGCGCTGGAATGTCTGCAGCAGTATCCGTGGCCGGGCAACGTGCGCGAGCTGCGCAATCTGGTCCAGCGCCTGATGATCCTCGGTTCCGGGGACGAGATCACACGCGACGAGGTGGAGCGTACCCTGTCCGGGCAGCCGCGCCGCACCGAGGAAGGCAGTGGCGAGGGCATGATCGGTATCCCCGACCTGCCGCTGCGCGAGGCGCGCGAGCAGTTCGAACGCGAGTACCTGACCCAGCAGCTGGAACGCAGCGAGGGCAACATGACGCGTCTGGCCGAACGGGTCGGACTGGAGCGCACGCATCTCTACCGCAAGTTCAAGGCGCTGGGCATCGATCCGCGCCGCGTGAAATCCGACGGCTGACGCATGAAGCAGATCATTATCCTGGGGGCCGGTCAGGTCGGCCATTCCCTGGCCGAGGCCCTGAGTGCCGATGGCATCGACATCACCGTCGTCGACAATCGCGCCGAGACCCTGGCCGCGCTGGAGGACCAGTTCGATATCAAGACGGTCCACGGCTTCGCTGCCCACCCGTCGGTGCTGGATGCCGCCGGCGCACGCGATGCGTCCATGCTGGTGGCGGTGACCGACTCCGACGAGGTCAACATGCTGGCCTGTCAGGTCGGCTCCACGCTGTTCAACATCGAGACCAAGATCGCCCGGGTGCGGGCGCGTGACTACCACGAGACCCCGGAGCTGTTCGCCCAGGATGCGATGCCGGTGGACATGCTGATCTCGCCGGAGGGCATCGTCACCAGCCACATCCAGCGGCTGATCGAGCACCCCGGGTCGCTGCAGGTGCTGGAGTTCGCGGACGGCCGGGTGTCGCTGGTGGGGGTGCGGGCCTACTACGGCGGCCCGCTGGTGGGCCACGAACTGAAGAACCTCCAGCGCGACATGCCGGGCATCCAGACCCGGGTCGCGGCGATCTTCCGCCACGAGCGGTCCATCCAGCCCGACGGCGACACGGTGATCGAGGCCGACGACGAGGTGTTCTTCGTCGCGGCGAAGAAGAATATCCGCGCGGTGACCTCCGAGCTGCGCAAGCTCGAGCGCCCGTACAAGCGCATCATGATCGCCGGTGGTGGCAACATCGGCCGGCGGCTGGCGGAGGCCCTGAGCAAGCGCTACCGGGTCAAGATGATCGAACGCGATGCGGAACGCGCGGACCAGCTGGCCCGGGAGCTGCCGGGCAACGTGCTGGTATTGCACGGGGACAGCTCGGATGACCGCTTCCTCGAGGCGATCAACGTGGAGCACAGCGACGTCTTCTGTGCGGTGACCAACGACGACCAGGCCAACATCTTTGCCGGGATGCTGGCCAAGCGCTACGGCGTGCGCAAGGTAATGTCGCTGATCAACCGGCCGGGCTACGTGGACCTGCTGCAGAGCGGCACCATCGACGTGGCGCTGTCGCCGCAGCAGGCCACGGTGAGCGCCCTGTTGGCACGGGTGCGCGAGGGCGGGACCGCCACCGTGCACACCCTGCGTCGCGGCGCGGCCGAGGCGATCGAGACGGTGGTCAACGGCGACTCGCGCACCTCGCAGGTGGTGGACCGTCGCATCGATGAGATCAACCTGCCGGAGGGCGCAAGCGTGGGCGCCATCGTGCGCGGGGACGAGGTGATCATCCCGCACCACGATACCCTGGTGCACAGCGGCGACCACGTGATCCTGTTCCTGACCGACCGCGGCAAGGTGAAGCAGGTCCAGCGCCTGTTCCAGCCCAGCCCGCTGTTCTTCTGAGTCGCCCGCCATGCTGCATCTTGCCTCCACCGCGCGCCTGCTGGGGATGCTGCTCACGCTGTTCAGCCTGAGCATGCTGCCGCCCGCGCTGGTGGGGTATATCTACGACGAGTCCACCGCCTTCGTGTTCATGCAGGCGTTTGTCCTGCTGGCGCTGACAGGCGGGCTGCTGTGGGGGGTGCTGTACCGCGCGCATCGCGAGCTGCAGCCGCGTGACGGTTTCATCCTGGTGGTGCTGTTCTGGCTGGGGCTGGGGCTGGCGGGCGCCACGCCGCTGGTGCTCGACCCGCATCTGGACGTCAGCTTCACCGACGCCGCGTTCGAATCCATGTCGGGCCTGACCACCACCGGGGCCACCGTGCTGACCGGGCTCGACCACATGCCCAAGGCCCTGCTGTGGTATCGCCAGCAGCTGCAGTGGATGGGCGGCATGGGCATCATCGTGCTGGCGGTGGCCATCCTGCCGCTGCTGGGCGTGGGCGGCATGCAGCTGTTCAAGGCCGAGACCCCGGGCCCGATCCGCGACAACAAGCTGACCCCGCGCATCGCCGAGACCGCGCGCAACCTGTGGTACATCTACCTCGGCCTGACGGTGGCCTGTGCGGTGGCCTACTGGGTTGCCGGGATGGAGGTCTTCGACGCGATCGCGCACTCCTTCACCACCGTCGCGATCGGCGGGTTCTCCACCTACGACGCCAGCCTCGGCCACTTCGACTCGGCCGCCATCGAGGGCGTGGCCATCGTCTTCATGCTGATCGCCGGGATGAACTTCGCGGTGCATTTCCTCGCCCTGCATCGAGCGTCGACCGTGCCCTACCGGCGCGACGAAGAGCTGCGCACCTACCTGATCCTGATGGCTGCGGCCCTGGCCGTCGTGGTGCTCTACATGCTGGTAACCGGGTTCGCAACGGACGGCGCGGATGCCTTCCGCCGGGCCGCGTTCCACGTGGTGTCGATCGGCACCACCACCGGCTACGCCACCGACGACTTCTACCTCTGGCCGGGCTTTCTGCCGGTGCTGCTGATCTTTCTGTCGTTCGTCGGCGGGTGTACCGGGTCCACCGGTGGCGGCATCAAGGTGGTGCGCGTGCTGCTGCTGATGAAGCAGGGTATGCGCGAGGTGAAGCGCCTGATCCATCCGCATGCGCGCATCGCGGTCAAGGTCAACGGCAAGGAGGCCCCGGACCGCGTGGTGCAGGCGGTGTGGGGGTTCCTCGCCGCTTACCTGGTGGTGTTCGTGGTGATGATGCTGGCGGTGATGGCCTCGGGCCTGGATCAGGTCACGGCCTTCTCCGCGGTGGCGGCCACCCTCAACAACCTCGGCCCCGGCCTGGGCGAGGTGGGGCCGAACTTCCAGTCCATCAACGACTTCAGCAAGTGGGTGCTGATCCTCGCCATGCTGATGGGGCGGCTGGAAATCTTCACCGTGCTGGTGCTTCTGTCCCCGGCGTTCTGGCAGCGCTAGGGTAGGAGCGAATTCAAGGACAGGAGGTCGTCCATGTCGCAGATGGTCGAACGGTTCCAGAACATGCTGGACGGAGGCGAGGACTCCGCGATGCTGCGCTTCTCGCTGGGCAATGCCCTGGTGACCGATGGCCAGCAGGCGGCGGCGGTGGAGCATCTCGAGCGCGCGCTGGAGCTGGACGAGGGCTACTCCGCCGCGTGGAAACTGCTGGCGAAGACCCTGGTCGCGCTGGAGCGCCCGCAACGCGCGCTGGAAGTCTGCGAGCGGGGCATGGCCATCGCCGAGGAGAAGGGCGACCTGCAGGCGGTCAAGGAAATGGAGGTCTCCGCCAAGCGCGCCCGCCGCCTGCTGGAGGCCGGGGGTGAAGCGGACACATGAGCCGTGACGATGCCCCCGGGGAGGAGGCGCACGTCGGTGCCTACCGGGCGCCGCTGACCGCTCGGCATTTCGCACCCCGCTACTGGCTCACCTGGGTCGGCGTGGCGCTGGCCTGGGTGCTGCAGCAGATGCCGCGTCCGGCGGTGCAGGCGCTGGCCCGTGGCATCGGCCGCCTGCTGTACCGCCGCTCGGGGCGCAGCCGCCGGATCGCCGAACGCAACCTCGAGCTGTGCTTCCCGCAGCTGGATGCGGCCGAACGCGAGGCAAGGCTGGCCGCCTTCTACCGCTACCAGGCGCAGACCGTACTGGACTATGGCCTGCTGTGGTTTGGCAAGCCCGGCGAGCACGCCTCGCGCATCCGGGTGGACGGGCTGGAGCACTACGAACGCGCGCGCTCCGACGGGACTCCGGTGATCATCCTCGCCCCGCACTCGTTGGGGCTCGATTATGGCGGGGTGCGCATGAGTCAGATGTACGACGGGGTCTCCTTCGCCAAGCCGATGAAGAACCCGGTGCTGGAGTGGATCAATCACCGCAGCCGCACCCGTTACTCCGGCGATATCTTCGCCCGCGAGCAGGGGCTGCGCCCGGCGATCCGCCAGCTGCGCCGCGGGCGGTTCTTTTATTACCTGCCGGACGAGGACCTGGGTGCCGACGGGGCGGTGTTCGTGGATTTCTTCGGCGTGCCCAAGGCCACGCTGACCGCGCTGGGGCGGCTGGCGCGCATGTCGCGGGCGGTGGTGCTGCCGAGTTTCGCCTGGTACGACCTCGCCCGCGACGAATACGCGATGCGTCTGTGGCCTCCAATGGAGGACTTCCCCTCGGGCGACGACGCCGCCGATGCCCGGGCCATGAACGCCGCCATCGAACGGGGCGTGGAACAGGCCCCGGCACAGTATCTGTGGACCCTGCGCCTGTTCCGCACCCGGCCCGAGGGCGAGCCTCCACTCTACTGACCGATGCCCGAGGGCGACACCATCCACCGGCTCGCGGCCATGCTGCGCCCGCGTCTGGAAGGGGCGGCGCTGGAGGCGGTGGCGACCCGCGCCGGGCGCGGCGAGCCGCTGCGCGAGCACGGCCCGATGCGGGCCGGTGCGCTGCGGGCCCGCGGCAAGCACCTGCTGATGGAACTGATCGCGGCCGACGATACGCCGTGGCTGCTGCGCACCCACCTCGGGATGTGGGGCACCTGGCATGAATACGCGCGTGGCGCGGAATGGTCGAAGCCGGCACACCAGGCCCATGCGGTGCTGACCCTCGAGGACCGGATGCTGGTGTGTTTCCAGCCGCGCGAACTGGTCTGGCGCCGGATGCCCGCAGTGGGAGCGGAAGCGGCGGATATCGAACGTCTGGATGCCCGGGTGGGGCCGGACCTGCTGGATCCGGGCGTGGATATCGATGCGGTGGTGGCGCGGGTGCGCCAGCGCCCGGTACCGGAGCGCCCGCTGACGGACATCCTTCTGGATCAAAGCCTGGCGGCGGGGATCGGCAACGTCTACAAATCGGAATTGCTGTTTCTGCATGGCTGCCATCCGCTGACCCCGGCAGGTGCGGTGAGCGACGACCGACTGCGGGCGATTTACGCGGATGCGGTGCGGCTGTTGCGGCGCAATCTGCGACCGGGCCCGCGGATCACGCGGGCGCAGGCGGAACCGGACGCCTTCCTGTACGTCTACGGACGTGAGGGTGAAGCCTGCCGGCAATGCGCCGCGCCGCTGCAGCGGGCCCTGCTGGGAGAACATGCGCGTCCGACCTGGTGGTGTCCGGCCTGTCAGCCACGCCCTGATCCGAAGGGAGAAGTCTCATGACGAACTCGGCTAACTCGGCTCCTGTTCTGCGTCGCGGCCTGGCCGGATTGCTGGCCGGGAGTTTTCTCCTGGCCGGCTGCTCCGGCGCCTCCGCCCCTTCCCCCGATGCCCTGGAGGCCTCGGCCGACGGGCTGTCGGTGGAGGTTCTGCACGACGCTCTCGATCATCCCTGGGCCATCGCCTTCCTGCCGAAGGGCGGGGCCCTGATCAGCGAACGCTCGGGCACCCTGCGGCATTTCCCGGCCGGCGACGACGGGCCGGACTTCTCGGGTCGCGGGGAACTGGTGTCGGGTCTGCCCGATGACCTGCGCGCGCGCAATCAGGGCGGGTTGCTGGATCTGGCCCTGCATCCGGATTTCGCCGACAACCGCTGGCTGTACTTCACCTATGCGGCCAGCGTGGACGGCGGGCTGACCACGCGTCTGGCGCGCGGGCGCTTCGAGGACGGGGCCCTGAGCGACGTCGAGACCCTGTTCACCGCCGAGCCGGGCGTGCGCGGCGGGCGCCATTTTGGCAGCCGCATTGTGTTCGACGACACGGGGCGTGTGTTCGTCAGCGTGGGCGACCGCGGGGATCGTGACCAGGCCCAGGATCCGTCCAATCACATCGGCACGATCGTGCGCGTGCACGACGATGGTTCGGTTCCGGACGACAATCCGTTCGTCGGCGACGATGCCCGGCGCGACGAGATCTGGGCGTACGGGGTGCGCAACTCCCAGGGCATGGTGATGGACTCCGAGACCGGCATCCTGTGGGAGAACCAGCACGGACCGCGGGGCGGTGACGAGATCAACATCATCGAAGCGGGCAACAACTACGGCTGGCCGGTGATCAGCCAGGGCGAGGAATACAGCGGCGGTCCGGTCGGCGAGGGCCTGACCGAGAAGGAAGGGATGGTCTCGCCGCTGCACCACTGGACGCCGGCGATCGCGCCTTCGGGGCTGGCGGTGATCCGGGATCCGGCGTTTGCCGAATGGGATGGTGACCTGCTGACCGGTGGTCTGGCCGGACGGACCCTGCTACGGCTCTCCTTCGAGGACCGCGAGCTGGTCAACGAGGACGAAGTGCTGCCGGGCCTGGACCGGCGGGTACGTGACGTGCGCGTGCATGACGGCGCGATCTGGGTATTGACCGACCACAACCCGGGCGAGCTGCTGCGGCTGCGCCCGGCCGGCGACAACGGGAGCGAATGATGTTCGGTGACTGGATGCAGCCGCAGATGGTGGACCCGGAGCGCGCTCTGCCCGGCCGGGCAGAGGCGATGCCGGTGCCGGAACGCCATGCGGTGCTGGGGACCCCGCTGGCGCCGCCGTACCCCGATGGCATGGAGATCATCCACTTCGGCATGGGCTGCTTCTGGGGCGCCGAGCGACTGTTCTGGCAGCTCGACGGGGTGTATTCCACCAGCGTGGGTTATGGCGGCGGTTACACCCCCAACCCGACCTACCGCGAGGTCTGCAGCGGCCAGACCGGCCACGCCGAACTGGTGCGGGTGGTGTTCGATCCGGGCGCGGTGTCACTGGAGACCCTGTTCCGTACGTTCTGGGAGGGGCACGATCCGACCCAGGGGATGCGTCAGGGCAATGACGTCGGGACCCAGTACCGTTCCGGTATCTACACCGTGGGCCCGGTCCATTACGAGGCTGCGCTCGCCAGCCGCGAGCGCTTTAATGCCGCGCTGCAGCAGGCGGGGCTGGGGCCGGTCACCACCGAGATCCGCGAGCTGGAGGCGTATTACTTCGCCGAGGACTACCACCAGCAGTATCTGGCGAAGGTTCCGGATGGCTACTGCGGCCTGGGCGGGCTGCGCGTCGCTTATCCGTCGTCGGCCTGAGGCCGGGGGCGGCGTGCCGCTGTGACCAGCGCGCGGAACAGGCGCTGGTGGCGGGTCTTCTGCGGCAGGTATTCGGGGTGCCATTGCACGCCGATACAGAAGTCCTGTTCGGTCTCGATGGCCTGGACCACCCGCGAGGGCTCGCGTCCGGCCACGTTCAGGCCCTGGCCGAGCCGGTCGACGGCCTGGTCGTGCAGGGCATTCACGTGCAGCGGCGGATCGCCCAGGATGGCGGCCAGGCGTGAATGCGGATCCAGCCGTACGCGCTTGACCGGCAGCAGGCTGCGGGCATTGGGGGTTTCGGCGTAGAACGCGGCCAGATCGCGATGCAGGCTGCCACCGCGCACCACGTTGATGAGCTGCATCCCGCGGCAGATCCCGAGGATCGGCAGGTGTTCGTCCAGCGCGTGGTGGATCAGGGCCTTTTCCATGCGGTCGCGTTCGGGATCCAGCGAGGAGGCGTCTTTGGACTGAAACAGCCGGCGCAGCAGCCACAGAGCGGGGTAGAAGGCGTAGCCGATCAGACGCTGCGACAGGCGGCCTTCGGCCCGGCGTATCGCCGCGGTGCCGGGGCCTTCGGGCGTGGCCCCGTCATACAGCGCGGGGTCGACGTCCGCGCCGCCCCCGACGATCAGGCCGTCGATCGGTCGGTTGCGTCGCGGGGCGCCGGGGCGGAGGCGCAGCGGGCGGCCGCCGGCGCGCCATACCGCAAGGGCGGTGAACAGCCACGCGGGCGTGCCGCCACGGTCCGGCCCGGTGATGGCGATCACCGGGCGCTGCTGGCGATCAGAACCATTCACGCAGGCGTTGCATCCACTCGTCGGCCCGGCGGCCCACGGCCTGGCCGGGACGTTCCAGATACTCCTGCGCGAGCCGCTCCAGGCGTTCGGGGTGGGCGGCCAGCTGCTCCACTTCCACCCAGCCATTCAGCGGATGCGCCAGGCTCCACCGGGGGTCGTCGATGCGGCAGTCCGGCAACCGGTAGTGCAGTGCGGGGCGCGGCTTGATCAGTTCGTGCTCCACCGGCGCGGCCGCAACGCGTTCCGGATCCAGCTCCGCCAGGACTGGCAGCAGGTCGAGCGGGCGGTTGCGCGTGGGGTTGTGGGCCAGGTAGGTGTCGATCAGAGAGGCGCGGTCGGGGGTGAAATCCGGGTCGAGGATGTAGCGCACGAAGGCGCCCGGGAACGGCCGGATGTAGGGCGACAGGCGGCGTGCGAGATCGATCGCCCCGGCCTGGGTAAGGATCTCGTACATCAGCACGAACGCGCGCAGGATCGCCAGCAGCCACTCGGGCTCGCGGCTGTGGATCTCGATGTTCAGTTGCAGCCCGAAGGCGTAGAGCAGCGAGCGCTCGGTGCCCAGAGCACCCTCGCGCTGCAGGGCCGCGCGTACCCGGTCCAGGCGCGGGAGCATCTCCGGTTCCAGGGGGGGCGCGACGATCTCGTGGGGCACCAGCCGGCCGGCGGCATCGGCCAGCCAGGCCTCCAGCGCCTGCTGGTCGCGATCGTCGAGGTCGATGCCCAGGCGCGCGAGGTGTTCGCGGTAGGCACGGTCCTTCAGTACCCGGGCATCGAGTTCCAGCTGAAAGTCTCCGACCTCGCTGTCGCGCACGTGCAGCACGAAGGCGTGTTCCGCCTCGATGCGCCCACCGAATTCATCAAGGATCGCCCGGGCCATGGCGTCCAGCGACACCCCGGCCATCTCGATCTCCACTCCCACCCGGCGCAGGGTGCCCTCGGGGGTGCGGGGCCAGGGCAGTGCGGGAAACGGATGGGCGGGCATGAAGGGCTTCCGGTCGCGGTACGGGCCCCATCATAACGCGGCCCGGTGTACGCGGGTCGGGGCAGGCAGTAGGATAAGCGGCCCCGCAACCCTGATGTCCCGGTGCCCCGCATGGACCGTATCTATCTGCGTGATCTGGAGATCCCCGCCGTGGTCGGTGTATACGGCTGGGAACAGCGTATCCGGCGCCCGCTGCGTTTCGACATCGAGCTGGCGGCAGACACTCGCGTGGCCGCCCGGTCCGGCGAGATCGGCGATACCGTGGACTACGAGGCCGTCGCCAATGCGGTGCGTGCCATCGTCACGCGCGAGCCGCATGTCCTTCTCGAATCCCTCGCCGAGGAGATCGCCGAAACCCTGATGGCGCAGTTCGGTTCGCCCTGGCTGCGCATTACCCTGGGCAAACCGGGCGCGGTGGCCGGCGTGCGTGAGGTCGGCATCACCATCGAGCGCGGCTCGCTGGCAGCCGACTGACCCCCGGTGCGCAGGCTCTGACCGATCGGCGGGCCGCATCCGCACCTCCCGTCTTTATTCCCGCCTCTCCCCTGCATAACGACCTTTCCGGGCTGGTGCCCGTTCTGGTGACATCCCCGACCGCTTTTGCCCTCTTTTGGTGCGCATGCACCTTGTGGTTGCACCCGCTTGTAGCAATTGCCCGTGGTTCGGCTGCAACACCGTTGCGTGAATCCGCTGTTTTTCGCCTTTCCTCATAACTGGCACGCCCCCTGCAAGGAGCCGGGTGTCGACATTTCGCGACATCCGAACAAAGACAGAGGGAGTCCATCCATGAAGAAGTTTGCCTATTCCGCCGTTGCCTCCGCCGTCCTGGCTGTCGGTTCTACCGGGGGGGTGGTCTTTACTTCCACCGCGGCCGCCGAATTCTCGGCCAATATCTCGATCGTTTCCGACTATGAACTGCGGGGCGGTTCTGAAACCGACGGCGGAGCCGCCATCCAGGGCGGGTTTGACTGGGAGCATGCCTCCGGGTTTTACCTGGGCACCTGGGCGTCCAACGTTGATTTCGGAAGTGAGACTGTGCGTGAAGAGGGGGAAGTTTTCACAGTCACCGACGATACCACGTATGAGCTGGATCTTTATCTGGGGTTCGCGGATTCCTTCGATAACGGCCTTGGTTATGACGTGGGTTACGTCTACTACGCCTACCCTGACGCGTCCGTAACGGTTACCGATGAAGATGGCGAGTCGACTTCGTCTTCGCTGAGTGCCGACTTCGGTGAGATTTACGGTTCCATGAGTTTCGACCTGGACGTGATCGCTTTCTACGGCGGCCTCAACTATGTGGTGACGGACAGCTCCGATTCGGCGCTCGAAACGGACGATATCTACTTCTACGGCGGTCTGGATGTGCCGTTCGCCGAGGTCTACAGCGCCGGGTTCATGGTCGGCCGTCAGACCTACGACGGCGACACCGACGATTACACCCATTACTCCGCCAGCCTCGCCCGCGATGCCGGCGAGTTCGGCGAATTCAGCCTGAATCTCGCTTATAAAGATGAAGATGACGAAGACCTGCGCACCTGGGTGGGCTGGTCGAAATCCTTCTGAACCTTGAACCGGAAGCAAACTTCGTTGCGGGTCGTTGCCCCCGGTGGCGGCCCACTTGAGAGGAGCATGACATGAAGATGATTACTGCCGTGATCAAGCCGTTCAAGCTTGATGATGTGCGCGAGGCGATGTCCGAGATCGGTGTGCAGGGCATCACCATGACCGAAGTCAAGGGTTTCGGTCGTCAGCGTGGTCACACCGAACTGTACCGCGGTGCCGAGTACGTCGTGGACTTTCTGCCCAAAGTGAAGCTGGAAGTCGCGGTGGACGACAGCCTGGTGGACAAGGTGATCGAGGCCGTATCCAAGGCCGCGAGCACCGGCAAGATCGGTGACGGAAAGATCTTTGTATCGCCGGTCGAGCAGGTCCTGCGAATCCGCACGGGTGAAACCGGAACCGAAGCGCTCTGAGCGCCCATCTCGGTCATTATTAGATGAGGTAATCCGAAAATGGATATCGAACAGCAAGTCGTCGAGGTGGCCTACGCGCTCGACACCTTTTACTTCCTGATGGCCGGCGCGCTGGTCATGTGGATGGCCGCGGGCTTTACCATGCTCGAGGCCGGCATGGTGCGGACCAAGAGCGTGGCCGAAATCCTCACCAAGAACATCTCCCTTTATTCCATCGCCTCGGTGATGTACATGCTGATTGGCTACAACATCATGTACAGCGACGGGCTCACTTCGCTGATCCCGGGCCTGGGCTTCTTCATTACCGGTGACAACGCCGTGTCCGAGGTACTGGGCAGCGGGGGCGACATCTACTACTCCGATCGCGCGGACTTCTTCTTCCAGGTCGTGTTCGTGGCGACGGCGATGTCCATCGTCTCCGGTGCGGTGGCCGAACGCATGAAGCTGTGGGCCTTCCTCGCCTTCGCCGTGGTCCTGACCGGCGTGATCTACCCGATCCAGGGCTTCTGGAGCTGGGGTGGCGGCATCCTGGATCAGATCGGCTATCTCGACTACGCCGGCTCGGGCATCGTCCACTTCACCGGTGCCGTGGCTGCGCTGGCCGGCGTCCTGCTGCTGGGGGCGCGCAAGGGCAAGTACGGCAAGGATGGCCAGATCAACGCGATCCCGGGCTCCAGCATGCCGCTGGCGACCCTGGGCGTGCTGATCCTCTGGCTGGGCTGGTTCGGCTTCAACGGCGGTTCCGAGCTGAAGGTGTCCGACGTTGAATCCGCGAATGCCGTGGCGGCCGTGTTCACCAACACCAACCTGGCTGCGGCCGGGGGCGTGATTGCCGCGCTGATCACCACCCGCCTCATGTTCGGCAAGGCTGACCTGACCATGGCCCTGAACGGCGCGGTCGCCGGCCTGGTGTCCATCACCGCCGAACCGCTGATGCCCAGCCCGCTGCTGGCGACCTTCATCGGCGCCGTGGGTGGCGTGATCGTGGTGTTCTCCATCGTCGCGCTCGACAAGGTCAAGATCGACGATCCGGTGGGTGCGATCTCGGCCCACGGCACGGCCGGCATCTGGGGCGTGCTCGCGGTCCTGCTGTCCAACCCGGATGCGACCTTCGTGGCGCAGATCGCGGGTCTGGCGGCAATCTTCGTCTTCGTCTTCCTCGCCAGCCTGCTGGTGTGGTTCATCCTCAAGATGGCCATGGGCATCCGCCTGGGTGAAGAGGAAGAAGAGATCGGTGCTGACGTGACCGAGTGCGGCCTCGAGGCCTACCCGGAGTTCACGAACAAGTAACCCGCAATCCATAGCCTGTACGCAGGCTGGACGGGGCCGGCGAGGCCGGCCCCACAACCTGTCTCCTCCGACGCCGACAGCATGGTCTCTCCCAGGACCCGGACGTTGGCCTTCAGGGCGCCCTCGCGGCGCCCTCTTTTTTGCGATGGCCCGTGCGGTTCCCGACGGTTACCATCATGCGCCCGTCCCCACGAGTAATGACATGCAGCCCCTGCTGGAAATCCGTCAATTGCGAACCGACCGCCTCGGCCCGGTGGACCTGCGCTTGCAGCCCGGCGAGCTGGTGCAGATCACCGGCGCTTCCGGCGCGGGGAAGTCGCTGCTGCTGCGCGCGATCGCCGATCTGGATCCGAACACCGGCGAGGTGCGGCTGGACGGGCAGGCGCGCGATGCGCTGACGCCGCCGCAGTGGCGCCGGCAGGTGGCCTACGTCCCGGCGGAGACCGCCTGGTGGGGCGACCGGGTGGACGAGCATCTGCCTGCGGACTGGGCCCGTGATGACGCCGAGGCCTTTCTGGAGCGTCTGGGGCTGGAGCACGGAGCGCTGGACTGGGAGGTGGAGCGGCTGTCCAGTGGCGAGAAACAGCGACTGGGTCTGTTGCGGGCCCTGGCCACCGGGCCGCGCGTACTGCTGCTGGACGAACCCACAGCGAACCTGGATGAAGAGAACACCCGTCGCTTCGAGCGGCTGGTACGGGCCTGGATGGCCGAACGCGAAGCCGCGGCCCTGTGGGTCACCCACGACACCCAGCAGCGCGACCGTCTGGGCGGGCGCATCCTGACCCTGAGTGATGGCCGGCCGGAGGGCACATCATGGACCTGATCCGGCTCAGCCCGTTCGACCTCGCGCTGGCGGCGGTGCTGGTGGTGCTGCTCGCGGGCGTGACGATGTGGGCCCGCATGGGCGTGGGCCGTACCCTGCTGATCGCCGCCGCGCGCACCGTGATCCAGCTTCTGCTGGTGGGCCTGGTGCTGCAGACCCTGTTCGATCATGCCCACCTGGGCTGGGTCACGCTGATGGCCGTGGTGATGCTGGCGGTGGCCGGTTACGAGGTGATGGCCCGCCAGCAGCGACGTTTTGCCGGAATGTGGGGCTACGGGATCGGCGCGGTCACCATGTTCGTGTCGTCGTTCGCGATTACGGTGCTGGCGCTGACCACCATGGTCGGCCCCAGCCCGTGGTGGGAACCGCAGTACGCGATCCCGCTGCTGGGGATGCTGCTGGGCAACACCATGACCGGCATCGCCCTGGGCCTGGACCGGCTCACGCAGAACGTCTGGCGCGAGCGGCGTACCATCGAGGGCCGGCTGGCGCTGGGGGCCTCGTGGAGCGAGGCCGTCACCACCATGCGCCGCGAGGCGGCGCGCTCCGGACTGATGCCCACCATCAACGCGATGGCCGCCGCCGGCATCGTCAGCCTGCCCGGGATGATGACCGGACAGATCCTCGCCGGCGCGCCGCCGGTGGAGGCGGTCAAGTACCAGATCCTGATCATGTTCCTGATCGCCGCCGGGACCGGCTTCGGCGCCATCGGCGCGGTGTGGTTCGCGTCCAGCCGCCTGTTCGATCACCGCCAGCGTCTGCGCCTCGACCGCCTGAAGCCCGGACGGCACACCTGACGACGGGGCCGGAGCGCGTCAGACGGTCAGGTGCTCCTGGACCAGGTCATCGCTCAGTTCGCCCATTTCGCCGCCGGCCACGATCTGGCCGTTGTTGATGATGTCGAAGCGGTCGGCGGTGGCCCTGGCAAACGGCAGCTTCTGTTCGACCAGGAGGATCGTCAGGCCCATCTCGGTGTTGAGCAGCCGGATGACGTCGCTGATCTCGCGCACGATGTTCGGCTGGATGCCCTCGATCGGTTCGTCCAGCAGCAGGATGGAGGGATTCAGCACCAGGGCGCGGCCGATCGCCAGCTGCTGTTGCTGCCCGCCCGACAGGTCGCCACCGCGGCGGCGTGCCATGTCCTTGAGCACCGGGAAGAGTTCATACACCCGTTCCGGGATGTCGCGGGAGCGTTTGCTGGCGAGGGCGACCTGCAGGTTTTCCTCCACCGTCAGGCGCGGGAAGATCTCCCGGCCCTGGGGCACGTAGCCCAGACCCAGCCGCCCGCGTTCGTGCGGCTTGCGGCGGCTGATGTCCTCGCCCTGAAACAGGATCTTCCCGCTCGCGATCGGCAGCAGGCCCATCACGCATTTCAGGAGCGTGCTCTTGCCCATCCCGTTGCGGCCCATCAGGCAGTTGGTCCTGCCTTCAAAGATGTCCAGGTCGATGTCGCGCAGGATGTGGCTGCCGCCGTAATACTGGTTGAGGCCTTCGATCCGAAGCACGTTCAGGTCCTCCCGTGGAATGTTCGAGACGCGGGCGTGCGGATGATCCCGGCATGGATCGGTGCCACGGCTCAGTTCTCCTCGCCCAGATAGACCTCGCGCACGCGCGGATCGGCCTGAACTTCGTCCATGCGGCCCTCGGCGAGCACGCTGCCCTGATGCAGGACCGTGACCTGGCGGGCGATGGACCGCACGAAGTCCATGTCGTGTTCCACCACCACCACGGAATGGCGGCCGGCGAGGCTGGTCAGCAGTTCGGCGGTCGCCTCGGTCTCCTGGCCGGACATCCCGGCCACCGGTTCGTCCACCAGCAGCAGCCGGGGCTTCTGCATCAGCAGCGACCCGATTTCCAGCCACTGTTTCTGCCCGTGCGACAGCGAGCCGGCCGGCGCATCGCGACGCTCCTTCAGGCCGATCAGTTCCAGCGTCTCGTCCAGCTGATCCCGCTGTTCGCCATTCAGTTTCCACGTCAGGCTGGTCAGCAGGCCGCGGTCGGCGTGCAGGGCCAGCTCCAGGTTTTCGTGCACCGAATGGTTTTCGAAGACGGTCGGCTTCTGGAACTTGCGGCCGATCCCCTTGCCGGCGATCTCGTGCTCCTTCAGACGGAGCAGATTGATCCGGTTGCCGAACCACGCGGTGCCCGCATCCGGACGGGTCTTGCCGGTGATCACGTCCATCAGGGTGGTCTTGCCGGCCCCGTTGGGGCCGATGATGCAGCGCAGTTCGCCGTCGCCGATGTACAGGGTGAGGTCATCCAGCGCGCGGAAGCCGTCGAACGACTTGGTGATGCCCTCCAGGTACAGCGCCATGCCATGCGAGACGTCGAGCGCCGGGTTCTCCGCGGGGTTGTTGACGAGGTCGAAAACCCGGTCCCGGCGCATCGTCTCGCGGAACCGTTCGAGACCTTGCGACACGCCGTTCATGCCTTGCCCTCCTTGCGGCGCGAAAACAGGCCGATGACCCCGCGTGGCATCAGCAGCGTGACGAAGATGAAGATGCCGCCGAGGATGAACAGCCAGAGATCGGGGTGGGCGCTGGTGGCCCAGGTCTTGACCACGTTCACCACGCCGGCGCCGAGGATGGCCCCGACCAGCGTTCCGCGGCCCCCCAGTGCGACCCAGATCGCCATCTCGATGGATGCGGAGGGCACCATTTCCGAGGGGTTGATGACGCCGGTCTGCGGGACGTAGAGCGCGCCGGCGACCCCGCACAGGACCGCGGAGACCACCCAGACGAACAGCTTGTAGCGCAGCGGGTCGTAACCGGTGAAGCGCACGCGGTTCTCGGCATCCCGCACGGCCGTGAGGACCCGCCCGAGCTTGGAGGTCACGATCCAGCGGCACAGCAGGTAGGCCAGGATCAGTGCCAGCGCCGATACCCAGAACAGGACCAGCCGGGCCTGCGGGGTGCCGAGATCGAGCCCAAGCAGATAGGTGAAGTTCGTCAGTCCGGTGTCGCCGCCGAACCCCGTTTCGGTGCGGAAGAACAGGTGCATCCCGCCGAAGGTGAGCGCCTGCGTGATGATGGCGAAATACACCCCCCGGACCCGGGAACGAAACGCCAGCACGCCGAACACGAACGCCAGCACCCCGGGGACCAGGGCGATCATCAGCAGGGTAAAGAGGAACGAATCGAAGCCGGCCCAGTACCAGGGCCAGTCGCTGTAATCCAGCCACTGCAGGAAGTTGGGCAGGCGGTCCTCGTAACTGACCCGCGTGAGGTGGGCCCCCATCACGTAGCCGCCCATGGCGAAGAAGACCCCGTGGCCCAGGGACAGGATCCCGGTGTAGCCCCAGATCAGATCCAGGGCCAGGGCGACCATCGCCAGGGCGAGGAAACGACCGGCGAGGGTGACCATCCAGCCGGGCATGTGGAACGGCGAATCCGGTGGCACGAACCAGTACAGCACCGGCACCACCACCAGCGCCAGGAACGCAAGGATCGCGAGGATGACCCAGGCGGTCCCGCTGTGCAGCCGGCCGAGATGGGAGATTGTGCTGGACGAATGCATGAAGACGGTCTCCTAATCGTCGGCCGAGCGGCCCTTCAGGGCGAAGATCCCCTGAGGACGCCACTGAATGAACAGGATGATGGCGGCGAACACGATGATGGTGCCGAGTACGGCGCCCACCGCCGGTTCCAGGAATTTGGTGGTCACGCCGATCCCCAGCGCGCTCAGCACGGGACCGAACAGACTGCCCACGCCGCCCAGCACGACAACCATGAACGACTCCACGATGTAGTTCTGGCCCATCTCCGGGCCCACGTTCACGATCTGGGACAGCGCGACCCCGCCCAGGCCGGCCACGCCGGCGCCCATGCCGAAGGTCCACATGTCGACCCGGCGCGCGGGCACGCCCAGACAGGCGGCCATGTCCCGGTTCTGCATGACCGCGCGGACCTCGAGGCCCAGACGCGTCCGGTTCATCAGCACCCAGACCAGCCCGACGACGAAGATCGCGAACACGATGACCCCGACGCGCGAGGTCGACAGGCTGACCCCCTGCATGATCTGCACGCTGCCGGAGAACCACGGCGGGCTGGCGACGCTGACGTTCTGGGCGCCGAAGATCATGCGCGCCGACTGCATCAGGATCAGACTGATGCCCCAGGTCGCCAGCAGCGTCTCCAGGGGGCGGGTGTACAGGAAGCGGATCACGCCGCGTTCCATGGCAATGCCCACGGCACCGGCCCCCAGAAAGGCCAGGGGGACGGCCGCGATCAGGTAGTAATGGAAGTACTGCGGGATCAGAAGGGCGAACAGTGCCTGGGTCATGAAGGTCGTGTAGGCCCCGACCATCAGCAGTTCGCCGTGGGCCATGTTGATCACGCCCATCAGGCCGAAGATGATCGCCAGGCCCATGGCCGCCAGCAGCAGCACGCTGCCCATCGAAAGGCCGAAGACCAGATCGGATACGAAGCGGGCGGTGCGTTCGCGATCCTCGATGGCGCGGATCCCGGCCGCGGCGGCTTCGCGGACCTCCTCGCTCGACTCGAGGTGATTGCCGTCGTCGTCGACCTCCAGCAGGGCCTGCAGGTCGCTGCGCAGGCGGCTGGCCCGCACCTCGGCCACGATCTCGACGGCTTCCAGCCGACGGGCATCGTCCTCGCTGTCGAGGTCCAGCTGGGCCAGGGCAATGTTCAGGAGGCGTTCCGTTTCGGCGGCCGTTTCCTCGTCGAGGGCGGCGACGATGGCGTCGCGCATCTCCGGACGGGGGCGTTCCGCCAGTTCTTCGGCCGCGGCGAGGCGGGCGGCCGGGTCGTCCGCGAAGATCTGCAGCGCGCCGATGGTCGGGCGCAGGATCCGGCGGATGGGGTTGGTCGCGCGTGGTTCGTTCAGATCGCCTGCGTCCAGGTCCTCCCGGGGTTCGCCGGTAATGGCCTCCCGGAATGTCCCGTCGCGGGCATCCTCGATGATCAGGGTCTCGTCATCGGTAAAAAACAGCCGACGGTCGCGCAGTGCGAGCAGGGCGGGCAGGGTGTCCGCATCCTGACTGGCCGCGATGTCCTCGATGGCGGCCTGTAGCGCCCGGATATCCTGGGTGGCCATGGCCCGCAGGAGTTCTGCCGTATCTTCGGCCAGTTCTTCGTCGGTGACTTCGGCCAGCTCGGCTTCCAGTTGTTCTTCCTGCTCTTCTCCGAGCTGCTCGGCCTGTTCCTGGGCATCTTCCATGGCCGCCGATGCGCCCGGTGACAGCAGGGGTGTCAGGAGCAGTGCGCACAGCAGGCCGGTGGCGACACGTGCGGTGAGTCGCATGATTCTTTCTCCTCAGGGCGCCCCGCCACGAAGGGGGGGCAATCGGGAAGGCCGGCACCGGGCGGGTGCCGGCCGGACATACCCGGACTCAGAAGCTCAGGCCGTAGGTGGGTTCTTCGCAGTCGCCGCAGACCCAGGGATAGCGCCAGTTCGCCACACGGTCTTCGTTACCTTCGACGTAGTCGCTCCAGGGTTCGGCGCGGACCACGTCATCGGTTTCCCAGACCGGGAAGAACTGACCATCCGGCTGGATCTCGCCAATGATCACGGGCTTGTGCAGATGGTGGTTCTCGTCGTCCATGCACACCTCGAAGCCCGACGGCGCATCGACGCACTGCCCGTACACCGCCTGGCGGACGGCGTCGACGTCCGTCGTGCCCGCCTGCAGGACCGCCTGGGCCCACATGCGCATGCCGATGTGCGTGGCCTCCATCGGATCGTTGGTCACCCGATCGGAGCCCCCGGACAGGCCCTCCTGTTCCACGTACTCCATCCAGCGCTCGGTGAAGCGTTCGTTTTCCGGGGTCTCGATGGACATGAAGTAGTTCCAGGCGGCCAGATGGCCCGCCAGGGGGTCGGTGTCCATGCCGCGAAGTTCTTCTTCGCCCACCGAGGTCGCCAGCACCGGAATGTCGATGGGATCAATGCCCTGGTTGGCCAGCTCCTGGTAGAACGCCACGTTGGAATCGCCATTGATGGTGTTGATCACCGCGGTGGGGCCATCCTGGGAGAAGCTGTCGATGTCGCTGACCAGCGTCTGGAAGTCCTCGTGCTCGAACGGGAAGTAGACCTCCTCGATGGCGTCATCGGAAATGCCGTGGGCATTCAGATAGGCCCGCACGATGCGGTTGGTGGTCCGCGGGAAGACGTAGTCGGTGCCGACCAGGAAGAAGCGCTCGGCGCCACCGCCTTCTTCGCTCATCAGGTATTCCACGCCGGGCAGGGTCTGCTGGTTCGGCGCGGCGCCGGTGTAGAAGATGTTGCGCGAGGATTCCTCGCCCTCGTACTGGACCGGATAGAACATCAGCCCGTTGAGTTCCTCGAGCACCGGCAGGACCGCTTCACGGGAAACCGAGGTCCAGGAGCCGAAGATGACGTCCACGTTCTCGCGCTCGATCATCTCGCGGGCGTGTTCCGCGTAGGTGGGCCAGTCCGAGCCCGGGTCCATTACCACCGGTTCGAGTTCGCGGCCCAGCAGGCCGCCGTTTTCGTTGATGTCCTCGATGGTCATCAGGGCCACGTCCCGCAGGGACGTCTCGCTGATGGCCATTGTGCCCGACAGCGAGTGGAGGATACCCACCTTGATCGGGTCTTCGTCGGCCTGTGCGGTGGCGGCTCCGGCGGTCGCCAGACCTAAAGCCAGTGCGACGCCGGTGGCGGTGCGGGCCGCCCGGCCCGCAAGCGAAGTCTCAGGTGGGGGAATCTTGTTGGGATGCATCGACAGTCTCCGTTCTCCGCTAGGGATCGTTTCCAGATGAAAGGCCGGCACTCCGTAACATCGGCGCCGGACAATCCCGGGGCAGCAAGCCATGTGCCATGAGCGGAAAAGGCGCGTTGCGCCCGGTGTTCGCAGTCATCTCCGGCCCGGAGGGGAGGGCGGTCTGCATGCAAATGGTGCATCTGTCTCGCGATGGGGCGGAGGTTGCCGTACCTTTGTGCATCGTCCGTGGGCGGTCGCCGATCAGGCCGATTCCCTGGTGGGAAGCATCCCGTGTTCGATGATGAACCGGACGACCTCGTCCAGACCCTCGCCCGTGCGCATGTTCGTGAAGACAAACGGACGCTCGCCGCGCATGCGCCGACTGTCGCGGTCCATGACCTCCAGCGAGGCACCGACCCCCTCGGCGAGATCGATCTTGTTGATCACCAGCAGGTCGGAACGGGTCACGCCGGGGCCACCCTTGCGCGGGATCTTGTCGCCCGCGCAGACGTCGATCACGTAGATCGTCAGATCGGACAGCTCCGGACTGAAGGTCGCGGACAGGTTGTCGCCGCCGCTCTCGACGAATACGACCTCGAGGCCGGGAAAACGGATGCCCAGGTCGGCCAGGGCCGACAGGTTCATCGAGGCATCCTCGCGGATCGCCGTGTGCGGGCATCCGCCGGTTTCCACCCCGACGATGCGTTCGGCCTCCAGCGCGTCGTGGCGGGTCAGGAACTCGGCATCCTCGCGGGTGTAGATGTCGTTGGTGACCACGGCGATGCTGTACGTCTCGCGCATGCGCTGACACAGGGACTGGAGCAGGGCCGTCTTGCCGGAGCCGACCGGCCCGCCGATGCCGACGCGCAGGACTCGGGGATTCAGTGACATGGGTGCCTCCTGGGAATTTCGCTAACTGCGGAACAGGCGTGAATACTGGGTTTCGTGCAGGGTGCTGGCGATGGCGACACCGGGGGCCGTGCCGCCGATCGCCGAGTCGTCCCGCGCAAGCCCCTCCCGTGCCGCCTCGCCGATGGTCGAAGCCAGGCGGTGGAGCAGGCGCTGGCCGGCGGTCTGTCCCAGCGGGACCAGCTTGATCGCGGCCGCCACCTGGTTCTCGCACCAGGACCAGAGGATCGCCTCGGCCCCTTCCTCGACCGGGATGGACCAGCGCGCCAGCGCCAGTGCGAACAGCGTGGCCCAGGTGGCGTCGGGATGACCCTGCCAACGGTCGGCTTCGTTCAGATCGAGCTCGGATAGCAGACGCGCCAGCGCCTGCCCGAGGTGACGGTCTTCGGCGCGCAGTTCGCGGGTCTCGCGACTGGCGCCCAGCCACGCACTGAACCGTTCGACGGCCTCGTCGTCGTCCTCCAGCCAGGCCCGGTGCAGGCGTGCGAGCAGGGGGATGTCGACCCGGCTCAGGCTGTGGCGGATCTGGCCCTGCATCCAGTCGGCCACCGCGTCCTCGTCCGTGATCCAGCCCGCCTCGATGGCCCATTCCATGCCGCCGGAATAGCTGTAGGTCCCCACCGGCAGCGTGGGGCTCACCAGTTGCCAGAGACGCCGCCGTGCCAGCCCCGGGTCGGTTGACCCCGGATCATCCAGCTCCGGGTCAGTGCGAGTGGCCATGGCCGTGACCGCCGTGGGCGTGTCCGTGCCCGTAGGCGCCGGCCTCCGGCTCGAACGCGGCGTGCTCGAAGACCGGATCGAGCCCGATGCCGCGCAGCATGTCGTCCAGCACGTGGTCGTGCAGGTAACGCAGCCGGCCCGGACCAATCTGCAGGGCAATATGGCGGTTGCCCAGGTGGTAGGCCGCCCGCGCGAGCAGCAGGGGGTCTTCGCAGTACACGGTGCTGACCGGTTCCGGTGCGGCACGCACCGTGACCCACTCGCCGCTTTCCGCGCGCAGCGCGGACCCGTCGCGCAGCATGCCGCCCCGCTCGAGGAATACGCCGACCTCGTCGCCGGTGTCGAGGGTGGCCCGGAAGCGGCTCTTCATCCGGGTCTCGACCGGCAGATGCAGGGTTCCGGTCACGGTGGTCGGGGCGCTCTCGGCGCGTTCGATCAGGCGAATCATGAGGACCTCAGAACAGGAAGTAACGCTGGCTCAGCGGCAGCTCGGTGGCGGGTTCGCAGGTCAGAAGCTCGCCGTCGGCACGGACCTCGTAGGTCTCCGGATCGACTTCCATCTTCGGCAGCCAGTCGTTCAGCCGCATGTCCTGCTTGCCGATCCCGCGGCAGCCGTGGACCGCAACCAGCCTTCGCTGCAGACCCGCCTGGTCGCCGATCCCGGCGGTCAGGGCGGCCTGCGAGACGAAGCTGACGGACGTGCCGGTCATGGCCGGGCCGTAGCTGCCGAACATCGGCCGGTAATGCACCGGCTGTGGCGTGGGGATGGAGGCGTTGGGGTCGCCCATCGGGGCCGAGGCGATCATCCCGCCCTTGATGATGAGCGCCGGCTTGACACCGAAAAAGGCCGGATCCCACAGGACCAGGTCGGCCAGCTTGCCGGGTTCGACGGAGCCCACTTCGTGGGCCATGCCGTGCGCCAGCGCGGGATTGATGGTGTATTTGGCGACATAGCGCCGTGCGCGGAAGTTGTCGTGCTCGGCCGGGTCGCCGGCCAGCGAGCCGCGCTGGGCCTTCATCTTGTGGGCGGTCTGCCAGGTCCGCAGGATGACCTCGCCCACGCGTCCCATCGCCTGCGAGTCGGAGGCGATCACCGAGAACGCACCGAGGTCGTGCAGTATGTCCTCCGCGGCGATGGTCTCGCGCCGGATCCGGCTCTCGGCAAACGCGACGTCCTCCGCGATGTGCGGATCCAGGTGGTGGCAGACCATCAGCATGTCCAGGTGTTCGTCGATGGTGTTCACCGTGAACGGCCGCGTGGGATTGGTGCTGGACGGCAGGACGTGGGCCTCGCCGCAGGCCCTGATGATGTCCGGGGCGTGGCCGCCGCCGGCGCCCTCGGTGTGATAGGTGTGGATGGTGCGCCCCTTGAACGCCGCTAGGGTGTCCTCGACAAAACCGGATTCGTTCAGGGTGTCGGTATGGATGCAGATCTGGATGTCGTGCGCGTCGGCGACCGACAGGGCGCAGTCGATCGAGGCCGGGGTGGTGCCCCAGTCCTCGTGCAGCTTCAGGCCCAGGGCCCCCGCCTCGACCTGCGCGTGCAGGGCGCCGGGTTCGCTGGCGTTCCCCTTGCCCAGAAAGCCCAGGTTCATCGGGAATGCCTCGGCGGCCTTCAGCATCTGCTGGATGTGCCAGGGTCCGGGGGTGCAGGTCGTGGCGTTGGTGCCGGTGGCGGGTCCGGTCCCGCCACCCACCATGGTGGTGATGCCGGAGGTCAGGGCCTCCTCGATCTGCTGCGGACAGATGAAGTGGATATGGGCATCGATGCCACCGGCGGTCAGGATCCGGCCCTCGCCGGCGATGACCTCGGTTCCTGGGCCGATCACGATGTCGACGCCCGGCTGGGTATCCGGGTTGCCGGCCTTGCCCACCGCGTGGATCCGGCCCTGCTTCAGGCCGACATCGGCCTTGACCACACCCCAGTAGTCGAGGATGACCGCGTTGGTGATCACGGTGTCCACCACGGCTTCGTCGTGCCGCTGGCTCTGGCCCATGCCGTCGCGGATCACCTTGCCGCCGCCGAACTTGACCTCGTCGCCGTAGACGGTCCAGTCACGCTCCACCTGGATCAGCAGCGCGGTGTCGCCGAGGCGCAGGCGGTCGCCGGTGGTGGGGCCGAACATCTCGGCATAGGCGCGGCGGGGAATGGTCTGGCTCATTGCGAATCTCCGTCCAGCGGGCCACCGATGCGGCCCTGGAATCCGAACACCCGGCGCTCCCCGGCGTAGGCCACCAGCTGCACGCTGCGGGTCTGCCCCGGTTCAAAACGCACGGCCGTTCCCGCCGGTATGTCCAGGCGGAAGCCCCGCGCGCGCTCGCGGTCGAAGCGCAGGGCGTTGTTGGTCTCGAAGAAGTGATAGTGAGAACCGACCTGGACGGGCCGGTCGCCGCTGTTGGCCACCTCCAGGGTGACGGTGTCGCGGCCGGCGTTCAGGGTGATGTCGCCGTCCGCGGGCAGGAGTTCACCGGGGATCATCGGGCACTTCCTCTTAACGGATGGGTTCGTGAACGGTGACCAGCTTGACGCCATCCGGGAAGGTCGCCTCGACCTGCACCTCCGGGATCATCTCCGGGACGCCTTCGAGTACGTCGTCACGGGTCAGCACCTCGCCGCCCAGGCTCATCAGCTCCGCGACCGAACGGCCGTCTCGGGCCCCCTCGAGGATGGCCGCCGAGATCAGCGCCATGGCCTCCGGGTAGTTGAGCTTCAGCCCGCGCGCCTGGCGGCGTTCCGCCAGCAGGGCGGCCGTGAACAGCAGCAGCTTGTCTTTCTCGCGTGGGGTCAGTTCCATGGATCTTCCGGTGGTCAGGTGTTCCAGATACGGGGGGTGCACGGGGGCCGCCCGATGACCGGCTCGCGCAGGAAGGCCCAGGCCCGCTGCAGCAGCGCGCGCACGGCCTCCGCGCCATGGCCCAGGCAACGCAGGAACAGGACATCCCCGATCCGCGAGATGCCCAGGCGCAGGGCGTCGGGCGTTCCGAGATGCTCGCGCAGTGCCGGTTCGAGTCCCTCGGGGGCCGGGGTGGCCACCAGCTGGCCCACCACGGGGAAGCCGTCGAGGCCCCAGGGGCGGCTCAGCAGCGGATCGCCGTGGGCCAGGTCGAGGCGGTCATGTACCAGCGGTCGGCCGTCGCGCTCGATCCACAGATCCTGGGTGCAGGCTCCGCCCTCGTAGTGGTCGCCGTGCGCGGGGCGGCCCAGGCACAGGACATCCCAGCTGCAAAGGCGGGCGCCGGGTCCCAGGCGGAAGTGGTTGTGCAGCGTCACGCGGGAGCGACCGTGCAGGATGGTTTCCGTCGGCAGGAACTCCAGGCTCGCGTCGGGCCCCACCGTGAAGCCTTGTTCCTGGCGGGCGCTGTCCGCCCGCGTCCGGTAGAACTTGGCCGCGGCAGGGGTCGTGAGCAGCGCCCGGCTGCCGACGTCCAGCGCCACTTCCAGCTGCAGGCGATCGCCGCCGGCGACGCCCCCGGGAGGGTGGATCACATAGCAGTGGCAGACGTCGCCTTCGGGAAAGAAGCTTCGCTGCACCAGCAGAGGGCCCTCGTGACGACGGCGGGCCAGCCGGGTCCGTCCGCCACGCGAGGCGAAGCCCAGCTCCAGGCGCCCGAGCCATCCGTCCCGGGTCTCCGGGACGGTCTCGGTGGCGCCGGCCATTTCCACGGGGGTGATGTCCACGCCGCTAGACCACCAGCAACAGATAGACGCTGGCGGCAACCATGGCCCCTCCGGCCGCCTGTCCCACCGGACGCTCGAGACCCGTATCGCGTATCCGGGAGGCGGCCAGTGCGCCGGCGGTCAGCAGCAGGGCGCTGGCCAGCAGGAAGCCGGCGGCGAATCTCAGTGCGGACAGGTCGGCCGCCATTTCGGCACCGTGAGCGAAGCCCTGCAGCGCGGCGAAGCCGGCCGCGATCGCGGCGGTCACCACCAGCGGGAGACGCGTGCCCAGAAAGACCAGCACGCCGGTCAGCAAAAGCGAGGCGAGGATGCCGAATTCGACGGTCGGCAGCGGTCCTTGCGCCATCCCCGCAGCGAAGGCGAGCGCCAGAGTGGCCAGAACCGCCGCGCCGGCGGTCAGGGTGCCCGGGAGTTGCTGCGAGCGGGCCATCCAGAACCCGATTCCAAGCAGGACCAGCAGGTGATCGAGGCCGGTGAACGGGTGCAGAAAACCCGCAGTGAAGCCCGCATGTTCGTGGACGTGGTGCCCGTGGTGGGGATGGGCCAGTGCCATCACGGGCGCAAGAAACAGAACAACGAATGCGATGCAGCGTCGGTGCAGCATGGTTCCCCTCGCTTGAATCTCGGTGCGGCGCGCAGGAATGCGCCGGCCGTAATCCGTGCAAGCAGGAGCCATGCCATGGTCGTCCCGAAAGCGTTGCGGAGCGTGGTGCCGGGCCAGGGAGTGCCGGTCTGCGGAGCGAATGTTTCGTCGTGGTGCAGCCCGTTTCGGGGGCATGCATCAAGATGGATCAGGCTGCCCTGAAAGTGTGCGAGCGCGGGAGGTTTCGAGGCGGTGTCTGCTGATGCCGGGCGGATGCCGGAAGGCGTGCAGAGGCGTTACTCCCGGCTGAAGCCGACACCCCGCGCCGGCCCGGCGCCGGGGTGGCGGACCGGCGCGGCCGGATCAGGCGAACAGCTTGCGGCGGAAGAACTCCGGGGTGGCGCCGGCGGCGCGGTGGATGGCCGCATTGTAATAATGCGTGACGAACGGGATCTCCTCGGCGGCTTCCTCGCGCAGGAAGGCGACCGGGGCGTCCTTGGAGGCGATGGTGCAGGTCCACCAGCCGGACGGGTAGGTGGGCTGCGGGAAATGCATGGTCAGGGCGTCGATGAAACCCGCCATGCGCATGCTGTCGTGCATCGGCCGCAGGATGCTGTCGGTATGCAGCAGCGGGGATTCGCTCTGCTGCACCAGCAGGCCATCGGAGCCCAGCGCCTTCACGCAGTCGCGGTAGAAATCCGCGGAGAACAGCCCTTCGGCCGGGCCGACCGGGTCGGTGGAGTCGACGATGATCACGTCGATGGAGCCGGGTTCCGCGTCCTTGATGAACTGGATGCCGTCATCGAACAGGAGTTCGGCGCGCGGGTCGTCGTTGGCGTCGCACAGTTCGGGGAAATACTGCTCGGACAGGCGGGTCACGCGTTCGTCGATATCCACCTGCGTTGCCTTTTCCACCTCGTCGTGCTTGAGCACCTCGCGCAGGGTGCCGCAGTCGCCGCCGCCGATGATCACCACGTTCTTCGGGGCGTTGTGCGAATACAGGACCGGGTGCGACATCATCTCGTGGTAGATGAAGTTGTCGCGGCCGGTGAGCATCACGAAGCCGTCGATCACCATCAGGTTGCCGAAGCCCGTGGTCTCGAAGATCTCGATCTTCTGGTAGGGCGTCTGCTCCTCGTGGAGCTTTTTCGTGATGCGCAGGGACATCGCGATGTCCTTGTCGGGTTCGCTGAACCAGTGGTCGTCGAGTGCCATCGGGCGGGCTCCCCTTGTGCATGGGTGAACGGTAGGATGCGCCGCCATGATAGTGCCCTGTATCCTGCGGGCAACTCCGACCCTCCCCAACCGCGGAACCGCCATGTCTGCCACGTCCTGGACCCTGGATGATGCGCGCCGTACCTACGGCATCGATCACTGGAACGGGGATTTCTTCGAGATCAATGCGTCCGGGCATGTCTGCATGCGCCGGCCGGACTGGCCGGAACACCCCGGCGTGGATCTGCACGCGCTGGCCTGCCGCCTGCGCGAGGAGCACGTGGGCCCGCCGGTGCTGGTGCGCTTTCAGGACGTGCTCGACGGTCGCGTGCGGCGCCTGTCGCGTGCCTTCGCCCGGGCGGCCGAGGAGCTGGATTACCACGGCGACTTCACCGCGATCTATCCGATCAAGGTCAATCAGCAGCGCTCGGTGGTCGAGCGCATCCTCGCCACCGGCGACCACGCGGATGCCGAAGGCCACCGGCCGCAGGTGGGGCTGGAGGCCGGTTCCAAGCCGGAGCTGATCGCGGTGCTGGCGCAGTCGCGCCCGGGCTCGGTCATCATCTGCAACGGCTACAAGGATCGCGAATACGTGCGCCTGGCCCTGATCGGGCGGCAGCTCGGCCACCGGGTGTACATCGTCATCGAGAAGCCCTCGGAGCTCGAGGAGGTGATCCGCCAGGCCGAAGCCATGGACATATCGCCGCTGCTGGGGCTGCGCGTGCGCCTGGCGTCCATCGGCAAGGGCAAGTGGCAGAACACCGGTGGCGAGAAGGCCAAGTTCGGCCTTTCCGCGGCGGACGTGCTGGCAATCCTCGAGCGCCTGCGCGGGCTCGACTGGCTCGACCGCCTGCAGCTGCTGCATTTCCACATGGGGTCGCAGATCGCCAACATCCGCGACATCCAGAACGGCATGGGCGAGGCGGCCAGTTACTTCGCCGCGCTGCACGAGGCCGGGGCCGGCATCCGCGTGGTCGACGTGGGCGGGGGCCTGGGCATCGACTACGAGGGCTCGCGCTCGCGCAACGAATGCTCCATCAACTACTCGGTGGAGGAATACGCCCTCAACATCCTGCGCCCGCTCAGCCGTATCTGCCACGAGCACGACCTGCCGATGCCCGAGGTGTTCAGCGAGTCCGGGCGTGCCCTGACCGCGCATCACGCGGTGCTGATCACCAACGTGATCGACTGCGAACCGGCCCCCGGGGACGGCCCCGTGCCGCCGCCGGCCGCCGACGAGCCGCCCGAGATCGCGACCCTGCGGGCACTGCTGGAGGACAGCGCGCGTCCGCCGTCCGAGGTCTTTCACGACGCCGCCTGGCACCTGGCCGAGGTGCAGGCGCAGTTCGCCCGCGGCCTGCTGTCGCTGGCCGACCGCGCCCGCGCCGAGGCGCTGTACTTCGCCCTGTGCCAGCGACTGCTGGCGGACCCGGATGCCCTGCCGGCCGAGATCCATGCCGAACTGACCGACAAGCTGGCGGACAAGGTCTTCTGCAACTTCTCCGTGTTCCAGTCCATCCCCGACACCTGGGCGATCGACCAGATCTTCCCCATCATGCCGCTGCACCGGCTGGATCAGGCACCCACGCGCCGGGCGGTGCTGCAGGACCTGACCTGCGACTCCGACGGCCACGTGGAGTACTACGTGGAGCGCGAAGGCACCCACACCACGCTGGCCCTGCACGAGTGGGAGCCCGCACGGCCGTATTATCTGGGGATCTTCCTGGTGGGGGCCTATCAGGAGATCCTGGGCGATCTGCACAACCTGTTCGGCGACACCGACACGGTCAACGTCGAGCTCACCTCCGACGGCGGCTACCGTCTGGTCGACCCCGAGCGCGGCGACACCGTGGACGAACTGCTGTCCTACGTGCACTTCGCCCCCGACGACCTGCGCCGCGCGTTCCGCGCCCGCATCGACGCCGCCGGCCTGCGCGGCGAGGCGGCCGGGCGGCTGCTGGCGGAGCTGGAGCACGGCCTGACCGGCTACACCTATCTGGAGGACTGAGATGCAGTGCTACGTCTATCGCGCCACGCGGCGCGCCGACACCTATGTCTATCTGCCGGAGAAGGACGACTTCTCCGATCTGCCCGACACCCTGATGAAGGCCCTGGGCAGCCTCGAATTCGCGCTGGAGTTCGAGCTGACCCCCGACCGCACCCTGGCGCAGGAAGACCCGCAGAAGGTCCTCGCCAACCTGCAGGACCAGGGCTTCCACCTGCAGGTCCCGCCGCCGGACGACAAGCTCGACCCGTGGCAGGGCGGGGCGTCGGGCTGATCGGAGCGGGCGCTTACCAGAGGCAGCGGATCGGGAATGTCTGCAGGGCCGGGTCTGCGGTGACCAGCGGGACCTGTTCCAGTTCGGCCTGAGCTGCGAGGACCCGGTCGAACGGGTCCCGGTGTTCCTGCGGGTAGGACCCGGCATGGATGGCCTGTCGGTAATTCACGGCCAGATGGGAGAACCCGTCGGCGGTGATCAGCTCGTCGAAGTCGCGGAGCACCTCCGCTCCGATCGCGAGCTTGCCCAGGCGGTACTTGGTCGCGATCTCCCAGGCGCTGGCCGCACTCACCAGCACGGTGTGTGTTTCGTCCTGGATGGTATTTCTGGCAGTGGTGGAGAGCTTCGGGTCGTCGGTCATCCACCACAAGAGGGCGTGCGTATCCAGCAGGACTCGCATCACTCTTCCCATGCGCGAAGTTCTTCCTCGGGCAGGGGCTCGAAGAAGGATTCCTCCACACGGCCCTTAACCCTGCCGGGCTGCCGTTTCTGCGGTGTGCCCTCCAGCGGGACCAGCCGTGCATAGGGGCGCCCGGCGCGCGACAGGATGATCTCCTCGCCGTCGTGTGCCCTTTTCAGCAGACGCGATAAATGAGTTTTCGCTTCATGCACGTTCACGGTGGTGGTCATCAAGGCACCTGTACAACCTGGTCATCTGGTTAGTCTATGTGAGGGACGCTGTCGCGACAACGAAAGCCAAGCACTACTCAGTATAAATCTGTATAGTGACGGCCCTTTTGCCAGTACCCAGAGTTCGTATTTCATGACCGAGAAGCTTCGCAACATCGCCATCATCGCCCACGTCGACCATGGCAAGACCACGCTGGTCGACCAGCTCCTGCGCCAGTCCGGCACCCTCGACGAACGTGGCGACCACGGCGAGCGGGTCATGGATTCCAACGCGCTGGAGCAGGAACGCGGGATCACCATCCTGTCGAAGAACACCGCCATCAAGTGGCAGGACTACCGCATCAACATCGTCGACACCCCCGGACACGCCGACTTCGGCGGCGAGGTCGAGCGCGTGCTGTCGATGGTCGACTCCGTGCTGCTGCTGGTGGACGCGGTGGACGGCCCCATGCCGCAGACGCGCTTCGTGACCCAGAAGGCCTTCGCGATGGGCTTCAAGCCGATCGTGGTGGTCAACAAGGTCGACCGCCCGGGCGCGCGTCCGGACTGGGCCGTGGATCAGGTCTTCGACCTGTTCGACCGCCTGGGCGCCAGCGACGAGCAGCTGGACTTCCCGATCGTCTACGCCTCGGCGCTCAACGGCTTCGCCGGCATGGACTCGGACGTGACCGACGGCGACATGACCTGCCTGCTGGAGACCATCGTCGAGCACGTGTCGCCGCCGGACGTGGACGCCGACGGCCCGTTCCAGATGCAGGTCTCCTCGCTGGACTACAACTCCTACCAGGGCCTGATCGGTGTGGGCCGGGTGAAGCGCGGGCGCATCACCCCGAACAGCCAGATCAAGGTGATCGACCGCGAGGGCGGCGTGCGCAACGGCCGCATGCTGCAGATCATGGGCTTCCACGGGCTGGACCGGGTGGATGTCAGCGAGGCCAACGCTGGCGACATCATCACCTTCACCGGCATGGACAAGCTGTTCATCTCCGACACCCTGTGCGACCCGAGCCATGTCGAGGCCCTGCCGGCCCTGACCGTGGACGAGCCCACGGTGAGCATGACCTTCCAGGTGAACACCTCCCCGCTGGCCGGAAAGGATGGCAAGTACGTTACCTCGCGCGTGATTCGCGAGCGCCTGGAAGAAGAGCTCAAGCACAACGTCGCCCTGCGCGTGGAAGATACCGAGGATCCCGACAAGTTCCGCGTCTCCGGCCGCGGCGAGCTGCATCTGGGCATCCTCATCGAGAACATGCGCCGCGAGGGCTTCGAGCTGGGCGTCTCGCGTCCCGAGGTGGTCATCCGTGAGGTCGACGGGGTCAGGCAGGAGCCTTACGAGACCGTGACCGTGGACATCGAGGAAGAGCACCAGGGCACGGTGATGGAGAAGCTGGGCGAACGCCGCGGCGAACTCACCAACATGATGCCGGACGGCAAGGGCCGGGTGCGCCTGGACTACACCATCCCCTCGCGCGGGCTGATCGGCTTCCAGACCGAGTTCATGACCGCGACATCGGGCACCGGCATTCTGCATCACATCTTCGACCACTACGGGCCGATGGCGACCGGCGCCGTGGCCTCGCGCCAGAACGGCGTGCTGATCGCCAACGCCCCGGGCAAGGCCCTGGGCTTTGCGCTGTTCAATCTGCAGGACCGCGGCAAGCTGTTCATCAGCCCCGGCGAAGAGGTCTACGAGGGCATGGTCATCGGCCTGCATTCGCGCGAGAACGACCTGGTCGTCAATGCGCTCAAGGCCAAGCAGCTCACCAACGTGCGCGCCGCCGGGACCGACGAGAACATCCAGCTGACTCCGCCGGTGCGCATGACGCTGGAACAGGCGATCGAGTTCATCGACGAGGATGAGCTCGTGGAGGTCACCCCGAGCGCCATCCGCATCCGCAAGAAGCTCCTGCTGGAACACGAGCGCAAGAAGGCCTCGCGCGCCGCCGCCAACGCCTGACGCCCGTCTCCGCCCCGGCGCCCGCCGGGTGCGAGGGGGTCAGGAAGAGGGGTCGGGCTGGTCTTCGGCGTCCATGCGGGCGAGCATGCGCATGCCTCCGGCCATGCAGGCGAGTGCCGAGTGGGTGGCTTCGTCGAACGTGGCCGGGTCGTCCTGCAGCACGCTGGCCGGCGGGAGTTGCCAGTATTTCGGGCGGCAGCCGGGCGGGCGACCGGCCGGCATGTCCTTCGCGGCCTCGGCGTCCACCGCCACCAGCAGGTCCGCCCACTCCAGGTCCTCGCGCGCGAGTTCGCCCATGGCCGGGCGCGGGCGAACCTCCAGCCACTCGGCCACGTCCCCGTCCTGCTCGGCCAGCTCGGCCAGCTCGGCTACGCGGGCGGCGCGGCCGTCGTTCCCGGCGGCGGCCACCAGTAGGTGCGCCCGGCGCTTAAACATCTCCGCGCCCCTGCAGGTTCATTTGGCGACGGCCCGCGCAGGGCCGCAGGATGCCGGGATCATCATTCATCGCGGAGAACCTCTGATGGCCGAATTCGACTGGTCGCAGTATGCCCTGAGCGAGCTGAAGCTGGTGTACACCACGCTGCATGCCCAGCTGACCCTGCAGCCGGAGCTGATGGACTCGCAACTGATGGAAGATCTGCAGGCCCACCTGCAGCAGGCAGCGAAGGCCGACGGCGTGGACGCCTCCACCCACTCCCAGTGGGCCGCCTGGCTCAACGATCGCTGACGGGGAATTGCTCAAGCCCAATCACGGGATGCCATGCCCGAGAGGGTGACGATTCAGACATGAATGGCCTCGCGTTCCACATACGGCCGTAGTTCGGGGCGCAGGGCTCGCTCGGTTACCAGGTCTACGGGGCGTCCGAGCAGGTCCTCGAGGTAGAACTGCAGCCCGAAATACTGTTGTGCTGAGGCTGGGTCGGGGAAATCGACGAGGATGTCGATGTCGCTTTCATGGGCGGCTTCGTTTCGGGCGAGCGAGCCAAACAGCGCGAGCTCTCGTACGCCAAACTCGCGGATCAGTATGGCGCGATGCGCCCGAAGTGTCGCCAGGACGCGGTCACGCTCGAGCGGTGATGATGCGGGGGGGCGTCCCGCAAGCGTTGTATCGGTCGCATGAGGCGGTATCATCCCGAATTCCCGGTCAGGCGTCGCCGGCGGTGGCCTTGCGGTGCTCGGCGGCGAAGTCGAGCATGCGCTGCGTCGCGGTCAGGGCCTTCAGGCGGGCGTCCTCGTCGATGAAGATCTCGTTGGTGGCCGGTTCGGCGGTGTCTTCCAGCGTATTGGCCAGCGAGACCAGATCGTTCATCGCCATCCACGGGCAGTGGGCGCAGCTGGTGCAGGTCGCGCTCTCGCCGCCGGTGGGGGCCTCGATCAGGGTCTTGTCCGGGGCCGCCTCGCGCATCTTGTAGAAGATGCCCTTGTCGGTCGCCACGATGAACTCCGGCTCGTCGCGGTCCTTCACCGCGGCGATCAGCTGGCTGGTGGAGCCCACCACGTCGGCCTGATGGATCACCTCGCGCGGCGACTCCGGGTGCACCAGCACGGCCGCGTCCGGATGGCGGCTGCGCAGGTCTTCCAGCGCCCACGAGCGGAACTCGTCGTGCACCACGCAGGAGCCGTCCCACAGCACCATATCGGCGCCGGTGGTGCGGCGGATGTAGTCGCCCAGGTGCTTGTCGGGCGCCCACAGGACCTTCTTCCCCTGGTCGCGCAGGTGCTCCACCAGTGGCACCGCGATGCTGGAGGTGACCACGTAGTCCGCCTGTGCCTTCACGTCCACCGAGGTGTTCGAATACACCACCACGGTATGGTCCGGGTGCTGCGCGCGGAACTTCGCGAACTCGTCGGCCGGGCAGCCCAGGTCCAGCGAGCACTCGGCCTCCAGCGTGGGCATCAGCACGCGTTTTTCCGGGCTGAGGATCTTGGCCGTCTCGCCCATGAAACGCACCCCGGCCACCACCAGAGTGCTCGCCGGATGGTCCTTGCCGAAGCGCGCCATCTCCAGCGAATCCGCCACGCAGCCACCGGTCTCGTCGGCCAGGCGCTGCAGGGATTCGTCCACGTAATAATGCGCCACCAGCACCGCGTCGCGCTCGCGCAGCAGGCGCTTGATGCGTTCCACCAGCTCCGCGCGCTCGGTCTCGCCGAGATGGTGCAGTCCCGCGGTCACGTGCGCCGTGGACGGCACGTGAAACAGCGGTTTGTCGGCCACCGGTGCGGTCATGGGAATCCTCGCCGTCAGTACAGTCTGCTTATAATACGACAGGCCCCTTTCCGGTGTCGTTCCGGCCCTGTCATGACCGAGCTTGAGCAACAGTACCGACAATTGTCCTTCGACCAGCGCATGGAGATGGCGCTGGCTGCCGACCTCGACCCGTGCTGGCGCCCGTTTCTGGTGCGCGACCAGCATGCCCAGGTCAAGGCGTATTTCTCCCGCCGTCTCGATCTGCAGCCCGAGGAAATCGCGCTGTTGCTGGCGGACCCCAACCAGACCGTGCGCCTGAACTGCGCCAAGCGGCCCGACCTCACCCCGGAGCAGGTGGCCGCCTGCGTGAACGACCGCGACCCCAACCTGCGCTACTTCGTGGCCCGCAACCCGCTGCTGAGCGAAGACCAGCGGGAACAACTGATGGACGACGAGGACGAACTGGTACGCATTGCCGTGCGCAAGGGCCCCAAGCAGCGCGGCACCCGTGCCCGACCCGGCCAGGCCGAGATGATCCGTTGACCGATACCCAGCCCGACAAACCCAAACGCCCGAAGCCCACCGCGCGCCGCCGTGCGCTCGGCTGGGGCATCCAGATCGCCATCGCGCTGGCCATCTTCCTGCTGGTGCGCGCCTGGATGGCCCGCGACATGGTGGAAGGCCCGGCGCCCGAGTTCGAGGCCGAACTGCTCGACGGCTCGCCCGTGGCCCTCGCCGACTACGTGGGCGACGAACCCGTGCTGTTGCATTTCTGGGCCAGCTGGTGCGCCATCTGCCGGCTGGAGGAAGGCGAGATCGTACGCCTGTCGGACAGCCATCCGGTACTGACCGTCGCCATGCAGTCCGGCGAGCGCGAAGAGGTCATCGCGCACCTCAACGAACGCGAGCGTGAACTGACCACCGTCAACGACCCGCAGGGCCGGATCGCCGCGCGCTACGGTGTCCAGGGCGTCCCCGCCAGCTTCATCATCAACACCGACGGCGACGTCGTCTTCCGCAAGCAGGGCTACGCCCCGCCGCTGGAACTGCGCTTCCGGCTCTGGCTCGCCCGCTGGCTCTGATGGTCCTGATCGGGGTCAGGGGCGCGAAGCAGCAGGGCTTCAGCCCTCCAGCTCCCGCAGCACGCGAAATCCCAGGTTGGTGTCCATCTCGTCCGCGTTGCGGCGCCGGCGGGCGGCGCTGCGCGTGAGTACCGCCGGGTCGAACCACGAGCCGCCCTTGGTCACCAGCCACTCGTTGTCCGGCTCCGGCCCGTAGACCCCGTCGCGCGGCAGGCTCGCGTGGTTGTCGTGCCAGGGCGTCGCCGTGAACTCCTGCACGTTCCCGTGCATGTCGTACAGCCCCCACAGGTTCGGCTGGAAACTGCCCACCTCCAGCGGCCGGTTCAGCGGAAAGCACGCCGGGATGTACCACTTGCGCCGCTGGCGCCGCTCCTCGTACGGGAACAGCGAATTGAAATGCACGTCGCGGCAGCCCACCACCTCGCCGAACGCGAACGGCGTGGTCGTCCCCGCGCGGCAGGCATGCTCCCACTCGGCCTCGGTCGGCAGGCGGTAACGCTGCCCGGTCTCCTCGCTCAGCCACTCCAGATACTTGCGCACCCCCGCCGGTTTGATGTTGAACATCGGCGTGCGTGGCGTCTTCGGCCGCACGAGCCAGTCCCACCGCTCATGGTCCGTAGCCTCCTCGAAGGCCCGCCATTCCTCGAGCGTGACCGTAAAGCGGCCCAGCGCGAACGGCCGCTCCAGCGTCACCAGCCGCCGCGGGCCCTCGTGCTCCTGGCGCCCGAACTCCGTGGCATCGGAGCCGATCTCCAGTTCCCCCGGCGGGATCACCACCAGCTCCGGCGTGGGCACGCCCGAACGGGCGCTGTCGCGGAACGCGATGTCCACCCCGGCCGAGCGTGCCGCGCTGCGCTGCAGGTCCAGCAGACCCGCCTGATCCATTCGCTGAACGTTCTTTGCCATCCTTCCTCCGGGTCGCGTCATGGCCCACACCATAAGGCAACCGGCCCTGCATCGGGTTCCCGTTTCTCTCGCAAGGGGTTGTGGCGGAGCATGAGGCGCGCTAGCTTGCCACCCATGGCGGCCCGGCCGCCCGCAACCATGTCCGGACTCAGGGAGGAGCCGACGTGAACCCAATCGCATGCCGCTCGCGGACCCGCGGGCTGACCCTCATCGAACTGCTGTTTACGCTGCTGATGATTTCGGCCCTACTGAAGCTGGGGGCGCCCGCGTTCGGAAATCTCGTTGAACAGGCCCGCCTGACTGCAACAACCAATCAATTCCTGACCACGCTGCACATGGTTCGCAGCGAGGCCATTCGGCGAGGCACGATGGTTAGCCTCTGCGCCTCCGCCGATGGCGCGACTTGCACCAGCGGTGCGGACTGGGATGGTGGCTGGCTCCTCTACGCCAACCCGGCGCGCTCCGGGCAGCCATCCGGTCCAGACAGCATCTTGCGAGTAGGCACTGCGTGGACCGATCCCAGCGTGACTGTGACCGGTAACCAACCGGTCAGTCGGTACATCTCGTACAACGCGATCGGCCAATCCGAACGCCTCTCGGGGGCTCTGCTGATGGGCACCATCTCGATCTGCGCGGGATCGAACGAAGGCCGCACTATCGTCATCAGCAGCTCTGGGCGTCCACGTACCTCAGACACTCATTGTGATCAGGAGCCGTAGAAAGTTCGGGGCATTCATTTGGGGGGGGGTCCAGTGGTCGCCGAGCGACCGTTCGCGTAACAAATCTGACCGTTGGTGCGACCGAACCTTGCAGCAGGCGAGCGTCATGCTCAACACTCGGATCAAAGAAAACTCCGCAAAGACTGGCGCGCCATGACCCGAACCTCTGGATTCACCCTCGTGGAACTGATGGTCACCATCGCGGTGCTCGCGATCGTGCTGACTCTGGCCGTTCCGGGGTTTCAGGCGCTTGTGCAGAACAACCGGGCCACGACGCTAGCCAATGAGCTGACAACGGCGATCAATCTGGCGAGGAGTGAAGCGGTTCGGCGTGGCGAGGTCGTCACGGTATGTGCAGATAGCTCGGACAATTGGGAAGAGGGCTGGCGAGTCGAGCTCGGCTCCGGGTGTAACGCAACGGGCGACGATGTGCTTCGCATCTGGGACGCTCCCCATGCAACTTCGGTGATTGACGCCAGCGGCATCGAGTCCGTTCCGTTTGATGCCCTTGGCTCGCGCTACGAGGAACCGGGGTCTAGTGCCTCCTCGGAGGTCGAGTTTGAGGTCCATGCCGAGAACTGCTCGGGTGAGCGGGCTCGAACCCTGAAAGTCTCTCGGGGGGGGCGTGTCAGCGTGGAGCGCACGAATTGCCCATGAACGAGCGAATTCGAAGGAGGAGTCGTCGTGCGTGAAACGCGCTTCATGAATCGGGCAAACCGGACCACCATCGGTCCTGGCCGTTCCCCGCAGCTTGGTGTCACCCTGATCGAGATACTGGTGACCGTACTGGTGCTGTCCATCGGTCTCATTGGCCTGGCAAGTCTGCAGGGTAATGCGCTGAAGGCGAACCAGAGCGCATACATGCGCGCGCAAGCCACGATCCTCGCTTACGACATCCTCGACGTAATGCGAGTCGACCGCGAGGCAGCGTTGGATCAGGACTATGACGGGCTGTATGAGAGTCCTCCGGCGGTCGAGACCGGAGATGCGTTCGTACGCGTGGAACTCAACCGCTGGATGACGGATGTCGACAACACGCTCCCGGATCCATCGGGGCGCATCGACACGGACTCGAATACCGGCATCGTTACTATCGCCATCTCCTGGGATGACACCCGAGGCGAGGAATCGCCCGAAACCTTCAGAATCAGGACGCGCCTGTGACCATGCCCACACACCTTCCCAACAGTGATAGCGCGGTATCGCCACGCACCATCCGTGGCCTGACGCTCGTGGAACTGATGATCGCCCTCGTGCTCGGCATTCTCCTGATCGGCGCCGTGATCAGCGTATTCATTGGAACCAGCCAGACGTACCGAACTCAGGAGGCCATGAGCAAGGTCCAGGAGACCGGGCGTTTCGCGACCGAAATCCTCGCCCGCGACATCCGTCAGACCGGGCTGCGCGGCGCCTGCATGCCCGGAGCAGAGATCAATTCTCTACTCGATTCGAGTGACTCTGAGTATGACGATCAGATCCACGACTTCGGGACAGGTGCCTTGATGGGCTGGCATCAGGAACCACCAGGCGAGTATTCAGATGACATGATCAACTACGTTGGCGGAACGGACGTCCTGCTGTTGAAAAAAGCTTCCAGCATGGACGTTTCTCCCAGCGGGAATACACCCGCCAATGCAGCTACGGTGAACCTCGATGGTCCCAGCGGGGTTGCTCGCGAACAGCTTGTGGTAATCAGTGACGCCGAAGCCTGTGATGTTTTCCAGAATACAGCCAACTCGAATGCCAATACGATCACCAGAGGCGCCGCTGCAATGGACCCCGGCAATCTCAACCCGGGCCTGAATGACCTTTCCAAACAATTTGACGAGAATGCGGAACTGTTCCGCTTCGAGTCCCGGCTCTACTACGTGGGCAGGAGCGACTCCACGGGCCAGAAAGCCCTGCGACGCCTCGATTTTGGCCTGGGGACTGCGCGCGACGAAGAGCTGGTGACCGGCGTCGAGGACTTTCGGGTTCGCTATGGGGTAGATACAAGTGACGACCGACGGGTCAACCAATTCGTGACTGCGGATAATGTCAGCGACTGGGAAGACGTGCGGGCCATCCGCATCATCCTGATTGCGAAAAGTGCCGACACCGAGAACGTGGTGGATGCGCCGCAGGAACTCGCGGTCGATGGCGGCACATGGACGGCAGACGACCGTCGGCTCTACCAGGTCTTCACGTCCACAACCGGCCTGCGAAACCGCCTGGACTGAATGCATATGAACCGTACACCTTCTGGAATGTACCCGCTAATCAACAAGCGACCGGGCGCCCGCGCCACGCAGCGGGGCTCTGCCCTGATCGTCGGCCTGATCCTCCTGCTGGTCGTGACCATCCTCGCCATTGCCGGCATGCAGGACACCTTGTTGCAGGAGCGTATGTCCGGTCACTGGCACGACCGAAACCTCGCCTTCCAGGCCAGCGAGGCCGCGCTTCGCCAAGGCGAAGGGTGGCTTGAAAGTTCGACCGCCAACCACGGAACCGCACAAACCCATGACCGCCTGGAGAAGCCTTTCTCCTGGGATGGGGACCCGGCGCATGGAACTCTGGACATGAACGATCTCGACCTTGAGCTGGCGGAAGACGCTGCCTACTACGTCAATCCGCCCTCTTACAGCCGGGTGCCGGGAAGCATGGATATCGCGGAACCCGAATGCGACCGCATCTTTCCGATCTTCGGTCATGGCGTCGGCGGTACGGAAAACGCTCGAGTGACGCTTCGTGCGGACATCATACCGCGAAACAGCCCGCTGGTTTCCTGCCCGCCCGAATTGGGTGAATGAAGGCGAATTTACCTGACCTCTGGAACGACTCAAGCTGAGGCCCCGATATGCATCCTGTACATCACCAGATTGCCCGCCCAACCGGATTCCCGTCGTCCATGGTTTTGGTGGGGTGCTTGACCCTGGGTATTCTAGCTTCGCCCGCCTCGGCTGAACTCGATGTGGCCCAGCAACCATTGTTTTCGCTGCAGGATGTCCCGGGAAGTCTGGTGCTAGTTCCGTCCGTGGAGTGGCCCACGATCAACAGCCTGGCGAACCTGGGGACCTATTCCGAGGGTGAGGAGTACGCTGGCTACTTCGATTCCAACAAGTGCTACCAGTACGTTTACGATGAGGACGAAGCTGAGCGCCACTTCGCGCCGGTCAGGTTCACTTCGGATCGTCGCTGCACCTCCGACGCTGCACCGTGGAGCGGAAATTTCCTGAACTGGGCAGCGACCCAGACGGTGGACCCGTTCCGCTCCGCACTGACCGGAGGCTACAGGGTGCGCGACACAAAGAGCGAAACCTGGCTCGAAAAGGCCCGTCACACCGGCCAGGGGGGCGACAACATCTACCCCAATCGCCGATTGCCTGATAGCGGTTTCGATACCTCCGTCATGCACGGGGCGACGCCCTTCGGCGACTTCGGATGGATGCGCATGCGGATTGAGGGTCTGGGCAACAAGATGCGTTTCCGTCTCGAAGACAATCGCGTCAACCAGAATGTCGCTGCGTTTGATCCCGGTACCGAGGTTTCTGGGGATCAGGCGTACGAGGTCAGTGTTCGTGTGAGTGTGTGCGAATCGGGGCTGCTTGAGGATAACTGCCGGCAGTATGCAGGCGGCTGGAAGCCCGAGGGGACTCTGCAGGAGTATTCCGACCGGATCCGTTACAGCCTGTTCGGGTACATCAATGACCACGACATTCTGCGCGATGGCGGCGTCCTGCGTGCCAAACAGAAGTACATCGGTCCGACGAAGCCCGACGGCGAAGGCGGGATGGTGAACAATCCGCGCGCCGAGTGGGACGAACGTACCGGTGTGATCATCCGCAATCCGGACGACGACTGGGCCAGCCAGACCCGAGCCGCCGGTATCGAGGATAGCGGCATCCTGAACTACCTGAACAAGTTCGGCCAGATGACGGACCGGGACCACAAGGAAATTGACCCGGTGAGCGAACTGTCTTACGCGAGTCTGCGTTATCTGAAGAATCAGGGGCACGTCCGGTCGTACAGCTCGTATCCGTCGCAGCTGTATTCCATGGCGGATCCGGATTGGAGCGCGTACGAGGTGGCGGACGGTTTCCCCGTGATCGACGACTGGGATGACCCCGTCGATCACTGGTGTCAGCCCAACACGATACTGGGGATCGGCGACATCTACACCCACCGCGACAAGAACCTCCCCGGCAGCACTTGTTCGAACGACGAACCGTCCACCCCGCCCGAGGTCAGTGCGGACGACACAGTGAATGTCGTTACGGAGACCAACCGCGTTGGCCAGATGGAAGGGATCGGAAATATTGGCAACCAATGCAATTTTACCGGACGCGAAAATTCGGCCTACATGGCGGGCTTGGCCTGGCATGCGAATGCGCATGACATCCGCCCCGATCTTGATGGTGGCCGCACCAGTGCCCAGTCATACTGGATCGATGTGCTCGAAGATCAATCACTGGAGGGCATGGCTTACAATCAGTTTGCCCTTGCGGCGAAGTACGGCGGGGCGCGCCTCCCGGAGGACTTCGACGCCGACGAGTGGGGCGACCAGCCTCTGCCGGAGGACTGGTGGCACCGGAATGGGGAGGAATTGACCCCGTTTGGACCGCGTGGCAAAGGAGACTCTTTTCTCCGGCCAGACAATTTCTTCACGGCCGGGGAAGCCCGGACTATGGTTGAAAGCCTGGAGCAAGCCTTCGAGGCCATTTCCCTTGAGCTTGCAGGTACGAGCACCTCCGCCGCCGCGAGCTCGGCCATCCTGCAGTCAGACACCTTGCTGTTCAGTGCGGGTTTCCGCTCCGAGGACTGGTCTGGCATGCTCACGGGGCGCCCGATCGATTCCGACGGCAATGTGGCAGATCCTGGATGCGCGGACTGCTGGGACGCGGAAACGATCCTTGCGGCGCAGGCGGCGGCAAATGACCGGCGCATCTTTACGCGCTTTGCCGGCGAGGACGATACCGCAGGAGACGGCGGCGGAATTGCGTTTCAATGGGATCTTCTTCATGGAGACCAGTCGAGTGCTCTCGACCGCAATCCCGAGGGCGATCACGACGGTCGCGGCGCGGATCGAGTCGACTGGATCCGGGGCGAGGATCAGCAAGGGCTGCGCAGCCGGTCCGGCTCCGGTGCCCCTCGTCTCCTCGGTGACATCGTCAACTCGGACCCTGTCTTCGTGGACGATGTACTCTATGTGGGTGCAAACGACGGCATGTTGCATGCCTTCGACGGCAACAGCGGGGAGGAACTCTTCGCGTACATTCCGAGCAGCCTGCTGTTGCCGGAGACGGAAGGCGATTTTGCTCCGCTCTCCCGCCTGACAGCCCTGGATTACACCCAGAATCACCGATATTTCGTCGATGGACAGATTGCCGTTCGCGAGATCCTCGATGACGACGGCGACGTGAGGACGATCCTGGTGGGGTCCTTGGGTGCGGGTGGCCGACAGGTGTTCGCACTGGACGTTTCCGAGCCGGAGGATTTCTCACCGGAAGATCATGTGCTCTGGGAGTTTACCCATGACGAATTGGGGTCTTCGATCGGAGTTCCTCAGATTGCACGCGTTCGTTCGGGGGATTGGGCCGTGATCTTTGGCAATGGATACAACAGTGATTCGCACGAGGCATCCCTGTTTGTCCTGGACTTGCTGGACGGCACACTCGAGGAGCGGATTGGTACAGGCGCGGGGGATACCGATTCGCCTAATGGGCTTGCCGCCCCATTCGTGACGGACTGGCCAGACGGGGGATTCCGCACAAGTCGCGCGTACGCGGGTGACCTGCTGGGTAACCTATGGGTGTTTGATCTGTCAGAAGATAACAGCAACCAATGGTCGGTCGATCGCCTGGCCCGAGTCACCGATCCGGACGGAAATCCGCAACCGATCACCACGCGTCCGGTGGGCCAGGCCCTGGGGCATGACTCGGCGATGATCGCGTTCGGTACCGGATCGTATATCTTCGAGCCGGACGCCGACGACTCTCAGGTCCAAACCCTGTACGGTGTCCGGGATACCCGCTCTCCGGCGGACGATCCGGCGGAGCGTTCCGACCTGTTCAAGCAGACCATCAGGTCTCAGCAAACCATCGACACCGACGCGGGGCCGCGAGAACTACGGGTGATAACCGATGACCCCGTGGATCCGGCCGAATACCGGGGCTGGAGGCTCGACCTGGACCAGGACGAGGGCGAACGCGTGATCTCCAACCCGTCTACGCTGGGAAGAAATGAACAGCGGGTGCGTTTCTCAACCCTCATCCCGGATGAGGATCCCTGCGGTAGCGGCCGTCGTGGTTTCTTGATGGACTTCGACCTGCGCACAGGGGGGCAGCTGCAACAGCCCGTGTTTGATCTAGACCAGGACGGCCAGTTTGATGACGATGATCGCATCGATGTCGATGGCCAACTGGAGGCACCGAGTGGGATCAGCTTGGGTACCGGAGAGCGTATTCTTACAGTGGATGTCCCCGACTCTGATACCCAATTGCTGATCGATGGCGAAGGCGAAGATTCTGTCGACGGCAGAGACAGTGATCGGGCGGCTGGACGCATGAACTGGCAGCAGCTGAGGTAACTTCAAGTCCTGATAATCGTCCAATGAATTCGAGGAAGCGCGTGATGAGGCCACCTAATCTGGACTTTCGAAGATTTCCGATGAACCGACGGGGTTTCGTAACAAACGGTTTCACGCTGATCGAGCTGATGATTGTGGTTGCGATCGTGGCCATATTGGCTGCGATTGCTTACCCATCCTACGTCAACCACGTCGAACGTACGCAGGTCTCGGATGGAAAAGCGGGGCTGACACAGGCGGCCCAGCAGATGGAGCGCTGTTTTACCGCCGAGATGAGTTATGAGAACTGCTCCATCGCAAGTGAGTCACCGGAAGGCTACTACGAGCTGGAGCTTGATGATCTCGGAGACAACACATTCACGATTACCGCCAGCGGGCAGGATGGGCATGTGAAATCGGGTGACTGCAGCACCATGACTATTGACCACCAGGGCGTCCGTAAACCTGAAGACACCTGTTGGTAGCCATTCCGGGCCGGCCTCCATCCGGTAAACGTCTACCCGGTAGTAGGAATGGATACTCCATGGGTAGTGAGTGTCTGTGCTCCTTTGTCGGCAACGGATCGGGTATTGGTTTCCATGGAGGGTTATGGATTCAGTAGCGCCAGCCACCGTTGGAGGAGCGATCGGGGTAGACGGCCTGAACCGGAATCAGAGCGGACAGAGACTGCCACAATCCCGTGGTTCATTCGCGCTCTGACGGGGTGCCGTGTAGTTCGGCGAGGTGCTGCTGGTACAGCGCCCAGATCCGCGGGGCAATCGCCCCGCGTGATCCGGGGTAGGTGAGGCGGTCGGGATCGAAATCGGTGAGGTATTCGATCTCGGTGCAGCGCAGTTCGCCGGCGATCACGTTGAAGATGAGCAGCTGGGTCCCGCGTTCGGCCAGCGGGATCAGGGCACCGATCACGCCGGTGTCGTTCAGCCCGGGTTCGCCCCGGGCGTCTCCTTCCTCGGCCGGCGGGCGCACCAGCGTGCCCAGCAGTTCCTGGAAGGCCTGGTCGCAGGCGTAGCACACCTCCGGAGCGCGTAGTCCCTGTACCCGTTCGCAGGCCGCGCGGATGTCGTCATCCGGCAGCATGGTACGTTCGGGCGGCAGGGTCACGCGGTTGGCGCTGCCGTTGGGCAGCAGTCGCGGCACGGATTCGCGGCAGGAGGGACAGTGCCAGGTGGCTACGCGAGGGCCTTCGACGATATTGCTCGGGGGCATGCGACACCGCTGGTTGCGTACACGTCCGGCGAGTATACGATCCCGCCGCACCCGCCCAAAACCGCGCCGCATCGCGCAGAGGGCTGCGCTCCCACAAGGTAACCCCGGCCCGTAGGAGGCGAGCCCTCTCGCCGATTGGGTTGTCCCCGGTGCTGCGTCGGGCAGGGGCCTGCGCTCCGGCGGTGGATTGCGGGTCAGGGAAGAAACCTGGCGAAGATATCGGGGGTTACCTATACTTGCACTTATATGTCCGATGCCGGGAGGACTTATGGGCCAGGTCACCATCTATCTCGATCAGGAACACGAACAGCGCCTCAAGCAGGCGGCGCGGGCTGCGGGTCTCCCGGTGAGCCGATATGTGGCCCGGCTGGTGGAAGACAATACCCGGAACGAATGGCCCGAGAACGTTCGGGCCTTGCCGGGCCAGTGGGCGGATTTCCCGAGCCTGGATGAGCTGCGGGTCTCCGGGTCGGACAGCGCGCGGGAAGAGCTGTGAAATATGCGCTGGACACCAATACCCTGATCTATTTCTTCAAGGGGCAGGGCAAGGTGGCCCAGCGCCTGCTGGCGACCGCTCCCGGCGATATTCTTGTCCCGACCATCGTGGTCTTCGAGATCCAGACGGGTATCAACAAATCCTCCGAGCCGCATAAGCGTCAGCGTCAGCTGGACGAGTTGCTCGACGTGGTGACGGTGATTCCGTTCGACCGTGAAGCAGCCGATCAGGCGGCTCGCATCCGCGCGGTCTTTGAGGGGAAAGGTGTTCCCATCGCCCCGATGGACACACTGATTGCTGCGTCGGCCCTCGTACGCGCCGCCACGCTTGTTACCCACAACACCGGTGAGTTTCAACGCATTCCCGACCTGCAGGTCACCGACTGGTTCGAGTAATTGGTGGCCTGGCCCATGCGTCGGAACGTGTCTTCTGGCTGGAACCGCAGCGTAAGACGGCCTCCTCCCAGCCGCGACCATGAGGCCGGTCGCGCGCGCAGTCCGCGCGGGGGCGTGCTTCCGGACTGCTCCGGATAGCGCCGGATCGCGCAGGGGGCTGCGCTCCTACGAGACCGCCCTGGCCGTAGGAGGCGAGCCCTCTCGCCGATCGCGGCGTTCGTCGACGGGTTTCAGGCGAAATAGGCGGGTTCGTTGCCGGGCTTCCACTTGATGTTGCAGCCGAGGCTGGGGTGCTGGGGCTCGGGTGCGGGCTGGCCGGCGAGCAGGGCCTCGGTGGCGTTGCGCAGGTCTTCGCCGGTCACGGGCTGGTCGCTGCCGGGGCGGGTGCTGTCGAACTGGCCGCGGTAGTAGAGCTTGCGGTCGGCGTCGAACAGGTACAGATCCGGGGTGCAGGCGGCCTGGTAGGCCTTGGCCACGGACTGGTCTTCGTCGAGGCAGTACGGGAAATTGTAGCCAAAACGGCGGGCGTCGTCGCGCATCGCGTCCGGGGCGTCTTCCGGGACGGCCTCGATGTCGTTGGAGTTGATGGCGATCACCGCGATGCCCTTTTCGGTGTATTCACGTCCGTAGCGCGCGAATTCGTGGCGGATGAGCTGCACGAAGGGGCAGTGGTTGCAGATGAACGCGATCATGTAGCCCTTGGCGTCGGGGAAGCTGTCCAGGCTGATGGTCTCGCCGGAGACGACATCGGGCAGCTGGAAGTTGGGGGCTTCGGTGCCCAGCTCGATCATCTGCGAGGGGGTGCGTGCCATCGGTTGTACTCCTGTCTGTGGTTTTCAGAGATGGACGATATTATAGGGGCCGTCCCGGGGATGCTTGAAATGCCCGGGCGCCGCCCGCATGCTTGCCCTTAACCAAGTACAGGAGTCAGGAATATGGGCTGGGTGACCGGCACCGTGCAGGAACGCAAGCAGTGGACCGACCGCCTGTTCTCGCTGCGCATCGATGCGGACGTGGAGCCCTTTGCGGCCGGGCAGTTCAACCGCCTGCGCATGGAGATCGACGGCGAACTGGTGGGGCGGCCGTATTCGTACGTGAACGCCCCGGACGAGCGCCCACTGGATTTCTACATGATCACCGTGCCGGACGGACCGCTGTCCAACCGCCTGGTGCAGCTCGAACCCGGCGACACAGTGGAACTGATGCCGCGCGCCACGGGGTTTTTCACCCTGAGCGAGCTGCCTGACGGGCGTGATCTGTGGCTGCTGTCGACCGGGACCGGAATCGGGCCGTTCCTGTCCATCCTGAAGACCGACGAGCCCTGGGAGCGCTTCGAGAACATCCGTCTGGTGCATGCGGTGCGCCACGCCGAGGAGCTTACCTACCAGGACACCATTGCGGGCTTTTCGGAGCGCGATGCGCAGCGGTTTCAGTACATCCCCTTTGTCAGCCGCGAGGCGCACCCCGGAGCCATTCAGGGGCGCATCACCACGGCGCTCTCGGAGGGTGCGCTGGAGGCGCAGGCGGGAATCGATTTTTCGCCGGAGCACTCCCAGGTGATGCTCTGCGGCAACCCCGACATGGTCTCCGATACCCAGGCCCTGCTGCGCGAACGCGGTCTGCAGAAGAACCGCCGGCGCAAGCCGGGGCATCTCACCACCGAGAGTTACTGGTAGGGTCAATCGGTCAGGTTGGCGGACCAGGCGCGGATCAGGCCGGCGACGTAGCGGGTGTGTTCCGGGCGCGACAGCAGGTGGTCGACGCGGTTGAGGGCGACAAAGCTGCGCGGGTGCTGCGCCATGCGAAAGATGTGCCCGGCATGGTCCACGTTGACCACGGTATCCCCGGGGGCGTGCAGCAGCAGGATTGGTCGGTTGAGCCGGGCCAGCGGGTTCTCCAGCGTGGGCTCCTCAATGGACTCCAGCAGCGCTCGGCCGATGGTGACCGGGCGTCCGCCGATGATCAGCCGGGCGTGGCCCTCGCGCGCGATCTCCTCGGCATGGTCCTGGAACAGGTGACGCACGTGCCCGGGGCGGCTTGGGGCGGCAATGGTGATCACGCCGTCGACCTCCGGGCGCTCGGGGGCGACCAGGATGGCCAGGGCCCCGCCGAAGCTGTGGCCCAGCAGCAGGGTGGGCTCGGTGTCCGGGCGGTGCGCGGCGAGGGTATCCAGTGCTGCTTCCAGGTCCTCGTAGCCGGTCTGCACGGTGGAATCCTCGAACGCGCCCTCGGATTCGCCCAGTCCGGCGAAGTCGAAGCGCAGGGTGGCGTAGCCCTCTTCGGCCAGCGCGCGGGCCAGGCGCACGGTGGCGGGGAAATCCTTGGAGCAGGCGAAGCAGTGCGCGATGCAGGCCTTGCCGCGCAGCGGACCGTCGGGTTCCACCAGTACGCCGCTCAGCCGGATCCCGCGCGGCGTGGGGATGGACAGCGACGTGTTGCGTACGGCCATGTTGCAGTCTCCGGGCTTGCGGGTGAGCGGGCCTGTGGCCCTGATCGGGCCGGTCTGGGATGATACGCGAGGCGTTGGATCCAGTTGGATCCCGGGGAGCGGACGTGGAATACGACAGCGAGATACGCGCAAGACTGACGGAACTGGAGGCGGAGCATCGGGCCCTGGACGGGGCGATCGAGGCGATGCAGGCGCGTCCGTCGCCGGATTTTCTCGAGATCCGACGGCTGAAGAAGCGCAAGCTGCAGCTCAAGGACAGCATCCAGCGGCTGCGCAGTCGGCTGATCCCCGATCTGAACGCCTGAGGGAGGCGGCGCCGAGGCGAGGGGGGATGCAAAAAAACGGCGCCCCGGAGGGCGCCGTCAACAGGGTCCATCCCGTTCGTGTGATGAGGCGGAAGGGGTTGCTCAGCCCCAGATGTCCGCGGTAATGCCGGCGTACCAGCCGCGGGTGTACTGCGCCTCCTGCTCACGGGTGCGGGAATCCGCACCGGTCGGGCTGAGGCCGCCGGCGCCTTCGACGCCCTGCATCTCGCCATCCTTGAACCGGTACACCGCGGCCACGCTGATGCCGTAATCCGGGGTGACCAGGCTGTAGCAGGTGTTCACGGCGGTCGGACTGACCGGTTCGCGATCCGTCAGTTCGTGGGCGATGGCCGCCGCGACGACCTTGCCCTGGGTGTTGGCGGAATGCCCGGATTTGGGCATCGCACCGGCCACCGAGGCGTCGCCCAGCACGTAGATGTTGTCGTCCATCTCCGACCTGAAGGTGTCCTGGTGTACCGGGCACCAGCCTTCACCGTTGGTCAGGCCCGCGTCGTGGGCGATCCGGTTGGCATGCTGCCGCGGGATGAAGTTCATCACGTCGGCCTGGACTTCCTCGAAGCCGGCGTCGGCGATGGCCGTCATGTTGCGCACGTCGACTGCTTCGACCAGTCCGCCGTCGGAGGCCGCGCGCCATTCGATCATGTCGCCGTATTCCTGCTCCCAACCTTCCTCGAACAGGCCCTGCTTGGAGAAGCCGTCCTTGGCGTCCAGGATGATGATCTTGGAACGCGGCTTTTCCTGCTTGAAGTAGTTGGCGATCAGCGACACACGCTCGTACGGCCCGGGCGGGCAGCGGAACGGATTGGGCGGGGCCACCATCACGAAGGTGCCGCCGTTCGGCATCTCTTCGAGCTGCTGGCGCAGGATGCGGGTCTGGTCGCCGGCCTTCCAGGCGTGCGGGATGCGCTCGGCGTCATCCTCGCTGATGCCGTCGACTGCGTCATAGCGGAAGTCGATGCCGGGCGACATCACCAGCCGGTCATAACGCAGAGTGTCACCATTCCCGAGACGCACGGACCGGTCTTCGGCATCCACCGCGGTGACCCGGTCCTGTACGACCTTGACCCCGTGGCGGCTTTCCAGCGCGCCGTAGGTCTGCTCGATGAAGTCCATGTCGACGATGCCGCCCAGCACCCAGTTGCTGCCGTAACAGGTGTAGTAGGTGGCGCTCGGCTCGACCAGGGTGACCTCCACGTCCGGCGAGTATTTCTTGAGGTACTTGGCAGCGGTCGCACCGCCCGAGCCGCCGCCGACCACGACGACATGGGCCTTGCCATTGTTGCGCGTCTTCTGCGGCGCGCAGCCGATGCCGGTCAGGGCCACGGCGCTGCCGGCCCCCACGACCTTGATGAAATTACGGCGGGAAAATTCCTGCATGATCTGGCTCCCTCTGTCTCGTTATACGCCGTTACTGGCCGAAGTAGGCGGCCATGGCTTCAATTTCCTCGTCGGTGTAGCCGCTGGCATGACGGTCCATGACCGTTGCCGGGCGATCGCCATCGCGAAACGCCTTCATCTGGCTGACGATGAGGTCGGAGGGATAGCGGCTGAGATCCGGGGCCCCCCCGGCCTCGGCGGATGCGGCGCTGTGGCAGTTGATGCAGGTGTCGGCCATCAGTTGCCCGCGGGTGATTTCGTCGTCGGCCGAAGCCTGGGCGAAGGGCACGGTCAGGGCCACGGCCCCGACCAGCCCCGCGAAAGTAAGACGCGATTTCTTCATGGGTACGGACTCCTCCGTTTGTGAAGGTTTGCTCTTTAAGCGACGGCAGCCGTGATCCGCTGCCTTCCTCCTTGTGGCCCGGTGTGCGCCCCGGGTTCTTGATTGATTCGGTCGGGTTCGGGCCCGACCTTGCGCATGATCTGTGATTGGGTCGATCATTACCTCGTCGGTATAGCATAAAAAAAAACCGTTTTCGATTAGCATTTTCTAAGAAACCCGGGGCAGAGGGAACATGAACGAGGAACGAAGGCGTCATCCGCGGATACCCATGACGGTGAACGTCGTGGTGTCCATGGAGCAGGGGGAAACGGTCACGCTGACCACCAACGACATCTCCGGTGGTGGCGCCTTCCTGCGCTGGGAGGAGGGTCAGAAACCCGATCTGCGCGGGCTGCTGGAGCTGCAGTCGGACGATGAGCTGATGCTGCAGGTGTTCGGTCTGCTGGGAGACGGTGATGAACCGCCGCGGGTGCGGGCGCAGGTCGTGCGGGTGCACGACGACGGCATCGCCGTGAAATTCGACCCCGAGGAACTCGGCGGCTGACCCGGCCCTAATGCGCCGTGGTGCGCTCCTGGGCAAGTACCCAGGGTGCCGCCACGATGGCAGTGAACACCGGGTCGCTTTCGGTCCAGCGGCGGGCATCCTCGTCGGAGGCGCGCGCGACCTGGCCGCTCGCCAGCCATGCGCTGACCTCGTGGGTGGCGTCGTCACGGAAGGCCCGGGCGACCTCGATCAGGTCCAGCTCCGGCGCCACGCGGATGACCACCCCGCGCGCGAAATGCGGCATCAGTTCGCCCCAGCGGATGGGACCGGCCTCCTGTTCCAGGGGGACGCGGGGTTCGCCCTCGTCGGGCGCTGCGGCGGGCAGTTCGGACGGTTCGGACATGATGCTCGCACTCATTAAACGGGCCGGTTTCAGATCCTGTTCAGGCTAGGGCGATACCCTTCGCGCTGCAACCGTCGATCCGGGAGGTCCTTCATGTCGTTCAGGCTGTCCGCAATCCGAGCGGCGCTGCTCGCGGCGCTTCTGGCAGGCCCCGCGGGTGCCTGGGCGGATGCCGGCACGGCGGAGAACGGCACCGTGTGGACCCTGGACGAGGCCGTCGAGCGGGTCGAGGCGCTGTACCCGGGGCGGGTACTCTCCGCCCGCGAGCTGGAGGGCGACGGCAGCGAGCGGATCTTCGTGGTGCGCATCCTGACCGAGGACCGGGAGGTCCGTACGCTGCGGATCGAACAGGGTACGGAGGTGCACCGATGAATCTGCGGATCGTGCTGGTGGAAGATGACCCCGACCTGCGCGGTCAGCTGGCCGACGAACTGCAGGAGGCCGGGTGCCGGGTGGATACCGCCGCCGATGGCGACACCGGCCTCTATCTGCTGACCGAATACAACTGTGACATCGCGGTGGTCGATCTCGGCCTGCCGGGCATGGACGGTCTCGACGTGATCCGCCGCACCCGCGAGCAGAAATCGCGCCTGCCGATCCTGGTACTCACCGCGCGGGATCGCTGGCAGGACAAGGTCGAGGGCCTGGAAGCCGGCGCCGACGACTACCTCACCAAACCGTTTCATGTCGAAGAACTGGTGGCGCGCCTGCGCGCGCTGGCGCGGCGCAGCCTGCAGTCGGGCCACGAGGCGCTGCGTTTTGGTCCGCTGGTGATCGATACCGCGTCGGATGCGGTGTGGCTGCACGGCGAGGGCGTCAGCCTGACCACCTTCGAGTACCGCCTGCTGCTGCATCTGGCGCGCCAGCCCGGCCGTGTGCTGAGCAAGGATGCGCTGGCCGACTATCTCTACGAGCACGACGACGACCGCGAGAGCAACGTGATCGAGGTCCTGATCGGCCGGTTGCGCCGCAAGCTGGACCCGGCCGGCGAGCTGGGGGTGATCGAGACCCTGCGCGGTCGCGGCTATCGCTTCGCCCTGCAGCCCGACGCCGCTTCGGCCGACGCCTGAGCGGGAGCGTTACGCGCTTCCATGTCCCCTGCCGATCGTTCCCTGGCCGATCGAGCCGCCCGGGCGCCGCTGCTCCTGCGCATCGGGCTGGTGGCGGTGGCGGTGGTGCTGTTGTTTTCGTTGCTCACCGCCTGGGTGCTGGAGACGGCCTTCCGCGACAACGCCGCCGACGCCGCCGAGACTCGGCTGGAGGCGCAGGTCCTGCTGCTGATGGGCATGGCCGAGGTGCTGGCCGCCGACGACATCCGGGTGCCGCAGATGCTGCCGGAAAGCCGTCTGCAGCTGCCCGGCAGCGGGTTGTACGCGCGCATTATCGGCCCCACCGGTGACACCGTCTGGCGCTCGCCGTCCGCGGTGGCCACCGAGCTGAGCGACTGGTCGCGCGACGAGTACTTTGTCTACACCATGACGGTGCGCTGGCAGCTGGACGGCGAATCCGTACCGCTGATCTTCCAGATGCTGGAGGACCGCAGTGCGTTCGACGAGCAGGTGGAAAGCTACCGCTACTCGCTGTGGCAGGGCCTGCTGACCATGACCCTGTCGTTGATCGTGGCGCTGATCCTGGCGTTGTGGTTCTGGGGGCTGCGGCCACTGCGCCGGGTACGGGCGGAGCTGGATGCCCTGCGCCACGGTGACCGGGTGCATCTGGAGGGGCCCTACCCGCGCGAAATCGGTGCGCTGACCGGTTCCATCAACGACCTGATCGACTTTGAACGCGAGCGTCTGGTGCGCCAGCAGAACGCACTGGCGGATCTCGCCCACAGTCTCAAGACGCCGATCGCCTCGCTGCGCCTGAACCTGGAAGGGCACGCCCCCGATCACGAGGATCTGCGGCGCCAGGTCGACCGCCTGCAGGCCATGGTCCAGCACCAGCTCAACCAGGCTCAGCGGGTGGGGCCGGTCCCGTTCCAGACCCCGGAGCCGCTGGCGCCGGTGATCGAGCGCACCTGCCGCGCCCTGCGGCGTCTGGCGGAGCACAAGGGGGTGTCGCTGGAGAGCGATCTGGCTGAGGGCTGTGCCCTGCGCATGGACTCGGGCGCGATGCTCGAACTGCTGGGCAATCTGCTGGACAACGCGGTGCGCCATGCCCGTTCGCGCGTGCTCATCACCACCCGCTGCGATGCCGGAGAAACCGTCCTCATGGTGGACGACGACGGTCCCGGGATCGCCAGGGCGGATCGCGCTCGGGTGCTGGAGCGCGGCCAGCGGGCCGACACCCGGGAGGGGACGGATGGCCAGGCGACCGGCCAGGGGCTGGGGCTCAGCATCATCCATACCCTGGTGACCGACCATGGTGGTCGCCTGGAGATCGAGCGCGCCCCGGAGCTGGGCGGGGCCCGCCTGCGGCTGGTGTTTCCCTAAAGCCGGAACGCGGCCAGCGAGTCCTCCGGCGCCATCCCGGCGAGTCCGTCGCGCACCTGTGCCGCCGCGCCGCAGGCGAAGGTCCAGCCGAGGTGACCCGCACCGGTGTTCAGATGCAGGCCCGGCACTGCGGTAGGCCCCAGAATGGGGGTGCCGCGGTCGCTCATCGGACGCAGCCCGGCCCACGGGGCCATGGTCTCGTGGTCGAACTGCGCCGGCAGGCCGGGCAGCGTGCGTCGGCACTGGGCCAGCACGTTGGCCGCGCGGCGGTCCTCCATGCGCGCGTCGCGGCCGGCGAATTCGGCGGTGCCCGCCAGTCGCAGCCGGTCGCCCAGCGGGGTCATCACCACCTTGCTGGCGTCGTCGATCAGCGGCAGGTCCAGCCGAAGTTCGGCGTCCATCGGCAGGGTCAGGGAGTAGCCCTTCACCGGGGCCACTGGCAGATGCAGCCCGAGCGGGCGCAGCAGGGCCGGGGCCTCGTAGCCGCTCGCGACCACACAGGCATCGGCCGCGACCGGGCCCTCATAGGTCTCGATCGCGTCGATTCGCCCCTGGAACGTGCGCAGCCGTCGCACCCGCGTCGCGGGCCGGTAGCGCAGTCCGTGCCGGCGTGCGATTTCCAGCAGGCCGGCGGTGAAACGCCGGGCATCCCCGACCGCATCATCGGGGAAGTACAGACCGCCGCAGAGTTCGTCGCGCACGCCGGCCAGCGCGGGTTCGCGGTCGATCACCTGTTCGGTGTCCCAGGCCTCGAAATGCACGCCCTCGGTCTGCATCGCCTCGGCCGCGCTTCGGTTGCGGGCGAGGCTGTCCGGATCGCGGAAGATCTTGAGGATGCCGGATTCGCGGAAGTCGAACGCCAGGCCCTCGTCGGCCAGCTCCCGGCTCAGGCGCCGGGTCTCGCGCAGGGAGAACGCGGCCAGGCGGGCGTTGACCAGGGCGTGCCGCTCGAAGGCTGAATGCCGGCTGTGCCACAGAAACCGCAGGCCCCAGCCGGCCAGCCCGGGCAGGGCGCGCGGGCGCATCAGCAGCGGGGAGTCCTCGCGCCCCAGATAGCGCAGCAGATCGAGGCCCACGCCCGGGGTGTTCCAGGGCTCGGCGTGGCTGGCGTGCAGCATGCCGCCGTTGGCGTGGCTCGCACCGGCCGCCGGTTCCGGCGCGGCATCCAGCAGGGTGACCTCGAATCCGGCCTCGCGCAGATACCACGCGGTGGTGACCCCCATCACGCCGCCTCCGATGACCACCACGTGCATTTGCAGTCCTCCCGTTGCCTACAAGGATCCGGCGAGACGTTTGATCAGCGTGTCGTATTCGCGTTCCAGACGCTGCGCCGAAACCTTCTCGCGGGTGCCCAGTTCCTGGGCGAACTGCGATACGCGGAACTCCTCGATGCGGTAGCGAAAGGCCAGGACATCGGGGTCATCGGGGCGACGCTCCAGCAGGTCGCGGGCCTTCTGCCACAGCGGTTCCACCGCCACCCGGCCGGCGCGGTCCTTGTCCGGGGCCCGGTTCAGACGCTCCAGGCGCCGCTCGATGCCCTGCAGGTAGCGCGGGAACTCGGGCAGCACGTCGGGTGGGGTGCTCAGCAGGAAGTCCGGCGGGACCAGGGCATCGAGCTGATCGCGGATGTCGCGTGCCGCCTCGATCCAGGACAGCGGGAGATCGCCGTGCAGCCGGGAGCGCAGGTCGTGCCAGCGGGCGAGGATGTCGGCCGCCAGGCGGGCCAGTTCGGTGGCGGCCGGACCCAGTTCGCCGCGCCCGGCTTCCAGGCGCTCGGCGAACGCTTCGGCATCGCGTGGCCAGTGTTCCGGGGCGTCGGCGAGGAACACCCGGTCGGCCGCCGCTTCCAGGATCTGGTCGCGCAGGGTGTCGCCCTGGCCGAGCGTGGCGTAGTGCAGGCTGGCGCGGTCCATGTCCGGCAGCTGGCGCTTGAGATCGCGCACCGCCGGGCGCAGGGCGAGCAGGAACAGCCGGCGCAGCCCGGCGCGATGGCGGCGCTCGGCTGCGGCGGGGTCGGGTTCCAGCTCCAGTGACACGCTGTCGCCACAGTCCACCAGCACCGGGAAGGCGCGCATGCGGGCGCCCTGGTGTTCGTGTTCCACGCTCTCCGGCAATGCGCCGAAGTCCCATTCGGTGATGCCCTCGCGCTGGGGGCCGTCCGTCGTACCGGGGTCGAAGGTGGCCTCCGCAGTGCCGCCGAGTTCGGCCTTGAGCGCCGGCAGATCGCGCCCGGCGGTCAGCTCGTTCCCCTCCGGGTCGAGGATGCGAAAGCGCAGGATCAGGTGCGGTTCGAGCGTGTCCGGGCGCCAGGCATCGGGCGGGATGGCGGTGCCGGTCATGCGCTCCAGCTCCTCGGCCAGCGCCGGTAGCAGCGGGCCCTGGCAGTGCTCCAGTCGGGCCAGTGCGGCGCGGGCGAAGTCCGGAGCCGGCACGAACTGGCGCCGCAGGCTCTTGGGCAGGCTCTTCAGCAGCGCCGTGACCCGCTCCTCCAGCAGCCCCGGCACCAGCCAGTCGCCCAGCCAGTCGGGCACCGCGTTGAGTACCGCCACAGGGACGTCCACGGTCACCCCGTCGTCTTCCTTCCCGGGTTCGAAGCGGTAGTGCAGCGGCAGGCGCAGGCCTTCCAGCTCGAGGTGGTCGGGGTAGGCGCCCTGCGGCAGGGATTCTTCCGGTTCGTTGCGCAGCTCGGCGGGGTCGATGCACAGGCAGTCGGGGTCCTTCTGCTCGCGTTTGCGCACCCAGCGCTCGAACGACGGGCCGTCACGCACGTCGTCCGGGATGCGCGCGGCGTAGAACTCGAACAGCCGGTCCTCCTCGGCCAGCAGGTCGCGGCGCCGGCCGCGGGCCTCCTCCTCGGTGATCGCGGCCACCGCCTCGCGGTTGGCGCGCACGCCGCGCGAACGGGTGCGCAGCTGGCCGCCGACCAGTCCCTCGCGGATGAAGATGCGCCGGGCCTCCTCGGGGTCGTGGCGGGCGAAGTCCACCGGCTTTTTCGCCGCGACCACCAGGCCGTAGAGGGTGATGCGGTCGTAGGCGCCCACCCGCCCGCTCCGGCGCTGGAAATGGGGCTCGAAGATATGATGGCGCAGCAGGTGCGGGGCCACCTCCAGCAGCCAGTCGGGTTCGATGCGCGCGTTCTCGCGGGCATATACCCGGGTGGTCTCGGCGATCTCCGCGCTGACCACCCAGTTGGGCTTTTTCTTCGCCAGCACCGAGCCCGGATGGATCTGGAAGCGGCGGTTGCGCGCGCCGAGGTAGTCGCCGCGTTCGGTCTTCTGCCCGATCTGGCTGACCAGCCCGCTCAGCAGGGCGCGATGCACGGACTCGGGTTCGGCCGTCGCGCGGCCCGGGTGCAGTTCCATGTCGCGCGCCAGGCGCAGCAGCTGGCTGCGCAGCTCCTGCCATTCGCGCATGCGCATGAAGTTGAGGAAGTGTTCGCGGCACCAGCGCTTCAGGGCGTTCGAACCGCGTGCCTCGCGCGCGTCGTGCCAGGCCTGCCACAGCCGCAGCATGCCCATGAAGTCGGAGCCCTCGACGCGAAACTCGGCATGCGCGGTGTCGGCCGCCTGCGTGGCGTCGGCGGGGCGCTCGCGCGGGTCCTGCAGGGACAGGAACGCGGCGATGGTGGCGGTCTCGGTCACACAGCCATGCTCGGCGCCGGCCAGCAGCATCGCCCCGTGGCGCGGATCCACCGGCATGCGCGAGAGCTGGCGGCCGCGCTCCTGCAGGCGATGGCCGGCATCCACCGCCCCCAGTTCCTCCAGCAGGCGATAGCCGTCCTTGATCAGGCGCGAATCCGGCGGGTCGACGAACGGGAAGCGCCGCGGGTCGCCCAGTTTCAGCGCGGCCATCTGCAGGATCACCGAGGCGAGGTTGGAGCGCTGGATCTCCGGGTCGGTGAAGGCCGGGCGCTGCTGGTAGTCCTCCTCGGAGAACAGGCGGATACAGACCCCCGGCCCGAGGCGGCCGCAGCGTCCGGCACGCTGGTCGCAGGCGGCCTGTGACACCGGTTCGAGGCTCAGCCGCTGCACCTGCGTGCGCCACGAATAGCGCGACACCCGGGCCAGCCCGGAGTCGATCACGTAGCGGATGCCGGGTACGGTCAGCGCGGTCTCGGCGACGTTGGTGGCGAGCACGATGCGCCGGCCCGAGTGCGCCTGGAATACCCGTGACTGCTCGCGCGCCGACAGCCGCGCGTAAAGCGGCAGGACCTCGGTGTCGGGCGCGGATTCCTCGCCACGCAGGGCGCGGTGGGCATCGCGGATCTCGCGTTCGCCCGGCAGGAACACCAGGATGTCGCCGGGGCCGGCGCGGCGGCATTCGCGCACCGCGTCGCGGATGCCGGTGAACAGGTCGCGTTCGCCGCCGTCATCGTCTTCGTCGTCGTCTGCGGCATCCGGTTCCAGCGGGCGGTAGCGCAGCTCCACCGGATAGGTACGTCCGGGCACGTCGATCATCGGGGCGTCGTCGAAGAACCGCGACAGGCGTTCCGGGTCCAGGGTGGCCGAGGTGATGATTACCCGAAGCTCCGGACGTTTGCGCACCAGGCGCTGCAGGACCCCCATCAGGAAGTCGATGTTGAGGCTGCGCTCGTGGGCCTCGTCGACGATGACGGTGTCGTAGGCCAGCAGCTCGGGGTCGTGGGCCATCTCGGCCAGCAGCATGCCGTCGGTCATCAGGCGGACGAAGTTGTCCGGCCCGGTGCGGTCGGAGAAGCGGACCTTGCAGCCCACCGCGGCGCCGGACTCCTCGCCCAGCGGGGTGCCCAGCTCCTCGGCGATGCGCGCGGCCACCGAGCGTGCGGCGATGCGCCGTGGCTGGGTGTGGCCGATCAGGCCGCCGCGCCCGCGTCCGGCCTCCAGGCACAGCTTGGGCAGCTGCGTGGTCTTGCCGGAGCCGGTCTCGCCGGAGAGCACGATCACGGAGTGGGTGCGGATCGCCTCGATGATCCGTTCGCGTTCGGCATGGACGGGGAGGTCGCCGGTGTAGACAGGCTCGGGGCGGCGGGCCTCGGTGGCTGCTTCGCGCTGCTGCTCGGCCGTCAGGCGCTCTCGCAGGTTGCGGGCGAGGCGGTCGCAGGGCTGGCCGCGGTCGCGCCGGCGCCGCGCACGGCGCAGCAGGTCCTGCAGGTCACGGCGTTCGGCGATGCGCTGGACGCGGTCGACCTCGGCGGACAGCGCGTCGAGATCTGGCGCGGCGCTCTCCCCGGATCCCATATTCAGCCCCGGTCGCGCAGGCGCAGGGCCTCGATGCCTTCCGATTGCAGGCGTTCCAGCACCTCGCGCGTGCGGTCCGGATCGGTGTAGGGGCCGAGGTAGACGCGATACCAGGTCTCGCCGTCGACGTCGGTCTCGCTGATCTCCGGGGACAGGCCCAGCAGGGTCAGGCGGGCGCGCATCTCGTCGGCCTGTTCGGCGCGCCGGAACGAGCCGGTCTGCAGCAGCACGGGCTCGCCATCGTCCGGGGTGGCGGTTTCCGGCGCCAGCGGCGCGGGTTCGTCTTCCTCGGCGGCCGGCGGATCGGGCACCGGGACCTCGTCTTCGGGCAGCAGCTCGTAGTAGCGAAAACGGGTTTCCTGTTCCTCGGGCGGCGGGTCGGCGGCGGGCTCTTCCGCCGGCGACTCGACCTCCGGGCGGTCGCGTTCGCTCAGCCAGTCGCCGAGGCTGTCGGGCCGGTCGGCCCCCTGCAGATACATGACCGCGGCCACGCCCAGTCCGATCAGCAGGCCGGCCAGCAGCCAGACCCAGCCGGGCAGCGGGCCCCGTTGCTTCTTCTGCGCCGGCTTGCGGCGTACCTTGCGGGCCTGGGCCATGGGCTACATCTGCTCCGGCGCGTGCACGCCCAGCAGGCGCAGGCCGTTGCCCAGCACCTGCTTGATACCGGTCACCAGCGCCAGGCGGGCGGCGATCAGCTCGTCGTCTCCGGCATTGAGGAACGGCACGGCGTTGTAATAGGTATGGAAACCGCCGGCCAGTTCGCGCAGGTACTGGGCGATCTGGTGCGGCTCGCAGGCCTGTGCGGCGGCCGCGACCACCTCGGGGAAGCGGTCCAGGCGGTCCAGCAGGTCGTCCTCGTGCGACTCGACGAGGCGTTCGGCGAGACCGTCGGCCTCTGCTGCGGCGGCCCGGTGGCCACGTTCGTCGGCAGTGCGCAGCACACTACTGATGCGCGCGTGGGCGTACTGGATGTAGTACATCGGGTTGTCGTTGGACTGCGACTTGGCCAGGTCGAGGTCGAAGTCCAGGTGCTGGTCGCAGCGGCGCTGCACGTAGAAGAAGCGCGCGGCATCCGAGCCCACCTCGTCGCGCAGCTCGCGCAGGGTGACGAACTGCCCGGAGCGGGTGGACATCGGCAGACGCTCGCCGCCGCGATAGAGGATCGCGAACTGCACCAGCAGCACGTCCAGGCGCTCGGCTTCCAGGCCCAGGGCCTGCAGTGCGGCGCGCACGCGCGGGACGTAGCCGTGGTGGTCGGCGCCCCAGATGTTGATCACGCGGTCGAAGCCGCGCTGGAACTTCTCGCGGTGGTAGGCGATATCGGAGGCGAAATAGGTGTAGTCGCCGTTCTCGCGGCGCACCACCCGGTCCTTGTCGTCACCAAAGTCGCTGGAGCGAAACCACAGCGCGCCGTCCTGCTCATACAGGGCCCCACGCGCCTGCAGGTCCTCCACCGCCGCGTCGATCGCGCCGGAATCGGCCAGGCTGCGTTCCGAGAACCAGCACTGGTATTCCACTCCGAATTCGAGCAGGTCGTCGCGGATATCCTCGAGGATCGCGTTCAGCCCGCCTTCGAAGAACGCGCCCCACAGGGCTTCGCCCAGAAGATCCCGCGCGCGCCCCACCAGGGCGTCGATGTAGACCTCCTTGTCGCCGCCCGTGGGCTCGTCGGGGGGGAGATCGCGGGTGACGTCCGCGGCCGGGAGCACACCGCGCTCACCGATCTGACGGGTCAGGGCATCGGCGACCGGGTAGATGTAATCGCCCTGGTAGCCGTTGGCCGGGAACGGGAGCTCTACGCCGTGACGCTCCAGATAGCGCATCCACACGCTCACCGCGAGGATGTTCATCTGCCGGCCGGCGTCATTAACGTAGTACTCGCGGGTGACGTCGTAGCCGGAGAAATCCAGCAGGTCGGCGACCGTCGCGCCAAACGCCGCCCCGCGGCCATGCCCCACGTGCAGCGGCCCGGTGGGGTTGGCAGAGACGAACTCCACCTGCACCCGACTCCCGCCCCCGGCGTTCGAGCGGCCAAAATCGCCGGCCTGCTCGGCGATCCGGCCCAGCACCTGCGTGCGCGCATCGGCGGCCAGGCGGAAGTTGATGAACCCGGGACCGGCAATCTCGGTGCTGGCCAGCCCGGGGACCTCGGGCAGGGCGGCGGTCAGCGCCTCGGCCAGATCGCGCGGCTTGCTGCGCGCGGGTTTGGCCAGCTGCATCGCGAGGTTGCTGGCGAAGTCGCCGTGCTCGCGGTCGCGCGCGCGGCTGACCTCCACTGACACGCCATGATCGGCCGGTACGCGGCCGTCGGCGACGAGGGTTGCGAGGGCGGTTTCCAGGGCCTGGGTCAGGGTGTCTTTCAAGGGTCGCGGGTCCGTGCTGGCAAAACGCGTATTCTAACCCCTTGGCGTCCGACATGCCGCCCCGCGTGGCGGCGCGAACGGTTTCAGGCGAGGCTGACCGGATCCACGTCCAGGGCGATGCGCAGCTCGCGCGGCAGGTTCATCCCTTCCCACGCCCGGCGCGCCTGATGCAGGGTCGCGTGCAGGGCGCGGCGGTCGCCCGACTGGAGCAGGATCTGTTCGCGGTAGCGGCGGTTCACGCGGTGGCGCGGGGCCGGGGCCGGGCCGAGGACCCGTACCCCGGGGGCGGCCGCCTGGCGCAGTGGCACGGCCAGTTCGCCGGCGCGGGCCTCGGCGGTGGCGGCGTCGGCGGCCTCCACGCGCACCAGGGCCAGATGGCCGAACGGGGGGAAGCCGCTGTCCGCGCGCTCGTCCAGCAGCGGGCGCACCATCGCGGTGTAGTCGTCGGCGTCCAGGCCGCGGATCAGGGGATGTTCCGGGTGTCCGGTCTGCAGCAGCACCCGCCCGCCGCTCTCGCCGCGCCCGGCACGCCCGGCCGCCTGCACGATCAGCTGCAGGGTGTGTTCGGTGGCGCGCAGATCGACCGAATACAGGCCCTGGTCGACGTCCACCACGCCCACCAGTCCCACGCGCGGGAAGTCGTGGCCCTTGGCCAGCATCTGGGTGCCGACCACGATCGCCCCGTCCAGCGAGCGGATGCGTTCCAGCGCCTCCTCCAGCGCGCCCTTGTGGCGGATGCTGTCGCGGTCCAGCCGGATCAGCGGGGTCTGCGGGAAGTGCCGCGCGAGGGCCTGTTCCAGGCGCTGGGTGCCGAGCCCGCGGCGGGCCAGCTCGGCGCCGCAGTCGGGGCAGCGGGCGGGCACCGGTTCGTGGTGCCCGCACAGATGACAGACCGCCCGCGGCTGGCCGGCATGGATGGTCAGGCGGGCGTCGCAGTGGCGGCAGTCGGCGACCCAGCCGCAGTGGTCGCAGGCCAGGGTTCGGGCATAGCCGCGACGGTTGAGCAGCACGAAGCACTGCTGGCCGCCGGCCAGGGTGGCCTGCATGGCGTCCAGCAGCGGCGGCGTCAGGCCTTCGTCCGGGGTGTGGACGCGGGTGTCCACGGTCTCGACGCGGGGCGGGGCGGTGCCATCGGGGCGGGTGCGCAGCGGACAGTGGGTGTAGCGGCCCTGACGCGCGGCCTCCAGGGTCTCCAGGGTGGGGGTGGCCGAACCCAGCACCACCGGGATGCCCTCCACCTGGCCGCGCTTGATCGCGAGGTCGCGGGCGTTGTAGCGAAAGCCGTCCTGCTGCTTGAACGCGGCGTCGTGCTCCTCGTCGACCACGATCAGGCCGGGTTCGGGCAGGGGCGTGAACAGGGCCGAGCGGGTGCCGACCACCACCCGGGCGTCGCCACGCGCGGCGCTGGCCCAGGCCCGCAGGCGCTCGCCTTCGGCCAGCCCGGAATGCAGCAGCGCGACCTGCCCGGGAAAACGTGCCTGGATGCGCGCGGCCAGCTGCGGGGTCAGGGCGATCTCGGGGATCAGCACCAGCACCTGTTCGCCGCGCGCGACCACCCGCTGCGCCATGCGCAGATAGACCTCGGTCTTGCCGGATCCGGTCACCCCTTCCAGCAGCAACGGCCGGGCCTCGCCGGGCGTGAGGGCGTCCACCGCAGCCTGCTGTTCCGGGGTCAGGGGGCGGTCGGCTGCGGCATCGGTATCCGCCGGGTCCGGGGGTGCATCGTCCGGGGTCCGGCATTCCAGCCAGCCGTGTTCGGCCAGGCGCTCCATTTCGCGCGGGGCGGGCCGGCGCCCGAGGATGCCGGAAAGGGTCGGCCGGTCGAGGCGGCCGCCGGGGGCGGCGGCCGGGTCCGCCAGCGTCGCGAGGATGGCGCGCTGGCGTGCTCCCCGGATGGCACCGGCCTGCAGGGCGGCGCGGCCGTCCGCGGTCAGGGCCCACAGGGGTTCCGGAGTCGCTGCCTCGGGCAGCGGGCGACCCCGGCGCAGGGCTGGTGGCAGGGCGCCGAGCACGACCTCGCCGATCGGGTGGTGATAGTAGCGGCTGCCGAAGGCCAGCAGTTCGCGCAGGCTGGGTGGCAGCAGGGGGGTGGGGTCGAGGACTTCGGCGACCGCCCGCAGGCGCGCCGGATCGAACTCGCTGTCGGCCCCGTCCTCCATCACTACGCCGGTCAGGCGCGTGGGTCCGAACGGGACCCGCACCCGCATCCCGGGCACCGCCTCGACGCCGGCCGGCAGACGGTAGTCGAACAGCCGGTCCAGCGGGCGGTCGATCGCGACCCGGACGATGGGCGAGGGGGTGTCGGACATGGGGGCAGTGTACGTGAGGCGGGGCCCCACACGAATCCGTTGCGCGCTTTGGTGGTTGTCCACAGAACCTGTGGATAACTCTGTGGAAGAAAGGGTGGGAAACTTTCTAAACCCTTGTAGTGTCGCGGACGATGACAGATTGGCTACAAAATGCCCAGTCTTTTCGAAAAACACTTAAAAACAGGTAGTTGTGCTATTTATGTAATACGTTTTGCGCGCTGATTTTCGCAAGTGGATATTCTCCGCCTCGCCGGTCCGTCCCCTGCATGCCTTGTGTACAAGTTGCAAGCCCCCGGGGCGTTACAGCCACAAAAAAACCCGGCCACCGGGGCCGGGTCTTCGGGGGTGCGGAGCAGCGGCCCGGGCGGGTCCCCGGGCCGTCTGGACTCAGCCGAGCGCCTTGACGCTGGCGACCAGCTCCGCGGCGACCTTCTGGCCGTCGCCGTACAGCATGCGGTTGTTCTCGGCATAGAACAGGTGGTTCTCGATGCCGGAGAAACCGGACCCCTTGCCGCGCTTGACGCAGATGACGTTGTGCGCCTCGTCGGCGTTGAGGATGGGCATGCCGTAGATCGGCGAATCGGGGTTGGTCCGGGCGACCGGATTCACCACGTCGTTCGCCCCGATCACCATCGCGACATCGGCGGTCTTGAACTCGTCGTTGATCTCGTCGAGGTCGTAGATGATGTCGTAGGGCACGCCGGCTTCGGCCAGCAGCACGTTCATGTGCCCGGGCATGCGGCCGGCCACCGGGTGGATCGCGAACTTCACGTCCACGCCGCGCTTCTGCAGCAGCTCGGTCAGCTCCCATATCTTGTGCTGGGCCTGGGCCACCGCCATGCCGTAGCCGGGCACGATGATCACCTTGCTGGAGTAGGCCATCATGATCCCGGCGTCGTTGGCCTGGATCTCCTTCATCGTGCCTTCGATCTCCTCTTCCGCGGCGGCGGAACCGCCACCGAACTGACTGAAGAGGATGTTCTTCAGCGGCCGGTTCATCGCCTGGGCCATCAGCTGCGTGAGCAGCGAGCCGGCCGCGCCGACCACGATACCGGCGATCATCAGGGCCGGGTTGTCCAGCACGATGCCCTTGAAGCCAACCGCCAGACCGGTCAGGGCGTTGTACAGCGAGATGACCACCGGCATGTCGGCGCCGCCGATCGGCAGGGTCATCAGCACGCCGAAGGCCAGCGAAAGGACGAAGAACGCCAGCAGCGTGCCGCCGCCGATGGTGCCGTCGCCCAGGGCCATCATGAAGCCGAGGATCACCACCAGGGCGATGATCACCAGGTTCAGCAGCTGCTGTCCGGGGAAGTTCAGGGTCTTCTTCATCAGGCCCTGCAGCTTGGCGTAGGCCACCAGCGAGCCGGAGAAGGCTACCGAGCCGATCACCGAGCCGATCACCGCGATGGCGAGGCCGGTGGTGGTGACCGTTTCGGGGGTGGCCTGCAGCAGGTAGATCGCACCGATGCCGGCCGCAGCGCCGCCGCCCATGCCGTTGTACAGCGCGATCATCTGCGGCATGTCGGTCATCTGGACCTTCTTGCCGCTCCACCAGGCCAGCGCGCCACCGATGGCGATACCCAGAACGATCAGGGTGTAGTTCACGCCGCCGGAGATCTCCGGGTGCACGAAGGTGATGAGGGTGGCCAGCAGCATGCCGACACCGGCCCAGATGATGCCGGGCCGGGCGGTGGTCGGCGACGACATCTGCTTGAGGCCGACGATGAACAGCACCGCCGCCACGAAGTAGGCGAGGTTGATGATCAGACTCATGCCTTGTCTCCCTTATCGTCCTTGCTGGACTTGAACATCTCCAGCATGCGTTCGGTGACCACGTAGCCGCCGGCCGCGTTACCGGCGGCCAGGATCACGGCGATAAAGCCGATCGCCTGCTCCAGCGGCGTCTGGGCGTGGCCCAGTGCGACCATGGTCCCGACCAGGACGATGCCGTGGACGAAGTTGGAACCGGACATCAGCGGGGTATGCAGGATGACCGGCACCTTGGAGATCACCTCGTAGCCGGTGAAGGCCGCGAGCATGAAGATATACAGCGCTACGAAACCTGAGATCTCGATCATGAGGAAGCTCCCTGGATGGCATCACGGGTGGCGGCGTGCACGATCTCGCCGTCACGCGTGAGCACGCTCTGGGCGATGACCTCGTCTTCCCAGTCGGGCTGGAATTCGCCCTCGGGAAGCATCGGGGTCAGGAAGTTCAGCAGGTTCTTGGCATACATCTCCGAAGCATGCAGCGGAACCTGCGACGGCACGTTCAGCGGGCCGTGGATGATCACGCCATGCTGGGTAATGGTCTCGCCGGGCTGCGTCAGCACGCAGTTGCCACCGCCCTCCGAGGCCAGGTCGACGATAACCGCGCCGGATTTCATGCCCTTGACCATGTCTTCGGGCACCAGCTTCGGTGACTCGCGACCCGGGATCGCCGCGGTGGTGATCAGCACGTCGGCCTGCGCGATGAATTCGCCCAGTGCTTCCTGCTGCTGCTTCTTTTCCTCGGCGGTCAGCTCGCGCGCGTAACCGCCTTCGCCCTCGGCCGATACGCCCAGGTCGAGGAACTTCGCGCCCAGCGATTCCACCTGCTCCTTGGTCGCCGAGCGCACGTCATAGGCCTCGACGATCGCGCCCAGGCGCTTGGCCGTGGCGATCGCCTGCAGGCCGGCCACGCCGGCGCCGATCACGATCACCTTGGCGGGCCGGATGGTGCCGGCCGCGGTGGTCAGCATCGGGAAGAAGCGGCAGGCGAGATCGGCCCCCTGGATGGCGCCCTTGTAGCCGACCACGGCCGCCTGCGAGGACAGGGCGTCCATGCTCTGCGCGCGCGAGATGCGCGGGATCAGCTCCATCGCGAAGCTCTGGATGCGCCGCTCCTGCATGGCCCGGACGACCTCGGGATGACGGTGGGCGTGGAACAGCCCCACCAGCGTCGAGCCTTCCGGCAGCCGGTTGACCTCTTCGACCGTGGGCGGCGCCACGCGGACCATGATGTCCGACTGTGAATAGGCGGCCTCGGTGTCCAGCAGGGTGGCGCCCTCGTAGGCCGAATCGGGGAAACCGGCGGCTTCGCCGGCGCCCTTCTCGACCTGAACGCTCACGCCCAGCTGGCCGAATTTGCCGGTGACCAGCGGATCCAGTGCGACACGGCGTTCGCCGCTGGCACTCTCCTTGGGTACGGTAAGTCTGATTGCCATGCGCTTTCTCCCCGGGCCGTGCGTTCCCGCAATCCCCCCGGAAGACCCCGGAATATGCGAAGGGAGGCACGGCCGCGCTCGCGGGTGGTGGAAAACCGGATGACGCGGGGCCGACAGCGCCCCGCGGCGAAAATCAAGCTCGCGAGTGTAGCGGAATCGCCGTCCCGCATAAACAGGAGCGGAGAATCAGCGGGATCCGCCAGCGTTCATGCGGATGACGTTGTATTGCGTCGCGACGCCGTTTATTGTGCAGAAACGTGCCGAGGAAGCACCGGTTTGCTCACGGGGCGGGCCGCGCCAAACCCGTGATTCGCGTGGGGAAACCCGTGTTTCCTTGAGGGTGGGCGAGGTCATGTTGGCGACCGAGCATCAGGTCCTGCGCACGGATGCCTCCGGGATGCCGCTGGAGTGGATCGGCCTGGAACAGGCCGTGCGGCTTTATTACTGCGAGCAGGTGGCCTACGCCTGCGGGCGGCCGCTTTATCCCATGCGCGGCGGTATCAACGCGCGTTCGGGGCGCCAGTCGGCGGTGGAGGTCAATTCCATCATCGCCACCCACGGCACCCGTGCCCGCCAGGGCGATCACTACGTCCCCCCTCTCAACAATCCCACGCTTTTCCGGCGCGACGCTCATCTGTGCCTGTACTGCGGGCGGCGGCTCCCGGCCCGCGAGCTGTCCCGTGACCATGTGACCCCGGTCAGCCAGCAGGGCCGGGATGTGTGGAAGAACGTGGTCACTGCCTGCAAGCGCTGCAACAACCACAAGGCCGGGCGCACACCGGAACAGGCCGGCATGCAGCTGCTGGCGATCCCGTTCACCCCCACGCACGCCGAGTACATCTATCTCAAGGGTCGTCGGGTGCTGGCCGACCAGATGGAATTCCTGCAGGCCCACTTTCCCCGCAGCAGTCCGTTGCGGGGGCGCCTCGATCATTACGACGCGCTATCCTGATGCCGTCCGGCTGAACCTTTGCGGCGGCCGGTACTCCCACGGATCGCCGGATTCAGCCAGCAAGGAGCCACATGAAGTACTTCGGAGAGTCGGATTATCGTCATGGTCAGGCACGCGATGCCGGCGTGCTGCTTACCAACCTGGGCACGCCCGACGCGCCGACCCCGGCCGCGCTGCGACGCTATCTCAAGCAGTTCCTGTGGGATCCGCGGGTGGTCGAGGTGCCGCGACCGATCTGGTGGCTTATCCTCAACGGCATCATCCTGAACGTGCGCCCGCGGCGCAGCGCGGCGAAATACGCCACCGTGTGGACCGACGAGGGGTCGCCGCTGCTGGCCATCGGTCGGCGCCAGGTGGCCGGCGTGCGGGCGCGCCTGGAGAAGGCGACCGGCGAGGAGGTCCCGGTGGCGCTGGGCATGCGCTACGGCAACCCGTCGATCGAGGAGGGGCTGGACGAACTGCGGCGTCAGGGCGTGCGTCGGGTGGTGGTGCTGCCGCTGTATCCGCAGTATTCCGGCTCGACCACGGGCTCGACCTTCGACGCGGTAGCGGAGGTGCTGAAGGGCTGGCGCTGGGTACCGGATCTGCAGTTCGTGGCCAGTTATGACGCCGAGGAAGGTTACATCCGTGCGCTGGCGAACAGCGTCCGCGAGCACTGGCAGGAGCACGGTCAGCCCGAACGGCTGGTGATGTCCTTCCACGGTGTGCCCAAACGCTATCTGCTCAATGGCGACCCCTATCACTGCCTGTGCCATGCCACCGGGCACAAGCTGGCGCAGGCCCTGGGGCTCGAGGACGACCAGTGGCAGGTCACCTTCCAGTCGCGCTTCGGCCGCGAGGAGTGGCTGCAGCCGTACACCGACAAGACCATGGAGGCGCTCCCGGGGCAGGGCGTGCGTTCGGTGGACGTGATCTGCCCCGGTTTCTCCGCCGACTGCCTGGAGACCCTGGAGGAGATCGCCGACGAGAACCGCGAGATTTTTCTCGAGGCCGGCGGCGAGCGCTTCCACTACATCCCCGCGCTCAACGATCGCGACGACCATCTGCAGTTTCTGGCCGACCTCGCCGGACGGCATCTGGCGCCGTGGCTGGGGGATCCGGACAATGCCCCGGAACAGCGGGCGGCGGCCCGCGAGCGTGCCCTGGCACTGGGTGCGGAGAACTGAACGGGCCGGCCGGTGGCCGGGCAGAGGGGAGAAGCGGGCGGCATGGAGCCCCATGACGGACAGACCATCGAGATTGGCGCGGTCATCATCGGCGACGAGATCCTCAGCGGGAAGCGGCGCGACCGCCACCAGGCCAACCTCACCGCCGCGCTGGCGGAGAAGGGCCTGGAACTCGCCTGGCTGCGCATCGTCGGGGATGACCCCGCGCGCCTGACGCGGACCTTCCGCGAGACCGCGGACACCGGGGCCGAGGTGTTCAGCTTCGGCGGCATCGGCGCGACCCCGGATGACCGCACCCGGGCCTGCCTGGCCGAGGCCCTCGGACTGTCATTGCGGCCCCATCCCGAATTCATCGAACTGCTGGAGCGGCGCTTCGGCGACGAGGCGCGGCCGCATCGCGTGCGCATGGCCGACCTGCCGCAAGGGGCCGAGCTGATCCCCAACCCGGTCAATGGCATCCCGGGCTTCTCCTGCGCCCGCCACCACTGCGTACCGGGCTTCCCGGACATGGCCGAGCCGATGGCCCGCTGGGTGCTCGATCGGCGCTTCCCCGGGCGGGATGCCTCGGCCGGGGCGGTGGAAGAAGGGCTGACCCTGGAAGGCGTGACCGAGAGCCGGCTGGTCCCGCTGCTGGAGGCGATGGAGACCGATTTTCCCGACCTGCGCATCTCCTGCCTGCCGCGCATGCGGGATGGTGCCCCGCAGGTCGAACTGGGCCTGCGCGGCCCCGCCGCCCGGGTCACCGAGGCCCGGGCGGCCCTGCGCCAGCGCCTGATCGAGGGCGGTTTTCTCGTTGCCGGGCGCTCAGACGCGTGATCCGCTTCCGGTTGTGCGGGACCGGGGGTATATTGCCTCGGTAGTGCGCCGCATCCCCGCCGTGCACCCGCAAGAGAAAGCTCCCTTCCATGCATTATCAAACGGCTGATGCGCACGCATCGCAGTTCCTTCCGCCCGCGACCGCGGTATCGCCATCCATGTTCGTGCCGGGCTACCGGGGTCCCCGTACCACTGTGGCCAGTGAGTCTGTGCCTGTTGGTGACTGGCTGGACCGGCTCGCGCGTGACGAACGGGTGGTCTGGCCCGGGTTCATCGACGACGGGCTGGCCGATGCCCTGCGCCGGGAGGTCTACGCGCTGCGCAACGGGCGTCACCTGCGCTCGGCTCGCGTGGGGCGCGGGCAGGAGCGGCGTCATGATCCCGCCGAGCGGGGCGACCGGATCCGCTGGCTGGACGGCGCGACGCCGGCACAGCAGGCGCTGCTGCAGCGGCTGGAGGAGATCCGGCGGCAGCTGGCCCGCGACCTGATCCCGGGACTGTTCGAGACCGAGGCCCATTTCGCCCTGTATCCGCCCGGGACCGGCTATGCCCGCCACGTGGATGCGTTTCGCGCGGGTAATCGCCGCCGCCTGTCGCTGGTGCTGTATCTCAACCGTCACTGGCGCGGGCGCGACGGCGGCGAGCTGGCCTTTTATGCCCCCGATGGTCGCGAGCTGGAACGTGTGCAGCCGGAGGCCGGGACGGCGGCGCTGTTCCTGAGCCAGACCGTGCCGCATGCGGTACTGCCCACCCGCCGCTGGCGTGCCAGCATCGCCTGCTGGATGCGCCTGCGCGACAGCGCCAGCCCGCTGGACAGTCTCGCCCGCTTCTGAGACCTTGGCCGTGCCCGGCCACCGGCCGGATTGGACCCGGGAGTCGATCAGGAGCGGGCGTGGAGGCAAGCGAGGAACTGCAGCCAGGGATGGTGGTGCTGCACGGCAACCGTCTGGAGTCGCTGCGCTCGCTGGTGGTCGAGTGGGTGCGGCGGGCGCCGCCGGCGCCGCTGGAGAACGAGACCGTGCTGGTGCAGAGCAACGGCATGGCGCAGTGGCTGCGGCACGCGCTGGCGGCCGATCCGGACGCGGACCCGCCCGGCTGCGGGATCGCCGCGGCGCTGGACATGCAGCTCCCCTCGCGCTTCATCTGGTCGGCCTATCGCGCGGTGCTGGGCGCGGAGGCGGTGCCGCTGGAATCCCCGTTCGCCAAGCGCCCGCTGCTTTGGCGGCTGATGCGCCTGCTGCCGGTGCTGCTGCAGCGCCCGGCCTTTGCCCCGCTGGCCGAATTCCTGCGTGACGACGGCCCGGAAGCGGGCGGCGACCTGCGCAAGCGTTACCAGCTGGCCGAGCGCCTGGCCGATCTGTTCGACCAGTATCAGGTGTACCGTGCCGACTGGCTGGCGGACTGGGCCGACGGCCGTGACGTGCTGCGCGGCGCGCGCGGCCAGGAGCCCGAACTGGCCCCGGAGCAGCGCTGGCAGGCCGAGCTGTGGCGGGCCCTGCTGGACGACGTGGGCGACGAACAGGCAGGGGTCAGCCGCTCCGCGGTGCACGAGCGCTACATGCGGGCGGTGGCGGATCTCGAGCAGCGCCCCGCCGGGGTGCCGCGGCGGCTGATCGTGTTCGGCATCTCCTCCATGCCGGGGCAGATCCTGGAGGCGCTGGAGGGGCTGGCGGGCGTGTGTCAGATCCTGGTCTGCGTGCACAACCCCTGCGAGCACTACTGGGCCGACATCGTGGCCGACCGCGACCTGCTGCGCGCCCGCCGCCGGCGTCAGGCGCGGCGCCCGGACATGCCCGAGGTGCTGGACGAGACCACGCTGCACAGTCACGCCCATCCACTGCTGGCCGCCTGGGGGCGCCAGGGGCGCGACTACATCGCCCTGCTCGACGAGCACGATGACCCGGCGCGCCGTCGCCACGTGCTGGAGGGGCTGGACTGGGAGCGCATCGACTTCTTCGAGCCGCACGGCGAGGCCTGCCTGCTGCACCAGCTGCAGGAGGACATCCGTGCGCTGCGCCCGCTCGGCGAGACTCGCGAGACCTGGCCGCCGGTGGATCCGGCGGATGCCTCGGTACGCTTCCATGTCGCGCACAGCCCGCTGCGCGAGGTGGAGATCCTGCATGATCGCCTGCTGGCGCTGTTCGACGCCGACCCCGAGCTGCGCCCGCGCGACGTGATCGTGATGGTGCCGGACATCAACGTGTATGCCCCGTACATCGACGCGGTGTTCGGCCAGCGCGGGCCCGACGAGCCGGGGCACATCCCCTACACCCTGGCCGACCAGGGGCCGCGCGGGCGCGACCCGGTGCTGATCGCGCTGGAGCGCCTGCTGGCCCTGCCCGAGAGCCGCATGGGCGTGAGCGAGGTGCTCGACCTGCTGGACGTGCCCGCGGTGCGGCGGCGCTTCGGCCTGGGCGAGGACGATCTGGCGGCCCTGCACCGCTGGGCCGAGGCCTCCGGCGTGCGCTGGGGACTGGATGCCCGCCAGCGTGCCGGCCTGGGCCTGCCCGGGGGGCTGGAGCAGAACACCTGGCGCTTCGGCCTGCGGCGCATGCTGCTGGGCTATGCGGTGGGCGACGGCGAGGCCTGGCAGGCGATCGAACCGTTTGCCGAGAGCGGCGGACTGGCGGCCACGCTGCTGGGGCCGCTGGACCACCTGATCGAGGCGCTCTCGCAGGCCTGGGAGGCCCTGCGCCGCGCGCAGAGCCCGGAGGACTGGGCCGCCTGTCTGCACGGCCTGTTGCAGGACTTCTTCCAGGGCGACGACGAGGACGAGCTGCTGAGCCTGCGGCATCTGGAGGATGCCCTGGAGCAGTGGCGCGAGGACTGTGAGGCCGCCGGCCTGACCGAGGCCCTGCCGCTGACCGCGGTGCGCGAGCAGTGGCTGGCGAGCCAGGAGGAGGCCGGGGTAGGGCAGCGCTTCCTCGCCGGGGCGGTGAACTTTGGCACCCTGATGCCGATGCGCGCGATCCCGTTCCGGGCGGTCTGCCTGCTGGGGATGAACGACGGCGACTACCCCCGGCGCCCGACGCCGGTCGACTTCGACCTGATGACCCGCGACTACCGCCCCGGCGACCGCTCGCGGCGCGAAGACGACCGCTACCTGTTCCTCGAGGCCCTGCTGTCCGCCCGCGACCATCTGCATGTCAGCTGGGTGGGGCGCAGCGTGCGCGACAACGAACCGCGTCCGCCGTCGGTGCTGGTGGCCCAGCTGCGCGATCATCTGGCGGCCGGCTGGCAGCCCGCGGGCGAGACGCCCCTGCTGGAGCAGCTGACCATCGAACACCCGCTGCAGCCCTTCGCGCCGGTCAACTTCCCCGCGGAGGATCCGGATCCGGTGTCCGCGCCGGCGCGGCATTTCACCTATTCCGCCGAATGGGAGGCGGTGCACGCCGCCCCGGCGGCGGGCGCGGCGCCAGCGGACGCGCCGACGGAGGACGAGACCCTGCCACCTCCCGCACCGGAGGCGGAGGACGCCGTGCTCGGGCCGGAGACTCTGGTGCGGCTGCTGAAGGACCCGGTCGAGGTGTTCTTCGCCCGGCGCCTGGGCGTGCATTTCGACGAGGACCCGGGCGCGACCGAGGACCTGGAGCCGTTCGGCGTGGCGGGGCTGGAGGGCTGGCAGCTGCGCCAGCGGCTGGTGGCCACGGCCCTGGAGGACGGCGAGATCGGGGCGGACGAGGACGCGCAGGCCTGGCTGCAGCGGCGTCGCCCGACCCTGGAGGCGGAATCCCGTCGCCTGCTGCGCGCCGGGCACCTGCCACTGGGGGCGGCCGGCGAGCTGCAGCGCACGGAACTGATCGGGGACGCCGAGCGACTGCTGGAGCGCATCGCCGAACCTTTGCAGGCCTTCCCGCGGCGGGCCCCGGCGCTGCCGGCGGTGCGCGTGGCGGCGGTCGGCTGGCAGCTGGAGGCCCTGCCGGCCGCGCTGCGGATCCCGCCGGAGGGCGCTCCGCAGGAGGCGGCCCTGCAGCTGGAATCCACGGTCAGCCGGCTGAAGGACAAGAAGGCCTGGCGCATCGACAAGCTGGTCGGCACCTGGGTGCGTCACCTGGTCGCCTGCGCCGCGCGCGCCGATGTCGAGACCCGACTGGTGGGCCTGGATACCGAGTGCCGTTTCGTGGCCCTCGACCGGGCCACCGCCCGCGCGCATCTGGAGACCCTGCTGGAAGGCTGGGCCGCCGCGCTGGAACGCCCGCTGCCGCTGGCGGCCGCGGCGGCCGGGGCCTGGCTGCGGGCCGAGGATGAAGACCGGGATGCGCACGCGGCCGCGCTGCGCGTGCTGGAAGGGGACGGCTACCACGAGGCCGGCGAACTGGCCCGGCGCCCGGCGCTGGCGCGGGCCTGGCCGGATCCGCAGGCCTTGCTGGCGGACCCGGCGATGGCGCACTGGAGCACGCGCCTGTATCGCCCGCTGTTCGACAGTCTGAACACCGGGGAGGAGACGGCATGACCCACGCGCCCGGGACGGACACCCGTGAGGACGTGCGCGAGCTGGATCCGCTGGCGCTGCCCCTGCACGGCTCGCGGCTGATCGAGGCCAGCGCCGGTACCGGCAAGACCTACACCATCGCCGCGCTGTACCTGCGTCTGGTGCTGGGACACGGCCCGCTGCCCGAGGGCTGCGGGGCGCTGACGCCGCCGCAGATCCTGGTGATGACCTTCACCGAGGCGGCGACCCAGGAACTGCGCGAGCGCATCCGCGACGGCCTGGCCACCGCCGCGCGGGTGTTCCGTGCCGAGGACCCGGAGCAGGTCGCCGGCGCCGAACCCGTCCACCTCGATCTGCGCGCCCGGTGGCCGGACCCGGACGAACGCGCGGGCGCGGCGCGGCGCCTGGAGGTGGCCGCCGAGTGGATGGACGAATCCGCGGTATCCACCATCCACTCCTGGTGCCAGCGGGTGCTGCGCGAACACGCCTTCGCCTCCGGCAGCCCGTTCCGTCAGGAGCTGGCGGCCGACCAGCGCGAACTGCTGGCCGAGGCGGCGCGGGACTTCTGGCGCAGTTTCATGTATCCGCAGAGCGTCGATGCCCTGCTTTTTCTGCGCGGGGCCTGGGGTGCCAGCCCCGAGGCCTTGCTGGGCAAGGTGCGCGCGCTGCTGGGGCGGGTGGAACCGCTGCCGCCGGCCACCGAGGCGCTGACCACCCCGGACGGGCTGAACGCCTGGCTGGGCGATCGCCTGCAGCGGCTGGCCGCGATGAAGCAGCGCTGGAACGAGGACCGCGAGGCCGTGGAGGCGCAGTTCCGCCAGCTGCATCGTGACGTGCTCAACGGAAACAAATACCAGAAGCCCGACCAGCTGCTGGAGGCGATGCGCGAATGGGCGGATACCCCGGGGCTGCTGCAGCCGCGTATCGGCGGCAGCACTCCGTTGCTGGAGCGCATGAGCGCGGCCGGCATGGCGCAGGAGGGGTTTCGCAAGAAGGGCCAGTCCCTGCCCGCCGACCTGCATCCGGCGTTCATCGCGCTGAACGACCACGCCGAGGTCTGTGCCGACGAGAGCGAGCGCCTGCTCAAGGCCGCGGCGGCCGCGATCGACCGGCGCTTTCGCCGTGCCCAGCAGCAGCGCGCGCAGATCGGCTTCAACGACCTGCTCACCCGCCTGCGCGACGCCCTGTACGGTCCCGACGGCGAGGCCCTGGCGCGTACCCTGCGCGAGCGCTTCCCGGTGGCCCTGATCGACGAGTTCCAGGACACCGATCCGGACCAGTACCGGATCTTCGACAAGGTGTACCGCATCGAGGAGAACCCGGACGTCACCGGGCTGCTGCTGATCGGGGACCCCAAGCAGGCGATCTACCGCTTCCGCGGGGCCGACATCCACAGCTACCTGCGTGCCCGCCACGCCACCGCCGGGCGGCATTACACCCTGCCGAAGAATTTCCGCTCGGTGGAATCCCTGGTGGCCGGCGTCAACCACCTGTTCGCTCGTGCCGAGGCCTGGCCCGACGGCGCGTTCGGTTTCGGGGGCGGGGAGCTGCCGTTTCATCCGGTCACCGCCCGCGGCCGCTCCGAGACCCTGACGGAACACGGCACCGCGCTGTCCGCGCTGACCCTGTGGCAGGCCGGCGGCGACGAACCGGTGGGCATCCGCGACTGGCGGGCGAGTGCCGCGGCGGCCTGCGCCAGCCGCATGGTGGAGCTGCTGAACGGCGGCGAGGATGGTCACACCGGCTTCGTCGAGGGCGGGGACGCGGGCGAGGCCCGCTTCCGCCGCCTGCGCCCGCGCGACATGGCCGTGCTGGTGCGTGATCGCAAGGAGGCCGCCGAGATCGAACGCGCGCTGCGCGAGCGGGGCGTGCGCAGCGTGTACCTCTCGGGCGGGGATTCGGTCTACACCACGGCCGAGGCCGGGGATCTACTGCGCTGGCTGCGTGCCTGTGCCGAGCCCACCAGCGAGCGGCTGCTGCGCGCGGCCCTGGCGACGCCGACCCTGGGACTGCCGCTGGCGGAACTGCACCGGCTGACCTTGGACGAGCTGCGCTGGGAGGCGCGGGTGGAGCAGTTCCGCGCCTATCGCCGGCTGTGGCAGGCGCGCGGGGTGCTGCCGATGCTGCGCGCCCTGTTGCACGATTTCGACGTGCCGCGCGCCCTGCTCGCGGACGAGGGCGGCGAGCGCGCGCTGACCAACCTGCTGCACCTGAGCGAGCTGCTGCAGGAGGCGGACGCCGAGCTGGACGGCGAGCAGGCGCTGATCCGCCACCTGGCCGAGCATCGCGATGCGGATTTCGCGCCCGGCGACGAGCAGATCCTGCGCCTGGAGAGCGACGAGGACCTGGTCAAGGTGGTCACCCTGCACAAGTCCAAGGGCCTGGAGTACCCGCTGGTGTTCCTGCCGTTCGTCTGCGGTTTCCGCGAGGTGACCAGCAAGGACGTACCGTTCCTGGACCGCTCGCCGGGTGCGACCCCGCAGTGGCGATTTCACATGGACGACGCGGCGAAGGAACGCCAGCAGCGCGAGCAGCGCGCCGAGGACCTGCGTCTGCTGTACGTGGGCATGACCCGCGCCCGCCACGCCTGCTGGATGGCGATCGCGCCCGTGCGCCACGGCAACCGCAAGGATAGCGATCTGCACCGCACGGCCGTCGGCTACCTGCTGTTCGGTCCGGAGGGGGTGGAGCCGCCGGCACTGGCCACGCGCATGGAGGAACTGCGCGACGACGAAGGCCATGTGCGGGTGGAGCCGCTGCCGCCGCCGGCGGCCGAACGCTGCCGCGCGGGCGAGGCCGCGCCGGTCACCGGGCCCGCGCGGGTCCCGCGACGCCGGGTGCGCGAGCCCTGGTGGGTGGCCAGTTACAGCGCCATCGTACGGCGCGAGGAGCCGGGGGCGGACGACAGTGCCGCGCCCGCCGATGCCGGCCCCGCTGCGCCGGATACCGCCGAGGAGGACATCCTGCGCGAGGATGCCGGTGGGCGTGACCTCGACGCGGACAGCGATGGTGAGTCCGGGACGGTGACCACGGCCCCGGCCGGCGGGCACCACGATTTCCCGCACGGCCCGGAGCCCGGCACCTTCCTGCACGGCCTGCTGGAGTGGGCCGGCGAACAGGGCTTTGCGCGGGTGGCCGGCGATCGCGCGCGTCTGCATGCCGAGGTCGTGCGGCGCTGTGGTGCCCGCGGCTGGGACGACTGGGTGCCGGTGCTGGAGGGCTGGATGCACGACCTGCTGGCGGCCGAGTTCCCGCTGGACGGCACCGGGGGGTTCTCGCTGGCGGGGCTGGATCGCTATCAGGCCGAGCTCGAGTTCCTGTTCGAGACCCGCTGGGTGCACAGCGACACCCTGGATGCGGCGGTGCGCCGTGATGTCCTGCCCGGGGAGGCGCGCCCGCCGGCCGGGCGCAAGTGGATCAACGGGATGCTCAAGGGCTTCGTCGATCTGGTGTTCCGGCACGGGGAGCGTTATTACGTGGCCGACTACAAGTCCAACCGCCTGGGTGCCGGGCCGGAGGCCTACACCACGGCGCAGCTGAACGCGGCGGTGCTGGATCACCGCTACGACCTGCAGCTGGTGCTCTACACCCTGGCGCTGCACCGTCTGCTGAAGGCCCGCCTGCCCGGCTACGACTTCGACGCGCACATGGGCGGCGGGGTCTATCTGTTCCTGCGCGGGGTGGATGCGCCGGGGCGGGGCGTGTTCCATCAGCGCCCGCCGCGCGAGCTGATCGAGTGGCTGGACCGCGCCTTCGCCGAAGGTCCGGATCGCCCGGCGGTGCGCTCCACGGAGGCCGGGGCATGAGCGCGCCCGCCGCGGCGCGGCCGGACGCCGCCGGCGTGCTCGCGCGGCTGGCCGAATGGGAACAGGCCGGCTGGCTGCGCGGCGTGGACCGCGCGCTGGTGCGCCTGCTGCACGAGGAACTCCCGGAGCTGGATCCGCTGGCCCTGCTGCTGGCGGCGCTGGCCAGCCATCAGGCCGGGCGCGGGCATGTGTGTCTCGATCTGGACGCGCTGCTGGAGGCCCCCGACCGCACCCTGGCGCTGCCGCCCGAGGGCGAGGCGGCCACCGCGGTGCTGCCCTCCGAGGCCCTGCGCGGAACCACCCGGGCGGAACTGGAACAGGCGCTGGCGGACGCGCGGCTGTGCGCCGACGACGCGCCGGGCGCCAGCCCGCTGGTGCGTGCCCGGGGGCAGCTCTATCTGCGCCGCTACTGGGAGGCCGAGCGCCGGGTGGGCGAGGCGGTGCGCGCGCGGCTGGAGGACGCACCCGCCTGGCGCGAGGCCCTGGATCCCGCCCGCACCCGGCAATGGCTGGACCGGCTGTTTCCCGCCGCGCCACCGGGGGGCGGTCCGGACTGGCAGCGCATCGCCTGTGCCCTGGCCGCCGGCAGCGGCTTCGGCGTGATCACCGGCGGTCCCGGTACCGGCAAGACCACCACCGTGCTGCGCCTGCTGGCGCTGCTGCAGGGCCTGCAGGGCGACGACGAGGCTTTGCGCATCCGTCTGGCCGCGCCCACCGGCAAGGCCGCCGCGCGGCTCAATGCCTCGGTGGGCGGGGCGCTGGACCGCCTGAACCTCGAGGCCCTGCCCGACGGCGAGCGCCTGCGCAGCCACATCCCCGCCGGGGTGGTGACCCTGCACCGGCTGCTGGGGGCGCGCCCCGGGGCGCGCGGCTTCCGCCATGATGCGGCGAACCCGCTGCCGGTGGACGTGCTGGTGGTGGACGAGGCGTCGATGATCGATCTGGAACTGATGGCCGCGCTGGTGGAGGCGGTGCCGCGTCACGCGCGCCTGATCCTGCTGGGCGATCGCGACCAGCTGGCCTCGGTGGAGGCCGGCGCGGTGATGGGCGAACTCTGTGCCCGCGCAGCCGACGGGCATTACACCCCGGAGACCGTGGCCTGGCTGAAGGCACATGCCGGCGCGGAGATCCCCGCCGCGCTGCAGGACGGCGCCGGCCGGGCGCTGGACCAGCACGTGGTGATGCTGCGCCACAGCCATCGCTTCGATGCCGAGAGCGGCATCGGCCAGCTGGCCACCGCGGTCAACGAGGGCCGGGCCGGGGAGGTGCGCCTGCCCACGCCCGATGGCGCGGTGGATCGGCTGACCCTGGAGGCCGGCGACGGGCGTGGCTGGCTGGCGCGGGTGCTGGACGGCGACCCGCAGCGCGAGGCCGCCGGCTATCGCCATTACCTCGAGGCCCTCGCGCGGCTGCGGCCGGCCGGCGGGGCCGCGCGCGGTGCATGGGAGGACTGGGCGCGCGAGGTGCTGCAGGCGCACGGACATTTCCAGCTGCTGTGCGCGGTGCGTCGCGGCCCCCGGGGGCTGGAGCAGCTGAACCGCCGCATCGCGGCGGCCCTGCGGGAGCGGGGCCTGCTGGCGGGCGAGGGCACATGGGTCGAGGGGCGGCCGGTGATCGTCACCCGCAACGACTACGCCCTGGGCCTGATCAACGGCGACATCGGCATCGCGCTGGCCGTGCCGCGCTGGCTGGCCGCGGGCGCGGACGGGCCGCAGGACGACGAAGCCTCCTCCGGGTCGGAGTCGCGGGTGCTGCGGGTCGCCTTCCTCGCCACCGACGGTCGGGTGCGCTGGATCCCGCCCAACCGCCTGGAGGGCGTGGAGTCCGCCTTCGCCCTGACCGTGCACAAGGCGCAGGGCTCCGAGTTCGACCACGTGGCCCTGATCCTGCCGGACACCGACAGCCCGATTCTGACCCGCGAGCTGGTCTACACCGCCATCACCCGCGCCAGCCGCCGCTTCACCCTGCTGGAACCCCGCCCCGGCCGCCTCGAAACGGCCGCCGGCCGCCGCATCCGCCGCGGCGGCGGCCTGCACCGCTGGCTCGAGGCGCCGGGCATCCCCGCCGGGTGAAGCTGTCCGCACATCGCCCGGGTATCGGGGTTGATAACCCCTCGGCGGGCGCGGCCGCCGTGGAAATCTCCCGGGGTGTCTCGTACCCTCCGGGCTCGTTTGCCCATCCCGATCCGGAGATACCGTGGCCGATATCCTGAATCCGTACGCCGACGATCAGCCCGAGTCGAAATACATCGTCCTGCGCGCCCGCAGTGGCCAGGAGGTCTCCGCCAACTTCACCCTGCAGGACCGGCGGGGACGCCAGAGTGCGGCGGAGTACCTGTTCCACCTCTACTCCACCATCAAGGAGAAGGTGGGCGAGCCGACCCTGGACACCGCCGCGCCATCGCCGGACGACCAGGACGCCATGCAGCGGCTGATCCTCTACTCGGCCGGGGCCCACGACACCATGTTCGGCACCTTCAATGCCTCCACCGAGATGCCGGAGGAAGAGCGCAACGAGTTCGTGGAGATCTTCCTGCTGGCCTGCGCCACGGTCATCGAGGGCAAGCGGATCACCATTGACCTCCAGCGGGGTGTCATCAACGCCGAGGCGGCCTGAGCGCTACGGTCCGGTGCGAGAGGCAACCCGGGGCGGGGTTGCCGGAGCCGGGTCATGACCACTCGTCGTCCGGATCCCGGTTGCGTGTGCCCGGAGTATTCTGTTGCGAAGCGCCCCGCGAGTCGGACTCGCGGCGCGGGTGCTGCCGGGATCGGTTGTTCCTTCCGCCGCCGGCAAACATGCGGTAGAGCCGCATCAGACGGCGCATGCGCAGCAGGGTGAAGATCAGTCGCATCATGTGGTTTCGTACCTCTGCGGTGGCGTCAGGGGGTGCTGACGCGCTCGAGTTCCGGATCGGTGATCAGCTCGTCTCTGACCAGGTACCAGTGAGCCTCGCCCAGATCGCCGGCTTCCTCAAGGGTCGGTTCGCCATCCGGCATTTCGTCCGCGGGCAACCGTCGGCGTTCCATCTCTACCCGATCTTCGGAGAAGGCGTGCACCAGGGTGATCTCGGTTACATCCTGGAACTCGCCGTCAAAATGCCTGCGCTGGGTGCTGGTGTAGACCCCGGGTGACCCGTCGAATGACCCCACGCCCGCGCGGAAAACACTCCCGCCGGGGCCACTTCCCAGAGGGTATGTGCCGATAACCCGCACCACATCATCCGCAGGGCGGTGGAAGACCAGGCCCCCAAGGATCTCCCGTTTTTCACCGTCGTCGACGTAGTACGACCCCTCTTCAGCATCGCCCGGAGCGGGCTCGACCAGCAGGCCCCGCTCGATGATCCCCCGTACCCCGAAGTCTTCCTGGTCGGTGGGGATGTCGATGCGGGCGCTGTACTCGGTCTGCCCCTGTGCCGGGGGCTCATCGAATACCAGGCGGCCGACGATGTCTCCGTCCGGTCCACGCATCCCCTCCGGCAGATCGAAACAATGCGGTTCGGCGGGCGTGGGGACGCTGATCCGGACTTTCTGTTCCGACTCGTCGAGGTTGGGCTCCGGGAAAACCAGCCGCCACGGGGTGGTGTCGACCCGGGCCAGGTCCAGGCGGGTGCGGGTCTCCCAGGCGACCAATGAGGCCTTTTCAAAGCGGAGCTCCCAGCTCCGGTCGCCATCGGTGATGGTAAGGTGGTTCGGGGCATCCGGGTCGCCCACTACCATCCCGTCGGCGCACTCCTGGTCACCGGCGCCACCGCGTACCGGGCTCCGCATGTGGAAGTGCTCTTCGTTGATGCGCCACTCCCCGTCCTGACGGCTCAGCCGGATATCGGCATCGAGTCCGGAGGCCATCTCCCGGCGGGCGTCCTCGTCGGTGACGCGAAGGTCGGCCTCGATCCGCGCCTGCTCGTCATCGGCATCGACGACATCGATCTCGGCGATCTCGGTGGAGGTCTTGAACAGGTCCAGCTGGGCGCCCAGCTCCTTGAGCATCGCCTTTTCGCCATCGGTGAACCCCTCCAGTTCGCTCAGGGCCTCGGCGCTGTAGAAGCGCTCGAGCGCGTCCCGGTCGCTGAAGTCGACCTCCGTCCCCCAGTATTCCTCGAAGAAGGCGACCGGATCGTCCCCGGCCAGGGCCGGGACAGCCCAGACGGTCGTGGCGAAAAGGGCAAGCGTCGTGAGGGTGTGACGGTAACTTCTGAGCGGCTGGGCGGCAGTGTTGGGCATCGGGAGATCCTCAATGGGCGGCAGGCGCGCAAGCGAGTGGTGGGCCCGGTTGGGTGGAGGCCGGTCGCGTAGCGACGCGAAGCATGGCTTCGCGAGGCCGGAACGGCGTGCGCCGACAGGCGCACGACAGGGATAGTCCGACGTGCCCGGCGCGAGTGCAAGCGAGTGGTGGGCCCGGTCGGACTCGAACCGACGACCAAAGGATTATGAGTCCTCTGCTCTAACCAACTGAGCTACAGGCCCGGGTGCTCGGGTGGGTCTGCGGTGCGGGGCCGCAAACGACAGCGGCGCCATTCTACCCCGAGGGGGCAGGGCGCCGCATCGTGGAGGGCTGGCCCGTCCGCGGGACGGGCGGGGACGCCGGTTATTCGGCGTCCATATAGGTGCGCAGGAGTTCCGCGCGGGTCGGGTGGCGCAGCTTGCGCAGGGCCTTGGCCTCGATCTGGCGGATGCGTTCGCGGGTGACGTCGAACTGCTTGCCGACTTCCTCGAGGGTGTGGTCGGTGTTCATGTCGATGCCGAAGCGCATGCGCAGGACCTTGGCCTCGCGCGGGGTCAGCGTGGACAGGATCTCGCGGGTGGCCTCGGTGAGGCTTTCCTGGGCGGCGGATTCGGTCGGCGAGGCGACCTTTTCATCCTCGATGAAGTCGCCCAGGTGCGAGTCTTCGTCGTCGCCGATCGGGGTCTCCATGGAGATTGGTTCCTTGGAGATCTTCATCACCTTGCGGATCTTGTCCTCGGGCATCTCCATGCGCTCGGCCAGCTCTTCCGGCGTGGCCTCGCGGCCCATCTCCTGCAGCATCTGGCGGGAGACGCGGTTGAGCTTGTTGATGGTCTCGATCATGTGCACCGGGATACGGATGGTCCGGGCCTGGTCCGCGATGGAGCGGGTGATGGCCTGACGGATCCACCAGGTGGCGTAGGTCGAGAACTTGTAGCCGCGGCGGTATTCGAACTTGTCCACCGCCTTCATCAGGCCGATGTTGCCTTCCTGGATCAGGTCGAGGAACTGCAGGCCGCGGTTGGTGTATTTCTTGGCGATGGAGATCACCAGGCGCAGGTTGGCCTCGACCATCTCCTTCTTGGCACGGCGGGCCTTGGCCTCGCCGATGGACATGCGGCGGTTGATCTCCTTGATCTCGGAGATGCTGAGGCTGGCCTCGCGTTCGATCTCGGCCAGCTTCTTCTGCGTGCGCACGATGTCTTCCTCGACGTCACCCAGCGCGCTGACGTACTTGCCCTTGCCTTCCTTCTGGATCTCGCGGATCCAGTTGAGGTTGGTCTCGTTGCGCGGGAAGCCGTCGATGAAGGTCTTGCGCGGCATGTGCGCGTGGTTCACCGCGAGATCCATGATCCGGCGTTCGTGCCGGCGGATCTGGTCGATGGTCGCGTGCAGCTGCTGGGTCAGCTGGTCGACCACGCGCGGCACCAGCTTGAATTCCATGAAGTACTTCGCGGTCTGCTCGCGCGCGGTGGCATAGGCCTCCATGTCGCCGGCCTCGAAGGCGGCGTGGGCCCTGGCGTGCAGTTCGCGCAGTTTTTCGAAGCGCTGGCGGGCCTCTTCGGGATCGGGCCCGTTGTCCACCGGTTCGCCGGCCTCTTCGTCGGCTTCGTCCACGGCCTCGGAGATGGCGTCCAGTTCGGGCGAGGCGGCCTCTTCCTTCCTGGCCTGTTCCTTGACGTCGATCTCTTCTGCCAGGCCGCGGGCGACGGCCTCGCCATTGGTGCCGTCGGGTTCGATGAAGGACACCACCAGGTCGGTCAGACGGCTGCCGTTCTCGACGATCTGGTCGTAGTCCTTGATCAGACGGTCGATTGCGCCGGGATGGTGGGCCAGCGCGAACAGGACCTGCATCAGGCCTTCTTCGATGCGCTTGGCGATGCGGATCTCGCCCTCGCGGGTGAGCAGTTCCACGGTGCCCATCTCGCGCATGTACATGCGCACGGGGTCGGTGGTGCGGCCGAAGTCGCTGTCGGCGGATGCCAGCGCGGCAACCGCGTCCTCGGCGTCTTCGTCGGCGGACACCGAGCCGTCGGACAGCAGCAGACTGTCGGCATCGGGTGCCTGTTCGTGGACCTCGATGCCCATGTCGTTGATCATCGCGATGATGTCTTCGACCTGGTCGGAATCGATGATGGTCTCGGGCAGGTGATCGTTCACCTCGGTGTACGTGAGGTATCCCTGCTCCTTGCCCTTGGCAATGAGTTCCTTGAGCTGGGATTGCTGCTCTTCACGGTTCATCGCGATCTGATCTCCGAGGTTCGTCGTTCTGCTTCGAAAAGTGAACCCTGCATTATAGCAGAAGTTTCTAATATTGCCCGCGCCGCAGGGTGCGAGTCGAAATGCTGCCGTGCAGTCAGGGAGATGCGGGCACGAACGGAGACTTTCAAGGGGGCGCAGTCGGTGTGCGGTCCCGCCCTCAGCCTTGCAGGATGGAAGTGAGACGCGCGAGCTCGCTGCGTTGTTCCGCATCCAGAGCCCCGGAGGCGGTCAGCTCGCGGATGCGTTCACGGCAGTGCCGGCGCAGCAGCTGGTTCGCGGCGTCCAGTGCGACCTGACGGGTCATCTCGTCTTTGCCGTCCTGCAGGTCGGCGCCGGCCAGTGAAAGCAGGCGTTCGAAGCGCGGATGGTCGCGGAAGCGCTCCAGCAGCCGCGCGGTATCCGGGCGTGGTTGCTCGTCCAGGGCCTCCAGCAGGCGGCCAAGGGTGCCGGAAGCCTCGCCGCTGGCGGCCGCCAGCTCGCGCAGGGCCGGGGTGTCCCAGTCCAGTTCCGGGTGCTGCAGGATGCGCGCGAGCAGTGCGGCCCACAGCGACGAGCTGCGGCGGCCGCCGGCGCCGGCCGGCTCGCTTCCTGATGGGGCGGAGGCCGGTGGCCGGGTGGCCATGTCCGGGCCCCGGGATGGCGGAGCGTTGTCGCGCGACGCGGGCGTGGCATTGCGCGCGGAACCGGCATCGGCCGAGGCGGCGGCTTGCAGCTGTTCCTCCAGGCGCTCGCGCGGGAGGTGGCTCTCCTCGGCGACGCGTTCACACAGCAGTTCACGGAACAGCGGGTCGCGCGCGGTAGCGATAAGGCGCACCGCGGCGTGGGCGAAATGGGTGCGCCCTTCGGCGGTTTCGGTGGCGTGTTCCTCGCGCAGCAGGCGTATCAGGGCCTCGGACAGCGGCAGGGCCTGGTCCAGCAGACGTTCCCACGCTGCGAGGCCTTCGCGGCGCACCAGGCTGTCGGGATCGTCGCCTTCGGGCAGGAACAGGAAACGGACTTCGCGCATGCCCTGGATGACCGGCAGGGCCTGTTCCAGCGCGCGCGAGGCAGCACGGCGTCCGGCGGCATCGCCGTCGAAACACAGGGTCAGCCGGCCGACCTGGCGGAACAGCACGTCGAAGTGGCTGCGCCCCAGTGCGGTGCCCATGCAGGCGACGGCCCGGTGGTAGCCGCTGCGCGCCAGCGCGACCACGTCCATGTATCCCTCGACCACCACCAGGTGATCCAGCCGGGTCTGCGCACGGCGGGCCTCGTGCAGGCCGTAGACGGTCTGGCCCTTGTGGAAGATCGTGCTCTCGGGGCTGTTGAGGTACTTGGGTTCGCCGTCATCGATCAGGCGCCCGCCAAAGCCGGTGATGCGCCCGCGCCGGTCGCGGATGGGGAACATGATGCGGGAGCGGAAGCGTTCGCGCAGGTCGCCATTGTCGCGGCGCGCGGCCAGGCCGGCGTCCACCAGCTGCTGTGGCGAGAAGCGGTCCGACAGGGCCTGCAGCAGCCCCGATGCCGGGGCCCATCCGAGGCGGAAATCGCGCGCCGTGGCGCCGTCGATGCCGCGGTTCTTCAGGTAATCGACCGCGCGCGGGGTCTCGCGCAGCTGGCGCACGAAGTAGTCCGCCGCCGCCTCCAGCGCGGCGTACAGCGGCGCGGTGGCATCCTGGCGCGGGCTGTCGTCGTGTTCGCGCGGGACCTCCAGGCCGGCCTGCTCGGCGAGCTGTTCCACCGCCTCGGGAAAACTGAGGTTCTCGTAATCCATCAGGAAGCCGATGGCGGTGCCGTGTACCCCGCAGCCGAAGCAGTGATAGAACTGCTTCTGGGGCGAGACGTAGAACGACGGGGTCTTTTCGCCGTGGAACGGGCAGCAGGCGGCATATTCGCTGCCGGCCTTCTTCAGGCTGACGCGCCGGCGGACCACTTCCACGATGTCGGTGCGCTCGAGCAGCTCGTCGATGAATGCCTGGGGGATGCGGCCTGCCATGGTCCTCGTCGCCGGACGGGAGGTTCCGCCCCGGACGGGGCGTGGCCGAGCATGATACCGCGCCCTCACCCGCAGCGACCATCGGCCGGCCCTCCGGCCGGTCAGGCGCGGGTCAGCGGCAGGGCGGGGCGGGCTCCTCGGTGACCGCGTCGGGGTCGACGCCGGTGTAGAGCTCCTCCACGGGCAGGCTCCATTCCAGCTCGGGGAGCTCCAGGCGGTCCTCGGTGCCGAGGTATTCCGCGGCCCAGCCGGCGTTTCGCCGATACACCGGGACCGCCGGGCACTGCTGCTCGACGATCAGGTAGGTGGCGAGGCTGTCGAGCCGGGTGTAGGCCAGCAGCTTCTCCCGGCGGTCGACGCGCTCGGTGGCCGGCGAGGCCACCTCGGCAATCACCCGCGGGCGCTCGAGATAGTGGCGGTGGCGGTCGTTCGGGTCGCAGCCGACCATGACGTCGGGATAGTAGAAAAGCTCGTCGTCACCCAGGCGCAGATGCACCTTCATGTCGGCCATGAAGGTCTGGCACGGGCCGCCGCGCAGGGCGGCGTGCAGGGCAGCGAACAAGTTTCCGGCAATCAGGTTGTGATTGCGGCTGGCCCCGCCCATGGGATGGACGGTGCCGTTGACGTATTCGTGCCGGATCTCGGTCTCACGCTCTCCCTGCAGGTATTCGTCCACCGGCGTGAACGTCCGGGCGTTGGCCATTCCCGTCGGCTGCCTCCGTACCACGAATGCCGCGACGGCCTTCCAGTATTGCGCTGCGGGTAGGCTGCGTCCAGTGGAATACGATGCCATCCGGGCGTGAAGGAGCCGCCCGCAAACAGAACGGGCCCCTTGCGGGGCCCGTGACGGGTCTGGCTCCGGGGTGCAGGCCCGGTCAGGCCGCCTGGCGCAGGTTGGCGAGCAGGCCGCTGAGATCGGCGGCCTTCGGCTTCACCAGCCAGAACGACCCCTGCCAGGAGTCGAAGTGCTCCAGGATCTCCCGGCCCCAGGCGCTGTCCGTCTCGTGTACAAACTCGGTGATGAGTTCCTCGAGATAGTTGCGATGCGCCTCCATGTCCTCGGTATCGAGGCGGTGCAGGTCGATCAGCTCGTTGTTGATGCGGTCGGGGAAGTCGTTTTCCCGATCCAGCACGAAGGCGAAGCCGCCGGTCATGCCGGCGCCGAAGTTGACGCCGGTGCCGCCGAGGATGGTCATCACCCCACCGGTCATGTACTCGCAGCCGTGGTCGCCCACGCCTTCAACCACCGCGACGGCCCCGGAGTTGCGTACCCCGAAACGTTCGCCGGCCTGACCGGCTGCAAACAGCTTGCCGCCGGTGGCCCCGTACAGGCAGGTGTTGCCCATGATGGTGGTGTCCTGGCTGGCGAAGCCCGAGCCCTCCGGCGGGTGGATCACCAGCTTGCCACCGGTCATGCCCTTGCCGACGTAGTCGTTGGCGTCGCCTTCCAGATACAGGTGCAGGCCGCCGGCATTCCACACGCCGAAGCTCTGCCCGGCCGTGCCCTGCAGGCGGACCTGCAGCGGGGCATCGGCCATCCCCTGATTGCCGTGGCGTTTGGCGATCTCGCCGGACAGTCGGGCGCCGATGGAGCGGTCGGTGTTGCTGCACTGGTAGCGGTACTCGCCGCCGGCCTTGTTCTCGATGGCCTCGAGCATGTCGGCGACCATCCGTTCGGCCAGCTCGGCCTTGTCGAACGGTTCGTTCTTCGGCTCCTTGCAGAAGCGCGGTTTGTCGTCGAGGTCGCCGGTCTCCAGCAGGCGGTCGACGGCCAGATGCTGCTGCCGCGGGGTCTCGCCCGGCAGGACTTCGAGCAGGTCGGTGCGGCCGATCAGGTCGGTCAGACTGCGCACGCCCAGTTTCGCCATCCACTCGCGGGTCTCGCGGGCGACGAACTGGAAGTAGTGCATGACCATCTCGGGCAGGCCGATGAAGTGGTTCATGCGCAGCACCTTGTCCTGCGTGGCAACACCCGTGGCGCAGTTGTTCAGGTGGCAGATCCGCAGGTACTTGCAGCCCAGTGCGACCATCGGCCCGGTGCCGAAGCCGAAGCTCTCGGCGCCGAGGATCGCGGCCTTGATCACGTCCAGCCCGGTCTTCAGGCCGCCGTCGGTCTGCAGCCGCACCTTGTCGCGCAGGTCGTTGCCGCGCAGGGTCGCATGGGTCTCGGCCAGTCCCAGTTCCCACGGCGTGCCGGCGTATTTCACCGAGGTCAGCGGACTGGCCCCGGTGCCGCCGTCGTAGCCGGAGATGGTGATGAGGTCGGCGTAGGCCTTGGCCACGCCGGCGGCCACGGTGCCGACCCCGGCCTCCGAGACGAGCTTCACCGAGACCAGCGCATTCGGGTTGACCTGCTTGAGGTCGAAGATCAGCTGCGCCAGGTCCTCGATGGAGTAGATGTCGTGATGCGGCGGCGGCGAGATCAGGGCCACGCCCGGATTCGAGTAGCGCAGCTCGGCGATCATCTTGTTGACCTTGTGCCCCGGCAGCTGGCCGCCTTCGCCGGGCTTGGCGCCCTGGGCGATCTTGATCTGCAGGACCTCGGCGTTGACCAGGTAGTGCGGGGTCACGCCGAAGCGGCCGGAGGCCACCTGCTTGATCTTCGACATCCGCTCGGTGCCGTAGCGGGACACGGCCTCGCCGCCCTCGCCGGAGTTGGAACGCCCGCCGAGGCGGTTCATCGCGGTGGCCAGGGCCTCGTGGGCCTCCGGCGACAGCGCGCCCAGGCTCATGCCGGCGGAGTCGAAACGCGGCAGGATGTCGGCCTCGGACTCGACCTCGTCCACTTCGATCGGCTCGATGTCCTCGCGCGGCTTGAGCAGGTCGCGCAGGGTCGCAACCGGGCGTTCGTTCACCAGCGCTGCGTATTCCTGGTACACCCCGTAGTCACCGGACTGCACTGCGCGGTGCAGGGTCTGGATCACGTCCGGGTTGTAGGCGTGGTATTCCCCGCCGTCGATGTACTTCAGCAGCCCGCCCTGCTTTGGCGCCTTGCGCGGGTTCCAGGCACGCTGTGCGAGGGTATCCAGGTCCGCCTCGATATCGGCGAAACGGGTGCCCTGGATGCGACTGGTGGTGCCCTTGAAGCAGGTCTCCACGACCTCGTCGGCCAGACCGACGATCTCGAACAGCTGGGCCCCGCGGTAACTGGCGATGGTCGAGATGCCCATCTTGGAGAGGATCTTGAACAGGCCCTTGTTGATGCCCTTGCGATAGTTCTGCGCCAGGGTGAGCGCGTCCGCTCCGGGGATCTCGCCGGATTCGCTCATGCCGTGCAGCGCGGAGTAGGCCAGATAGGGGTAAATGGCGGTCGCCCCGTAGCCGATCAATACCGCGAAATGGTGCGGATCCCGCACGGTGGCGGTCTCGATGACGATGTTGGCGTCGGTTCGCAAACGCGCGGCGATCAGGGCGTGATGCACCGCGCCCACTGCCAGAGCCGCCGGGATCGGCCGGCGTTCGCGGTCGATCGCGCGGTCGGACAGAACGAGGATCACGGCGCCTTCGCGGACCGCCTGCACCGCGTCTTCGGTGAGTTGTTTCAGCGCCGACTCGAGACCGTGGTTCTGGCGGTCGTAGTTGAGGTCCAGGCGTTCGACGCGGAAGGCGTTTTCGTTGCGGTTGCACAGTTCGCGGAACTTGGCCTCGGACAGCACCGGGGAATCGGCGACCAGCCGGTGGGCGTGTTCCGGTGTTTCCTCGAACAGTCCCTGTTCGCGGCCGAAGCAGGTTTCCAGCGACATCACGATGCTTTCGCGCAGCGGGTCGATCGCCGGGTTGGTGACCTGGGCGAACTGCTGGCGGAAGTAGTCGTACAGCGAACGGGTCTGCTGCGACAGCACGGCGAACGGGGTGTCGTCGCCCATCGAGCCGACGGCCTCCTGGCCGGCCTCGGCCAGCACGCGCAGGATCTGATCGCGCTCCTCGAAGGTCACGTCGAACAGCTTTTCATAGGTTTCCAGACGGTCGGCCGGCATCGGCTCGCCGGAGAACAGCCGGTTGTCGTCCAGCTGGCTCTTCAGATGATGCACCTGCGCGCGCAGCCACTGGCGATAGGGCTGGCGCTTGCGGTTGATCCGGTCGATGTCCTCGGGCTGCAGCAGTTCGCCGGTTTCGGTATCCACCGCGAGCATCTGCCCCGGCTTCAGGCGGCCCTTGGCGACCACGTCCTCGGGGGCATAGTCATACACGCCGATCTCCGAGGCCAGGGTGATGTGGCGGTCCTTCGTGATCACGTAGCGCGCCGGGCGCAGGCCGTTGCGGTCCAGGGTGCAGCCGGCGTAGCGGCCGTCGGTCAGCACGATGCCGGCCGGTCCGTCCCAGGGCTCCATGTGCATGGAGTTGTACTCGTAGAACGCGCGCAGATCCGGATCCATGTGCGCGACGTTCTGCCACGCAGGGGGTACCAGCAGGCGCATCGCGCGGAACAGGTCCATGCCTCCGGCCAGCAGGACCTCGAGCATGTTGTCGAGGCTCTGCGAATCGGAACCTTCCAGGTTCACCAGCGGTTCCAGTTCGGAAAGTTCGGGCAGCAGCTCGTTGGCGAACTTGTGCTGGCGCGCGACCGCCCAGTTGCGGTTGCCCTGCACGGTGTTGATCTCGCCGTTGTGCGCGAGGAAGCGGAACGGCTGGGCCAGGCCCCACTGCGGCCAGGTGTTGGTGGAAAAGCGCTGGTGGAACACGCAGATCGCGGTTTCCAGTTCCGGGCGCTGCAGGTCAGGGTAGAACACCGGCAGATTGGCCGGCATCACCAGGCCCTTGTAGGACAGCACCCGTGCGGACAGGCTCGGGACGTAAAACACCGGGTCCGAATCCATTGCCATCTCGGCGCGCCGTCGGGCGACGTACAGCGCGCGTTCGAAGGCGTCGCTGTCCATCTCGGTCGGGGCGTTGACGAACAGCTGGAGGATATGCGGCTGGGTGCGCAGGGCTTCTGCCCCGCAGGCCTCGGGGTCGACCGGGACGTCGCGCCATCCGGCCAGTGCGAGGCCGCTGCGGTCGAGGGCATTTTCGACCGCCGCGCGGGTTTCGCCGATGGCCTCGGGGTTGATGAACACCAGGCCGGCGGCGAAGCGTTCGGACAGCGCGATGCCGGATTCATCCGCGAGCTGACGCAGGAATGGCTCCGGGGTCCGCATCAGCAGACCGCAGCCGTCGCCGGTCTTGCCGTCGGCGGCGATCGCGCCGCGGTGGGTTAATCGCTCGAGTGACCGTATTGCAGTTTCCAGGACCCAGTGACTGGCCTGTCCGTCCATGTGGGCGATAAGCCCGAATCCGCAGTTGTCGCGTTCGAATTCGGGACGATGGAGGGTGCCGGTCAGTCGGGTCTGCTGCATCGATAGGCCTCCGGTCGTGGCGCTTGCGCACCAGGCTGGAAAAAGGGGCGCAGGAATATACCGGAACGATCGTGTTCCGGCAAACCGCAGGAGCGCAATTACACGCGCGCGGCGAAAGGACAGATCTGCGTCGGGTCGCCTTCAGCGGCGGGCGACATCCTGTACCGAGCCGATGGACCGGATCCAGGTGCCGGCGTCGCGTACCTCGGCGGGCAGGTCGTCATTGGCCCGTTCCGCGGCGCCCCGATCGGTGAAACTGCCGGCAAGGATGACCACGTAATCGGTGCCGTCCGAACGGGTGGGAACGAAGCGGATGCCGCCCAGGCCGTGTTCCTCCGCGTAGGCGCGGGCGGTGTCCATGTCGGGGGCTGCGATCAGCTGGATGGTCATGCGTTCGCCATCCTGATCCTGCAGCCAGTCGAGGTCCTCGCGCAGGCGGTCGGTGTCACCGTCGACGTCGGCCAGAGCCTCGGCGGTACGATCTTCCGGCTCCGGCTCCGGCTCCGGCTCCGGCTCCGGCTCCGGCTCCGGTTCGGGCTCCGGTTCGGGCTCCGGTTCGGGCTCCGGCTCCGGTTCGGCATCGGCGACCGGCTCGGGGGGCTCGTCCTCCGCCACCGGCTCATCGGTGGAGGGAGGCGGCAGGATCGGCTCGGGTTCGATGCGCTCTCGGGTGTCTGTCGGTTCCGGCGGCTCGTCGTCGACGGCGGCGGCCGGGCGCTCCGGCAGTGGCAGTTCCACTACGTCTTCTTCCTCGTCGGCGGGAGGCACGCTCAGCAGCTGCCACAGCAGCGGCGCAGCGATGCCGAGGGCGACTGTCGCCGCCACTGCCGGAACGAACCAGCGCTGGTTCCAGAACGCCTGTCTCTCGGGAGCAGCATGTGGCGCGGCCGGTTCGTCGACCCCGCGCCCCTCGACCCCGGCCTCCGGGTCAGAGACAGGGTCCTCGTCGCGGTCTCCGTGCAGGGCGAATGCGGCGGGCACGAAGTCATCTTCTTCGCGGCTGACCCGCAGGCCGTTTTCGCCCCCCGCTTCCGTTTCGGCCTCGGTTGCGGGCGTGGCCGTTGCGGGCTCGGGCGCGTCCGTGGTTCCGGGTGTCGTTGCCTGCTCTGCCTCGGCGGTGTGTCCTGTGGCCGGGACGGCGCCCGTGGCGGCGGATGCCCCGGCGGCCGCGCGGAGTGCCGGCCGGCAGCGGGCCTCGAGCAGCATGCGGGCCTCGCGGTTCAGAGCGGCAGGCAGGCCCTGGGCGTCGGTCTGCAGGCGCTGCACGGCCTCGCGCGGGATCAGGGCCTCCGGGTCCTCGGCGCCGGCCGCCAGCAGGCGGTGATGCAGGTAGGCGGCGGTCTGTTCGAGGTTCAGCGGCCGCAGGGTCAGGCGGGTCAGCTGACCCTCGTCGTCCGGGGCGGGGAGATAGAGCCGGCGGCGCAGCAGTCCGCCGCCACCGACCAGCACGATGCGGGGTGCACGGCCGTGCTGGTCAAGGATCTCCGAGCGCATGCGCAGGAGATTGTTGACGATATCGGTGCCCACCAGGTGGGCGTCATCCATGGCGATCACGGGCGCGAAGCCATCGGCCACCCGATCGGCCAGCAGTTCGGTCAGCGAGCGGTCGGGATCATCCGCATTCTGCGAGCGCAGGTAATTGCGGATGGTCAGGTCGACGGATTCGAAATGCGTGTTGATGCGGGCCTTGAAGGCGATGAGCTCGTAGCCCTCGGGCAGCATGCCCAGCAGGCGCATCAGCTGCAGGCTGCGTCCGGAGCCGTTGTCTCCGGTGAGCAGGATGACCGCTCCGGGCTTCTCGAGTGCCTGGCGCGCGGATTCCAGGACCCCGTCCAGCAGCGGGTCGGTGTAGAGGAAATCCGCATCGGGCACGTCCGCGAACGGGTCGCTGCGCAGGCCGAGCTGTTCCAGGCATTGGTCGGAAAGGGCCATGGCGGTCAGGTCAGGGTGCCGAGGTCGAACAGGCGGTGGTGTTCGCGGATGGCATGGCGGTCGGTCATGCCGGCGATGTAGTCGGCGATGGCGCGCTGCTGCCCGTGCGGGTCGTTTTCGCTCAGGGCGCGGGCGTGGTGCTGGTAGTGCTCCGGCATCAGGCGCGGGTCGCGATCGAACGCGGCGAACAGGTCGAGGATGATCTGGCGGGCCTTGTGCATGACCCCGTGGACCTGATGGTGGCGGTAGAGGTTCTCGCGCAGGAAGGTCTTGAGGGTGCGGTTGCGTTCGGCCATCTCGGGGCTGAAGCGGATCAGCGGGCCGGTCTCGGCGCGCACGGCATCGATGGATTCCGGCGCGCGCGTGTCGATGGCCTGTCGGCTGGTTGTGACCAAATCCTGAACCAGGGTGTCGATCATGCGCCGCACGGTTTCGTGCTGCACACGGCGGGCCTCCAGCTTCGGGTAGTTCGTGCGGACTGCGTCGAGGCAGTCGCGGAACAGCGGGACTTCCACCAGCTGATCCAGCTGCAGCAGGCCGGCGCGCAGGCCGTCGTCGACGTCGTGATTGTTGTAGGCGATCTCGTCGGCGACGTTGGCGAGCTGGGCCTCCAGCGACGGCTGGCCGCGCTGCAGAAAGCGCACGCCGACCTCGCCGAGGATGCGGGCGTCTTCCGGCGAACAGTGCTTCAGGATGCCCTCGCGGGTCTCGAAGGTCAGGTTGAGACCGTCGAATTCGGCGTAATGCGCCTCGAGGTGGTCGACAATGCGCAGCGACTGCAGGTTGTGCTCGAAGCCCCCGTGCTCGCGCATGCAGTCGTTCAGGGCGTGCTGGCCGGTGTGGCCGAACGGCGTGTGGCCCAGGTCATGGGCCAGCGCGATGGCCTCGGTCAGGTCCTCGTTGAGCCCCAGCGCACGCGCGACCGACCGGCCGATCTGCGCGACCTCGAGCGAGTGGGTCAGGCGGTTGCGGAACAGGTCGCCCTCGTGACTGATGAAGACCTGGGTCTTGTACTCCAGACGGCGGAAGGCGCTGGAGTGCACGATGCGGTCGCGGTCGCGCTGAAACTCGCTGCGATGACGTGGTGCGTCTTCCGCGTACTGGCGGCCGCGCGTCTGCGCCGGGTCGGCCGCCCACGGGGCGAGGCCGATGCCGTTCGGAGTGCGGGCGATCGATGCGGTCTCAGGCGGCACGGGCGGTCTCGTCGAGGGTGTGTTGCAGGGCGTCGTCGTCAAAATCGGCGGTCAGCTCGGCGTTGCCCAGCCCGCGCAGCAGCACGAGCCGCAGGCGGCCGTCGCTGACCTTCTTGTCGATGCCCATCAGTTCACGGAAGCGTGCGGCGTCCAGTTCCGCCGGCGCGCGGGTCTCGAGCCCGGCGCGCCGGATCAGGGCCTCGGCGCGTTCGGCATCGGCGGGTGCGAGCCAGCCCATGCGGGCGGACATGCGCGCGGCCATCGCCATGCCGGTGCCCACCGCCTCGCCATGCAGCCAGGCGCCGTAGCCCATGCCGGTTTCGATGGCATGGCCGAAGGTGTGGCCGAGGTTGAGCAGGGCGCGGCGGCCGGATTCGCGCTCGTCCGCGGCCACCACCTCGGCCTTGCAGGCACACGAGCGGCGGATCGCATGGATCAGGGCCTCGGGTTCCAGGGCCAGCAGGCGGTCGATGTTTTCTTCCAGCCAGGCAAAGAATTCGGCATCCTTCATCAGGCCGTACTTGATGACCTCGGCCAGCCCCGCGCGCAGTTCGCGCGTCGGCAGGGTGTTCAGGCTGTTGGTGTCGATGACCACCGCGCGGGGCTGGTGGAAGGCGCCGATCATGTTCTTGCCCAGCGGGTGGTTGACCCCGGTCTTGCCGCCGACCGAGGAATCGACCTGGGCCAGCAGGGTGGTGGGGACCTGGACGAAATCGATGCCTCGCTGGTAGATCGCCGCGGCAAAACCGGCGATGTCGCCGACCACGCCCCCGCCCAGCGCCACGATGCGGCTGCCCCGGTCCAGCCGGGCCTCCAGCAGGCGGGTCAGGATCTGCTCGACGGTCGCCAGGGTCTTGTGCGATTCGCCGTCGGGCAGTTCGATCCACAGGGGTTCGCCGCGGATGCCGGCGCCGGCCAGGCTCGCGCGCAGGGCCTCGCCGTGCAGCGGCGCCACGGTGCGGTTGGTGACGACCGCGACACGGCGTCCGGAGAGTTCCGGGGCGAGGCGTTCGGGGTGTGCGGCCTCGCCCGGCCCGATGTGGATCGGGTAGCGGCGATCGCCCAGTTCGACGTTCAGCGTTTCCATGCCGTCATCATAGCGTGCGTGGCGGGTGCCCGTAAGTCGGGATGGACGGGCCTTTGGTGGTCGGCGACCAAGGATGTGGCCCGCATCACGGGCTTTTGCAAAAGCGCTGGCTTGGATTATGATACGCCGTTCTGCATGTCCGGGCGCTGCTCCGGGCATGGCGATCGTTACCGTTTCGTCGAAACAAAATGCCGTAATCGGAGAATGTATGCCGCACGTTCGAGTCCGCGAAAACGAACCCTTCGAGGTTGCCCTGCGTCGCTTCAAGCGCACCTGTGAAAAGGCCGGCGTGGTGGCCGAAGTCCGCCGCCGCGAGTTCTATGAAAAGCCCACGGCCGAGCGCAAGCGCAAGGCGGCCGCCGCGGTCAAGCGGCAGCTGAAGAAGAATTCGCGCGACATGACCCGTCGGCCGCGGCTGTACTGAGCCCGGCGGCCCCGGCCCCACCGGGCCCCCGGCCCGTGGATGATCACTGGCGAGGAGTGATGCCGAATGTCGCTGAAGGCCCGGTTACAGGACGACGTAAAACAGGCCATGCGCGCCCGGGAACGGGAGCGCCTTGCGATCCTGCGTCAGATCCAGGCCGAGATCTCCCAGTTCGAGGTGGATGAGCGTCGCGAAGCCGATGACGATGCGGTCCTGGCCATCCTCAATCGGATGCTCAAGCAGCGCCGCGATTCGATCGAACAGTACCGCAAGGGCGGGCGCGACGACCTGGCCGACCGCGAGGCCTCCGAGATCGCGGTGGTGGAGACCTACATGCCCGAGCCGCTGGACGACGCCGCGCTGGATGCGGTGATCGCGGAGGTCATTGCGGAGACCGGGGCCGAAGGTCCCGGCGACATGGGACGCGTGATGGGCGTGCTCAAGCCGCGGGTCTTCGGCCGGGCCGACATGGGGGCCGTCAGCAGCAAGGTCCGCACGGCATTGGGGAAATCCTGACCCGGAGCCGGCTTCCGGCTTAATCTGAACCGACGGTGCGATCGGCCGCGCCGATCTCCGATCCCGTCCGGCCGATGTGGCCCCACCCCGTTTCGTTGGAGCGAGTGACCCATGGCGACCAATCCCATGCAGTTCCTGGACCTCCCGCGCCAGGATCCCCAGAAGACCCCCGCAGAGATCCGTATCCACGAGTTTGGCGAGATCATCGGCCAGTTCGATCCGGCGACCGCCGGGCAGCAGGCCGGCCGCTGTCTGGCCTGTGGCAATCCGTACTGCGAGTGGAAGTGCCCGGTCCACAACTTCATCCCCAACTGGCTGAAGCTGGTCGAGGAGGGCAACCTCTTCGCCGCGGCCGAGATGTCGCACAAGACCAATTCCCTGCCCGAGGTCTGCGGGCGGGTCTGCCCGCAGGACCGCCTGTGCGAGGGGGCCTGCACGCTGAACGACGGTTTCGGCGCGGTGACCATCGGCTCGGTGGAGAAGTACATCACCGACGAGGCCCTGAAAGCCGGCTGGCGTCCCGATCTGTCCGATGTCGTGCCCACCGGCAAGCGGGTGGCGGTGATCGGTGCCGGACCGGCCGGGCTGGGCTGCGCGGACATCCTCGCGCGCAACGGCGTGCAGGCGGTGGTGTATGACCGCTATCCGGAGATCGGGGGTCTGCTGACCTTCGGCATCCCGCCGTTCAAGCTGGAAAAGCACGTGATCCGCACCCGTCGCGAACTGCTCGAGGGCATGGGCGTAGAGTTCCGCCTGAATACCGAGATCGGCCGCGACGTGGATTTCCAGACGCTGCTGGACGAGTACGACTCGGTGTTCCTCGGCATGGGTACCTACAACGCGATGCAGGGAGGCTTCCCCGGCGAGGACCTGCCCGGCGTCTATCCGGCGCTGCCGTTCCTGGTATCCAACATCCGCGAAGTGATGGGCTGGGAACATGACGAGAACGGTTTCGTCGACATGGCCGGGCAGCGCGTGGTGGTCCTTGGCGGCGGTGATACCGCGATGGACTGCAACCGCACCTCCATCCGCCAGGGAGCCGCATCGGTGACCTGCGCCTACCGTCGCGACGAGGAAAACATGCCCGGGTCGCGCAAGGAGGTCGTGCATGCGCGCGAGGAAGGTGTGCAGTTCGAATTCAACGTGCAGCCGGTGGAGATCGTCGGTGACGGCAAGGTCGAGGGCGTTAAGGTAGTGCGCACCCAGATGGGTGCCCCGGACGAGCGCGGCCGTCGGCGTCCCGAACCGGTCCCCGGTTCCGAGCACGTGATCCCCGCGGATCGCGTGCTGATCGCCTTCGGTTTCCGCCCTTCGCCGTCCGACTGGTTCGGCGAGTACGGCATTGACATCGACGAGGGCGGTCGCGTCCGTGCCCCGGAGTCCGGTCGGCACGCCTTCCAGACCGCCAACGAGAAGGTCTTTGCCGGCGGCGACATGGTCCGCGGCTCGGACCTGGTGGTCACCGCCGTCTTCGAGGGCCGCCAGGCCGCCGAAGGCATCCTCGATTACCTCGGCGTCTGAGGGCTGCATGGCTCAGGAACTGCAGAACGACCGCCTGCTGCGGGCGCTGGCCCGCGAACCGGTGGATCGCCCGCCGATCTGGATCATGCGCCAGGCCGGCCGCTATCTGCCGGAATACCGCGAGACCCGGGCACAGGCCGGCAGCTTCATGAGCCTGTGCCAGAACCCGGAACTGGCCTGCGAGGTCACCATGCAGCCCCTGCGGCGGTTCCCGCTGGATGCCGCCATCCTGTTCTCCGACATCCTGACCATCCCGGATGCGATGGGGCTGGGGCTGTACTTCGAGACCGGTGAGGGCCCGAAATTCCGCGACCCGGTGCGCAGCGCCGAGGCGATCGAGCGGTTGCCGGTTCCCGATCCAGAGGACTCCCTGGCTTACGTGACGGATGCGGTTCGCATGATCCGGCGCGAGCTGAACGGTCAGGTCCCGCTGATCGGGTTTGCCGGCAGCCCCTGGACCCTGGCCACCTACATGGTCGAGGGCGGCAGCTCGCGCGACTTTGCCGAGACCAAGCGGCTGCTGTACGGCGACCCGCAGGCGATGCACGCGCTGCTGCAGAAGGTGGCCGATTCGGTGACCGAATACCTCAACGCGCAGATCCGTGCGGGCGCCCAGGCGGTCATGATCTTCGATACCTGGGGAGGTTCGCTCACGCCGCGCACTTACCGCGAGTTCTCGCTGGCGTACATGCAGCGCATCGTCGACGGACTGATCCGCGAGAATGATGGACGGCGGGTCCCTGTGACCCTGTTCACGAAGGGTGGCGGCGCGTGGCTGGAGGCGCAGGCCGATACCGGGGCGGATGCCCTGGGGCTGGACTGGACCATCGAGATCGGCGAGGCGGCGGGGCGTGTCGGTGACCGGGTCGCCCTGCAGGGAAATCTCGATCCCTCGGTGCTCTACGCCCCCGAGTCCGTGGTGCGCGAAGAGACCCGCCGGGTGCTCGATGGCTTCGGCCGGGACACCGGACACGTGTTCAATCTCGGCCACGGGGTGCATCCGGGGATCGACCCGGAGCGCGTCGCCGCGATGGTCGATACGGTGGTCAACTACCGCCGGCCAGCCTGAAGCGCCGCTGGGCGCCGGGCTCCCTCATCCGGGGATCAGGACAGCGGTTCCGCCTCGTTTCCTTCGGCCAGCAGGCGCTCGACCTCCGCCACCCCCGCGCGGGGCATCGGTCGGCCATCCACGGGAGATGGCGGTGCCTGCCGGATGCCGTCCAGCGGGAAGATCGTCATCTCCACCTCGGTGTCATCCGGGCCGCGAAAGGCGATGAACGGCACGCGCTGCTCGCGCCCCTGGCGGCTGCGGTAGCGGCGTTCGCCGGTCTCGCAGTGGATGCCGCGGTCGGCGAGCTCGATCAGCACCTCCTCCACCGTCTCGGCGAAACCGTGCAGATTGATCACCGGAAAGCGTTCGATCATGCCGGTCAGCAGCGGGCCCACCAGGCGCGGCTCGAGGTGCGCCAGCTGTTCCATCACCACAACAGCGGCCCGCAGGCGGTCGCGATAGGCCGCGCGGCTTTCCTCGGAGGCGAACAGCCGACTGCGTTCCAGCGCGGCATCCTGGATCTCGATGTTGGCGGGCATGTCGTGGCGCGCGTCCACGCCCAGGTGCTCCGCCGCCTTGCGCTTGGCCAGGCCGAAATCACGGATCCCCTCGTCGAGCAGGATGCGACCGGCTTCCTGAGCGAGTTCGTGACGCAGGCGGGAGGGGTTCCCCATCTCAGAACACCGATTCGGGTTGCTGGGCTGAACCGTTGCGGTCACCGTCACCCCCGCCGGTGTCACGCCCGCGCTCGGGCATCTGCTGCGGCAAGAGCCACTCGGTCGTGGCTCGCCCGTCATTGGGGTCGGAGGCGCGGCCGCCGTCCGGCAGGATGCCGACCCGCACCAGATCGTCCGGCCGTTCGAGCGGGCTTTCCTCGGCGTCGGCGAGCACGTTGCTCATGAAGCGGGTCCAGATGGGCAGTGCAGCGCGACCGCCACTTTCGCGTCGGCCGAGTTCCCGGTTGTCGTCGAAACCGATCCAGGAAGTCGCCACCAGATCGTCGTTGAAGCCGGCGAACCATGCGTCGCGATAGCTGTTGGTCGTCCCGGTCTTGCCTGCCAGATCGGAGCGGCCGAGTGCCTGCGCGCGGCGACCGGTTCCGGCCTCGATCACGTGGCGCAGCATCTGGCCCATCTGCCAGGCGACCCCGGGTTCCATCACCGGGGCCGGGTCACGGTGCTGCAGCACGGCTTCGCCGGTCGAAAGGGTCAGATCCTGTCCCGGCGGGTTCTCGCAGGGCGTTTCGCAGCTGCGTTCGGCCGGAGCCTGGTACAGCAGCTCGCCGTCGACGGTTTCGATGCGCGAGATGATCCACGGGCTGTTCAGCCGGCCGCCGCTGGCGAATACGCCATAGGCGTTGTTGAGCTGCAGGGGGGTCACCTCACCGGTGCCCAGCACCATTGAAAGGTTACGCGGCTGGCGCTCCGGGTCCAGGCCGAAGCGGGTCAGCTGATCATGGGTGCTTTCCACCCCGATATTGTCCAGCAGGCGGATGGAGGCCAGGTTGCGCGAATGCGCGAGGGCGCTGCGCATCGGGGTGTCGCCCTGAAACTGGCGCGAGTAGTTCTGCGGTCGCCATTCGGCACCCAGTGCCGGGTCGTCGAAGACCATCGGAGCGTCCACCAGGGTGCTGCCGGGACGGTACCCCTCGCGCAAGGCCAGGGCGTAGACCAGCGGCTTGAAGGCCGAGCCCGGCTGGCGACGTGCCTGAACCGCACGGTTGTAGTGGTTCTCGAAGAAGTCGAAGCCCCCGGCGAGGGCCAGGATCGCACCGTCCTGTGGCGCCTGTGCGATCAGCGAACCGGTGACCTCCGGTTTCTGTGCCAGGCGCCAGGGAGCGGTGTCGTGCGGGCGGATGCGGATGACGTCGCCGCGTTCGAAGACCGGAGTGTCCGCCCACTCCAGACTCTCCGGTTCCAGCTCCAGTTCGCCAATACGACCGCCGTCGACGCGGACGTGGCCGTCTTCACCGGTTTCCATGACCACTACGGGGTAGAGCAGGCGCCCGTGCACACCGATCGCCCGCAGCGCGCGTTCACGCGAGTCCGCTGAGGCCATCTGTTCTTCGCTCAGGCGAGTTTCCGGGCCGCGATAACCGTGACGCTCGTCATATTCCAGCAAGCCCTCGCGCAATGCCTGGTTGGCGGCCTCCTGATGCCCGGGGTCGATGGTGGTATGGACCTGCAGCCCCCGCCGGTAGGCCTCGTCACCCCACAGGTTGACCACGATCCGACGTGCGTCCTCCGCCACCCAGTGCGCGTCGACCTCGGTCTGCGCCGTGTGGCGTTCCGAGGCGACCGGGCGTTCGATCGCGCGTTCGTACTCTTCGGTGGAGATGGCGCCGGTGTCCAGCATGCGTCCGAGGACATAGTCGCGGCGGATGCGGGCGCGCTCCGGGCTGGTGACCGGGTTGGTGGTGGAGGGCGCCTTGGGCAGGGCAGCGAGGATCGCGATCTCGTCGATCTCCAGCTCGTCCAGCGAGCGGCCAAAGTACACCCGAGACGCGGCTTCGACCCCGTAGGCCCGCTGACCGAGGTAGATCTTGTTCAGATAGAGTTCCAGGATCTCTTCCTTGTCGAGCTCCTGCTCCAGCCGCACCGCGAGGAAAATCTCGCGCAGCTTGCGTTCGTAGGTGCGGTCGCGCGTCAGAAAGATGTTGCGGGCCAGTTGCATGGTGATGGTGCTGCCGCCCTGGGTTTTCTCGCCGGTACTGACGAGATTGACGGCAGCCCGCGCAAGTCCGAATACGTCGATCCCGGGGTGCTGGAAGAAACGCTCGTCTTCAGCGGCCAGGAATGCCTGGATCACCGGCTCGGGAATTTCGTCGATCTCCAGCGGAATGCGGCGTTCGTCGGCGAATTCGCCCATCAGGCTGCCGTCCGCCGCACGGATCTGGAGCGGCGTCTGCAGGCGGACCTCGCGCACCGCCTCGGCTTCCGGTAAGGTCGGGGCGTAATACGCGTACAGGCCCAGCAGCGCCGCCGAGCCGGCGATCACCAGGGTCAGGGTTACCGCCGCCAGAGCGGTGACAAGCTTCACAATACGGTGCATGACTCTAAATTTTGTGGGGCGAAGGTGAAGGATTGCCTTCAAAGCAATTTGCAACCCTGAAAACGTAATGTATATTAAACAATGTCTAGCATTTCGAGATTGTAACGCTACCAGCTGCAATCATCGGGGTATACAGGGGGATGTGTGCTGACTCTCGGAAAATCCAGGCCCGCCCTGCTGGGCGTTGATGTCAGTTCGGCGGCCGTCAAGGTGCTCGAGCTCGGTCGACATGGAAAGGGATATCGGGTCGAGGCGTTTGCCGTCGAACCGCTCCCGGACGGTGTCATGGTCGACAAGGTCTGCCAGGACACCGAGGCGGTCGGTGCAGCACTTGGACGCGCGGTGAAGCGCTCGGGTTCCCGGCTCAAGCAATGCGCGATGGCCGTGCCTTCCTCGGCCGTGATCACCAAGACCATCCAGCTCTCCGCTTCGCTCAGTGACGCCGAGCTGGAAGGGCAGGTGTTCGTCGAGGCCGATCAGTACATCCCTTACACCCTCGACGAGGTCAATCTCGACTTCCAGGTCCTGGGGCCCAACGAGAAGAACCCGCAGATGAGGGACGTCCTCGTCGTCGCGTCGCGGCGCGAGAACGTCGAATCGCGCATCGCCATCGCCGAGGCCGCCAGGCTGTCGGTGGAGCTCGTCGACGTCGAGGCCTACGCCATAGAGCACGCAGCCGAACGGCTGAGGGAGCAGATCCCCGACCGCGAGAGCAAACCGATGATCGCGATCGTCGATGTCGGTTCGTCGGTTACCGCGGTTTATGTCGTGTCCCAGACCGAGGGCGTCGTCTACACCCGCGAGCAGAACTTCGGCGGTCGCATGCTCACCGAGGAGATCATGCGCCGCTACAACATGAGCTACCAGGAGGCCGGTTCCGCCAAGATGAGCGGCGACCTGCCCGCCGACTATGTCGGCGAGGTCCTGGAGCCGTTCAAGCAGACGATGATGGACCAGATCCAGCGTCTGCTTCAGTACTTCTATGTCACGCGCCCGCAGGACACCATCGATCACGTGCTTCTGGGCGGTGGATGCGCGGCCATCCCCGGCGTGGACGAGATGCTCGAGGAGGTGACCTCCACCCCGGTCTCGGTGGCCAACCCCTTCCGCGGGATGGCTCTGGCACGGCGAATCAATCAGCAGCGCTTCACCAATGATGCGCCGGCCCTGTTGACGGCCTGTGGTCTGGCACTGCGGGGGCATACCTCATGATTAACATTAACCTGCTTCCCTGGCGTGAACGCGCCCGCGAGCAGCGGCGCAAGCAGTTCTTCGTCTCCGCGGGCGTGGCGGCCGTGATCGGCGCCGCGATGGCCTTTGGTGCGTACATGTTCGTGGACTCACAGATCGAGCATCAGGAAGATCGCAATCAGATCCTGGAGGAAGAGATTCGGGAGCTTGATCGCAAGATCGCCGAGATCGAGGACCTGGAGCAAAAGCGTGAGGACCTGATCGCGCGTATGGAGGTCATTCAGACCCTGCAGGCACAGCGCCCCGAGGCCGTCCACCTGTTCGACCAGATGGTCGAGACCCTGCCGGATGGCACCTATGTCAACGAGATCAGTCAGGAGGGCTCGCGCGTCCGCATCCGCGGGTTGTCGGAATCCAATACCCGGATCTCCGCCCTGATGCGCAATCTCGATGAATCGCCGTGGCTTGGGAACTCCGATCTGCAGATTATCGAAACCCGGGACGAGGGCCAGGTCCGGGTGCGTGACTTCCGCCTTGATGCCGAGCAGACCCGACCGGACAACGGCTCGGACAACGGCGACTAGGGAGATGGCCCCATGGATCTGAACAATCTCAAAGAAATCGATCTCAACAACATCGGCGAGGCCCCCTGGGTCGTCAAGGGCTTCCTGCTGCTCGTCATCATCGCGGTCATCCTGGGCCTCGCCTACTATCTGGTGATCGATGACCAGCTTGATGCGCTGGAGCGGGCCGAGGCCGAGGAACAGATGCTGCGCGACGAATTCGAGGACAAGCAGCAGCGCGCGGCCAATCTCGACGACTACCGCGAGCAGCTTGCGGAAATGGAAGACATGTTCGTCGAGCTGCTCGAACTGCTGCCGACCAGCGCGGAGATCCCCAGCCTGCTGGTCGATGTGTCCCAGACCGCGCTGCAGACCGGGCTTGAGATCGAGCTGTTCGAGCCGCGTTCGCATCGCGACCAGGATTTCTACGCCGAGGTGCCGATCCGGCTGCGGCTGCGCGGTGACTACGAGGAACTGGCCGAATTCGTCAGCGGTGTTTCCTCAATGCCGCGCGTCGTCACCATGCATGACATGCGTATCCAGCGCGCCGGCGACTCGGACTTTGACCTGACGATGAACGCCGAGGCACGGACCTACCGCTATCTGGAGGACAACTGATGAGTCGGATCTCTGTCAGCCCCCGGGTGCGGACGCGGGTACGAGTGCTCGCCATCGCGATCCTTGGCGCCGGCTTTCTCGGAGGCTGCGCGCAGGAGAAGAGTGACCTGCACAGTTACATCGCGGAGGTGCACGAGCGACCCGGTGCGGGTATCGAACCGATCCCGACCCTCGAGCCCCACGAACCCTACATCTATCCCGGTCATACCCGCTCTCCCTTCGATTCCAGCGTGATCGAACAGCCCCGGGTCGCTGAGGAGGAAGGCGAGCCGGGCGATGCGGAAATCGATCCTGATCGCCCGCGCGAGTACCTCGAAAGCTACCCCCTCGATTCGCTCACCATGGTAGGCACCCTGGAACGGGACGACATGCAGCTCGCCCTGGTGCGGACTCCGGACCGTTCGGTCCATCAGGTCGCGGTGGGCAACTGGATGGGGGAGAACCACGGGCAGGTCGTCGAGATCACGCCCACGCGCATCGAACTCGTGGAGGTCGTGCCGGACGCCTTCGGCGGACACGAGGAACGCGAGAATTCGATTGCCCTGCGACGGGGCGATGATCGCTAGGATCCCGGGAGAACCATTATGGACATCAAAGCGCGGCTCAAAACCGGCAACAGCAACAGGGGACTGAACATGGGATCTTCCATGCGCGTACTGGCAGGCTCCGTCATGGCGGGACTGCTGTTCATGGCGTCCCAGGGCGTTTCCGCCCAGGAGCTTGAAGACATTCGGGCCGCGAGTATCAGCGGGGACCGCATTCAGGTGAACCTGCAGTTCTCGGATACGCCGCCGGAGGATATCCGCGCCTTCGCGATCGACTCGCCGCCGCGGATCGCCTTCGATCTGCCCGAAGTTGGCAGTGCGCTGCGAGACCGGCAGAAGGAGTTCAATGTCGGGCCCCTGCTGGAGGCCACGGCCGTGGAATCGGGGGAGCGTACCCGCGTGGTGCTGGGACTGACCCAGCCCTCCGAATACCAGACCCGGGTGGACGGTAACAACCTGATCGTCACCCTCGGGCGCGGCGTCACCGAGGCCGATGCCGAGGATGAGGCCGTCGCCGAGCGCGTCGGGGAGACTGAGCCTCGCACCACCCGTTCGGCCCGGCCGCTGGAGTTGACCGACATCGATTTCCGCCGCGGTGATCAGGGTGAAGGCCGTGTGGAGATCGATCTTTCGCGCAGTGGCGCCTCGGTGGATGTGCGCGAACAGGCGGGTCGGATCGAGCTTCAGTTCGACCGGGCGCAGATCGACGAGGAACTGGAACGCCGCCTCAACGTCGTCGACTTCGCCACTCCGGTGAGGACCATCGACACCGTGGCCGAACGAGATCGGGTGCGGCTGGAGGTCGCTACCGAGGGCGAGTATGAGGTGGTCTCCTACCAGAGCGACCGGAAATACGTGCTCGAGGTCGCCCCGCTGACCGAGGCCGAACGCCAGGCGCGTGAGGAAGAGGAACGGGAATTCACGGGTGAGCGCCTGTCGCTGAACTTCCAGGACATCGAAGTGCGTTCGGTGCTCCAGCTGCTGGCCGACTTCACCGACCTGAACATCGTGGTCAGCGATGACGTGGGCGGCAATATCACCCTGCGGCTGAACAACGTGCCGTGGGATCAGGCCCTGGACATCATCATGCAGTCCCGTGGCCTGGACAAGCGGATGGAAGGCAACGTGCTGTTCGTCGGCCCGGCGGAGCAGATCGCGGCGCGCGAACGTCAGCGCATGGAGGCGGAGCGTGACCGTGAGGAACTGGAGACCCTCCGCACGGAGTTCATCCAGATCAATTTCGCGCAGGCGAATCAGATCGCCGAACTGATCCGGGGCGAAGAAGACCGCTTCCTGTCCGAGCGCGGCAGCATGACGATCGACAGCCGGACCAACACCCTGCTGGTGCAGGATACGCAGAACCGCATCGAGGATGTCCGCGAACTGGTGCGCAGCCTGGATGTGCCGGTGCAGCAGGTTCTGGTCGAGACGCGGATCGTGATCGCCGAGGACAGCTTTAACCGTGACCTGGGGGCACGTTTCGGAGTGACGGGAACGCGCACCCGGGGGCAGACCGAGGCTGCCGGCACCGGGTCTATTGATGGCGCCGATGCCGCCCGCGGCGGGTCGCCCGCGGATGCGGCTCTTGCCGACCGCCTGGGTTCGTCCCTGCCGGCGGATGCCGCCAACCGCGGGGAGTTCGGCTTCAGTATCCTGCGGCGCGGTCTCCTGCTGGACCTGGAGCTGTCCGCTCTGCAGGCCGAGGGTCGTGGCGAGATCATCTCCTCGCCGCGTGTGGTGACCACCAACGGTCAACCAGCGCTGATCGAGCAGGGTCAGGATATCCCGATCATCGTTCAGGACGAGGCCGGGAACCCGAATACCGAGCTGGTCGAGGCCTATCTGGCGACCGAGGTGACTCCGCAGATCACGCCCAATGGCAACGTGATCATGGATATCCGCGTGACCAAGGATGAGCCGGGTGACGTGGTCTTCGATGACGTGACCATCAACCGCCGCGCGGTGGAGACCCAGGTCTTCGTGGGTGACGGCGAAACCGTGGTCCTCGGCGGGGTGTACGAGATCGACAGCTCGGAGCAGGTGCAGGAGGTTCCGTTCCTGGCGGACATCCCGTTCCTGGGGAACTTCTTCCGCAACCGCTCCAGTTCCGAGCAGAAGGCGGAGTTGCTGGTCTTCGTGACGCCGCGCATCCTCGATTGATGCGCCAGCTCCCGGCCCTGCGCCGGGGTGCCAGCGAACCCGGGGTCCACGGATCCCGGGTTTTTTTTGGCCCGGACTCCCGGTAGCCTGCCTGCATGCAAAACATAGTCCTGGTGGGGCCCATGGGGGCCGGCAAGAGCACGATCGGGCGTGGACTGGCAGGCCTGCTGCGCCGTCCGTTCCACGACACCGATGACGAGATCCGCAGGCGTACCGGGGTCGATATCCCGACGATCTTCGAGTTCGAGGGCGAGGAGGGTTTCCGCCGGCGCGAGAGTGCGGTTCTGGACTCGTTGCTGGAGAGCGAGGGCATTGTGCTGGCCACCGGGGGCGGGATCGTGGAACGCCCGGAGAACCGTGAACGCCTGCGGGATGCGTTCGTGATCTACCTGCGGGTGCCGGTGGAGGAGCAGTTCCGCCGTACGCGCCGGACCCGGAACCGGCCGCTGCTCACTCAGGCGGAGGACCCCCGGGCGCGGCTGCAGGCGCTGTTCGAGCGGCGTGATCCGCTTTACCAGGAGGTGGCGGACATGGTCCTCGAGGGCCACGGGCGCCGGGTGCGCGATGCGGTCAACGGCGTATGTTCGGCCCTGCGGATGAAGCGCCCGGATCTGTGCGAGCCGCGCACAGGGACGGAATAGTCGGCATCAGTGGCGGGTCTGGCCGCCTCCGTCCGGCATGAAGACGCCCTGCGGATCCGGGTTGGCCCGTCGCCCGTGGGAGGCGTGATGAAACATCAGCCGCCACTCTCCGGGTCCCTGATCGGCCGTCCGGCGCCAGGTCTGGCTGAGCAGCAGGGTACCGGTCGGGGCGACATCGCCCGGGCGGGTGATGGCCTCTTCGATCACCAGCCCGAGACTGTCGGCACCCTCGCATCGTCCCACGACCCGGGGCTCGATGCCGATGTTCAGCTCGCGCGAAAACACCAGCAGCCAGCTTTCCATGACTTCGGTGGTGCCGCGGTGCGCCCGGGGGCTGCCGGGATGAATGCAGATGATGTCCGGCCGGTCGGCCCACAGATCCATCATGCGTTCGATGTCCGCCTCGCGGAACGCCCGGTAGTAGGCAGCCATGCAGGCCTCAACGGCATCCCCCGCCATCAGTGGACACTCCGGCGGTTGCGGCGCGCCCGGGTGGCCGGGTCGGGACTGGCGTGGTGTAGCACCATGCGCCAGCTCCGGCCGTCGAAGCGGTAGGCATTGGTCGCGAGCACGACACCGCGCAGCTCGCCGCCCATGTACAGGTGCTCGTGCAGGGCGTGAGTGACCAGCCCTTCGCCGGCGAAGACGCTGCGACCGGAGCGCCGGATCACGGTGTCTTCCATGTTCACGAGGATATCGTCCCAACTGTCCATCACCAGTTCGATCCCCTGCAGGCGCTCACCGCCGGGATGGATGCACACGCAATCAGGCCCGTCCATCCAGACCGCGCGCATGGCCTCCGGGTCACCGGCTTCGAACGCGCCGTAAAAAGCTTCTTCGGCGGCTTCGGGGGAGGAAAACTTCGCCATGGCCATCCTGTCCTTTGTTGCGCCCGCCCGGGGCGATCCTGGATCGGAATTCTTGCAGTGCCGGGCGCTCGCGGCGAATTCTGCCAGTAACCGCACCGTTGAGGATACGGCGAACCCCGGCGGTGCTGGTCGCCTGCGGCGGTGACCGTCACAATGACGCGTCCATGCGACCCCGCCCAACGCGAACGGAGCCCTGCCCATGGCCCGCATCCTGACCACCGGCATCGTCACCCTTGATCACGTACTGGATGTCGCTACCTATCCCGCCGAGGACGCCGAGGTGCGCGCGGTCGCGAGTCGCACCCGGCCCGGTGGCAACGCGGCGAACACCGCCGTTCTGCTGGCGCAGTTCGGGCACCGGCCGGAACTGGCCGCGGTGGTGGCGGACGGGGCCGCCGGTGACGACCTGATCCGGCGTCTGCGCGAGCGGGGCATCCCGGATGGCCATCTGGTCCGCCGGCCGGGGGCGACGCCGACCTCGCATATCCTGCGCGCCCGCGACACGGGTTCGCGCACCATCGTGCATCATCGTGATCTGCCCGAACTGGCGGCGGAGGACCTGCGCGGCGTCGCCTGGGAGGAATACGACTGGCTGCATTTCGAGGGACGCAACCCGGAGGTCCTGGCCCGGGTACTGGCCACGGTGCGCGACTGCGTGTACGACGCCCCGGTCTCGCTGGAGCTGGAGAAGCCCCGCGACGGGCTGGAGGCCTGCATCCCGTTCGCCGACATCCTGATGGTCTCGCGCGACTGGGCGCAGGCGCGAGCTGAGGGCCTCGGGGTCGGCGACGAGCCGGCGGCGGGCTGCGAGGCGGCCCTGCGGGCCCTGATGGAGGAACACCCGGAGGCCATCATCACCGTCACCGGCGGCCCCGCCGGTGCCTGGATCGGGTTCCGCGGCCGCGTGGAGCACTGCGCGCCGACGCCGGGGCTCACGGTGATCGACAGTGTGGGCGCCGGGGACGCCTTCAACGCCGGGCTGATCGACGCCATCGCCTCCGGGGAGCCGCCGGAGCGTGCCCTGGTCGCCGCCGTGCGTCTGGCCGAACGCAAGCTGGCGCAGGACGGCCTCGAAGGGCTGGCCCGGGCCTGACGCCGGGGCTGGTTCGGACCCGATCCGGGGCGAGCCGCGGCCTCCCCGGTCCTGCGGGATCATCGCACCGGCCGGGTCGGCTCCAGCCGAAGCCCGCGGACCTCGCCGCGGGCCCCGGCGGTCTGCAGGGATTCGGCCCATGGCGACTGGCGGGCGGGCTGGCCGTTGATTTGTTCCACGGTGGTGCCCCGGCGGCGTGGCAGCCAGGGCCCGGCCATCAGCCCGCGCAAAGCGCCGACGATGCGGTGTTCCCAGTCGGCCGGCTCGATGCGCGTGACATCGGCCGGCCAGATGAACAGCTGTCGCCCGGAGGCCGTGAGGTAGATCGCGGGACGCCCGTCCACCAGCGCGACCAGCGCGCCGGCGACGCGACGCAGCCGCCGCTGCGCACCCGGGGGCGGCTCGGGCCAGGCCAGCAGCGAGCCCCAGGGCTGGGCCGGATCCACGGCCGCCAGCCAGCACGCCTCGTCGGCTTCACTGGCGCCGGACCCGGAGCTCTCCAGCGAACGCAGTCGGTCGACCACGCCGGCGCGCGCGAACTGGGCCCCCGTCAGCCCCTCGACGAAATGCCCGCGTCGCAGCTTGCCGGCGTCCTCCATCGCGCGGCACACGGGATAGATGCGACCGAACCCGCCCGGCGACTCCTCCGCCCGCGCCATCTCGCGACTGACCACGCCGTAGCGCGCGAGCAGCACCTCGGTGCGGTCGCGGGCGCGTTCGGTGATCTCGATGGTCGGGTCCACCAGATCGCTCACCCGCGACCAGCGTCCGCCCGCGATGCCTGCCTGCCCCCGATCCGGCCCCCTGCCGGCACCCCGTCCGGCGCCACGTCCGGGCCCCCGGCGGCCGCGCGTCGCGGTGGATCGCCCGCGCTGGCCGAGGCCACGCAGCGGGGCCACCGTGTCGTTGGTGATCAGGCCGGACCATACGCAGTCCCACAGCGCCGCCTCGATGGCGGCCGCCGGGGCCTCGGGTACGGCCTCGCGCGCCGCGCGCTCGAGCTCCATGTAGAAGCAGGCCCCGCGCCGGTCGAGGGCGTCGAGGATCGCGCGCCTCAGGCGGGCCTCGCTGTCGCCGTCGATCCCGGAATCGCCGTCCTCGGTCGATGCGTCCGGGCACGCGTCCGCGTCGGGCGCTGCGGCCGCTGGTTCCAGCAGCGCTCCGGCGTGTTCCCGCCGCAGGAACATCACCCGCCCGTCGCGCTGGCCCAGTGCCCCGCAGCCGACCCAGACAAAGGCCCCGGTGGCCGTGGCCAGGTCCAGCTGTTCCAGCGAGAAGCCCTGCAGCCGCATCGGCAGCACCTGTCCGGTCCAGGCCGACCAGGGCAGGGCGATGCCCTCCAGCTGCGCCAGCACCTCGTGCAGGGCCTCGGTCCCGCGCCCCGGTCGGGTAATCCCCTGCCACTGCGGCAGGAAACGCCCCAGGGTGCCGGCGTCCACCGCGGCGGCCTCCTCGCGCAGCTGCGCCAGGGTGCGGCGCTTGAGCCGGCGCAGCACGTCGGTATCGCACCATTCCTCGCCGTGGCTGCCGGGCCGGATCGCCCCGCGCAGCAGGCGCCCGGCCGCTTCCAGCACCTCCAGTACCGGGCGCACGGCGGCCTCCGGCAGACCGTAGCGGGCGGCGGGCTGTTCCGCGCGGAACGGGCCGCGATTGCGGGCGTAGCGGATCAGCAGCTGTTCCAGCGGCCGTGCCGGCGCTTGCAGAAAGCTGCCCGGCAGACCCGGCGGCGGCACCACGCCCGCGGCATCGCGGTACAGTGCGGCGTCCTCCGCTGCGATCCAGCGCGGCTCGCCGCCGATGTTTACGCGCACCGCACGCAGCCCGTCCTGCAGCTGCTGCAGCCACGGCCCGGGAGGCGCCTCGCAGGCCGCGGCCAGCTCCGCCTCGCTGCGGTCGCCGAGGCGGCGCAGCAGGTCGTGCAGTTCGTCCGGGTCGGTGGCGCGGGTGCCCGGCGCGGTACGGGCCAGTTCCGCCTCCAGCGCCGCCAGGGCCCCGGGGTCGATCAGCTCGCGCAGTTCCGCCTGGCCCAGCAGTTCCGCCAGCATCCCGCGGTCCAGGGTCAGCGCCTGGGCCTTGCGTTCGGCCACCGGGGCATCCTGCTCGTAGATCCACGCCGCCACCCATGCCGAGACCAGGCTGCGGGCGAATGGCGAGGCGCGCGGCGTCTCCACCTCGTGCACCCGGATCTCGCGCTGCTGCACCCGCTCCAGCAGGTCGCGCAGGGCCTCCATGTCGAACACGTCCGCCAGCAGCTGGCGGTAGGTCTCCAGCACCACCGGGAACTGCGCATGCTGCTGCACCGTGGCCAGCAGCTGCTGGGCCTTCAGGCGCTGGGCCCACAGCGGGGTGCGCTGTCCGGGCCGGTTGCGCACCAGCAGCAGGGCGCGGGCGGCGTTCTCGCGGAACAGCGCGGCGAAGCGGCTGGAGCCGGCCGCCTCGCGGGTGACGAGCTCCTCCACCGTGTCCGGGTCGGGGAACAGCGTCGCCGGATCCGGCAGATCCTCGCGATCCGCCAGCCGCAGCACGATGCCGTCGTCGGTGTACATCACCTGGGCCTCGCCCTCGGCGCTGACGCTCAGCTCCGCCTGCAGGGCCATGGCCCACGGGGCGTGCACCCGCGCGCCGAACGGTGACAGGATGCACACCCGCCAGTCGCCCAGTTCGTCGCGGAAGCGTTCCACCACGATGCGCCGGTCGGAGGGTACCGCGCCGGCGGCCTCCATCTGCTCGCCGATGTACTCCGCGAGCTCGTCGGCGGCGGCCGGCGACAGCGGCGCGTTGCGGCAGAGCCAGTCGCTGCGCGCGGCCGGCTCCAGCCGCGCCAGGGTCTCCGCGGCGGCGCCGATGGCGCGCCCCAGTTCCACCGGACGGCCGGGGCCGTCGCCGTGCCAGAACGGCAGCTTGCCGGCCTCGCCGGGGGCGGGCGAGACCAGCACGCGATCGCGGGTGATCGCCTCCACGTGCCAGGTGCTCGCGCCCAGGGTCAGGTTCTCGCCGGTCTTCAGCTCGAAGACCATCTCCTCGTCCAGTTCGCCGATGCGCGGGCCGCCTTCGCCGGCATGCACCGCGTACAGCCCGCGATCGGGGATGGTTCCGGCGTTCAGGCGGGCAGCCATGGCCGCGCCGCGCCGCGGGGTCAGCTCGTCGCGCGCGCGGTCCCAGGCCAGCCACGGGCGCAGATCCGCCAGTTCGGTCCCGGGCAGGTTGCCGGCGAGCATGTCCAGGGTGGCCTCCAGCAGGCCGCGGCCGAGATCGCGCCATGGTGCGGCCCGGGTGACCACGGCGTGCAGCTCGTCCACCGTGCGCGGCTGCTCGCAGACCATGGCCACCAGCTGCTGGGCCAGTACGTCCAGCGGGCGACGGGGCATCTGCAGGGGTTCCAGCGCCCCGGCGTGCATGCGCTGGCCGATCACCGCGCATTCCAGCAGATCGCCGCGATAGCGCGGCAGCATCAGCGAGCGCGACACCTGGCCGACCCCGTGGCCGGCGCGCCCGGCCCGCTGCAGCCCGCGCGACACCGCACCCGGCGACTCGACCATGACCACCAGGTCCACGGCCCCCATGTCGATGCCCAGCTCCAGCGAGCTGGTGGCGATGATCCCGCGCAGGTGGCCGGTCTTCAGCCGACCCTCGATCTCGGCCCGCCGGCCATGCGATACGCTGCCGTGGTGGGCGGCGACCAGGTCCTCCGGGTTGTCTTCGTCGCAGCGTTCCCGCCATGCCTCGTTGATGCGCTGCACCAGGCGTTCGCACAGGCCTCGGCTGTTGACGAACACGATGGTCGAACGATGCGCGAGGATGGCCTCCAGCAGGCGCGGTTCCAGACTGGCGGCGCGCCCGCCCTGCGGCCCCGTCACCGCCGGGCCGGGCGGGCTGCTCGTTGCCTGCCGGCCCGCGCCCTGCTGCCAGGCCTGGCCGAGCAGCGAGCCGCCCGCGATCGGCGGGGCTTCGGAGCGGGTCTTATCGTCGGTTTCGTTCGGGTCCGAGGCCGGAGTCCCGGGGTCGGACGCGGACGCCGTCTCCTCCGGAGTGACGATCTCCAGATCCAGCCGCGGCGCTTCGGCGGCATCCACGACCTGCACCTCGCGGTCGCCGCCGAGGAACTGTTGTGCGACCTCGACCGGGTGCACCGTGGCGGACAGGCCGATACGCTGCGGATCCCGCGCGCAGCGTTCGCTCAGGCGTTCCAGCGACAGCGCCAGATGGGCGCCGCGCTTGCTGCCGGCCAGGGCATGCACTTCGTCGACGATCACCGTATCCACCGTTTCCAGGGTCGCGCCGGCGCGCGAGCCCAGCAGCAGGTAAAGCGATTCCGGGGTGGTGACCAGGATGTCGCCCGGCTCGTGCGCCTGACGCCGCCGCTCCGCCTGCGGCGTGTCGCCGGTGCGGATGTCCACGCGCGGGGTGACGACGGGCCGGCCCTGGCGTGCGGCGGTATGGGTGATGCCGGTCAGCGGCGCGCGCAGGTTGCGTTCCACGTCGGCCGCGAGCGCCTTCAGCGGCGAGACATACAGCACGCGGTAGCCGGGCGTGATTTCTGCTGCGGTGTGCTCCGGATCCGGGACCCATTCCGGGGGCTGTTCCTGCATCCGCCGGTCGAGTGCGTCGAGGAACGCGGCCAGGGTCTTGCCGCTGCCGGTGGGGGCGATCAGCAGGGCGTGCCGGCCTTCGCGGATGACCGGCCAGCCGGCGCTCTGGATCGCGGTGGGGGTGCCCAGGGCCTCCCGGAACCAGGCATCGGTCGCCGGCCCGAAGGGCGTGCTCATCGAGCAGTGTTTCCCTAGGCGTGGCCGACGGTGGTGTCGGTGCTGGCATGGAAGTACTCGCTGTCGCGGGCCAGTTCGTCGACCAGCTCGTGCAGCATGGCCAGGCGGCTCTCGGCATCGGAGAACGGCGAGCATTCCTCGCAGCGCACGTCGCCGCAGGGCTGGCGGCTGTACAGCCAGAAGTGCACCGCGCCGGCCAGCAGGCCGTCGGCGACATCGCCGGTGTCCACCGCGTCACCGTCCTCGGCAAGGCGGTTGGCCAGGTCGATCAGGCGGCGCGCGGCGTTGTTGTAGCTCTCTTCGGGGCTGTCGTTCTCGTTCATCTTGTATCGGCTCGCGTTGGCGTTGGGGACCCGGGAGGTCATCTCCGCGGGTCCGCGCGCCAGTTTACCGGGAATTGGCCAGCGACCGAAGGAACAGCGGGATGCGGCGTTCCTCGGGCGAGAGCCCGCCGTGTGCGCCACGGAAGAACGGGCCTTCGTCGTCGGCCGGCGGGTCCACCAGGTAGGCGTCGGCCGCGGGCAGGAGGAGGTAGTCGCCGGCGCGGGCCCGCAGCTCCGGGTGTTCCGGTCCGGGGCCGAGGGTGGGGGCCAAGGTGTCGCCGGCCATCCAGGCCTCGCGCGGCAGCAGGGCGATATCGTCGCCGAAGCTCTGCGCGACGGCGGCCTCGAACGCGGCTTCGCGGCCTTCGCGCACGTGGGCCAGCGCGGCGCGCGGTTCGCCGGTCAGGCGGTGCCGCAGGCAGTCCTGCACCGCCGGGGCCTCGCGCAGATCGAGACGGCGCTCCACCGGGCGCATGCCGTGGTCGGCGGTGGTCAGCATCACCGCGTCGGTCCCGGCGAGCTGGGCGCAGGTGGCGGTGTAGGCGAGATCCAGCTGTTTCAGGTGGTGTTCCACCTCGGGACTGTCGGGACCGTATTCGTGGCCGAGGTGATCCAGCTCCGACCAGTAGACGTAGGTGAAATGCGGCCCCGGATGCGCGCGTACATGGGCGGCCACGCGCGCCGGCAGGTCGCTGATGCCGTCGAAGCCGACAAACCCCGCACCCTCGCTCATCATTCGGTTGTAGGGGGAGTGGCCGATCCACTTCGGGCCGATGAAGGTGCTGGCACAGCCAAGGCGGTCGATCAGCCGGTCCGGTCGCACCCGGGCGGCGAGTTCGCGATGGTCCAGGCGCGTGGCCTGATCATCGGCGCCGCGTTCCTCCGCCATCAGCACGGTCAGGGTGCGCGCGGTTTCGGCCAGTCGGGTGTGCCAGCCGAGCAGCCCGTGGTGCGCCGGGTGCCGGCCGGTGAGGATGCTGGTGATCGCGGTGGCCGTGGTGCTGGGGAACACCGTCTCCAGCGTGGCGTGGTGGTCGGCCTGCATCAGGGGGGTGTGCCGCCGGTAGTCGTCGGCGAAGCCGTCGATCAGCCACAGCACCACGTGGGTATCCGGGCCCAGGGCCGGGTCGAGCCCCGCCAGGGCGCCGGCAGGTTCCGGCGCGTCCGGATTGAGGGCCGCCTCGATGCGCCCCAGCAGGTCCATCAGCCCCGGCCCGTCGTGGCGGGCGCGCAGGACCTCGGTGATGGACATCAGGCCTTTGCGCCGCCGTCACCGCCCTCGCACGGGGGGGAGTCGGCTACCTTGCCGGCGCGCTCGAACCACTGATCGGGGTCCAGGGTATGCAATGCCAGGGCGTGGACCCCGCCGGCGAGTTCGTCGGCGAGGGTGCGGTTCACCATGCGATGGCGTGCGACGAGTTTCTGGTCGCGGAAGTCTTCGGAGACGATGGTGACCTTGAAATGCGACTCCGAGCCCGGGGGCACGTTGTGCATGTGGCTCTCGTTCACCACCTCCAGATGCTCGGGCGTAAAGCTCTCCTCCAGCTTCCGGGTAATGGTCTCCTGCATGCTCATCGGTGACTCCAGTGCTTCAATTGACGGAATATCCTGCTCAGTCTGACGTGTCGCTCCCGCATGTCCAGATCCTTCGCGGGCGGCATGGCTGCGTTCTGCAGTGGACGAGCCGGCGGCCGATTTCGCTCTGGCAGTGCGGCCCGCGGGTTTCGGAACGGGGTCAGTCGGTGGGTGTCTCGATGACGGCATCCAGCGGGTTGTCTTCCGGCAATGCGTGCATGCGACCCTCGCGAAGTTCGTGAGCCACCCCCTGCAGGCTGTGGCGGCGGGCGTGTACGCCGTCCAGCGACAGGAAGAAGAATCGCCGCGTGGCGTCACCGCGCCAGATCAGGGCCAGGCGTACGGGATTCTGGCCCTCGTCATCGGTGAACTCGAACCAGTCCCCCACGTCGAGCCCGATCGCGGCGAACACATAGTCATCGTCGAGATCCTGCTCCAGGGCCGGATCGTCGTCCTCGTAGCGTACGGATTCTCGTATCCGCAGGCGGGCGCGCGGATCAAAACGCGGGGTGTCCTCGCCGGCGCGCAGGCAATAAAGATGGGCCTTGCCCAGGTGCTGTACCAGATCGCGGATGCGATCTTCGGCCAGTCCGGCCGCACTTGCGTGCTGTTTCGTTTCAGCCACGAGCGGGTTCACCTCGGCGGCGCTGGCCATCTTGCAGATGTGACGCACGACCTGACGCAGTACGCGGTGCAGGGCCTCGCCCGCTTCGCCGGCGTCGTGTTCCGTGGCCAGTACGGTCTCCCACGACTGGAAGATCTCCTCTGCCGCGGATTCCGGCAGATCTGCCCCGGTCTCCAGTGCGGCGAGGGCCAGGTTGCGGCGCGCCTGTTCGGCCCACTCCTCGGCATTGGGCAGATCGACCTGCATGACCTGGCGCTCATGCCAGAGCGCATCCTCGGCTTCCACGCGGTCGAGAAACTGGTTCAGCAGCACCTCGGCACCGTCACGGTCCAGGCGGTCGGCCTGATTGCGCAGCTGTTCAACGGACTTGCGGATGTGTGCCAGATAGCGCTCGACATCTTCGCTCTCGGCACCGGATTCCGGGTTGATGCGCATGGCCACGTTGATCAGGCTGCCGATCCACAGGCGCAGGGGATGCGAACGGTCACGGAAGAAGCCGAGATCATGGATCACCGTGGTGGCCAGCGGGTACTGCATTTCGCTGATCACGGCGCGCACGGCAGGGTTGAAGCCCACCTCGCGAAAGATGTGGTCGAATAGCCCTTGCAACAGGTCGAGGATGAAGGGTGCCAGATCGGCGCGCGCATCCGGTCGGTCCTCCGGTGCCACGAACGCCGTCACCGGGGTGCCGCTTGACGTCGCCTCCGTATTTGCCCCGGCCTGCCGGAATACGGGCGACTGCCGCATGTTCAACGCCCAGGCGGCCCACTGCGCCGGGTCGGCCTCGGTGTCGGGCATGCGCACGGTTTCCGCATCGTCGGCGTTGCGGGTCGAAGGGCGCCAGACCGCGTCGGGTTCGGGCTGGTTTTCGGTGTCCTTTTCCGTCCGTGATTCGCGGGCGCCGGCCAGGCGCTTCCACGAGGAATTGCGGCGCAGATTGGCCGTGGACTCCGGGTCGGCCTGCGGCGTGGTGACCAGCCCGCACTGCTCGATGGCCTCCACCACGAAGGCCAGCGTGGGTGCCCCGATTTTCTGGATGCAGTCCAGATAGGAGCGCATCAGATCCAGCGTCATCTCGGACTGGCCGAAGTAGAGTTCGCCGACCTCGATCAGGCGTTCGTACCAGTGCAGAGGGGACCATGGGGCCCAGTTGGGATATTCGAAGCGGTTTTTTTCCTGTGCGGCCTGCGAGAAAACAAAGAACGAATAGCGGTGGTTCTGGCGTACCGCCCCCTCGAGTCGGTGACGCAGGGACCGTCGGGTGGACTGGTAATCGTCCAGGATGGCGAGACCGTCATCGTCGTCGGCGAACGTGACGCCGGAGAATTCGTATTGCGGGGGGTAATCGCTTGTCCGGAAATCCTCCATGAGGTTTTCGCCAAAGTCGTCCTGAACCCGCTGCTCGAAAAGGCGGAAGTCGTTGGCCCACATCAGGGGGTTCTGGCTGGAGTTTCCCCAGGATCGCCCCGCCTCCCACTCGGTTCGGGTGGTTTCCAGGCAGCGGCTCAGATGCTCCCGCACCCGCGGAACGATCATCTCGGCCAGCTGTTCGCGTTGCACGATCGAGAGCCCGCCCATGCCGGTCCATTTGCCGGAGGGGGAGAGGCCATGACTGGAAGTTCCGAGAGTGGGTTCCCGGTCGAGGGACATAAATCAGCTCCGGTGTTCCGCGAGGGCTATGGGCGTGATATTGCGCTTATTGTCACCCAGGAGGTCTCAATTTGCACCGGGCGGGGGGTGCTGAGGCCATGGGTGCACAGGAAGGGGGTTTCAGGGTGGTCGGCGTGGCCGATCAACGATAAGGTTAGGATTTGAGCAGGATCACACGCAAAGCCGCCGGGTTCGACGGCTGGGTTCAATGGTATGAGCTACGGGCTGACTCAGGAAGAGATTGCGGTCTCCGAACTGCAAGTCGGGATGTATGTGAGTCAGCTGGACCGTCCCTGGCTGGAGACACCCTATCTGGTCGAAGGCCTTCTGGTGCGCTCCCAGGCCGATATTGACGAGCTCGCGCGGTACTGCAGCCGGGTCTGGATCGATCGGGAGAAAAGTGTACCGGAAGCCCTTGCACGGACTCCCGTCCGGCCTGGCAGCACCGTCCGGACCGATCCGGCGACGTCGCGGACGGAAGCGGCCCGGTTCCGGGGTGTGACGGTCTACCGCGACCGGCATCCGGTCGAACAGGAATTGCCGGCGGCGCGCGAGGCCGGCACGGTTGCGGGGCGCGTGCTGGAACAGATCCGGGACGGTCTGGAGCGCAGCCCCGGCGTGCGGATCGAGCTGGCGCGCGAGGCCTCCGAGGCGCTGCGTGAAAGTATCGAGCGCAACCCCGATGCCCTGATGTTGCTGGCCCGTCTGCGCGACTCGGGTGATGTGCTGTACGACCATTCGCTGAAAGTGTCCGTTCATCTTCTGGCGCTGGGGCGGCATCTGGGGCTGAGTCGCGCCGAGTTGTCGATACTCGGTCTGGGGGGGCTGCTGATGGATATCGGCAAGATGCGCCTTCCGGACGAACTGCTCGGGCGCGGCGGGCGTCTCTCGCCCGATCAGCGCCGCGAACTTCGGCGGCATGTCGAATACGGTGAGGCGATCCTGCAGCAATCCCACGGGATTCCGGAGGGGGTGTACGAGATCGTCGCGCAGCATCACGAACGCGAGGATGGACGCGGCTATCCGCGGGGGCTTGTGGCCAACCAGATCAATGCCTTCGCGCGCATGGCGGCCATTGCCGACTCCTACGAGGAGATGCTGGCCGGGGGTGGTCCGGTCATGACGCCGCACGAGGCTTTGATGGAGTTGCGCGAAGGCGCTCGCTGGGGCCTGAATTCGGCGCTGGTGGATCAGTTCACTCACTGCGTCGGGCTGTTCCCGGTCGGCAGTCTGGTGGAACTCGACAACGGCGAAGTGGCGATCGTACTGAGCCACCGGCGCGCACAGCGGTTCATGCCCCGCGTCATGCGCATCCTGGATCCGTCACACACGCCCTATCCCGATCCGCTGGAACTGGATCTGGCCGACCGCGATCCGGAATCGGAGGGCGCCCGCCGGCAGATCCGCTGTGGTCTGCCGGCCGGCGCTTACGGAATCGACCCGGCACGCTACTATCTCTGAAAGCGTCATCCTGACTGACTCGCCTCCAGCCGGCGGTGCCGGCGCTCAGGCGCTCACAAGACAGCGAGCGGGACCCGGCCCATGCCAGACTTACTGGAATACCACGACTTTGTCCGGTCCCTCGGGGAGTTCCCCGCGCGAGCCCGGGAAACGGGGGCTCGCATGGCCATGGTGGTCGTTGAGCTGGAGGGGCTGGCGGACGTGGATGTCGCCTTTGGCTACACGGTTGCGGATGCCCTGCTCCGGCGGGCCGGCAAGGCACTGAATGCCCGAATTCCGGATGGTCTGACCGGGGTTACCGGCCGGCATCAGCTGGCCTGCTTCCTGCCCGAGGCGGGAGGAAGCGGGTTTGCCGAACTGGCGGCGCACAAGGTGCTGCGTGTGCTGAGCGAGCCGTTTGCCTGTGAAGGCCGGCAGATCTTGCTGTGGCCGCGCGTGGGGTTGGGGCTGGCTGCTGAATCCATGCCGCCCGATCAGTTGCTGTCCCGGGCGTTTGCGGCGGTGCGAGAGGCGCGCCGCGCACGCGCGAGCCTGCGTCGATACACCACCGATGCGTCCACCGAGATGCTGGAGGGGGTCGATCTGTGGTCCCGGCTGAGCGAGGCGATCGAGGACGGCCAGCTCTATCTGGAGTATCAACCGCAGGTCGGAATGTCCACCGGACGTGTGGTGTCGGCCGAGGCCCTGCTGCGCTGGAACCACCCCCGGTATGGACCGGTCCGGCCGGACACCATGGTGGGTGTGGCGGAGGGGACCGACCTGATGCCCCGGTTGACGCACTGGGTGTTCAACACCGCCCTGCGCCAGTGCGCTGAGTACCGCCAGGTCGGGGCGGATCTGGGCGTGTCGGTGAATTTCTCCGCGGGCGACCTGAAGGAAGACGAGCTGGTGGAACTGGTCGGCCAGTCGCTGGATGTGTGGGGGGTGCCTCCGGATCGGGTCACGGTCGAGCTGACGGAGACCGCGGTCATGGAGAGTGACACCGAGGCACGCAAGGCTCTGCGCCGGATGAAGGATCTCGGGCTGCGGGTTGCCATGGACGACTTCGGTACCGGTTACTCTTCCATGGAGCGGTTGCTCCGTATGCCGCTGGACGAACTCAAGATCGACAGGACCTTCATTCGCGAGCTGGTTTCCAGCCCCTCACATCAGCGCATCGTGGAGTCCATGGTCATGCTTGGCCACAATCTGGATCTGATGCTGGTGGCCGAAGGGGTTGAGGACGACGGGACCCTCGAGCACCTGCGTGCGCTGGGTTGCGATCTCTTGCAGGGCTTTCACCCCGGTCTTGGTCGCCCTGTCTCCCTGGCCGATTTCAAGGCACGGGTGCTCAAGGAAACCGGCTCGGCCCCGGGGTAAGAACCGGCTTGCCCGTCCGGCACGGGCACTCAGCCCGCAGAGCTGGATGGCTCCTGTACCGGGGCGTGCCGTTCGCGATCGACCATCAACTCGTTGGCCAGGGCCTCCAGGTCGTCCTGCAGGGCGTGCAGATCCGGACCCTCGGTCATGCCCGGGCGGTCATCGAACCGGGCTCGCAGGCGGTTTCCGGGGTGCCGACACTGATGCCGCTTCCCCGGGGAGGGTTATACTGAAAGGCTTGTTTCGGATGCCGGGAGCCGTTGATGATGCCAGTGATGCGTGGCGCGAAATCGGGTTGCGTCCCGTCGGTTGTGCATCGCCGCTGACATGAGGCGCGTGCAGCACCTGGACGAGCTGGCGACCCTGCTGGAGGCGGGTGTGGACTGGCAACGGGCCAGCGGGGCAGCGGGCCTGCCCCCGGGCCGTGCCGAACCCCTGCGCGCGCTGGAGGCGGCCGGATGGATCCGCCCCGAAGAACGGCCGCTGCTGGAGTCGCTGAAGACCGCCGGGCGGCTGGACCGCGCGCTGCGGCTGCTGGCCGACCGGCTGCATCGCGAGGAGAACACCGAGCGGCGGATCCGCGCCGGCTTGCTGCTGCCGGCGCTGCTGTGGGTGGTGGCGCTGGTGGCCGCGCCACTGCCGGCGCTGTTCCGAGGCGAGCTGGACGGATCGGGTTATCTGTTCGCCGTGCTTCAGCCGCTGGTGGTGACCGGGTTGCTGGTCTGGGCGGCGTTTCGCTTCTGGCGCCCGCTGCTGCGGGCGTGGCGGCGCTGGCGCCTGCGGCCGGGGCGTCTGCCCGGGGCCGGACGGCGGCAGGCGCTGTTACGGGACCTGGGTGCGGTGCTGGGGGCCGGTGTGCCAGCGGATCAGGCGCTGGAGGGGCTGGCCGCGGCGGAGTCCGGCGAGTTTCGGCGGCGGCTGAATACGGCGGCCAAGGCCTGTGCGGAGGGACTGCCGGTGGTCGAGGCGCTGCGGCGCGAGGCCATGCTGGAGCCCGAACGCGAACCCGGACTGTTGTCCTCGGGCGAGGCGGCCGGCCGCCTGCCCGCGGTGCTGCAGTATCGGGCCCGCGAGCTGGACGGGCATCTCGCCCTGCGCCGCGAGATCGTGGCCGAATGGCTGCCGCGCGGTGTGTACCTGCTGGTGCTGGTCTACACCGGCTACTGGTTGGTGGTCTGAGCCGGCCAGGTGTGGCCCGTCAGGGGGTTTCCGGTGCCTCGGCCTGCGGATCGCGGAGCTCGAGGTCGACCATCAGCTCGTTGGCCAGCGCCTCCAGGTCGTCCTGCAGGGAGTGCAGGTCCACGCCTTCGGGCACCCCGAGCCGGGCGCGGGCACGGAACATCGGCTCGCCGGTCATCGATGCCGGCTCGACGGCGGTGTCCAGGTTCTCCACGCCCACGTCGCGACGCGACAGTACCGCGGTGAGGTCCTGCACGATGCCCGGCCGGTCGTGGCCGATGACATCCAGGATGACCGGGTGGCGTGCAGGCGCGGTGGTGTCGTCGTGACCACGCTGGATGTGGATCTGCAGGCCCTCGCTTTCCAGCTCCCGCAGCGCCGCCTCCAGGCCCTCGACCGTCGTGGCATCGGCCTCCAGCAGCACGATTCCCGCAAACTGGCCGGCCAGCTGCGCCATGCGGCTCTCCAGCCAGTTGCCGCCGGCGTCATGCGCCCGGGTGGCCACCTTGCTGACCAGTCCCGGACGGTCCGGTCCGATCAGCGTCAGAATTACCGAAGTCTTCATGGTCAATCTCCTGTGTCCTGGCGGCGCGCGGTCCACCATCGTACGGGAAGAAGGACCCCGGCGGTATCGTGGTGCCGGGGCAGCGTGAACATGTACATTGAGCCGGTTTTCCTGGCCGTACGGGCACGCCATGACCAAAGATCCGCAGGTGCAGCAGGCAGTCGTCTCCACCGGTCTGCAGGGCCTGGATCATGTGCTTGACGGCCTGCGGGTCGGTGACAACGTGGTCTGGCGGGTCGACGACATCGAGGACTACCGCCGCTTCGTCGAGCCGTTCGTGGCCGCGGCCCGCGCCCGGGGGCGTACCATCATCTACCTGCGCTTCGGCAGCCATGCGCCGCTGGTGGAGGCCGGGCCGGGGGTCGAGGTGGTGCCCATCGACGCCCTGCGCGGTTTCGAGCCGTTCACCCGCCACGTCTTCCGCCTGATCACCGAATACGGTCGCGGCGCGTTCTATCTGTGCGACTGCCTGTCGGATCTGCTGGATGCCTGGGCCACCGATCACATGGTGGGCAACTTCTTCCGCGCCATCTGCCCGTATCTGTACCAGATGGATACGGTGGCCTGGTTCGCGCTGCATCCGCACAGCCATTCGCACACCACGCTGTCGCGCATCCGCGAGACCACCCAGGTGCTGATCGACGTGCGCCGCGCCGGCGAGGCGGTGCATGTGCAGCCGGTCAAGGTGTGGCAGCGCAGCTCGCCGACCATGTTCCTGCCGCACCGCCAGCGCGGCACGCAGTTCGAGCCGGTGGTGGACAGCAGCGAGGCCACGCGGCTGCAGGCGCTGCTGGAGGAACAGCGCCCCGGGCAGCCGCACGGGCGGCAACTGCTGGATTACTGGGACCGCCTGTTCCTCGCGGCCTCCGACGCGCTGGCGGAGGGCACGCCGGCGGCCGACCGCGCCCGGGTGCAGGACGAGATCCTGCGGGTGCTGATCGGCCGCGACGAGCGCATGCTGGAACTGGCGCGGCGCCACCTCGGGCTGGAGGAGCTGCTGGCGATCCGCAGCCGCATGGTCGGCAGCGGCTACATTGGCGGCAAGGCCGCGGGCATGTTGCTGGCGCGGCGCATCCTGCTCGCGCAGGACCCGCAGCGCTGGGGGCGGGTGCTGGAACCGCACGACTCGCACTTCATCGGCGCGGACGTGTACTACGCCTATCTGGTGTACAACGGCTGGTGGCCGCGGCTGATGCGCCAGCGCACCCCGGAAGGCTATTTCGACGAGGCGCGCAGCCTGCGCCACGACATGCTGCACGGCGAGATCCCGCCGGAGGTGCGCCGCGAACTGGAGCGGGTGCTCGACCACTACGGCCAGTACCCGATCCTGGTGCGTTCCAGCAGCCTGCTGGAAGACGGCTTCGGCAATGCCTTTGCCGGCAAGTACGAGAGCGTGTTCTGCGTGAATCAGGGCAACCCCGCCGAGCGCCTGGCGCGGCTGGAGGACGCCATCCGCCGGGTCTATGCGTCGACCATGAGCGACGACGCGCTGAGCTACCGCCGGCAGCGCGGCCTGATGGATCAGGAGGAACCCATGGCGCTGCTGCTGCAGCGGGTCAACGGGCGCTACCACGGCTCCCGCTACCTGCCGGACGCCGCCGGCGTCGGGGTCTCGTGGAACACCTTCGTCTGGGACGGCGCGCTGGATCCGTCCGCCGGGATGCTGCGCCTGGTGCTGGGGCTGGGTACCCGCGCGGTGGACCGGGTTGCGCGCGACCATGCCTGCGTCGTGGCGCTGGACCGGCCCGAGCGGCAACCGTTCCACAGCCGGGACGAGGCCTACCGCTACTCGCAGCACGCCGCCGACGTGCTCGACATCGAGGCCAACCGTGAGGCCGCCGTGCCCGTCCAGCAACTGGCCGGGGCCGCACCGGACCTGCCGCTGAACCTGCTCGGCGAGATCGACCGCGAGGCCGGCCGTCGCGCCCGCGAGCAGGGGCGCGAGGAGCGCCTGTGGCGGGTGACCTTCACCCCGCTGCTGCAGCGCACCGGCTTCGCCCCGCTGATGCGCGACCTGCTCAAGACCCTGGAGGCCGCCTATGCCCACCCGGTGGACGTCGAGTTCACCGTGCACCTCGACGCCGATGGCAACGCCGGCGTGAACCTGGTGCAGTGCCGGCCGCTCGCCACCCTGGGCAGCGACCGGCCGGTGGAACTGCCGGACGGGGTTGACCCGCAGCGCCTGTTTTTCGCCAGTGACGGTCGCTTCATGGGTGGCAACATGGATCTCGCCATCGACCGCGTCATCCGCGTGGAGGGTGCCCGCTACGCCGGGCTCTCCCGCCCGCAGAAATACGCCGTGGCCCGCCTGGTCGGCGTCCTCAACCGCCAGTACGCCCGTCCCGAAGAATGCGCCACGCTCCTGATCGGCCCCGGCCGCTGGGGCACGGGCACCCCCGAACTGGGCGTGCCCGTGCGCTTCGCCGACATCGACCGCGTGCGCATGCTGGTGGAGGTGGCCGACCCCGACGCCGGCATCGTCCCCGACCTCTCGTTCGGCAGCCACTTTTTCCAGGACCTGGTCGAGGCGCGGATTGCCTACGCCGCGCTGTTCCCCGCCGAACCGGGCTGCGAGTACCACCCCGCCTGGCTCGACGGGTGCCCCGCGCACACGCCCGAGGTCGACCTCGAGGCCGCCCTCGGCGAGCCCCTCGACCCCGCGGTACGCGCAACCGTGCAGGTGCACGACACCCGCGACGCCGACCTGCGGGTGGTCGCCGATGTGGTGCGGCAACGCCTGCTCAGCTTCGGGCCCGGTTCGACTGTAACGAGTACGGGGTGACGGATCCGTTCCGTCGCCGCAACGATTCAGTCGGCGTAGAGCATGCGCCGGGTCATGCCGCCGTCGGCGGTCCAGATCTGGCCGGTGACGAAGCCGGCGTCGGGGCCGAGCAGGAAGGCGGCGAGGCCCGCGATGTCGGCGGGCCGGCCGACGCGCCCGGCCGGGTGCTGGGCGTGGTCCTGTGCGGACAGCGGCTCGGCCTGTTGCTGTTCGGGGCCGCGCGTGTCGATCCAGCCGGGGCGGATGGCGTTCACTCGGACCTCCGGTCCGGCGCTGACGGCCAGCGCGTGGGTGAAGGCGTCCAGTCCGCCCTTGCTCGCGGCGTAGGCCTCGGTGTCCGGTTCCGACTGCAGCGCGCGGGTGGAGCTGATGTTCACGATGGCGCCCCGGCGGCGGCGCAGCAGGGGCAGGGCGTGCTTGGCGAGCAGGAAGGCGCCGGTCAGGCTGGTGTCCAGCCAGCGCTGCCAGTCGGCCAGGTCCAGCCCTTCCAGTGGACCGGAGTGCGGGTCGCTGATGCCGGCGTTGTTTGCCAGGGCATCCAGGGCGCCGTGCCATTCCTCCGTGCGCCGGATGGCCTCGCGGACCTGTTCCTCGTCGCGGACATCCAGCGCGATGGCGCGGGCGGCGGGGCCCAGGCGCGTGGCGGCCCGTTCGCATTCGGGGCCGTCGATATCGGCCAGCACCACCTGCCAGCCATCCCGCACCAGGCGCTCGGCGATCCCGAGCCCGATCCCGCGCGCCGCGCCGGTGACCAGCGCGACGCGTGGCGGCCCGCTGCTCGGGGTTTCAGGCATCGGCGGTTTCGGGCAGGTGGTAGAAGGCGCGGGCTGTGGCGGTGGTGTGGTCGGCGAGGTCTTCCGGGGTCTCGTCGCGCAGCTGGGCCACGTATTCGCCGATGTGGGGGAGGAAGGCGGGCTCGTTGCGCCGGCCGTTGCCGATCTTCTTGCCGGTGCCCTTCGGCAGGGTGCGCGGCAGCAGGTACGGGGCGTCGGTCTCGATCATCAGGCGGCCGCGCGGGATGGTCGGGACCAGCGTGTGCAGGTGTTTGCCGCGGCGCTCGTCGCAGACCCAGCCGGTGATGCCGATGTGGCAGTCGAGGTCGAGGTATTCGGCCAGGGCGTCGGCCTCGCCGGTAAAGCAGTGCACCACGGCGGCCGGCACCTTGTCACGCCAGCGGCGCAGGATCTGCGCGAAGTCGTGGTGGGCGTCGCGTTCGTGCAGAAACACCGGCAGGCCGAGGTCCGCGGACAGCTCCAGCTGGGCCTCGAAGGCGATGCGCTGCTGCGGGCGCGGCGAGTGGTCACGGTTGTAGTCCAGCCCCATCTCGCCCATGGCGACCACGTTGGCGTCCGCGCGGGCGAGGTCACTGAACCGCGCGGCGGTCGCGTCGGTCCACTGTCTGGCCAGGTGCGGGTGCACGCCCAGGGTGGCGCGGCAGCAGTCCGGGTACTGGTCGGCGATCTTCAGGCACTTCTCGCTCTGGTGGGCGTCGGCGCCGGTGATCAGCATCCAGGACACGCCGGCCTCGCGCGCGCGCTCGAGGACCTCGTCGCGTTCCTTGTTGAAGGATTCGTGGGTGAGGTTGAAGCAGATATCGATCCATTCCATGCGCGGTATGCTAACGGATTGGGCGCGCAGCGCCAGATCCCCGGCTCCGCCATCGCGGAAACCCGGCGGTTGCAATGACGGCGCCGGCGTCCGGGTATGGGCCGGGGCAGCGGCGGCGTGTTAAACCTTTGGCAATGTTTCTGATCTGGAGTCTGGAATGCGTGATGCGAACCCCCAGCCGGTCTATCTGAGCGAGTATCAGCCGCCGGCGTTCGAGGTGGAGAACCTGGAGCTGGATTTCGATCTGGCGGCGGCGATCACCGAGGTGACGACGCGCATGGCAGTGCGCCGCAACCCGCAGGCGGCGGAGCCGGGGGCGCCGCTGCGGTTGTACGGCGACGGCGTGGAGCTGGTGTCGCTGACGGTGGATGGCGCCGAGCCGGGCGAAGGTATGCTGGAGCAGGATGGTGAGGGCCTGCTGCTGTACGGCCTGGCGGAGTCGGCGCGGCTGGAGATCGTCAGCCGCTGCCACCCGGAGCAGAACACCGCGCTGGAAGGCCTGTACGCTTCCAGCGGCAACCTGTGCACCCAGTGCGAGCCGGAGGGCTTTCGCCGCATCACGTTCTTTCCCGATCGCCCGGATGTGCTGACCACTTACCGCGTGCGCCTGGAGGCGGACCGGGCGCAGTACCCGGTGCTGCTGGCCAACGGCAACCGCGTGGAGGCCGGCGAGCTGGACGGCGGGCGCCACTACGCGGTGTGGGAAGATCCGTTCCCCAAGCCGTCGTACCTGTTCGCGCTGGTCGCCGGGGATCTGGCCTGTCAGCGCGATACCTTCACCACCATGTCCGGGCGCGAGGTGGCGCTGGAGCTGTATGTGGAGGCGCACAACGCCGATCGCTGCGATCACGCACTGGCCTCGCTGAAGCGCGCGATGCGCTATGACGAGGAGGCCTTCGGCCGCGAATACGATCTGGACGTGTACATGATCGTCGCGGTGGACGACTTCAACATGGGGGCGATGGAGAACAAGGGGCTGAACCTGTTCAACGCCAAGTACGTGCTGGCCAGCCCCGACACCGCCACCGACGACGACTTTGTCGCCATCGAGTCGGTGATCGCCCACGAGTACTTCCACAACTGGTCCGGCAATCGCGTGACCTGCCGCGACTGGTTCCAGCTGTCGCTGAAGGAAGGGCTCACGGTCTTCCGCGACCAGGAGTTCACCACCGACTGCACGCTGTACGGGGTCAAGCGCATCGACGACGTCTCGCTGCTGCGCGCCCATCAGTTCCCCGAGGACGCCGGGCCGCTGGCGCACCCGGTGCGACCGGATCACTACGCCGAGATCAACAACTTCTACACCCTGACGGTGTACGAGAAGGGCGCGGAGCTGATCCGCATGCTGCGCACCCTGATCGGGCGCGAGACCTTCCGCCGCGGGCTGGATGTCTATTTCGAGCGCTTCGACGGTCAGGCGGTCACCACCGACGACTTCGTGGCCGTGATGGCCGAGGTCAGCGGGCGCGACCTCACGGCGTTCAAGCGCTGGTATACCCAGGCGGGAACCCCGCACGTGACCGCCGCCACCGCGCAGGATGGTTCCACCGGCGAGTTCCGCATCAGCCTGGGGCAATACACGCCGCCGACGCCGGGTCAGGAACACAAGGAGCCGGTGGTCATCCCGGTGCGGGTGGCGATGCTGGATGCCGACGGGCGGCGCATCCGCGGGCGCCTGGAGGGCGGCCCGGAACAGGATGAATGGGTGCTGGAGCTCGACCGCTCGGAGCGCAGTTTCCATTTCGACGAGCTCTCGGCGACCCCGCAGGCCGTGTCCTGGCTGCGCGGTTTCTCCGCGCCGGTGATCCTGGAGGCCAACCAGAGCGCGACGACCCTCGCCCACCTGCTGGCCCATGACGACGATGCCTTCAGCCGCTGGGAAGCGGCGCAGACCCTCATGCGGCGTGCGATCCGGGCGCGCATCGAGGATGACGCCGCCGACCCGGTGCTGGAGGCGGAAATCCAGCATGCCCTGGCGGCCCTGCTGGAGGATCCGGCGATCGAGCCCGTGCTGCTGGCCACGATCCTCCAGCTGCCGCCGCCGCGCGAGCTGGCGGAGCTGTTCGACTGCGTGGACCCGGTGCGCCTGCGGGCCGAACGTGATGCCCTGGAGGCACGGCTGTACGCCCCGCTGGCGGACCGGCTGCGTGACCGCCAGCCGAAGCTGGACGACATCGACAACGGCGCGTTCACCGCCGATGCCATGGGGCAGCGGCGCCTGCGCAACCGCCTGCTCGCACTGCGGGTGGCGGTCGGTGACGAATCCGCGGTGCCCGAGGTGCTGGAGCAGTATCGCAAGGCCCGCAGCCAGACCATGCGCATGGGGGCGTTGAATGCCATCAACGACCTGAACCATGAGGCCCGGGGCCTGCTGCTGGCCGACTTCGAGCGGCGCTACCACGACGATCCGCTGGTGCTGGACAAGTACTTCGGCCTGCAGGCGGCCAGCCAGGTGCCGGGCGGCTTCGACCGCCTGGAGTACCTGCTGCAGCATCCCGGGTTCCGCTGGTCCAACCCCAACCGCGTGCGCGCGGTGCTGGGCCCGTTCATGGCCCGCAACGAACGCCATTTCCACCAGGCCGACGGCGAGGGCTATCACCGCATTGCCGGCTTCGTGGAGAAGCTGGACAGGATGAACCCGCAGACGGCCGCGCGTCTGGTGCAGCCGCTGACCCGCTGGCGCAAGGTGGATCCGGCGCGCGGCGAGCAGATGCGTGCGGAACTCGAGCGCCTCGCCGCCCTCGAAATCTCGCGCGACCTGCGCGACGTGATCGAGCGCGCGCTGGCCGACGCCTGAATCGGCCCGCGCCGGGGTCTTGCGCGGAGGTTGCCGCGTCGCCTTTGGCTCCTCGCAACGACGGGGGCTGGAGGGGTTCCCGTCATCGCGAGGCGCGCAGCGCCGTGGCGAGCTCCGCGGGTGCCCCGGCGCTGGATTGCAGAATGCCGGGGTCGCGTCTACAGGGAGCCGCGGGTTGTGGTATTTTCCGGCGTAGTTGCCGACTGGCACCGCCTCACCAGACGAGGTTTCGACTGACGTGAAACGGGTCTTCCAACAACTGCTTTGCTGGATGCTGGTGGCGGCGATTGCCGGCCTGCCGGCGGTGGCTGCGGCAGTGGGCATGGAAGACGGTCACGCCGGTCATGCAGCGATGCACGCAACCCCGTCCGCCGATGATCCGCACCCCGGTCACGAGCGCGGCCATGCCCATGGTGCCGAATCGCACCACCATGGACATGATCCGCACGCCGGGCATGCCGATGAGTCGCATCACGATCACCATGCCCCCGTGACTTCCGACTCTTCCCACGTTGGTGACCCGCTCGGGCACGCCGACTGCGTGGACCCCACCTGTCTGGCCAGCTGTTCCGCCTGCGGTCACTGCCAGGGCATGCCGACTTCGTCCGGAACCGATTTTTCGGCCCCGGTGAAGCAGGCCATGAGTCTGTATTCCTTCCAGAACGGCCCGCCCGCGGCCGCGTTGTACCGACCCCCGACCCTCTCCTGATCTGACTGCACCGGCCCGAGCGCCGGAGCTGTCCGCACGTCCGGGTTCCACCCGGTGCCGGCGGGCGGCAACGCCGTGTCGCGCGTTCGCGCGGGATGCGGAATCGAAGTCCGATCAAGGAGATTTTCACGATGCGAGCAACCCGATTGCTGCTCCCCGTCGTGTCGGTGCTGTTCCTCGCCGGCTGCGCGGTCACCGCACCCGAGCCGGACCGCTCCGACCTGGCGGAGGATGTCTCGGTGCAGGGGATCGACCTGCCCGAGTCGGAGATGCCCCGACCCTCCGGCGAGCTGACGCTCGAGGAGGCCATTCATCAGGCCCTGTGGCGCAATCCGCGCATGCAGCAGGCCTACGCCGAACTGGATCTGACGGCCGCCGACGTGGTCGAGGCCGCCCAGTTCTCCAATCCCACCCTGTCGCTGTCGGTGATGCGCCCCGAGGGCGGTGGCGGCAACGAGACCGGGGGCGGTCTGGCCTGGGGGATCTCCGGCCTGCTGATGCGCAGTGCGCGTCAGGACATCGCCGAGGCCCACTGGGAGTCCACCCGTCTGCAGCTGGCCGAAGGCATGGTGGCCCTGGCCTCGGACACCGAACGTGCCTGGTATGACGCGGTCGCCGCGCGCCAGCGGGCGCAGGTGCAGGCGCTGGAGACCCGTGCCGCGGATCTCGGTTCGCTGCTGGGCGAACGCTTCTATGACGCCGGCAACATCACCGACCTGAAACGTGCCCGGCTGAATATCCGTGCCGCCGAAGCGCGGCTGAAGCTCGAGGACGCGCGTCAGCGCGAGCGCGAGACCCGTCTGCGTCTGGCGCACCTGATGGGGCTGCCCGGTCACGTCGATGACTGGGAGGTCCCCGGCAAGCTGCCATTGCCGCTGGCCGGCGTGGAGGATCGCGAGGCCCTGGTCGAGCAGGCCCTGGAGCAGCGTCTGGATCTGCGGGCCCTGGATCATGCCCTGGAAGGGCTCACCGAGGGCGTGGCCCTGGTACGGCGCTATCGCTGGCTGGGCGACATCGAGCCCGGTATCGAGTTCGAGCGCGAGACCGATGGCACCCGCCTGTGGGGCGGTGGTATCTCCTTCACCCTGCCGATCTTCAACCAGAACCAGGCCGGCATCGCCCGTGCCGAGGCGCGGCTGGAGGACGGCGAGGCCCGGAAGGCCGAGCTGGAACAGGCCGTGACCGCCGACGTCCACCAGCACTTCGTGCGGCTGGCCCATCAACGGGACAAGTTCAGCACCAAGCGTTACGAGCTGGTCCCGGCCCGCGAGATCGAGGTGGAGCGCATGCAGGAGCGCGTGAACTTCATGTTCGACGATGTCTTCGATCTGCTGGTGACCAAGCAGGAAGAGCTCGCCGACTGGCAGCGCGCGGTGGCCGCGCTGGGGGACTACTGGCGGGCCCGGGTGGATCTGACCTTTACCGTGGCCGGCGAACTGCCGGGCGGGGCGCCGGGTGACGAGGGCTATCTCGAAACCGACGCGCTGGAGCATGACCCGTCCGCGATGGACCACGACCATCATGACCACGGGGACCACGGGGACCACGGGGACCACGGGGACCACGGAGATCACGGGGATCACGGGGATCACGGGGATCACGGGGATCACGGAGATCACGGGGATCACGGGGATCACGGAGATCACGGAGATCACGGAGATCACGGAGATCACGGAGATCACGGAGATCACGAGGATCACGAGGATCACGAGGATCACGACCATGGCGATCACGGTGACCACGGCGACAACGGTCACGGAGGGCATCACTGATGAAACGGCGTAACTTCCTGCTGGCCGCCGGCGCGGCAATGCTGCCGGCAACCACCCTGACCCGGGTGATGGCCGAAACGGGTCACGAGCACCACAACGAGGGCGATGCCACGCCCGGCGAACGCACCGAACAGGGCTACATGCCGGTGCATACGCCGAACGGCTGGACCCTGCCCTACGAAATGAACAACGGCGTGAAGGAGTTCCACCTGGTCGCCGAGGAGATCGAGCACGAGTTCGCGCCCGGCTCGGTGGCCAAGTGCTGGGGCTACAACGGCACCACCCCGGGGCCGACCATCGAGGCGGTGGAGGGCGACCGGGTTCGCATCTACGTGACCAACCGCCTGCCGGAATACACCTCGGTGCACTGGCACGGCATCCACCTGCCCTCGGGCATGGACGGCGTAAAGGGCGTGACCCAGCCGCCGATCCATCCGGGCGAGACCTTCGTCTACGAGTTCGAGCTGAACCAGCACGGCACGCACATGTACCACCCGCATGCCGACGAGATGGTGCAGATGGCGATGGGGATGATGGGGATGTTCATCATCCACCCGAAGGACGGCGAGATCGAGCCGGTGGACCGCGACTACGCGATCCTGCTGCACAACTGGGGCCTGCACCCGGGCACGCGCACGCCGGACCCGTCGATCATGGTCGATTTCGACCTGTGGTCGATGAATTCTAAGGTGTTCCCGGCCATCGACTCGCTGGTGGCGAAGACCGGCGAGCGGGTGCGAATCCGCATGGGCAACCTGTCGATGTGGAACCACCCGATGCATGTGCACGGGGTGTCGTTTGAGGTGACCGGTTCCGATGGCGGGCGCTGGCCGCGCGAGCAGTGGCGCAAGGAGACCACCGAGATCGTTGCGGTCGGCCAGACCCGCGATATCGAGTTCACGGCACCGCCGGGCGACTGGGCGTTCCACTGCCACATGACCCACCACACCATGAACCCGATGGGGCACGGCATCGCCAACCCGCTGGGGGTCGATCAGTCCGGTATCGAGGAAGAGATCCGCAGCATCCTGCCGGGCTACATGGCCATGGGCGAGCACGGCATGGCGGATCACCAGGACCACACCGACGGTGGCCACATGCCGGGCCCGGAAAACACCCTGGCGATGGGCATGGGCCACGGGCCGTTCGGCAACATTGGCATGGGCGGCATGTTCACCCTGATCAAGGTCCGCGACGACCTCGAGCCCGGGGACTTCCGTGACCCGGGCTGGTACTGGCACCCGGACGGGGAGGTGGCCCACAAGGTAAGCGACGACCCCGACTTCGGCAGCCCGGTACGTCGCGGCAAGGTCGCGGATGCGGATTCCGACGGGCTCCCGACCCCCAGCCGCGATGCACACGGGCATCACGGTCACGGAGGCCACGGGGACCACGGAGGACACGGCGGCCACAACCACTGAGTTTCCACCGGCGCGGGCGGCCGGGGACGCTGCAAGGCGTCCCCCGGTGGCCTGTGGCCGGCGGATGCTGACACGACACGACTGCACCCGAACAACGAAAAGGATGAAATCATGACGATGATCACGCGCAATACCCTGCTGTCCGGCCTTGCGGCCCTGCTGCTGGCCTTTGCCACCCCGTTGCTGGCCCACGAGGGCGAGATGGGGCAGGTGCCCGATGATGGCTCCACGGTCGAGGGTACCCCCGAGGAGATCGGGATCCACTTCGATGGCGCGATGCGCATCACCCAGTTCGACGTGGTCGGCCCGCAGGGCCGGGTGTCGCTGGAAGGCGGGCCGGGCAATGACCCCACCGAGGAATACCACGTGCGTCCGGCCGGATCCATGGAAGCCGGTGACTACGAGGTGCGCTGGCGCGGTCTGGCCCGCGACGGCCACATGATGTCCGGGAGCTTCCGCTTCACCGTGGAGGACTGAGGCGTGGCCTGGCTGTCCGCGCTGGCCGGTGTGGATGCCTGGATGGTCGCCATGATCCTGGCGGCGGCCGGGTTCCATGCCGGCGCCCTGCTGGCGGCCGGGGCAGTGCTGTTCCGTCTGGCGTTTCCGGATCTGCCCGATCCGGCGCGCCGGGCGGCCAGCCGTACGGGTGCGATCGCGGCCTGGGTCGCGATCGCGCTGGTCCTGGTCCAGTGGCCGCTGCAGGCGGGGTATCTCGGGGGCGGGAATGTGTCCGCCGCGTTTGATCCGGCGATGCTGGGCATGGTGTTCGACGGAGCTCAGGGAACCCGGCTGGTGCTGGCCGTGAGCGGCCTGCTGCTGGTGCAGGCGATCCTGCTGGATGTCCGGCGGCTGCCGGGGGTGGGCTACGGCCTGAGTCTGGGTGGCGTCCTGCTGGTGATGCTTGCCTTCGTGCAGGTCGGGCATACGGCCGGCGAACCGCGCGTGCTGCTGGGCGGCCTGCTGATCCTGCACCTGCTGGCGGCCGCGTTCTGGATCGCCTCGCTGTGGCCACTTTATCGCCTTGCGGGGCAACCCGCCGCGGATCCGGCGGCCGCCCGCATCCTCGAGCGTTTCGGTCGTGTCGCGTTGCTTGTGGTGGGCCTGCTGGTGCTTGCGGGTGCGGTCCTGGCCGTGTTGCTGGCAGGCGGCGTGACACCCCTGTTCACTACCGCCTGGGGGCAGTTCCTGCTCGCCAAGGTGCTGCTGGTGGCGCTGCTCCTGCTGCTGGCCGCGCTGAACAAGTGGCGTCTGGTGCCGGCATTCTCGCGGGGTGAGACCACGGCACCCCGGCGCCTGCGGCGCAGCATCGCGGTTGAAGGTGTGCTGGTCGCCGCCGTACTGGGAATGACCGCGATCCTCACGGGCATCACCTCGCCGAACGGCTGAGTCCCCGGCCTCAGGTTGGATTCAGCGCAGGAGCATCAGCAGGCCGGCGAGGATCAGCACCCCGGCGAAGCCGCGGCGCAGCACCGCGACCGGCAGATGGTGCGCCAGCCAGACCCCGGCGCGTACGCTGATGGCGGTACCCGCGACCACCCCGGCGATGGCCGGCAGGTAGAGATACCCCAGGCTCCATTCCGGGGTGGCCGGCTCGCCGGCGGTCCATTGCGGCAGGGCAAACACCAGGGTCGCGCCGATGGAGATGGGCACCCCGAGGGCCGCGGCCGAACCGATGGCGCGACGCAGTTCCAGCCCCTGGCTGACCAGAAAGGGGGTGGTCAGGGTGCCGCCGCCGATCCCGATCAGTGCGGATACCGCACCAATGATGCCGCCCCCGCCCAGCCACACGCCGCGGCGCGGGACTGGTTTGCGGGGCGGTTGAACGTTGAGCAGCATCCAGAGACCGATCGCGACCTCGAAGGCGCCGAAGATCCGCCCGAGGTGGTCGCTGTCGAGCTGGGTGGCGAGGCCGGCGCCCAGCAGGGCCCCGCCGATGATCCCCGGCAGCAGCCGGCGCACGGCCTCGCCGTCCACCCCGCCACGGCGGTGGTGGGCCCGCGCCGACAGCAGCGCGGTGGGGATGATAGCCCCCAGTGACGAGCCCACCGCCAGCTGCACCACCCCCGCCTCGGGAAAACCCAGTACGGTGAAGACCGCGACGAATACCGGTACCAGCACCAGTCCGCCACCGATCCCGAACAGCCCGGCCGGGATGCCGGTGATCAGGCCCAGGATCACGAACAGCACGGCCAGTCCGGCAGGCGTGGCCGCCAGCGCGTCGATCAGGGGCATGCCCGGGGGCCGTCAGCGGGCGTCACGAACCGGGTTCCTCGTCGCGGCGTCCGGAAGTGGCGACCACGATGCCCCAGACGATACCGGCGAGGAACATCACCACGCCGGGGATCCCGAACAGGGCGGCACGCCGGGCGTGCTCGAGGAAGCGCACCTCGCGGAGGGTGAAGGCATGCGCGTCTTCCATCCCTTCGGCGAGGATCGTGTACGTCCCCGGTTCCGGGAAGTGGAAGCGTCCCAGGGCTACCCGTTCGGTCTGTCCGGAGGTGTACGTCAGGGTGGCCCGCGATGACTGCAGCCGGATGGCTTCGTCCCCGTCCGGCGTCCGGGCGACGACCCGGGTTCCGTCCGGAAGTTGCTCGGGGAACTCGCGGAAGGTCCCGTCGAGGTAGGTCCGGGTATACAGCCACAGGCGATAGTCACCGGCGCGCGGGATCTCCACCTCGGTGCTGCCCGGACCCTCGAAGTCTTCGGCCAGGCCCTGAAAGGCCCCGCTCAGCGCGACCCATGCCAGCGCCAGAAGGGCCAGCCCGGCCACGCTCAGGGCGACAGGTCCGCGCATCGGTGCCGACCCGCCGGGGCGTGACGCTCAGGCGTCCAGCGCCTTGAAGCACTTGCGCGCCGCCTCGATGGTGGCCTCGATATCCGCGTCGGAGTGCGCGCTGGACATGAAGCCGGCCTCGAAGGCCGAGGGCGCGAGATAGATCCCTTCTTCCAGCATCGCGTGGAAGAAGCGTCCGAAGGCCGCGGTGTCGCTGGCGGTGGTGCCGGCGAAATCGGTGACCTTCTCCTCGCTGAAGAACAGCCCGAACATGCCCGGGACCTGGTTGGTGGTCAGGGCCACGCCGGCCTCGCGCGCGGCCTCCTCGAAGCCCGCGACGACCTTGCGCGTGCGTTCCTCCAGGTCCTGATGGAAGCCCGGGCGGCTGAGGATGTCCAGGGTGCGGATCCCGGCGGTCATCGCGATCGGGTTCCCGGACAGGGTGCCGGCCTGATAGATCGGCCCCAGCGGGGACAGCTGCTCCATGATCTCGCGGCGACCGCCGAAGGCGCCCACCGGCATGCCGCCGCCGATGATCTTGCCCAGCGTGGTCAGGTCCGGGGTGACGCCCAGATAGCCCTGGGCGCAGTTCGCGGACACGCGGAAACCGGTCATCACCTCGTCGAAGATCAGCACCGTGCCGTATTCGTCGCACACCTCGCGCAGGGTCTCGAGGAAGCCCGGTACCGGCGGGATGCAGTTCATGTTCCCGGCGATCGGCTCGACGATGATGCAGGCGACCTCCTCGCCCTTCTCGCGGAAGAACTCGCGCACGCCCTCGGGGTCGTTGTAGCTGAGCGTGCTGGTCAGCGCCGCCAGTTCGGCCGGCACGCCGGGCGAGCTCGGCTGGCCGAGGGTCAGGGCGCCGGAGCCGGCCTTCACCAGCAGGGAATCGCCGTGGCCGTGGTAGTTGCCCTCGAACTTCACGATGCGGTCGCGGCCGGTGTAGCCGCGCGCCAGGCGGATCGCGCTCATGGTCGCCTCGGAGCCCGAGTTGGTCATGCGCACCATGTCCATGGACGGGACCAGCTCGCACATCTTCTCGGCCATCTCGCTTTCCAGCCGCGTCGGGCAGCCGAAGGACAGGCCGTTGTTGCAGGCTTCGCGCACGGCCTCGATCACCTCGGGGTGGGCGTGCCCGGCGACCATCGGACCCCAGGAGCCGATGTAGTCGATGTAGCGCTTGCCGTCGGCATCCCACATGTAGGCGCCGTTGGCGCGGTCCATGAAGATGGGGGTCCCGCCGACGCCCTTGAAGGCGCGTACCGGGGAGTTCACGCCGCCGGGGATCCGGTTTTTGGCGGCTTCAAAGAGGCGAAGCGTTTCCTGCATGGCGGTGTCCTGTCTGCAATGGGAGTTGGGAGCGGGGTCGGGGCCGCAGCCCCGACCATGCAACCCCGCAACCTTAGCGACGGGGCGGCGGCGGTGCAAAGAGGTGCTAGGTCTTGCGGAACAGTGCGGCGATGCGGCGGGCGGCGGCCTCGGGATCGGGCGCGGCGCTGATGCCCTGAATCACCGCGACCATGTCGGCGCCGGCGGCCACCACCTGCGCGGCGTTGTCCGCGGTGATGCCGCCGATCGCGCAGATCGCCACGTTGAGTTCGCGCCGGGCCTGGCGGATCAGCTCCGGGGTGGCCCGCACCGCCTCCGGCTTGGTCGGTGACGGGAACATCGAGCCGAAGGCGACGTAATCGGCCCCGGCCGTCTGCGCCGCCCGCGCGCGCGCCAGCTCGTTGTAGCAGGAAACACCGATCACCGCCGCGTCCCCCAGACGGGCGCGGGCGCCGGCCGGGTCGGGGTCGTCGCGCCCCAGGTGCACCCCGTCGGCGCCGATGCGCGCGGCGAGCTCCACGTCGTCGTTGACGATGAAATACGCCCCGTGGTCGTGGCAGAGTCGGGCGAGCGCCCGTGCCACGGTCTCCTGTGCTTCCCCTTCCAGGTATTTGTCGCGCAGCTGGACGCAGCAGGCCCCGCCGGCCAGTGCGGCGGCGGCCGCGTCGGTGTGGGCCGGCAGCGGATCGGCCCCGGGCGGCGGGGCAGGCGTGACGAAGTACAGCCCGCGCAGGGGCGCGCGCTCGGTTACGGGTTCAGTCATGGTTGGCCGGGCACAGGCGGTTGGGCACGTGCTGGCCCTGTCCGGGGGCGTAGCCGGTCTGCACGGCGTGGTTCATGAAATTCTGTGCCTCGATCACCGCCGGTTCCAGGTCGCGCCCGCGGGCGAGGAAGGCGGCGATGGCGGCGGCCAGGGTGCAGCCGGAACCGTGGAAACCGGCCGGGTGGCGCGGCAGTTCGAACATCCGCTGGTGGCCGTCCTCGCGGAACAGCCGGTTGCGGATTGGCTCGTCCTCGCCGCCCTCGTGGCCACCGGTGATCAGCACGTTGCGCGCGCCGCGTTCGCGCAGGGCCGGGCCCTGGTGCTCCGGGGTGTCGTGCCCGGCCAGGGCGTGCGCCTCCGGACCGTTGGGGGTGATCAGGGTGGCGCGCGGGAGCAGGATCTCGCGGGTCGCGTCGATCACCGCCTCGGTCGCCAGTTCGCCCCCGCCGCCGGCGACCATCACCGGGTCGAGCACCGCCGGGATATGCGGGTGCGCGCCCAGCAGCGCGGCGGCGGTTTCCACGTTCTCCACCGAGCCAAGCATGCCGATCTTGATCGCGCCCACGTCCAGGTCCGCCAGCGTGGCCTCGATCTGCGCGCGCAGCTGGGCGGCCGGCAGCACGCTGAAGTCGATCACGTTGCGGGTGTCCTGCACGGTGATGGCGGTAACCGCCGTGGCCCCGTGCACCCCCAGCCGGGTGAAGGTCGTGAGGTCCGCCTGCAGGCCGGCGCCGCCCCCGGGGTCCGAACCGGCAATGGTCAGGGCGATGGGGGGATGGGTCATCTCGCGGTCTCCCGTGCTATGGTTCGCGCGCCCCGCGGACCGGGGCATGCCATTTCGGTCGCCATTTCAACAGGGGAGTGTACGCAGCATGAGCACGGAGTTCGATGTGGAACAGGCGCAGCCGCTGCTGGCGGTGGCGCGCGGAGAGGCGGGGCTGTCCGCCGCGGCGGACAACGCCCTGCAGGCGCTGGAGGCGGAGCTGAACGCGATCGCCGCCGAACTGCAGGTGGAACACGTCGGGCCCGGGGTGGGCATGGCGGACATGAACGCCGAAGGGGCCTACCGCATCGTGGTGCGTGAACACGAGCACGACGTGACCCGGTGCGAATGGGGCGTGATGGTCTGCGACGCGGCCGACAACTGCGACTACCGGCCGATGTGGCCGATGTCCGGCACCGGGCGGCTGCGGCGCCGTCAGGTGGTCGAGGCCCTGCCCGAACTGATCGCCGGCTGGCGCGCGGCGATGAACGAGGCCGGCCGGGCCCTGACCCCGGCGGGCCAGCGTCTGGCCGCGCTGGACGGCGTGTTCAACCCGGCCTGACGGTCCTGCCGTGGCGGGCGGCTGGCCTCAGTCCAGTGTGACCGGCTGCGCCCCGGCCCGCAGGGTCAGGCGTTCCCACCCCTGTTCCCGGGCGTGTGCGTCCAGGGTCGGGTCCGGGTCCACGGCCACCGGCCGGCCCACCCGTTCCAGCAGCGGGATGTCGTTGCGCGAATCGCTGTAGAAACAGGCCTGCGCCATCACCGCGTCGGGGTCGTCGTGGTGGTCGGCGAGGAAGGCGTGCAGACGATCCACCTTGCCATGCTGGAAGCAGGGCGTACCGGCGACCTCGCCGGTGAAGCGGCCGTCGCGTTCCTCGGCGATGGTGGCCAGCAGATTCGGCACCCCCAGGCGCTGCGCGATCGGGGCGGTGACGAACTGGTTGGTTGCGGTGATGATCACCAGCTCGTCGCCGGCTTCGCGATGGCGCTGCAGCAGCGCGTGGGCGGCCGGTGCGATCATTGGCTCGATGATCTCCTGCATGAAGGCCTCGCGCCACGCCTCCAGCCGCTCGCGGGGCTGCTCCGCCAGCGGGGCGAAGGCGAAGCGGCAGAACTCGAAGATGTCCAGCGTGCCGGCCAGGTACTGCTCGTAGAACCGATCATTCCCCGCGGCGAAGGACTCGCGGTCCACCGCCCCGCGGGCGATCAGGGTCTCGTTCCAGGCGTGATCGCTGTCGCCGGCGAGCAGGGTATTGTCGAGATCGAACAGGGCCAGGGTCATGCGGCATCGTCGCGGGTATGCGTGAAGCCGCGCAGTCTACCCGATCCGGCCACCCGCCCGCTGCGGGGCCGCGGCAGTTGTCGCCACGGTGGCGCGCCGCTATCCTCGCCGCCATGAATCTGCACGAATTTCAGGCCAAGGCGGCGTTTCGTGACGCCGGGATACCGGTGCCCGAGGGCCGGGTCGTCGACACGGCGGACGCCGCCGCGCACGCCTGGCGCGAGCTGGGCGGGGGGCGTGCGCTGGTCAAGGCGCAGGTGCACAGCGGCGGTCGCGGCAAGGCCGGCGGGGTGACCCTGGTGGAGGACGGCGAGGCCGCTCGGGACGCGGCGGCCGGCATGCTCGGCACGCGTCTGGTGACCGCCCAGAATGCGCCCGAGGGACAGCCGGTGGAGCGGGTGTTGCTGGAACCGGCGGCCGACATCGCACGCGAGTTCTACTTCGCCCTGCTGGTCGACCGTTCTCGCGAATGCCTGACTTTCGTGGTATCGGCCGAGGGCGGCATGGACATCGAGACCCTGGCCGCCGAGCGCCCGGAGGCGATCCTGACCCTGCCGGTGCACCCGGCGACCGGGATCATGCCGTTCCACGGCCGGCGCATCGCCGCGGCCCTGGGGCTGGAGGGCGCGGCGGCGAAGGCGGTGGCCCAGCTGGCGACCAATACGCATGCCCTGTTCACCCGCACGGATGCCCAGCTGCTGGAGATCAACCCGCTGGTGCAGACCGGGGACGGTGAGCTGCTGGCGCTGGATGCCAAGCTGAGTCTGGACGACTCCGCCGCCTACCGGCAGGCGGCGCTGGTCGAGCTGCGCGATCCGAACCAGCGCGACCCCTCCGAGGAGCGCGCCCGCGAGCACGACCTCAACTACATCCCGCTGGACGGCTCCATCGGCTGCATGGTCAACGGCGCCGGTCTGGCGATGGCGACCATGGACCTGATCCAGCACCACGGCGGCGAGCCGGCCAACTTCCTCGACGTGGGCGGCGGAACCACCGTGGAACGGGTGACCGCCGCCTTCAAGCTGATCCTGTCCGATGACACGGTGCAGGCGGTGCTGGTGAACATCTTCGGCGGCATCGTGCGCTGCGACCTGATCGCCGAGGGGATCATCGCCGCGATCCGCGAGGTGCAGGTGGACGTGCCGGTGGTGGTGCGTCTGGAGGGCACCAACGCCGAGCAGGGCCGGGAGGCCCTGGCGAATTCCGGCCTGGACGTGATCCCGGCCGCCGATCTGGACGCGGCCGCGCGCGCCGTGGTGGAGGCCGCCGCATGAGTATCCTGGTCGACCGCGACACCCGGGTGATCTGCCAGGGCTTCACCGGCAAGCAGGGCAGCTTCCACTCCGAGCAGGCCATCGCCTATGGCACCCGCCTGGTGGGCGGGGTGACCCCGGGCAAGGGCGGGCAGAGCCATCTCGATCGCCCGGTGTTCGACACCGTGGCCGACGCGGTGGCGGCTACCGGTGCGACGGTCAGCATGATCTACGTGCCGGCGCCGTTCGCCGCCGATGCCATCTGCGAGGCGGCCGATGCCGGGATCGAACTGGCGGTGTGCATCACCGAGGGCATCCCGGTGCAGGACATGGTGCGGGTCAAGCAGATGCTGGCCGACACCGGCACCCGCCTGATCGGCCCCAACTGCCCGGGGATCATCACCCCGGAGGCCTGCAAGGTGGGGATCATGCCCGGCTACATCCACAGCCGCGGACGCATCGGCATCATCTCGCGCTCGGGCACGCTGACCTACGAGGCCGTGCACCAGACCACCGCGCTGGGGCTGGGGCAGAGCACCTGCGTGGGCATCGGCGGCGATCCCATCCAGGGGCTGGATTTCGTCGACTGCCTGCGGATGTTCCGCGACGACCCCGAGACCGACGGCGTACTGATGGTCGGCGAGATCGGCGGTGATGCCGAGGAACGCGCGGCGCGCTACATCCGTGAGGAATTCGACAAGCCGGTGGCCGCCTACATCGCCGGGGCCACGGCCCCGCCGGGGCGGCGCATGGGGCATGCCGGGGCGATCATCGCCGGCGGGCAGGGGACCGCCGCGCAGAAGATGGACGCCCTGCGCGGCGCCGGTGCCGTGGTGGCGGAGAGCCCGGCGGAACTGGGCCAGGCCATGCAGCAGGCCCTGGGCGTCTCCGGTCGCTGATCCCCGCACTTCGAACATGACTGCCCAAGCGCCACGCATTGCCCTGGCCCAGTTCAACCCCGTGGTGGGGGCACTGGAGGCCAATGAGCGGCGGATGCGCGAGTTCGTGCAGCAGGCGCGTGCGGCCGGGGCCCATCTGGTGGTGTTCCCCGAGCTGGCCCTGACCGGCTATCCGCCCGAGGATCTGCTGCTGCGCCCCGCGTTCCTGGATGCGGTGGACGCGGCGCTCGATCGGCTGGCCGATATGAGCATCGGCATCGACCTGCTGGTGGGCGCTCCGCGGCGCACTGAGGAAGACCTGGCCAATGCCGGGGTATGGCTGCGCAACGGTACGGTGCACGCCTGCTATGCCAAGCACATCCTGCCCAACTACTCGGTGTTCGACGAGGTGCGCTACTTCCATGCCGGGCACGAGCCCTGCGTGGTCCAGCTGGGTGGCTGGCGCCTGGGTGTCACGGTCTGCGAGGACATCTGGCAGCCGGCCCCGGCGGCGCATGCCCGCATCGCCGGGGCCGACGTGCTGCTCAATCTGAATGCCTCGCCGTTTCATCGCGGCAAGCCGGCCGAGCGTGCCGCGGTGGTGGCCGCGCGGGTCGCCGAGACCGGGTGCCCGGTGCTCTACGTCAACCAGGTGGGCGGACAGGACGAACTGGTGTTCGACGGCCGCAGCTTTCTGCATCCCGGCCCCGGTGGCGCACCGCAGGCCCTGCTGGATCCCTGGGAGGAAGGACTGGCGCTGGTCGAGCTGGAGGCCGGTGACGCCGGACGTCCCCGGCCCGTGGCCGTGGCGCCCGAAGGGGTGTCGCCGCTGCCGCCCGCGCCGGCGGCGGTATCCGAGGCCGACAGCTCCGCGCACGCTGCGGATGTTGAGGTCGCGGATCTCTACGCCGCGCTGGTCACCGGCATCCGCGACTATGTCGACAAGAACGGTTTCCCCGGGGTGATCCTGGGGCTGTCCGGCGGCATCGACTCCGGGCTGACCGCGGCCCTTGCCACCGATGCCCTGGGTCCGGAGCGGGTCACCGCGGTGATGATGCCCTATCGCTATACAGCCTCGATGTCGGTCGAGGATGCCCGCGCCCAGGCCGAAACCCTGGGGCTGGATTACCACGAGGTGGCGATCGAGCCGATGGTGCAGGCGTTTCTCGGCGGGCTCGACAGTGCGCTGGCATCGGTACCGCCGCCACCCGGCGACGTGACCGAGGAGAACCTGCAGTCCCGCTCGCGCGGGGTGGTCCTGATGGGCCTGTCCAACCGGACCGGTCGCATGCTGCTGGCCACCGGGAACAAGAGCGAGCTGGCGGTCGGCTATGCCACGCTGTACGGCGACATGAACGGCGGCTTCGCCCCGCTGAAGGACGTGTCCAAGCAGTGGGTCTGGCGCCTGGCGCGCTGGCGCAATACCCTTGGCGAGGCGATTCCCGCGCGCGTGATCGAACGCCCGCCCAGCGCCGAGCTGGCGCCCGGGCAGGAGGATACCGACTCGTTGCCGCCCTATCCCGTGCTGGACGCGGTGCTGGAGGCCTTCGTGGAAGAGGAGGCCTCGGTGGCCGAGATCGTGGCCCGGGGGCATCCGCGCGAGGTCGTGGAACGGGTCGCCCGCATGGTGCTGCGGGCCGAGTACAAGCGTCGTCAGGGGGCTCCGGGCGTGCGCGTCAGTCCGCGGGCCTTCGGCCGTGACCGACGCTATCCCATCACCTCCGGCTACCGTCCCGGCTGACAGCGCGGCGGTGATGGTCTGATACACTGATCCGGACATGACTCGCCCGCACCGGGCCCGCCCGGGCGGGGCAACCAGGGGATTTGCATGAAGAAGATCGAGGCGATCATCAAGCCGTTCAAGCTGGAAGACGTTCGCGAGGCCCTGACCGAGATGGGCATCGCCGGGATGACCGCCACCGAGGTCCAGGGTTTCGGCCGGCAGAAGGGCCACACCGAGCTCTACCGCGGGGCCGAATACGTGGTCGACTTCCTGCCCAAGGTGAAGCTGGAGCTGGTGGTGGACGATGACCGCGTGGATGCCTGCATCGACGCGATCGTGAAGGCCTCGCGCACCGGCAAGATCGGGGACGGCAAGATCTTTGTCTCCGACATGGATCGCGTGGTGCGTATCCGCACCGGCGAGGAGGGCAGCGAGGCCCTCTGAAGCCACCTCCGAAGTCGGGGCCCTCGCCGTTCAGTTGAAGAATGGCAGGCGGTCGAAGGCGCGCCAGAGGCCTCCGCGATCCACGTCCAGGGACAGATGCTCGCCGCCGCGCACCGCGACGGCGGCGTCGGCATCGTTGAGTTCCAGCACGCTCAGGGCGGCATCCGCGTGGTCGTCCAGCCCCAGCTCGCGATACGAGTGGTAGAGCACGGACAGGGCCTGCGGCATCACATCAGCATTGGGATAGTGGCCCAGCACGTGGCGCGCGCGCTCGGCGGCGGCCACCCAGGCGGTGCGCTCCATGTAGAACTCGGCGACCCGCAGTTCGTGCGCGGCCAGGGTGTTGAGGATGAACACCATGCGCGGATGCGCGTCGGCGCTGTACGGGCTGTCCGGGAAGGTCCGGATCAGGCGGTCGAAGTCCTCGTAGGCCTGCATCAGCGGTTCCGGGTCCATCTCGGTCGGATCCTTGGGGAACACGTTGCTGAGGAAGCCCTGATCGCGGTTGAAATTGATCAGGCCCCGCAGGTAGTAGGCATAGTCGAGGTTCGGGTGGCGCGGGTTGAGCTGCTCGAAGCGATCCACCGCCGCCAGCGCCGGCTCCGGTTCTCCGGCCCTGTAGTAGGCGTAGGGGATCTCGATCTGCGCCTGCTGGGCGAAGCGGCCGAACGGGTAGCGGGCCTCCAGCAGTTCGTAGTACTCCACGGCCTGGCTGTAGTTGCCCTGATCCAGGGCGGATTTGGCCTCGCCGTAAAGCTGGCTGGCCGACCAGTCGGCGGTCGGGTCATCGCGCCAGCCCTCGCAGCCGGCCAGGAGCAGGGCCACAATCAGGATGACGAGCAGGCGCGGCAGGGCGGAAGCTGGAAACACGGACACCTCTTGCGAACCGTTGTACGCGGATGAGATCCGGATTCTACACCATTGACGATGATTGACGCGGCCGGCCCGCGGAGGTTCGGGACATGAGCGAAGCACGCCGGGCAGTCCTGCCCGAGGACGAGGCGGGTCAGCGCCTGGACGCGGCCCTGGCTCGGCTGTTCCCGGAGTACTCGCGCAGTCAGCTGGTGCAGTGGCTGAAGGCCGGCGACCTGCGGGTGGACGGGGGCCAGCCCCGCCCGCGCACGCCGGTGCGCGGCGGCGAGACGGTGGAGCTGGCGCCGCCGGAGACGCCGTCGCTGGAGGATGTGCCGGAGCCCATCGACCTGGACATTCGGTACCAGGATGCCCACGTGCTGGTGATCGACAAGCCGGCGGGGCTGGTGGTGCACCCGGCGGCCGGTCACCGGCAGGGGACCCTGGTCAACGCGCTGCTGCACCACGCGCCCGAGGTCGGCGTGCTGCCGCGCGCCGGGGTCGTGCACCGCCTGGACAAGGACACCACCGGCCTCATGGTGGTCGCGCGCAACGCGCAGGCGCAGACCGCCCTGGTGCGTCAGCTGCAGGAGCGCAGCGTGCACCGCGAATACCGCGCTCTGGTTCACGGCCGGGTGATCGCCGGGGGCACGGTGGATGCGCCGGTGGGCCGGCATCCGGTCGATCGCAAGCGCATGGCGGTGAACCCGGCGGGCAAGCCCGCGACCACGCATTACCGAGTTGCGGAACGCTTTCGTGGCCACACCCTGCTGAACGCGCGTCTGGAGACCGGGCGTACCCACCAGATCCGCGTGCACATGGCGCATCTGCGTCACCCGCTGGTGGGTGACCCGGTGTACGGCGGCCGGCCGCGACCGGTGCGCGGGATGGACGAGTCGGCCCGGGAGGTCGTGAATGGCTTCCCGCGTCAGGCGTTGCACGCCGCGCGCCTGGAGTTCCGTCACCCCGCCACGGGCGAGGCGCAGGCCTTCGAGGCGCCGCTGCCCGCGGATTTCGCCTCGCTGCTGGAGGTGTTGCGCGCGGATGCCGCGCACGCGGAGGCGCAGGCATGAACGCCGCTGACGCGCTGTATGACGAGGTTCTGATCACGCCCGACTGGCCCGTCGGTCCGGCGGTGGGGGCCCTGCAGACCACCCGCGCCGGCGGAATCAGCGAGGGCGTATGGGCCAGCCTGAATCTCGCGCTGCATACCGGGGATGATCCGCAGCGGGTCGCCGGGAACCGGCGCCGTCTGGCGCGGGCGGTGGCCGCGCGGGGCGTGCCCGGTGCCGAGCTGCACTGGCCGGCGCAGGTGCATGGCACGCGGGTGGTGCGCGCGGAAGACCTGGCCGCCGCCGGTGCGCCGGTGGAGGCCGACGCGGTGATGACCACCCGGCCCGGTCGGGTCTGCGCGGTGCAGACGGCCGACTGCCTGCCGGTGCTGTTCGCCGGTACCGGCGGGGAGGCGGTGGCGGCGGCGCATGCCGGCTGGCGCGGGCTGGTGGACGGGGTCCTGGAGGCCACGCTGGCGGCGCTGCAAGAGGCCTGTCCGCAGGCGGTCTGGCAGGCCTGGCTGGGGCCGGCGATCGGCCCCGAAGCCTTCGAGGTCGGCGCGGAGGTGCGCGAGCGGTTCCTGGCGGTGCAGCCGCACATGACCGGCGCTTTCAAAGCGGCCGCACGCAGCGGGCCCTGGCTGGCGGACCTGGAGGCGCTGGCGCGCGATCGCCTGCAGCGCGCGGGCGTGGCCGTGCATGGCGGTGGCGAATGCACCTTCAGCGATCCCGAGCGGTTCTTCTCGTATCGTCGCGACGGCACGACCGGGCGCCTCGCGAGCCTGGTCTGGATTCGGCCGGAGGCCGGAGCCTAGGGAAACACTGATCAATGTACACGCTCGCGTTGGTGCCCCGGGTTTTCCGAGACAAGGCGCGTCGTGCAGCGGGTAGTGGTTCTACCCGCAAGCGGCGCAACGCCGGATCGGGGAACCCGGGGCCCAACCCCGTAGGGGCTCGGCCGCTTTTGCGCGCGCACGGCGTTGCGGCTTCCTTGTGCAGAATAACTGCACGGCGGTCGCCGCGCCTTGTTCGCACGCAAAAGCGACTCGAGCGCGAGCGTGTACATTGATCAGTGTTTCCCTAGGAACCGCTCGTGGGGTCCTCGTGGGGCGTCCCGGTGCCGGCCTCCGGGGCGGGGATGCTGGCGGGCCTTGCGGCCGGGTCCACCGGTGCGCGAGTGAGCGCCTTCACCGGGATGGCCGGCGGTTCGGCGAGCCGGCCGGCGGCCCGTTCGTCCAGGCGTGTCCGGGCCCAGGTTACATGCTCCCGCACCAGTGGCGACGGGTGGTCGGCGCGCGCGGCCAGGGCCTCGCGCGCCTGATCGGTGGCCGGTCCGTTGCCGAGCGCCACGGCCAGGTTGCGCAGCCATTGTTCGTGGCCGATGCGGCGGATCGCCATGCCGGCGGTGCGTTCGAGGAAGGTCGCCTCGTCCCAGGCGAACAGCTCGACCAGCGAGGCGCTGTCGAGGCCATGGCGGGCGACGAAATCCGGTTCGGCCGCGACCTCGGCGAAGCGGTTCCACGGGCAGACCAGCTGGCAGTCGTCACAGCCGTAGATGCGGTTGCCGATCAGCGGGCGCAGGTTTTCCGGGATCGATCCTTTCAGCTCGATGGTGAGATACGAGATGCAGCGTCGCGCATCGAGGTCGTGCGGGCCGCGGAACGCCTGCGTGGGACACACGTCCAGGCAGGCGCGACAGCTCCCGCAGTGGTCCTCGCCCGGACCGGGGTCGACCGGCAGCGGCAGATCGGTGAACAGTTCACCGAGGAAGAACCAGGAGCCGGTCCCGCGGGCCAGCAGGTTGGTGTGCTTGCCGATCCAGCCAAGGCCCGCCTGCTGCGCCAGTGCCTTCTCCAGCACCGGCGCGCTGTCGGTGAAGGCGCGGTAGCCGTGCGGTGCCTCGGCCTCGATCCGGCGGCCGAGTTCGGTCAGTCGCTTGCGCAGCAGCTTGTGGTAGTCGCGGCCCAGGGCATAGCGTGAGACATAGGCGCCCTGCGGATCCGCCAGCTGGGCGGCGGGGCGGCGGGTGCGGGGCGGGAAGTAATCCATGCGCACGCTGATAATGCGCTGCACTCCGGGAACCAGCGCGTCGGGGTCATGGCGCAGCGACGCGCGATCGGCCATCCATTGCATGTCGCCGTGGGAGCCGCGTTCGAGCCAGGTGTTCAGTTGCCGACGGTCGGCCTCGGGGACCCGCGCCGGGCCGATGCGCAGGTCGGCGAAGCCGAGTTCGCGTCCCCACTGGCGGATGCGATCGGCGAGTTCGGCGCATTGGCGCGGGTCGGGATGCTCAGGCACGATCGACAGGCCAGCAAGGAGAGAAACGGACATGAATGATGCCCCCGCACCCCCGTCGCCGGCCAGCCCCGTGTTCGGTGAACCGCTGTTCGACAGTGCGTCCATGCGCGAGCTGGATGCCACCGCCATGGCCCTGCCCGGGATCGCGCCGGGCGAGCTGATGGACCGGGCCGGGGCGGCGCTGCTGGAACATCTGCGTGCGTGCTGGCCGGAGGTGACCCGTATCGGGGTGCTCTGCGGCCCCGGCAATAACGGCGGCGACGGTTTCGTGCTGGCCCGCCGCGCGCGGGCGGCCGGACTGGAGGTGGTGCTGCACGCGGGGTCCTCGCGGGCGCGGGAGGAGTCGGACGGGCAGCGGGCCCGGCGTCTGTGGGAGGAAAGTGGGGGCCAAATCCACCCGCTGGAGACGTTCGAGCCCGCCACTGCGGAGCTGTGGGTGGATGCGCTGTTCGGTATCGGTCTGCAGCGCCCGCTGACCGATGGGTACGGTGACGTGATCGAACGGCTGAATCGCGCCGGCCTCCCGGTGCTGGCGGCCGACGTGCCGTCCGGCGTGGATACCGACAGCGGGGCCTTGCGCGGCCAGGCGGTGCGGGCCACGCGCACCCTGACGTTCATTGCCGACAAGCCCGGGCTGCATACCGGGGCCGCGGTGGATCACGCGGGGGCCGTCAGCGTGGCACCGCTGGATCTGCCGCACTCGCTGGTGGAGAGCTTCGCGCCGACCGCGCGGCGCGTCGGCCCCGGGCACTGGCGATCGGGGCTGCCGCGGCGGCGGCCCGGGGCGCACAAGGGCGATGCCGGCCACGTGATGGTCGTCGGGGGTGCCCCCGGGTTCGCCGGGGCGGGGCGGCTGGCGGCGACCGCGGCCCTGCGTGCCGGGGCCGGGCGCGTGACCCTGCTGACTCATCCCGAACATGCGGCCTTCGTCTGCAGTGACCGCCCCGAGATCATGGTGCGCGGGGTGAGCGAAGGTCCGGAACTGCTGCGCTGGCTGGAACGGGCGGATGCGGTGGCGATCGGCCCGGGGCTGGACCAGGGTCCGTGGGGGCGGGAACTGTGGCTGGCGGCCGCGGATTCCGGCCGCCCGCTGGTGGTGGATGCCGATGCCCTCAACCTGCTGGCGCAGACCCCGCGGCGCTCGGATGACTGGGTGCTGACGCCGCATCCGGGCGAGGCCGGACGCCTGCTGAACCTGGAGGCGGCAGCGGTGGAGGCGGACCGCCCGACCCGGCTGCGCGAGCTGGTTGCGCGCTTCGGCGGCGCCGTGCTGCTGAAGGGCGCGGGCACCCTGGTCGCCGATGCCGGCGAGGGGCCGTACGACTGCGTGACCGGAGGGCATCCCGGGATGGCGACCCCGGGTTGCGGCGATGCCCTGACCGGCATCATCGCGGCGCTGCGCGGGCAGGGGCTGGGCGCCCGCGGTGCGGCGCGTGCCGGGGCGGCCTGGCATGCGGCGGCCGCGCGGGTCGCGGCGCATCGGCTGGGCGGCGATATCGGTATGCTGGCGGGCGATCTGATCGACGCCCTGCCGGCCGCCGCCGGGGGGCAGGGGTGACTGAGGCCGGGCCGATCGACCTGCCGGACACCCGCGCCACCGAGGCGGCCGGGGCCGCGCTGGCGCGGGTGGAAGGCGTGCGCACGGTCTATCTGGAGGGCGATCTGGGGGCGGGCAAGACTACCTGGGTGCGTGGCCTGTTGCGGGCCCTGGGGCACGCCGGTCCGGTGCGGAGCCCGACCTACACCCTGGTCGAGTCCTACGAGCTGGATTCGGGGACGATACTGCATTTCGATCTCTATCGGCTCGGCGACCCGGAGGAACTGGAATACCTGGGCGTGCGCGAACTCCACGCGCCCGGGGCGCTGTGGCTGATCGAATGGCCGGAACGCGGACGGGGCTGGTTGCCGGAGCCCGATCTGCGCGTGCGTCTGTCCGGACATGCGGAAGACGCGGGTGACGGTCGTCGCATGTTCCTGGAAGGGCCGGCGGCGGATGCCTGCCGGGCGGCTCTGGCGGACGGGTCGGCGTCGGGGTAGATCTGGGATGCCCCTCTTTTGGTGGGCACAACATGTGGTGTTTTCTGGCCGGAGAGGGACTGCCTGACCATTCGTCACCACTTGGGAGGGTGCACGCAGAAGTGCGGATATCTTCCTAAAAAATGGCGACATTCCGGGTTGCTTTTTCAGAGGATCTGTCCACAATGAGTGTGGAGTCCCTGATTACGTGGGGTGTTCGCGTGGCCCGTCACCGTTCCGAGATCGATCCGAATCGCCGCCAGCTGCTGCGGGCCCTGGGCGGTCTGGGGGCGCTGAGCCTGGCCGGGCTGCCGCTGCCGGCGGCGGCCGGGTCGCGCGTGGAGCGGCTGCGCATGTCGGTGGACGGTGAGACCACCCGCCTGGTGTTCGACATGGAAGGCGAGGCGGATTACGAGTTGTTCCACCTGCAGTCTCCGGATCGCCTGGTGGTGGACCTTGCCAATGCGAACACGGATGCCACGCTGGAGATCAATGACCATCCTCGTTCGGTGATCGAAGGCGTGCGCCATGCGCCGCGCAACGGTTCCGACCTGCGCGTGGTGCTGGATCTGCGCGAGCCGGTGGATCCGCGCAGCTTCCAGCTGATGCCCGCCCAGGATTCGCCCCACCGCCTGGTGCTGGACCTGACCCGCAAGTCTTCCTCGGGCACTTCCCGTGCACCGGCCGATGACGACGAGGGCGCCGAACCGCGTCGCGGCCGTTCTCAGGAAGACCTGCGCGACGTGATCGTGGCCATCGACGCCGGGCACGGCGGGCACGACCCGGGCGCGATCGGCCCCGGCGGCACGCGCGAGAAGGACGTGGCGCTGGAGGTGTCGCAGCGGCTGGCCGAGCTGATCGAGGACGAATGGGGCATGAAGGCCGAGATGATCCGCACCGGCGACTACTTCCTGCCCCTGCGCGAACGCGTGAACCGTGCACGCGAGGCCGACGCGGATGTGTTCGTCTCGATCCATGCCGACGCCTTCCCCGATTCCAGCGTCAACGGCTCTTCGGTGTACATGCTGTCGGAGGGCGGGGCGTCCAGCGAGGCCGCGCGCTTCCTCGCCGAGCGCGAGAACCAGGCCGACCTGCGACTGGGCGGGGTGCCGATGAACGGCAAGGACGACTCGCTCAGCAACGTGCTGCTGGATCTCGCCCAGAGCGGGAGCCTGGAGGCGAGTTCCACCCTGGCCGAACGCATGATCGACGAGCTGGACCGGGTCGGCAAGGTTCGCCGGCCGAAGGTCGAGCGGGCCAATTTCGCGGTGCTGCGTTCTCCGGACGTGCCGTCCATCCTGGTGGAGGCGGGTTTCATCTCCAATCCGCAGGACGAGCGCCGCCTGCGCAGCTCCAGCTACCAGCAGTCGCTGGCCGAGGCCCTGCTGACCGGCCTGCGGGCCTATTTCTCGACCCACGCGCGTCCGGGGACGCTGATCGCCGATGGCGGCGAGGACATGGAGAAGCACATCATCCGTCCGGGGGAGACGCTCTCGGGGATCGCGGAAAACTACAGCGTGTCCCCGTCCCGGCTGCGCGAGGTCAACGGCGTCAGCGGCGACACGATCTACACCGGCCAGGTGCTGGAAGTCCCTTCGCGCGGCAGCTGAGGCGCTCCCTGCCGCCCTCTCATGCTGACGGGCCTGTCCCGTTGGCGGCGTTCCTCGGGGGCGATTTGCCCGCCCCGTTCCTGTTGTGCCGTAGCACTTGCCGGTAGAATCGCGGCCGGCGGCGATCGCTCGATACCGCCGCTGACCTTTCCCGATGGAGTGCGACGTGGGCATCCAGAAACTCTCCAGTCAGCTGATCAGCCAGATCGCGGCCGGCGAGGTCATCGAACGCCCGGCGTCGGTGGTCAAGGAGCTGGTGGAGAACGCCCTCGATGCCGGGGCGTCGCGGATCGAGGTGCGCCTGGAACAGGGCGGGACGCGGCTGATCCGGGTTACCGATGACGGTGGTGGCATCGCGCGCGAGGAGCTTCCGCTGGCGCTGTCACGTCATGCGACCAGCAAGATCGGCAGCATGGAAGACCTGGAGTCGCTGCACACCCTGGGGTTTCGCGGGGAGGCGCTGGCGTCGGTCTCGTCGGTGGCGCGTCTGACCCTGACCTCGGCGGTGCCGGGCGCGCGCAACGCCTGGCAGCTCTCCGGCGATGGCTCCGACGTGTTCGGCGAGGTGATGCCGGCCTCGCATCCTCCCGGTACCACCGTCGAGGTGCGCGACCTGTTCTTCAACGTGCCCGCGCGGCGGCGCTTCGTGCGCACCGAGCGCACCGAGTACGGACACTGCGAATCGGTACTGCGTACCCTGGCGGCGGCGCACCCCGAAGTGGGCTTCATGCTGCGCCACAACGACCGCGTGACCCTGGACCTTCCGGCGGAGCCCGGGGATCCGGCGGCGCGCGTACGGGCCCTGCTGGGCGAGGCGTTTCTGGCGGATGCCCTGCCGGTGGACGAGCAGCGCGCCGGGCTGGTGCTGTCCGGCTGGCTGGGTGCCCCGGCGCGCTCGCGGGCCCAGGCCGATCAGCAGTACTTCTTCGTCAACGGCCGCGCGATCCGCGACCGGGTGCTGACCGCCGCCGTGCGCAAGGCCTACCAGGACGTGCTCTACCACGGGCGCCATCCGATGTTCGTGCTCGAGCTGGAGCTGGATCCGGCCCAGGTGGACGTGAACGCCCACCCGACCAAGCAGGAGGTGCGTTTTCGCGAGTCGCGGATGGTGCACGACTTTATCTTTCACGCCCTGCATGCCGCGCTGGGACAGGCGAAGGCCGGTCAGGGCACGGAGGCCGCCGGGGCGGGGATGTCCGCCGGTGGTCCTGCTGCCGCTTCGGCGAGCGAGCCGCGTCCGGAGGCCCGCGGGCCGTCGCGACCGGGCCTTCTTGAAGGCGTGCCACCAGGTGACGGTCCGGCACGCGGCAGCGGGCGCCCCGTTCCGTCCACTGGGTGCGGCGGGCGCGAGGACCCGGGACGCGGTGACGGATTTGCCGCGGCCTGGGCCGCGTTCCGTCCTCCGGAGGGTGCCGGCGCCGCCGTGGGCGAGCGCGCGGCACCCGCTTATGCCGGGGTGAACACCGCTCCCGGCGAAGGCACGGACGGCGCGGAGATGCCGCCGCTGGGGTTCGCCATCGGCCAGGTCGCGGAGACCTTCGTGCTCGCCGAGAACGCCCGCGGCCTGGTTCTGGTGGACATGCATGCCGCGCACGAGCGCATCACCTACGAGCGGCTCAAGCGCGAGTGGGACCGCGAGCGGGTGACCGCCCAGCCGCTGCTGGTGCCGGAAGAGGTGGAAGTCACTCCGGACGAGGCCGAGCGGGCCGAAGAGCAGGCGGACACCCTGGCGAGCCTGGGTTTCGAAGTGGACCGCTGCGGTCCCGAGCGACTGCGCCTGCGTGCGGCGCCCGCGCTGCTGCGCGGGCGCGACGCGGGCTCGCTGTTGCGCGACGTACTGGGGGATCTGGCCGAGAGCGGCCACAGCCAGCGTACCGAGGCGGCGGCCAACGAAGTGCTGAGCACCATGGCCTGCCACGGTTCGGTGCGTTCCGGACGCCGCCTGACCCTGCCGGAGATGAACCAGCTGCTGCGCGACATGGAGGCCACCGAGCGCAGCGGACAGTGCAATCATGGGCGGCCGACCTGGGTGGAACTGGATCATGCCGCCCTTGACGAGCTGTTCATGCGCGGACGCTGATGGCGACCGCCCTGCCGCCGGTGGTGCTGCTCGCCGGCCCCACGGCCACTGGCAAGAGCGCCTTGGCGCTGGCGCTGGCGCAGCGTCTGGATGCCGAGATCGTGACCGTCGATTCGGCGCAGGTCTACCGCGGCATGGATATCGGAACGGCCAAGCCGGATACCGGGGAACGCGCGCAGGTGCCCCATCACCTGCTGGATATCCGCGATCCGGAAGAGACCTACAACGCGGCGGCCTTCGCCGAGGATGCCCGCGCCTGCATCCGCGCGATCCATGCGCGCGGGCGCGTGGCGCTGCTGGCCGGCGGGACCCTGCTCTACCTGCGTGCCCTGCTGGAGGGGATCGACCCCATGCCTGCGGTGCCGGAGGCGGTGCGTCAGGCGGTGCGCGCGCGCCTGGAACACGAGGGGTCGGCCGCGCTGCATCGCGCCCTGCAGGCGGCCGACCCCGACGCGGCCGTACGCATCCACCCCAACGACCCACAGCGCATTCTGCGCGCGCTGGAGGTGTTCGAGGCGACCGGGCAGCCGCTGTCGAGCTTTCAGCAGGGGGGCGAGGCGCGTCTGCCGGAGGGCTGGCGGGCACTGGCCCTGTGGCCACAGGATCGGGAACGTCTGCGCGCGCGGATTGCCGAACGCTTCGATGCCATGCTGCAGGCGGGGTTTGTGGATGAACTGCGCGCCCTGCGGGCACGTCCCGGTCTGACCGCGGAGCATCCGTCGCAGCGCGCGGTGGGGTACCGCCAGGGCTGGGAATGGCTGGACGGCGAGATCGATTTCGCCACATTCCGCACCCACGCGATTGCCGCGACCCGCCAGCTGGCCAAACGTCAGCTGACCGGTCTGCGGCGCTTCCCGCTGCATGCGCGCCTGGCGGCGGAGAACGCCGATGTCGAACAGGCGCTGGCGGCGCTGGCCGCGGATCCGGCGGCCGGCTGACGATATGCTACTCTTTTTACAGGTTCCGGCCCGCGGCGCGGGCCTCGATGAATGCAACCAGGGAATGTACCGATGGCCAAAGGGCAAATGCTGCAGGAACCCTTTCTCAACGCACTGCGCCGCGACCGGATCCCGGTTTCGATCTATCTGGTGAACGGCATCAAGCTGCAGGGGCAGATCGAGTCCTTCGATCAGTTCGTGGTGCTGCTGCGCTCCACGGTGTCGCAGATGGTGTACAAGCACGCGATCTCCACCATCGTGCCGGCGCGGCAGGTGCGGATGCCGATGGATGAAGGTGGTGCCGGGGCCACCGGGGAGCACGCTGATGACTAGGCGCGGGCGTTCTGCAATGCGGGGGTGGCCCGTCGTTGTTTGAGCGACCTCAGACCGGAGGTGACCGTGCGGTGCTGGTGGCTCTGGCCATCGGCGGGGCGACCGACCTCGAAGTCCAGCTGCAGGAATTCGAGGAACTGGTGCGCTCGGCCGGGGCCGACGTGGCGGCCGTGGAGTCCGGCTCGCGCGACCGGCCCGACCCGCGCCTGTTCGTGGGCTCGGGCAAGGCGGATGCGATCCGCGAGCAGGTGGTGGCGCACGAGGCCGATCTGGTCATCTTTAACCACGAGCTCTCGCCCAGCCAGGAACGTAATCTGGAGAAGCACCTGCAGTGCCGGGTGCTGGACCGTTCCGGGCTGATCCTCGACATCTTCGCCCAGCGCGCGCGTTCCCACGAGGGCAAGCTTCAGGTGGAGCTGGCGCAGCTGCGTCACATGTCCACCCGGCTGGTGCGTGGCTGGACCCACCTGGAACGGCAGAAGGGCGGGATCGGCCTGCGCGGGCCCGGGGAGACCCAGCTGGAGACCGATCGCCGGTTGCTGGCGGCGCGCATCAAGCATATCGAGCGACGTCTGGAGAAGGTCGAGCGCACGCGCGAGCAGGGGCGCCAGGCGCGCCTGCGCAACGAGGTGCCGACCGTCTCGCTGGTGGGCTACACCAATGCCGGCAAGTCGACCCTGTTCAATCGCCTGACGGATTCGGACGTCTATCAGGCCGACCAGCTGTTCGCCACCCTGGATCCGACCCTGCGCCGGCTGGATCTGGCGCCGCACCAGTCGGTGATCCTCGCGGACACCGTTGGCTTCGTGCGCGACCTGCCGCACGAACTGGTGGCGGCCTTCAAGGCGACCCTGACCGAGACCCGCGAGGCGGCGCTGCTTTTGCACGTGATCGACGCCGCCGATCCGGAGCGCGAGCGCCACATCGCCCAGGTGGAGGACGTGCTTGCGGAGATCGGCGCCGAGGACGTGCCCTGCTGGCGGATCTACAACAAGATCGACACCCTGCCGGAGCGGGACGACGAGACGGCGGAGCGCTTTGCCGGTGGCGAGGGCGAGGAGGCCTTCTGGCTGTCGGCGCGCACCGGCGAAGGCGTGGAGCGGCTGTACCAGCGTTTGGCCGAGTCTTTCACCGAATCCATGCGCCGTGGCTGGGTGGAGCTGCCACCCTCGGCCGGACGCCTGCGGGCCCTTTTGTACGACGAGAACGCCGTGGAGGCCGAACAGACCGGCGAGCAGGGGACGATCCGCCTGCGCGTGCAGCTGCCGGAGCGGCGGTTCCAGGATCTGTTTCGCGAAGCGGGGCTGGATCCGGACACGGCCTTCCTGGGAGCCGGCGACGGGTCCGGTAGCGACGGCCCCGGGGACGGTTCCGGTGACTCTCACGGGCCGGAGCCGGGATCCGTTGACGCGGGCGGCGATGGCGCGCCGGCTGTCCGTGCGAGCGAGTCGGCGCCGGGGTCCGGCGCCTGATCGCCCGGCAAACGCGGATCAATGCGCGTCATCGCGCTGGCACCCCACGGGGGCGGTGGCGGTAGTGCAGGCCCTCTTCCATTGAAGATGTCTATCAGAAATCCCTTTCGGGAACTTTTGCCCTAATAACTGACCAAAATAGTCAAGTAATGGGCAACACCTGCACTGTCTGCAGGGAAAGGAGGTAGAACGATGATCTTTGAACGCTTCGTGGATTCCGGGCTGTCACAGCATTCGTTCGTGGTCGGCTGTCAGGGCAGCGGCGAGATCGCCGTCATCGACCCGCAGCGCGATGTGGACGTCTACCTGGACTATGCGCGGGACCATGGCTATCGCATCGCGTACGTGATGGATACCCATATCCACGCCGACTTCGCCTCGGGCGCCCGCGAGCTGGCGGACAAGACCGGGGCGCGGCTGATGCTCTCGGGCTACGACGCCGGCGAGCATTTCCGGGTGCAGTTCCCGCACGAGGATCTGCACGAAGGGGACCGCATCGACATCGGCAACGTGCGCATCGAGGTCCGGCATACCCCCGGGCATACGCCGGAACATCTGATGTTCGTGGTGTTCGACGGGGCACGGTCGCGTGATGAACCGATCGCACTGATCACCGGCGACTTCCTGTTCGTCGGCTCGCTGGGCCGGCCCGACCTGCTGGGTGAGGAGGCCAAGCGCGAGCTGGCGCGGCAGATGTTCGCCAGTGTGCGCGACAAGCTGGCCGATCTGCCCGACGGTGTGGAAGTCCACCCGGGGCACGGGGCGGGCTCCGCCTGCGGCGCCGGCATGGCCGGGCGTCCCGTCTCCACCCTGGGTTACGAGCGGGCGACCAACCCGTATCTGGACCCGTCGCTGAGCGAAGACGCCTTCGTGGAGAAGCTGCTGCACGGCCTGCCGGAGATCCCGGACTTCTATCCGCGCAACAAGGGCATCAACTCCGAGGGCCCGAAGGACGTCATCCCGCTGCCGGGCATGCAGGCGATCGAGCCGGCCGAGGTGGCGCGGCGGGTCGAGGCCGGCGAGGTCACGGTGATCGACCTGCGCGATCCGCTGGCATTCGGCGGCGGCCACGTGCCCGGCGCGCTGGCCATCGGTATCCGCGGCCCGTTCGCCAACTGGGCGGGCTGGGTGACGCCGGATGACCGTCCGGTGGTCTTGGTCGACGACAGTGGCGATCCCGCAGTGATCGAACAGGCCGTGCGCAGCATGGTCCGTACCGGACGGGACTACATCGACGGCTACGTGCGCGGCGGCATGGCCGCCTGGGCCGAGGCCGGTCTGCCGCTGGACACTCTGGCCCAGGTCGATGCCCGCGAAGCCGCGGACCGGGTGGCACGCGGCGAGGTCCGGCTGGTGGACGTGCGCACCCCGGCCGAATACGCCGCGGGACACGTCGACGCGGCGGTGCATCGCCCCGTGGCGGAGACCCGTGAGGGCGTCCCGGGCGTCGATCCGGAAGAGCCGGTGGCCGTGGTCTGCGGCAGCGGTTACCGTTCCACGGTCGCGGCTTCCATCCTGCAGCGCCTGGGCCATCGCCACGTGATGAACGTGGTCGGCGGCATGGGCGCCTGGGAAGCGGCCGGCGTCGGAGAAGCCTCTTCTTCCGGGCGGCGCGACGCGGCCTGACCCGTCCGCCCCGGCGCGTCGCGGGCCCCGCGGGGCCCGCGATCGCCCGCGGATCGACTTCCCTCAACCCGACTCCCGCAGGGGTGCGCTTGCCCGCCCCCGGGTGCCCCCCTAGAATACCGGCTCCCTGTGCCTTCTCGGCACATCCCGAGCGATCGACGGAGTCCCTGATTCATGCCCTGGAACGAACCGGGAAATAACAACCGCGACCCCTGGAGCGGGGGAGGCGGTAACCGCGGCGGTGGTAGCGGCGGCGGGGGCGGCCAGCAGCCGCCCGACCTCGAGGAGATGCTGCGCAAGCTGTCGCGGCAGCTCAATGGCCTGTTTGGCGGCGGCAACCAGGGCGGAAGCGGCCTTGGTGGCGGCGGCATGGGGCGGGGCTCTCAGGCCCTGATCAGCCTCGGGCTGATCATCGCCCTGGTCGTCTGGCTGGCCTCCGGCTTTCACATCATTTCGGAAGGCGAGCGCGGCGTCGTGCTGCGCTTCGGCGCGTTCCAGGAAGTGAAGAATCCGGGGCCCGGCTGGCACCTGCCCTATCCCATCGAGCGGGTGGAGGTCGAGAACGTCGACAACGTGCGCACCATCGAGAGTCGCGCGCTGATGCTGACCGGCGACGAGAACATCATCGACGTGGATATCGCGGTGCAGTACCGCATCCTCGATCTGGTCGATTACCTGTTCAACGTGCGCGACCCCGACTCGACGGTTCACCGGGTGATGGAATCGGCCATCCGCGAGCGGGTCGGCAAGGGCAACCTTGAATTCATCCTTGGCGAGGGGCGCGGCGAGATCGCCCAGACCACCCGCACGGTCATGCAGGAAAACCTCGACGCCTATGGCGCGGGGATCGTGGTGACCGCGGTTTCGATGCAGCAGGCCCAGCCGCCGGAGGCGGTGCAGGAGGCCTTCGCCGACGCCATCCGTGCGCGTGAGGACGAGGTGCGTTTCCGCAACGAGGCCGAGGCCTACGCCAATGGCGTGATCCCGCGGGCCCGCGGTCGGGCCGCGCGTATCATCGAGGAGGCCGAGGGTTACCGCGATCAGGTGGTGGCACGTGCCGAGGGTGACGCGTCGCGCTTCGATCAGCTGCTGGTCGAATACCAGCAGGCCCCGGACGTGACCCGCGATCGTCTGTACCTGGAGGCCGTCGAAGCGGTGCTGCAGGATTCCAACAAGCTGATGCTGGACGTGGGCGGCAGCGGCAACCTGATGATGCTGCCGCTGAACGAGCTGCTCTCCGGTCACGGCGCGACCGGCCGTCCCGCGGACGGTGACATGCCGACCCCGCAGCCGCTGGATACCCGACGCAGCGGCGTGGAGACCCCGTCGAACCGTGATACCGAGCGCCTGCGCTCGCGGGAGGTGCGCTGATGCTGCGTATTGCCGGAATTGGGGTCGTGGTGGTCGCGATCATCGTGGCCCTGTCGACCTACACCGTTGACGAGCGCGAGCGGGTGATCAAGTTCGCCCTCGGGGAACTGCGCGAGGTGGACCAGGAGCCGGGACTGCATTTCAAGTTCCCGCTGATCCAGAACGTCGAGAAGTTCGACGCCCGGATCATGACCCTGAACATCCCGCCGGACCGGTTCCTGACCAGCGAGGCGAAGAACATCATCGTCGATTTCTACGCCAAGTGGCGGATCAACGACGTGGGTCAGTTCTACCGTGCCACCCGCGGTGACGAGCGCCTGGCCGAGGAGCGCCTGTCGCAGATCCTGCGCGACGGCATGCGTAACGAGTTCGCGCGTTACGAGCTGCAGGACGTGGTGGCCGGCGAGCGCCTGACCATCATGGGAGCGGTGCGCCAGACGGCGCTGGAGACGGCGCTGGAGCTGGGGGTCGACCTGGTCGACGTGCGTATCCGGCGCATGGACCTGCCGGACGAGGTCTCCGAGTCGGTGTTCGATCGCATGCGTGCCGAGCGTGAACGTGTGGCTCAGGACTTCCGTGCCCGCGGTCAGGAGGAAGGTGAGCGCATCCGTTCGCGTGCCGACCGTGACCGGACGGTGATCCTGGCGAATGCCTATCGCGATTCGGAAGAGATCCGCGGGGAAGGGGATGCCCGTGCCACCGAGATCCTGGGGACCTCGTTTGGCGAGGACGAAGACTTCTTCCGCTTCTACCGCAGTCTGATCGCGTACCGCAACAGCATGCAGGGCGAGAACAGCACCTTCGTGCTGGAGCCGAACTCGGAGTTCTTCCAGTTCTTCAACGCCCCGGGCGGCGAACGTCCGCCCCGGGCTCCGCAGCTGCCTCAGCCCGCCGAGTGATCGCACGGCCGGCGCCGCCCCCGACAGCGGGGCGGCGCCGGTGCGGGCAGGTGCCGCCAACCACAAGCCGGGCCCGCAGCGCGGGCCCTTTTTCTGGCCAGCCCGCCCGCGGACGGGCCAGGCCGCGCAGGCAAGGATGACATGACGGAAATCAATCGCTGGCTGCTGCCGGACGGTCTGGAAGAGGCGCTGCCGGAATCGGCGCGGCGTCTGGAGGGTCTGCGCCGGCGCGTGCTCGACCATTTCGATGTCTGGGGCTACGACCTGGTGATGCCGCCGCTGGCGGAGTACCTGGAATCGCTCCTGACCGGTGCCGGCCATGAGCTCGATCTGCAGACCTTCAAGCTGACCGACCAGCTGACCGGGCGGCTGATGGGCGTGCGTGCGGATCTGACGCCGCAGGTGGCGCGCATCGACGCCCATCGCCAGCATGTCGAGGGTGCCAACCGGCTGTGTTACGTCGGTACGACCCTGCGTGCCCGGGCCGATGAGTGGTCCGGGTCGCGCAGTCCGTTGCAGGCCGGGGCCGAGCTGTTCGGTCATGACGGGCTGGATTCCGACGTCGAGATCATCCGGCTGATGCTGGCCACCCTGGCGGTCTGCGGCGTCCGGCGGCCGAGCATGGATCTCGGGCATGTCGGGATCTTCCGCAGCCTGGCGCGGGCCGCCCGTCTCGACGACGCACAGGAACGGACGTTCTTCGATCAGCTGCAGCGCAAGAGCATTCCCGAGATCGAACAGACCCTGACCGAATGGCGGGCCGGCGGCCTGGATCCCTCGCTGGCGGACGCCCTGCGTGCCCTGCCGGATCTCAACGGTGGCCCCGAGGTGCTGGAGCAAGCGCGTTCGGTGCTGGCTCCGGCCCCGGCCGAGGTGCGTGCGGCGCTGGATCACCTGCAGGCGGTGGTCGAGGCCCTGCAGGCGCTGGGGACCGATGTCGATCTGCATCTCGATATCGCCGAGCTGCGCGGCTACGCCTATCACACCGGGCTGGTGTTCGCGGCCTTCGTTCCCGGCTCCGGTCAGGCGATCGCCCGCGGCGGGCGTTACAACGATATCGGCCGGGTGTTCGGCCGCGCGCGCGCAGCCACCGGTTTCAGTACCGACCTGCGCGAGCTGCTGCGCCACGGCGACGCGGGCGAGGCCCCGGCCGAGGCACCTCGCACCCGCGTGGTAGCGCCCGCGGGCAGCGACCCGGAGCTCGAGGCGGCGGTGCAGGCCCTGCGTGAACAGGGTCGGCGGGTCATTCGTGCCCTGCGCGGCGAGGCCGAGGACCCGGCAGCCACGGCGCGGCTGGAATACCGCAACGGACAATGGACGGTGGTGGATCTCTGATGGGACGTTTCGTAGTCGTACTGGGGAGTCAGTGGGGTGACGAGGGCAAGGGCAAGATCGTCGACCGGCTGACCGAAGATGCCGCGGCGGTGGTGCGCTTCCAGGGCGGTCACAACGCCGGTCATACGCTCGTGATCGACGGCGAGAAAACGGTCCTGCATTTGATCCCTTCCGGGATCCTGCGCGAAGGCGTGGAATGCATGATCGGCAACGGCGTGGTGCTGTCGCCGGAGGCACTGCTCAAGGAGATGGACGAGCTGGAAGGGCGCGGGGTGCCGGTCACCGAGCGCCTGCGGCTGTCGGAATCCTGCCAGCTGATCCTGCCGTATCACGTCGCCCTGGATCATGCGCGCGAAAAGGCGCGTGGCAAGGCGGCCATCGGGACCACCGGGCGCGGCATCGGGCCGGCCTACGAGGACAAGGTGGCCCGCCGCGGTCTGCGCCTGGACGACCTGTTCCACCGCGAGCGGCTGGCGGCCAAGCTGGGCGAGGTGATGGACTATCACAACTTCGCGCTGAAGCACTATTTCGGTGCGCCGACCGTGGATCACCAGCAGGTGCTGGAGGAGTGCCTGGCACATGCCGAGCGTCTCAAGCCGATGGTGACGGACGTGGCGGGGCGCCTGCACGAACTGCGCGCGGCCGACCGTGACGTGATGTTCGAAGGGGCCCAGGGCACGTTGCTGGACATCGATCACGGGACCTATCCGTTCGTGACCTCCTCCAGCACCACCGCCGGTGGTGCGTCCACCGGCTCCGGCGTGGGTCCGCGCGATCTGGATTACGTGCTGGGGATCACCAAGGCCTACACCACGCGGGTGGGGGCCGGGCCGTTCCCGACCGAACTGTTCGACAACATGGGCGAGCACCTGGCGCGCCGGGGCAACGAATTCGGTTCCACCACCGGTCGCCCGCGGCGCTGCGGCTGGTTCGACGCGGTGGCGCTGCGGCGTGCGGTGGCGGTCAACAGCATCAGCGGCCTGTGCATGACCAAGCTGGATGTGCTCGACGGGCTCGAGACGGTGCAGATCTGTACCGGCTACGACGTTGACGGGCGTCGGGTGGAGGTCCCGCCGGCCGGGGCCGAGGCCTATGATTCCTGTACGCCGATCTACGAAGAGATGCCGGGCTGGCAGGAGTCGACCGTGGGCGTGCGCGAATACGCGAAGCTGCCAGCCAATGCGCGGGCCTATCTGGAGCGCCTCTCCGAGGTGGTGGGGGTGCCGGTGGACATGATCTCTACCGGGCCCGATCGCGACGAGACCCTGGTCATGCGGGATCCGTTCCGCGGATGAAGACCGTCCGCATGTCCGGCCCCTGCAGGCCGGGCATGCGCCACCACGAGCCACAAGGGTGAGCCGTGTTCCACACACGCCAAAGCTTTACCGCATGGCAGGGCGCCACGAGGCATCATTAAAAGAGAGCATTCGGAGGCGAAGCGAAGAAAAATGGTGCCGAGGAGAGGACTTGAACCTCCACGGGGTTACCCCCACTAGCACCTGAAGCTAGCGCGTCTACCAATTCCGCCACCTCGGCACTTGAGGTCGACCCTGTAGGGGGGTCTGCGCTTCAGGAGCGCGTAATATAGGCCGCCTCCGTGGACGTGTCAAACCCCGCAGCCTGATCCCCGGGCAACTTGCGTGGCCCCTTTCTCCGCCTCATTTCTCCGGGGCCATCTTCGGGGTCAATCAAGGAACCAATCGTCGGGGAGACATGCGCCGGGAACGCATCGGAGCCATAATGGGCGGCAGACTGTCCGCGACGTACACTCCGCGGGCATCATCGCCGCCGGCCTTCAGGTGCGGCGCACAACACCAGAAGAAAGAGTTCACTGAATGCCAGGAAAACGCAGCAAGCCCGCCGTCGACCCCAACCTCGAACGCGAGGCCCAGAAGTACGACAACCCCATCCCCAGCCGCGAGTACATCCTCGACCTGCTGCAGCTGGAGGGGAATCCGCTGTCCTTCGAGGAGATCGCCGAACGCCTCGGCATCGCGGACGAAGAACGCCTGGAGGCCCTGCGCCGCCGCCTGAAGGCGATGGAGCGCGACGGTCAGGCGCTGTGCAACCGGCGCGGGGCCTACCTCCCCGTCAACCAGGAGGATCTGATCCGCGGTCGCGTGATCGGTCATCCCGACGGTTTCGGTTTCCTGGTGCCGGACGAGCAGGACGACGACCTGTTCCTTTCGCCGAAGCAGATGCGCGGGGTGTTCCACGGCGACCGCGCGGTGGCGCGCGTGATGGGCGTGGACCGGCGCGGGCGTCGCGAGGGCGGCATCGTCGAGGTGCTGGAGCGCAACACCACCCAGGTGGTCGGGCGCCTGCGCATCGAGGACGGTGTGGGCCTGCTGACCCCGGACAACAAGCGCATCACCCACGAGATCCTGGTGCCGCCGGACGGCCTGGGTGAGGCTCAGGACGATCAGATCGTGGTCGTGCACATCCGCGAGATGGCGTCGCGCAAGTCGCGTCTGCGCGGTGATGTGGTGGAGGTCCTGGGCGAGCACATGGCGCCGGGGATGGAGATCGATATCGCGATCCGTGCCCAGGGGCTGCCGTTCGAATGGCCGGAGGAGGTCACCGAAGCGGCGGACAAGCTGGGCGATTCGGTGCCGGAAAAGGCGAAGAAGGGTCGGCTCGATCTGCGCGACAAGCCGTTTGTGACCATCGACGGCAGTGATGCACGTGATTTCGACGACGCGCTGTACTGCGAGCCCGAGGGCAAGGGCTGGCGGCTGTGGGTCGCGATCGCCGACGTGTCGCACTACGTCGAGCCGGATTCCGCGCTGGACCGCGAGGCGGTCAATCGCGCGACCTCGGCGTATTTCCCCGAGCAGGTGATCCCGATGCTGCCCGAGGCGCTGTCCAACGGGCTGTGCTCGCTGAATCCGGACGTCGACCGCCTGAGCATGGTCTGCGAGATGGAGATCGGTGCGCGCGGCGCGCTGAAGAACTACCGCTTCCACGAGGGCTTGATCCGCTCGCATGCCCGGCTGATCTACGACGACGTGGCCGCGATGCTGAACGGCGACGCCGCGCTGCGCGAGCAGAACGCGCAGGTGCTGCCGCACGTGGAGGAGCTGCACCGGGTGTTCAGGGCGCTGCACGCGGCGCGCAACCGCCGCGGTGCGATCGACTTCGACTCCACCGAGACCCAGATCGTGTTCGGCGAGGACCGCAAGATCGAGCGCATCGTGCCGGTGGAGCGCACCGATGCCCACCGCCTGGTCGAGGAGTGCATGATCATGGCCAACGTGGCCGCGGCGCGCTTCCTCAAGAAGCACAAGGTCCCGACGCTTTACCGCAACCACGATCAGCCGCCCGCGGAGAAGGTCGAGGAGCTGCGCGAATTCCTCAATGGCGCGGGTCTGTCCCTGGGCGGAGGCGACGAGCCGACCCCGCGCGACTACACCGAGGTCCTCAAGGCCGCGAAGCAGCGTACCGACCAGAAACTGATCCAGACGGTCCTGCTGCGCTCGCTGTCGCAGGCGGTGTACTCGCCCGATCTGGGCGGACATTTCGGCCTGGCGCTGGATGACTACGCGCATTTCACCTCGCCGATCCGGCGTTATCCGGACCTGCTGGTCCATCGGGGCATTCGCCACGTGCTGCGCAACGGCAGCAACAAGGGCTTCCCCTATACCCATCAGCGCATGGAAGGCCTCGGCGAGCACTGCTCGATGGCCGAACGCCGCGCCGAGGACGCCACACGGGACGTCGAGGCCTGGCTGAAGGCCGAGTACATGCAGGACAAGGTCGGGGATGTGTTTACCGGCATCGTCTCGGGCGTGACCGGCTTCGGCCTGTTCGTCGAGATCCAGGGGGTCTACATCGAGGGCCTGGTGCATGTCTCCAGCCTGGACAACGACTTCTACCACTTCGACCCCAAACGCCACACGCTCACCGGCGAGCGCGCCGGTCGCGTGTTCCGTATCGGAGACGAGCTGCAGGTGCAGCTGGTGCGCGTCAGCCTGGATGACCGCAAGATCGATCTGGCGCTGGCGGGCGAGTCCGGTTCTGCCGGCTCGCCGGCCCCCTTCGAGCGTCCGGCCGGCCGCAAGGGCCGGGGCGGCAAGGGAGCGGGGGGCAAGGGAGCGGGGGGCAAGGATGCGGGCGGCGGTGCGGCCGCGAAGGACGGCGGCGGTCGCAAGCGTGGCAGTGCGCGCGACAACGCCCGGCGCAAGCGCCGTCGGCGCGCCGACCCCGAGGCCGATACCGCTGCGGCGGGCGTGAGCGAAGACGCTCCGCCCGCGGCTCCGGAGGCCGGGGACGAGGCGCCGAAGAAGAAGGGTCGTCGGCGCGGGCGCCGTCGGGGTACGGGGGTATCTGCCGATATGCCGACCAGCGGCGCCGCGGAAGACGATGCCCCGGAACCCGGCAACGAACGCCTGCCGGAGCCCGAGGCCGTACCGGACAAGGATGGCAATACCATCCAGCCCGAAGAGGCCGCCGGCGAGGACGATTCGGCGCCGAAATCGGGTCGGCGTCGGGGCCGGCGTCGCCGCCCGGCGTCATCGTCCTGAAGGGCGGTCGCGTGAACCGGCGGTCTGATGCAGGGCCGGGCGCGGTCCGGCACGTTCGCGGAGGCGAGGCGTGAGTCGTGCGGGTTCCCGGGGCCGTGGGCGCGGTGAATCCTTCGGCGGCATCCACGCGATCGCGGCGCTGCTGGAGCGCGCGCCGGAGCGCGTGCGCAGCCTGCAGATCGCGCAGGGTGAGGTGGAGACGGCGTTGCAGCGCCTGCTCGAACGGGCCGCCGCGCTGGGGCTGTCGGTGGAGCGGGTCGCGCGCGAACGGCTCGACCAGCAGCACCCCGGGTTCCAGCACCAGGGCGTGATCGCGCACTGCGCGCCGCGCGCGGTGGTGGACGAACGCGAACTGCGTGCCCGCGTGGAGGCCGGTCTCGACCTCGTGCTGGTGCTGGACGGGGTTACCGATCCGCACAACCTCGGGGCGTGCCTGCGCACGGCCGATGCGGCCGGGGCCGGGGCCCTGGTGGTGCCGCGGCACCACAGCGCCCCGCTGACCCCGGCGGCCATCAAGGTGGCCTCCGGCGCTGCGGAGACCGTTCCGGTGGTCAGCGTGGGCAACCTCGCGCGCACCCTGAGCGCGCTCAAGGAGGCCGGGATGTGGATCACGGGCCTAGACGATGCGGCGACCACCCCGTTGTACGAGGTCGATCTGCGCCCGCCCACCGCTGTCGTGATGGGCGCCGAAGGAGAAGGCATGCGCCGTCTCACACGCGAGGTCTGCGATCATCACGTCTACATCCCGATGGCCGGCACGGTCGAGAGCCTGAATGTCTCGGTCGCCACCGGCGTTGCCCTGTTCGAGGTCCGGCGTCAGCGCGGGTCAGTGGGAACCTGACGCCGCCGGCATGCGCCGCGACCCCGCCCCGGGGCGTGATCGCCTGCTTGTGGCGAGCGGTCCGTTCGTTTATCGTATAGCGCCTTTTCGTCCGGCCGGCTTGTGGCTGGACGGAGATCCTTGCCTCACCGCATCGGCGGGAGGCTGTTACCCGCAAGGAGTCGAAACAATGCGTCATTATGAAGTCGTGTTCCTGGTCCATCCCGACCAGAGCGAGCAGGTCCCCGCGATGATCGAGCGCTACAAGGGTCTGGTGGAAGGCCACAGCGGCACGGTCCACCGCCTCGAGGACTGGGGTCGCCGGCAGCTCGCCTATCCGATCCAGAAGCTGGTCAAGGCCCACTACGTGCTGATGAACATCGAGGCCGACGAGGCCGCGATGGAAGAGCTCGACAGCGCCTTCCGCTTCAACGACGCGGTGCTGCGTCACCTGTCCATCCGCATGGATCGTGCGATCACCGAAGCCTCCCCGCTGGCCAAGGGCCGCGAGGAAGAAGAAGGCAAGGGCAGCCGCCGCCGCGAGGACGCCTCTGCGGACGAGTCGGCCGAAGTCCCCGCCGAAGAGTGATCCCGAACCCCACACCCGTTTACTGAAGGAGATCGGACATGGCCCGTTTCCCGCGTCGTCGCAAGTTCTGCCGGTTCACTGCCGAAGGCATCGAGTACATCGATTACAAGGACCTGAACCTGCTGAAAAACTACATCACCGAGACCGGCAAGATCGTGCCCAGCCGCGTCACCGGTACCAGCGCCAAGTACCAGCGTCAGCTGTCCACCGCGGTCAAGCGCGCCCGTTTCCTCGCGCTGCTGCCGTACTGCGACAATCACTGATCAGGATCTGACGGGTGCTCCGGGCCGGCCGTGGTCCGGGGCGCCGTATCGGAGCTGACGGCCATGCAGATCCTGGCCGAATTCGCGATGAAGAGCCGGGGCCGCGCCGTGGGCGCGGTCGCCGGCTTTGGTATTGGCGGACTGTTCCTGCCGCCGGTTTCCATCGTCAGCAGTGCCCTGGTGGCCCTGATCGGGCTGCGTCTGGGGCTGGGGCAGGCCCTGACCGTCCTCGCGCTCGCCTCCGTCCTGCTGGGGGCCGCGCTGTGGGGCATGGCACCCGGGAATCCGGGGCCGGTGGTCCTGCTCGCAGGGGCCGTGCAGTGGCTGCCGGTGGCACTGCTGGCCGAACTGCTGCGGCGCACGGTGTCGTGGCGGGTGACCCTGAAGGCCGGGGCGCTGGTGGCCGGTGCCGGCGTGGTGCTGATGCATGCGCTGGTCCCGGATGCCGAGGCCTTCTGGGTGCGGGCCGGGATGGAACTGCTGCAGCCGCTGGTCGAGGCCGGCGAGGAACCGGCGCGCGAGGAGCTCGAGGCCATGCTGGCCAACCTCGCGCCCTATCTGGCCGGCATGCTGGCGGGCATCGTGCTGCTGAGCGTGGCGCTGGCGATGGTGATCGGGCGTTACTGGCAGGCGGCGCTGTACAACCCGGGGGCGTTCGGGCCGGAATTCCGGGCCTTGCAGCTCGGTCCGGGAGTCAGCGCCGCTACCGCGGGTCTGTTCCTACTGGGACAGCTGTTGCCGTCGCCGCTGGCGATGGAGCTGGCGTTCATCCTCGGGGTGCTGTTCTTCCTCCAGGGGATCGCCCTGATGCATGCGCTGACGCATGCCCGGGGCATGAGCGTGTTCTGGCTGGCGGGGATGTATGTATTGATGGTCCTGGCGCTGCCGCAGATGTTTCTGCTGCTGGCCACGATCGGGGTCATCGACGCCTGGCTGGATATCCGCCGGCGTCTCGGGGGCGAACCCCCGGAATCCTGAGGGAAGCGCTGAATAAAGCCGTCCTGGCTTTCTCAGCGCACGCTGCGCTGCAAACGCGGTTTGCAGCTTGCATCGGGATCAACCACCTGAGGTGGTCGATCCCGGCGGCACATCCATGTACCGCAGGGAAACGCCGATCAATCGGCGTTTCCTGAGCGTGCGCCGGGCGGTTCGCCGTCGCGGCGCACGGTGTAGAATACGGCCCGACCTCGGGTCGCTGGTTCAATCGTTGACGGGAAGACCAAGATGGAAGTCATTCTGCTGGAAAAGATCGACAACCTCGGCGGGCTGGGCGATCGCGTCCGCGTGCGCCCGGGTTTCGCACGTAACTACCTGCTTCCGCAGGGCAAGGCGGCCTTCGCCACGGCCGAGAACATCGCTGAATTCGAGGCACGTCGCGCCGAGCTGGAAAAGGCCGCGGCCGAGGCCCTGGCGGCTGCCGAGGCCCGTCGCGAGAAGCTCGACGGCATGGATCTGGAGATCCGCGCCAAGGTGGGGGCCGAAGGCAAGCTGTTCGGTTCCGTCAGCCCGGGGGATATCGCCGATGCGCTGACCGCGAAGGGCGTGGAGGTCGAGAAGAAGGAAGTGCGCATGCCGGAAGGCCCGCTGCGCGCGACCGGCGAGTTCGAGGTCGGCGTGCACCTGTACTCCGGCGTGGACGCCGAGATCCGCGTCATCGTCACTCCCGAGGAGTGAGGAACCCGATGGCGGACGGGCGGACCGCCGGGCGGGCCGCTGCCGCCGCGGGCCCGCGTGAGCGCGGCGGGACGAGGGCATGGCGATGATGGACATGCCGCGCGTCCCGCCGCACTCCGAGGAGGCCGAACAGGCCGTCCTTGGCGGTCTGATGCTCGACAACGGGGCATGGGACCGGGTTGCCGACCGCATCACCGCGGACGATTTTTACCGCCACGACCACCGTGTGCTGTTCCGTGCGGTCGGGCAGCTGGCGGAGCGCAATGCGCCGTTTGACGTGGTCACGGTGTCGGAGCAGCTGGAACGCACCGCCGAGCTGGAAGAGGCCGGCGGCATGGCGTATCTGGGCCAGCTCGCCAGCGAAACCCCCTCGGCGGCCAACATCGTGGCCTATGCCGACATCGTCCGTGAACGCTCCATCCTGCGATCCCTGATCTCGGTGGGGACCGAGATCGCCGATTCGGCCTTCACGCCGGAGGGGCGCGACTCCAAGCAACTGCTGGACGAGGCGGAGCAGAAGGTCTTCCGCATTGCCGAACTGGGTGCCCGCGGGGCCCAGGGCTTTCGCGGCATGAAACCGCTGCTGGCGGCCGCCGTCGAGCAGATCGAGTATCTCTATGAAAGCACCAGTCCGATCACCGGGATTGCCACCGGTTATCAGGACCTGGACGAGCTGACCTCCGGGCTGAACCCCTCCGACCTGATCATCGTGGCCGGACGCCCGTCGATGGGGAAGACCAGCTTCGCGATGAACATCGCCGAATACGTGGCGATGAAGAACGAGGAGCCGGTGGCGATCTTCTCCATGGAGATGCCGGGCGAACAGATCGCGATGCGCCTGCTGTCCTCGATGGGCCGGATCAACCAGCAGAAACTCCGTTCCGGACGCCTGGACGACGGCGACTGGCCGCGTCTGACCAGTGCCGTGCAGATGCTCTCCGGCGCCCCGCTGTTCGTGGACGACACCCCGGCGCTCACCCCCACCGAGCTGCGAGCCCGCGCGCGGCGTCTGATGCGCGAGCACAAGAGCCTCAAGCTGATCGTGGTCGACTACCTCCAGTTGATGCAGTACCCGGGTTCCGGCGAGAACCGGGCCCACGAGATCTCCGAGATCTCGCGCTCGCTCAAGGCCCTGGCCAAGGAGCTGGAGGTGCCGGTGATCGCGCTGTCGCAGCTCAACCGCTCGCTGGAACAGCGCCCGAACAAGCGCCCGGTGATGTCCGACCTGCGCGAATGCGTGACAGGAGATACCCGGGTCGTACTGGCGGATGGCCGCCATGTTCGGGTTCGGGAGCTGACGGGTGCGACGCCGGGCGTGGTGTCGATGGGGGCCGGTGGCCGGATGGAACAGGCTGATACGGATCTGGTCTGGTCGGTTGGGACGCGGCCCGTCGTGCGGGTGCGCCTGGCCAGTGGTCGCAGTATCCGCTGCACCCCGGACCATCGGCTGCGGGCGCTGTATGGCTGGAAGCAGGTCCGGGAGCTGGCGCCGGGCGACCGTCTGGCGGTCGCGCGCCGGATCCCTGAACCGGTCGATGTCCGGCCCTGGCCGGAGCACGAGCTGGTTCTTCTGGCCCACCTCCTGGGCGATGGCAGCTACGTCAAGGGGCAGCCGCTGCGGTACACCACGGCGAGCGAACACAACAGTGAAACCGTGGCTGCCGCAGCGAGCGCAATGGGCTCGGAGGTCACGCGATACCCGGGGCGTGGAAAGTGGCACCAGCTCGTGATCCGGGGCAACGGCAATCGCTGGCACCCGGCCGGGGTGGGCGGATGGCTGAAAGGACTCGGCATCTTCGGTCAGCGTTCACGCGAGAAACACATCCCCGAAGGGGTCTACCGGCAACCCCGACAACGGCTGGCGTTGTTCCTGCGACATCTGTGGGCGACCGACGGGAGTATCACCACTGCCAGCAGCGGACGCCATCGCATCTATTTCTCGACCGCCAGCGAACGCCTGGCGCAGGATGTCGCGGCGCTCCTGCTGCGATTCGGTATCGTGGCCCGCATACGCCACGTGGTACCCGCCAACAGCCAGGGATGGTTCACGGCAGACGTCTCCGGAGGCGAGCAGCAGCGGATCTTTCTGCGCGAGATCGGTGCCGTGGGCGAGCAGGAGGGGATCGCCCGCCGGATGCTCAACTCCCTGAAGCGTGCCGATGGCGGGACCAACACGGACACGCTGCCGCAGGAAGTCTTCGACCATGTTCGCGAACGGATGCGGCAACAGGGGGTCAGCCATCGCCACATGGCGGCGTCCCGGGACACCGCGTACGGTGGCAACGCCCATTTCGGCTTCGCTCCGTCGCGCCAGACCCTGTCGAGTTATGCCGAGATCCTCGACGATCCCTGGCTGAACGAACTGGCCTCCGACGATCTGTTCTGGGATCGCGTGGTGTCCATCGAGGAGGAGGGCGAGGAAGAGGTCTTCGACCTGACCGTCCCCGGAAATGCCTGCTGGCTGGCGGACGGCATCGTAAGCCACAACTCGGGAGCGATTGAACAGGACGCAGACATCATCGCGTTCGTCTATCGCGACGAGGTCTATAACGAGGAGTCGCCGGACAAGGGCACCGCCGAGATTATCATCGGCAAGCAGCGTAACGGGCCGATCGGCACCGTGCGGCTGACGTTCCGCGGGCAGTTCACCCGCTTCGAGAACTACGCCCCGGACGTGTACGGGGACGTCGGCCCCGAGGCCTGAGTGCGGCATGCAGCGAGCGGCCAGCATCCGGCTCGATCCCGACGCCTTGCGCCACAATCTTGCCCTGGCGCGCGGTCTGGCCCCCGGGGTTGGGATGTGGCCGGTGATCAAGGCCGAGGGCTACGGCCACGGGCTCGAATGGACCGCGCGGACCCTGGCGGAAGACGCCGATGGGCTGGCGGTGTCCGCGGTGGAAGAGGCCGAGGCCCTGCGCGGGGCCGGATACGACGGGCCGCTGCTGGTGCTGCAGGGGCCGCGGGATGCGGCGGGGGTGCGTCGCTGTGCCGAGCTGGCGCTGCAGCCGGCGCTGCATGCCCGCTTCCAGCTGGACGCACTGGCGCAGGCGGGGGTAGTGCTCCCCGAGGTCTGGGTCAAATTCAATACCGGGATGAATCGTCTGGGGTTTGTTCCGGGCGAAGCCGATCGGGTGGAACATGCGCTGCGCTCGGCCGGCCATGGCGGGCAGGGCCTGCACTGGATGACCCACATGGCCTGCGCCGACGATCCGGCGGACGACCACAATGCGGCGCAGCTCGCGGCCTTCCGCTCGATCGTCGCGGGGCGCGACGGGGCGCGTTCGGTGGCCAACTCGGCGGCGCTTTTTGCCGGCTGGGGGCGCGGGGACGGGCACGGCGCGGACGAGGCCTTCCGCGCCCGGCCTGGCATCATGCTCTACGGCTGTCACCCGGCCTCGGTACCGGCCGACACGCCGCCGGAGGGGCCGGATGCCGACCTGCGCCCGGTGATGACCGTGCAGGCCCCGGTCATCGGGATCCAGCATCCCGCGCCCGGCGACGGGGTCGGCTACGGCGCTACCTGGACCGCGCATGGCGGGGAGCGCATCGGCATCGTGGCCATGGGCTATGCGGACGGTTACCCGCGCCACGCCCCCACCGGCACGCCGGTGCGGGTACGCGGTCAGCTCTGCCCGCTGGTCGGGCGGGTGTCGATGGACATGCTCGCGGTGGATCTCTCCGGGGTGCCCGAGGCCGGGGTGGGGGACCTCGCGACCCTGTGGGGCGAGGGGCTGCCGGTGGAACGTGTGGCGCGTGCCGCCGGCACCATCGGCTACGAGCTGCTCACCCGGGTGGCGGGGCGCCTGCGCCCGGCGTAGCGAGTGCCGGCGGGCATCCGTAAACTGGCCCGTTCACGCGAGCCAGGAAGCCCCAATGCACGAGTTCGACCCCGCCGACTACGATCCCGCCACCGTCGCCATTCGCCACGGTTACCACCGGACCCCGGAACAGGAACACTCCGAGGCGATCTTCCCGACCTCCAGCTTCGTGTTCGGCAGTGCCGCGGAGGCCGCCGCGCGGTTTGGCGGGGAGTCGCCCGGCAACATCTACTCGCGCTTCACCAACCCCACGGTGCGTACCTTCCAGGAGCGGCTCGCGGCGCTGGAGGGAGGCGAGGCCTGCGTGGCCACCGCCTCCGGGATGTCGGCGATCCTCGCGACCATGATGGGGCTGCTGAAGGCCGGCGATCACGTGGTCTGCTCGCGCTCGGTGTTCGGTACCACCACGGTGCTGTTCAACAACTACCTCGCACGTTTCGGCGTCGAGGTGACCTACGTCGAGCTGTCGAACCTCGAGGCCTGGGAGGCCGCGACCCAGCCGAACACCCGGCTGTACTTCTGCGAGACGCCGTCCAACCCGCTGGGCGAGGTGGTGGACATCGCCGCGCTCGCCGAGGCCGCGCATCGCCATGACGCGCTGCTGGCGGTGGACAACTGCTTCTGCACGCCGATCCTGCAGCGTCCGCTGGATCTGGGTGCCGACATCATCATCCACTCGGCGACCAAGTTCCTCGACGGCCAGGGCCGCTGCCTGGGCGGCGCGGTCGTCGGTGATGCCGAGCGTGTGGGCAAGGATGTCTACGGCTTCCTGCGCACCGCCGGCCCGACCCTGTCGCCGTTCAACGCCTGGGTGTTTCTGAAGGGGCTGGAGACCCTGGCCCTGCGCATGCGTGCCCACAGCGACAACGCGCAGGCCCTGGCGCAGTGGCTTCAGGCCCACCCGAAGGTCACCGCGGTGCATTACCCGGGGCTCGAATCCCACCCGCAGCATGCGATCGCGAAGCGCCAGCAAAGCGGCTTCGGCGGCGTGCTGAGCTTCGAGGTTGCCGGCGGGCGCGAAGCGGCCTGGTCGGTGATCGACGCAACGAGGTTCCTGTCGATCACCGCGAACCTGGGCGATACCAGGACCACCATCACCCACCCGGCCACCACCACCCACGGCCGCGTGGATCCGGACAAGCGCGAGGCCCAGGGCATCACCGAGGCCCTGGTACGGGTCGCGGTCGGGCTGGAGTCGGTCGCCGACATCCAGCGCGACCTGGCCCGTGGGCTCGACGCTCTCTGACCCCATTCATCTCGCCCCGGGGTATGGCGGCGAGCTCGATTCTGGCTCTGGCTGCTCGTTGTCGCCGTGGGGTAGCCGGTATGGCGGGTGGTCAGCCGGTTGGCAACTCGCCCGCCGGGGGACTACAACACCGGGAGGAGTGCGGCCGGGGCATCCGGTTCGATGAACGCGGTGCAGTGACCACTCAGGAGCGACCCGATGGTGCAGGAGTCCCCGCAGTGGCGTGAGGCAGTGGTGATCGTCCCCGGCATGGGGTCGGACCACTGCGCGGGGATCGTCCGCGCGGCACTGGAGAAGACCCCGGGCGTGGCCTCGGTGGAGACCAATATTGCCCGCCACCGGGTGACCGTGGGATACGACCCCGAGCAGGTGGCCCCGCAGGGGTTGCGGGCCGCCGTGGAGGGGGCCGGCTACGACGTCGCCCAGGTCGAGGGCGAAACGGGCGCCGACGGAACGGTGCGTCTGGTGGTGCCCGGCATGGGGTCGGATCACTGCGCGGGGATCGTGCGCGGTGCGATCGAGAAGCTGGACGGGATCCAGGCGGTGCGCACCAACATCGGCGATCACCGTGTGACCGTGGAACCCGGTCCCGGAGGCCCCGACGCCGAGGCGCTGCGCGCCGCGGTCGAGGGGGCCGGCTATGACGTGGCGGCGGTGGAGACCGAGGAGGCCGGCAGCGAGGCGGACGACGCCGAGATTGACGCGGCCTATCTGAAGCAGGCCTGGCGCCGGCTGTGGATCGCGATGATCCCGACCATCGCGATCATGGCGCTGATGATGCCGCACATGTTCTGGCAGGAGATCCCCGGTTACCTGCTGATCATCGCCGTGCTGGCCTTCCCGGTGGTGTTCCTGGCCGGGGGCGCGGCCACCCACCGTTCGTCCTGGCGGGCACTGAAAAGCGGAAGCCTGAACATGGACGTGCTGATCTCCATGGGCTCGCTGCCGCCCTACCTGCTGGGGCTGATCGGCTTCGTCTACCCGATGACCTCGTTCATCGAGATGGCCGCGACCATCATGGCCTTCCACATGCTCGGGCGATACCTGGAGTACCGCGCCAAGGGCGAGGCCTCGTCGGCGATCCGCAAGCTGCTGGATCTGGGCGCGAAGACGGCCCGGGTCGAGCGCGATGGCGAGGAGATCGAGGTGCCGGTGAAATCGCTGCAGGTGGGCGAGGTGATGATCGTGCGCCCGGGCGAGAAGATCCCCACCGATGGCGAGGTGGTCGCCGGCGAGAGCACGGTGGACGAATCCATTGCCACCGGCGAGTCGGTGCCGGTGGACAAGGGCGAGGGCGATAGCGTGCTCGGCGCGACCCTGAACCAGCAGGGGCGGCTGAAGGTGCGCGCGACCCGCGTGGGGGCCGACACCTTCCTGTCGCAGGTGATCCGTCTGGTGAACGAGGCGCAGGGCTCGCGGGTGCCGGTGCAGGAGCTGGCGGACCGCATCACCGCGCGTTTCGTGCCGGCGGTGCTGGTGATCGCGCTGGCGGCGTTCGCGGCCTGGCTGGCGTTCTCCGGGGCGCTGCAGCCGATCCTGATCTGGGGCGAGGGCTTCCTGCCTTGGGTGGACTCGGAACGGCCGCCGATCGTGCTGGCTATTCTCGCGGCCATTGCCGTGCTGGTGATCGCCTGCCCCTGCGCGCTGGGGCTGGCCACGCCCACCGCCCTGATGGTCGGCTCCGGCATGGGGGCCGAGCGGGGGGTGCTGATCCGCTCGGGCTCCGCGATCCAGACGCTGAAGGACATCCGCGTAATCGTGCTCGACAAGACCGGGACCCTCACCCGCGGGCAGCCGGCGCTGACCGACGTGATCGCGGCCGAGGGCTTCGATGACGCTCGCGTGCTGGGTGCGGCCGCGGCCGTGGAGGCCGGCTCCGCGCACCCGCTGGCCGAAGCCATCGTGCAGGGCGCCCGCGACCGTGAACTGGAGATTGCCGCGGTCGACCGGTTCCAGTCGCACACCGCGCGCGGGGTGGAGGCCCGTCTCGACGGGGAACGGATCCTGGTCGGCAGCCAGCGGCTGCTGGAGGAGCAGGGCCTGGATCCGTCCGGCCTGCTGGAATCGCTGCGGCAGCTCGAGGATGCCGGCAAGACCGCGACGCTGGTGGCCATCGGCGATCGACCGGCCGGCATCGTCGCGGTCGCCGACACCCTCAAGGAGGAGTCGCGGGCCGCCGTCGAACAGCTGCATGCCCTCGGCATCCGCTGCGTGATGGTCACCGGCGACAACCAGCGCACCGCCAACGCGGTGGCCGCACAGGTCGGGATCGACGAGGTCCGCGCCGGCGTGCTGCCGGAGGGCAAGGTCGAGGCGATCCGCGAACTGCAGGCCGAGTACGGCGACCACGTCGCGATGGTGGGCGACGGCATCAACGACGCCCCGGCGCTGCAGCAGGCGAACGTCGGCATCGCGATCGGGGCCGGCGCGGACGTGGCCATCGAGGCCGCCGACGTCACCCTGGTGCGCGGCGAGCTGACCAGGGTCGTGGAGGCCGTACGGCTCTCGCGCCTGACCTTCCGCAAGATCGTGCAGAACCTGTTCTGGGCCTGGGGCTACAACTCCGCCGCGATCCCCATCGCCGCGGTCGGCCTGCTGCACCCGATGATCGGCGTGATCGCCATGACCGCCAGCTCGCTGTCGGTCATCGGCAACTCCATCCTGCTGCGCCGCAGCATGCCGACCGACGAGCGCTGACGGGGTATCCTGTGCGGCATGTCCGAGACGAATCCGAGCCCTGAATCCGCGCCCGAACCGGGCGGTGTCTTTCGCGCGGCCGAGGCCGCGTTACGCGAGCGGGACCCGGAGACCAAGTGCGAGCGGGCGCTGGAGCTCATGCGCGGTTGGTGGGCGGGCGAGCTGGAGGCCGGGAGTGCCCCGGCACCGGAACGCATGGAGGTGCCGGGGCGGCCCGAACACCCCGTGCTGGTGCACCCGAAGGATCTGCCGCGGCGCGGGCTGCACACCACGGCCGGGCGGGTGGCGCTGGTGCACGCGGTCGCGCATATCGAGTTCAACGCGATCAATCTGGCCCTGGATGCCGTGTATCGCTTTCGCGACATGCCGGCGCCGTTCGTCAGCGACTGGCTGCAGGTGGCGGCCGAGGAGGCGCGCCATTTCCGGCTGTTGCGTGCGCGGCTCCACGAGCTGGGGGCGGATTACGGCGACCTGCCTGCTCACAACGGGCTGTGGGAGGCGGCGCTTTTGACCGATCACGACGTGATGGTGCGCATGGCGCTGGTGCCGCGCGTGCTGGAGGCGCGCGGGCTGGACGTCACCCCCGGCATGATCGAGCGCCTGACGGCGGCGGGCGATCACGCGACCGTGGCGCTGCTGGAGATCATCCAGCGCGAGGAGGTCGCCCACGTGGCGATCGGCACGCGCTGGTTCCGCGAGCTGGCCCATGCACGCGGGCTCGATCCCGAGCCGCTGTTCCTGGAGCTGCTGGCCGAACATATGCCGGGGCGGGTCCGGCCGCCGTTCGCGCATGAGGCCCGCCTGGCGGCAGGGTTCACCGAGTCGGAGATGGGGGCGCTGGAGGCGCAGGTACGGGACTGAATCCCGCAGGCGGCTTCAGGCGTGGAGCAGGCGTGCGGGGTAAGGGGTTTCGTCCAGCTGGCGCAGTACCGGGCCCTGCGGGCCGACTTCGAGGAAGCCGGGGTGCTCGTCCCAGGCCGGCAACACGCAGCGCTGACGGGGCTGTCCGCCAACCTCCAGATCGTGGATCGCGGGCCGGTGGGTGTGCCCGTGGATCATCAGCGGGATATCGGCCTCGCGGAAGGTATCCGCCACGGCGGCGGGATTCACGTCCATGATGGCATCGGCCTTCGTCTGTCCGTTCTCGCGGCTGGCCTCGCGCATGGATTCGGCGCGCGCGATGCGCTCCTCCAGTGGCAGGGCGAGGAAGTCCCGTTGCCAAGCCTCGCTGCGCACCATCTGGCGAAAGGCCAGGTGTTCGGTATCGTCGGTGCACAGGGAGTCGCCATGCATCAGCAGGGCCGGGCCGCAGGGCAGGGCGGCATGCAGTGGTTCCGGGGCGAGGGTCATGCCGGCGCGTGCGGCGTACTCCGGGCCCACGAGGAAGTCGCGGTTGCCATGGATGAACACGACCGGCGCCTCCAGCGCGGAGAGCGCCGCGGCCAGTTGCTCTGCCGCCGGGTGCGGAGCGTCGTCCCCCACCCAGTATTCGAACAGGTCGCCGAGGACGTAGAGCACCGAGGCGGCCCGCGCCGGGCCGTCGAGGAAGCCGAGGACGGCATCCAGCGTCGGCCCGGGTTCGCGCTCCAGGTGCAGGTCGGAGATGACCAGGGCGGGCGCGGCCTCACTCACGGGGGATCAGTCGGCGCGGCGGGCGCTTTCCAGGACCACGGGTTCCTTCGGCACGTCCTGATGCATGCCGGAACGGCCGGTGGGCACGCCCTCGATGGCGCGCACGACGTCCATGCCCTCGACCACTTCGCCGAACACCGTGTAACCCCAGCCCTGCGGGTTGGGTGCGGTGTGGTTGAGGAAGTCGTTGTCGTTCACGTTGATGAAGAACTGCGCGGTGGCCGAGTGCGGATCCTGGGTGCGGGCCATGGAGACCGCGCCGACCTTGTTCTTCAGGCCGTTGTCCGCCTCGTTGCGGATCGGGTCGCGCGTGGGCTTCTGGCGCATGTCCTTGTCCATGCCGCCGCCCTGGACCATGAAGCCGGGGATCACGCGGTGGAACAGCGTGCCGTCGTAGAAGCCGTCGTCGACGTACTGCAGGAAGTTGGCAACGGTCTCCGGCGCCGCTTCGGCGTCGAGTTGCAGGACGATGCGGCCGTGCGTGGTTTCAAGCGCGACCTTGGGGCTGGATTCGGCCATGAGGGCTCCCGGAAAGCTGAGGACGAGGATCAGGAGAGCCGCGGCGATGCCGGCCGACGAAACAGGACGGGGCATGACGACACTCCGGAATCAGGAGCCGGCATGGTAACCGCGGGCCCCCGCAGGTTCCAGTCGGCCCGCCTCGCGCTCCCCCTTTGGCGGGGCGGCGCTGGTCGCACCGAGGCCGCTCGGCTACCATGCGCGCCATGACGACAACCGTGACCCGCACCCGTTTCGCGCCCAGTCCCACCGGGCTGCTGCACCTTGGCAATCTGCGTACTGCACTGTTCAGCGCCCTGCTGGCGCGGGCGCGCGGCGGGCATTTTCTGCTGCGTATCGAGGACACCGACGCCGAGCGCTCGCGCGCGGAGTTCGTTGAGGCGCTGCAGCAGGATCTGCACTGGCTGGGGCTGGACTGGGACGAGGGGTACGGTGCGGCCGCCGGCGACGCCGGCCCCTATGCCCAGTCCCAGCGTACCGGGCTCTACCAGGCCTACTACGATCGTCTGATCGCGGCCGGTCTGGCGTATCCGTGTTTCTGCACGCCGGAAGAGCTCGAGCGCGGGCGCAAGCGCATGCGTGCCCAGGGCAAGCCGCCGCGTTACCCGGGCACCTGTGCCGGACTGGACCCGGAGGAGGCGCGCCGCCGCGAGGCCGAAGGGCAGCGCCCGACCCTGCGTTTCCGCGTGCCGCTGGGGCGCACGGTGCGCTTCGAGGACGGAGTGCGCGGCGCGGTGAAGTTCCGCACCGACGAGATCGGCGACTTCGTGATCCGGCGCTCGGACGGCACGCCGGCGTTCTTCTTTTCCAATGCGGTGGACGACGCCCTGATGGGGGTGACCGACGTGGTGCGCGGCGAGGATCACATCGCCAACACGCCGCGCCAGCTGCTGTTGCTGGAGGCGCTGGAACTGCCGGCGCCCGGGTACCACCACCTGCCGCTGGTCAACGGCGACGACGGGGCCCCGCTGTCCAAGCGCAACGGTTCGGCCAGCATCCGCGAGCTGCGCGAGGCCGGGGTGCTGCCGCTGGCGATCCTCAACCACCTCGCGCGGCTGGGCCATCGCTACGAGGAGGAGGGGCTGCTGTCGCTGGACGGGCTGGCGCAGGGTTTCGATCCGGCTCGCATCGGCCATTCCGCGGCGCGCCATGATCCGCGCCAGCTGGAGCACTGGCAGGCCGAGGCCCTGCGTGCGCTGTCGGACACGGATCTGCAGGCGCATCTCGCGGGGCTGGGCGTGCTGGACCCGCTGCCGGAGGCCGGGTGCGCGGAGTGGATTGCGCTGGCGCGCGACAACATCGCATCGGTCGAAGACGCGCGGCGCTGGGTGGCCGCGTTCGCCGAGGATCCGGCGCCGCTGAGCGAGGCGGCCCGCGGGGAGATCGAGGGTGCCGGGCCGGCTTTGTTCGAGGCCGCGCTGGAGGCGCTGGACACCAGCAGGGATTTCTCCGAAATGGCAAAGGCCGCGGGGGCGGCCACCGGGCGCAAGGGGCGCGGCCTGTTCATGCCGCTGCGCGCGGCGCTGTCGGGACAGACCTTCGGGCCTGAGCTGCCGCGCATCCGCGAATATCTGGGCCCGGAGCGCACCCGTGTCCGGCTGCAGGCCGCGCGCGACGTGGCGGCCGCGGCCGCCGACTGATCCCCCGGGTCGGCGGGGTGGCCGTTCAGGCCGCCTCGTGGGTGCCGAACGCGCGCGCCCGCAGGGTGTTGTCCAGCAGCATGGCGACTGTCATCGGGCCCACGCCGCCGGGCACCGGGGTGATCCAGTCCGCCTTTTCCGCCGCGCCGTCGAACTCCACGTCGCCGCACAGGGTGCCGTCGTCGCGCCGGTTGATGCCGATGTCGATGACCGTGGCGCCCGGCTTGATCCAGTCGGGCTTGACCAGCCCGGGCCTGCCTGCCGCGGCCACCAGGATGTCGGACTGGCGGGCGATGGCCGCGGTATCGGGGGTGAAGCGGTGGCAGATCGTCGGCGTGGCGCCGGCCAGCAGGAGCTCCAGCGCCATCGGTCGGCCGACGATGTTGGAGGCCCCGATGATGCAGGCGGTGCGCCCCTTGAACGGCTCCTCGATATGCCGCAGCAGCTGGATGACGCCCCAGGGCGTGCAGGGACGCAGGCGCGGGATGCGCGCCACCAGCCGCCCGACGTTGTAGGGGTGGAAGCCGTCCACGTCCTTGGCCGGGGAGATGCGCTCGATGATGGTCTCCGGGTCGATGTGCTCCGGCAGCGGCAGCTGCACCAGGATCCCGTCGATGGTGCGGTCGGCGTTGAGCTGGTCGATCAGCGCCAGCAGATCGGTCTGTGGCGTGCCCGACGGCAGGTCGTAGGAGTGCGAGACCACGCCCACCTGTTCACACGCCTTGCGCTTGTTGCGCACGTAGACCTGCGAAGCCGGATCGGCCCCCACCAGGACCACCGCGAGACCCGGCGGACGCAGATCGCGCGAGGTCATGGACTCGATCTCGGTGGCGATGCGGGCGCGGTGGGTCTGCGCGATGGCGCGTCCGTCGATGATCTGGGCTGGCATTCGGTCTCGTCCGGCTGGTGGGGGCTGAACGGGATGATCCCATGGCGCCCCGGGGGGCTCAAGCCGCTCTGCCCGGCCATGCCGAGCGGCTTGACCCGCGGGCCACGTGGCGCTAGGATCTCGCACTCGCTGTGCAGGACCCATTGCGGGAACGGCTCGACGGGGTATAGCGCAGTCTGGTAGCGCGCCTGCTTTGGGAGCAGGATGTCGGGGGTTCAAATCCCTCTACCCCGACCATAGCGGCCGCAACCGGCTGTACCGGCCCGGATGCCCGGCGGTATACGCGCTCGTAGCTCAACCGGATAGAGCATCGGCCTTCTAAGCCGACGGTTGCAGGTTCGAGTCCTGCCGGGCGCGCCAGAGCCCGGACCGGCAGAGTCCGACGCAGTGAACAATACGGTGGTGACCGTAGCTCAGTTGGTAGAGTCCCGGATTGTGACTCCGGTTGTCGTGGGTTCGAGTCCCATCGGTCACCCCATCCCCCTCTGTCTTGCGGGGCCGTTAGCTCAATTGGTAGAGCAGTGGACTCTTAATCCATTGGTTGTAGGTTCGATTCCTACACGGCCCACCATCCTTATCGTTCTTTATTGCACGCCGGTTCCTCACCGGTCGCGGGCTTCGCGCGCGGTCTCGCTCGTGGTTTCTCGCTTGTCCTCGATGCGCTGGCGATCGCGTTCGCTGGCGTCTCCCGCGTCCAGCGCCACGTCGAACTGGCGCACCGCCTCCTCGTACTGGCCGCGATGGAAGAAGTACTCCGCCATGGCCTCGTGGCGCAGGGCCTCGCGGCCCGCATCGCTGGCGATGTCGGCCTGCAGGCGCAGCAGCGAGGGTTCCGGGGTTTCGCTTTCGCGGATCATGCGCGAGGTGATCCGCAGGGCCCGATCATGGTTCCCGAGGTCGCGCTGGACCCGAGCCATGCGTTCGCGCACCACCGGATGGCGGGGGTACACGGCGTCCAGCTCTTCCAGCCGGGCGAGGGCGGCTTCGTGGTCGTCTTCCTCGCGCTCCACCGCAGCCCACGCGAGTTCCAGGGTCAGGGCGGGCGCCTCGGCGGCGTCGATGCGTTCCAGAAGCCCGCGCGCATGGTCCGGGTTGCCGCGTTCCAGCTGAGCGACAGCACCCCCGTAAAGCAGCGCGGCGGAGGCATGTTCGGTAACCTGATCCAGCGCCCGGCGGGGGTCGGCGAGGGCGCGGGTGCGCGCCTGCATCCACGCGAATTCCGGGCCCTGCTGGCGAACGCCCCCGGACGTGTCCCGTGCGCGGTTGCGCGCATCGGTGATGCGGTCGAGGGTGACCGGGTGCGTGCGCAGGTACTCCGGCACCGCATCGCCGGCGCCGCGCGACAGCTCCTGCATGCGTTCGAAGAAGTCCGCCATCGCGTTCGGGTCGAAGTCGCTGGCTGCCAGGATGCGCATGCCCACGCGATCGGCCTCGGCCTCGTGGGTGCGGGTAAAGTTGATCTGCGACTGAATGCCGCCGGCGACGCCGCCTGTGATGACCGCCTGTCCCAGCTGCGGATCGATCCCCGCGGCCAGGACCCCGGCGAGGATCGCCAGTCCGGTGCGGAAATTGACCTCGCGCCCGCGCGCGAACATGCGCGCGAGGTGGCGCTGGGTGACATGCGCGATCTCGTGTGCCATGACCGCGGCGAGCTCCGCCTCGTCGCGGGTCTCCAGCATCAGGCCCGAATGCACGCCGATGATGCCGCCGGGCATCGCGAAGGCGTTGACCTGGCGGTCGTCCACCGGGATGAAATGGAAGGTGATGTCCTCGCCGTCGCTGTGGGTAGCCAGCTGCTGGCCGAGCGATTCGAGGTAGAAGCGGATCTCGGGGTCGTCAACGATCGGCAGCGATCGCCGGACCTCGCGTAGCAGGGACCGGCCAAGCTCGCTCTCCTCTGCGGGGGTCAGGACCCCGCCGGAGGCCTCGCCGAGGCGCGGGAGAGAGCTGTCCGCAGCACTGCCCGCCGGTGCCAGGAACAGGACCAGCAGCAGGGGAATCAGGAAGGCCGCGAGAGACTTGTGCATGAATCGGGGGCCGGGCGGATGCCGGCCCCCGCAGCATACTGCCGGTGCGTTACTTGCCCAGGCCGGGTGCCGAGGAGTAGGCCCGCATGCTGTCGCGATCCTTCCACAGTTTCGGATCCAGCACGGAATCCGGGACCATGAACTTCTTGCGGTCCAGAACCTTGTGGGTGCGTACAATCTTCACCACGTCGTCGTACTTGAGCTTGAACAGAAGGCCGACGTCGCCACCTGAGGTGTAGCGAACGATCATGTGATCGTCCTCCATGCGATGGACGTAGATGTTGGCCGGGCGCAGCTTGCCCTGCTCGTCCTTCATCGTCACGGCGTAGTGGCCGTCTACCTGGAAATCACTCTTTTCCACCGGAAAACCCTCCGCAGGATTGTTTGGGCGGGCGTGACCATATCACGATTGACCGTCGCGTATCGATCCCGGTTCCCCGCCGAGGCAGTCCCGTGCGAGTTGTGGCGCCGGGCATCGCGCCATTTGCATTTGTACACCGTTTCGATATGCTCCGCGGCCACCCTGACCGTGGCAACGGGTCGCAGGGTCGCCCGGCGCGATGGTGCCCGGGCGCGAACCGGAAACTGGAGCTGATCGTGTACGGATTCTCGGAGATCACCCCGGATGAACTGGAGCAATGGCGCGCCGAAGGCCGGTCGTTCCGCTTGATCGATGTGCGCCAGCCAGGCGAAACGGGTCGGGGCATCATTCCCGGCGCCGAGACGGTGCCGCTGGCGGCCGTTCCGCCGCGCAAGGACGAATTCACCGGCGGGGATGTCCCCGTAGTGTTCTACTGCCAGAGCGGGGCACGTTCCGCGCAGGCCTGCGCCTTCATGACCCAGCAGGGCGTGGAGGCGGTGTACAACCTGCGAGGCGGCATCATGGGCTGGGCGCAGTCCGGCCGCCCGATTGTCACCCCGGATTAGCATCTGGTTGTATTCCGATTCCGTTTCCCCTATAAGGGGGAGTTCGGCGGATCAACGACCGTTTCGTTTCGCCGTGCGAACCGCTACCGGTCACTCAAGACCAAAAGACTCACAAAGGAGAGATAGCCATGGCCAACTTCGATCAAGAGCTCGACGCCTCCGGCCTGAACTGCCCGCTGCCCATCCTGCGCGCCAAAAAGGCGCTGGCCTCCATGGATGCCGGCCAGGTCCTGCACATCATCGCCACCGATCCGGGCGCGGTGAAGGACTTCCAGGCGTTCTCCAAGCAGACCGGCAACGAGCTGATGGAGCACAAGGAAGAGGGCGGCAAGTTCTACTTCCTGGTCAAGAAGGCCTGAGGCCGTCTGATCCATCGCCCGCCGGGGCTCGGCCCTGTTTTCGAGCCCCGGTTTGCCGGTAGACGTGGTTACCGTGAGGTAACTGGAACGACGCCTGGACCCGTTCTAGGCTGGCTGCAAGGTCCATGAAAAAGAGGCCTGCTCGCCCACAGCGAAGAGGTGACATATGGCGACATATGCTGAGATGCAGCAAATCTTCGACGACATCCGCGGAGATTTTCGCTACGACCATGATCTCAATGGCTGCCTGAACTGCGGGATCTGCACGGCGACGTGCCCCTCCGCCCAGTTCTATGACTATTCCCCGCGCGAGATCGTCCAGCTGCTCTGGACCGAGAACGTCGAGCAGATCTACGACGCGATGCAGGAAAAGATCTGGGCCTGCGCCCAGTGCATGACCTGCGCCGCCCGCTGCCCGTTCAAGAACTCGCCCGGCGGTCTCGTTGCGATCATGCGCGAGGTGGCCATCAAGCACGAGATGCAGTCGGCCAAGGACGTGCTGCGGCCGTTCGGTCGCGTAATGCTCAAGCTGATCACCACGGGTAACCAGCTCTCGCCCGACATGATCCAGCCCGATCACTTCCCCGACTGGGGTCCGAACATCCAGAAGGTGGAAGGTGATCTCCAGGTGCTGCGCAAGGCCATCCCGGTGAAGACCCTGCAGACCGTGGAAACCGCCTGGGAGGTCTCGCTCAAGACCTCGGTCGAGATGTACACCATCTGGGAAATGACCGGCGTGCTGAAGTCCCTCGAGCTGATGGATGAAAACCTCTTCGACGTGATCGAGGACTTCATCGACGAGAAGCGCGAGGATTACGAAGACTGGCTCGAGGAACAGGAAGAGGAAGACGACGAGTAATCGTCCCCGCCTTTCGGTTCCGCGACATCAGGAGAAGCGTTATGAGTGAACAGACTCCAGGCAATCACAACCAGAACGGTGAAGGTGCCGGCGCCGGCACCATGAAGCCCGGCTATCACAACACCGACGGCCAGGGTATTGCCGGCCACGGATCCTTCTTCCAGGCGACCGATCTGTCGCAGGAAGAGGCCGTCAAGGCGACCGACTGGGTGCGCAAGCACGTCGACCGCCGCACCATCGATCTCGGCGATCGCATGGACGACGTCCGCGAGCACATGTACGAGCTCGAGAAGGACGGTCAGATCATCATCCACCGGATCACGGATCAGCACGAGCCGGCGACCGTGCAGACCCTGTTCGGCTGGGACAAGCAGGTCCCGACCAAGCAGCTGTGGCACCACAAGTCCTGCGGGCAGTGCGGGAACATTCCCGGCTATCCGACCTCGCTGCTGTGGTTCATGAACAAGTTCGGTTTCGAACCGGGCAAGGACTACCTCGACGAGACCGACCAGACCTCCTGCACCGCGTGGAACTACCACGGTTCCGGTATCGGAAACGTCGAATCACTGGCCGCGGTGTTCCTGCGTAACTTCCATCAGGCCTACGTCTCCGGCAAGCAGCACGGCCACGACCTGGGTCACTTCTATCCGCTGGTTCACTGCGGCACCTCCTTTGGTAACTACAAGGAGATCCGCAAGTTCCTGGTCGAGTCCGCGGAGCTGCGCGAGAAGGTCACCAAGATCCTCGGCAAGCTGGGCCGTCTGGTTGATGGCAAGCTGGTGATCCCGGAAGAGATCATCCACTACTCCGAGTGGGTCCACGTGATGCGCAACCGGATCGCCTCGGAGCTGCAGACCATCGACGTTTCCAACATCCGGACGACCGCCCACGTGGCCTGCCATTACTACAAGATGGTCCACGAGGACGCGATCTACGACCAGTCGGTACTGGGCGGCAACCGTACCGCCATCATCACCTCCACCGCCCAGGCGCTGGGTGCCCAGGTGATCGATTACTCCACCTGGTATGACTGCTGCGGCTTCGGTTTCCGTCACATCATCTCCGAGCGCGAGTTCACCCGCTCGTTCACGATGGATCGCAAGATCCGCGTCGCTCGCGAAGAGGCCAATGCCGACGTGATGCTGGCCAACGACACCGGCTGCGTCACGACCATGGACAAGAACCAGTGGATCGGCAAGGCGCATAACCAGAACTTCCAGATCCCGATCATGGCGGAAGTCCAGTTCGCCGCTCTCGCCTGCGGTGCGGATCCGTTCAAGATCGTTCAACTGCAGTGGCACGCATCGCCCTGCGAAGATCTGGTCGAGAAGATGGGCATGTCCTGGTCCGAAGCCAAGAAGACCTTCCAGGAGTACCTGAAGGAGGTCGAGGCCGGGAACATCGAATACCTCTACAATCCTGAACTCGCATACGGGGGCAAGGTGTGATGCAAGATACTGTACTGGTTGTTGGCGGAGGTCCGGCGGGCCTGTCCGCCGCCGCGAATGTGACCTCGGCCGGCTACAAGGCCGTGATGGTCGAAAAGGAAGACGTCCTGGGCGGCGCCCCGATCCTGTCGGGCTATGCCAAGCTGGTCCCCTCCGGCGAGTGGGCTTCCGAGGCGATTGGCCGCATGGTCAAGCGCGTCGAGGATGACTCCAGCGCCACCGTCCACAAGGGCGCCAAGGTCGAGAAGCTGGATGGCGAGGCGGGGAACTTCACCGCCACGCTGACCAACGGCGAGACCGTTCAGGCCGGCTCCGTCGTGCTGGCGACCGGCTTCACCCACTTCGACTCGATCAACAAGCCGGAGTGGGGCTTTGGTACCTATGAGGACGTGCTGACCACCACCCAGGTGGAACAGATGGTGGCCTCCGGCAAGATCGCCTGCCCCTCCGACGGCCGCGTGCCGGAACGGGTCTGCATCCTGCTGTGCGTGGGTTCACGTGACCGTCAGATCGGGCGCGAGTGGTGTTCCAAGATCTGCTGCACCGTCTCCGCCAACATGGCCATGGAGATCAAGGAACTGTCCCCGGAGACGGACGTGTTCATCTACTACATGGACATCCGTACCTTTGGTCTGTACGAGGACAAGTTCTACTGGAAGTCCCAGGAAGAGTTCAAAACCAAGTTCGTCAAGGCGCGTATCGCGGAAGTGACGTCTTCCGGTGACGGCCGTCTCCTGGTGAAGGGTGAGGACACCCTGGTCAAGCGTCCGATCGTCATCCCGTTCGACATGGTCGTGCATGCGATTGGTATGGACCCCAACGCCGACAACCCGGAAATCTCCCAGGTGTTCGGCGTGGGTCTCGAGAAGCACGGCTTCCTCGAGCGGGCGGAACAGTACACCAACACCTGCGGCACCACGCGCAAGGGCATCTATGCCTGTGGCGCGGCCTACGGCCCCGAGACGATCGACGACTCGATCGCCCAGGGTGCGGCGGCCGGCGGTCGCGCGGTTGCAGACCTGCATGCGCTGGTTCAGAAAGCCGGCTGAGGTGGTCAAGGACGAGGCGGTTCCGGATCTGACGCCGGTTCCGCCTCGTGTCACCTTTGACAAGGATATCCTCGCAACGAAGCTGAATACGCTGCAGGAAAACATCGCAGAAGCCGGCGGGGTGCAGGGACTGCAGACCTTCATCGAGGCGCTGCAGTCCAAGCACGAGGTGTTCGCTGGTGTCGTCGCCAAGGGCGACGAGATCGACGACGCCGATGTGCGGACCCTGGGCGGTCTGGTGTTCTCGGTGCGGCGCAAGCTGGGTCCGCTGCTGGCGGAACGCCAGGGTGCGGTGGTCGAGGGGGTACGCGGACTGGTCCGCCCGGATATCCATCCGGACGAGCGTCTGCAGACCTTCGCCGAGCTGGCCGGAGACGATCGCAAGCTGCGGCGCGGATTGTGGGACTTCGGCTCCGAGATCCTGCATTTCGCCGACCCGGAAGCGCTGCCACTGGCCAATCGGTGGGTCTGGGATTCCGGGACTACGGCCGGAGCGATGCGGGAGTTCATCCGCGGGAACGATACCCTGCGGGAGATTCCGATCGACGATGGCTACGCAGCGTTGCTGGGCATGCGTCAGTGGTTCTACGAGGCGCTGCACGACATGGGGTTCTATCGCGACCTCCATTTCGTGACTGATCTGGTTTGGGTGCAGGCGTACTCGGACTATGCGAAGTCGCTGTCGATGAGCCTGGGGCTGATCGACGCCCAGTTCGGGGCCCGCGAGGACCCGCTGGAGCTGGTGGTGAAGCTGCTCGGGATCGACTCGCCCGAGGGGCGTCTGAAAGGCGAAGACGCTTCGTTGCACTGATAACAACTGAATCGAGATTGAGCCTGCAGGGCAGGTTTTCGGAGAGACGTCATGGCAATACACGAGAAGGCACTGATCGAGGACGAGCGGCTCCAGCAGCATGACGAGCTGGTGGTCGACGGCGTGGACGTGTCCGGGCACTGGAACACGATGATCGCCCCGCGCACGGTTCGCGATTACGACGACGATTTCGAGAAGAAGATCCAGGGTTTCGTCGGCGGTGAAAACGTGCACCGCTGCTGGCAGTGCGGCTCCTGCACGAACTCCTGCACCATGTACGCGCAGAACGTGCAGTTCAATCCGCGCTACTGGATCTACCTGACCCGGCTGGGCATGAAGGAAGAGCTGGTCAAGGACAAGGACATCATCTGGCAGTGCGTGTCCTGCAACAAGTGCACCAACATCTGCCCGAAGGACGTGAAGCCCGAAGGCGTGATGAAGGCACTTGCGCACTGGATGGAAGAGGAGGGCATCACCGAGAAGGCCCCGTCGACGATCTTCGACGAAGAATTCGCGGACCAGATCTACAAGACCGGCCGGATCGAGGATTCGAAGGTCATGCAGAACTTCTTCAAGAAGACCGGTCAGCCGCTGGTTCAGGACTGGATGAAGACCTTCGTCTTTCGCATGATGAAGCACATTCCGGTCAAGCACCTGATGGCGATGGGCTTCAACACCGTACATACGCCGCGCACCAAGTCCTGGGGCAAGACCGGGGAAGTGCTGAAGAATTACGTGCGCGAACAGAAGGAGGCCGCTCATGGCTAAGGTTGCTTACTATCCCGGGTGTGCCCTCGAGGGCTCCGGCGGTCCCTACGATCGTTCGACCCGCGTGCTGGTCAAGGCGCTGGGCCTCGAGATGGAGAACCTGCGCGATTACAACTGCTGCGGGGCGATGGAGGTGAAGAACGTCCATCCGATGCTGCAGACCTACCTGTCGGCCCGGAACATGGCCATCGCCTCCGAGCAGATGGGCATGGACACGGTGATGGCGCCCTGCAACGGCTGCTATCACAACCTGAAGAAGGCCGAGTACGAGACCGCTACGTCGGACGAGACGATGAACACGGTCCAGGACCTCGCGCGCAAATCGGATGACCCGGTGTATTCCGGCGACGTGCGGACCCTACACCTGCTGGAGTGGCTGATGGAGGAACTGGGGCCGGAGGGCATCAAGCAGAAGATGACCAAGAGCCTCAACGGCCTGAAGATCGCGAACTACTATGGCTGCATGTACACGCGGCCGCGGCAGATCTTCCCGGAGAAAGACAACGGTCCGGGCTCCGATTCGAGCTATCAGCCGCACTTCATGGATGATCTGCTCGGCGCCGCCGGCGGGGTCAACGTGGATTTCCCGCTGAAGACCTCGTGCTGTGGCGGGGCGCACACCCTGTCGGATTCCGATACCTCGACCCAGCTGGTGCTGAACCTGCTGCAGTCGGCGGAGGATTCCGGCGCCGAGGTGATCGCGACGGAATGCCCGACGTGCCATTCCGGTCTGGAGATGCACCAGGTGCGCGCCGAGACCGAGTTCGGCATCAAGACCGACGTGAAGGTGCTGTACTTCACCCAGCTGCTGGGCCTGGCCATGGGCCTGTCGCCGCGCAAACTGGGCATTCACGAGAACGTGAGTGACTCGATCGGCCTGCTGAAGGAGAAGGGGGTCCTCTGATCCCCTTCTTTCGGCATCCAGGCTTGATACGACAAAACGGGCGCGCTGCGCCCGTTTTTTTGTGGGGCACGGGCGCGGGCGCGTCCGGGAACGAGGCGAATCATGGATTGCAACGGTTGCGAGTTCCATCCAGAACTGTTCTACGACGATGAATATCAGATCTGGCTGCGGCGGGAGGACGACGACACCCTGACCGTCGGCATGACCGATCTGTCCCAGACCATCGCGGGCAAGATCATCCACGTGCGGGTGCGGCGTCCGGGGACCCGACGGCCGCCGGGCAAGCCGGTGGCCACGATCGAGAGCGGCAAGTGGGCCGGTCCGATCCCCAACTTCATTGACTGCAAGATCGTGGAGGGCAACGAGGAGGTGCTGGAGAACCCGGTACTGCTGAACTCGGACCCGTACAACGCGTGGATCGCGCGGGTCGAAGCCACCAACGGTGCGGATGCGGCACTGGCGGAGTTCGTCACCGGTGACAAGGCGCACGAGGGCTATTGCCGCCGGGCGCGTGAAGACGATATCGAGTGCCAGCGCAAGCTGCGCTGAGGGGTGACCATGGCCGATCTCGACGACGATTACTATCTCGATAACGACGAACAGACCATCGTGTTCGTGATGACCTCGGGCCCCTCGACGCCCGGGCGGTGTGCCACGCCTTTCTACCTCGGCGCGGTGATGGCCTCGATGGACGTGGAGGTCTACATCTTTTTCACGATGGAAGGCGTGAAACTGATGGAGCAGGGCGTGGCGGAGAATCTGCGGGCCATGGAAGGGGGCAAGCCGATCAGCGAGTTCATCCAGGACGCGAAACGCGCCGGGGTCCGTCTCCACGTTTGCCAGCCCGCTTTGCCGGGGTATAGAATCAACCCGTCTTCCGATCTCGTCGCCGAGGTCGATGAAGTCAATCGGGCCAGCGAGCTTGCTGACCTGATCCTGCGTAGTGACAAAACGATAACTTTCTAGTTTTCCCGCTTTACTTATCCAGGAGGTAATTATGGGCGCTGTTCGGGGTTGTGATATTCCGGAAGATCTGATGTACAACGTTGAAAACAACGTCTGGGTGCGCAAGGAGAGCGACGGGACCGCGACGGTCGGCCTGACCTCCTACGCCTGCTCGCTGGCCGGTACGATCGTGTCGTACACCCCCAAGAAAGTGGGAAAATCGGTCAAGAAGGACAAGTCCTGCACCACCGTGGAATCCGGCAAGTGGGTCGGCCCGGCCAAGACCCCGGTTACCGGTGAAGTCACCGAGACCAACGACAAGGTCGCGGCGAACCCGGGTCTGATCAACGAAGATCCCTACGGTGAAGGCTGGCTGATCAAGCTGAAGCCGGAAGACTGGGACGGCGAAAGCGCCGAACTCAAGACCGGCTCCGACGCCCTGGCGGCGTTCGAAGCCAAGATGGAAGCGGACGGGTTCGGCGGCTGCTGACGTCGTTCCGTCCGGGGCCGTCGTTCTCGAAGAGCGGCGGCCTCTTTTTTGTCACTAATACCGCAGTAAAACGTTCAACAAATCGCGCGCACCCGGAGAAAGCCCATGACGAGCTGGAATGATGTGATCCGGCGGGTCGAACCCCTGGAAGATGTCCCCGTGGATCCCCTCCTGGTCGAGGACCTCCAGGCCCGGGTCAGCGGCGCGGCGGCCGTCACCGACTCGGTCCATTTCTACACCCCGACCTTCAAGTCCTATCAGACCAGCGAGCTGGCCGACTGCGGGAAGAGCGCCTGGCCCGCGATGTCGATCACCGGGGGCGACTGCAAGCTGGCTTGCGATCACTGCAAGGCCAAGATCCTGGAGCCGATGATCCCGGTGCGCACCCCGGAAGACCTGTGGCGGGAGGTCAACGAGGTGATCGAATCGGGCGCGCAGGGCATGCTGCTGACCGGCGGGTCCAATCATCGCAACGAAGTGGAATACGGCCCCTATTACTCGACGATCCGGCGCATCAAGGACGAGTTTCCCGAGTTCCGCATCGCGATGCACACCGCGCTGGTGGACGACGACATCGCGCTGTCCATGGAACAGGCCGGCATCGACGCGGCGATGATGGACGTGATCGGTGCGCAGGACACCATCACGCAGGTCTACCACCTGCGCCGCAGCGTCGACGATTTCGAGCAGACCCTGGAGAGTCTGGTCAAGACCAACATGAAGGTCGTGCCGCACATTGTGGTCGGCCTGCATTACGGCAAACTGCTGGGTGAATGGAACGCGCTGGAGATGCTGGCCCGGCATCTGCCCGACGCGGTCGTGCTGGTGGTGGTGATGCCGTTTTATGCGCCGGCCAGCCGGCCGTTCGAGACCCCGGACGTCCACGCGGTGGGCCGTTTCTTCCATGACGCGCGCGAACGCCTGGGCGACACGCCGCTGCTGCTGGGCTGCGCGCGGCCGCCGGGCGAGGCCAAGAGCCAGATCGACAGCTACGCGGTGATGGCCGGGCTGTCGGGCATCGCCCATCCGGCCGAGGGCGTGGTCGAGCTGGCCGCGCGGCTGGGCAAGAACGTCCGTGTCACGCCCGCCTGCTGTTCCATCGCGGTAGGCGACGAGGTGATGGCCGAGGACGCCGACAGCTCGCGCGGGATCGAGCTGGATCTGGATACCATCGTCGCCGAGGAGGCGCGCCGGCGCGAGCAGGAAAGAAAGGCGCGGCAGGGCCTGGGCGGCATTCGCATCGTGACCGAAGGCGGGGCGGTGGCCGCGGGAGGTGGGTGTCATGCCTGATCGTGATCAGAACCGGCTGCGCATACTGGACACCGGCCTGCGTCCGGCGGCGGAGAACATGGCGTTCAATCGCGCCCTGCTGGAATGCCACCAGGAGGGACATTCGCCCCATACCCTGCGTTTCCTGCAGTTCGAACCCTGTGCGCTGGTGGGCTTCCATCAGAACGTGGATCAGGAGATCCATGCCGATTACTGCCGCGAGCAGGGGATCGCGATCCAGCGCCGCATCACCGGCGGCGGTGCCATCTACTTTGACGCCACCCAGCTCGGCTGGGAGCTCTATCTCGACAAGCAGTTCCTCGGAACGGCCGACATGGGCCGGATCGCCGAGCGCATATGCACCGCGGCGGCCGAGGGCATGCAGAAGCTGGGCGTGGATGCGCGCTTTCGTCCGCGCAACGACATCGAGGTCGACGGGCGCAAGATCTCCGGCACCGGTGGCGCCTTTGACGGTGACTCCATCCTCTACCAGGGCACGCTGCTGATCGAGTTCGACGTCGAGGACATGCTGCGCATCCTGCGCATCCCCGCAGAGAAGCTCTCCGACAAGGCGATCGAGTCGGCGCGCGATCGCGTGGCCAACATGGCGACCCTGCTGGGCCAAACCCCCGATCTGGATTACGTGAAGCGCACCATCGCCGAGTCGATCGCGCGCGAGTTCGCGGTGGAGGCGGCACCGGCCGACCTGCTTCCGGAAGAAGACGCCGCGTTCCGCGAGGCCCTGGCCGAGATCGACAGCGACGAATGGGTCTACCAGCGCAACCGCCCCGCGACCGACGCCCCTCTGCACGAGGCGGTCTATCGTTGCGACGGGGGGCTGATGCGCGTGGGTGCGGCGGTGGATCCCGAGCGCAGTCACCTCAAGCAGCTCTGGATCACCGGCGACGTTTTCGTCAAGCCGACCCGCACCATCGCCGATCTGGAGGCCAGCCTGAAGGATACGCCCGTCGCCGAGATGGAGGATCGCGTGCGCGCGTTCTTCGGCGAGCGCGAGGTGGAGATGCTGCAGCTGACACCGGATGATTTTGTCGCGGCCATCCGGGCGGCGCTGGTGCAGGCCGAGGCTGAAGAGGCGGCGGAATGATGCCGTGCCGCCTCCGCGTAAGGGTACACGACTGATGCTCCCGGACACGGTGGACGTGCTGGTGGTCGGGCTGGGTCCCGGCGGGGCCTCCGCCGCCCGCGTGGCGGCCGAATCCGGGCTGTCGGTTCTGGCGGTGGAGCGCAACCGCGCGCGCGGCGAACCGGTGCAATGCGCCGAGTTCATCCCCAACCCCATGGGCGCCTATGCCAAGCCGGACGGCGTGCTGCATCAGCGTATCGATTCCATGCAGAGCTTCCTGCCCTCCGGCGCGGTGGAGCATTCCGATTTCCCCGGCCTGATGGTCGATCGCGGCGAGTTCGACCGCGCGATCATCCGCGCCGCGGAGGCGGCCGGGGCGCAGGTGGCGATGTCCACCCCGCTGATTGGTGTGGATCCGGAGCGGCGCGTCGCCCGTGTGAAGCACGCGGACGAGGAGCGGGAGATCGGTTTCCGGTTCCTGGTGGCCGGCGACGGGCCGCATTCGCCGGTGGCCGCGTCGCTGGGGCTCGACCCGCTGCCGGTGGTGCAGACCCGCCAGTACACCGTGCCGCTGCTGCGGCCCTACACGGCGACCGATGTCTGGTTGTCGGACGACTATCCCGGGGGCTACGCCTGGCTGTTCCCGAAGGGCGAATGGGCCAATCTGGGGCTGGGTGCCGACAAGCGCCTGGAGCGGGACATGAAGACCCCGCTGGAGGCCTTGCATGCCGAGCTGGTGGAGCAGGGCCTGCTGGGCACCGAGATCGTGCATCGCACGGGCGGCGCGATCCCGGTGGGCGGTCTGCGCGAGCAGCTGGTCCACGGGCCGGTGCTGTTCGTGGGTGACGCCGCCGGGCTGACCCACCCGATCACCGGGGCCGGGATCGCCGCCGCGGTGGTGTCCGGCGAGGCGGCCGCGCAGGCGGTCGTGGATGACCTGGGCGGCGACGACGAGGCCCTGCAGGACTACGACGACGAGATGCGCAGCCAGTACGGCCCCGCGCTGGAACGCGCCTGTCGCCGTCGCGCGTTTCTCCATGAGCACTGGCGCACACCGAGCGCGAACGAAGACGCGACTCAGCGCCGCGGATGGATTGCATTTTCCGATTATTTCGACGATGGTGACCGGGCCGCGTAACCGGGCTTGGTCGACGGATGCCCCGCATCCCCGAGACAACGCTGGAGGAAGACAATGAGTGCAAGTGCAGAGGACTTGGTCGCGCCGGTCAATTTTTATCGGCCGGACTACCACATCAAGACCCCGGACATGCGGTCTCCGGAGTACGTGCAGATGTCCACCGCGGCGGCCATCACCCTCGGGCTGGTACCGGGTACCATGCACCGCACCTCCTGCACCCACTGCCTGAACCTGCTGGTCACTTACCCGGAAGGCTGCCGCGCAAACTGCTCCTACTGCGGGCTGGCGCGTCACCGGGAGGAATCGCGTGACTACGCCGACCGCAACTTCATCCGCGTCGACTGGCCCACCGCCAAATACGACGAGGTTATCGAGCGCGTGAAGAACAACGCCGACGCCGGCCAGTTCGAGCGCATGTGCATCTCCATGATCACCCATCCCAACTCCGATGCCGACACCGTCGAGCTGCTGGAGAAGTGGGTCGCCGAGGTGAATCACATCCCGGTGTCGATCCTGTCCAACCCGACCACCATGAGCTACGAGGACCTCCAGCTCCTGCGGGACAAGGGCGCGGACATCTTTACCGTCGCACTGGACGCGGTGACCCCGGAGATCTTCGAACGCACCCGTGGCAAGTCGGTGGAGAGCCCGCATACCTGGGACAAGTACTGGCAGGCCATCGAGTGGGCTGCCGAGATCTTCGGTCCGGAGAAATTCGGCGCCCACCTGATCTGCGGCATGGGCGAGACCGAGGAAGAGATCCTGCAGGTCTGCCAGCGGATCCGCGACCTGGGCGGCCACAACCACATGTTCGCCTTCTTCCCCGAGGAAGGCTCGCTGATGGAGGACTGGAGGCCGGTCCCGCGCGACCAGTGGCGCCGCGTGCAGCTGGGCCGCTTCATCATTGACTACGCCGGCGGCCGCATCGACGACATGAAGTTCAACGACGACGGCCAGGTGGTGGACTTCGGTCTGCCGCAGTCCGAGGTCGAGGAACTGATCGCCTCCGGCAAGCCGTTCCAGACCTCCGGCTGCCCCGGCAAGTCGGACGAGGAGGTCTCGGCGTGCAATCGTCCCTACGGCGATTCCAGTCCGACGGATATCCTGTCGTTCCCGTTCGCGCTCAACTCGACCGATGTCGGGTTCGTCAAGCGGCAGATGGCCGGTGAGGACGTCGGCACCTTCGATTTCGACGCCGACGAGGCCGAGGACGAAACGCCGGCCCGCTAAAAAAACCAGTCCCTGTAGTCCTGTCGAAAGCCCCGCTCTGCGGGGCTTTCGCATGTCCGGACTCCGATAAGGGATTTCGAATATTCAGGTTTCGAGCGGCCGGGGGGCCGCCGAAAGAAAGTCGCTCGCCTCGACTGGTCATCGGGGCGGGAGGCCGAACCGGAGGCGGAGCCATGCCACCCCCGGTTCTTTACAAAAACAAGAAGACCACCAAAGGAGATAACAGCATGAAAGCACGCTACATTCGCCGGAGCGCGATGACGATGGCGGTCGGCCTGGCCCTGGGCGCCGCCGGCACTGCACAGGCCACCAATGGCTACTTCGCCCATGGCTATGGCATCAAGGCGAAGGGCATGGGCGGGGTCGGCATGGCCATCTCGCAGGACAGCTACGCACCGGGAATCAATCCGGCCGGCATCGCCGGGATGGAGTCCCGCTTCGACGGGGCCCTGACCTACTTCCGCCCGGAACGTTCGTACGAGGTGTCCGGCATGCCATCGCGCGAGATGGGCACTTTTGGCCTGGCTCCGGGTGAGGTCGAGAGCGACAGCAAGAACTTCTTCATCCCGTCGCTGGGCTTCGTCCAGCAGATCGACGAAGACCGCTCCTGGGGCATCGCCTTCCTCGGCAACGGTGGCATGAACACCAACTACCCGGGTTTCGAGAACCAACAGTTCTGCCAGATGGAGGATCCCCAGAACCCGAGCCAGTCTATGCCGATTGGAAGCCAGACCGGTCCGTTCTGTGACGGCTCGGCGGGGGTCAATCTCGAACAGCTGGCGATCATCCCGACCTATGCGCAGCGGTTTGCCGACGGCCGAGTGAGCGTCGGTTTCAGCCCGATCATCTCCTACCAGCGTTTCGAGGCGAAGGGGATCCAGACGTTCGCGGACATGGGCATGACTGACGGGGATGGAGAAAACTTCTCCGGGAACGGGACGGATGACTCCTGGGGCTACGGCGCGCAGATCGGGATCCAGGCCGAGGTCGCGGAGGGCGTGCACCTGGGGGCCAACTACCGCTCCAAGATCCGCAACTCCGACTTTGACGACTATTCCGAGCTGTTTGCGGAAAGCGGCTCGTTCGACATCCCGTCGACCTGGGGCATGGGGGTGGCCTGGGAGGTGACGCCCACGGTGACCCTGGTCGCGGACTACCAGCGCATCAACTATTCCGACGTGGATGCGATTTCGAACTCGGGGCCAGAGCAGGATGACCTTGGTCAGCCCGTCTTCGGCACCTCCGACGGCCGCGGCTTCGGCTGGGACGACATCAACGTCTACAAGATCGGGGCCCAGTTCGAGCTGCCGAACGACTGGCAGGTGCGCGTGGGCTACAACCGCGGGGACAACCCGATCGATTCGGACGAGGTGACCATGAACATCCTCGCCCCGGGGGTGGTGACGCACCACTACACCGCCGGCTTCACCAAGTCGTTCGGCGACCAGCACGAGCTGAGCTTCGCGGCGATGTATGCGCCCAGCAATTCGGTGTCCGGCTCGAACGCGTTTGACCCGGAGGCGCAGGACATCGAGATCGAGATGAAGCAGTACGAACTGGAGCTGGGTTACAGCTACCGCTTCTGATGCGGGCGGGGAGTCGTCGGTGCGGGATGCCCGCGCCGGCGACCGCCGCAACCCACCGCGTTGCAACGATTCATGCAGGAGAAGTCCATGTCATTCGCATATCAGGAACCGCGCCCTTCGGCCGGTTCTGCCGGAATCCTTCGTTCGCTGGCCGCCGGTGTGGCGGCCGTGACCCTGCTGGCCGCGGCCTCCTCCGCCGGTGCCGGCGAGTACCGCCCGTTCGTGCTGGCCTGGACCGATAGCGGCGCCGATGTCGCCGGCGTGTCCGACGAGGCGCGCGAGCGTCTGGAAGGGGCCGATTTCGAGATCCTCGGCGAATACGAGGTGACCGACTCGGCGCGCGTGCTGGTCGCCACCAATGACGATCTGCTGGAGGCGGCCGCCTCGCACGACCGCGCCGGCTATATTGCCCCGGTTCGCATCGGCATCACCGAAGTGGACGGCGAGGTGCAGGTCAGCTACACGGATCCGGTGTATTTCCAGCACGCCTACCGGGTCGAGGTGCCGCTGGATGGCGTCGCGTCAGCGCTGGAAGACACCCTCGGGGCCGAAGAGACCTTCGGCCATGAGGACGGCAAGGACGCCGACGATCTCGACCGCTACCGCTATGCCTTCGGCATGGAACGCTTCGATGCCCCCTACGAGCTTGGGAGTCACGGCAGCAGTGCCGCGGCGCTGGAACAGCTGGAAGCTGGTCTGAGCGCTCGCGCCGGCGGCGTCAGCGAGATCTACCGGCTGGAGATCCCGGGGACCGATACGACGGTGGTCGGGGTGGCCGTACGCGAGGAGGACGGTGCCCACGAGGATGCGACGGACCGCAATGCGCTGGACACCGTGGACGTGGGTGAACGCCGGCATACCGCGTATGTCCCCTACGAGGTCCTGATCCGTGACGGCGAGGTCGAGGCGCTGCACATGCGTTTTCGCATGGCGCTGCACTTCCCCGACCTGAGCATGCTGGGGTCAAACAGTTTCATCCAGCTGCGCAATGCCCCGGATCGCCTGGAGCGGGCGCTGCAGGAGGCGGCGGCCGGCGGCTGACGCCGCCCAATGGTCCATCGGGATAAAAACCCCAGGCCTCACTCAAGAACCCCGGTCCGCCGGGGTTTCTTACGTGTACCGGGCGCGGTTGTTTATCCTCCCGATTCATTCCCCGCAGGAAGCAGGCCATGAAATCGACGAAGATCGCCAACATCGGCGAGATCCGCAACGAACTGAACAAGTACAAGAAGGGCCGCAAGCTCGACATCCATCAGTTCAACCAGGTCGCGCGTCAGGCCTGGCTCGGCAAGCTGGTGATGCAGCCGCTGGACCTGGAGGACCCCGAGTGCAAGGCGTTCCTGGTCTTCGTGCAGGAGCCCGAGGAGCTGGCCCTGCATTTCCTCGACACCGACCAGGAGCTGCTGGGCGGCATGCATATCATCGATGGCCAGCAGGCCGAGGCGCTGGTGGATATCATGCGTACCGGGGTCGAGGAGCGGGCCAAGCTGTACGAGGACCTGTCGCGTTCCGACTTCTATTTCCGCTATTTCTACAAGCCGGGCAGCGATGACAAGGACCAGGAACAGGCCGCGGGTGACAACGGGTCGTCCGGTCAGCAGCCGGAGGGCTGAGACGCGATGACGACCCCGGCCGCTCCGGAGTGGATCGACGCCGGGGAGCGGTCGGCGACGGAGCTGCACGCCCTTTACACCGGGCTGGCGGCGTCCACTGCGCCGGATGCTCCGCCGCGCGTGCTGTGGGTGCGCTCGCGCGAGGCGCATGTCTCGGTGGGCGGCAGCCAGGACCCCGACGCCGATCTGGATCTGGAGCACTGTGCCGCACGCGGCATCCCGGTGGTGCGGCGCCCGCTGGGCGGAGGCTCGGTATGGGTGGATGCCGACCAGGACTGCTTCTTCGTGATCCGCTCGGGCCGCGCGCTGAAGCGCGGCCACCGGCATCTGTTCGCGCAGGGCCTGGCCATGGCCGTGGACGTGTTGCGCGAGCTGGGCCTGCAGGGGGTGGAAACCCGCGGGCAGGATGTCTGGGTACAGGGCCGCAAGATCATGGGCACCGGCGCGGCAACCCTGAACGAGGGCTGCGTGTTCGGCGCGAGCTTCCTCGGGCGTTTTCCGGTGGAAGAGTTTCTCGCCTGCGTGCGGGCCCCCAGCGAGGGCTATCGCGACTGGCTGCGGCCGGTACTGGAGGCAGGGATGACCGACTGTGCCGGGGAGCTGGGCGACCCACCGGACTCCACCGCGGTGCGCGACACCCTGCGGCGGGTGGCGGAGCGCCGTTTCGAAGCGCCGCTGCAGGATCGTTCCCCGGATGCGGCCACGCTGGAGACCTGGCTGGCGGCCGGTTACGAGGAGCTGGAGGATCTGTCCGACGGAGATGCGCGCCCGTCGGTGCCGGAGGGCATCCGGGTCAATCGTGACAACCACGTGTTCGAGACGCAGGTTGACCGTGCCCGCCTGCGCCTGCACGTGGAAGGGCAGCGAATCGCGCGGGTGTGGTGCGAGGACCCGGCTGTGGACCGGGTTCTGGGCGATCGACTGGCGGGCGAGTCCCCCGAACGCCTGCATCTGCGTTCGCGGCTGGCCGGGCATCTGGAGCCGGCACTGGCCGATGCGCTGTCCGCACGCATTGATGCGCTCTATCGCGGCATCACCACCTGAACCAATCCGTATCCCCCGGGAGGAACGAGATGGCCGAACCGACGATCCAGCGCCGGCTGGAAAAACGCCTGATCCTGATGAGCCGGGACGGCGACATGACCGAGCACCTGAGAACGTCGCTGCCCGATGACTGGCACATGGAGGTGACCACCGACCTCGAGGCCCTGGGGGCCTGGAACGAGGTGCTGCTCTATCGCTTCCTGCTGCTGGACCTGGACGAGATCGAGGTGTTCGATCCGCTGGACGTGATCCGCCTGCTGCGGATGGAGTACCAGATCAACCTGCCGGTGTTCTGCTTCGGCGGCGATGCCGACATCCGTGACGAGATGCGCCTGGCGCGCGCGGATCGCTTCTTCGACCGGGACGAGATGGTTGCAAAGCTCCCCAAGTTCATCCGCATGTACGACTGGGGCTGAGCGCCCCGTCAGCAAGCATCCCATCAGAAAAGGCCCCGGGCGACTGCCACGGGGCCTTTTCCGGTTTGCCGGTCCGCTGCCGCGGATCGGCGGGGCATGGCGGGGCTTCAGCCGATCCAGGCGTGCTCGAGGACGTCGATCCGGATCTTCTCGTGGTAGGTCTCGCCGTTGCCCTCGATGACCAGATCACCCACGCGGGTTCCCGCAGTGTCGAAGCTGAACTTGCAGTCGAAGCTTCCGGGCAGGGACACGCTGCTCTCGCAGAGGGTTTCGCCCTCCACGGTGAAGCGGCACTGCGCGGTGCCCGAGCCGTTCAGCATGGCCTGCAGGCGGAATTCCTCGTTCACCGGGCGACGGTACACTTCCGGGTCACGGTTCGGGTTGTACTGCAGGTTGTTCAGCTTGACGAGTTTGACAAGTTTCATTGCGGGTCCTCTATTTACGCGCTGAATCCGAGTGAACTGGTTGGGTATAATCAAACCCGGAATCATACAACAATCCCCGCGCGATGACGATTCCGGGCTCGAAGTCCCCGGGATTGGCGCTTCCTGTCCGGGGGGGCATCGCAGCGACATACCAGGCGGCCAACGGGAGCCAGCATGAAGAATCTGATCAACCGCATCCGCGGCGTGGAACGCGACGTTATCGAGAAGCCCGGCGAGGCCGGCGATGCCCCCTTCTACAAGCCTCAGGGCGACGAGGTCGAGATCTTCCGCGCGGCCTACGCCAAGCGCCTGCCGGTGATGCTCAAGGGACCGACCGGCTGCGGCAAGACCCGGTTTCTGGAGCATGTCGCGCACACCCTCGGCCAGCCGCTGGTTACCGTGTCCTGTCATGAGGACCTGACCAGTTCGGATCTGGTCGGGCGCTTCCTGCTGGAGGGCGAGGAGACCGTCTGGCAGGACGGGCCGCTGACCCGCTCGGTCAAGGAGGGGGCGATCTGCTATCTCGACGAGATCGTCGAGGCGCGCACCGACACCACCGTGGTCATCCACCCGCTGACCGACCACCGTCGCCAGCTGCCGGTGGACAAGAAGTCGCAGATCATCGACGCGCACGAGGACTTCATGCTGGTGATCTCCTACAACCCCGGCTATCAGACCGTGCTGAAGGACCTGAAGCCCTCGACCAAGCAGCGCTTCGTCGGCATCCATTTCGACTACCCCTCGGAAGAGGTCGAGCGCGAGATCGTCGCCAAGGAATCCGGTGGCCTGGATGCCGACCGCGTGGAGAAGCTGGTCGCTGCCGGGCGCAAGGCGCGTTCGCTGAAGGACCACGGCCTGGAGGAGGCGACCTCCACCCGCGCGCTCGCCTATGCCGGCGAGCTGATGCAGGCGGGCCTGAGCCCGCGCGTGGCCTGCCGCGCGGCGATGATCGCGCCGATCACCGATGACCCCGAGCTGATCCAGGCGCTGGAAGAGATCTTCGACGCCCACTTCCCCGAGTCCGAAGCCGCGTGAGCGAGCAGGCCCGCAACGACGGGGGCGCGGACACCGAGGCCGAGGATCTCGTCGAGATCGAGGAGGTCCTGCAGCACCTCGAGGACATCAGCTTCGTCGCCCACCGCGACGCGAAGGAGGCGTTGCCGGCGATCCGCGAATTCGGTGCCGGTCCCGCGCGGCGCTGGATCGAGACCGCGCGCGACCTGTTCTTCCATGACCGCGAGGCCGGCAAGAGCTTCATGCGTCATTCCGCGCGGATGGCGGAACACGTCGGCGGGGTGGAACCGTGGCGCGAGCAGGCCGCCGAATTCGCTCGCTGGGTGAATTCCGCCGATGCGCTGGAAGGCTTCATGAGCCAGGCCGACCGGGTGTTCGCCGCGTGGGGCGAGGACGGCGAGCGCGAGTGGTACGCAACCGGCCTGCGCTGGTGCGAGCGCAGCCTGCCGGACGCGCGGGCCTATTTCGAGACCGATTTCGACAAGCTCGCGGCCGGTCGCGGCATCGAGGGGCTGCGGGCCCTGATCGACCCGGCCGAGACCCTGTTCGACGAACGCGGCCTGACCCTGGACTGCTACCTCGAGGGGGCGCCGATCGCGCGCAACCTGGTCGGCGACGGCGGTCTGCTGTCCTGGGCGCGGCGCGGGGCCGACCTGCTGAAGGCCGGGCGCTCGCGTGGCGAGGCGTATTTCCGCCTCGAGAGCGACGAGAGCCTGAAGCTGTTGCTGGAGGCGCTGCCCGGTTTCCGTCCGCGCATGCACGGGCGTTTCCTGCGTCTGGTGCTGCTCGCCTGGCTGGACGCCGACATCCCGCTGGCGGACTCCAGCTGGAAGCCCGGCGAGGGCCGGCCGATGCTGGAGACCGACGGCCGGCGGCTGTTCATGCCGGCGGTGATGGACTCGCGCGAGGAGGCGCTGGTGGCCACCCAGCATGCGGCCGCCCATCTGGCGTACGACACTTACGCCCTGCCTCGCGTGGAGCGCCTGTTCGAGCGCGCGGGCAGCGAGCACCCGCCGCTGGACGACCGCTCGCGCATCACCTGGCGGCCGCTGTTCGCCGCCTTCGGCGAGCGCATGTTCCGCTTCCAGATCCTGTTCGACCTGGCCGAGGACCTGCGGGTGAACGCCCGGGTCGCGCCAAGGATTCCGCGCTTTCTCGAGCGCCTGGTGCGGTTGGCCGAGGCGTACGAGCGTCCGGCCGAACCGGCCGGCACCTATTTCGATTTCGCCCTGCGGGCGCACCGGGCGCTGCTGGAAGGACGCGAGCAGGAGGACCCGCGGCTCGCGCGCATGCTGGAGCCCGAGGCCGACGTGGTGACCGCCTGGGAGGTGGCCGAGGCGCTGTTCGCCGACGAGGCCTTCCCCGAGATCACCATCCAGGAACGCGCCGAGGCCTACCTGCCCGGGCTGTCGCTGAACGCGGCGCTGCCGGTCTATCCCCAGCGCGAGCGCAAAGGCGAGCTGGCGGACTTCCGCGACCACGAGGCGCACGACGAGCACAAGTTCGAGCACGAGAAGCAGGAAGAGCAGCCGCAGCAGGCCCCGGAAGACGCGCAGAAGGACCCGGACGCGGACATCCAGACCCCGCAGCAGGAGACCTCCGGCACAGGCGGGCGGATCGGAACCGGGATCCCGCAGCCGGCCCAGGTGGCCAAGCGCGCGGCGCCTTACACGCCCAAGAAGGACGGCATCCTGTACCCCGAGTGGGACTACCGCGAACAGCGCTACATCTCCGACTGGGTCAACCTGTACGAACGCGTGCTGGATGATGAAGAGCCGGACCGGGCTGCGGAGATCCTGGTCCGCCACGCCGACACCCTGAAGCGCCTGACCCGGGGCCTGGAGATGCAGCGCCCGATGCGCCTGGCACCGCTGCGCAAGCAGATGGACGGTGACGAGCTCGATACCGAGGCGGTGATCGACTATATCGCCGACAAGAAGGCCGGGCTGTCGCCCAAGGCCTTCATCTACCGCCGTCGCGCGGTGCAGCACCGTGACACCGGCGTGCTGATGCTGGCGGACATGTCCACCTCCATCATGGCCCGGCATCCGGGCGGGCAGGGCAAGATCGTCGACCGCGTGCGCGAGGGGCTGATGCTGTTCGCCGAGGCGA
>NZ_KB898726.1:27800-364807 GCF_000377785.1 Thioalkalivibrio sp. ALJ24 | reverse complement strand
CTGGAGATCGGTTCGGAGAACCTGTCGGATGCGCGTTCGCGGATCCGGGATGCGGACTTCGCCGCGGAGACGGCGGATCTGACCCGGGCGCAGGTGCTCCAGCAGGCGGGGACCTCGGTGCTGTCGCAGGCGAATGCGGTGCCGCAGAACGTGCTGGGTCTGCTGCAGTAAGGCTTCGGGTTCCTCCGGGCCCGTGCTGCGGGCCATCCCTGGGCCCGCCCCGAGTGATCGGGGCGGGCTTTTTTGCGTTTTGGCGGGTGGTCTTGGCGGGTGCGTTTTCGCGCGCGAGCGCGCTCCTACGGGGAGGCGCGGTCGGGGATATGGGGTCGGGGTACGGGATGGATTGCGGGGATTCCTCGGCGGTGGCAGGAAGTTGCCGCCGGGATCGGCCAGAATCCGGGTAAAGGGGTTCGTGGGGTGACAGGGTGCGCCGCAGCGGGGCGGAAAAAATTTGCCGTCGGGCCTAAAGTTCCTTGCCGGTCGGCCGTTACCGACAGCAGGAGCGGAAGTGTTTCCGCACGGTTGGCCCCCGTCATGGGGCTGTCATGGCAAGAGGAAAAGACCATGTCACAAGTCATCAACACCAACATCCTGTCGCTGAATGCCCAGCGGAACCTGAATGCCTCACAGAATGCACTTTCGCAGTCGCTGGAACGCCTGTCGTCGGGCCTTCGGATTAACAGCGCGAAGGACGACGCGGCGGGTCTGGCGATTTCGGAGCGTTTCACCAGCCAGATCAATGGCCTGAACCAGGCGGTGCGCAACTCGAATGACGGTATCTCGTTCGCCCAGACCGCCGAGGGTGCGCTGGACACCATCGGGGATGCGCTGCAGCGTGCTCGCGAGCTGTCGGTGCAGGCGGCGAACGACACCAATTCGGCCTCCGACCGTCAGGCGCTGAACGACGAGGTGCAGCAGCTGATGGAAGAGGTCAGCCGCGTGGCCAACTCGGCGGAGTTCAACGGTGGCCGGATCCTGGACGGCACGGTGGATGATCTGTTCTTCCAGGTGGGGGCGAACCAGGGTCAGAGTATCGCGGTGAGCGGTGTCGATGCCCGGACTTCCCAGCTGGGGACCACCGAAGTGGTGGGGGACGAAGGCCTGACACAGGAGCAGATCGCCAGCCTGAGTGATGAGACGACGTTTACCGATCTCAATATCAATAGCGAGGATTTCGACGAAACGATCGAGGTGGATCTTTCCGGAAATGGCGACTCGGAACCGGCGCGTACGCTGGAGGATGCAGTGCGGCAGATTAACGCCGCGATTACCGATGCGGCGACGGGTGACGGGGACGACGCGGCCGCCATTGCCGATGCCAATCTCGAAGCGTCTCTCCGGGTGACTAACGACGGCGAAACGACCATTGCCATCACGTCGCGGTTTGGCACGGACGAATTGGCGGTCACGGGGGGAGAAGTCAATTTCGATGGCGAGGGTGATGCTGATGTGACCCTGTTTGGGGGTACATCTCCGGCGGCGTCAGACATTACGCTGAACGACATCGACGTGACGACGCGTGATACGGCGACTCAGGCGATTGGTGCGCTGGATGGTGCGCTGACCGAGGTGAACTCGCTGCGCGCGGAGCTGGGTGCGGTGCAGACGCGTTTCGAGAGCACGATCTCCAACCTGGAGATCAGCGCGGAGAACCTGTCGGATGCGCGTTCGCGGATCCGGGATGCGGACTTCGCCGCGGAGACGGCGGCGCTGACCCGGGCGCAGGTGTTGCAGCAGGCGGGCATCGCGGTACTGAGCCAGGCCAACGCCGTGCCGCAGAACGTACTGGGGCTGTTGCAGTAAGCTCCCAATGACCAGGAGGGGGCCGGTCGTTTCAAAGCGGTCGACCCCGGGAGGGCCTAGAGATGACGGAAATGATCAACAACAGCATGCCCGGTGCTCAGGGGATCACGTCGAACGCCCGTTCGGGCGAGTCCGGGGGCGGGCGAGTCGATGCCCGCGGTCCGGAGAGGGCGGGCGGCGATACGGCGGTCGAGCGGCAGGGCGTTGCCGCCACGGTTGACGCAGGCGGGCCCGGGCGGCAGGGCACCTCCGCCGCCGAGGGGCGCGAATCGGGGGAGCCGGTGGAGGCCTCCGATCTCGCGCCGGTGGTGGAGTCCATCAATGCCTATCTCCAGAACAGTCAGCGCACTCTGGAGTTCAGTGTCGATGAGTCCAGCGGACGTACCGTCATCACGGTGATGGACGGGGAAAGCGAGGAGATCATCCGCCAGATCCCGCCTGAACAGATGCTGGCCCTTGCGGAGCATTTCGAGAACGAGCGGGATCTTGGCGGCACGGGGTTTGTCGACAAGGCGTGAACGTTTAATGCCGGGCGGCATTGTTCTTGCTGTTTTGTCAGGGGGCCGACCGGGCCCCCGGCTGGATCATCATGATCCGGGTCCTAAAGTTTTCGGCGCCTGCGCCGTTAGCTTACTCAGAAACGACCAGACACCCGCGGTGCGGGCAGGAAGGCAGCAGCGATGGCGATCAGTTCACTCGGCGTAGGTTCCGGCCTCGATCTCAACCAGATCGTGGGCGATCTGGTGAACGCTCAGCGAGCGCCGCGCGAGGAGCGCCTGAACGAGCGCGAGGAGCGCATCGAGGCCGAGATCTCGGCCTACGGTTCGCTCAGCAGCAGCATCGACGGGATCGGGTCGGCATTGTCCGACCTGGCGGATTTCGAGCCCGAGCAGTCCGCCTCGCTGAGTAACGGGGACGTGGCCTCGGTGGTGATCACCGGGGATGCGCCCAACGGCGACTTCAATATGGACGTGCAGGAGCTGGCCACGGCGCAGACCGTGGCCTCGGATTCCGGTCAGTTTGATTCCCCGGACGACACAGTCGGTGCCGGCACCTTCAGTATCTCGGTGGGTGGCGGTGACCCGGTCTCGCTGGATATAGATGAGGACGACACCCTCAACGATCTGCGCAATGCCATCAACGACGCCGATGCCGGGGTGCGTGCCTCCATCGTCAACGACGGCAATGGGCCGCGGCTGACCATGACGTCCGAGAGCACGGGCGAGGAAAACACCATTAACGTCGAGGTCGACGGTGATGAAGGTGGCCTGGGCCGGCTGGCGAATCTTGGTGAACCCGAGACGGTCACCGTGAAGGCACAGGATGCCGTCGTGACCATCGACGGTATGGAGATCACCAGCGCCTCCAACACCCTGGAGGACACCATCGAGGGCATGGCCATCGACCTCGAGGGGGTCGGGCAGACCTCGGTTTCGGTGAGCGAAGATCGGGACGAGTTGCGCAACGGTCTGGAGTCGTTCGTTGAGGCCTATAACACGATGGTCTCCGAGACCAACGAGATGACCGCTTATGACCCCGAGGAAGACGAAGCCTCGGTGCTCACCGGTGACAGCACGGTGCGCTCGGCGCGCAGCCGCATGAGCAATGCGCTGATGGAGCGTTCCCAGGTCGACGGCATCAACAACCAGACCCTCGCCGAACTCGGTATCACGACTCAGCGTGACGGTACGCTGTCTTTTGACACACAGCGTTTTGACGAAGTGATGGGTCGCGAAGGGTTCGAGGACGTGTCCGCCATGGTCCGCGATATCGCCGGCGGCATGGAAGAGACCCTGCAGGGGATTACCGGGCCCGAGGGTCTGATCCAGACCCGCCAGGACGGGCTGCAGAACGAACAGGACCGCGTGGACCGTCAGCGCGAGCGGCTGGATGACCGCATCGAACGACTGGAAAGCCGGCTGGTGCGCCAGTTTTCCAGCATGGATACCTCCGTCGCCCAGATGCAGCAGACCGGGGATTTCCTGCAGCAGAGGCTCGGCGGCGGTGGCGGTGGCATGATTTAACGATCCCCTGGGGGGAGAGCAACGGAGGCGAACATGTACGGCATGAACACGAGAAAGAATGTGGATTCCTACCGCCAGGCAGGCATGCTGTCGGAGGTGCAGGTCGCCGATCCGCACCGCCTGGTGCAGATGCTGTTCGAGGGTGCGCTGGAACGCATCGCGGTCGCGAAGGGCGCGATGAAGGCCGGCAATGTCGCCTACAAGGGTGAACGGATTGGCAAGGCGATCGACATTATCGATTCGCTGCGCTCGATGCTGGATGACAAGCACAATCCGGAACTGGCCGAGCGCCTGGCCGCGCTGTATTCCTACATGCTGCGCCGCCTGACCGAAGCCAACCTGCACAACGATCCCGAGCGGCTCGACGAGGTGTCGAAGCTGCTGCGCGAGATCAAGGCAGGCTGGGACGAGATCCCGCCGGAATACCGCAACCCCGCCTCCAACCGGGCGAGCTAGCCGCCTCCGATATGGCCGATTCGTCCACTTCGGCGACCTCGCTCGAGGAGGACCTGGAGGTCGTTCTCCAGCGCCTGCGCACCGCAGTGCACGAGGAGGCCTGGGAAGACCTCCCCGAACTGGACCTCCAGGCCCGCGGGCTGATCGAGGAGGCGTTCGGTTCCGCCCCGCGCCTGGCAGATGCCTCCGGGGCGCGTTCGCGTGCCGCGCTGGAGGCCCTGTCCGAGTTCTACCGCGAGACGGTTCCCGAGATTGAGCAGCGCCGCCGCGCGGCCCTGGAGGAGATCAAGGGCCTCAGGGCCGGGCGCAAGGGCGTGAACGCCTACCAGGCGGCCCGGCGCACCGGCTAGTCTTTCCCGCACTCCGGGGCGGCTGCCGGATCGTGCGCGCGGCGCACGCCGTAAATGTTTTCCAGTGAGCAGAGGCGGTCGAACAGGGTGCTCAGCTCGCCCAGATCCGTGACCTCTGCCTCCAGTTCCATGCGCACGCTGCGATCCTCCGGATCGGTCTGCGTGTTCACCCGCAGCAGATTGATCCCGCATTGCGAGAAGACCCCGCCCACCTCGGCGAACAGCCCGGGGCGGTCCTGAGCCTCCAGTTCCAGTGACACGATCTCGGTCTCGGGTTCGTCGCCCCAGTTCACCGGGATCAACCGCGCGCGCTTGTCCTCTGGCAGGTGGAGGATGTTGGGGCAGTCGTCGCGGTGGACCGAGACCCCGGCACCGCGGGTGATGAAGCCGATGATCGGGTCGCCCGGCTGCGGGTTGCAGCACTGCGCGCGGGTGGTCAGCAGGCCGCCCACGCCGCGGATACGGATGTCCTCGCCGTTTGCTTCTCGGCTCTCAACACTGGAGCGGCGCTCGCCCCGTCGCGGCCGCGCGGGCGGGGTGGCGGCCGTATCCTCCCGGGTGCTTTTCTCGCGTTCCTGCCGCTCGCGGATCATGTGCGCCAGGCGTCCGGCGATCTGCCCGGTGGTGATGTCGCCGGCGCCCAGCGCGATCATCAGTTCGTCGAACCCGGGGTATTTCATCTGCCGCGCGAGTTCGTCGCGATCGAGGTCGGGGATGCGTTCGTGCAGTCCGAGACGCTGGCATTCCCGGTCGAACAGCTGTTTGCCGGTGGCCAGGTGCTCGTCCTGATGCTGCTGGCGGAACCAGGTGCGCACCTTGGCCCGCGCCCGCGAGGTGTTGAGGTAGCCGAGGTTGGGGTTGAGCCAGTCGCGGCTGGGGCCGCCCTCGCGCGCGGTAAGGACCTCGACGCGTTCGCCGGAGCGCAGCCGGTAGGTGAGCGGGACGATGCGCCCGTCGACCTTGGCCCCGCGGCAGCGGTGGCCCACCTCGGTGTGCACGGCGTAGGCGAAATCCAGCGGCGTGGCGCCCTGGGCCAGGTCCAGCACGTCGCCTTGCGGGGTCAGAACGAACACGCGCTGGTGCAGCGGCTCGCTCTGGATCTCGTCGAGCAGGTTCTGGTCGGAGCCGTCGGTCTCCAGCAGCTGGCGCAGCGAGGTGATGGCCTGGTTGAGGGCGCGATCCTCGCTCCCGCCCTCCTTGTAGCGCCAGTGGGCGGCGACCCCCAGTTCCGCGAACTCGTCCATCTCGCGGGTGCGGATCTGTACCTCCACGAACTTGCCCTCGGGTCCCACCACCGCGGTGTGCAGGGACTGGTAGCCGTTGTCCTTGGGGTTGGCGATGTAGTCGTCGAACTCGCCGGGCAGGTGGCGCCAGTGGTTGTGCACCACGCCCAGTACGGTGTAGCAGGTGGCCAGGCGGTCCACGATCACGCGCGTTGCGCGCAGGTCGTACAGCTCGGACAGCGGCGTATTCTTGCGCTGCATCTTCTTCCAGATGCTGTAGATGTGCTTGGGCCGGCCGAATACCCGGGCCTCGATCCCGGCATCGGCGAGGTGCTTTTGCAGCATCCGGGTGAAGCGCGCGACATACTCTTCGCGTTCGGTGCGGTTCTCCTCCAGCCCGCGCGCGATGTCGCGATAGGTCTCGGGTTCGAGGATGCGCAGCGAGAGGTCTTCCATCTCCCACTTGAGCTGGCCGACCCCCAGCCGGTTGGCCAGGGGGGCGATCACGTCCAGGGTCTCCTGCGCCAGCGCGCGGGCACTGGCGTCGGGTTCCTTCACCACCAGGCGCAGGTGCTGCACGCGGAACGCCAGTTTGATCAGCACCGCGCGCACGTCGTCGACCATCGCCATCAGCATGCGGCGCAGGCGTTCGGCCTGTTCGGGCCGGCCGGCCGGGGTCTCGAAGCGTCGGCGGACCAGTGCGGAGACGTTTTCGGTGAGCTGCGCGACACGTTCGCCATAGTCGTGGCGCAGGGCCTTTGTATCGGCGTGGCCGGCCAGATAGGCCGGGACCAGCAGGGTCGCGATCAGGGTCTGGCGATCAACGTTCAGGTGGCGCAGGATCTCGGCGACATCCAGCGCATGCGCCTCCAGACCGGCGGCCTCCACCGCGGCCAGTGCGGCATCCAGCGCCGAGGCCAGGTTTGCGTCGGGCCCGGCATCGCCGGCCAGGCGCTGCAGCAGCTGGTCGCGGTCAAGTCCGCGGAGTTCGGTGTTGGTCAGCAGGGAATGGCGCATCGCGGCAGTCGGCTCGGGTGCGGCGCCGGGGCGCCGGACATTCGGTGACTCGTCTCGCATTGTACGCGAGTTGCGACCGTGCACGGGGATGTTCAGGATGCCCGGCATGGGCACTGTGATCCGATTTCTCATCCTGCTGGCCACGGGCTACGCCGTGATGGTGGCAACCCTGTACCTGATCCAGGACCGCATGGTGTACATGCCGTCGCGCGACGTGACCTCCACCCCGGCGGATGCCGGCCTGGAATACGAGGAGGTCTGGCTGGAGCCGGATGAGGACGTACGTCTGCACGGCTGGTACGTGCCGGGCCCGGACGAGGAGGCGCCGGTTCTGCTGTTCTTTCACGGCAATGCCGGGAACATCGGGCACCGTCTGCATTCGCTGGAACAGTTCCATCAACTGGGCCTGGCCGTACTGATCATCGATTACCGCGGTTATGGGCGTTCGTCGGGCCGGCCGGACGAGCCGGGCCTGCACGCCGATGCCGACGCCGCCTGGGCGTATCTCCTCGACGAACGGGGCTACGCGCAGGAGGATATCGTGGTGTTCGGCCGCTCGCTGGGGGCGGCGGTGGCCGCGCGCCTGGGCGCCGACGAAAGCCCCGGGGCGGTGATCCTGGAGTCGGCGTTCACCTCGGCGGCGGATCTGGGCGCCGAGATCTATCCGTTCCTGCCGGTACGCTGGCTGATCCGTGACCCGTATCCGGTGCGCGAGCACGTGCGGCGCATGGGGTCCCCGCTGCTGCTGGTGCATGCACGCGAAGACGAGATCGTGCCCTTCGAGCATGCGCGCCGCCTGCAGGCGGCGGCTCCGGGTACGCCGCCGATCCTGGGTCTGTGCGGCGGCCACAACGACGGCTTCCTGCGGTCCGGACCGCTCTACACCCGCGGGTTGCAGGATTTCCTTGCCGCGGCCGGCGTGCTGCATGGCGGAACGGACTGAGCCGCGACGGGTCCATCATCTCTCAACACCACTCGCTGCACGGGACAAAAGACATGAAAGCACTGCTGATCGATGCCGAAAAACAGTCCATCGAACCGATCGAGACCGGCGGACGGGAAGACCTGCCCGGACTGATCGGCTACGAAACCCTCGAGGCGGATACGATCGGCCCCGAAGGTGACACCCTGTTCTTCGACGAGGAATGTTTCCTGCGCGGAACCGCCGGTCGTTTCCAGATCGACAGCATCATTCCGGTGTCCGGCCGGGGCGTGGTGGTCGGTTCCGCGGATGGCGGCACCACCCTGCAGGATGTCGTCTCCGACGTGGACAGCCTCAGCGCGCGTCTGAAGTACCTGTAGGCCGTTCCCGGGTCTCTACCTGCACCTCGCCGTGCAGGGTGCGGTGTACCGGACAGCGATCGGCGATCTGCAGCATGCGTTCGCGCTGTTTCGTATCCAGGTCGCCCTCGATGGTGATCTCGCGGGTGATGTGGTCGACCGGACCGTTCTCGCCCTTGAGCTTCTCGTGCTGCAGGTGCACCCGTACGCGTTCCAGCGGCAGCTGCTTGTGCGTGGCGTACATGCGCAGGGTCATGGTGGTGCAGGCCCCCAGTGATGCCAGCAGCAGCTCGTAGGGGTTGGGGCCGGTGCCATCGCCGCCGACGTCCGGCGGTTCGTCGGCCAGGAAATGGTGCGGGCCGATGCGTACGTCCTGCTGGTACTGGCCGTCGCCGGTTTCCTCGACCGTCACTTCGGTCCCGTCGCCGAGCGCGTCCGCGTCGGCCGACCCCCCCTCGTCTTCTCCGAGGTAGCGTGCTCCCCAGGCGGCGACCAGTCCGGCCACGTATTCGGCATCGGCCGGATTGAGCAGGGTGTGGTCGGCATCGTCCAGTGACACGAAGCTCTTGGGATGGCGCGCGGTCTCAAAGATGCGGCGCGCCGCGTCCACCGACACTACCGTGTCGCCCGGAGCGTGCAGGATCATCAGCGGCCGGTCGAGGTCGCGTATGCGTTCGGCCTGGGTCTGGCTGCGCAGGTCCTCGACGAACTCCCGCCGGATACGGAACGGACGGCCGGCGAGGTTCACCGTCGCCTCGCCTTCGGTCTCGATGGTCTCCAGCGCCTCGCCGAAATGATCCAGCACGCTGTCGGCCTCGAACGGGGCGGCGATGGTGGCGACCGCGCGGCATTCGGGGATGCGTCCGGCCACCCCGAGCACCGCGGCGCCGCCCAGGCTGTGCCCGACCAGCAGCGCGGGTGCGGCATCCCGGCCACGCAGATAGTCGGCTGCGGCCAGCAGGTCCTCCAGATTGGAGGAGAAGCCGCTGTTGGCGAAATCGCCCTCGCTGTCGCCGAGTCCCGTGAAGTCGAAACGCAGCGTTGCGATGCCGGTTTCAGCCAGCCCGCGGGCGATACGGTTGGCGGCGCGGTTGTCCTTGCCGCAGGTAAAGCAGTGGGCGAACAGTGCCCAGGCCCGAACGGGGCCGGTGGGGCGATCGATGCGCCCGGCCAGCATCTGGCCCCGGTGGCCAGGAAATTCGACACGTTCTCGGCGCATGCAGCGGCCTCCTGTGTTCGTGCCGGGATTCGGCCGGATTCTGCCCGGATCCCGGAAAATAAAAACCCGCCGGAAGGTTCTCCCGGCGGGTTGCCAGGCCCGACCCCGGGAGGGGCCGGGCACCAGGGGAACGGAACGGTTACCCCTGAGCGGCTTCGGCCTCGGCCAGCCGGATGAGCTTCAGCTCGTGGAACAGCCCCATCAGCAGGCTGACCGCCATGACCAGCAGTACGATCATGAACGGCAGACCCGTGCTGACGGCTCCGGCCTGCAGGGCCTCCAGTGCGGCCGCTCCGCCGACCGCCAGCAACACGGCGGCGAGTACGCCCTCGATGGTCGCCCAGAACAGACGCTGGGACTGCGGCGCATCGGTCTTGCCACCGGAGGTGATGCTGTCGATCACCAGCGAACCGGAGTCCGAGGAGGTGATGAAGAACACCAGCACCAGGACCACGGCCAGGAACGAGGTGATCGCGGCCAGCGGCAGGTTCTGCAGCATCTGGAACAACGCCAGCGAGGAGTCGGTGATGCCCTCGTCGGCCAGCACGCCGACGCCGTCGCGCACCTGGTCGATGCCGGCACCGCCGAACACGCTCATCCACACCACCGTGACCAGGGTGGGGACGATCAGCACCGCGGTGACGAACTGACGCACGGTACGCCCGCGCGAGACCCGCGCGATGAACATTCCGACGAACGGCGACCAGGAGATCCACCACGCCCAGAAGAAGATCGTCCAGCTGTGGTAGAAGGTCTCGTCCTCGCGCCCGACCGGGTTGCTCAGCGGGATCATGTACTGGACATAGGCCGAGACGGTGGTGCCGGTGTTGGCGAGGAAGGCGATGAAGCCGCCGAAGATCATCACGAACAGCATGAGCAGGCCGGCAACCACCAGATTGATGTTACTGAGCACCTTCACCCCGCCATCGATGCCGCGCATGACCGAGAGCAGCGCAATCACCGTGACGCCGATGATGATCGCCAGCTGGGTCTGCAGCCCGCCGTCGATGCCGTCGAACAGGAAGTCCAGCCCGGCGGCCGCCTGCTGCGCGCCCAGCCCCAGCGAGGTGGTCAGGCCGAACAGCGTGGCCAGCACCGCGAGGGTGTCGATCACGTGTCCGAACGGCCCCCAGACGCGCTCGCCCAGGATCGGGTAGAACGCCGAGCGGATGGTCAGCGGCAGGCCCTTGTTGTAGGCGAAGAAGGCCAGGGCCAGGCCGACGATGGCGTAGACCGCCCAGGGATGCAGGCCCCAGTGGTACATGGTCGCGCCCAGTGCGGCTTCCTTGGAAGCTTCGGTGCCGCCCTCGATACCCAGCGGGGTGCCGAACCACTCGGTGAAATAGCCCACCGGTTCCGCCACGGCCCAGAACATCAGGCCGATGCCCATGCCCGCGGCGAACAGCATGGAGAACCAGGACAGCAGCCCGAAGTCGGGTTTGGCGTCCTGGCCGCCGATCCGGATGCGTCCGATTGGCAGGAGGATCAGGGCGATCGCGAACAGGACAAACAGATTGCCGGCCGAAAGGAACAGCCAGTCGAAGGTTTCCTGCATCCAGGTCTGGGTGGCGCTCAGACCGTCATTCGCCCGGTCCGGGAACAGCAATGCGCCGATGACGAACAGCAGGATCAGGCCGGCACTGACCACGAAAACGGGGTTGTGCAGGTCCAGCCCGAGGGGGTTGATGTTTTGCTCACCGATCTCGTGATCGGTTTCGTAGGCCTTTTCCAGCTCTTCTCTTTGTTTTTGCAGATCGTCTTGGTCGCTCACCCCGCTACCTCCCTTGTTTGGTGACCTCGCGATGATTGCACGGTCGTGACGGATTCCTCAATCCGGATGGCGTTTTGGGTGGACTTGTGGGTCCGTTGGTGGTTCAGGCGGGGTCGCCGTGGCCGAAGGTGCGGGCCACGTAGTCGATGTCCTTGTCACCACGGCCGGAGAGGTTGACCAGTACCGTGCTGCCGGGGTGCGCCTCGCCGTGCTGCACCGCCCAGGCCACCGCATGGGCGCTCTCCAGTGCGGGTATGATCCCCTCGGTGCGCGAGAGACGGTAGAAGGCGTCCAGCGTCGCGTCGTCATCCACCGCATGGTAGGCGACCCGTCCGGCGGTCTTCAGATAGGAGTGCTCGGGACCGACCCCGGGGTAATCCAGCCCGGAGGCGATCGAATGCACCGGGGCCGGGTTGCCCTCGTCGTCGGTCAGCAGCATGCACTTGAAGCCGTGCAGCATCCCCGGTTTGCCGAAGGTCATGGTGGCGGAATGCTGCCCCGGTTCGCTGCCGCGACCAAGCGGCTCCACGCCGTTGAGCTGCACCTCGGGGTCCTCGATGAAACCGGCGAACATGCCCATCGCGTTGGATCCGCCCCCGACACAGGCGACCACTTGTTCCGGCAGCTGGCCGTCGGTCAGTTCCTGGTACTGTTCGCGTGCCTCGATCCCCACCACCGACTGAAAATTGCGCACCATCATCGGGAACGGATGCGGTCCGACCACCGAGCCGATCGCGAACAGCGCCGTGTCGGCCTGCGAGAGATAGGACTGGAACGCGGAGTCCACCGCTTCCTTGAGGCTGCGCCCGCCGAAGGACACCGGGACGACCTCGGCCCCCATCAGCTTCATGCGGGTGACGTTGGGTGCCTCCTTCTCGATGTCGATCTCGCCCATGTGGATCTCGCACTGCATCCCGAAACAGGCCGCCGCAGTGGCCAGGGCCACGCCGTGCTGGCCGGCGCCGGTCTCCGCGATCAGCTTCTGTTTGCCCATGTGCCGCGCAAGCAGGGCCTCGCCCATGCAGTGATTGAGCTTGTGCGCTCCGGAATGGTTGAGGTCCTCGCGCTTGAGGTAGATATGCGCGCCTGCCTCGCGGCTGAGGTTGCGCGCGTAGTAGACCGGTGTGGGGCGCCCCTGGTAATGGCGGCGGATGTAGCGCAGTTCCTGGAGGAAGTCGGCCGACAGCGCCAGCTGACGATAGGCGCGTTCGATCTCGGCGAAATGGGATTCCAGTTCGGGCGGCAGGAAGGCGCCGCCGAATTCGCCGAAATAGCCTTCGGCATTCGGAAAATCCTTCAGATAGGACATGGCGGTCTCGTGGCTCGGGCGGCGGGGCCGCGTGGTTACCTTTGGAGGGTCACCATGATCCTGCGCCGGCCATCGCTTGCCAAGAGATGCGGGGGAAGGGCATGCCCGGACCCGCCGGGGGGCCGGGCAGCCGGGTGGCGTTACTGCAGAACGCTCTCGAGGATGCGTTCGTTGTCCTCGGTGGCGTCGGCCATGATTTCGGCGATGCTGCCGCCGAACACCCGCGCCACCAGACCGGTGTTCATGCGCGAGACGATGACCGTGCCGTCGCTGCGCTCGTACACCGAGACGCGGCAGGGCATCATGGAGGTCACCAGGTAGTTGTCTTCGTCGCTGAGAAGGTTCCCGGCATGGTCCGGCTGGCACAGTTCGAGTACCGTTGCCGGAGCGACGTCGTACCCGTGCTCGCCCACGGTGCCGCTCAGGTCGTGCTTGGTCGGGATCGCCCAGCCTTCAGCTTCAGCGGCATCCTCGATGCGTTCAATCGTCTCTTCGTAGCCGTACTGGCTTTCGTCCTCGACGATCATCAGCCCGGGAGCGGCATTGTAGGCGTAGGCAAAGGCCAGGATGATACCGGCTATGAGCCCGATGATGGCTCCCAGCAGGAAACGGTTCTGCATGATCACTCTCTCCTGTCGTTATCGTGTTCTCCCGGATCGACCGTTCCACGGTCGCCGGGCTTACTACAGCTTACTCGCCGGAGCGGCCGTTTGACTATTCCGGCTGCCCTGCGGGAACACGGCGGTCCGGCGATGCTCGGCCTGCTGGTGGTGGCCGGCATCGTGGCCGGCAGCCTGCTAGGGGATCCCGAGTGGGTGCTGGCGGCCGGGCAGCAACTGACCGCGGACCCATGGCGTCTGGCCGGGCTGGTGGTGCTGATGGCGGTGCTCTTCACCTTCGCGCTGCCGGGAAGCCTGGTGGTGTGGCTGATCGCGCCGTTCGTGCCGCCGTGGATCGCGGTTCCGCTGCTGGTTACCGGCAGCACGCTGGGGGCGATGGGCGGATACTGGCTGGCGGGGCGGCTGGGGTCGGATCGCGGGCCGCTGCGACGCCATCCCTGGCTGGTGGATGCATTGCGACGCCACGGAGACTTCCTGCATCTGATGGCGATGCGGACCTTCCCGGGCTTCCCGCATTCGGTGATCAACTACGCGGCGGGCATGCTGCGGCTGTCGCGCGTGGCGTTCGTGCTGGCGACCATCCTGGGGCTGAGCGTGAAATGGGGCGTCTACGCCAGCGTGCTGTATGGCGCGGCGGAGGCCATCGAGCGGGGCGAGGCGCTGGACCTGCATACTCTGGTGCCGCTTGCGGTGCTCGCGGTGCTGCTGCTGGCCGGGGGGTGGCTGCGTCAGCGGGTCCGCCGTTCGGTGGACGGTCCGGCGGGGCGCTGACCGGGTTTCGTGCGGTCGGGATCTCGCGCAGGATACTCGACACAGTCGACGGAAATTGGAGAGCCCGGATGATGCTCGGACGGCCGCATGCGTTCTTCGCCACCGTGAATCCGGTGGTGTTCACCGCGTCATCCATCGTGGTGCTGACTTTCGTGCTGTTCGGGGTTGTGTTCACCGAGACGGCCTCGCTGACCTTTGCCGCGATCCACGGATTCATCACCCAGTATCTGGGCTGGATCTATATCCTGGCGGTGACCATCTTCCTTGCCTTTCTGGTCTGGCTGGCGCTCAGTCCGTACGGGCGGATCCGGCTCGGGAATACCGAGGACCGTCCGGAGTTCAGCTTCATGGCGTGGTTCTCCCTGCTGTTCGGGGCGGGCATGGGCATCGGTCTGATCTTCTGGAGCGTGGCCGAGCCGATGCTGCACTACCAGAACCCGCCGTTCGGCGAGGGCGAGACCCAGGAGGCGGCCGGTGAAGCCATGGCCTTCACCTTTTTCCACTGGGGCCTGCATGCCTGGGCGGTGTACGTGGTGCTGGGCCTGTCGGTGGCGTATTTCTCGTTCCGCAAGGGGCTGCCGCTGACGATCCGCTCGATCTTTTATCCCATGCTGGGGGACCGGATCTACGGGCCGATCGGGCACGTGATCGACATCCTCGCGGTGTTCGGGACGCTGTTCGGTCTGGCGACCTCGCTGGGCTTCGGCGCGATGCAGCTGAACACCGGCCTGAACGTGCTGTTCGGCATGCCGGTCTCCGGCTGGTTCCAGGTGGGGATCATCGGGGCGATCACCTTCGTCGCGGTGATGGCGGTGATCTCCGGGCTGGACCGCGGGCTGAAATGGATGAGTCTGGCCAACCTGTGGCTGGCCACGGCACTGCTGCTGTTCGTGCTGCTGGCGGGCCCGACGCTGTTCATCATCCGCTTCTTCCTCGACTCCATCGGCGAGTACCTCAACCACATCGTGCAGCTGAGCCTGACCGCAGGCGCGATGCAGGAGGCCGAATGGCAGAAGGAGTGGACGATCTTCTACTGGGCCTGGTGGATCGCCTGGTCGCCGTTTGTGGGGATCTTCATCGCGCGGGTCTCGCGCGGGCGCACCATCCGCGAGTTCATTGCCGGCGTGCTGCTGCTGCCGTCGCTGTTCGTGTTCGTGTGGCTGGCGGTGTTCGGCGGCACGGCGCTGCATTTCGAGCTGTTCGGAGACGGCGCGGGGATCGCGGCCGCGGTGGCCGAGGACACGACCATTGCGCTGTACGCCACGCTGGAGCAGTTGCCGCTGTTCCATCTGGCCTCGGGGCTGGCGACCGTCCTGATCGCGACCTACTTCATCACCTCGTCGGGGTCCGGGACCCACGTGATCGACGCGCTGGTCTCGCGCGGGAGTACGCGCTCGCCCAAGCGCCAGCGGGTGATCTGGGGCATCACCGAAGGCGCGGTGGCGGCCACCCTGCTGATCGTGGGCGGCGAGATGGCGCTGGACGGCCTGCAGACCGGGGCGATCACCGCAGGGTTGCCGGTGGCGATCATCCTGCTGTTCGCCTGTGTGAACCTGACCCGGGCGCTGCAGGGGGAAAAGGCCGCCCCGTACTGACGCACCGGCAGGCGCGCGGGAAGTCCCTGTTCCGGGGCTTGGTTTCGGCGGGCGGCTGCGCGACACTGCGCGCATGTCGACCGCCGCTCCCTCTTCCCGTGCCGGATCTGCCGGGCGTGCCCTGTCGCGTCTCGCGGTGCTGGTGGTGGACGACTTCTCCAACATGCGCGCGACCTTGCGCGAGATGCTGCTGACCTCGGGCTTCGAGGACATCGATCTGGCACGTGACGGCGTCGATGCCCTCGAGAAGCTGGAACGCCGGCGTTATGACATCGTGCTGTGCGACTACAACCTGGGTGACGGCCCCGACGGGCAGCAGGTGCTGGATCGGGCGCGTGAACAGGGCTGGGTGGGACCCGCCACGGTGTTCGTAATGGTCACCGCCGAGAACAGCAACGAGATGGTGATGGGTGCGCTGGAGGCCGGACCCGATGCCTACCTGTCCAAGCCGTTCAACCGCGAACTGCTGGTGGTGCGTCTGCAGCGCGCGCTGCGCCGGCGCGAGCCTTTGCGGCAACTGGACGGATACTGGCGGCACGGGGATCGGGCTCGGGCCCGCGCGGAAGCGGAGCGCATGCTGGAGGCGGGTGAAGGGCGTGCGCCGGATCTGCAGCGTCTGCGCAGCGATCTGGCCCTGGCGGAGGGCGAGCTGGCCGTCGCGGCCGAGGCCGCGCGCGCGGTGACCGGCGACACCACGCCACCCTGGGCGCAGGTACGTCTGGGGGAGGTGGCCGAGCGAGAGGGGGATCTCGCAGCGGCGGAGGAGGCCTATCGCGCGGCGATCGCAGCGACCCCGTATTACATGCCCGCGCATGACCGGCTGGCGGGGGTGCTGGAGCAAACCGGCCGTGAACGCGAGGCGCTGGACGTACTGGCGGCCGCCGTGGAACGTTCGCCCAAGTCCCTGGCACGCCAGCGCGCTCTGGGGCGCCTGGCCCTGGCGCTGGGGGAGTATGACCGGGCGGCGCGCGCCTGGCGCCGCGCGATGGCGCTGGCCAAGCAGATGCAGGTGCCCGATCCGGGCGATCTGGCGCATCAGCTGGAAGCCCTGATCGCGCGCGGCGCGACCCGCGAGGCCCGCACCCGGCTGCAGATCCTCGAGAACGAGTACCGCGGACACCCGGAGGTCACGTGGTGGGTGGTGCTGACGCGGTTGCGCCTGCTGGCGGCAGGTGTGGCGATCGACCGCACCGGGCTGCTGGCGGAGCTCGATGCGGCCCTGGCCACGGGTGCGCCGCCGGAGAACCTGCGCGAACCGCTTGCGGATCTGCTGGATCAGGCAGGGGAGGGCGCACACGCCGGGGCGTTGCACGGCGGCGGTACGGCGAACACCGCGCCGCAGGACACGGGGGACGAGTGAAAGGCATCGATTTCGGCACCGTCATCGCGATCTCCATCCACGACATGAAGAACTCGCTGGGAATGGCGATGAATACCCTGGAGTCGTTGCGCGACCCGGAGACCGGGGAGTGCCACTGCGATGAGGAAACGCTCGCGCGGCTGCAGTACGAGGCCCATCGTGTGCACGACAGCCTGGTGCAGATGCTGGCGCTCTATCGCAACCAGCAGGGGCTTTACACCCCGCAGTTCCGGCCGGTGCTGGTGATCGAGCTTCTGGAGGACTACTGGGCGTCCAGCAAGCCGCTGATGGATCACAGCGGAGTGACCATGACCATCGACTGTGACGAGGATCTGGAATGGGTGCTCGACCGCGATCTGGTCACTGCCGTGCTGGAGAACGTGGTCACCAACACCGTGCGCTACAGCAGGGGCCATATTCGGCTGTCGGCCACGGCACGCGACGGTGAGCTCAGCTTGCAGGTGGAAGACGACGGCCCGGGTTTTCCCGACCACATGCTGGGAATGCGCAGCACCGAGGACCAGGCAGGGCTGGATCGGCGCGCCGGGCGGACCGGGCTGGGGCTCTATTTCTGCGCGATGATCGCCGAACTGCATGCGGCGCCCGACGGCACGCACGGATCGGTGCGTCTCTCCAACGACGGCGGGCCGGGTGGCGGCCGCTTCGTGCTGCGCCTGCCGGCGCTGCCGCCATCGAGCTGAATCAGGTCATATGCAGCGGCGAAACCCGGTGCCGGCGGCGGTTTCGCGCGCGGGGGCCTGCGGCCGGTTAACCTGTAACTCAAACGTAACCCAGGTGAAGATGACGATGCATTCGGGACGGATTCGCAACGCGGGACGCGGGCTGGCGGCCGTACTGGCCGGGATGGTGCTGCTGGCGGGCTGCGGTGGCGAAACCACGTCGCAGGTGACCCTGGATCAGCTGGCCGGCGCCGCCGCCGACTTCGACGGCGAGATGGTGGAGGTCACCGGTCGCGTCGAGACCTTCGAGGACCCGCGCCATTACTGGATCGAGGACGATCCGCAAAACCGGGTCGCGATCAGCCCCGAACAGACGGTTGCCGACCGGGTGGGAGAAGAGGTCCGGCTGGTTGGTCGCTTCTCGTACAGCCCGGAGGACGGCCGTTCGCTGGAGGTCGATGAGGAGGCCACGGCGGCCGCCAATGCCGGCCTGTGAGCGCGGCCCGTACAGATTTCAAACGAGCAGGTGGATCGGATATGACGGACTGGATTGATGTGGGGCCGGAGGGGTCCATCGAGCCCGGTGATCACCGGCTGCTGGAGGCCGGGGAGATCGAGGTGGCGGTGTTCAACGTCGATGGTCGCTATTTCGCGCTGGAGAATCTCTGTTCACACGAGGACTTCCCGCTCGCCGGCGGCACCATCGACGACGACTGTATCTACTGCCCGCTGCACGATGCCGCATTTGACCTGTACACCGGCGAGGCTCTGACACCGCCAGCCGAGGACCCGGTCCTCACATTTCCGGTGCGGGTGCAGGACGGGATGATCCAGGTCGGTGACCGTCCGCACGAGGACGAGGGTTGAGCTCCGGGCTCTCCTGCTGATCCTGCATCAGGGATGCGCGGGGTTCGCGGCCCCGCGCAGTGAATTCCCGGTGAATGCCGGCGGCCGGCTCAGTCGACCGGGGGCATGTACTCGTAGCGCCGATGGTCCTCAGGCTCCGGCATGGGAACTCCGGCGGCCTCCAGGGCCTCGGTAAGTTCCTCGCAGTCATCCAGCTCGTCAGCCCGGCTGCGCAGGGTGTACAGCGCGTCCGCGGCCTCGGCCTCGGGCATGTGGATGACGATTTCTCCGTTTTCGGCCTTGTCGAGATGCATGGTCGAACCTCCTGAATCAGTCTTCGATCGACGGCTGGCGCGGTGCGTGTTCGTCAAACGCGTGCGGGGGCTGGCGGAATTCGTTTTCCAGCTCGTAAACCGCCTGCTGCAGTACCGACGTCAGGGCGCGCGCCCCGTTGCGGATCTCGCCGTCGAGTTCCGTGAGGTTTTCGGCGATCGAACTGGCGGTCTTCTTGTCCAGGGTGATCGTGACGATGCCGTTCTCGTTGCGGACGTCCATGGGCGTCTCCTTTTGCGATGGTCGCGTTGTGGACTTGATCCACCTCAATAATAGGACAGTTTTTTCGGAGTAAAATTCCCACCGGTTCCCGTCGTGCTTTTCAGCCCCCGTCTGTGCTGTCCCGCGTTCTGTCAGCGTGGGACTGCGGTGGGGGCATGCGTGTGTCGCTCGGGGACCAGTCTCTCTCAATCCTTCGGGGGCCCGTTCCATGCCATCGCGTCCAGTCGGAGCCTGGTGTTGATCCTTTCGCGTTCCCGGATCCTTCGAATCAGCCCCGCGGCACTCGTCGTGCTCGGCTATCTGGTGGCGGGCTCGTTGTGGGTTGCGCTGTCCGACCTGCTGTTCATGTGGTCCTTCGGGCTCGACGAGCAGGTGACGCTGATCAGCCTGCTGAAGGGGCTGGGTTTCGTGTGGGTCAGTGCGGCGCTGTTGTATCTGGCGATGCTCTTTCTCGCCGATCGGCGTGGCTCGCGAGCGGGCCGGCTGCTGGCGCGCGAGCGAGTCCGCCAGCCCTGGCTGTGGGCGGCGCTGGCCGGTGCGGTGGCCGTATCGGTGGGTGGCGTGGCCTTCGGGACCTTTCATGTCGCACAGGCCAGTGCCGAGGAGCAGGTGCGCGAGGAATTGCGCGCCACCGCGTTCCTCAAGGCCGGGGTGGTCGACGGATGGATGGGCGAGCGGGTGGGCGACGCCCGCATTCTGGCTCAGGCGCGTGGTTTCACCGCCTTCGTGATGTCGCTGCAGCAGGGTGAATCGGTGCTGGTGCGGGAGATCCTGGAACAACGCCTGGAGCAGGTCCGGTCGTCCTATGGCTACCGTTCGGTGGCGGTGCTGGAGACCGACGGAAGCACCCTGCTGTCCAGCGGGGACGATTCCCACGCGCGCCCGGCGGCACGCGCGGCGCGCGACGAAGCGCTGGCGACCGGCGAGGTCAGCCGGGGCCATGTGGACCAGCTCGACGGGGAGGGCAGCCCCCGCCTGCACTGGGCGGCCCCGCTGCACGACCATCGGGATCACGCCGCCGGCCCGATGGCGCTGGTGGTTCTGTCCACCGATCTGGGGCAGGTGGCCCCCCTGCTGGGTGCCGCGGCTGCTGTGGACAACGGGGACATGGTCACCTATCTGATCCGCCATGCAACGGAAACCGATGGCGATGCCGTTCCGGTTGTAATGCGGCTGGATGACGGCGCTGCGGAACGTATCCCTCCGCCGGCGGAGTTCACGCTGCTGGAAGCGCATCTGCATCCGGAGCGGGCCGGTGATGCGGTGAAACTGGCGCCGACGGACGGTGCGGGACGCGGCCGGCTGGCGGCGGTGCACGCGCTTGACCGCGATGACTGGTACGTGGTGATCAAGCGGGACCGGTCGGCACTGGTCGCCGCAGCCCATCATCAGGCCCTGTGGACCGGAGGGGCGCTGCTGATGGTGTGGGTCCTGATGGCCGGGGCCGGGGCGCTGGTCGGTCGCCAGCAGTGGCTGCAGCGTAACCTGCGGTTGCTGCAGTCGCATTCCGAGCAGGACCGTCTGTTGCGCGTGTTCTTCGACATGCCGTTCGTGGGCATGGCCGTGTCCGGTCCGGGCGGCCGCGGCTGGGAGCGGGTCAATCAGTGCCTGGCGGACATGCTGGGGTACTCGTCCGAGGAGCTGACCCGGCTGGACTGGGACCGGCTGGCCATGCCGGAGGACCGCGCACTGGGAGCCGAACAGGACCGCGCGATGCGGGCCGGCGAGCGCGATGGCTACGAGGTGGAAAAGCGCCTGCTGCGGGCCGACGGCCGCGTGATGGTGGGGCACCTGTCGTTGAAGTGCACGCGCCACGGGGATGGCCGGCTGGACCGGGTGGTGGTCACGATGGAGGACATCACCCGTCGACGCGAGGAGGAGGAACGCCAGCGGCTGGCGTCCGTGGTGTTCGAAAACACCCGCGAGGGCGTGATGATCACCGACGCCAGTGCCCATATCCTTTCGGTCAACCGGGCCTTCACCGAGCTGATGGGCTATACCCAGGACGAGGTGGCGGGGCGCACGCCGAAGATGTTTCAGTCCGGACGTCACGGGCAGGATTTCTACGACGAGATGTTCCGCCAGCTGGAGGTATCCGGCCACTGGCAGGGCGAGATCTGGAACCGGCGCAAGAACGGGGAGGTTTTCCCGGAGCTGCAGAGCATCACGGCGGTCCATGATGTGCAGGGCCGGCGCACGCACTACGTGTCGGTGTTCGCCGACATCTCGCGGCTCAAGGCCTCGGAAGAGGAGCTGGACTACCTGGCCCACCGAGATCCGCTGACCGAGCTGCCGAACCGCCGTTTGTTGCTGGCGCGTCTGGGCCATGGCATCTCGCTGATGCGCCGGCGCAACGGCGTCCTCGCGCTGCTGATCGTGGACCTCGACCGCTTCAAGGACGTCAATGACAGCCACGGCCATGCCGCCGGCGATGCCCTGCTGCGCACCGCGGCGATCCGTCTGCAGCGCGAGCGGCGCGGGACCGACACGGTGGCACGGCTGGCGGGCGACGAGTTCGCGGTAGTGGTCGACAACCTGGCCCACCCGGACGACGCCGGCATGATCGCCGAATCCATGATCCGCCACCTGGCCGAGCCCTGCGACCTCGGCAACGGGGTCGAGGTTGAGGTGGTGGCCACGGTGGGTATCGCGCTGTTCCCGGATCACGGCGCCGGTGCCGAGGCTCTGCTGCAACAGGCCGGGACCGCGCTGTCGCGTGCGAAGGAAGAGGGGCGGGGTTCCTATCGCTACTACTCGGACGCCTATACCGAGGCGGCTCGCGAACGCATCGACCTCAGCTCGCGTCTGCGCCGCGCGATGGAGAACGACCACCTGGAGGTCCACTACCAGCCGCAGTACGAGATCGCCACCGGCCGCCTGATCGGGGCGGAGGCCCTGCTCCGCTGGAACGATCCGGAGCTGGGCGCGGTGTCGCCGGGACGTTTCATCCCGGTGGCGGAAAAGACCGGTCTGATCGTCGAGCTGGGCACCTGGGTGCTGCAGCGGGTGATCCGTCAGGGGCGGGCGTGGCTGGACGCGGGCCATCCACCTGTGCGACTGGCGGTGAATGTCTCTCCGTTGCAGTTCCGGCGCATGGCGCTGGACGAACAGGTGGAGGCGGCCCTGGAGGAATATGGCCTGCCCGCCGAGTGTCTGGAGCTGGAGATCACCGAGTCCGCACTGATGGGGGACCCGCTGCGTGCGCGTCGCGTGCTGGAATCGCTGCGCGCCCGCGGAGTGCATTTCGCCGTGGACGATTTCGGGACCGGGTATTCCTCGCTGTCGCAGCTGAAGAGCTTCCCGGTCGATACGCTCAAGGTCGACAAGAGCTTCGTCGACGGTCTGGCGGGCGTGGTGGCCGAGGACGACGTGCACGACCGGTCGATCACCACGGCCATCATCGCGATGGCCCACGGCCTCGGGATGGCGGTGGTGGCCGAAGGGGTGGAGACCGCCGATCAGCTGGAGGCGCTCTGTGCGCTGCGGTGTGATTACTACCAGGGCTACTTCGCCAGCCGGCCGCTGGCAGCCGCGGACTTCGAACGCGACGTTCTCGCCTCCTCCGAACAGGGGGGGTGAGCCGCCGGTGGAATTGGTACACTGCGCGCCTTGTCCGGCTGGCCCGCCGACGGGCCCATGGGAGAATCGAGACGATGGAAACGGATCCGGAGCGCAAGCCGCACCCCGTACTCAAGGACTATTACGGCGACGAGAGCAACAAACGGGCTTTCGTCGACGACCTTTTTGACCGTACGGCGCCCTACTATGACCGCATCCTGCGCTTCGGCTTTCTCGGGACCGGTCAGGCCTACCGTCGCTATGCGCTGAAGCAGTCCGGTCTGCAGCCGGAAATGGAGGTCCTGGACGTGGCCACCGGCACCGGCCCGGTGGCCGAGGAGATCCGCAAGATCACCGGCGACGAGCGCATTACCTGTGTGGACCCGTCGCGCGGCATGATCGACGTGGCGCGCGGCAAGCTCCGGTCACGCTTCATCCAGGGGCTGGCCGAGGATCTGCCGGTCGCCAGCGAGCAGTTCGACCGCGTGTACATGGGCTACGGCCTGCGCCACGTACGCGATCTGCGCGAGGCCTTCGGGGAATATTTCCGCGCGCTCAAGCCCGGCGGGCGCTGCACCATCCTCGAGGTCTCGCGCCCGCGCACCCGGCGGCAGATGGCGATGGCGCGGTTCTATTTCCGCGATTTCATCCCGTTTCTCAGTCGAGTCCTGACCCGTGATCCCGACGGGCATACGCTGATGCGTTACTTCTGGGAGACCATCGACCAGTGCGTGCCCCCGGAAGAGATCATGGAGACGCTCGAATCGGTGGGCTTCGAGAACGTCCACCGCGACGTGCAGCTGGGCGTCTTCTCTGCTTACATGGCCACGCGACCGGCCTGATCCGGCGTGGCTTCGGCCCGCCTGAAACTGCGCGTGGCACCCGGAAGCCGGCAAGATGCGGTGGCCGGCTGGATGGGCGATGCCCTGAAGCTGCGGGTCCGCGCCGCCCCCGAAAAGGGCCGGGCCAATCGCGCGGTAGAGCAGCTGCTGGCGCGTGAACTCGGGCTTCCGGTGGATGCGGTGCGCGTTGTGGCCGGCAGGACTGGCCGCGACAAGACCGTGGAGATCGACGGCTGGAGCGTGACCGGGCTCCAGCAACACTTCGGCGCATGACAAGGATTACCAATGGAACGCCTGACGCTGACCCGCCCCGATGACTGGCATCTGCACCTGCGCGACGGGGACATCCTCGCCTCGGTGCTGCCGGACACCGTACGGCGCTTTCGCCGGGCGATCGTGATGCCGAACCTCAAGCCCCCGGTGACCTCGGTGGATGCAGCAGCCGCGTACCGCGACCGCATCCTCGCGGCCCTGCCCGACGGGGCCGATTTCGAGCCCCTGATGACGCTCTATCTTACCGAGGAGACCACGCCCGGGATGATCGATGCGGCGCGGCAGTCGGGCTTTGTCCATGCGGTCAAGCTGTATCCGGCGGGGGCCACCACGCATTCCGCCAGCGGGGTCACTGACATCCGCCGCTGCTATCCGGTGTTCGAGGCGATGGAGCGGGCCGGGCTGCCGCTGCTGATCCACGGCGAGGTGACCGACCCGGACGTGGACATCTTCGACCGCGAGGCGGTGTTCATCGAACGCCACCTGCAGGGCCTGGTGCGCGATTTCCCCGGGCTGCGCATCGTGCTGGAACACGTGACCACCGAGGCAGCGGTGTCCTTCGTGGAGTCCGCGCCGGACAACGTCGGCGCGACCATCACCCCGCAGCACCTGCTGTACAACCGTAACGCACTGTTTGCCGGCGGCATGCGGCCGCATCATTTCTGCCTGCCAATCCTCAAGCGCGAGCGCCACCGCGAGGCGCTGCTGCGTGCGGCGACCAGCGGGCATCCGCGCTTCTTCCTCGGGACCGATTCCGCACCGCATCCGCGCCACGCCAAGGAGTCGGATTGCGGTTGCGCCGGGATCTATTCGGCACATGCGGCCATCGAACTGTATGCCGAGGCCTTCGCCGCCGCGGGTGCGCTGTATCGGCTGGAGGGGTTCGCGAGCCATCATGGTGCCGATTTTTATGGCATGCCGCGCAACAACGACACCATCACCCTCGAGCGTGCGGAATGGACGGTGCCCGAGGCGGTGCTGTTCGGCCACGATCCGGGCGTGCCTCTGCGGGCCGGCGAGACCATCGCCTGGCGCGTGGCCGAGTGAAGCCCGCGCCGCCCCGGGTTTGAACCACGAGACGGTTGGCGCGGTCTCTCCGACCAGAACCTTTCAATGCGTTTTCGCAAGGAGTCAACGTGCGTGACAGTGTGACCGAACCTGAAGTACAGCGCGGAACCCTCTGGTTCTGGCTGCTGATCAGCCTGGGCGTGGCCGCGGCCATCATCGGGCTGGGCATGCAGCTGGAGCCGGCGGGCGCGGCCATCCTGCGCGCCCCGCTGGAGTCGCCTGCGGCCGGTGCCCTGGGCTTCGGCCTGATGATGATCTGGGCTGCCTATGCCTACGCCCTGTCGGCCGGCAAGGCCGCGGGCTCCCAGGAGATGGGACTGGTCGTGCTCAACCTGGGCCTGCCGCTCGCGCTGATCGTACTGTGGACCTGGGAGATCAACGCGCTCTCGTTCTTCGTCGCCGTGGGCTGGGCGATCAGCCTGGGCGGCATGGGCATCCGGCTGTTCCGGCGCGAGCCGCTGGCCGGCGTGATGATGCTGCCGATCTTTGGCGTGAGCCTGACCGCGATCCTGCTGTCGCTGACCCTGTGGATGCTCCCGGTGGCCCAGCAGGGCGGTGCCGTGTAACGCGATGCTTCTGAGCGAGGCGCAGATCGAGGCGCAGCTGGCCGATGCCGCGCGGCGCGGGGAGTTCGACGATCTGCCCGGTGCCGGGCGGCCGCTGCAGCTGGATGACGACCGCGACGTGCCGGAAGACATGCGCATGGCGTTTCGCATCATGAAGAACGCCGGCTACGTGCCGGAAGAAGTCCGGCTGCGCGGCGAGATCGCCTCGGTCGAGGCCCTGCTGCGCGAGGCCGAGGAGCCCGAGGGCCGGGAGCGCCATTCGCGGCGTCTGCGCGTGCTGCTGGACCGTCTGGCACGCGAGCGCGGGCGCAGCGGTGGCGATGCCGGCCTGGCCACCGAGTCCGGGTATTTCCGGGCCCTGTGCGCAAGGCTCGATGGCGAGTGAGCCCCCGCGCGGCCGTGGCAGTGCCAGCCGGCCGGCCGCCCGCTACGAACCCCTGCAGCGCGAACCCGTGGACGACGGCTGGGTCGGGGACGACGATCCCGCCCCGGCGCTGCGCACCGAAGTGACCCCGGAGACGCCGCGCAGCCTGCTGGTGCGCAACGACTCCCCGGACGTCCCGTTTACCCTGTCCATCAATCCCTACCGGGGCTGCGAGCATGGCTGCGCGTACTGTTTCGCGCGGCCGGCGCATGCCTATGTGGGGCTGTCGCCCGGACTGGACTTCGAGAGCCGGCTGTACGTGAAGACTGGCGCGGCGGCCGTGCTGCGCCGCGAACTGGGTGCGCGCAACTACAGGCCGTCACCGGTCGCGCTGGGCATCAACACCGATGCCTACCAGCCGGTGGAGCGGGAATGGCGGGTCACCCGCGAGCTGCTGGAGGTGCTGGCGGAGAGCGCGCATCCGGTGTCCATCGTCACCAAGTCGGCGCTGGTGGAACGCGACCTCGATCTGCTGGGGCCGATGGGGCACGCCGGACTGGCGCAGGTGGCGGTGTCCCTGACCAGCCTCGATCGCGGTCTGTCCAGGCGTCTGGAGCCGCGCGCGGCGGCCCCGCAGCGGCGCCTGGAGACCATCCGGCGGCTGACGGATGCGGGCGTGCCGGTGAGCGTGCTGGTGGCCCCGCTGATCCCGGTGTTGACCGATGGCGAGACCGAGTCTCTGCTGGAGGCGGCGGCTGCGGCCGGTGCGGTCTCGGCCGACTACGTACTGCTGCGCCTGCCGCGCGAGGTGGCGGGGCTGTTCGAGGAGTGGCTCCGGGCCCACGAACCGCTGAAGGCGGAACACGTGCTGGCCCGCCTGCGCGAGGCGCACGGCGGGCGGGTCTACGATTCCAGCTTTGGCCAGCGCATGCGGGGCTCCGGGGCGTGGGCCGATCTGCTGGGCCAGCGCTTTGCCCTCGCGCGGCGCCGCCACGGGCTGGACCGCTGGTCCGGGGATCTCGATTGCTCCCAATTCCGCCCGCCGGCGCCAGCGAAGCCGGCCGATGACCGGCAGCTGGATCTGTTCTGAGCTGTTCCCCCGGTGCCGGGGCGTGGTCGGGCCGGCGGGTCGCTTCTGCGGCTCGCTTCTTCGCGCTACAGTGGCCCGGAGGAGGGAGAGCCCATGGGCGTACGCGTACATTCGAATTCCGGCGAGGATGCCGGCTGGTGGGGGCCGGTGGAGCTGCCGCCCGGGGCCACCGGGTACTGGGCGATCGGGCCGCTGGACCTGTGGCTGAAACGCTGCGCCGATGAGTGGGACCTGTGGCTGGCCCGCGAGCGGGATCCGGAGGAAAGCGGTTTCCGGCGCGAGATCCCGGCGCGCGAGCCGGTGCCCGAGAAACCGGCGGAGCAGCGACGGTTTGCCGGCACCCCGGGCGGGGCGACGGCCACGCTGGCCGTGGCTCTGGCCGACCGGCCGGTGGTCAGTCGTCCGGAGGCGCCGTTCCATGTGCCCGCGGGCGGCGAGGTCACCCTGTATGTGAGCACGCCCGCCTGGGTGCAGCTGCGGCTGGGAGAGACCCGGCTCCACGAGTTCCCCGCGTATCCCGCCTCCGATACCTGGTTCGGCCCGAACACGGTGGAGGGCGAGCTGTGCTATGCCAGCCGCACCCAGGCGCGCATGACCCTCGAAGACGTGCCCGAGCGCGCCCATCGCGTGCTGACGCCGCTGACGGTGCACAATGCCGCCGGCGACACCCTGCTGCTGGAGCGCATCAAGCTGCCGGTGCCGCGCCTGCCGGTGTATGCGGATGCCCGCGGCCGCCTGTGGACCTCGGCGGTGCGGGTACAGCACGAGCCCGAACGGGACCTGGCCGAGGTCAAGCTGGGCGAGGGGCCGCCGGCCGAGTCGCCCCGCGCGCGGCGGGTGGCCGAGCCGCGTGAATCGGGTGGCAGCCGCTTCAGCCTGCGCGCGTTCAGCGCACTGTTCCATTAGGGGGCGAGATGGAAGAGGGTTCCTGGATCGCGCGCAGTGTGGAGCTGATGACCGCCGATGCGGTGCTCGCGTGGGTCCGTGCGGCGATCTATCTGGGGGTGGGGCTGCTGCTCGCGCGGGTGGTGTCGCGCACCCTGATCCGGGTCGCGGGACGCCATCTGGACGCCCAGCAGGCGATGCTGGTGCGACGCATCGGGTTCTACCTGGTGCTGGTGCTGGCCGGGGTATCGGCCCTGCGCGAGCTGGGCTTCGACCTGACCGTGCTGCTGGGGGCGGCGGGCATCCTGACGGTGGCCATCGGGTTTGCCTCGCAGACCTCGGCCTCCAACCTGATCTCGGGCCTGTTCCTGATCGGCGAGCGCCCGTTCGCGGTGGGCGACGTGGTCCGGGTGGGCGACGTGACCGGCGAGGTGCTGTCCATCGACATGCTGTCGGTCAAGCTGCGTACCTTCGAGAACCTGATGGTGCGGGTACCCAACGAGACCCTGGTGAAGTCGCAGCTGACCAACCTGACGCGCTTCCCGATCCGGCGCCTGGACATGCAGATCGGCGTCGCCTACCACGCCGACATCGTGCGGGTGCGCGAGATCCTGATGGACGTGGCCGACCGCGAGCCGCTGTGTCTGGAGGAGCCGCGCCCGCTGTTCATCTTCCTTGAATTCGGCGACTCGGCACTGAAACTGCAGTTCTCGGTCTGGGCGAAGCGGGAAAACTTCCTCGACCTGCGCAATCGCATGCACATCGCGGTGAAGAAGGCCTTCGACGAGGCCGGCATCGAGATCCCGTTCCCGCAGCGCACCCTGGGTTCGCTGACCGGCGCCCCCTTCCCGGTGCGCGTGGTCTCCGGCGACGAGCCGGCGTCCGGGCCCGAGGTCCCGCCGGTGGACAATACCCCCGGTAATAGTTGACCGGCGGCCTACGGGCGCAGGTCGAGCCACACCGGGTCATGGTCGGAGGCGCGCCAGGGGCCGTCGGCCGGATGCGCGCCGTCGAAGCCGAGGAACACGGGTTCGTCGGCGTTCACCGCCCAGGTGTCGGCGGCCACGACCCGCGCGGCCAGCGCCTCCGGGCCGAGCAGGTAGTCCAGCTGCCCCGAGCGGCCGCGGAACACGTAGGTGTGGATGGTCTCCGGATCCGTGGCCACCAGGTCCTCCTTGCCGGCCGCGCGCAGGGCGGCCAGCGGGTCTTCGGCGGCGTAGCTGTTGAGATCGCCGGCGATGATCACCGGCGGGTCGTCCGGTCTGGCCTCGCGCTGCCGGGCGATCCACTCCGCCAGGCGCTCGGCCTGCTCGGTGCGGCGCTGGTTCCAGCAGCCCTGACCGCGGTCGATGTCGCCGTGCTCCGGACAGCCGGTCTTGGCCTTGAAGTGCACGGCCACCACGCCGAAGGGTTCGCCGCCGTCGCGTGAACGGAACCAGCCCAGCAGCGGCGGGCGATGGTGGACCGCATCCCCGTCGGCCGCGGTGTCCAGCAGTTCCACCCGCTCGCGGTCGTAGAGCAGGCCGACCTGGATCGCATCGGTCCCGCTGTCGGGGTGGGCGGCCTTGCGCATGTGCGTGCGCTCGTCCAGGGCATCCACCCGCTCGCGCAGCTCGCGTCCGGCGGCGGGGCGGTTCTCCAGTTCCACGAATGCGAGGATGTCCATCGCCAGGCCCGCGAGCTGGGCGTCCAGCTTGGCGGTCTGGCGTTCGCGTTCGGCGGGGTCCTGCGCGCCGCGCTCGCCCAGGGTGACAAAGTCGTTCTCCAGGTTCGCGGTGGCGATGCGCAGGGTGTCGTCGCCGGGCTCGGGTGGTGGGTCGGGGCGGTCCCCGCCCTCCCATTGCGGCGGATACACCGGATGCACGCGGTGGGCGTCGAAGGCGTGGGTCAGGATGCCGGTCAGGCCGTCCACCCGACTGCCGACGCGGCGGGTGCCGTGGTCGTCCAGATACGGCACCGGGTCGGGGCGGGCGCGGTAGCTGCCGTCGTCCAGCACGATGCGGCGATCCCCGTTGCCATCGCCGTCGCCGCCATCCGGATCGCCGAATTCCCCGGTCTGGCCCGGGTGGCGCAGGCGCCCGCCGGCGGCAAGGTCCAGGCTGCCGTAGCGCGCCAGTTCGCGATTGGCGGTGACGGTCAGGGTCTGGTCAAAACGCACGCGCACGTCTTCCAGTGCCTCCAGCCGTTCGGCGTCTTCCGGCAGGCGCAGGGTCACGGCCTGCGGGGGTTCGCCGCGCCGGCAGCGCTCCAGTGCCTGCATCCGGGACAGCTGCGGGCGGCCGTGGTGGCGGCCGAAACGCGCATGGACCTGCACCCGGTCGCCGGGCTGCAGGTCGGTGTCGGCGTGGTCCGGGGCGTACACGAACAGTCCGCTGGGCGGGTTGGTCGCGTCGTCCTGCAGATAGAACCCACCCAGCGCGTCCTCGTCCTGGAACACGCCGCTGACCGTGCCCTCGGCGACCACGGGTTGATCCTCGTCCACCGCGCCGGCGCGCAGTTCGTCGAGGGCCACGCGGTCGTCGATCGGCGGGGCGGGGCAGTCGGCGGTGGCCGCCCCCGGCAGGGCCGGGGCCAGCAGCAGGATGAGGGCGGCGGTGGCGGCGCGAGGGTTCCGCACGGCGCGCGGGGTGTGGCGGGTCGGTGCATGCATGGTTTCTTCCCTGGCGGGCGTGTGACGGCGCCCGGCGATTTCGTCGTGTGATTTCCGTATACTGCGGCGCCTTTCCCGCCCGCGGACAAGAGCGAACGGCCATGGCGATCTGGATCGCGACCCTGCTGGGGATCGTACAGGGTATTTTCATGTTCGTGCCGGTGAGTTCAACCGCGCACCTGGTGCTCACCCAGCACTGGCTGATCGGCCAGGGCCACGAACTGCCGCCGCCGGAGAGCCCGGAGATGATCCTGTTCGATCTGGTGGTGCATGTGGGCACGCTGGTGTCGATCGTCTATGTGTTTCGCCGCAGCCTGTGGCAGCTCTCCGGCGGCATCCTGCGCGAGAGCTGGCAGTGGGCCGCGCGGCGCGGCGAGGCGCGGCGCGAGATGCTGTATTTCCGTCTCGGGATGCTGTGCGTGCTGTCGGTGGTCGCGACCGCCGCGGTGGGCTTTACCCTCAAGGCGGCCTTCGAGCAGGTGTTCGCCAACCCGGTGCTGATCGCCGGGACCCTGACCCTGACCGGCGTGCTGCTGTGGTGGACCGACCGCCTGAGCCGGCGCCCGCTGGGGCTGCGCAAGCTGAACCCGCGCATCGCGACGGTGATCGGCGTGGCCCAGGGCTTTGCCCTCGTGCCCGGGCTCAGCCGCAGTGGCATGACCATCGTGTTCGGCCTGTTCAGCGGGCTCAAGCGGCGCTGGGCGGCGGAATACAGCTTCTTCCTCGCGATCCCGACCATCCTCGCGGCCACCGCCGTGCAGTCGCTGGACGTGTTCAACCACGACGGCCTGGGCGATCTCTCATGGTCCGCGCTGATCACCGGGTTCGTGGTCTCCGCGGTGGTCGGCGTGGTGTCGCTGAAGATGGTGCTGTTCTTCCTCTATCGCTCCAGCCTGAAGGTGTTCTCCATCTACGTGTGGATCCTGGCCTTCCTCGTGCTGTTCGGCTTCCTCGACACCGGCGTGATGTACGGCCACTGAACCATCGCGTCACTCCGGCCCGCGCAGCACCGTGAGCGGGGCCTGATCCAGCACCCGCCGGGTGCCGAGCCAGCCGGCCAGCGCGATGCCGAGGGTGCCGCCGCCGATCCCGTAGACGAACGTCATCGGGTTGATGCGGTAGTCGAAGTCGAACACCTGCCAGGCCAGCAGGGCCCCGATCGCGGTGGCGATGATCGCCGCCAGCAGCCCGGCGAGAAAGCCCAGGGTCCCGAACTCGGCCAGCAGCGCGTTACGGATGTCGCGGCGCCGAGCACCCAGGGTGCGCAGCAGTGCGGCCTCGCGCCGGCGGACGTCGCGGGTCGCCTGGACCGCGGCGAACAGCACCGTCAGCCCGGCCACCAGGGTGAAGAGGAACACGTATTCGACCGCGCGCGTGGCCTGTTCGATGATGTCGCGCACGCGCTCCAGGATCGCGCTGACATCGATCGCGGTGACCGCCGGGAAATCGCGCAGCCAGCGGCTCTGGGCGTCGTGCATGTCCTCCGGCAGGCGGAACGCGGTGATATAGGTGCGCGGCTGCTGGTCCAGCAGGGCCGGGGCACCGGTGACGAAGAAGTTCACCCGGAAGCTGTCCCAGTTCACCTCGCGCACGTTCGTGATGGTCCCGCGCACCGCGCGCCCGCCGATGCGGAAGGTCAGGCTGTCGCCCAGTTCCAGCCCCAGGCGTTCCATCAGCCCGGCCTCCACCGAGAGCCCGTCGGAATCCGGCTGGTCAAGGGTCCAGTAGCCTTCCACCACCGGGTTGTGCTCCGGTGGCTGTTCCGCGTAGGACAGGTTGAACTCGCGGTCCAGCAGGCGTCGGGTGCGCTCGTCGTCGAAGTCCTCGGGCCCCACCGGCAGGTCGTTGATGGCAACCAGTCGGCCGCGGATCATCGGGTCCATCTGCGGCCGTTCCAGCCCGGCCTCTTCCATGCGGTCGGCCAGCCGGTCCTGTTCCCCCGGCTGGATGTTCACGTAGAAGTGGTTGGGCGCGTCCTCGGGGATGCTGGCATCCCAGGCCTCCAGCAGGTCGACGCGCACGATCGCCAGCAGCAACAGCGCGAGGATGCCCACGCTGAAGGCCACCAGCTGCACCGCGCTCAGCCCGCCGCGCCGCGCCAGATTGGCCAGACCGAAACGCAGCGCGATGCCGCCGCGGTCACGCAGCGGGCGTACCGCCAGCACCAGGGCCGCCCCCAGCAGGCCGAGGATCAGCAGGGCCCCGGCGGTGCCCAGCAGGACCCACAGGGCGAGCTGCGCATCGGCCGCCTGCCACCACAGCAGGGCGCCGAAGGCCGCCACCGCCAGCCCGCCCGACAGCCACACCGAGGCCGACGGCAGGCCGATGTCGCGGCGCAGTACCCGCAGCGGCGGGATCTGCCCGATGCGCAGCATCGCCGGCAGGGCGAAGCCGGCGGCGGTGATCAGGCCGACGCCCAGCCCGGCCACCACCGGTCGCAGGCCTGGCGGGGGCAGATCGGCGTCCAGCCAGTCGCCCAGCAGGGCGGCGAGCACGAACTGCGCGGCGAAGCCGATGGCCAGCCCGATCAGCGAGGCGATCAGGGCAACCAGCAGCACACGCCCGAAATACACCGCCAGCACCCGCCGTGCGCTGGCGCCCAGGGCGCGCATGATCGCCGCCGAGTCGGCGCGGCGCTGGGCAAAGTGGTGTGCCGCCACCGCGATCGCGGCCCCGGCCAGCAGCACGGCCATCAGCGACGCCAGGCCGAGGAAACGCTCGGCGCGCTCGATCGCCGCGCGCAGCTCCGGATCGGCATCCTCCAGGCCCTGGATGCGCTGTCCGGCCTCCAGACGCGGTTCCAGCCACTGTTCGAACCCGGCCACCGCGCTGTCTGCCCCGCGCAGGTGGAACTGGTAACGCACGCGGCTGCCGGGGCCGATCAGTTCGGTCGATTCCAGGTCCTGGTAGGCGAGCAGCAGCCGCGGTGCGAGATCGGTGAGCGCACTGCCGCGGTCGGGTTCCAGGGTCAGGACCGCGGTAATCTCCAGGTCCCGGTGTCCGACGGTGACCGTACCCCCCGGTTCCAGACCGAGGTCGTTCAGCAGGCTGCTCTCCAGCCAGGCCTCGCCGGACTCCGGTCCCTCGGTGACGGCCCGTTCCCGGCCCTCGGCATCGCGGATGCGGGCCTCGCCCACCAGCGGCCAGTCGGGATCCACCGCGCGCAGGGAACTCAGTCGCGAGCGGTCCTCCGCACCGAACAGCACCGAGGGCAGGGCGGCCGTGCGCACCTGTTCCAGTCCCCGCTCGCGGGCCTGTTCCACCCACTCGTCGGGGATCGGGTCGCGCGCGACCACCGACAGGTCCCCGCCCAGCAGGGAGGCCGCCTCGTCGGCCATGCCGCGGTCGACGCGGTCGGTGAAAAAGCCCACCGCGGCCACCGCGGCCACCGCCACCACCAGGGCAGCGGCCAGTACCCGCAACTCGGCCGAACGCCACTCCTGACGGGTGCCCCGCAGCCATCCCCGCAGCTGGCGCAGCGGATGATGCAGTCCGGCCGCCGGACTCATGCCAGAACCCCGTCCTGGATGCGGATGATGCGGTCGCAGCGCTGCGCCAGTTCGGGGTCGTGGGTGACCAGCAGCAGGGCAGCGGGGACGTGGCCGGGTTCGGGATCGTCGGTGAGGGCGAACAGGTGTTCGATGATGCGTTCGCCGGTGCGCCCGTCGAGGTTGCCGGTGGGCTCGTCGGCGAACAGGATGGCCGGCCGGTCGACGATCGCGCGCGCGATCGCGACGCGCTGCTGTTCGCCGCCGGAGAGCTGGTGCGGATAGTGGCGCGCGCGCTCGGTCAGCCCCACGCGCTCCAGTGCCTCGTGGGCGCGGCGGGTCAGCTCCGCGGCCGGCTGCTGCGCGTGTTCCGGGTTGAGCTCCAGCGGCAGGAGGGCGTTTTCCAGTGCGGTCAGGGCCGGCAGCAGCTGAAACGACTGGAACACGAAACCGACCCTTCCGGCGCGCAGGGCCGCGCGGCCGTCCTCGTCCAGTTCGCTGATGGTCTGGCCCAGCAGTCGAACTTCTCCGCCACTGGGGGCGTCAAGACCCGCGAGGAGACCCAGAAGGGTCGACTTGCCCGAGCCGGAGGCGCCGAGGATGGCGACCGTCTCGCCCGGGTTGACCGCCAGGGACACGCCGCGAAGGATGTCCAGCGTGCCGCTGGGCCCCTCCACTCGCTGGCGCAGGTCCGTGGCTTCCAGTACTGCTTGCGAGGATGCATCCATGTCGCGTTTCCCGTTGCTGATCGTTGGGTGTCTTGCCCTGCTGTTGAGTCTTCCGCTCGCCGCGAATTCCCCGCCGGCGGAGAATTCTGCCCACAAGGCCCCGGAGGACGACACCCATCGCCTGCTTGTGTTCGGCGATTCGCTCAGTGCCGCCTGGGGGATGGACGAGTCCGAAGGCTGGGTGGCCCTGCTGGAAGAGCGCCTGGAGGCGCGCGATGGCCACTGGCGGGTGCACAACGCCTCGATCAGCGGCGAGACCACGGCCGGCGGCCGTCAGCGCCTCCCGGACGAACTGGAACGCGTCGAGCCGGACATCGTCATCCTCGAGCTGGGCGGCAATGATGGCCTGCGCGGGCTGGCGCCCGCCGCCATGCGCGAGAACCTCGAGGCCATGCTGGATGCCATCGACGCCGCGGGCGCGCAGACCCTGTTGCTGGGCATCCGCATCCCGCCCAACTACGGTCCCCAGTATACGGACCGCTTCGAGGCGGTGTTCCGCGAGCTGGCGAAAGAACGCGAGCTGGCCTTCGAGCCGTTCTTTCTGGACGGGGTGGCCGACGACGAGGTGATGATGCACGACGACGGGATCCATCCGTCGGCCGAGGCCCAGCCGCAGCTGCTGGACAACGTATGGCCGGAACTCGAGCCGTTGCTGGAGCAGGTGGAGGCGGCGACGGCCGAGCGGGCGGGAGAGTGACGGATGCCAGAATGACGGGCTGAAGAGCGATCCGGGCTGCAGCGGCACGGCGCTCAGTCGTCGGCGAGCTCCTCGCGACAGCGCCGGAGGACGTCGTCCGGGAGCAGGGCGCGCAGCACCGGATGCAGGTCCGGTTCCACCTCGCTCAGCAGGGGCAGCGTGCGCACGCGGGACTGGCGGGACAGCGGATCGCCGTACTGGTTGGTCTGAATGCTGCGGTCCACGCCGGCATCCATCAGTGCGATTCCGGGCTGACCGCCGGGTCCCTCGTCGAGGATGTCGATCAGTTCCACCACGCGACCGTCAACCTCGCCGCGCACGCCCACCAGGGGGCACAGCAGATCGATCAGCCGCCCGGCTTGCTCGGAGTTCAGCTTTGCCATGCCCGTACATTAGTTCGCCGGCGCGCGGTGCGCCACCCCGCGGCCAGCGGCGGGGCGTTTTCGACATGCCGCCAGCCGCGCGTATAATCCGGATTCCCGCCCGCGTCTCCGTAGCTCAGCTGGACAGAGCAACCCCCTCCTAAGGGGTAGGTCGCAGGTTCGAATCCTGCCGGGGACGCCATTTTCGGTTTACGTATTGGTTTGCAGTTCGGCGAGGAATCGCCGCAGCTGTTCCTCCTCCGACAGGTCCCCGTAGAGCACCGAGACTTCGCCATTCGCGTCGGTCTTCAGCAGCGAGGGGGTGGCGAACACCGACTGGGTGATGCCCTGTTGGGGGTGTTCTAGAAGATCGACCTCCTGAGGTTGCAGGTCGGAGCGGCCGATTTGCTCAAGCATTCGGGCGAGGTTGGCCCGCGCGCGCTGCGAGCGGGGTGCCGATCCGGTTACGAAGAGGGTCAGCACGGGGATGGAGGCTTCGCCATGGTCCTGATTCTCGTTCAATGCTGTTTTCCTCCGTCGGCATGCTGACCTTCTTTGAAGGGTTCCGGATCGTGATCCGGGTCCCGGCGGCGGCGGATTTCTTCGTGATAATCGTGTTCCAGACGATCGGTCTCGCCGCTTGTCCGATCCAGGTGGTCGCGTTCGGCCTCCAGACGCTGTCGTTCTGCCTCCGCCTGCAGGATGCGCTGTTCCAGGTCCAGACGCCGGCGCTCGCGCTCCAGCTGTCGCTGGCGCTCCCGCTCCTGATTCTCGCGTTCCTTCATCGCGCGCGCCGTCCCCATCAGCACCTCCGAGCCGGATGCGTAAACATCCGCGAGGTCCAGTCCGCTGTCGGACAGGATCAGTTCGCGCTGCTGATTGGAGTGAGCCGAACCGCGCGATTTCACGATGGACAGCGACCGGTTACGTTCGCCCCCGCGTTCGTTGTAACCGACGACAATCCAGGTATCGGCCAACGTGGAGACATAGCCCAGGGTGGCTTCTCCCTCCGGGCCCTCTACACCGCTCAGTGCGGTCAGAACGGTGGTGATGCCGCGTCGCCGGGCCAGATCGCTCAGCTGTTCGGTCGCCAGATGGGCGCCTTCGGTGGCACTGGCTTTCAGCAAGGCGGAGACCGGATCGATGATCAGGCAGTCGGGAGCGAAACCGTCGATCAGGCGTCGCAATGCGAGGAAGTGTTCGGTGACGCTCGAGGCGTAGGCGGAAAAGTCCTGAAACCGGACGGTCCCGCTGGCGACCGGGCTGGCCAGGTCGATGCCCACCGATGCCAGATTGCGGACATAGGCCGTTTCCAGCTCGTCAAAGCTGATGTACAGCACGCGTTCGCCCTCGCGTGCCCGGGTCTCTGCGAAGGTTCCGGCCAGGGTGCTCTTGGCGGTCCCCGGGCGCCCGGAGATCAGCAGGCTGGAACCGCGATGGATGCCGCCACCCAGGAGGCTGTCCAGACGCGGGATGCCGGTGTTCAGCCGTTCGCTGCCGGCCGCTGGCTGACCGATCGGAAGGGCCTCGTGGTAGGGGAGCTGGATGCCCTCGCCATCGATGAGCATCGGCATCTCGTCGGCGACATGGTCGCTGCCCCGATACTTGGTAACGCGCAGTGAGCGGTTGAGCTTCTGCTGGACCACGCGCGCGGAGAGCAGCAGGCTCGACGACAGCAGGAACTCGATCCCTTCCAGCCAGGCCGGTGCCGGGCTGTCACTCCGTGCCTTGCCGGTGATCAGCACCGCCTGACCGTGGGTCTCGCAGTGATCGTTGATCCGGCGGATCTGCTCGATGGCGGCACGCGGGGTTGGCTGGAGCTGCAGGAGCTGGTCGATGCCGTCGAAGATCACCCAGCCTGCATTGCTGCCGGCCGCGGCTGTGACGGCACTCAGCAAGCCTCCGATGTCGAATTCGCCGGCCGCCTCGGCCCCTGGATGCGGGCCTGCGTCAATCAGCTGCCAACGCTCGGACTCCAGCAGGTCAGCGCCCCAGGTAAACGAGGCGGCGTCGCGGCGAACCTGCTCGGGCGATTCCTCGAAGGTCACGAAAACGCCGCGTTCACCCCGTTCCACCGCTCGGGCCAGGATCTGCAGACACAGGATGGTCTTGCCGGCGGCGGGTTGGCCGAGGACAAGCGTCGCCTGGCCTTTGGGCAGGCCGCCGCGAGTGGCACGGTCGAGCCCGGCGATGCCGGTTTCGAACTTTTGCAGTGTGTTTTCGGGTCGGTCCATGCGCACTCCGGTTGTTCAGGTCGATGGCGGGTGAGAGCTGCCCAGCGGCAGGCGTCCTCGCTGCTCCAGCAACCAGCGGAAGTCCTCCGCCTCCAGCGGCATGCTGTAGTAATAGCCCTGGCCGAAGGGACAGCCCATTTCCAGCAGGGCCTCGCCAACCTGCGCGGACTCGACGCCTTCGGCAATGACTTCCGCATCCATCGCCCGGGCCAGTGTCACCACCGTCTCCACGATGTGGCGATGGAAAGGCTCGTCCAGCAGGTGGAACACGAAGCCCTGGTCGATCTTGATTTCGTCGAAGGGGTACTCCTTGAGGTAGAGCAGCGAGGAATAGCCGGTGCCGAAGTCGTCCAGAGACAGGCGCACGCCCATTTCATGCAGGGAGCGCATCTGTCGCAAAAGGGCGTAGGACTGTCCGATGAACACCCCTTCCGTAACCTCCAGTGCCAGTTCCTCGGGGGCGACCCCCGATTCTTCTAGGATGCTTTGCACGCGTCGTGCAAAGTTGCCGACCTCGAACTGCGTCAGCGACACGTTGACCGCCACACGGACCGGTTCGAGGCCCGCATCGCGCCATTCGCGCAGATGCCGGCAGGCCCGCGCGAGCGCCCAGTCGCCCACTGCGGTGATCTGCTGACTCTGTTCGGCCAGGCTGATGAACAGGTCCGGCGGGAGCAGGCCGCGCTCGGGGTGATTCCATCGCAGCAGGGCCTCGCAGGACACCAGCCGGCCACTGGCCAGGTCCACCTTGGGCTGGAAATGGAGTTCGAGCTGGTCCTCGTTGAGGGCCTGACGCAGATCGCGCGTGAGGTCGATGCGCTCCTGGGTTTCCTCGAGCAGTTGAGGGGTGAACGCCGACCAGAGCTGGGACGCCTCGGCATGGTTGCGGAACTGGGCGAGCTCCGCCTCGTGCAGCAGATCCTCCGCCGTGCGACGCCGGGTACCCATACGGGTAAAGCCCATGCGAATCGCGACCTCGAACTCCGCGCCGTTCATCGCGAAGGGCGCGGTCAATGCGTCGTGCAGCTCGTCCAGCTCGAGTTCCGGCGGCTCGCGGGGTTCGGCGAGGAAGACAACGAATTCGTCGCCGCCGATCCGGCCCGCCAGGCCGCGGTCGCCCGCCTGTCCTTTCAGACGCTGCCCGAATTCCTTCAGCAGCCAGTCGCCGGCCTCGTAGCCGTAAGACTCGTTGATGTCGCGCAGTGCCGCGATGTCCGTGATCACCAGGATACCGGCCGGATGCCAGTGCTCCCCATCGATCCGTTCCTGCAGCGCCCGTTCGAAGCCAGAACGTGACAGCAGTCCGGTCAGGGCGTCCTCGAAGGCGAGCCGGCGGAGTTGCTCCTCGGCCTTCTTCAGGGGGGTGATGTCCTGCTTGATCGCCACGTAGTTGATGACCCGACCCTGTTCGTCCTTGAGCGGCGAAATGACCTCCTGTTCCCAGAACAGGGTCCCGTCCTTGCGCCGGTTCTGGATCTCTCCGGTCCAGGTCTCCCCGGCGGTGATGGTCCCCCAAAGATCCCGGTAGACCTCGTCCGGCGTGTTGCCGCTCTGGATCCGGGCCGGTGTCTGGCCCAACAGCTCATCTCTGGAATAGCCGGAGACCCGTTCGAAGGCCGGGTTCACGTATTCGATGTGGCCTTCCAGATCGGTGACGGCGACCGCCGCCGGGCTCTGCTCGATGATGTGGCGGAACCGGTGGAGCTGGCGCTCACGTTCGCGGTGGCGGGTCAGATCCTGGAAGGCCCCCTGGGCCCCCACGATGCGGCCTTCAGCATCAAAAAGCGGTTCGCCCAGTGCACGTACCCATTTGCGCTGTCCTTCGGTGTCAATGATGGCCAGCTCTTCGTCGTAGGGGAGCCCCCGTTGGATGCAGTTGTTGAACAGGGTGCGGATCCGGTCCCGCGACTCGGGAGCGTAGAAGTTGATCCCGTCCTCGATCGGCGGGGCGTATCCCTCAGGCATGCCATGGATCTCGGCGACCACCGGGGACCAGGCGATTCGCCCGTCATCGAGATATACCGACCAGCCGCCGACGCGGGCGATCTGGCCGGCCATCTCGATCAGGTGGGCCTGGCGTTGCAGTTCGTTCTCGGCCGCACGCAGGTCTGTGATATCGGTAATGACCGCTCCCGCCCGCTGTTTCCGGTCGAGACCAGGGCCAAGCGGATAGTAGTTCACCCGAAGTCGACGGCGCTGGCCATCGGTCGTGGTGCGCTCGGTCTCGTACCTCACAGTCTCCCCGCCCAGGCAGCGATCCAGATAGGGTTTGACCGTTTGCTCAAAATAATCCGCTCCCAGAATTTCGGGCAGTGAACGCCCCACGAGCTCCTCGTCAGTCAGCCCGTAATGTTCGCGGTAGGCGCGGTTGGCCCATGTGTAGCGGTAATCGGCATCGGCGATGCCGCACAGATCTTCGCTATTTTCCAGGAGATCGTGGAGGTGCTGGAGGAGCTCTTTCTGTGCCCGCAACCGCGCGGAAGTCTCCCCCGAAGAGTGGAGCATCCGGCGGAGCGTCGCTGCGAGATCGGTTTTGTCTGCCTGCTCTCCGATGGGCACCAGGGCCTGCGAGGCAGCCTGCCGGTACTCTTCCAGCCTGATTTTTAGCGTTCGTTCGGAGGCCTTCAGGCGGCGCAACAACAGCCGGAAAGCGAGTGCCGCGAGGACGACGCCGGAAAGGGAACCGGCGATCAGTGCCGTGAGCAGGCACACATCAACGCTGGCAAGACCGTCCGGGATCAACCTGGAAGACCCGATGAAGTGCTTTCACCGGACCATCTGCCGGCAGAGCCCTCGGGGGCGACCGGGTGAACCGGGTGCTGCAGCGGTTCGTGGCAGGCAACTTCACCAGTCCGCGGCAACACGAACTCGAAGGAACGTCGAGTGGGTGTCATTTCCAATACAAGCCTTGTATGCGTCCAGTACCATAACGATACAGGGCTCGACTTTTGACAGTCGAGTGGTTGCAGCTTTTCAGCTGTATCTAGGGGGTCAATATCAATCCACCGAATTCATCCTGCCATGTGGTCGGAAAGCCGCTGGCCGGCCCGTCCGAGTCGGCGTGGATTCATGTCGTCGCGGCAGCCTCAATGACACTGAACGAAGATTTCTGACTACACTCCGAGGGAATGACCTTCGTGCGGGGTTCGCGCGAGGGCCGTGCAACCACGTCAAGGAGCGGTTCATGAACAACAGCTTTGCCCCCATCCAGACTCGCCCGCTGTCAGCGGATACCGCCGTGCTGCGCTGCGATGGCGTTCTGGCGCCGCGGGTCACGCCGGAGTCGCCGGCGGATCGCGCCATGACCGACCTGCGCAAGGTGCCGGCGGTCACGACCATGGCGGACATGCGGGCCGACGAGGCGCTGCAGCGGATGATCCATGCCGGGGTTCGCCTGCTGCTGGTGGTGGATGCGCAGGATTCCGTGAAGGGTGTGGTGACCGCGCGCGACATAATGGGCGAAGGCCCGGTGCGGGCCGCGCAGGAGGAAGGGATCCCCCGCGACGCGGTGGAAGTGAAGCACGTGATGAGCAAGGTCAGCGAACTGGAAGCGATGGACCTGGACAAGGTGGAACACTCGCGCGTGGGTGACGTGGTCCGGACGCTGAAGAAATCGGGGCGCCAGCATGCGCTGGTGGTGATGCGCCGGGACGACGGCAGCGAGGCGGTATGTGGCCTGTTCTCGGCGACCCAGGTGGGGCGTCAGCTGGGCGTGGAAGTCTCGCCGGAAGGGCCGGCTCAGTCGTTCGCCGAGCTGGAGCGTTCGCTGGCGTCCTGATCCCGGCGGGAAGGCGGGCCGGGGCGTTATCCCTCAGGCGGTGTCGTTGCCGGCGTTGCCACCGTTGCCGCCATCGGCGTAGGGGTAGCCGGTCGCCTCCAGGTCTTCCTGGAAGGTTTCCAGGCGCTCCACGGCGATGTCGGTGCGGTGGAACTGGGCGATGTGGAACACCGCGTCGCCCTCGTTCACCAGCGGCAGGCGGAGCTGGCCGATCACGATGCCCGACACCGGGGCACGGATCTCGGTCTCGCGTTCGCCGAACGGGTCGGAGACGATCCCCAGCAGGGTCTGGCCGCGGATCACCCGGTCGCCCTCGCGCACGAAGATGCGCAGGATGCCGCTCTCCGGTGCGCGTACCCAGCTGGAGGCGCGGGCCATCACCGGCTCGCGGCGACGTCGGCGGGGCGGGACGGGCAGCATGCCCAGATGGCGCATGACCTCGATGATCCCGTGCACACCGCCGCGGATCGAGAGTTCGTCGAAGCGCAGGGCCTCGCCGGCCTCGTACAGCAGGATGGGCACCTGCCGCTCCGCGGCCGCCTCGCGCAGGGAGCCATCGCGCAGGGCCGAGTTGAGGATCACCGGTGCACCGAAGGCCTGGGCCATCTCGCGCGTCTCGCGGTGGTCCAGGTTGGCGCGGATCTGCGGCAGATTGGAGCGATGGATGGCCCCTGTATGCAGGTCGATGCCGTGGGTGCTGTTGTACACGATCTCGCGCATGAACAGGCGCGCCACGCGCGCGCCCAGCGAGCCCTTGCGGGACCCGGGAAAGACCCGGTTGAGGTCGCGCCGGTCGGGCAGGTAGCGGCTCTGGTTGATGAAACCGTGCATGTTGACCACCGGCACCGCCAGCAGCGTGCCCTTCATGCGGCGCAGGGCACGCACCTTGAGCAGGCGGCGGATGATCTCGACGCCGTTGATCTCGTCGCCGTGGATGGCGGCACTGACGAACAGCACCGGTCCCTTCTGCCGGCCGCAGACCACCTGGACCGGCATGTGGGTAGGGGTGTGGGTGTACAGGCTGCCGACTTCCAGTTCCACCGTGCGCCGTTCGCCCGGCTGCACGGTGGTGTCCCCGAGGGTGATCGGCCGGTTGCGGCGCGCCCGCGGCAGTCCGGCCATTCAGCCGCGACCCTTGGTCTTGGTTCGGTTGGGCTTCGCGTTCTTCTGGATGAAGTCGATGATCATCCCGGCGACGTCCTTGCCCGAGGCGGCCTCGATGCCCTCCAGTCCGGGCGAGGAATTGACCTCCATGACCACTGCGCCGTGGTTGGAGCGCAGCAGGTCGACGCCGCACACGTTCAGGCCCATCACTTTGGCCGCGCGCACCGCGGTGGCGCGTTCCTCCGGGGTAATCCGGCAAAGCGCCGCACTGCCGCCGCGGTGCAGGTTGGAGCGGAATTCGCCTTCCTTCGCCTGGCGCTTCATGGAGGCGACCACCTTGTCGCCGATCACGAAGCAGCGGATGTCCGAGCCCTTCGCCTCCTTGATGTATTCCTGCACCAGGATGTGCTGCTTGAGTCCCATGAACGCCTGGATCACGCTCTCGGCCGCCTGTTTGGTCTCGGCCAGCACCACGCCCAGGCCCTGGGTGCCCTCCAGCAGCTTGATCACGCAGGGCGCGCCGCCGACGGTGGCCAGCAGATCGTCGATGTCATCCGGTGAATGGGCGAAGCCGGTAACCGGCAGACCGATCCCGCGGCGCGACAGCAGCTGCAGGCTGCGCAGCTTGTCGCGCGAGCGCGAGATGCCCACCGATTCGTTCAGCGGATAGACGTTCATCATCTCGAACTGGCGCAGCACCGCGGTGCCGTAGAAGGTGACCGAGGCCCCGATGCGCGGGATGACCGCGTTGAACTCGTCGAGGATGTCGCCCTTGTAGTGGATCTGCGGTTTGTGCGCGGTGATGTTCATGTAGCAGCGCAGCGGGTCCACCACGCGCACCTCGTGGTCGCGCTGCTGCGCGGCCTCGACTAGGCGGCGGGTGGAATAGAGCTTGGCGTTGCGGGACAGGATGCCGATCTTCATGGGGTTCCCCGGTGTCAGTGGGCGGCTTCGTCGTCGCGGATGTCGGGCGGGCCCGGTGGCCGTCCGAGGGAGAACGAGGCGCCGGGATCCACCAGGAACCGGCCCCGCATCGCCTCGCGCCCGAGCAGCATGCGAAACATCATGGTATCGCGACTGGTCAGGGAAAGATCCACCGGCATTTGCACATCCCCGATATCCAGTGACGTGCGGATGAAATAGCGCTCGCTGCGGTGGCCCCCGGAGTCGGTGACCGGACGCACGTCCAGCACCGGGGCCTCGCACCAGACCTCGTGGCGGTCATCGTGCTGACGCGGGTGCATGCCGAAGCGCACCCATTCCTGGCCGTCGCGGGAGAAGGTCTCGATCGCGAACGCATGCAGTGCCGAGCTGCGCGCCCCGGTGTCGACCTTGCACTTGATTCGCTCCAGGCCCAGTTCCGGCAGTCCGACCCACTCGCGCCAGCCAAGGATCGCGGGCGTCTTCATCGGGGGCTCGTGGGGCGCGCGCCCGGGGAGTGACCCGCAAAGGATTCCGGCGTATACATCAGCTTCTCCTTATTGGCAGTGGGGATCCGCTTGCGGCCCGGGCCGACCCTGCCTAAATTGCGTGCCTCGATAACGGGGAGAGCACCATGACGCAACGTACCATCGGGAAGACGACGCTGGCCACGCTGCTGGCCGTTCCGGGCGCGGCCCTGGCCCAGGGCGAAGCCGTGGATCTGGCACCGGTATCGGTGACGGCCACCGGCTACGAGGCGCTGGTCGAGGATACGCCGGCATCGGTGACGGTCATCGACCGCGACGAGATCCGCAACCGCCCGGGGGTGGGCGTGGGCGACCTGCTGCGCGGCGAAGCGGGTCTGGCCACCGCGGTGGACGGCTCGGTGGGGCAGGACCCGATTATCCGCGGTCTCAAGCGTGACCAGGTGCTGGTACTGGTGGACGGCGTGCGCGTGAACGCGATGCAGCCGCCGGCGCGTGGTTCGCTCGCCTCCTACGTGAACATGGATCTGATCGAACGCATCGAGATCGTGCGCGGTCCGAGCTCGGTGCTCTACGGTTCCGGCGCGATGGGCGGGGTGATCAACATCATCACCCGCAGCGGCGATTTCACCGAAGAAGAGGAAATGAACGCCTGGAGCCGTCTGGGCTACAGCTCGGTGGATCGCGGGCTGCGCACCGCGCTGGGGGTGACCGCCTCCAACGAACGCCACGTGCTGGACTTCTCCACCGCCTATCTGGATACCGACGACTACCGCATGGGCGACGGTGATCGCCTGGACGACAGCGGGACCCGGCAGCAGGCCTATCACCTGCGCTATCGCACCCGTCTGACGCCGGACCACGAGCTCGGTTTCCGCGCCCAGCGTGACGAGCGCGAGGACGTGTGGTACCTGGCGTCGCGGACGTTCACCGATGATAATCCGGAAGACGTGAACCCCGGACTGGGGGTGGTAACGGATGAACAGCAAGCGCTTGCATTACAGCAGAGGTTGCAGCAACAGCCCCGGGGCCTGAATACCCATTACACGCCGACCCAGACCCGGGACCTGCTGGAGGCGAGTTACCAGGGCGATTTCGGCGGCGCCTGGGCGCCCCGGATCGAGGCCTCGATCTACCGCCAGGAGCTTTCGCGCGGCAACTACGACTGGAGCCATGCGCTGGGGCGGGACTACCGCGTCTCCGACACCGACTTCACCACCGACGGGGCCCGGATCCAGACCGAGCTGTTCCCGACCGACAACCAGATCCTGCTGGTGGGCGCCGAATACTGGCGCCTGCGGGCCAGTCCGGATTCCTATATCGGTCATGTCGATCAGGATTACCGTCCGAATGACGACTCGGCCCCGTTCCCGGTGCTCGCGGGGGACACTGGCGCCCGCGAGGATCTGGCGTTGTTCATCAATTTGATCGATGACGGTCAGATCGATTCGCAGGGCGTGTTCGTGCAGCACGAGACGTTCCTCGATGCCGGTACCCTGAACCTCGGCCTGCGATACGACCGTGTGGAGGGCGATGCGGATGCGGTCTCCGGGCATGACGGAGATCTGCAGCAGGTGGATCACAACCTGAGCTGGTCGGCCGGTTTCAACTGGGATCTGCGTGAGGAGATCAATCCCTACGTCAGCCTGTCCGAAGGCTACCGTTCTGCCAGCCTGATCGAGCGGTTCCTGACCTATCCCTACAGCGACGGCAATGCCTGGACCTCGGATCCGCAGCTGGATCCCGAGCGCAACCGGACCCTGGAGGTCGGCGCGCGCGGGCATCTGCAGGGCTTCAACTACATGGTCTCCGCCTACGAGAGCCGGATTCGCGACTACATCGGTGGGCTCACGCCGGAGGAGGGCCAGCGCCAGACGGTCAACCTGGACGAGGCCCGCATCCACGGGGTCGAGCTGCAGGTCCAGCGTCCGTTCACCGAGCACGTGAGCGGCGAGTTCACCGGCACCTGGATCCGGGGCGAGAACCGCGACAGTCGGTTCGACGAGCCCCTGGCCGAGATGCCGCCGCCGGAGGCCAGCATCGCGCTGCGCCGCTCGGTGGAGCAGGGCTGGCAGTGGGAAGGCCGGCTGCGTGCGGTGGCGCGGCAGGATCGCACGGCGGACCGCTTCACCGACAACACCGAACGCGAGACCGCTGGCTTCGCGACCGGGGATCTGCTGGTGGGCTATCGTTTCCAGCCGTCCGGTCTGCTGCGCCACAACGAACTGACCTTCCAGGTGAACAACATCGCCGACAAGGCCTACCGCGAGCACGTGACCGGCCAGCGCGAAAACCAGATAGACCCGGCGCGCGGGGCACAGGAGATCCTGGCCCCCGGTCGCAGCTTCGGCGTGGTCTGGTACGCTGAGTTCTGATCCGGCCCGCGACCGGAACCGCCATGGACAGCGGGGCCCGGCCCCGCTCGATCAGAGGAAGGAAGATGCGTTTGCGCGTGATCGATTTCGGGCAGCAGCCCGCACTGCGTTCCCAGGCCGTGTATCACGGTGTGGCCGAGGCGATGGGGCCGGACGACGATCCGGTGCTGACGCTGGTAAATCCCGATGATCCCTACGTTTGCGTGGGGCTGCATCAGGAGATCGCCCTGGAGGTGGACGAGGAGTACTGCGAGGAACAGAACCTCCCCGTCGTGCGCCGGCATGTGGGGGGCGGCGCGGTGTATCTGGACCGCGACCAGATGTTCTTCCACTTCATCTACCCGAGCGCGAAGGCCCCGCGTATCGTCTCGCAGATCTATCAGAAGTTCATCGATCCGGTGATCCACACCTATCAGGATCTGGGGGTCAACGCGACCTTCCGTCCGGTGAACGACATCCACGTCGACGGGCGCAAGATCGGCGGCACCGGCGCGGCCAGCATTGGCGACGCGACGGTGATGGTCGGGAGCTTCATGTTCGATTTCGACACCGCGACCATGGCGCAATGCCTGAAGGTTCCGTCGGAGAAGTTCCGCGACAAGCTGCGTGCCGGCATGGAGGACTACATCACCACGCTCACCCGCGAGCTGGGGGAAAAGCCGCCGCGCGAGACGGTGCGCGAGGCGTTCCTCAAGCGGGTCGGCGAGGAGCTGGACGTGGACGTCGAGATGAGCGAGCCGACGGCCGAGGAGATCGCCGCCATCGATGAACAGGTGCACGCCCTGGCGGATCCCGAGTGGACTTACCGCAAGGGGCGCAAGTTCGTGGAGATGGGGGTCAAGATCGCTGCGGGCACGCATCTCACCGAGGGTGCGCACAAGGCGGCCGGCGGGCTGATCCGCGCGCAGCTGATGGAAAAGGACGACGAGATCGCCGATCTCCTGTTGTCCGGCGACTTCACGGTCTTCCCTGAAGACGGCATGGATCGGGTCGCGGAGGCCCTGCACGGGATCCCGCTGGAGGAGCCGGTGCTGCAGGATGCGGTGGCCACGGCCATGTCCGGAGTGGGGCTGGATGCCCCGGGCATCGAACCCGGGGATGTGGCGGCGGCCATTCTGGCGGCTCGCCACCACGAACCGCACTGAGTACGGGTACGGCCCGTATCAAGGCGGCGTAGCAGGCACGGCGGCTAGGCCGGTTAGGCAAGGCCGGGCGGTGGGTCCCCACCGCTCGGCGCATGCCGGTTGGGCACGGCGTCAGCGACCCTGCGTCGGGGTGCCGGTCACCGTCCCGGCCGGGCTGTCGACGCTGGACATCGCCCCGGCACCGAACAGGTCGCGCATGCCGCCGAGTGATCCCAGCAGGGCGGTGCCTTCCATCGGCACGAACACGCGGTCGCCCTGTTTGGCCAGTTCGGGCAGCATCTCGATGTAGCGCTGTGCGATCAGGTACTGCACGCCGGCCATCGGGTCGTTGGCCTTGCCCTCGAGGGCGGCCATCACGTTCTGGATGGCCTCCTTCTCGCCCTGGGCCACCAGGATGGCGGCCTGTTTCTGGCCCTCGGCCTTGGCGATCTCCGCCTGCTTGTCCCCCTCGGCCTTCTGGATCTCGGCTTCCTTGTAGCCCTCGGCCTCGCGCACCGTGGCGCGGCGGTTGCGCTCGGCGACCATCTGCTGGTTCATCGCCTCACGGATCTCCTGCGGGGTGTCGATATCGCGGATCTCCACGCGGTTCACCTTCAGGCCCCATTTGTTGCCGGCCTCGTCCATCACCGCCTGCAGGCGTGCGTTGATCTCCTGGCGCGACTCGAAGATCTTGTCCAGCTCCATGGTGCCGATCTCGGAGCGCAGCGAGGTCTGGGCAAGGGTCTGGATCGCCAGCACCAGGTTCTCGGTGCCGTAGACCGCGGCCTGCGGGTCCATGATCTGGTAGTAGAGCACGCCGTCGATCTGGACGCCGACGTTGTCCTGGGTGATCACCGACTGACTGGGGAAGTCCAGCACGACCTCGCGCATGTCGATCTTGTCCTCGGTGCGCACCACCGGCTGGTCGTTCTTGAAGGTGAGGATCGTGATTGCCCGGGGTCGGTCGATGAACGGGATGATCAGGTTCAGGCCCGGCTCCAGGGTGCGGTGGTACTTGCCGAGGCGTTCGATCACCTGGGCGCGGCGCTGCGGGATCATGGTGATCCCCATGCTGAGGAAGACCGCCACGAGGACGGCGATGGCGATGAGGGTAATGAGCGTGTTCATGCGGAGTTCCCTTCGTTGGTATGGCTGGAGCGGGTATCGGCGGCGTCGCCGGCCGGTTGCACCACGGCGGTGATGCCCTGAAAACGCAGGATGCGCACGGCGTCGCCTTCGCGCAGGGTCTGTTGCGGGTCTTCGGCGCGCGCCGGATAGGCGTCGCCCAGCACGCGCACGCCCAGACCGCCGTTATAGGGTTCGAGATGGAGGATCTCGTCGCGTACGCGCGGGTCGTCCGGCGGGCCCTGCCGGGGTCGGCCGGACCAGCGGCGGCCAACCCAGAAGGCCAGGGCGCCGGCCAGGATCATGCCGACCACTCCGGCGCTCAGCTGGCCGGCGAGTTCGGCGCCGAACGCGGCCGCCACCATCGCGCCGAGCGCGCCACCGGCCAGCACCAGGGTGATGCCCCCGCCGCCGGACATCAGTCCGCCCAGCAGGAGGAGGTCGATGATCAGGATCAGCAGGGCAGCGAGCAGCCAGATCTGCCAGGGGTCCAGCGCGCCGGCCCAGGAGGCGATGTCGGCCATGGTTCGGTTCCTTCCGTTGTGTGGGTCGACCCTGCCCGACTCGGCGCGGGCTTGCAATGCATGGTCAAGGTCCCGAATGGATGCCCGCGCCCCGCACGGGCTGCCATACTGCGGGTCCGTGATGGCCGGAGACAGCAGATGGCGGATGGGGAACGCCTGCGGCGCTTTGATGCCGAGGACTACAACAAGGAAGGCGTGCTGCGGCGCAAGGTCTACGAACGGGAGCTGCGCCGGCTGCAGGTGGAGCTGATCAAGTTGCAGCGCTGCGTTCAGGCCGAGGGGCGGCGCGTGGTGATCCTGTTCGAGGGCCGTGACGCGGCCGGCAAGGGCGGGGTCATCAAGCGGATCATGGAGAAGAGCAACCCGCGCATCGTGCGTACGGTCGCGCTGGGCAAGCCGTCGGATCACGAACAGGGGCAGTGGTATTTCCAGCGCTATGTCGCGCATCTGCCGGCGGCGGGGGAGATCGTGCTGTTCGACCGCTCCTGGTACAACCGTGCCGGGGTCGAGCGGGTGATGGGGTTCGCCTCGGATGAAGAGGTGCGGCGCTTTCTCCATGCCTGTCCAACTTTCGAGCGGCTGCTGGTGGAAGATGGCATCGAGCTGTACAAGTACTGGTTCTCGGTCAGCGAACAGGAGCAGGAACGTCGCTTCCGGGCGCGGGTGGAGGATCCGGTCAAGCGCTGGAAGCTCTCGCCCATGGACCTGAAATCGCGCGAGCTGTGGCACGAATTCTCGAAGGCCAAGGACGACATGCTGCGCCATACCGATACCGCGCATGCGCCCTGGCGCATGGTGGATGCGGACATCAAGCGGCACGCGCGGCTCAACTGCATCGCGGATATCCTCGCGAACATCCCCTACAGCGACCATCCGCCCGAGCGACCGGTTCTCGAACCGCGCGTCTGGGCCAACGACCAGGACGCCCGCGGGCCGCTGCTGACCGGCAAATATGTCCCCGCGCGGTACTGAACGTGGCGCTCCCCGGAGGGAGCCCGGGCAGGGCCCGGGACCGGCTCAGGGCAGGGCCAGCGGGGGTTCGTCCAGTGCCGCGCGCTGTTCGCGCAGGGCGAGGATGTGCTCCTCCCAGAAGCGCGGGGTGTAGAAAACCGGGAAGCCCTGGACGAAGGCCGGATCGTCTGCGCGCCTTGCGAGCCAGGCTGCATGGCGCAGGATGCGCACGGTGCGCAGTGGTGCGATCAGGGCCAGTTCGCGCCGGTCGAACGGGCGGAAGCTCTCGTAACCCTCGAGCAGGTCCAGCAGCTGCGCGGTCATCGCGGACGGATCGCCGGACAGGAACATCCACAGGTCCTGGATCGCCGGGCCGGTGCGGGCATCGTCGAGGTCGACGAAATGCGGACCGGCATCGGTCCACAGCAGGTTGCCGCGATGGGTGTCACCGTGCAGCCGGATCGCCGGAACCTCGCGCAGCAGTGCCTGGAAATCTTCCAGACGCCCGCGGATGTCATCGGCCAGGCCGCTGTAGACGGCCGCAAGCTCCGGCGGCAGCCGTTCGCTGGCGAGCACGTCTTCGCGTGCCGCGGCGGCCATCCCGACGAGATCCATGACCTCGCGGTGACGAAATACATGGGCCGCCCCGACCTGGTGGATGCGGGCGATGAACTGGCCAATGCGTTCCAGCACCTCGGGCTGTTCGAGATCGGGGCTGCGGCCGCCACGCCGCGGCCAGATTGCAAAGCGGAAGCCTGCGTGCCGGTGCAGGGTCTCGCCGTGCTCATCCGCGAGCGGCGCTACCAGCGGGATCTCGGCCTCAGTCAGCTCGCGGGCGAAGGCATGTTCCTCGCGGATGGCGGCATCGCTCCAGCGCCCGGGACGGTAGAACTTGCCGATTACCGGGATCGAACGGCCGTCGTCTCCCTCGGTGCCGATCTGATAGACCCGGTTCTCGAAGGAATTGAGTTCCAGCAGCCGCCCGTCGCAGCGCAGGCCGGTGGTTTCCACCGCATCAAGGATGCAGTCCGGGGTCAGGGCGTCGTAGGGATGCGTTTGCATGCGGGCATTGTGACACGCCGGGACGCCCGGGGCGGGCGTGCAGGGGGCGCTTATATTAGGATGGGGCGCTAGCAACCCAGGTCGTTTTGCGTACGGGGTCCCATTTGGACAAGGCAACCCTCTTTGGCGTGGTGATGGGGCTGGTCGTCATCTTCGGCGCCATCATCCTCAGTGGTCAGGCCGCCGATTTCTGGCATCTGCCGGCGGTGCTGATCGTGTTCGGCGGCACCATGGCCGCCACGTTCATCAAGTTTCCGTTCCGGAACGTGATGAGCTCGATGCGCGTGGCGGCCAAGACCCTCTATTACCAGGAGGACGATCCGCGCGCGCTGATCGAGCGGACCAAGGAGCTGGCGCAGGTCGCCCGCAAGAAGGGCCTGCTGGCACTGGAAGACGAGGCGACGCCCAACGACTTCTACGCCAAGGCCCTGCAGCTGTCAGTGGACGGCTTCGAGCCGGAGCGTATCCAGCACGTGCTGCGCGAGGACCTGGAGCTGTCGCTGGAGCGCCACGAGACCGGGCAGAAGGTGTTCCGCTCGATCGGCGAACAGGCGCCGGCCTTCGGCATGATCGGCACGCTGGTGGGTCTGGTGCAGATGCTGGGCAACCTGGAGAGTCCCGAAGCGGTAGGGCCCGGCATGGCGGTAGCTCTGCTTACAACGCTTTACGGCGCGATCTTCGCGCAGCTTGTGGCCCTGCCGATCGCGGACAATCTGGAGATGCGGGCGCGCTCCGAACACATCACCCGGAGCCTGATCGTGGATGCGGTCGACTGCATCCACCAGGGCTTCAACTCGCGCATGATCGAGGAGATGTTGCTGCCCTACCTGCCAAGCAAGCAGCGCGAGAAGGCCGCCGAGGAGCTGGAGCAGCAGACGCAGGCCCAGAGCCAGGGTTCCTGAGGCCCCGGACATGGCCGTGCGCAGGAACAAGAAGGGGGAGGGCGGCGCCCCGCGCTGGATGACCACCTTTGCCGATCTGATGGCGGTGCTGGTGGTGTTCTTCGTGATGCTCTACTCCTTCTCGACCATCGATGCCGAGAAATACGAGCAGATGGCCGAGTCGCTGCGCGAGGTGCTGGGCTCCACCGAGGTCGAGGAGGAAGCCCCGGCCATGCTTCGAGGAGCAGGCGGCCTTCGAGCTGGGCGAGAAGGACCTGGACGCGGACTTCGTTCCGGTGCTGGAGCGCGTGGCCGAGGTGCTGGCGGAGACCCCGGGCCAGATCGTGATCGCCGGGCATACCGACGACCTGCCGATCCGCAGCGAGCGTTTCCGTTCCAACTGGGATCTGTCCACCGCTCGGGCGGTCTCGGTAGTGCACGTGATGGAGGATACCGGCGTGGAGCCGGCGCGCATGCGTGCCACCGGGCATGCGGACACGCGCCCGCTGCGTCCCAACGTGGATGCCGAGAGCCGCGCCCGCAACCGCCGCGTGGACGTGCTGTTGATGGAGGACGACGACCCCGATCCGGCCGATGCCTCCAGCAGTCCCATCAACGGCGAGGCTGACGAAGCCCCCGTGCCGCTGGAGGACGATATTCCTCCGGGGGAGGACCTGTCCGAGCCCGATCCGCCCGTGGGGCCGGAGGACATGCCGGACGGTGACGAGTAAGGGCGGCCCCGCGCCCGGCGCGGGTTTGCTGTCGGGGCGAGGGCGCATCGTGATAACCTTCGCATATCGGTTTTCCGATCCCCTTCATCTTTCTGAATCCGCGACGTTCGACCCCGCGTATGGGTCGGCGAAGGAGTTTCGCAATGCCAGCAGTATCCCTCCCCGACGGCAGCCGCCGCGAGTACGAGCAGCCGGTCACCATCATGGACGTGGCGAAGGACATCGGCAGTGGTCTGGCCAAGGCCGCGCTCGCCGGCAAGGTCAACGGCGAGCTGGTGGACGTCCGCCACACGATCGAGGACGACGCCGAGGTGGCGATCGTCACCGACCGGGACCCCGAGGGCGTGGAGATCATCCGTCACTCCACCGCGCATCTGATGGCGCAGGCGGTCAAGGAGCTGTTCCCCGAGGCCCAGGTGACCATCGGGCCGACCATCGAGAACGGCTTCTATTACGATTTCGCCTACGATCGCGGCTTCACGCCGGAAGATCTGGAAAAGATCGAGAAGCGGATGAAGGAGCTGGCGAAGCAGGATCTGCCGGTGGAACGCTCGACCATGGACCGCGACGACGCGGTGGACTATTTCCGTGAGATGGGCGAGGAATACAAGGCCGAGATCATCGCCAGCATCCCGCAGGGCGAGACCATCTCGCTGTACCGTCAGGGTGATTTCGTCGATCTGTGCCGCGGCCCGCATATCCCGTCCACCGGGAAGCTGAAGGCATTCAAGCTGACCAGCGTGGCCGGGGCGTACTGGCGCGGTGATTCCGACAACGAGATGCTGCAGCGCATCTACGGGACCGCTTGGCCGAACAAGCAGCAGCTGGAAGAACACCTCCATCGGCTGAAGGAGGCGGAGCGGCGCGACCATCGCAAGATCGGCGCAGAGCTGGACCTTTTTTCGATCCAGGATGAGGCTGGCGGCGGCCTGGTGTTCTGGCACCCGAAGGGTGCGCGCATTCGCCGCGAGATCGAGAATTTCTGGTACGAGATGCACGAGAAGGCCGGCTACGACTTCGTCGTGTCGCCGCATATCGCCAACCTGGAACTGTGGCACACCTCCGGTCACGCCGAGTTCTATGCCGACTCGATGTACGAGCCGATGCAGGACGAGCACCAGGCGTTCCAGCTCAAGCCGATGAACTGCCCGTTCCATGTGTTGATGTACAAGGATCGGCTGCATTCCTATCGCGATCTGCCGATCCGCTGGGGCGAAATGGGGACGGTCTACCGCCGCGAGATGTCCGGGGCCCTGCATGGTCTGATGCGCGTGCGCGGCTTCACCCAGGACGACGCCCACATCTTCTGCCGCGAGGACCAGATCGAGGACGAGGTCATGGGCGTCATCGATCTCACCCTGGAGACCCTGCGCACCTTCGGCTTCGAGGATTTCGACGTGAATCTGTCGACCCGGCCGGATGACGCGGTGGGTTCGGACGAGATCTGGGACCACGCGACCCGTGCCCTGCGCGGTGCGATCGAGAAAAAGGGGCTGGAATACAGCCTGGACGAGGGCGGTGGTGCCTTTTACGGCCCCAAAATCGACATCAAGATCCACGACGCGATCGGCCGCCAGTGGCAGTGCTCGACCATCCAGCTCGACTTCAACCTGCCCGAGCGTTTCGACATGGAGTACGTCGCCGAGGACAACGAGCGGCGCCGCCCGATCATGATCCATCGCGCCCTGCTGGGGTCGGTGGAACGCTTCTTCGGCGTGCTGATCGAGCACTACGCCGGGCACTTCCCGACCTGGCTGGCGCCGATTCAGGCCTCGGTCCTGACCATTACCGAACGCCAGGACGACTATGCCCGGGACGTGGCGCGGCGCCTGCGCGAACAGGGCTTCCGGGTCGAGCCCGACTTGAGAAACGAGAAGATCGGCTTTAAGATCCGCGAGCACACGCTCAAGCGCGTGCCGTACCTGCTGGTGCTCGGAGACCGGGAGATGGAAGAGGGCAAGGTCGCGGTTCGTACCCGTGACGGGGAGGACCTCGGTTCCATGTCCCTGGACGATCTGAGCGAACGCCTCGGGAAAGAGGTCGCCAGCCGGGGCACCGGAACCTGAACTGGAGAAAAGGCCATTAGCGCAGCGAAAACCGTTCGCCTGAACGATCAGATTACGACGCCGAAGATTCGGCTGATCGACGCCGAAGGCGAGAACCGGGGCATCTTCGGAACCCCCGAGGCCCTCGAACTGGCCCAGGAGTCCGGGCTGGACCTGGTGGAGATCTCGCCGAACGCCGAGCCACCGGTCTGCCGGATCATGGACTACGGCAAGTACAAGTTCGAGCAGTCGAAGAAGGCACAGGAAGCCAAGAAGAAGCAGAAGCAGATCCAGATCAAGGAAGTGAAGTTCCGTCCCGGGACGGACGAGGGCGACTACAACGTCAAGCTGCGCAACCTGCGGCGCTTCCTCGAGAACGGTGACAAGGCCAAGGTCACCATCCGCTTCCGCGGTCGCGAGATGCGCCACCAGGAACTGGGGAACGAGCTGCTGGACAAGATCGAACAGGACGTGTCCGACATCGCGGTGGTGGAACAGCGCCCCAAGATGGAAGGACGCCAGATGATCATGGTGATGTCGGCCCGCAAGAAGTAATCGGGTCGCCATCCAGCAAGGGGTGGCAGGTTTCCGCATACCTGATCGCCCTGTTCACAAACGACCGGCCCCGCGGGGAACCGGTCCGAAATGCCGGAGAAGAAAATGCCGAAGATCAAGACCAATCGGGGTGCGGCCAAGCGCTTCACCCGTACGGGGTCGGGAAAGTACAAGCGGTTTCAGTCGCACCGCAGCCACATCCTGACCAAGAAGGCCACCAAGCGTAAGCGTCACCTGCGCAGCCCAGCGATGGTGCACGATGCCGATACGGCCGCCGTGCGCAAGATGCTGCCCTACCGTCGTTGAACTGACCGAGGAATCGAGACATGCCACGAGTCAAGCGCGGTGTAACCGCTCACGCCCGTCACAAGAAGGTCCTCAAGCAGGCGAAGGGGTATTACGGGGCACGCAAGAACGTCTATCGCGTTGCCAACCAGGCCGTCATCAAGGCCGGCCAGTATGCCTATCGTGACCGTCGCCAGAAGAAGCGCGACTTTCGCTCGCTGTGGATCGTCCGCATCAACGCCGCCGCGCGGCAATTCGACCTGTCCTACAGCCGCTTCATGAGCGGGCTGAAGAAGGCCGGCATCGAGATCGACCGCAAGTCGCTGGCCGATCTGGCGGTGCACGACCTGCCCGCTTTCGGCAAGCTGGCTGAACAGGCGAAAGCCGCCCAGGCGGCCTGAGATCCCGCAGGATCACCGCCGGTCCCGGCCCTCCGCTGTGGAGGGCCGGCGCGGCCGGCAACCCCGGATCATGCGGGAATCCCGAAAGGGGAGGGTTCAGGCCCTCCCTTTTTTGTTTGCAAAGGGGGCAGTACGTGGAGCAATTGCAGGAGCTGACCGACGAGGCGCTGGCGCGGGTCGAAGCCGCCACGGACCTGAAGGCGCTGGATGACGTCCGGGTGCATTATCTGGGCAAGAAGGGCGTGCTGACCGCCCAGCTCAAGGAACTGGGCCGGCTGCCGGCGGAGGAACGTCCGGCCGCGGGCCAGGCGGTGAACGCGGCCAAGGAACGCGTGGCGGAGGCGATCGAGGCGCGCAGGACGGCGCTGGCCGAGGCCGAGCGCGAGGCGCAGCTGGCGCGGGAACGGGTGGACGTGACCCTGCCGGGGCGCCGGCCTGCGGCCGGGGCTCTGCATCCCATCACTTCGACCATCGAGCGCATCGAGCATTTCTTTGCCGGGCTGGGGTTCCGCGTGGCGGAAGGCCCCGAGGTTGAGGACGACACCCATAACTTCGAGGCCCTGAACATCCCGGCGCATCACCCCGCGCGTGCGATGCACGACACGTTCTACTTCGATGCCCACCGCGTGCTGCGGACCCATACCTCGCCAGTGCAGATCCGCGCGATGGAGCAGCAGAAGCCACCGTTACGGGCGATTGCGCCGGGGCGGGTCTACCGTTGCGATTCGGATCTGACCCACAGCCCGATGTTCCATCAGATCGAGGGACTGTGCGTGGACGAGGACATCACCTTTGCCGATCTGCGCGGGATCCTGGACGCGTTCCTGCGCGGCTTCTTCGAACGTGATGATCTGGCGACCCGCTTCCGGCCGTCGTATTTCCCGTTCACCGAGCCCTCGGCCGAGGTGGACATTCAGTGTGTGCATTGCGGCGGTGACGGCTGCCGGGTGTGCAAGCACACCGGCTGGCTGGAGGTGATGGGCTGCGGGATGGTGCATCCCAACGTGCTGGGCCATGTCGGGATCGATCCGGAGGCGTACACCGGGTTCGCGTTCGGGTTGGGCGTGGAACGCATGGCGATGTTGCGCCACGGCGTCAATGACCTCCGGCTCTTCTTCGACAACGACATCCGCTTCATCGGGCAATTCGGGCAGGCAGGCTAATGCGCATCAGTATCGAATGGCTGCAGGACTGGCTGCAGATCGACGAGACCCCGCAGGATCTTGGACACCGGCTGACCATGGCCGGGCTGGAGCTGGACGCCATCGAACCGGCGGCCCCGGCGTTCCATGGCGTGCGGGTCGGCCGCGTGCTCACCGTGGAGCCCCACCCGGACGCCGACCGCCTGCGGGTGTGCCAGGTGGAGGCGGGCGAGAACGAACCGTTGAACATCGTGTGTGGCGCGCCGAATGTCTACGCGGGCATGGTGGCGCCGGTCGCGGTGGTCGGGGCGGAGCTGCCGGGCGAGTTCCGCATCAAGCGCTCGAAGCTGCGCGGCGTGGCCTCCGAGGGGATGCTCTGTTCGGCCCGCGAACTGGGCCTGGCCGAGGACGCCGAGGGTCTGCTGGACCTTCCGGCCGATCTGGAACCCGGTGCGGACCTGCGCACGGCGATGGGGCTGGACGATCATGTGCTGGATGTGGACCTGACGCCCAACCGCGCGGACTGCCTTGGCATGCGCGGGATCGCACGGGAGTGTTCCGCGCTGCTGGATCGCCCGCTGCATGCGGGCGACATCGCGGCCGTGACGCCGGAACTGGATCGCCGCGTACAGGTGCAGGTGGAGGACGAGCAGGCCTGTCCGGTCTATTCCGCGCGGGTGCTGGAGGGCCTGGATGCCGGCGCGACCACGCCATTGTGGATGTCGGAGCGGTTGCGGCGCGCCGGGGTGCGCCCGATCTCGGCGATCGTGGACGTCACCAACTACGTGATGCTGGAGCTGGGGCAACCGCTGCACGCCTTCGATGCGGATCGCTGCGGCGACACCATCCGCGTGCGTCGTGGGGGCGAGGGGGAGACCCTGACCCTGCTGGGCGGCGAGCAGACCGTGAAGCTCTCTCCCGCGGACCTGGTGATTGCCGATGCGGAGCAGCCGCTGGCGCTGGCCGGGATTATGGGCGGCGCCAGTTCGGCAGTGGACGCGGAGACCACCCGCGTGGTGCTGGAATGCGCGCATTTCGCGCCGCGTGCGCTCGCCGGGCGGGCGCGCGAGCATGGCCTGCACACCGATGCTTCGCACCGTTTCGAGCGGGGCGTGGACCCGACCCTGGTTCCACAGGCGATGGAGCGCGCCAGTGCCTTGCTGGTGTCGATCTGCGGCGGCGCCTGCGGGCCGGTGGTCACCGCCGGCGAGATCCCGTCCGTGCAACGCGAGGGGGCGATCACGCTGCGCGCCACCCGCATCCAGCGGCTGCTGGGGGTGGCCCTGGAGGCGGGTGTGGTGGAGCGTATCCTGCGTGCGCTGGACTGCGTGGTCGAGTCAGGGGACGAAGGCGAATGGCGGGTGTTTGCCCCGCGGGCACGCTTCGACCTGGAGCGCGAGGAAGACCTGATCGAGGAACTGGCGCGGGTGCATGGCTACGACCGGCTTCCGCGCACGCTGCCCCGTCCGGTGGCGCCGGTGCCCCCGGACAGCGGCCTGAAGGCCCTGCGCGAGGGTCTGACCCGGCGCGGGTTCCATGAGGTCATCAGCTTCAGTTTCATTGACCGCGAGGTATCGCGCGGCTTCTATCCCGAGGTCGAGCCGCTGGCGCTGGCCAACCCCATCGCCTCGGACATGAGCGTGATGCGCCCCGGGCTGTGGCCGGGACTGGTGACCACCGCCGCGTGGAACACCGCACGCCAGCAGAACGATCTGCGGCTGTTCGAACACGGCCTGCGTTTCGTGCCCGACGCCTCCGGCCTGCGCCAGGAGCCGCGTCTGGCCGGGCTCATGACGGGCCGAGCGGTGCCCGAACACTGGGAAGGCGAGGCGCGTGAACTGGACTTCTTCGACGCCAGCGGCGAGGTGGAGATGCTGTGCACCGGCCTGGATGCGCCCCTGCGCCTGCGCGCGGAGCGTCACCCGGCACTGCACGATGGCCAGTCGGCACGGGTGCTGGCCGGGGAAGACCCGATCGGCTGGGTCGGGCGGCTGCATCCGGCGCTGGCCGAGCGATTCGACCTGGGGGCGGTGTTCCTGTTCGATCTGGACGCGCGCGCGGTGTGTCACGACCCGGTGCCGCAGTTCCGGCCGCTGTCCGCGTATCCGTCGATCCGGCGCGATCTGGCCCTGGTGGTGGCGGAGGAGGTTCCGGCGGGGGACCTGCTGGCTGCGATCGAGGCGCTGGATCTGCCACTGCTGCGCGAGGTGCGGCTGTTCGACGTGTACCGCGGCAAGGGGCTGAACCCGGGCGAGAAGAGTCTTGCTCTGGGCTTGATTTTACAGGCATTTGAACGCACGCTTGATGAATCCGACGTGGCCGGCGTGACCGATGCGGTGGTCGCGCAGCTCGAGTCCCGGTTCAACGCGACCCTGAGGCACTGATCGATGGCAGCTGTGACCAAGGCGGATCTGGCCGCCACGCTGAACGAGGAACTCGGCCTGAACAAGCGCGAGGCCAAGGAATTCGTCGAAATGTTCTTCGAGGAGATGCGTCAGTCGCTGGAGAACGGCGAGGGCGTCAAACTCTCGGGTTTCGGCAATTTCGTGTTGCGCGACAAGAATCAGCGCCCGGGCCGCAATCCCAAGACTGGCGAGGAGATCCCGGTGTCCGCCCGACGGGTGGTCACCTTCCGGCCGGGACAGAAGCTGCGCGAGCGGGTTGAGAGCTATGCTGGAAGCGAGTAATCACCAGGAGCTGCCGGCGATCCCCGGCAAGCGCTACTTCACCATCGGCGAGGTCGCGGAGCTGTGCCAGGTCAAGCCGCACGTGCTGCGCTACTGGGAACAGGAATTCCCGATGCTGGAACCGGTGAAGCGCCGTGGCAACCGGCGTTATTACCAGCGCCAGGACGTGATCCTGATCCGCCAGATCCGGGCCCTGCTGTACGAGGAGGGCTACACGATCAACGGGGCGCGTCAGAAACTCTCCGGTGACGAGGCGCGCGAGGATCACCAGCAGGCGCAGCAGATCATCCAGGATACGATCCAGGAGCTGGAATCGGTACTCAAGGTCCTGCGCACCTGAAACCGGCCCCCGAGGGCTGCGGGGGCCTTTCGCGCAGGGTCGTGGTCGATTACCATATGCGGCGTTCGGGGCGTAGCGCAGTCTGGTAGCGCATCTGCATGGGGTGCAGAGGGTCGCAGGTTCAAATCCTGCCGTCCCGACCAAATTTCTAGGGGCCGGTCAGCGAGTTACGCGCCGGCCCTTTTTTGTGCCCGGGTGTGTTGGGAATTCGTTTGCGATTCGTTTGCGAAACGAAGGCCGTCATCCGACATCCAGACCGGCCTCCGCATCCACCCAGGTCTCCCGGTGACGGCTCAGGTAGACCTTGGTCATGGCCTGGCTGGAGTGACCTAGAAGCCGCTGCACGGCGTCCTCGGACCACCCGGCTTGCCGGTACAGGTCTGCGCCCAGGGCGCGCACTTCGTGCAGGGACGGCCGGGCCCTGCTGGGGAGTTCTGACCGGATGCCCAGTCGATCCCGTACCCGGGCGAACTCTCGGCTCAGGCGTTCGGGCACCAGCTGTGTCCAGTGTTCCTTTCGCTTCTGGTGGTCGCGCCGGTTCCTGGTCGGCCGTCGGTGGATCAGGAAAGGGGAGAGCACGTCATCACGGCATGCATCGATTACCCTTTGTAGTTCGGGCCCGATCGCAATGCGGATATTGCCCGCCTCTTTGCCCGCGATTTTCTGCTGCCGCACCAGCAGGTGGCCGTCCTCGATATGGTCGAAGCGCATCACGACAAGGTCACCCCGGCGCTGGCAGGTCTGCAGCGCCAGATCCAGCGCGTTGCGGAACCATGGCTCCCCGGCATCGCGAATGGCGCGCCATTCGTCCAGGGTCAGGCGCTGGCGCTGGACCACCTCGGTCTTCGTCGCCGTCCCCTCGACCGGGTTGTCGTCCCGCAGGCCCTCCGCGACCATCCACGCGAATGCCTGCCGCAGCACGTTCCTGCGCGAGTTGCTGGACCGGGGCGGGTACTGGTTCAGGTGTTCGGCGATGTGCCGGCGCGTGACTTCGTGCGCGTCCAGGTGGCCGAACTGCCCGGCCGCCTCGCGCAGCATGTTCGTGTAGTCGTGGATCGTCTTCGCGGCCATAGGGTTGCCCTGGCTGTTTCGCCGGTCGGGCAATGTGGCTGCAAAACGCTCGAGTACGGTGCCGATCTGGTCAGGCCCGGCCAGCACGGCCGCGGCCATCGTCTCGGCTTCCCTGCCTGTAGGCATCAGGCGCGAGTTGAGGATCTTGGCCGCCTGTATCGCTTTGGCCTTGTCCACGCCCATGCCGTGCCGCTTTCGGGTCTGCGGGTGCTCATAGACGTAGTACGTCCGCCCCCGGCTGACCGTGGTATACAGGTTCGGCGGCAGGTCGCGCCTTCCTTTCTTTCGCGGGCGAGGGCTCATGCGGACTGCAGCACCCGCTCGACCAAGGCGTCATGAGTACCGGCCAGCCAGGCGTCCTCGTCGACGTAGTACAGCTTGCCCACGATCTTGCCAGGCACTTCGCCAGCATCGATCCAAGAGCGTACGGTGCGCCGCTGGGGCTGGCTTTCCTGGTCGAAATACCGCTGGCGGAATTGATCGACGGTGATCAGCTTCATACGTCACCCCTTGGTGCCGGCATTTCGCCACTGAGGTATGCGTGCTCGGTCTGCCCGTTCTTCAGCTCCGCGACACCCATCACCAGATCCCCCGAAGCGGCGAGAACGGGACGTCATCGTCATCGAAGGAGCCACCCGGACCGGACGACGGGGAGGACGAACCGCCACCGAAGCCGTCGCCACCGGGGCCCGGGTCGTAACCGCCGCCGTAGCCGGCACCGGCAGCAGCGGCACCGCCGGCGCCACCGCCGCCGCGTCCACCGACCAGCTGCATGTCACTGGCGACGATCTCGGTGGTATAGCGATCCTGACCGTCCTGCCCCTGCCACTTGCGGGTCTGGATCCGGCCCTCGATGTACACCTGGGAGCCCTTGGACAGAGACTGCGCGGCGATGTCGGCCAGACGACCGAACATCACGACCCGGTGCCATTCGGTGTTTTCGCGCCGCTCCCCGCTCTGCTTGTCGGTCCACTGCTCCGTGGTGGCCACGCGGAAGTTGGTGACGGTCGCCCCGCCGGGCGTTTCGCGCTTTTCGGGGTCGGCACCGAGGTTGCCGAGAATGACCGCCTTGTTGACTCCGCGAGCCATCAGTCCGTCTCCTGCTTCTGTTCCTGGTCGCGTTGGCGACGCACTTCCTCGCGGTCGATCCGCATGTCCTCCGGGGCCGTGACGCCGATCCGGGCCTGCGACCCGTTCACGTCCAGCACCTCCACGGCGATGTCCTCGCCAACCATCAGCCGCTCACCTACCTTCCTGGTTAATACCAACATCAGCTCGTCTCCCTCAGTTGCTTCTCCAGCTTCCGGACCCGCGATTCCACGCGAGCCCGGACCGTCTTTTGCAGCCCCGGCACCTCCAGCGCATCCCGGCATTCCTCCAAGGTGAAGCGGTCCACCATCTGCCGGCGGCTGTCGGTGTCCACCGTCTGGATCTCGCGGCCCAGGGTCTCGTCGTATCGGGCGAACGGGTTATTCATCGCTGCCTCCGTTGATCATGCGCATCTTCCCGCCGCCACCCGGCATCCGACGGTCGTCCGGGATGAACCCCGTGCCCTGGGTCTGCTCGGTCGCGCGCAGGTAGTCGACCTCGACCTTGGCCGTCTCGGTGATCTGCTTGCTGACCTCGCAGATGGTCTTCGCCTTGTCGATGTCCATGTTCCCGGCGCGCAGGTCGCGCAGGGTGTCGAACAGGTGCGTGCGCAGGTCGTCGATCTTGTCGGTGCTCATGCGGATTCCCTCCGGTTGATCTGGCGTTTCAGGGCACCGCGGAGGCGGATCACGTCCGCGATCTCCTTCGGGTAGCGGGTCAGGAAGCTGTTGCGGCGCATCAGCTCGGAGCGGGGGATGCATTCCAGGCGGTCCGGGGTGATATCGGACTCGACGGTGGTGTGCATGCCCTGGCGGAACACGACCGCGTGACCCTCGGGCACCGGGCCATGCGCTTCTTCCCAGACCAGCCGTGCGACCGGGACCCAGCGGCGCGCCGGCACGATGTCGCGTGAGTCGGTCACCTTGCGCTCGAGTATCCCGTCTCGGGTGACGCGGGTGCTGCCGATGGGCTTGTAGTTCGGGGACTCGCTGGGTGCGCGTCCGGGCTTGAACCGCGTCTCTGCCGAGCGGCCGCCGGCTTTGTGACGCTTGCCCTTGTTCCAGCTCGTCTGCCCAGGGCGGAACTGCCCGGGGCCGGACGCCAGGTATTCCGGCGACTTGCTCAGCCCCAGAGTTACGGCGCGGTTGCTCACTGACGATTCGGACCGCCCCAGCACCCACGCGATGTGCTGGTTAGATCGGCCCGGGTACAGGCCCCGCAGCACCTTGTCTTCGTCTTCTGTCCACTTCGCCATGCCTGGCTCCTCGTCTTGTGGCTCTTCGCGCCATCCGGTGGTGCGGTCTCGACTTTCCCAGACGACCTTGGTTAGAAGATCAGCGTGAGACCACACCCCGCATGCCGCGGGAAACGGCCCGTCTCGTGGGCCCTACGGCTTCGCCCGAGGCAAGAGGCCTCGTCTCCGCTGCGGGTGTTGCGCACCGCCCGCGGGCGCCCTGCGTTACCGGCCGGACCCTGGCAGGGGCAGGGCATGGCCTCCGGCCGGTGATGGAATCAGGCGGCGGCCTGGTGTCGATGGATCTCGATCCGCGTCAGGCTGGTAATCCCCGCGGACTCCATCTTCTTGCGCAGGGCCGACTCGAGTTGTTCGTCGCTGACCCCGGGCGGGACTTCGGTCTCGAAGGTGCCGACCACGGTCACCGCGTGCTTTCCGGGGGAGGATTCCCGCGGGGGCGGGTCCGGGGTGTGCTGTTCCGTCGTGTCCATCGGAGCAGTGTGCTGCTGCGGCTCGGAGTTGATGGGGCTCGCATCCGGCCGGTTCGCCCGGGTCGCTTCGGCGGCGGCCGCCTGGCGCTCCTGGCGTTCCTGTTCGCGCTGGCGGGCCACCTGCTCACGCTGCAGCTCGGCCTCGAGGATGCGCTGCAGCTCGGCCGAGTAGGTCGCGTCGTCGGATTCCAGCACCCGGTGAACGTGGCCCTGCGTGAGGGGCGCGGACAGCCCGGCTCGGTAGCTGGCGTTCTCCAGCTCGAGAAGGCGCATGCGCACCTTGTCCTGCCGGGCCTTGTCCTCGCGCACCCGGGCCTCCAGGGTCTCGCGCGGGCCTTTGGCCAGGTTCCCCTTGGCAGTGACGGCAGTGACCTTCACCAGGTCCTCGATCTCGGCGCGCTGGTGGTGATCCTCGACCTCCAGCTCGTCCCAGCCATCGGCCCGCAACGCGCTCAGCATTTCGCGGGCTTCTTCTCTCACCTGGTCCTCGTACTTCTGCACCTGTCCCAGGATCCCCTGGCGCGCGTCCTCGCACTTCGATTCGAGGGTCTTGATCTGCTTCTCGAAGGCGGCGATTGGGGCTTTGGCTTCGTCGGCCGCGGCCTTGCGACGGCTCGCCAGCTCGCCCTTGAGCTTGTTGATCTCCGTGGCGGCGGCCTTGGCGTCCTTCACGCCGTCCTCGGTGACGACGGTTTCGTACTGCGCCAGGCGTTCGTCCAGCGCCTTCTCCAGCTGCTCGAAGTTCAGGTCGAGCACGGCCGGCTGGGTTTCGATGCGGATCAGGTTCTGCATTTCCATGGGTTACTCCGTGCGATCAGAAGATCGTGTCGAGATCGGGTTCTTGGGCCGGGATGGTGTCTGGGGCGTGCATCGGTTCGCTGCCGCGCCGGACCTTCTCGACGATGTCCGCCAGCTCCTGGTTGAACTGGTCAATGGCGCGCGAGATCTTCCGGATGCGCTTCTCGTCCCGGTACACGCGCTTGATGAACGGCGGCAGGCCGCGGCAGTAACTGATGAAGTCCCACCACTCCCGCTCCGCGACCCAGATCAGGCCGTCGATCTGGGGCATGTGCTCGGCAGGCACTTCCTCCGCCAGCAGCACCTCCAGGTGAAGGTGAGGGAGCTTGGTCTTGACCTCGCATCCGCCATCAATGCCCACCAGGCCATCCGGCGAGCCTCCCTTGTCTCCGTTACGGATGAACCCGACCTGCTCCACGTCTACCTCGCGAATGAACCCGTAGGTCTCGCGCGCCTCGTCTTCCTGTTCGTGGCCGCGCCGTGTGTGCTGGTTGCTGAACCCGGGCATGGGCTCGCCGGTCAGGATCTCGCCGGCGAGCTTGAGCATGTAGGTGCGCCGGGTTTTCCCTTGCCCGCGGTCGATCAGCTCGCCGAACTGCGAGGCTGTGGGGATCCCAGCGCGCACGCGCAGCCACTCCTCAGTGCCCTGTTCGATGTCGCGGTGGATCTCGATCATTGCGAGGCCCCGTTCTTCTGGCTCTGCTTGTGCTTCAGCATTTCCATCGCGCGCGGAAACTGATCGGCGCGCAGATCGGAGAGGGGGATACTCCGGCCGTTCGGAATGCCGGCGAAGGCCCAGTCCTTGAACCGGTCGATGTCCGATCCCGTGGCCTCCAGCATGTCCTCGATCTGGCTCAGCTGTTCGTCGCTGATCTTCTCGACCGGAGTTCCTGCGTCGCCGCCGTCGTCGTCCTGGTCACTGGCGGCGAGGCCGGTGGCCGCGAGCAGGGTGTACCGCTGCAGGTAGGTGATCGTGCTGCCCACCTGCTGGAGGCCGTTCTTGTTCCCGCTGTTGTCCGGCTGGCCCGCCAGCGTCACGCGCTCCTGGTGACCTTTCTCGTGCGCTACGATGCAGGTCACCTTGACCTGGTTGCCTTCCTGTTCCGTGGTCCAGCGGAAGGAGAGCCCGTGCGGGGCCATGGCCTGGCTGATCACGTTGGAAACGTGGTCCAGGGTGGCGTGCCGGTAGTGGGTGCGGCCCTTGTTGCTGGTGAAGTCCACCTCGGCATTCTTCTCGATCCGAGGCGGGTCGGCCTTGAACGCTGCCATGGCGCGGTCGAACGCCTTGCGGGCTTCGTTGGTCTCCCAACGTTCGTGCATGTCCATCAGGCGTTCCAGCTGGTCGGCCTGGCCGGACTGGACGGCCTTTTCGGCCAAGGCCAGCATCGGCGAGGACACCGGTGGCTGATCCTGTTCGATGGTGGCAACGTCGGCTGCTGCATGGTGGCTGGTCACGTCAGGACCTCCGGTTGGTGATTGCTTCGAAGACATCCGCCAGGCCTGCGAGGACGGCAAACATGCCGAACACCGGTGCCACGTAGGCGAGGGCGACGAAGGCTGTCTCCAGCGAGCTCATGCCGGAGCCTCGTCCCGCAGCACGTCCAGCACGAGACACGAGAACTGCAGCGGATCGCGCTGTGCCCGGTTGGCCATGCGTTGAACGGTGTCCATGTGATCGCGCAGGGCGATCGTCACCGCCCACTCGGCACCGGAGTTCAGGAATTCCGCCGCGACTTCCTGGCTGCCGAAACTGCGTGTCAGGGCGCGACCGCAGCCTTCAGCCACCGCCGCGACCACCTCGGGGTCGGCGTCGACCTCGTCTGCGACGCGCTGGATGTTGGTCTGCGTGGGCTTGTCGTACATGACCGTCCCCTTTCGTATCGGTAAAGGCGATAATAGGAAAAACCGATACCCTACGTCAACAGGAGAAAATGGTTGTGCCGATACTCCCTGATATTGCGGAAACGAGGTTAGTCCTCAGGTAACTCGGCGGCTACGATTCAGGGCAACTTCAGAGAGGAACCGGCATGAGTGAAGAACGGCGACCCACGACGGTCACGCTTGGGGCGATGCTGATTGCGGTTAGCGGGGCGTTTCTGGCGGGGATGGCGGCTGGCGCGGTTTGGGAGGACCGCGCCGGCAGCTACAGCACGGTCGATGAGTGCGTGCTGGAGCACTACGCGGGCGGGAATGAGCTTGAGATGATGGCCCTGGAGCGACGGTGCGAGGCCACGATGGGGGAGTAAGAGGCAGTGCCAGCCTGGCCATTCCGATATCTCCGTCCCCAGTGATGGCCGGGCATGGTTGCCTGCATAGGCGTGGTAAACTATCCCGAACGATTCACGTTGGTGGACCGCAATTCATGCAGCTACCCTTGGAAGCCGAGACAGCTGACTTCCCCGCCGTCTCCCCATGGTTGGAGATGGGGGCGTACGAGGCTCTGTGGCTGAAAGATGGCGTGAACACCTTCAAGAAAGTTGCTGATCTGTTTCGGTCTAACCCTGGTGCGCTTCCCTCTGAATTGGTTTCCAGGGAGGAAGCTGAGCGTCGGGCAAACGAGGTTCAGCAAGTTCTTTGGCGTGCCGGCGTGCGGTCGTTCGGGGTTCGTGTGCACCAAGCTGGGGAGTACCCACAGAAGTTGCGCGATGCGAGCCATCCCGTCGAACTTCTCTACTACCAGGGCCGGTGGGACCTGACAGAGCTTCCGTCGGTAGCAGTGGTTGGTGCTCGCAAACCCAGTGATGAAGGCCGTGCGCGCGCGCGCAAGTTAGCCAAGAAGCTGGTCGAGAGCCGTTACACGGTCGTATCCGGGCTTGCGGCGGGCATCGATTCCGAGGCGCACAAGGCGGCGATCGATGCTGGCGGGAACACCGTCGCTGTCATCGGGACGCCGTTGAGCCACAACTATCCGAAAGAAAACAAGGAGTTACAGAGTCAACTGGCTAGGGATTTTCTAGTGATTAGCCAAGTTCCTGTGCTGCGTTATGAGCGTCAGGGACCGAAGCAGAATCGCTTTTTCTTCCCGGAGCGCAATGTGACGATGTCCGCCCTGACCGAGGCGACCGTCATCGTGGAAGCAAGCGACACGTCAGGAACGCTAACCCAGGCCCGTGCGGCCCTAGCGCAAGGTCGCAAGCTCTTTATCCTCGACAGTTGCTTTCAAAACAGCCAGATAAGCTGGCCGTCCCGGTTCGAGAGAAAGGGAGCGGTCCGGGTCAGAACGTTCGAAGACATTTTGGACCACCTTGGGTAACCAACGTTTCAGCCGGATCGATCAGCTTACACGGGGTGAACACGCCCGGTTGAGCGATGACGATGAGTGCTACTACCTCCGCGAGTACGCGTCAGGAGAAAGTTACAGCTACAGCGACACTAACCAACTGATCTTCAACCTAAAAAAAGGACCGGAGAAGCGGGGGACCGCTGAGTGGAAGTACAAACGCAGAGCTATCCAGAAAGCCGGAAGGATGCTTCGCGAGAGCATGCCGAAAAAGTGGCTTCAGGACGGTACGTTCGTCCCGGTCCCGCCATCCAAAAACCCATCGGACCCAGACTATGACGACCGCATGTGGTGGGTTCTGGAGTCCGTCGGCGATATTGACCGCCGCAAGCTAGTGGTTCAGGACCGCTCGTTCGCCCCCGCCCATTTACGGGGCCCCGCCCAAAGGCCTACAGTCGACGAGTTGGTGAGTGCTTACCGCATCGACCACGACCAGGCCGACCCTCCGCCAACCCGTATTGCTGTCGTCGATGACGTGCTGACTGCGGGCACTCACTTCAAAGCGATGCAGCATGTCCTGCAAGAGCATTTCCCTCAGGCTCGTATCGTTGGCCTGTTCATTTCCCGGCGGATATGGCCTGAAGACGACGAGCCGTTTTAGCGCAAACGACGGCAAGTACCAGAGCCGGAATAACTCCCTACACAGTTCCATAGGCGAGCTTCATAAGGGAGGCATTCTTCGGAAGGTCCAGCTGTGGAAGGGGGAACCCTGACAGCTGGTCATCGGAGGTTCCTCTTGTGCTGGACGACCGGGCCAATCAGCGAGCCCGGGTTGCCGGAGTCGATGGTGATGGTCGCGTAGTCCGGATTCAGGGGCACCAATTCATAGACCGGGTGCCCCTGGCTGTCCCGGCCGCGGTCTCGGTATTTCTTGACGGTGGCCTCAGCGTCGCCATTGACCCTCGCCACCACAATGTCGCCGGGGCGCACCGGTGCATCCGGGTCCACGATGATGATCTCGCTCTCGCGGAAGTCGGGTTCCATGGACCGGCCGCGGATCTCCAGGGCGAAGGTGTGCGGGCCTAGGGCCTCGGCCGATGCCGGATCGAGCCACTCGTGCCGGTGGCCGTCGCCGCACTCGTAGGCGTCTACGATCTCGCGCGGGGAGCCAGCTTCTACGTAGTCGATCACAGGGATACACCGCGCGTTTTGCACCGTCGGGATCGCCGACAGTGCGGCCTGGGATTCGGCCGCACCTAGGGTGCATTGGCTGTATTCCCCGTCCCGCCATCCTGGGTAGTACTCGTCCAGGATGTCTTCAACATGATCTGGATGGTCCAGCGCTGTTTGCTGGCTTGAAGATACCCCTATCTGGTCGACAAGTTGGACGATCTGCAGGTAGGCATCCTCATTTGGGTTGAACTGCTCCAGAAATGCCCGCAATGCCTCCTTCTCCCGACTCGTTACACCGTCGATGTCTCGGTTCGGGACTCTCTTGCTACCTCCACCGCCCCCTATCAGATCGCTGGGGGTGACGCCAAGGATGCGAGATATACCGTCGACCTTTGGCCAGCGCGGGGTGTGTTTGCCGGTTTCCCAGCCGGCAACCGTAGCTTGGCTGACGCCCATCTTCCGGGCCAGCTCAACCTGGCTCAGCCCCGCGCGCGCCCGCGCGTTACGTATCCGATGTCCGATTTCTGTACTCATCACGGCAAGTGTATAGGTAGACCCTAATCAGGTCACATAGGCCACGCCGGTCTTCCGGTGTTGCGAGATATAGGTTTAGACGATATTATTCGCCGTATGAGTGGAAATACCGATACTCGAGCGGCGCTGCGTCGGGCGTTGAAGTCACTCGATCCTCCGACGCAGGTCCATCTCGCCAAACGGATGGGCGTGTCTCAGCCGTCCGTGTGGGAGTGGATCCAAACCGGACGTGTACCGGCGAAGCGCTGTCGTGAACTGGAGGCTCTTACGGGGGTTCGGGCCGAGGAGTTGCGGCCCGACATCTTCTCCCCCGTAGAGCGCGATGGCGGCGTTCGTGCGAAGGAGTCGGCCTGAATGGCGCATGACGAAGCGCTCCTGCTTGGGTGCGCTTTTTTTGTGGCACCGGAGGGCTTTCCCACGCCATACCACCAAGACGGACCGAGGGGGAAACCATGAAACAAGAGGACCTGTGGCACGACAGCCTGGAAGAGGCACTGCGCACTGTAGTGATGGCGCTCGGCGGCCCGAAGAGGGTGGCGTCCGATCTGTGGCCGGGCAAGTCCATCACGGATGGCGCTCGGCACCTAAACCACTGCCTGGATACGGAGCGCGCCGAGAAACTTTCGCTCGGCGAGCTGGTGTGGCTGCTGCAGGCGGGCTCGCGCGCTGGCGTGCATACCGCAATGGCTCACCTGGCCGAATCCGCGGGGTACGCGGAGCCGAAGCCGGTAACGCCGGAAGAACAGCAGAGCGAATTGCAGCGCGAATACATCGCCGCGGCCAAGGCCATGGAGCAGGTCGTCAAACGGATGGAGCGCCTGCAAGGAGGTGATGCATGAGCTGGAACCCCGAGATTCCCCTGGAAGATCACCTGCCCGCCGAGGGCATCCCACTGATGATTTGCACGCCGATCCAGCGCGCGGCAGAGGCCGAGGACCGTGCGCGGGATCGGCTGGCGGACACTGCGGCCACCTGGTCGGAGGTCGAGATCCGGCGATGGCTGGAAGAGCAGCACCCTGTGATGCGCGCCGACATGGCGCAGCGCATCCGGACCCGAATCCCCGCTGGCAGGCCGGGTCAACAGCCTGCTGACTTCCTCCGCCGGTTGCCGGGGTCCAACCTCCGGCCTTTCTCCGGGTGGAGACCACAAAAAAGCCCCGGCTGGCTGGCGGGCCAAGTGCCGGGGCTCATCAACTACACGGACATAAGGATATCAGATGGCTCGAATTCGAACAATCAAGCCTGAGTTCTGGCAGGACGAAGATTTGGCCGCATGTTCACCGCATGCCCGCCTGCTGGCAATCGCTCTTCTTCAGCTGTGCGACAAGAACGGCGTGTTCAGAGCAATCCCGATGCAGATCCATGCCCATGCGTTCCCCTGGGAATCAGAGGTGAATATCCCGTCGCTTCTCGAGGAACTGGAGGGGTGTGGGTACGTGATTTTGTACCGCGTCGACGGGAAAAGCTACGGCCATATCCCCGGTTTCACCAAGCACCAGCGGATACAGGGAAAAGAAGCCACAGCGGATGGTCAATATCCGGCCCCAGATCAAGCAGATACGCATGAGGAAAAGCCAAGTATTCCCGGCGAATACGGCGGTGATTCCCGGGGTGATACAGGAAAGGGAAGGGGAAAGGGAAAGGGAACAGGGGAAAAGGAACAGGGAACAGGCGCGCAAGGCGCGAGCGGTTCTGGCGAACCGCGGCTTGTTCATTCGACCTCGGATCGCTTCGAGGAATTCTGGCAGCAGTACCCGAAGAAGAAGGGCAAGAAGCCAGCCAAGGAAGCATGGACGCGCAAGCGGCTGGATGGACGAGCCGACGAGATCATTGCCGACGTCCAGCTTCGAGCCGGAACAGATTCCGGGTGGCGCCAGGGATTCATTCCGAACCCGCTGACCTACCTCAACCAGGAGCGATGGCAGGACGAGATCCAGCGCGATGGGCCGCAGGGTCAACCGAAAGTCGCCAGCAACCAGGAGGCTGTTGATTCGTTCGTCCAGTGGGCGAAAGGAAGGGCGGAATGAACCCGAATACCGACGCCAAGCTGTTCGGCGACATCGTTCGCCACACCATGGAGTTCTACGACAAGACGGTATCGGACGGGGCGCTACGCATGTGGTGGGCCACCCTCGAGAAGCACCCTATTGAGGAGGTGCGGGCTGGTCTGCAAGCGCACCTTCAAGACCCCGACCGTGGCCGCTGGGCGCCGAAGCCTGCCGACGTGATCGCGCACATCGAATCCCGCCAGGCCAGCCAGTGGCCTGAGTCCGACGAGGCCTGGTCCACGGCGCTGCGGGCGATGGACGAGAACGACACTGTGATCTGGAACGACGAGATCGCCGCGGCTTGGGGCATTGCACGGCCGATTGCTGAGGCAGGCGACGAGGTGGGGGCTCGCATGGCTTTCCGCGAAGCCTACCGGCGTGAGGTGCGCGCGGCCCTTGAGGAGGGGCGCAGCCCCCGGGTCCGGGTGTCGGCCGGACATGACCCGGATCTCCGGCGGGACGCCATTACGCATGCCGAAGAGCGAGGCCTGATTACGCACGACCAGGCGAAGAACCTGCTGCCGCCACCCGAAGAGGGCATGGCCGATGAAGTGGCCGGTCTTCTGACTGGTGGCGTTGGGGAGCCGACGAGCGTGGAAGACGCCCAGAAACGTTTGCGAGGTATCAAGGAGCTCTTGGGGGAAAGCGACCACAGCGGAAAGATCGAGGAAACCCAGGAAGTGCGCAGGCGCCGTGAGGCGGCCCGTGCGGCAGCGAGAAGAGCGGAGGGAGCGTGATGCGAATCGAAACCCCGGCAAGCCGGCCGACCGACCCCGGCACCAGCGCGGTGGCCGAGCGCGAGATCACGGCCAGCGGCAAGCGTCACCAGCAGATGCTCGCGACCGTGGATCTCCTGCGCTGCCACCCCGGGCTCACCAGCTCGGAGCTGTCCCGCACGCGCACCGCGGAGAGCATGGGCCTCGACCGCTACATGATCGCACGCCGACTGCCGGACGCAGAGACAGCCGGCCTCGTGGAGCGCGGTCCATCCCGCCGCGACGTGATGACCCATCGGACCGGCGTGACCTGGTGGCCAAAGGAGGTGGAGTGAGCGGCCGTTTTCTCTTGCCCGCCGGGGATGCCGAACGCGGATACCCGCGGGCGCAGATGGCGGTGGATGCCCTGCGCGAGGCGGCCAAGCGCACGAAGGCGGACGGCCGGCCCCAGGAGGTGATCATCCGCGAGTGGCAGCCGCCGCGCACCGACCCGCAGCGCAAGACGCTGTGGATGTGGCACGGAGAGGTCGCCGCTGAACTGAGCATCCGCACCAGCCGCCGATGGGCCAAGGAGGACGTTCACGAGGTGATCTTCATCCCGCGGTTCATGCCGCCGCAGGGCACCGAGCTGGTGGACCCGGAAACCGGCGAGATCCTGAGCCGAAACAAGCGCACCAGCGAGGCCACGAAGCCGGAGATCACGGAGGCGATGGAGCGGTACATGGCCTGGTGCTACCAGATGGAGATCGAGATCACGGTGCCGGAGGAAGGGTGGTGAGCAAGCCGAGCCGCGAATACATGGGCCGCGTGTCCGAGGTGCCGTGCGTGCTGTGCGAGTGCCTGGGTATGCCCGGGGTGCCGGCCGAGGTCCACCACCTCCGCGAGGGGCAGGGCGCAAGCCAGCGGGCCAGCGACTACCTGACCGCGGCCCTGTGCCCTGAGTGCCACCGCGGCCCGATGGGCGTGCATGGCGACCGGGCGCTGCTGCGCATGGCGAAGCTCGAGGAACTGGACCTGCTGGCGCTGACGATCGAGAGGGTGATGAAGCGATGACGGACAAGCTGTACCTCGGTATCGACCCCGGCGCGACCGGGTGCCTGGCGCTGCTGGACACGCAAAGCGAGTACGTCGAGCACCTGCTGATGCCGACCACCAAGACCGGAAAACGCAGCCGGGTGAGCGGCGCGGCGGTGGGCGCATGGCTGGCGGAGTACAGCGGCCGGATCGCGCATGTGTTCGTCGAGCGCGTTGGGGCCCGGCCGGGCGAGTCGCCGCATGCCGCGTTCAGCTTCGGGCACTCCGCGGGTCTGGTCGAGGGTGTGATCGCCGCCGCTGGTCTGCCGGTAACGCTCGTGACGCCGCAGGTATGGAAGCGGCATGCCGGCCTGACCGGCAGCAACAAGGACTCGGCCCGGTCGCGAGCGGTCCAGCTGTACCCCGGCGTCCGGGATCTGGACCAGAAGGCGAAGGGGCAGGCCCTGGCGGACGCGCTGCTGATCGGCCGGTATGGAGTCGAGCGGTGTGTCTGAGGACGAGCGCCGCAACAAGGTCGCGCGGGGGATGGTGGCCTGCTGGAGCCGATGGCTATCCGTACTTACTGGGATGGGCGGACATGAGGGTCCTTCTGGCGGATGTGGCGCGTGCGGGTGCGGAGAGGCGCGAATTTCGACAGTTTTTGGCATGCCCTGTGCTTTGTTTCGTTGAGGGTCTATGGCGGATGTAGCGGAGACAATTCCGGAGTGCCGGAGGGCCAACAAGGCGGAGACGGCGTGGTTCTTCGATATCACGCTGCCCACCCTGGAGAAGTGGATCCGTGAGGGCTGCCCGGTGGTTCAGCGTGGGTCGCGCGGAGTGGCTTGGGTTCTCGATCTGCGTCAGGTGGCCGAATGGCGATACTCCGCCAAAACGGCGGAAGGCGATATCGACCCGGAAACCCTCCCTCCAGGAGAGCGCAAGCAGTGGTACGACGGCGAGAAGATGCGCCGCGAACTGCAGGTGCGTGATCGGGAATTGATCCCCGCATCCGAGGTGGAGGCGTCCGTGGCGACGGCATTCTCCGCCATCGCGCAGTCGCTTCTGGCCATGCCGGACAACCTGGAGCGCCGGGTCGGTTTGGATCCGGCTTCGGCCGAGGCCGCGGAAGCGGTCATCCACGAGACGATGAATGACCTGGTAGAGCGGCTTGGCGCGCTGGCGCCGGTCGAGGCACCGGAGGTGACTGATGGGTGATTACGCCTCGCCGTGGCCGGTGATCCGCGGCGCGAGCCATGCGTTCGTGCCGCCGCGCAAGGTGTCCGTGGCCGAGGGTGTGGAGCGCACGCTGGTGCTGAGGCAGCCGGGTGGGTATTCCGGACCTTGGTCGGCGAGCGAGACGCCGTACATGGTCGAGCCGATGAACATGCTCGCCAGCCGGCAGCATGAGGCGGTCTGCTTTGTCGGGCCGGCGCGCTCCGGGAAGACCCTCGGTCTGCTGGACGGATGGCTGGCGCATGCCGTCGTGAACGACCCGGGTGACATGCTGATCACGCAGATGACCCAGGAGAAGGCGCGCGAGTACAGCAAGATTCGCGTAGACCGGGCGATCCGTCACAGCCCGGAGATTCACCGCCTGATCAGCACCCGCGGGCACGACGACAACACTCACGACAAGCTGACCCGCCACGGCATGTGGATCAAGATCGGCTGGCCGAGCGCGACTCAGCTGGCGTCCTCGGATTACCGCTACGTCGCGCTGACCGACTACGACCGCATGCCCGACAACGTAGACGGGGAGGGGGCCCCTTTTGGACTGGGGGTGAAGCGCACGCAGACCTACCTGTCGCGTGGTATGTGCATGGTGGAGTCCAGCCCGGGGCGTGAGTACGTCGACCCACATTGGCAGCCGGGGACGCCCCACGAAGGTCCGCCGGCGTCGGGCATCATCGGCATCTACAACCGGGGGGACCGTCGCCGCTGGTACTGGCAGTGCCCGGACTGTTCCGAGTATTTCGAGGCCGCCCCGGGCTTGAGTCTGTTCGCCACGCTGCCCCCGGAGGAAGAACTCCTGGAGTCCGTGCGCAGCCTCGATCTGAAGCGAATGGCGCGCCAGCACGCATTCGTGTGCTGTCCGCACTGCGGCAGCCAGATCGAGGCGAAGTGGAAACACCATCTCAACGATATTCGCACTGCCCGCTGGGTGATGGATGGCATGAGCGTGACCCGGGATGGCGAGATGGTGGGTGAAGCGGTGGAGTCGAGCATTGCGAGCTACTGGCTGGGTGGCGTGGCAGCGGCCTACCAGAACTGGGAGTCGATCATCCTGCGATATCTCCAGGGGCTGCGCGAGTACGCGTTGTCCGGCTCGGACCTGACGCTGCGAACCACCACCAACACCGATCAGGCGGAGCCCTATCTTCCGAGGTCATTGCGAGGCGAGGCTGGCCAAGCCGAGCTGGCGGAGCTGTCCGAGGATTTCCCGCAGTTCATCGTCCCAACCGACCAGGGTGCCCGGTTCGTGACCGTCGCAGTCGACGTCCAGGGCGGTCAGGATTCCCGGTTCGTCATTCAGGCGCACGCGCATGCCCCGGAGCATGAGCAGTGGGTGATCGACCGCAGAGACATCCGGGACAGCAAGCGCCCGGGTTCCAGGTCATCCGGCTGCGCCCAGATCGACCCCGCGAGGTATCCGGAGGACTGGGAGGTTCTGACGGATCTGCTTTCATCCACATACCGCACACCGGTCGATGGAGAAGAGCTGCGCGTGGCGGAGATCATCGTGGACACCGGGGGAGAAGATGGGGTGACCGCCAATGCCTACGCGTGGTGGCTGTCTCTCCCCAACGCGCTGCGCAGCAGAGCCTGGCTGTACAAAGGTGCATCTTCGTCCAGTTCGGCGCCGGTCAAGGAGTCCAAGGCTTCGGACAAGTCGGCCGGCAGATCGCGGACGGTCTGGTTCCTGCTCTGCAACCCCAACCCTCTGAAGGATGCGGTTCTGAACGGCGCCTATCGTGAGGATTCGGGACCGGGAAAGATCCACCTGGGGAGCTGGTTGCGTGCGGATTTCTGGGACGAGATGCGGGCCGAGGTTAAGCAGGCCAACGGCAAGTACCAGAAGGTGCGAAAGCGGAACGAGGCACTGGACTTGTGCGCCATGACCAGGGCTCTGCTCGACCACATGCTGACGCGAAAGCGCAACCGGCTGGACTGGGACAGGCCGCCGGCCTGGGCCAGAGAACTGCACTCCAACGCCCTGCGCGAAGCTGCGGAGAGCCGCCGCTCCAGAAACGCCGAGCGTGACTCCCAGAATGAGCCTGAATCTCCGAGGCGTGCCGACCCGTTCTCCCCGATCCCCTTCAGCGAGACATGACCATGGAACAGAAGAACGACTTCCTGGAAATCATCGAACACGAAGCCCAGACCTGTATCCAGCGGTTCTCGCCGCTCGACCAGCGCATGGCTCGGGACCTGGCGCGCAGCATTTCGGAGCGGGTCCAGATGCGCGCTGGAGGAGACACGCATTACATCCCGCAGGGCGGTCGACCCGCGCGCGAACGGGCTATCGATATGCTGAAAGAGGGTCGATCCATCCAGGAGGTATCTCGAACGTTTCGTGTGTCCAGGCGAACCGTTCAGCGCTGGGTGCGTAACGCCTCACTCTCTGCTAAAACTCCTTCGTAACGCCCGGTTATGGCTGGAAACGTGCTTTGTGCCATTTGTACCACCACAGGGCCCCTGTTTCGATGGTGCAATCTAATAAATGGAAACGTCGTTTCCGGTTCATCCGTAGGGCATTGCTGTCCGTGCTGCGCTTTTCACTCGAGCCGCTCGCGTGCTGCTTTACCTCAGTTTGATTTGCCATCAGTTCGCGAAGAAAGACAAGTATTCTGAAGTTAGAATGGATCAAGAATCATCTCCAGAGTCCACTTGTATATGTAACGAATACTGGGATTGGAGCTGGTCCCCGATTGATGCTACCAAGCGGTTGCAATGGTTCATCGTATCGAGCAGATATTCATTATCGGCAAAAAGAAACATACCGTCCGTCTCACTCAGTGAAAAACCTACTTGTTCAACCTTTCTTCTGTAAGTTGGATTGACTTTCCAGTTGTTGTGAACACCTAAGTCTCGTCGCGCCTTTGCCTCGACGAAGTATGGCCAGCTTTCCTCGACCAATCTTGGGTTGATAGACATTAGTTCGGCAAGGTCTTTTAGATACTCCTTTGGGCTTTTATGCATCAAGCTTTGGAGATGTTTCTCAGCCGCCTCTAGAACCAGCTCGTCCCGTGTCTTATTAAGTGCGTCTTTGAGTTTGAATGGCTTGTTGCCAATTTTGTGTGGATAGTATAGGAGTAATATCTTGGTAACATCTATGAGATAGGTCTCCACTTCTGTAACAACACTCGTCAAGAGCATTCCGGCGAAGTGGTTTTCTATGTTCATACCGGCATTTGTTAAATTGCTTTCTAGGCTGCGAAACGACTTTGCCAGCTCTGGATCGCTCAGGTCGTCCTCGTCAAGAGATAATAGATGGCTGCTAACAAGAATCATGGCAGAGTCGGCTATAGCAATCGACTTTTGGTGAAACCTTTGCTGAATCTCTATGAGCGATCGACCGAGTTTGGCCTTAAATAGATCTGAACTCATTTTCGGGGTCCTTTTTGAGGTCTCTGTTCAATTGACGTGTACTACGGTTTTTTATGGTCGGGGTTGCCCCCCCCCCCTAGGTTAACAGAATAGGTGAAACGACTTAACTTTGAAGGCGAAGCAAGCGGCGCCGCTGGAAGAGGCCTCAGGGTTGACCGTTCCAAGCATAATGCTATGAGTTAGAGAAAGAGTATGGGTGACGGTCGGCTGCGCAACGCGCTCGTTCTGTTGCGACCGATTACGTTATAGTTACCATGTGGAAGCGAGACTCCATTATGCGTGTTTCAGTCGGTGCGGGCGTCATTTCCTAAGACAATTGTCACCTAAAATTGTCCGAACGGGCGGGGTTACGGTCCACGCATGGACGCTGGACTGTTTCAACACCTCCCCCTCTCGGAGCTGCGCAAGCGGCGCGATGAAGCGCTGGACGGGCTCCATGCGCTGAACACCGGCAAGCGGTCGGTCACCCTGCGCTATGGCGACCGGCAGGTGCAGTATTCCGAGCCCGCGCGCCTCGAGGCCTACATCCAGGCCCTGAGCGGCGCCATCCGCGCGAAGAAAAACGGCCGCCCCGGTCGTGGCCCCATTACCCTGGGGGTCGGCTGATGGCCGGCCGTCGCCGCAACCTGGCCGAGCACGCCGCGCCGGAGCGCCCCGAGGCGGAAGCCGCGGCCCACACCGCGGCGGACCCGACCGAGCGCACTATGCGTGAGTGGATGCCGTTCGGCGGATCGGCGGATTCGGACCTGATCCCGGATCTGTCCACGCTGATCCCGCGCTCCCGCGATCTGTCCCGGAACAATGGCGTTGCCTCGAGCGGTATCCAGACGCTCAAGGACAACATCGTCGGCAACACCCTGAAGCTGTCGAGCAAGCCGCACTATCGCATGCTCGGCTGGGGGCGGGACGAAGCCGAGGAATGGTCCAAGGCCAACGAAACCGAGTTCGAGTCCTGGGCCAACACGGTGGAGGCCGATGCCGGTCGGCAGATGAATCTCCTGGGCCTGACCCTGCAGGCCCTGGGGGCCGCGTTCCTCAACGGGGACGCGGTGGCGCTCCCGGTCTGGGTCCCGCGGCCCGGCCACCGCTGGAACACCCGCATCCAGCTGATCGAATCCGACCGTCTGGCCACGCCGCCGCAACTCTATCACCGCGTCGATATTCGCGGCGGGATCGAGCTCGACCGTCATGGCGCGCCGGTCGCGGCCTACATCCAGCGCACGCATCCCGGCGATCGCCTCGGATGGCACCGGCTCAGCGAGCCCTATGCCTATGACCGCGTCCCGTGGTTTACGCCGGATGGCCTACAGCGCGTCATCCACCTGCACGACAAGGAACGCACGGGGCAGAGCCGTGGCAAGCCGATCGTCACCAGCGTGATGAAGGAATTCCGGCTGGCCGGGAAATACTCCGAAGCTCACCTGGAAACGGCCGTCGCGCAATCGATGATCGCCGCGTTCCTGGAGTCCGACCTCTCGCCGGACGCCGCCGCCGAATTGTTCGGTTCGAACCCGAGCCAGGCCTGGAAGGACCAGCTGTCCGGATACCACGGTCGCCTGCAGGGCGCGTCGGTGATCCCGCTTCCGGCTGGCGCCCGCATGAGCGCGTTCAACCCGTCCAGCCCGAACCCGGCGTTTGAGCAGTTCATGGAGTCGACCATGCGGCAGATCGCCACGGGTCTGAACATCCCGTATGAGCTGCTGCTCAAGGACTTCAGCAAGACCAACTACAGCAGCGCCCGCGCGGCCCTGCTGGAAGCCTGGCGCTACTTCCAGGGCCGCCGGCGCTGGATCAAGGACCACTGGCTGCGCCCCATCTATGAACTGTGGATGGAAGAGGCCGCATGGGCTGGCCGCCTGCCGGGCGTATCCCACGCCGACTACCTCGCCAACCGCTACGCCTACTCCCGCTGCCGCTGGGTCTTCTCCGGCCGTGGCTGGGTCGACCCGGTGAAAGAGGCCAACGCCGCCAAGATCCGCATGGAGGCCGGTCTCTCCACCCTCGAGGACGAAGCCGCGGAACAGGGCCAGGACTGGGAAGAGGTGCTGGAACAGCGTGCGCGCGAGCGCCGCAAGGCGCAGGAACTGGGCCTGACGGATCTGACCGAGCGGCCGGTCATGCACGAGCCCGTGGCCCCGGAGCGCGAAGACGATCCGCCGGCCTCCGGCGCGGCCGCCAACCCGACCCCGGAGGCCTCCGAATGAAGTACCCCCATCTCGCCAGCCGCATCTTCAACACCCCGTTGCTGATGCACCCGGAGAAACTGGACGCGATCATCGCCGGCCTTGGCGGCCGTCTGCTGGGGGCCGAACCCGAGCTGAATGATCACGGCCGCGATGACTCGCTTTTCACCACGCAACCGGGGGTGCGGCGCGCCGATGACCGGACCGGCCAGGTCTATTACGCCCACGGCGCCGGCCTGGCCCGGATCGACGTGTTCGGCGGCCTCGCGCACCGCACCCGCATGACTGCCGATTCCATGCTCATCCGCGGCTACCAGGAAGTGGCCCGGGCCATCGAGGCCGCCGCGGACGACCCGCAGGTGGAGACCATCGCCCTGAACCTGGACACACCCGGCGGCGAGGTCTCTGGTGCATTCGAGCTGGCCGCCTCGCTGCGGGACCTGGCCGGCGGCAAGCGCGTCATCGCGATGGTCGACACGCTCGCGCTCAGCGCCGGCTACCTGATCGCCTCGCAGGCGGACGAAATCGTGGTGACGCCGACCGGTCTGGTCGGCTCCATCGGCGTGGTGATGCGCCACGTCGATTTCTCCCGCGCCCTCGACAGCGACGGGATCGAGGTGACGCAGATCTTCGCCGGCGACCACAAGGTCGACGGCAACCCGTATGAGCCCCTTCCGGCCGCCGTGCGCGCGGACTTCCAGGCCGAAATCGATTCGCTCTATGGCGACTTCGTCCAGGCCGTGGTGGATGGGCGGGGCCTCACCGCCGAACACGTGCGCGGCACCCAGGCGCGCACCTACCGCGCCCCGGCCGCGGTCGAGGCCGGTCTCGCGGATCGGGTCGCCACTTTCGACCAGCTGCTTTCCGAGCTGCAGGCCACGCGGTCTGTGGCACTCCCTGCCGGGCAAGCCGCCCGGGCCAACGTCAGCGCAGAGGACATGACCATGACTGACAAGACCAAGGCGGCGGGCGATACCCAGCAGCCCGATGCCGCCAACTCGAACGAAGCCCTCGAAGCCGCCCGCGCCGAAGCGCACGCCGAAGGTCTGGCCGCCGGCCTGGAACAGGGCCGCGAGGAAGAGAAGGCCCGCGTCGCCGGGATTCTGGCGCATGCCCAGGACGAAGGCCGCGACATCGGCATGGCCAAGACCTGCATCGAACAGGGCCTGTCCCTCGATGTGGCCAAGAGCGTGATGGATGCGGCGCCGGTGCCGGCCACGCTCGAAACCAGCCGTCTGCCGAGCCTGGCCCACACCAACGGCCATGACATCGGCGCCGACACCGAATCCGGCGACTGGGACGAACGCGCCGCGGCCAAGGCCGCCGTCGCCCGTTTCCAGGGCTCGGCCCACTAACCGGAGGAACGACCAATGAGCCACGCAATGTTCGATAGCTCCGACTTCGAGAACGACATTCTCGTCGCCGGCAATGCCCACCTTCTGGTGGCGCGCTCCATCACCGTGAAGGACGGGCAGGAACTCAAGCGCGGTGCCGTCATCGGCAAGGACGGAGACGGCAAACACCTGCTTTCGAAGTCTGCGGCTGACGACGGCAGCGAGACGCCGGACCTGATCCTCGCGCAGGACGTCGACGCCACCGGCGGCGACACCGCCGCGATCGCCTACAGCCGCGGCGACTTTGCCGAGCCCGCTCTCACCCTTGGCGACGGTCACGACCTGGAGAGCATCCGGGAGGGCCTGCGCGAGAAGGGAATCATCCTCATGCCGGTCCAGGCCGCCTGATCAGGAGACTGACCAATGGATAACATGCTCTTTTCCACAAACTACATGATGGGCATTCGGGAAAGCCTGAAGCGCCCGTCGACTTTCCTCCTGGATCGGTTCTTCCCGTTCGAGCAGACCGAAACCAGCGAGGAAATCCACTTCGACGTGATCGATCGCACGCGTCGGCTTGCGCCGTTCGTGTCCCCGGTCGTGGCCGGCAAGGTGGTGGAGGCGAGCGGCCATACCACCAAGACCTTCAAGCCCGCCTATATCAAGGCCAAGACGCCGTGGGATCCCAACCGTCCTCTGAAGCGCGCGGCCGGTGAGTCCATTGGCGGGGCCATGAGCCCGATGGAGCGTCTCGAGATGCTGATGGTGCAGACCATGATGGAGCACGACGAAATGGTCTGGCGCCGCATGGAGGTCATGGCGTCTGAGGCGTTGCGCAAGGGTCAGGTCACTGTTCAGGGAGCGGACTACCCGACGCAGGTGGTCGACTTCGGCCGCAAGAGCAGCCTGACCAAGACCCTGACCGGCGAGGACCGGTGGGGTGAGAGTGGCGTGTCTCCGCTGGCTGACCTGAACAAGTGGGCCCTCGAAGCCCTGCAGGCCTCCGGCGCGAAGCCGGTCGACGTCACCCTGGATGTTGAAGCCTGGAAGCAGCTCAATCAGGACGAGGACTTCAAGAAGCGCCTCGACCTGCGCTGGGTCGACAACTCGCTCATGTCGATGGGCGGCCCGGATGCCCAGGGCGGCACCTACATGGGCACCGTCGACGGTTTCAACTTCTTCCTGTACGCCGACTGGTACATCGACCCGGCCGATGGCGAAGAAAAGCCGATCCTGCCGAGCCACACCGTGATCCTGTCCGGTCAGGCGCTCGAGGGCGCGCAGGCGTTCGGCGCCATCCGGGATGAAGCGGCCGGCTACCAGGCCGTGCCGATCTTCCCGAAATCCTGGGTCGAACAGGATCCGGCCGTCCGGTACGTGATGTCGCAGTCCGCGCCCCTGGTGGTGCCGACCCGCGTCAATCACTCCATGTGCGTCACGGTGCGGTGACCACCATGGAGATCACCGCCACTGTGACGCTGGTGGTCGCCGGGGGTGATGTTGCCCCCGGCGAGGTCACCGAATTGAACGAGGCCGAAGCCCGCAGCCTGATCGAGCGCGGCTTTGCGCGGGAGTACAAGGACCCCGCGGCGTCCCGGTCCAAATCGGCGAAGCCGGCACTGGACGCGGCCGCTGATGCAATCCTGGCCCACAACGTCGACCAGATCGTCGAGATCCTGCCGGATCTTGGCGACGGCAAGCTGGTCGAGCTCCGGGAGCGGGAAGAGGGCGGCAAGGGCCGCACCACGCTGGTCGACGCCATCAAGGCGGAGATCTCCGGCCGGGCCGAAGGCGAGGGCTGACCCGTGAGTCTGACCAGCCTGCACAAGCGCCTGCCGGAGATCGAGTCCGGGCGGATGATCCCGGCCTCGGAACTCGACTGGCAGGACGATGTCACCGACGCCCTCCAGCCGGAAGAGTGGCCCGAGGGCGTGCTCTCCGAGCTCGAGGCATCCGTGATCCTGGTCCTGTCCCAGCTGCGCACCAGCGCCGGGGTGCCGTTCTATCCGTCGCCGGAGCCCGGGGCGCATGTGCGGTCGGAGGGCACCAGCCAGCACAGCACGCAGGGCGGCGAGCGCCTGTCGCGTGCGACCGACTTCTACGTGCACTGGGACCACGCCGCCAAGGTGCTGGAGATCGCCCGCCGCCACCCGGCCGTGGGCGGCCTGGGCATCTATGACTCGCTGATGCTACGGGGCACGCCCGGCGATTACTGCATGTTCCACATCGACACCCGGCCGCAGCGTGTGCCCTGGGTCGGGCACGGCCGCGAGCCGATCGAGTACGTGCTGCAGGCCAATGAGCCCGCCCGCTATCACCGGCTGATCGCCGACATGCTGGAGGCCCACGCATGAACCGCCGAAGCTTTCTCGCCACCGCTGTGGCCTCGGCTGCGGCCGCGGGCCTGAGCGCCTGCGCCACGCTCGAGCGCATGGGCGGCGGTGCCCGCGCCGCCGTGCAGTACGCGACCCTGCGCTACCTGGGGGACGACAGCCTCCGCGCGGAACGCGCCCGCCACGTGCTGGTGGAAATCCGCCCGGTCGCCACCGGGGAGACCACGCTGGAGGCCCTGGCGCAGGCAGTCGAGGATGCAATCCCCTGGGATGACCTCGACCTCGCCGACGCCACCCTGCTGGCAGAACTGCTGGGCGCCCTGCGTGCCGAGCTGGAATCCCGCATCGGCGACGGCCTGCTGGATCCGGACGACGTCGAACGCGTGGAGCGCGTGATCGACTGGATCGATGACGCCGCCGCTCGGGTGGAGTCTCGGGGATGATCATGCCGTCCGGATATCCCCTGATCGGCGATGCTTGGCTCGACCGCCTGGTGACCCAGGCCGTGCGGCCGGGCTGGTCCCGCACCGTGCGGCCCGCGCGGTTCGTCTCGGAACGCATCGACCGCACGATCCGCATCCCGGCCGGCTTCGAATTCGACTGGGATTCGGTCCCGCGCATCCCGTTCCTGCACGCCTGGCTGAAGGGCCGGGCAGAGCAGAGCGCCGCGCTGCACGACTGGCTGTACCACGCGCAGGCCGTCGACAACCTGCCCATCACCCGCCGCACCGCGGATCGCATCTTCCTGGACGCGATGGTGGCAGAGGGCGTCTCGCGCCGTCACCGCTGGGCGATCTACGCCGGCGTGCGCATCGGCGGCTGGGCGGCCTGGCGTCGGGGTCCTCGGCACACGCGCCGGGCCGCTGCACCCAAGACAACCGATGGAGGCTTGGATGTCAGATGATCGAGTGGTCGATGTGGTCCTGGATCGCATGAACAAGCTCGACGCGAAGGTCGATCAGATGGCCGAGGCGATCACCAACCTCGCGCGGGTGGAAGAGCGCATGAGCAACGGAGCCGACCGTATGAACGGTCATGCCCGGGAGATCAAGGATCTCCGCGAGCGCGTGCAGGAGCTGGAGAAGCTCCGCTGGAAGGCCGCCGGCGCAATGGTCCTTGCCTCAGCGCTGGGGGGCCTGCTGGGCGCGTTCGGCGGCCTCGAGCTGATCGGCAGAATCGGGGGTGCCGCGTGATCGAGCTCGACACGCAGGGCGCCTCTATCCGGCAGCTCGAGCGCATCGCGCGCGAGGTGTCGATCGGGATCGTTCCGGATTCGATCTCCCGGGCGCTCAACCGTGCGACCACGGCAACCCGAACCCGCGCGAGCTCCGCCATCCGACAGGTCTACAACGTGCCCGCTGCCGAGGTGCGCGGCACATTCCGTATCACGCGCGCGAGCCGGACGCGTCCCGAGGCGCTGATCGAGTCCCGCGGTGTCCGGCTGCCCCTGTCGCGCTTCGGCGCGCGCCAGACCCGGCGCGGGGTCACGCTGAACGTCCGCCGGTCCACCGGCCGCCGCCTGCTGTCCGGCGGGTTCTTCGGCCAGGGCTCCATGCCTTCGAGCCGCCTGTTCCGGCGGGAGGGGTCCGCGCGGCTGCCCGTGGAACAGCTGTTCGGCCCCGCTGTACCGCAGATGCTGCAGGAGTCCGGTGTCGAGCGGCAGGTTCTGCAGCGCGCCGAAGAGGTCTACCTCTCGACCCTGGAACACGAACTGCGCCGGCGGATCGACCGCGCTGTCGCGAGGGCCAACCGATGATCGAATTCGGACCCATGCACGACGCCATGGCCAACGCCTTCGGCGAGGACGCCACGTACCTGCCGGCGGACGGTGACCCGGTGTCGATGAAGGCGGTGCCTCACTTCGACGCCCCCGCGGAGGAAGAGGGGGGCGTGTACGTGCGCCGCACCACCGTCGACTTCCGCAGCGGCCAGGTGAAGCCGCGCAGCGGCGACCGTATCACCCTGTCCACCGGCACCTGGTACGTCGACCGGCAGGAATCGGACGACGGCTACATCACCACCGTGGTGCTGGGGAGGAAAGAGTCGTGAAGCTGCAGGCCCTGGTCGACCGACTGAACGCCGAATGCCCCGCGCTGGCCGGGCGTGCCCGCCTGCTGCGCGACCTGAGCGAAGTGGAGAACGTCGACGGCGAGCTGCCCGCGGCGTTCGTGCTGCGCTCGAACGACACCGCGGCGCAGGCAGACGGCGTGGCCGGCATGGTCCGGCAGGCACGCACCCGCACCGTGGCCGTGCTGCTGATGGCCGATCCGCCGCAGGAAGCCGGCGAGCCCATGGAGGCCCTGCGCACCGAGGTTCTGGAGGCGCTGCTGGGCTGGCAGCCCGACCCGGCCATCCAGCTCGAATACGCCGGCGGTGAAGCCCAGGCCCCGCAGGCCGGTATCGACCGCTGGCAGGACACCTTCCGATACACCGATCACCTGCGCGGTGGCGCGCAGTAACCGAGGACACCGCAATGGCGAAGCTGATCCGCAAACGATTCGTCGACGTCGCGCTGGAGACCGAATACGGCAAGGACCCGGGCGCCGACCGCGTCGCCCTGCTGCCGAACAGCGACCTCTCGCTGACGGTCGAGGGCAACACCGTCACCCGTGACACCGTGCGGGACACCCTGTCCCCGCAGGGCCATGTGGTGGTGGACCGCCGGCAGGAGGTGAGCCTGCCGCTCGAGCTGCGCGGCGCCGGCCTGGACGAAAACGACGAACTCAAGGTCCCGGAGACCGACGTGCTGCTGCGCGCATCCGCGTTCGAGCGCGAGGACGGCGCGCGTCTGGTGCTGACGAGCGTGTCCGGCGACTTCAAGCGCGGCGAGACCGTGCAGAACACCACCGCCGAAGAAACCGCGGGCACCGTCGCGGACTGGGATCCGGAAGAGAAGACCCTGTACCTGCGCGACCTGCAGGCGATGCCCGACGCCAGCGACGAACTGGAGGGCGAGGACAGCGAGGCGGCGGGCACGGTGGATGCCGCTGCGGACGCCTGGGTATATCGGCCCGCTTCCCCGCGCCCGAACGACCAGGATTCGGTCTACCTGCGCTACGACCTCGACGGCAACCTGCACAAGGTGGCCGGGGCCCGTGCCACGTTCTCCCTCAATATCACCCGCGCGGAGATCCCGCAGATCACGTTCACCCTGTCGGGCAAGTACCTGGAGCCCGCGCCGGGCGGCCCCATTTCCGGGGAATACCTTGACCAGGTGCCCACGCCCGCCCTGGGTGCCCGGATGACCATCGGCAACCTCGACATGCAGCAGGTGGCCGTCAACTCCGTGCAGGCCGACATGGCGAATGAAGTGCAGCCGCGTAACGACATGCAGGCCGAAGACGGGTTCCGGGGCTTCCTGATCACCGAGCGCGACCCCACAGGATCGGTGGACCCGGAGGTGACCGGCCTCGGGGACTTCAACCCGTACAAGGATTGGTCGCAGGGCAACTACGTGGCCATCGCCGCGGGTATCGGAACCGGAGCGGGCCGACGTGTCCGCTTGGTGATGCCGCGCACGCAGTACACCCAGCTGCCGTACGACAGCCGCAACGGCATCGCCACATATGACCTCGGATTCCGCGCCACCGGCGAGGATGACGAGCTGATGCTGGTGTACTCCTGATGCGCGCCTTCCGGAAAGAACGGGCCCCGGTGTGGTGGCCGGTGCAGGTGGTGGAGGCCGCGGACCATGGCGAGACCGAGACGTATGAGTTCGAGGCACGGATCCGGCCGCTCTCCACCGATCAGGTGAACCAGCTTTCCGCCGGGAGCCGGCCCGACCCGGTCGGGCTGCTGCTGGAACACGTGGTCGACTGGAGCGGCCCACACGACCCGGACACCGGCGCGGCGATCCCGTTCTCGCGCGAGACCCTGGAGCAGTACCTGGGACAGTCCATCCCGTTGCTTCACGCCCTGGAGCGGGCGCTGCAGGAGGTATCGACCGGGGGTGGTGCGGCAAAAAACTCGAAGACGTCGCGCGCAGGTTGATCGACCGGGGGCGCGCGGCGGACGACCAGAACCTATCCCCGGAACTGAAAGCGGCACTCAGGCAGCGAGAGGAGCGGGATGAACCGATCGACGTATGGCCGGAGAACTGGGATGCAGTGGAGGTGTTCCTGCGCTGCCAGACCCAGTGGAGAGTGGGCATGGCCGGCGCCACCGGCCTCGACTATGCCGGCGTCGATGTGGCCCTGCGGCGGTACGGCCCGGATGACCCGGATGACTGTTTCGAGCGCGTTCAGCACCTGGAAACAGCCACGCTCCGGATCATTTCCGATCGTCGTCAGTCTTCGTGACACCGGTCTCCTGGTCAATCCGCTTGCGGATGCCGATGCCGCCCCACACCAGGAGCCCGAGACCGGCCCATATCGGCCACTGGCTGCCGCCCTCTGCGGCCTCCGTGAATCCGTACAGGATCATCAGCACGCCAATGATCTGGAGGAATACGCCGGCGGGTTTGGTCATGTCGATGCCTCACGATTCGAACGGGATAATGCGGGGAGTGTAGCCCATGGCGCGTGAGGTTCGCTTCGGCGTCCGCCTGACGGGGGACTCGCAGGGCGCCGTCAACGCCATGCACATGACGGACCGCGAGCTGCGGCGTCTGGGTCGCCAGATCGAGCGCAAGGACCGGACCATTCGCCGGTCGCGCCGCGAGTGGGACGTGTGGGCTCAGAGCATGGGTGGCGTGCGCCGTATCCTGGGCCCGCTCGCAGGCATCGGCGGCGTGAGCCTTCTGCGCCGCACCGCATCCAACGTCATCGAACAGACCGCCGCCATCAGCGAGGCCGCCGACGTAGGCGGCGTGACCGCGGAGACCTATCAGGAGCTGACCAAGGCGTTCGAGGATCTTGGCGGGATTGCCGAGGGCGTCACCAGCGGTGCGCTGCGCCGCTTTAACCGGCGCCTTGGTCTGGCCGACCAGGGCACGGGCGCCGCCGCCGGCACGTTCGAGGACCTGGAGATCGCGATCCGCGACGTCGATGGGCAGATGCGCAGCACGGACGACGTGCTGCGCGAATCCCTGCGCACCCTGGCCGACATCGAGAGCGGGTCCGAGCGCGCCGCGCGCGCCTCGCAGATGTTTGGCGAGGACGCCGGCCCCCGGCTGGCCGCGGTGCTGGGGCAGGGTTCCGACGCGCTGGACGAACAGATCGACGCCCTGCGCGAACAGGGCCGGGTTCTGGACAACGAGACCGTGGCCAATGCCCGCGCGGCGAACGATCAGCTCTCGCAGATGCGGGACATCATCAGCAGCCGGTTCAACCAGCAGATCCTCGACAACGCCGACTCGTACATGCAGCTGGCGGATGCGCTGGCCACCGCGGCGGAAAAAGGTCTCGACTTCCTGTCCGTCACTTCGGATCTCACGAAGTGGGCTGCAGAGGGCGCCGCCGCCCGGACCGGGGGCATCGCGGAAGATGACATCGCCCGTCTCGAACAGGAGAGCGACCGCATCGAGACGATGCTCAACCTCGAGGGCATCGCGGGGATGGGGCAGCGTCTGCGGTTCTTCGGGCGCGACGGTCTGGTGCAGTACTACTCGCGCGACGAGCTCGAGCAGGAGCTCGAGGAAATCGACCGCGCCATCCAGCGCCATTACGAGCGGCAGGAACAGAGGGGCACGCGCGACCAGGGCCCGCGTATCGAGCCGCTGGATATCCCCACCGGACGTTCCGCTCCGGAGCCTCAGCCGATCCCCGAACCGGAGAGCGATGACGCCGGATCCGCCCCCTCCGGCGAGAGCGGACCCGGATGGCTCAGTCGGGAGATGGAGCGGCAGGTCGCACTGATCCGCGAACAGACGGAGGCCTACCGCGAGCTCGAACAGGAGGGTTCCCGGGTATACGAGGAGACCCGCACGCCCCTGGAAGAGCTCAACCAGGAGATGGCGCGTCTGGACCACATGCTGGACGCCGGGGTCATCAGCTGGGACACCTACGCCCGCGCCACCCTGGACGCGCAGGAAAGCATGGATGACTTCGCGGACCGCAACGAGGAAGCTTCCAGCGCGGCAGAGGAGTTCTGGACGGAGGCTGCGCGCAACATGCAGCGGTCCATGTCGGACTTCTTCTTTGACGCGATGCAGGGCGAGATGGACGACCTTGTCGGCAACTTCAAGGCCACGATTGATCGGATGGTGGCCGACCTGCTCGCCAGTCAGCTTCTGGAGACGATTGGCGGGGCGATGTCCGAGCAGGGCGGATTCATCGGGGCTATTGGCGGTGCGATGGAATCGTTCGACGGCGGCGGGTACACCGGCCCCGGGCCGCGGTCTGGCGGTGTGGACGGGAAAGGCGGATTCCCAGCGATTTTGCACCCGAATGAGACCGTTACCGATCACACCCGCGAACGCCGTGGCGGGCAGGGTGGCGGTATTACCGTGAACATGAACATCCAGGCACAGGACGCCGACAGCTTCCGGCGCAGCGAGTCGCAGGTCATGGCGCGCACGCAGGCTGCGATGGCCAGGGCTTCGAGGAAGAACCTATGACCAGTTTCCACGACATCCGGCTACCCGAGCGAATTGAGCGCGGTGCTGTGGGTGGGCCGAAATTCTTGACCAACGTCGTGACCATGGCCAGCGGGCACGAACAGCGCAACGTCGAGTGGTCGCAGGAGCGCCCCGAGTACGACATCTCATACGGGCTACAGGACGCCGAGGACATCCAGTCGGTGCTGGCGTTCTTCCGCGCGCGCATGGGCCGCGCGTATGGGTTCAGGTTCAAGGACTGGGGGGACTTCCAGGCCAAGGATCAGCATCTGGGAACGCTGCGCTACGACAGCACCGAGTTCCAGCTCGTGAAGCGTTACGGCGACCCCGCGTACACCCGCAGGATCACCCGGCCCGTGGAGGGCACTGTGACGGTGTACGCCGACGGGCAGGCGCTCCCTGATGGGGACGTGTCCGTCGACCATAGCACCGGCGAGGTCACGATCAGCGGGGACTCGGTGCCGCCGGAGCCAGAGGAAGGTGAGCCGCCGGAGGAAAAGGAGCTGACGGCGACGTTCGAGTTCGACGTGCCGGTGCGGTTCGCCGAGGATGCGATGGAGGCGATGGTGGATCTCCAGCATCTGCAGACGATTCCGTCTATCCGGCTGCTGGGGGTGCGCGAATGAAGGACATCGGCGGACTGGCCGACCTGCTGGAGCAGGAGGTCACGACCCTGGCAACCTGCTGGCGGCTCGAACGCCGGGACGGATTCGTGATCCGGGCAACGGACCACGACCACGACCTGACCGTCGATGGCGAGACCTACGCCGCCCGCACTGGGTACACGCGGAGCGCCCTGGCGACCACCGGCGCCCTGTCCGTGGACAACGCCGACCTCGACGGCGTGCTGAGCACGGACACGATCACCGCCGAGGATATCCGCGCCGGGCTCTACGATCACGCCGAGCTGCGCGTGTTCGCTGTCGACTGGCAGGATCCGGATGCCGGACGCATCAACCTCCGGCGGGGTTGGATCGGCGACGTGACCCTGTCCCGGGAGGGGCACTGGCACACCAGCCTGCGGGGCATGACGCAAGCCCTCGCGCAGAACATCATCGAGAGCTACACCCCGAACTGCCGCGCCGACCTCGGAGACAACCGCTGCAAGGTGGACCTGTCCGAGTGGACGCACACCGGCGTGATCCTCGGCCCCGGGACCGATCTGACGCTGGAGGCCTCGATCAGCGATACCGACGGGGTGGACGCCAGCATCTTCGAGCACGGCGTGCTGACATGGACGAGCGGCCAGAACGAGGGCAAGGTGATCGAAGTCACGGCCGTGGATCTCGAGAAGGACACCATTACCCTGGCGTTCCCGCCATCGTACACGCCGGCAGCCGGGGACGAGTTCGAGATCTACGCCGGCTGCGACAAGCGTCTGGAGACCTGCCGCGATCGGTTCGACAACGTGCTGAACTTCCGCGGCGAGCCGTTCATCCCGGGCAACGACTCCCTGATGGAGTACCCCGATGGCTGAACCGGTTGCAGAAGCGCGGAAGTGGCTCGGAACCCGCTGGCGGCACCAGGGGCGCGGCCCGGCCGGCGTGGACTGCCTCGGTCTGGTCGTGATGGTGGCCGATGCCCTCGGATTGCCGCACCACGACCGCACGGACTACGGCCGTCGGCCGGAGGGCACGCGCCTGATGCGCGAGCTAGACCGGCTGCTGCCCCGGGTCCACCTCCAAGACGCGTCTCCGGGGGATGTCCTCGTGATCGCTGAGCGTGCGCAGACCCTGCACGTCGGCATACAGTCCGAGAAGCGCGGCGCGCCTCACATCATCCACGCCCATGCCCACCGCCGGAAGGTGATCGAGGAACCGCTGGTCTCCCCTTGGGCCGAGCGCGTGGTCGGCGTGTTTCGCCTGGAGGTGAAGCATGGCTGACCTCGTTCTGGGCGGTGTCGGCGCGGCGGTCGGGTGGTTTGTTGGCGGCCCCACAGGGGCGAAAGTCGGCTGGGCGTTGGGGTCGGCGGCTGGCAGCTACCTTTTCACCGACACGCACGAGCAGGAGGGGCCGAGGCTCGAAGACCTGTCCGTGTCGACCGCGGCCTACGGGGAGCCCATACCTGTGGGCTTCGGGTCATTCCGCACCGCGGGGAACCGCATCTGGGCCACCGAGCTGCGCGAGGAGTCGGACACGACCACCCAGGGCGGAAAGGGCGGCGGCGACGAGGTCGAGGTGACGGAGTACAGCTACTACGCCTCGTTCGCCATCGGGCTCGCGGCCGGACCCATCGAAGGCGTCACCCGCATCTGGGCCGACGGCAAGCTGATCCATGATCGCACCGGGGGTTCTGTTGACCAGTCCTTCGACGGCCGACTGCAGTTTCGGGTCTACCCGGGCGATGAAGAGCAGATGCCGGACCCGTTGATCGAGGCGCACGAGGGCGAGGGCAACGTCCCCGCGTTCCGCGGCCTCGGGTACATCGTATTCGAGGACCTGCCCCTCAACAGCTTCGGGCGCCGCGTTCCGATGATTACATGCGAGGTGGTGTTCAAGTCAGACTCCGCATGCCCGGCCCTCAAGGGGGAGTCCCTGCCGGACGCGGAGTTCACATCCTCGACGCACAGCCAGGCGAACGTGGACTGGCGCAATAACATGCTCATTCTTCGGTCCAGGGACGGGCTGCGTAGGTTCAACTTGCGCACACTGAAAGAGGAGTTCCAGGCGACAAACGAGGAAATCCTCAGCGATCCCGCCGTACTGGATGGGTCAGGTATTGACGAGGACACATCGCCTAACCACCCGATCTTTGGGCCAGATGGCTACCTGTACTCGCTGTTCGGGGCCGGCAACACCAACCCGCTGATGAAAATCGACCCGGATTCGTTGACTGCCGTCGATCGGTTCGGATCCAGGGCGATTAGCCTTTCTATAAACTCCGGCGGATTCACTATTTCCACGGCGTTCGGGTTCATTCAGGCATTTTCGGCCGAAGATCAGGGGTGGAGCACGATATTGCTTGGGTCCGGCCGGTGGGACACCCCGGTCATTGGTGCGATCGACGCCGACTCCATGCAGTGGATTGGCCGCTTCGACTCGGGAGAAACCGAGGCGACGCAGTGCCGGCAGATCATCCAGGGCAAGCGCGATCAAAGCGGAGACGCCTGGATCCTGCGTTCGGGCGGGGCAAACAACACGCATGAGACCCGCCTCCCGATCGAGCGCATGACGGCTCACATGGAGATGGGGCCCCTCGGAATATCCTACCGCCTGGAGTTCACTGGAAAGTGGGCGCTGTCCCCGGATGACGTGGGGGCGGTCAAGTTCACTCGGGAGCCGAACCGCGGGGTGTACGACCCGATTGATGACGCCATTGTGTTCCTGGTCGGTCTGGAGTTCGGTGACCCGGAGAAAAACCCCGAGGGGTTGTATGCGGTGAAGTTCGGCGGCGACAGCGGCGTCCTGTGGGTGTCCGAACGTCTCTTCAGCAGCTCCGGAGGGCTGCGTCGTTACGATGTGAACCACGCCGTAGCTACCACCCGAACCGAAGGGCGATTTATGGCGTGGAAGCACGGCGACTGGGTGGTCAAGATCGACTTGCGCTCCGGTAGGGTCGTCACGAAGACGGACTGCTGGCCGTCGGGGGGCGCTGTGTACTCGTACCACGCCATGTCCTATGACCCCGCCAGCGACAGCATTGCGGGATGGGGGGGGCCAGACTACGGCTTCGCCAGCCGTTTCCTGCTGGATCGAGCTTCTGGCAAAGGCACGACCCCGGCGGAGATCGTGGAGGGTCTGTGCGAGCGCGCGGGGATCACCGATGTCGACGTGTCCGAGATCCATGATCCGGAGGTGCGAGGCTACGCGATCACGCGGCAGACGCCTTTGCGGAACGGCATCGAGCCCGTGATGGAAGCGTTCAACTTCGACGCGGTGGAGTCCGACGGCACGCTGGTATTCCGCCCGCGCGCCCGCGGCGGCGACGAGGCCACGGTGCTGACCGACAAAGACCTGGTGCCGCTGTCCGACTCCGGCGATGCCGTGAAAATCGAGCGCGTTCAGGAGGTGGATCTACCCGCTTCGGTAACGATGAAGTTCCAGGACCAGGAGTCCGACTACCAAGAGGCGGCACAGCAAGTGCGCCGTGTAGCGCAGCCGAACCCGTCGATGGAGGCCCGGTCCAGCGTGACGCACAACCTGCCGCTTGCGCTGCATCCCGATCAGGGGCGGCAAGCGGCGGACCGTGCGCTGACAGCGGCATGGACGGAGCGCGAGGGCTTCGAGTTCCGACTCCCAGCGCGATTCCTCGCCTACGATCCGACCGATCTCGTGCGCCTGCCGATGCCGGGCGGCGAATACGCTCTGGCACGCATCACGGAGGCGGAGGTCGGTGCGAACTGGGAGATCCGCTGCACCGCGTCCCGTCATGTGCCGGAGGCCTACAGCTCGGAGGTGACGGCTGATCTCGGGGGCGCACGCGTTGGTCGGGTCGAGGCGGATGTCCCCGGTCGTTACGCGATCCCGGAGGCCCCGCTTCTGCGGGACGAGGATGAGGCGGGAGAGGCCCTGACCACCCGCTACCTGTTTGCCAGTCCGGCATCGGACGGAAAGTGGCGGTCGCTGGCGCTGATGCGAGCGCGGGACGGGGTCGACTGGGACCGGGCCGCCCATACGTCGAGCCCGGCGGTGATGGGGTCGCTGCGGTCGGGTATCGGGGCTCCGCCGAGTCCGTGGGTGTGGGATCGCGAGACCGTTATCGAGGTGAGAGCCTACGACCCGGACGGTCAGGTCCAGTCTCGCACGGAACGACAGGTCCTCGATGGCAGGAACGCCGCCCTGATCGTCGACGCGGACGGGGATTGCGAGGTCATCCAGTACCGCGATGCGGAGGAGATTGGGGCGGGCATCGTGCGGCTGAGCCACCTGCTGCGAGGTCGCCGCGGAACTGAGCACAACCTCAAGCATCGCGCAGGCGCGAAGGTCGTGCTGATGCCCGATGCCGGGACGATGTGGCACGAGCCTGTCGACATGGTGGGCCGCCAGATCCGTTATCGAGGAGTGGGGAGAGGTCAGTCGCTCGAGGACGTGGACACCCGCGCCCGGACGATTACCGGGGCGGACAAGAAGCCCTACGCCCCGGTCCATATCGCCGGCGATTGGACGATGGACGGCATCAACATAACGTGGGTCCGGCGCACCCGCACAGGCGGCGCCTGGCGCGACGGCACAGGCACTGTCCCGCTGGCGGAGCGGTCGGAGCGGTATGAGGTCGACATCCTCGACGGGGACGGCGAAGTGCTGCGCACGTTGGAGTCCGACGAACCCAGCGCGCTCTATCCGAGGTCGCATGCCATCGAGGACTTCGAGTCGGTGCCGGATTCGGTCGATGTCCGCGTGTACCAGATCAGCGAAACCGTCGGCCGCGGCCGGGCCGCAAAAGCAACACTGTTGGCCGATGGGAGCCCGCCGACCAACATTGAGCTCCCGGTAATGGAGAAAGTGCAATGACGATTCTGTTTGTAGGGTCTGAACCCGGCGATTTCGACGAGCTCGACTTTTCTGGCACAGACACCGGATCGGTGGAGTCCGGGGACCTTTCTCGGTGTGCGGTGGAGATTCGAGGCGGGAGCGACGAGTTTGTGTCGGCGAAGTTCAGCGCATCCGCTGAGGTTTGCGCGCGAGCCCGGGTTGTCATGGATCATGCTGAGGGCGACATCGCCGACGGATATGCCCTCATAGAGCTGCGGGCTGACGGTTCTCCGGTTGCTGGGATCATTGGGGACGACGAGAAGTTCAAGGCCGCATACCACGACGGCGAAAACTGGGTGTTTGTGGAGGAAGTGGAGGGGGTCGCGTTCAATGAGGCGGGGGCCAATTTCCCGATGGTCCATGTCAAAGACGGTGGCATCGAGTGGTATCTCAACGAAGGCCTTGTAGCCAGCGAAGAGCTGGACACTAGCGACTATGGGGATATTGACGAGGTTCGGATCTTTGTTACGACGTCGGGGCTTTCCTTCAATCAAGTGTATGTGTCTGAGGTTATTGCCGCTGACTTCAGCTTGCGGGGCCACCGCCTGCGTACCGTAGAGCTCGACGGCAACGGGGAAAAGCAGGACTGGGACGGCTCCGTCGAAGATATTAACGCATGCGACACCCCCGAAAGCGATATAATCTCAAGCGACACCGCGGGCGAAGTGTCCACGTTTACCCTGAAACGAATCGCGGAGGCCGACTTCGAGGACCTTGATGTGCAGGCCTTGATCCTGAAAGCCTCGATCCAGCGCGAAGGCGGACCGGATGAGGTGGCCGGCGTGGTCCGTGTAGACGGCGAGAACTACGAGACCGGGCAGGCGGCCCCTGAATCGACCTGGGACAACCATCAGTTCGTATGGGAGACAAACCCGGAAACCGGGCAGGCTTGGACCAACGACGAGATCGACAACGCAGAGCTGGGGCTGGTGACGCGCGATGTCTGAGATCCAGAGTCACAGGGCCGTCGGCTATGCCTTGCTGGCTTTTCCAGAGGTCATGGCATCGAAAAGGGCCGTCGGCTATGCCCTGCTTTCGCCGCCCGGCGTGGTCGGATCCCATCGCGCGGTCGGCTACGCATTGCTTTCGCGGGACGTTTATGACGTCGGCGATGTGCTGACCGTGACGGACCACGGAGAATGGACGCGCGACCCGCAGGAGTTCGGTTATCAGTGGCTGCGCGACGGCGAGACGATCGAGGGCGCGACCGACGCGGAGTATACCTTGACTTCGGCAGACGCCGGCCATGAGGTCTCAGTCCGTGTGATCGCAAAGAACCCCTACGGCCAAGGCGAAGCCGAAGCAGAATCCAACAACATCGTCGCGGAGGCCCCGCAATGAGCAGCCCGAACTTGAACATCAGCCACATCGCCGCGAACCAGGACCAGAAGGAAGTGACCGCGAACGAAGCGTTCGATGCGCTGGATCGCGCGCTGACGGGTCTCGGTGAATGGGACGTCGGCGAAGGCGGCCCCGACGAGGATTCGTTCCGTATGCACTTCGCATGGAAGCCTGACGAGGAACTGACGGAGGACGCGACATTCGGCGTCCCCGATGTGCGGCGCCCGTTCGTGATCCTCAACCCCAGCGATACCTACTCCATTACTGTCGTCGCCGGTGATGACAGTTTCGACGTTTCGCCGGAAACTGCCGGATGGTTCTACTACGACGGGGACACGCTGTGGAAGCTGTCGTAGTGACCGTCGAACTGGTCGGCGGCGGCGAACAGCGCGTCCGCGGCGACCAGCCCGCCGGCACCAGCGTCTACGTCCGCGCCGGCCGCATCGAAGACGAAGCCCCCGACCTGCCGCAGGACAGCATCACCGTTTAATAGTCGGTTACGCTTTTATAATGTCGAGCAGCTATGAGTTACTCATCAATAGGTCTAAGCACAACCTTCCTAGATCCATGGTCTGGGGTGGCGACTTCGACTGGAATTCCATTGGATTGGCATACTTCTTTTATCTGTTCTGAAAAAGTTTCACCGGCTTGGTATCCAAGTATAACTTTTGTTATTTCGGGGGCGCCGCACTCTCTTGGGCCAATGCCGAAAGGCACGCAGTAACGCCATTCACGCTCATGCTCCCACTTCTTATCCTTTACTAGGGCGGCCACCAGAGATAACCGTTGAATGTTTCCATCAGGTTTTAAAGATTCCAGCATGTGGTTTGTTGCGTCCATGCCGCCTTCGAGATACTGAACCGGCAAGGTAAGCCTTTGAAAAGCTCGCGGCGCAATTTGGCTCCTCGGGTTATACTCAATGCAGGCACCCTGGAACGGCTTATCATTGTAATATCCCCACATTTGTTCAGCGAGCGGAGTGTCGGTAAACGAGCACAATGGATTCGAATCTTGAATTAGTTTCGAGAATTGTTGGCTCAATGGCTTGAAGCTTACGTCTTTAATTGCCTTCTTCAAGGCTAATGCAGCCTCCTTGGACTTCTCTTTTGACCACCCTTCGTTTTCAATAAAATATGCCGCAGCCTCATAGACCGAATTAAATTGCAAGACGTCACGTTCTTGCTGCTTGCTAATTGTTTTCCCTTGCCCCCTGAGGTACTCAATCCAATCGTTCGGTGATCCCATCGCCTTTTCTGCGAGGTCGTCAGCGTTAACTCTTAAGCAGGAATCAAAAACATCGTTTTGTTGGTTCGCCGGGCTAGCATAAACATACCCTCGTCTTATTTCGTCCACAGCATAAGGTGTGGATGGATTTTGTCGGGGACACGATTCGGAACGAAATCGATATAACCTCTTGGGCATTTCACGAAAATTTTTTATCTCCAGTATATCGAGTGCTCGCTCGGATTCAGGGAGAGAGAAAATAAGAGAGGCGTATGTATCCTCAGGTGAGATAGAATTCATCCAATGCTCCGAGGGTGGGGTTTACTGCACCGATCTGTGGACGGCCCCGAGATGCAATTCTCGAGGCCGGTGAAAGGATGAGATGCAAGGCGGCAGTGGTTTCCACCTGATCAATCGAAACGCGTGATCTCCAGGGTGTATTCCCCATCGTCTTGGTGATCCGCCACGCAGGTGTAGTAGTGCCGCTCGGTCCCGCCCAGGGCGTTGTCTGCATCAACCCAGCCCCGCACCTCGAACGTCCCATTGTCTTCATCCACGGCCGTCTCCGAGTCCCCCCAGCCGGAGAATTCCGCCGAACCCGGATCCCGCAGCTGATCACGGACGTGATCCATGCAGAGCACCCGCGCATCGCCCCGGTGCGCCTGACGATCCTCGCCACCGCCTGAGCACCAGGCCATCAGAACGCCCGCACCGATCACCACGACCACCGCCGCCACCGCCGTCTGCGCCGGCGTCGCCTCCTGCTTTTCCGCCATGTCCATGCCCTGAATAGAATGAGGGTTTCAGGCTACCCGGCGCGAGAGCATCCTGCCAGTCGACCTGCCAACACCGGCCGCGGCGATTGCAAAACCGTCACGCATCTATTTGATTTCAAATGCACCGAAACGCCGCCACACGCAGCCCGCCTGACGCCCTGTTTACAGAGGAAATTCAGAGACTTCCGATGCGTTTGCGCGTATTCATGGGGTGCAGAGGGTCGCAGGTTCAAATCCTGCCGTCCCGACCAAACAGCAAAAGGCCGCCCGGGGGGATCCCCGGGCGGCCTTTTTTGTGTCAGCCGGAGGAATGTGCAGCTTGCCTACTGCATGTAGGAATAGCCTTCCTGCTGCAGCTGGATGATCTCCGAGTCGGCCATGGGGACGATCTCGACGAAGCCGTGGATCTCTTCCGGCTCGATGCCGCGCAGGGCCGCAGAGGCCTCGCACATCCGGATCTCGATGTTGCCGGCGCGGGTCAGGGATTCGGCACGGCGCATCAGCTCCTCGCGCTCGTCAAACTGATCGCGGGTGAAGAAGGGCACCTCACCGCCGTGCAGCACCAGCACGATATGCGAGTCGAACGGATCGGCCTCGTAGACGTTGTTGAGCATGCTCACACGGTCCAGTACGAAGGCCATTTCACTCTCGGAATCCACGGCCACGTCGTAGACCACCCGAGTGGGTTCGTAGTCTTTCTGGTTGACCTCGGCGGATCCCCAGGGCATGTCGTCGTCGGCCGTGGCAACCAGCGGGGCGCCCAGCAGCAGGGCCCCGGCGAGCAGGGCCGAGAGTGGGCCGGTACGGTGCAGAAATCCGGACATGTCGTTCTCCCTTGCGTTGGCAAATCTGACGGACATACCGCTGAGACGCTCCGGCCCCGGGTTTCCATTCCCTTCCGCTCACGCCCGTTTTGGCCGGGGCGGGGCACGGGTAGTGGAATGTGGCCTGGTTCGCGTTATTCGGCTCCGGTTGTCGGGCTCAGGCCCGGCTTTCCGGGGTGTGGCCGTGCAGCACCCGTTCCAGCAGCCGTTCGGCGGCCATGCCGATCCGTCGGCCCAGCGGCCGGGCCCGGGTATAGGTGACCTCGAAGACTTCGGCCTCGCGGGCCAGGTTCATCAGCAGGTCGTCGCTGGTGCCGACCTCGTCGGCCAGGCCCAGGGCGCGTGCCTGGTCGCCGTACCAGTGTTCGCCGGTGGCCACGCGTTCCAGTTCGAGTTGCGGGCGGTAGCGCTGCAGGAACTGCTTGAACAGCTCGTGGGTCTCGTCCAGGTGTTCCTGGAACTTGCGTCGGGCGGCATCGGTGTTTTCGCCGAACACGGTCAGCGTGCGTTTGTAGTCGCCCGCGGTCAGCAGTTCGAAGTCGATATCGTGGCGGTCCAGCCAGCGGTGGAGGTTAGGGATCTGCGCGACCACGCCGATGGAACCGAGGATCGCGAACGGGGCGGCGACGATGCGGTTGCCCACCGCGGCCATCATGTAGCCGCCGCTGGCGGCCACGCGGTCGACCACCACGGTGAGATCGAGGCCCGCCTCGCGCAGGCGCCCGAGCTGCGAGGCTGCCAGGCCGTAGGACGGCACCATCCCGCCCGGGCTCTCGAGACACACTACGGCGCGGTCACGGCCGGGCTCCGCCAGGGTGAGTACGGCGGTCACCTCCTCGCGCAGACTGTCGACCGCGGAGGCGCGGATGTCGCCCTCGAAACGCAGCACGAACACTCTCGGCGCGGGTGATTCCATCTCGATCTCGAGCACCTCCGGCTCGCGGTCGCCGGATGCCGCGGCAGGTTCGGCGGTCTTCTCGTACCCTGCGGAGGTCTCCGGGGCGGGCTCGCTAACGGCTGCGGTGGCATTCGCGTCGGTGTGGGCGCGGGTTTCTCCGCCTTCGGTCTCGCCGGTCGCGGGGTTTCCGGGCCGGTTCGCCGCGGTCCCGTTGCCGGTGAAACCGTGGGTCGGCGCCCGCCGCCGGCGCAGGCGGTCGCGCAGGCGCTGCAGGCGGGTGCGCGGGCCCTCCACCGCGCGGCGCACGGTCTTCTCCATGCGCGCATAGCGGTCGTTCAGACGCTTGACGTTGAGCTGGTCGGGGCGTCCCTCGCGGCTGCGGGCGATCAGTCCGGTGGCGGCGCTCATCAGGATCAGCACCGCCAGCACGGCGGTGACGACCTTGGCGAAGAACATTCCGAAGTCCTGCAGCAGTTCCATGCGAATCCTCTGTGATAACGGGCGTGGGTGGTCGACGCATCCGGTGTGCGTGCCATAATGCCACCATGAATGGTTCTGACGCTGCGGACCCGCGCCAGGCGGGGCAATTCCATGGTTGCGAGGCCGCCGGTACCGAGGCCCCCGAGCCCATCCTCTACCACGACGTTCCGGTGCTGAGCCTGCGCCAGGTGGATATGTGGAACGGCCTGCCCAAGGGCACGGCCTTTCGCATGTTCCGGGCGCGCGAGGCCGAGCTGGAAGAGGGGCGCGATTTCTTCCTGATCCGCCGCGGCGAGGAGGCCGAGCGGGTGGAACAGTGGCGCGCGGATGGCCTGATCTATCCGGCCACCGTCCACGTGGTTCTGCTGGGTGCGCGGGCCGTGGAACGGATGCGCGCCGAGTGGCATGCGCGCACGCACAATCCGGACTGCGGATGTCCCGGGTAACCCTCGAACAATGGCGGATGTTCAAGGCGGTGGTGGATGCGGGCGGCTTTGCCCGCGCCGCCGAACGGGTGCACAAGAGTCCGTCCAGCGTCAATCACGCGGTGCAGAAGCTGGAAGAGCAGCTCGGGGTCGAGGTGTTCGAGCTGCAGGGCCGAAGGGCGGGGCTGACCCCGGCGGGCCAGGCCCTGCTGCGCCGTGCGGAGCACCTGCTCGAGGAGGCGGCCGAGATCGAGGCGCTCGCCGGCGCACTGGCCGGTGGCGTGGAGTCGGAACTGCATCTGGCACTGGAACAGATCGTGCCAATGGGACCAGTGCTGGAGGCGCTGGAGGCGTTCTCGCGCGATCAGCCGGCTACCCGCATCCAGCTGCACGAGGTGGTGCTGGAGGACGGCGCGCAGCGGCTGGCCGAGGGTCAGGTGGACATGCTGCTGGCGCCACACGTGCCGTCGGGCTTTCTCGCCCACGAGATTGGCGAGCAGGTCATGGTCTGCGTGGCCGATCCCGGGCATCCGCTGGTGAACGGCACGGGAGGACTGACGCGGCGTGATCTGCGGCCGTATCGGCAGGTGGTGCTGCGCGACAGCGGGGAAAAGGGCGGCGGTGAAGGGGGCTGGCTGGATGCCGACCAGCGCTGGACCGTGGGTCATGTCTCCACCGTGCTGGACGTGCTGCGCTGCGGGGTCGGTTTCGCCTGGGTGCCGCTGGACCGGGCGGCCGCCGATCTGGACGCCGGTCGCCTGACGGAACTGCCGCTGGAGGCCGGAGCGCGCGTACGGGTGCCGTTCTATCTGACTCTGGCCGACGGTGGTGCCGCCGGGGTGGCCGGGCAGGCGCTGGCCGACGGGCTGCACGCGGCCTTTCAAGACAGCCGGTCTGCGACCGGAAAGGATCGATAGATCATGTGCGGAATCGCCGGAGAATTCGTCCGGGGCGAACGGCGCGCGAACGCGGATGTGGTCGCGCGCATGCTGCCCTGCCTGGAGCGTCGAGGTCCCGATGCCGACGGCCTGTGGGCGTCGGGCCGGGTGGCGCTGGGGCACCGGCGGCTGTCGATCCTCGACCTCTCGCAGCGAGCGCACCAGCCGATGTTCGACCCCGCGAGCGGTCTTTCGCTGGTGTTCAACGGGGCGATCTACAACTTCCGCGCGCTGCGCAGCGAACTCGAGGGGCGTGGTCACCGGTTCTTCTCCAGCGGTGATACCGAGGTGATCCTGCGCGGCTATGCCGAATGGGGCGAGGGCGTGGTGGCACGCCTGCACGGCATGTTCGCCTTCGCGCTGTTCGACGGGGAACGGCAGCGGCTGCTGCTGGCCCGTGACCGCATGGGCATCAAGCCCCTGTATCTCGCGCGCACCGGTGACGGGATCCGGTTTGCCTCCAATACCGCGGCCCTGCTGGCCGGAGGCGGCGTGGATACCGAGCTGGACCCCGAAGGCCTGCACATGCTGTTCTCGCTGCATGCGGTGGTGCCGGCGCCGCGCACGGTGTTGCGGGGCGTGCGCAAGCTGGAACCCGGTCATTACATCACCATCGATGCGCGCGGCCAGGAGCGCCGCGAATGTTACTGGACACTGTCGGCGCGGCGGCCAGCAGAAGCGGTCAGCGATGCGGAATGGCAGGAGCGCATCGAACACGGCCTGCGCCGCGCGGTGCGCCGCCGACTGGAGGTGGCGGACGTCCCGGTGGGGGTTCTGCTGTCGGGCGGCCTGGATTCCAGCCTGCTGGTGGCGCTGGCCATGGAAGAGGGGGCGCAGGATCTGCGCACCTTTACCGTCGGTTTCGAGGATCAGCCCGAGGAGAAGGGCTCGGAGTTCGAGTATTCCGATCCGGTGGCGGAGCGTTACGCGACGGATCATCAGGCCACGCTGATCCCCAACGATCAGGTGCTGGCGCGGCTGCCGGAGGCGGTGGAGGCCATGGCCGAACCGATGTTCGGGCAGGATGCGGTGGCTTTCTACCTGCTCTCCGAACAGGTTTCGCAGCACGTAAAGGTGGTGCAGTCGGGCCAGGGGGCGGACGAGGTCTTCGGCGGCTATTTCTGGTACCCGCAGATGGCGGAGGACCGTCACGGTGACTGGGTGGAACGCTTCCGTCGGCATTACTTCGACCGCGATCACCCGGAGATGGCCGAGATGCTGCGCCATCCGCCGGCGGACGACATCACCGGGGACTGGCTGCGCGAGCAGTTCCGCCAGCTCGAGACCGACCGTGCGGACTCGTTCATCGACGCGGTGCTGGCGCTGGACGTGACCACGCTGATCGTGGACGACCCGGTCAAGCGCGTGGACAACATGACCATGGCCTTCGGTCTGGAGGCGCGGGTGCCGTTCCTGGATCACGAGCTGGTGGAGACCGCCGCCGCGATGCCGCCGCATCTGAAGCTGGGCGACGGCGGCAAGGACGTGCTGCGGCGCATCGCCCGCGGCCGTCTGCCGGACACGGTGCTGGACCGGCCCAAGGGCTATTTCCCGGTGCCGGCGCTGAAATACGTGCGCGGCGAGTTCCTCGAGTTCATGCGCGACATCCTCAACTCGCGTGCGGCGCGCGAGCGCGGGCTGTATCAGCCGGCCTACATCGACAAGCTGCTGGACGCCCCGGACCAGTATTTCACCCGCATCCAGGGCTCCAAGCTGTGGCACGCGGCATTGCTGGAGTACTGGCTGCAGGTCCACGTGGATGGCTGAGTCCCGTGCCCGACCGGTCAGGGGGCTGACCTCCCACCCGTCTCAGGTCTCCTTCAGGCGCGGCATCAGCATGGTCAGGTTACAGGGCATGGTGCGGTCGTCGAGCTGGGCGCGGATGATGCGATCCCAGGCGGTGCGGCAGGCGCCGGTGGAGCCGGGCAGCACGAAGATGTAGGTGCCGTTGGCCACGCCCGACAGGGCACGCGACTGCAGGCTGGAGGTGCCGATCTCCTCCCAAGAAAGCATGCGGAACAGCTCGCCGAAGCCCTCGATCGTCTTGTCCAGCAGCACCGACACCGCCTCGGGGGTGCCGTCGCGGCCGGTGATGCCGGTGCCCCCGGTGGTCAGGATGGCATCGATCTGCGGGTCCGCGATCCAGCGTGAAATCACTGCGCGCAGGGCGTAGATGTCATCCGGCCGGATGTCGCGCTCCGCGAGCCGGTGACCGGCCTTTTCCAGACGTTCCACCAGTGCGTCGCCGGAGCGGTCCTCGGCGGCCGAACGGCTGTCGGAGACGGTCAGCACGGCGATGTTCAGCGGCGTGGTGACGGGATCTCCGGTCTCACGGCCGGCCTCATGGCCGGTGTCGGGCGTATTCGTGCTCATGGCGGTATCCGCTTGGTGTATCGTGGGCGGTCATCATAAACAGTGGCAGGGCTTGATGCAGGAACGGGTACAGAAGGTCCTCGCGGCCCGCGGTCTGGGATCGCGGCGCGAGATCGAGGGCTGGATCGAACGCGGCGAGGTGCAGATCAACCAGCGCACTGCCGCGCTGGGGGATCGCGTGGGTCCGGATGACGTGATCCGGGTGCGCGGCCGCGTGGTCACGCGACCGGAATATCCGCACCGCTGGATCGCCTATCACAAGCCGGTCGGCGAGATCTGCTCGCGCTCCGATCCCGAGGGACGGCGGCCGGTGTTTGCCAGCCTGCCGAAGCTCAAGGGCCAGCGCTGGGTTGCGGTGGGCCGGCTTGATCTGAACACCTCGGGGCTGCTGCTGTTCACCACCGACGGCGAGCTGGCGAATGCGTTGATGCATCCCGGCGGTGCCATGGAGCGCGAATACGCGGTGCGCGTGCTGGGCGAGGTCCCGGAGGAGACCCGGCGGATGCTGCTGGAGGGCGTGGAGCTGGAGGACGGCCCGGCGCGCTTCGACGCGCTGGAGGCCGGTGGCGGCGACGGCGCCAACCAGTGGTACCACGTGATCGTGAGCGAGGGCCGCAACCGCCTGGTCCGGCGGCTGTGGGATGCGGTCGGGGTGACGGTGAGCCGCCTGATCCGGGTGCGCTACGGGCCGGTGCTGCTGGGGCGGGGGCTCAAGAGCGGGGCCGCACGGGATCTGGAGGTCGCGGAGGTTGCGGCCCTGTACCGCGAGGCAGGTCTGACGGTGCCGCAGGATCTGCAGCCCCCGGAGAAGCGCCGCGGCACCCGGCCGAAGAAGAAAAAGGCCGGTGGTGCGGCGCGCGGGCGTGACAAGGGTGAGGGCTGGAGTTCTTCACGCCCCGGGCGTTCGGCGAAGGCCGGCAAGAGTCCCGGAAAAGCCAACGGAAAGACCGCCGGGGCCAGCAAGCGCGGCCCGCGCCCGGGTAAGGGCCAGAGCAAGGGCTCGGGCAAAGGGTCGGGCACGGGCCGGGGCCGGCCGGGGCGCTGAGCCGTGGCCATGGAGCCCGATACCGCGCCGCCGGATTGCCGCACGCTGCTGCGGTGCCTGGGTGCGTATTACGGCCCGCTGCACTGGTGGCCGGCGGAGACCGCCTTCGAGGTCATGGTCGGGGCGATACTGACCCAGAATACCGCCTGGACCAACGTGGAGCGCGCGATCGCGGCGTTGCGCGAGGTGGACGCGCTGCATCCGGCGGGGATGGCGGCCCTGGCCCCGGAGGAGCTGGCCGAGCGGATCCGGCCCTCGGGGTATTTCAACGTGAAGGCCGACCGGCTGCGCCACCTGCTTGCGTTTCTCCAGGAGCGCGGCGGGATCGAAGCGCTGGCGAATCTGGAGACCGGGGCATTGCGCACGGCCCTGCTGGGGGTGAAGGGGATCGGCCCCGAGACCGCCGATGACATCCTGCTGTATGCCTTTCACCGGCCGGTTTTCGTGGTGGATGCCTATACCCGGCGGCTGTTCGAACGCCTTGGCCGGCCGCATGCCCGTGACGGCTACGAGACCCTGCGGGTGTCGGTGGAGGCCGAGCTGGGTACGGACGTCGCGGCCCTGAACGAGCTGCATGCGCTGATCGTGGAACACGGCAAGCAGCGCTGTCGCCCGCGTCCGCTGTGTGACGGCTGCCCGCTCGCCCGTGTTTGCCGGGGCGCGGTGCCGGAGTAAGCCGTCAGGCTCGGGGGTCGGGTCCCGGGGCGTCCAGTTTCTGCAGGTAACGGTACAGGCTGCGCTCGCTGAGCCCCAGACGTGCGGCCAGCGAACGCCGGTCGCCACGGTGCACGGTGGCGGCGTAGCGCAGGTATTCGCGTTCCACCTCCTCCAGCGGCCGGATCTCGCCGCCGGTCAGGGCGCGCGGGGGCGGCAGGTCCTGGTGATCCGGGTCTTGGGTCACCTCGGGCCCCAGGTGCTCGGCGCGGATCTCGTGGCCGTCGCTCAGCAGGGCGGCCCGCTCGAGGATGTTGCGCAGCTCGCGGATGTTCCCGGGAAAGGCGTAGTGTTCCAGAGCGTCGCGGGCGGCTGCCGCGAGATGCGGCCGGGCCGGCAGGTCGAGGCGATCGAACAGAGCCTCGGCCAGCACCGGGATGTCGGGCTTGCGTTCGCGCAACGGCGGGACCCGGATCGGGAAGGTACTGAGGCGGTAGTAAAGGTCCTCGCGAAACTCGCCGTCGCGCACCAGCTGGCGCAGGTCGCGGTGCGAGGCGCAGACCAGCCGGAAATCCGCGCGACGGGGCTCGCTGCTGCCCACGCGACGGAAGGTGCGCGTCTCCAGCAACCGCAGCAGCTTGACCTGCAGCCCCGGCGGCACGTCGCCGATCTCGTCCAGAAACAGGGTGCCACCGGAGGCGGATTCGACCAGCCCGGCCCGGGCATGGGTGGCCCCCGTGAAGGCGCCGCGTTCGTGGCCGAACAGTTCGCTCTCGAACAGGGTCTCGGTCAGGCCGGAGCATTCGACCGGGACGAAGGGCCCCTCGCGGCGGTGGCTCTGGTCATGGATCGCACGGGCGACCAGTTCCTTGCCGGTACCCGATTCCCCCTGCAGCAGAACCGAGGCCTCGCTGGGCGCCACGCGGCTGACCAGTCCCAGCATCTCGTTGAAGGCCGGGGAGTGGCCGACGAGACCCTGCTCGTTGGCACGCGGGCTGGAGACCGGCAGGTGGTGCAGCACCTCGATCAGGTAACGCAGTTCACCATCGGATCCGTAGATCGGGAACATCTCCACGTCCACATGCTCCTTGCCGCGGGCCGTGTGGTGAACATGCAGCGTGCGGTGGGGCTTTCCGGTCGCCAGGGTGTCCCGCAGAGGGCAGGTCTCGCCCGCTTCGTCACAGGGACGCCGGAAGTTGTGCGACGCCTCGTAACAGCGCTGGCCGTTGCCCCCGGCATCCACGTCGTACAGGCGCCGGTACGCCTGGTTGGCGCCCAGGATGTCGTAGTCCGGTGACAGCAGGATGGCGGGCTCCTGAAATACGTCGAGGATACTGACAACCTCGTCGCGGTCCAGGCCGCGTGTCCAGCGGGGTACGGCTTCTGTGGGCAGTTTTTCGTTCACGATGCTGACGGCTCCGTTGTCCGGGGACAGCTCCCTTCGCGTGGCAGTATCTCCCGTGTGTCTTGTTGGAGTCATGTTCCCGCGTCGTGTTCCGGTCCTCCGCCAACAAAAAACGCCACGAACCCGGAGGTCCGTGGCGCCTCGTGTCCGCCCCGCAGCGGGCGGTTGCCTGCGAGCCGGGTCCGGAGAGAGAGAAAGACCCGGTCGCAAACCCTGGACGGTCAGGCGGCGGAGTTAGTGATAACCCGCATCCGCCGTGACCTTCCCGCGGAAGACCCAGTAGGTCCACGCGGTATAGCCAAGGATGATCGGGATGATGAACAGCGCCCCGATCAGGATGAACAGCTGCGCATCCGGAGAAGAGGCGGCGTCCCAGAAGGTGTAGTCCGGCGGGACCACGTACGGCCACTTGCTCACGATCAGGCCCAGGAAGGTGAAGATGAACAGGGCGATCGTCGACACGAAGGGCAGGCCTTCATGGCGCCGGCGTACCGAGCGCAGGATCTGCCAGGCCGCCAGCAGCGCCAGAGCCGGCAGGATCCACAGGATCTCGAAGGTGCCCATCCAGCGTTCCATCACCTTGGCGTCGATGAACGGCGTGATCGCACTCACCAGACCGAAGACCACCAGCACCGCACCCAGCAGCCACGGGGTCACGCGGTATGCGAACGCCTGGGTTTCACCCTCGGTCTTGAGGATCAGCCAGGTCGCGCCCAGCAGGGCATAGCCCGCCATCAGGCCCAGACCGGTGAGCACCGTGAACGGCGTCAGCCAGTCCAGCGCGGTGCCGGCGTAGTTCAGGCCGTCCATCTGGAAGCCCTGGATGTAGGCACCGACCACCGCACCCTGGGCGAAGGCCGCAACCATCGAGCCGATCGCGAAGGAGGCGTTCCAGCCGCGCCGCGATTTCGCCGAGCTCGCCTTGAAGCGGAACTCGAACGCGACGCCGCGGAAGATCAGCCCGGCCAGCATCAGGAACACCCCGATGTACAGTGCCGGCAGGAACACCGAGTAGACCAGCGGGAAGGCCGCCAGCAGGCCGGCGCCCCCGAGGATCAGCCAGGTCTCGTTACCGTCCCAGACCGGGGCGACCGAGTTCATCATGATGTCGCGTGACTGCTCGCCGGGGGCGAAGGGAAAGAGGATCCCCACGCCCAGGTCAAACCCGTCCATCAGGACGTAGCCGACCAGTCCGACGGCGATGATCACGACCCATACCAGTGTGATATCGACCATGGTTTCAGCTCCTTGCGTCAGCGGCAGGGTAGTCATTGAACGGCGTATCGGCCGCCGACAGCGGGCGCTTGGCGTGCTGCGGCTCCTGCACCGGATGGTCCGGCTCCGGACCCTTGCGCACGATGCGCACGATGTAATAGACGCCGGCGGTGAAGACCACGGCATACACCGCGATATAACCGAGCAGACTGAACAGCGCCATACCGCCGGTCAGCGACGGCGTGAGGCCGGTCGCGTGGTCCATGATCTCGTAGACCAGCCAGGGCGCACGGCCCGTTTCGGTCACGAACCAGCCGGCCAGCACCGCGACGAACGGCGTCGGGATCATCCAGGTCAGGCCCTTGAGGAAGCGCTCGGACTCGAACAGGTTGCCGCGGTAGCGCAGCCAGGCACTCCACAGGGCGAAGCCGATCATCACGAAGCCGATGGCCAGCATGATGCGGAACGACCAGAAGGTGATGCCGACCGGGGGACGTTCCTCCGCGGGCACCTCCTTCAGACCGGGCACCTCGCCGTCCAGCTCGTGGGTCAGTACCAGCGAGGCCATATTGGGCAGGCCGATCTCGAAATGGTTGGTCTCGTTGGCCGAGTCGGGGATGGCGAACAGCAGGAACGGGGCTCCGCGCTGGGTCTCCCAGGTGCCTTCCATTGCCGCCACCTTGGTCGGCTGGTGCTCGAAGGTGTTGAGGCCGTGGATGTCGCCCACCACCAGCTGTGCCGGGGCGGCGAACAGCAGGATCCACATGGTGGTCCCCAGCGCCTTGCGGTTCATCTCGACGTGCTTGTTGCGCAGCAGGTAGTAGGCGGAGACACCCGCCACCACGAAGCCGGCGGTCAGCAGCGAGGCCAGCCCCATGTGGAAGAAGCGCGGCCAGAAGCTGTCGTTGAAGATCGCCTGACCCCAGGAGGTCACGTGGAAGATCCCGTCCACCATCTCGACGCCGGCCGGCGTCTGCATCCAGCTGTTGGCCACCAGGATCCAGAACGAGGAGATGAAGGTGCCCAGCGCCACCATCATCGCCGCGAACACGTGCATGCCCTGCGGGACACGATCGCGCCCGAACAGCAGTACGCCGAGGAAGGCCGCCTCCAGGAAGAACGCGGTGATCACCTCGTAGGACAGCACCGGCCCGAGGAAATTGGCCGTGGCATACGAGAACACGCTCCAGTTCGTGCCGAACTGGAAGGACATCACGATCCCGGAGACCACCCCCATGCCGAACACGACCGCGAAGATCTTGATCCAGAACTTCGAGATTCGGGTGTACAGGGCATCGCCGGTCTGCCAGGCCCGGAATTCCAGGAAGGCGATGAACGACGCGAGCCCGATGGTGAATACCGGGAACAGAGCGTGAAATGACACGACGAATGCGAACTGCAGTCGTGACAGGAGTAAGGGGTCAAGCTCCATGGCATTGCCTCCGTGAACGATTGAGAGAGGACGCGCTGTGCGTTCCGCCCCAGTGACAATCAAGTTGCGTGCCAGTTCTCGATTCGGGATGGGCGAGGGCGCTGCAAGGCGGTTTGCGGGCGTGCCTCGGGACGGACCCGGTGTGCTCGGGGCGTTGGGCATGCCGCACGTGACAGTTCAGGGGATATGGGTGACATGATTGGCAGACAAAGCGTCGGAAGCAGGGCGACGAAAGGGCACAGGCCCCGGTTTTCTCCCGGTTGGTGGCACTGGCACGAATTCTGTATGTCAGAAGCGTTGAAGCGCGGCGCTACCAGCGACCGCTCCCGAAAAAGATGCCCCGCCGGATGACGGGGTCGCGAGGAGGCAGAAACATGACAGATCGCAAGAATGCTGGTTCGTCGAAGGCACCGCTGGTGTTGCGGGACGGACTTTCGCGGCGGGATTTCCTGAAACTGACCGGTGGGCTGACGGCGGCGGCCGCCGTGGGGTCCGCGCCTGCGGTTGCGCAGGCCGGCGTGCAGACGCGTGCGCGGATCGTCGTACTGGGCGGCGGCGCGGCCGGGCTGACCGTGGCCGCGCGGCTGCGGGACCTGCTCGACGGGGCGCGAATCACCGTGGTCGAACCGAGCGAGACCCATCACTACCAGCCGGGCTGGACCCTGGTGGCATCCGGGACCTATTCGGTGAGTGACGTGACCGCCCGCAACGAGCATTACATCCCCCGCGGCGTCGACTGGAAGAAGGACTATGTGGCGGCGGTCGACCCCGAGAGCCAGGTGGTGGAGACTGCCGATGGCGATCGACTGGATTACGACTTCCTGGTGGTGGCCACCGGTATCTATCTGGATTACGAAGCGATCGAGGGTCTGGAACGCGCGGATATCGGCAAGAACGGGCTGACCAGTATCTATGCCGGGCCCGAACAGGCGCGGCATGCGTACGAGCAGACGCAGCGTCTGGGCGAAGAGGGCGGCGTGGCCCGGTTCAATATCCCGAATACGCCCATCAAGTGTGCGGGGGCGCCGATCAAGGCCACCCTCATCGCGGAGGATCTGCTGCGTACGGCGGGGCAACGGGATCGCGTGGAGATCCATTATCACGCCCCGGAAGGCCCGCTGTTCAGTGTTGAACGCTTTGACGGAATGGTGCGGGACCTGTACGCCGAACGAGGCGTGGGGATCGAATCCGGTTCAGTGCTGCAGGGCGTGGAGCCGGAACTGCGCCGCGCGACCTTTGTGGACGGCAACGGCGAAAGCGAGACGGTGGAGTATGACTACCTGCACGTGGTGCCGCCCATGCGCGCTCACGACTGGGTGCGCGATGCCGGTCTGGCGCTTGAAGACGGCGATCTGGCGGAAGGCGGCTGGCTGGAGGTGGATGACGAGACCTTGCAGCATGCCCGCTACCCCAATGTGTTCGGTGCGGGTGACGTGGTCGCCACGGCGATCGGCAAGACGGCCTCCACGGTCCGTGCCCACGGTGCGGTGACCCCGGACAACCTGGTGTCGGTGCTGCAGGATCGCGAACCGAAGCAGCGTTTCGACGGCTACACCTCCTGCCCGCTGATCACCGAGGTCGGCAAGGCGTCCCTGGTCGAGTTCGACTACACTCTGGAAGAGGTCCCGACCTTCGGCTTCATCGATCAGGGGCAGCCGAGCTGGATGTGGTGGCGCCTGAAGGTGCACATGATCAAGCCGCTGTACTACAACATGCTGCGCGGCCGTTACCTGCGCTGATCGGGGGCGGCGCGCGCCCGGGGGCGGGGATGCGTTAGGGTAAGCGCATTCGCAAACCCCCGGGAGCGGCGTGGCACCCGATATTCTGTTCTATGGCGATCCCCACGGTCTGTTCGAGCCCCTGATCGAGGCAGTCGCGCGCCACCGCCCGCAGGCGGTGGTTCTGCTGGGGGACATGGAGCTGCGCGAGCAGTCGCTGGATGTCGTTCTGGCGCCGTTGCGGGAAGCAGCGGGCTCCGGGGAGCCGGAGGTCTACTGGATCCCCGGCAATCACGAGAGTGATACCGATGCGGCCTGGGCGCATGTGTTCGGCAGTTCGTATGTGTCGGGCAATCTGCATGCACGTGTGGCGGAAGTCGCCGGCCGGCCGGTGGCCGGGCTGGGCGGCGTGTTCCGTGGCCGCGTCTGGTACCCGCGGGGCCCGCGCTGCCAGGCGCCGGTCTTCTTCACCCGAAGCGAACACGTAGCGCAGCTGCCGGAACGCGATCGCTGGCAGGGCGCCGGGGATCGCGAGCCGGGTCTGCCCCGGCGCCATCGCACGTCCATCTATCCCGAGGACATCGAGCGCCTGCGCGGGCTAAAGGCCGACATCCTGGTCACCCACGAGGCACCGTCACCGCATGCCAGCGGCTTCGACACCATCGACGGGCTGGCCGAGCTGCTGGGGGCCGGGCTGATCGTTCACGGGCACCATCATCAGGACTACGAGGCGCAGACCCCGGACGGGGTGCGGGTGCGCGGTGTCGGGCGGGCCGGTGTGCTCGGCCTGTATCCGGGCGGCCGGCTGGAGACCCTGACGCCCGGGAGCGGGGATCCTGGCTAGGTGTGATCCGCGTCCGGCGAATCCTCCGTTTCGTCCGTCTCGCCGGGGACGATGAGCATGCTCCGGGCCTTGCCGAAGAGTTCGCGCGCGACATCGGGTTGTTCGCGCAGACGCCGGCTCCAGTGCGGAAACAGGTTCTGCTCCTCGCGCCCCTCGTGCTTGGCCAGTCCGCCCGAGATCAGCGCAAAGAACGGGGCGATGGCCCAGGGTTCGTCCACGCCCTCGGTGAATTCATGTTCCAGCATCGCGGTCTGGTCCAGCAGTTCGTCATGCTCGCGAAGCATGATCGAGGTCGGGTCGTCGCCGCCGGGGTGGCGCGGCAGATCCAGCAGCGGGACGATCAGCTCGTTTTCCACGTGCACGTGACGCCGCAGCCCGGCGACGTAGGCATGAAAGGCCGGGGCGGCGCCTTCGGCGTCGCCGGCGTTGACCCGGTGCAGGGCGCTGGCGAACAGCCGGTCGATGCGCAGGTGGTCGCGGGTGAGGAGATCGACCAGGTCGACGGGCTCGGTGTCCTCGCGCCGGCGCACGCGCAGCGTCCACACGGGTGGGCCGGTCTCGACGGTTTCCCAGTGGATGGCATGGCGCAATTGCTGCGCGACCGCGGCCATCAGCAGATCGGGCTCTTCCTCCACCAGCACGTCGAAGGTCTGGCCGGCGCCGAGTTCGCGCAGGGTGTAATACGCGCGGGTGTGGGCATGGTCGCCCAGCCCGCGCAGGTCGAGAGTGAAATCAGCCATGGGGCTCCGGTTCCAGGGCGCGCCGGCGGGCCATGGATTGGCCGATGGCGCGGCATTGATCGGCGTCCAGCAGGTGTTCGGCCAGGGGCAGAACGGCTTCCTCCTCGAGGGCGAGATGGCGACGGTACTGCTCAACCCAGTCCGCAGCGTCATCCAGCGAGGCATCGCGCCCTTCGGCGATGTCGAGCAGGGCCGGTTCCAGGCGCGACCAGCCGTTCTCCAGGGTTGCGTGTTCCGCGGTGAGACGGTCCAGCCAGTCCGGCAGTCGGGGGTGGCAACCGGGATGATTGCCGAGGCGCTTGAGCCGCGGAAACAGGTCTTGGTCCTCGTCGGCATGGTGATGCGGTGCCGAGGCATTGAAGTATGTCAGCAGACGCTGGGCGGCGGCCTGGGCCTCGGCATCCGCGCCATGATCGGGGACGTGGGCCTGCAGGCGTTCGAGCGTCTCCAGACAGGCCTTCAGGCGGCGATGACAGGCTCGCAGGAAGTCGAGAGGCCGGTCGAAGCCGGGCAACGGTTCGTTCATCTGGAGATTCATGCGGGCCTCGGGATGCACGTATGTCCCCTGTGTAGCAGTTCGGTGGGCGTGTGGCCTTGATGCGGATCACATCGTGCGGACGGTTTGTCTTTTGCGTCATTCGCCCCCAGAATCGTCGGGACAGAGGCACCGGCGTCCGCGCGGGCGTTCGTGTGCCCGGTTCGGGCTGCGTCCGTGGCCCGGTTTGCGGTGTCCGTCGTTGCCGGCGGCCTTTTCCCGGAGATTCGTCCGGTCACCCCGCAGGGGGTGACCGGCCCTGAGAGGTGGAGTTGTGGACAAGCCCGAGATCGTTGTTTCGGCGACCGACATGGAACGGCTGGACAAATTGCTGGAATCCGCTTCGGCGGAAGAATGGCCCGGCAAGTCACAGCTGGAGGCCGAACTGGATCGCGCGCGGGTGGTGGACTCGCACGAGATACCGGCATCGGTGGTGACCATGAACTCCAGCGTGCGTTTCCGGGTGGTGGAATCCGGCGAGGAATTCACCATGACCCTGGTCTACCCGCGCGACATGGATGACAGCGGGCAGACCCTGTCGATCATGGCGCCGGTGGGCAGTGCGCTGCTCGGGTTGTCGGAAGGCGAGGAGATCGAGTGGCCGCGTCCGGGCGGGGGCGTGATGCACGTGCGCATCGACAAGGTGCTGTATCAGCCGGAACGCGCCGGTGAACACCATCGCTGACCGTCATCCCGTGCGCCGGGGTTATCCCCAGTATCCCTGACGGTACCAGTGCCCGCTGCGCAGGCAGCGGAACAGCCAGAGGCCGCGCCCGTGCGGGTCGCGGGCCAGGGCGTAGTCGCGGCGCTGATCGCCGTCGCGATCCCACCAGCCGTTTTCCAGGCGTCCCAGGGGACGGAACTCCCGTGGTTCCGGCGGCCCGTCGATCGGGGCCGGTGCGTGCACCCACAGGGCCGTGCCGCAGGCCCGCTGTGCAGGGCCGGGTGAGGGGCTTCCCGGCCGCGTGGTGGTGAATACGGGATCCTGCGCGCTCTCCGGAGTGGGTGTGCCCCGGTTGGCCAGGCCGCCGACCCGCTGCGAACCCAGCCGTGCCCGCAGCCGCGCCAGCACGGCGGGGGGCTGCGTGGCGTCCGCGTTCGTGGCGGCGGGTTCGCCGCCGAGCAGGGTGTCGGCAGTGGCGGCGGGTTCCAGCAGCTCGGCCGCATACAGGCGCAGGCCGATGACCGGGGCCTGCAGGGTCTCGCGTTCCAGCCGGGTCTGCCACAGGCTCAGCCAGTCCGTGGCGCGGATACCCGGCTGGCCGCGTTCCAGGTGCAGGGATGTGCAGGTCTCGCGATGCTGCAGCTCCAGCTGCATGCCCTGCAGGCTCCGTGCCCGCCCGCGCAGCTGCTGCTCGGCCTGCTGCAGCAGGCGGCGCAGAGGAAACACCAGTGCGGTGCTCGCGCGGATCTCGTGATCCAGGCGCAGCGCGAGTTCCAGGGTGTCCGGGGGGCGGAAACGTGGCAGGGTCTCGGGCGCATCGCCCAGCAGGCGGTCGATGGTCTGCAGCAGCCCCGGGCCGTGGCGCCGCGCCAGTTCCGCGCGTGGCAGACGCAGGAGATCGCCGAAGACCCGCAGTCCGGTGGATCGCAGGGATTCGCGGGTGGCGGGCGGCAGCGGCAGGCTCTCCAGCGGAAAGCGCTCCAGACTGCGCCGCAGGGCGTCACGGTCCTCGGGGATCTCCGGGGATCGGCAGGCAGCCAGCAGGCGCGCGGCGGCCGGGCTGCGGGCCATGCCGGTACGCGGGTGGAAGCCCAGTTCGCGCAGCACCGTCTCCGCCCGTTCGCGCAGGGCCGCCAGCCCGCCGAACAGGCGCCGGCTGCGCCCGACCTCCAGCAGGATGCGCTGCTCTTCGGGTTCGGGATGCACGTGGTCGCTGAACTGCAGCAGGGCGGCGGCCAGCTGGTGAATCTCGCGTGCGCGGGCCGCCGGGTCGTCCTCGATCAGCTCCGGGGCGTCCAGCAGGGCCAGGGCATCGCCCAGCGGCATGCCCGGATGGGCCCCGGCATGGCGCGCGACGCGGTTGGCGGCATGCACCCGGGGACGCTCCCCGCGTTCCACGATCAGCAGCGGGTGCTGCGCGAGGCGGGCGGCGTCCGCGCGGCGGCGGGCCTGGAGGTCCAGGGCCAGATGCGGGAACTGCACGGCCAGCCAGCATTCCCGGGCCTCCGGGCGGGCGGCCCGGAGCGGAGCGGGTTCGGGGGCACGGGCCGGTTCCGCGGGCGCGGGGAGCAGCTGCAGGTTCGGTCCCGGGGCGGCGCGATCCGGTGCCGGACGGGGCGCGTGTGCAGCCGGGTTCACGGGATCGCCTCCGGGTCGAGATCCAGCGGCCGGTCGCGGCAGTTGCGCGCGCCATGACCCTTGAGGAACTGCAGGCGCAACCCTCCGCCGTGCGGTTGCCAGTGCAGGCGCTGGTGTGCGGGCGAGGGCTGTTCGGCGGCCTGCGGCGGCCGGTAAAGCACGGCACAGGCGCGGCTCTCGCCGGCGGCCAGGCGCAGCCTGCGCAGCTGCGCGGTCTCCGCCGGTTCCGGGATCCAGGCCAGCAATACCCCGAAGGCCGGGTCGCGCAGGCACTGTTCGGCGCTCCACAGGCACTCGCGGGTGTGTTCGGCCCGGACCAGCAGGACCCGCTCCGGGGGGATGCCCAGCTGCTGCCAGCCGGGGAGCCACGGGGTAGCCGGCGGACCGATCAGGGCGATCCACAGCCGCGCGCGCCCGCAGGCGGCGAGCATCGGGATCAGCAGGCGGGTCTCGCCGCTGCCGAAGGGCGCGCCCAGCAGTTCCACCAGCTGGCCGCGTGGCCAGCCGCCGCCCAGGGCCGTTTCCAGTTCGGGCGTTCCCGCCGGCCAGACCGCGTCGCCGCTGGAGGGGGCGCCCTGGCGGCCGCGCCACAGGGACGGGTGCTCCAGCAGCGAGTCCAGGGCGCGGCTCATTCCCTTTCCAGATCGCGCAGCACGCCCACGCCGATCCCCTCGATCGCCAGTTCGCGGCGTTCGGGGTCGATCTCGATGGGGGCGAAGTCCGGGTTTTCGGGCAGCAGGCGGATCCGTGAACCATCGTGGTGGAAGCGCTTGACCGTGACCTCGTCCTCGATGCGCGCGACCACGATCTGGCCATCCCGGGCCTCCGGCGTGCGGCGCACGGCGAGCAGGTCACCGTCGAGGATGCCGGCATCACGCATGCTTTCGCCGTGTACCCGCAGCAGGTAGTCGGGGCGGGCGCGGAACAGGGCGTCGCCGAGTTGGTAGTGCCCCTCGATGTGTTCGGTGGCCAGCAGCGGCGAGCCGGCCGCGACCCGGCCGATCAGGGGGATGCCGTCCGTTCCCGAGGGCATGCCGGGAGACGGGCGGGCGTCGGGGGGCAGGCGGATCCCGCGGGCCGCCCCGCCCACCAGTTCGATCGCGCCCTTGCGCGCCAGGGCCTTGAGGTGGCATTCCGCCGCATGGGGCGAGCGGAAACCGAAGGCCGTGGCGATCTCGCTGCGCGTGGGCGCGGTGCCCTGGGTGGTGACCACCTCGGTGATGTAGTCGAGGATGGCCTGCTGGCGCGGGGTGAGCGACGGGACGGACGACACGGGGGCGGCTCCGGATACTGTTCATAATTACAGTAACCGGAGGGTGCCCGGGTCGGCAAGCGGTCAGTCGGGGTCCGCTTCAGCTCCGTCTTCTACGTGTCCGGTGTAGAAGCGCCGGGCGTCGTTGAACAGCTCGGCGTTGCTGTCGGCACGCATGTACAGCATGTGCCCGCCGGGATAGCGGCCGGTGACAATGCGCTCGTCGTCGCCCGGGTCCGCGGCATGCGCGATCTGCCTCAGCAGCCATTCGGTGGCGAAATAGGGGGTGATCAGATCGGCCTCGCCGTGCACGCTGAAGATGCGAAAGCGGGGATCGAGTGCCAGGGCGGTGGCCAGGTCGTCCATCGCCGAGGCCGGGCCAGTGCGCTGCGAGCTGTCCCAGTCCCAGGCACCGAAGACCTCGCGGCTGAGCAGGCGATACTGATGCCCGTGTGACCAGTCCAGGGTGTTGCGCAGGTGGTCCAGCATGGCGGTGGACAGCGGGGCCACCAGACCGTCGAGGATGGCATCGGCCTGCGGCCGCGTGCGGGTCGGGACCGGATCGGGCGAATCAATCCCGCCATCGTACAGGCTGACCAGCCGGCCCTCGTCCCGCAGCAGGCCACGCTGCGCCATGTTCAGCGTGACGCGGCCGCCGGTCGCGCGCAGGTGGTCGCGCTCCATCCCGGTGAAGCGGGCCACTTCATCGATCCAGTCCGCATCGATGCGCCGCGGGTGCAGCAGGCCCTCGAGATAGTCCCCCAGCGCGAATGCCTCCGCCTGCTCGAGGCTCGGCGGGTCATCGCCCAGGCGGTCATGCGCGCGTGCCGAGGCGGTCAGCGCCGGCAGCATCAGGGCGTTCGGGAGCGGGCGTCCGGTGCCGCCCTCGAGCATGCCGAAATCCAGCGCAGGCGAGACCAGAACCGTGCCCGAGACGCTGATACCGGAGTTGCGCATCAGCCGCGCCGGCAGGGCGCCGGCGCGATAGCCGCCATAGCTCTCGCCACCGACGTAGACCGGGTCCCCGCGGCGTTCGTGATCGTCCAGCCAGCGTTCCAGCATCTCCTCCAGCGCGGCCAGGTCGCCCTCCGGCTCGAAGAAATCCTCGCGATCGCCGGCCTCCATGACCCGACTGAAACCGGTGCCCGGCGGATCCACGAAGACGAGGTCGGTAAACGCCAGCCAGGTCTTCGGGTTGTCCACCAGGCGCGGCGGGGTGGTGGCCGAGAGGCCACGCTCGTCGGTGTCCAGAACGCGCGGGCCGAGCCCGCCGACGTTGAGATAGGCGGAGGCCGCCCCCGGGCCGCCGTTGAACAGGAAGGTCACCGGGCGCTCGGTGTCTTCATCCTCCACCGTATAGGCCACGCTGAAGACCCGTGCCTCGGGGTGTTCGCGATCCTCGCCCAGCGGGGTGTAGCCGACCGTTGCGCGGTACTCCAGCCGTTCGCCGTCCACCGTTTCCAGCGAATGCGTGGTGGTCACCGGCTCGGGAATGACCGCCGGCAGTTCCTCGCGGTTGTCTTCTTCGCCCGGAGCCGGGGCCGAGAGCAGCAGCAGGACCAGACCCAGGGCCCCGGGTCCGCCATGTCGCCGCATCAGCAAACCGCCGTCTCCTCGGTGTCGGGGCAGTCCTGCCGTACCACGCCGTCTTCTTCCAGCCAGTGCTTGATGCCGTCGGTGACGTTGTGAACGTCCTCGTACCCCAGACCGTCGGCCAGCGCGCGGGCCAGCACGCCGGTGCGGCTGCCGGTGCGGCAGATCAGGACCACGGTGTCGTCCGGGTCCACGGCGTCGGTGAATTCCTCGCCGAATTGCGGGATGAACTGGCCGCGTTCGTCGAAGGCGGTCAGGCGCAGGCTGCCGTCGACCACCCCGGTTTCGGACCATTCGTCGGGCCGGCGGATGTCGACCACGGTCACGTCATCGCGTTCCAGCATCTCGGCCAGCTCGTCATTGTCGAGTCCGCCGAACGGGGCCGGTTCCACCTCCAGGATCTCCACCTCGAAGCGCAGGGTCGCGTCCGGCGGGATCACGTCACCGGCGCCCTGCGCCCCGTAGCCCAGTTCCGGCGGGATGATGATCTCGCGCTCGCCGCCCTCGCGCATGCCCTCCAGGCCCTTCTCCCAGCCGGGGATGACCTCGCCGGCGCCCAGGGTCAGGCTGAACGGCTGACCACGGTCACGGCTGGAATCGAAGGGCTCGCCCTGATCCTCGCCGTCCTCGTGCACCCAGCCGGTGTAATGCACGGTCACCGTGTCATGACGCACGACCTCGTCGCCGTCGCCTTCCTCGAGGTCACGGACTTCCACGTTCTGCGCCAGCGCGGCGGCCGGCAGGGCCAGAAGGATTGCAAACAGCCAGTTCTTCATCGATTCGTACCTGAAGGTTATGGAAAGGGTTCGTTTTCAGAGGACAACGCGCATCATTGGAACATTCCCGCTCTATTGCAACAGCCGGCGGCGGATGCGGTAGCTGGCCACGCAGATGGCCAGGACCCCGTACCCAACGATGACCGCCAGATGCGGCAGCCAGCGGACCGGCCATTCGCCGGTCATCAACGGCCGCACCAGCTCGATCACATGGGCCAGCGGCAGCATCCAGGCCAGGGTCTGCACCCAGTCGGGGAGCTGTTCCAGCGGGAAGAACACCCCGGACAGCAGCAGCATGGGGGTGACCGCCAGGGTGAAGTAGTAGAGGAAGAAATCGTAGCTGCGCGCCAGCGAGGTGACGACCAGTGCCAGCGCGCCGAAGGTGAAGGCGGCGAGGAAGATCACCGGCAGCGCGAGCAGGGCGCGCGCATCGGCCACCAGCCCCAGCAGGCTGGCCACGATCAGTACGGTGATCGCGGAGATCAGGCCCTTGGTGGCTGCCCACACCGCCTCGCCGAACACGACGTCGTCCAGCGTGAGCGGGGTCGCCAGCATGCCGAGCCAGGTGTTCTGTTCCGCCATGCGCGTATAGGCCGAGTACATGCCCTCAAAGCTGGCGGTCATCATCGCGCTGGAGGCGACGATGCCGGAGGCGATGAACACCATGTAGCGCATGCCGTCGACCTCGCCCACCAGGGCACCAAAGCCGGCGCCGAACGCCAGCAGGTAGAGGATCGGTTCGCCGAAGTTGCCGACCACCGCGGGCAGCAGCAGCTTGCGCCAGACCCGCAGGTTGCGGCGCCACACCGCAAACATGCGCAGGCCGGGACGCGGGAGCAGGGGGTGGGTGCGCTGACTCATGGGTACTCAGTCCCGCAGGTCGTGTCCGGTGAGCTTGAGGAAGACGTCCTCGAGATTGGCCTCGCGCAGGCCCATGCGTTCCCCGCGTGCCTCCAGCCGCCCGCGCAGGCGTTCCGGATCGGGGGTGTAGATCAGCCAGGTGTCGGCGACCTGGTGGGCACGGTCGCGCGGCCCCAGTTCGTTCTCGATGGAGGCCGCGGCTCCGTGGCCGGCGACCGTGGCCACCCAGGGCTCGACGTGCTCGCGGATCAGCCGGGCGGGTGTGTCACAGGCGATGATGCGGCCATGGTCGATGATCGCGATGCGGTCGCACAGCTCCTCGGCCTCTTCCATGTAATGCGTGGTCAGCACCAGGGTTACGCCCGAGGCGCGCAGTTCGCGCAGCTGTCGCCACAGGTGGTGGCGGGCCTGGGGATCGAGGCCGGTGGTGGGTTCGTCGAGGATCACCGCGGCCGGGTCGTTGATCAGCGCGCGGGCCAGGGTCAGGCGGCGTTTCATGCCCCCGGACAGGGACTGGATGGTCGCGTCGCGCCGGTCGCTCAGGTTGACCTGCTCCAGCAGGGCATCGACCCGTGCCTGCAGCGCGGGGCCGGACAGGCCGAAATACGAGGCATAGGTGAACATGTTCTCGCCCACCGTGAAGTCCGGGTCGAGGGTGTCGAACTGCGGCACCACCCCGAGGCGGTGACGGATCCGGCGCTCGCCCTCGGGCATCGCCTCGCCGAGCACTTCGATGTGGCCGGCATCGATGGGGCTGAGGCCCAGCAGCATGCGCAGGGTGGTGGTCTTGCCTGCGCCGTTGGGGCCCAGCAGGCCGAAGAACTCGCCCTTCGGGATCTCCAGGTTCACGCCGTCGACCACCGGCGTGCCGGTATACCACTTACGCAGGTCCTGGATACGGATGGCGGTCACGGGGCGTCCTTTCGCAAAGCGGGTGGCGGGGACCGCGCACAGTGTAAGGTGTTCCCGCCGGTTGGCGGGAAGGCTGCAGGACCGCGCGGGGATTTTCGGTGCCCGTTGCCCGTGGTCGTCCTCGGGGCAATGCGCTACCCTTCGCCGCGCCGCATTCGCGCGCAAGCGCGCTCCCACGAAGGCAGGCGGACCTCGGCCGAGCTGCAGCGCTTATCGGGTTCGTGCTTGTCGGGTGCGGCAGACTGTTCCGGCCAACGCGAGGTGATCCATGCATTTGTTCTGGCAACCCCGGACGGATCTGGGCAAGGCGATCGGGCCGGGCATCCTGATGGCCGGCGCCGCCATCGGCGGTTCCCATCTGGTGTCCTCCACCCAGGCCGGAGCGCTCTACGGCTGGTCCCTGCTGGGACTGTTGCTGCTGGCCAACCTGTTCAAGTATCCGTTCTTCCTGTACGCGGTGAAATACCGCGCGGCCACCGGCGACACGATCCTGCATGGCTACCGGCGCATGGGTAAGGGCTTTCTGGCGGCCTTCTTCGGCCTGAATCTGGTCAATGCCTTCCTCAACACCGCGGGGGTCGCGTTCATCTCCGCCAGTCTGTTTCTGGCGTTTCCGTTCGTGGACGCCGCCGAATACGTGACCGGGATCGCCATCGGCATCCTGCTGCTGTGTGCCGCGATCATCCTCGCCGGGCATTATCAGCTGCTGGACAAGATTGCCAAGGTCGTGGTGTTCCTGCTGGCGGTGTCGACCCTGACCGCGGTGATCGTGGCGATCTGGCAGAGCGCGGAGATCCCCGAGGGTTTCGTCGGACGCGACCCCTGGGATCTCGCCTCCATCGGCTTCATCATCATGTTCATGGGCTGGATGCCGGCCCCCATCGACATCGCGGCGTGGCCGTCGCTGTGGCGGACCTCGCGCGAGATCGAGACCGGGCACCGCGCCACGGTGGGCGAGTCGACCACCGATTTCCACATCGGCTACATCGTGACCGTGGTGCTGGCGGTGTTCTTCCTCGCCCTGGGTGCGCTGGTGATGTATCGCGCGGGCGCGGGGATCGAGCTGGCCGACATGACGGCCGGCGAGTTCTCCGCTCGCTTCATCGAGATGTACACCTCGACCATCGGTGACTGGGCGCACTGGCTGATCGTGCTGGCGGCGTTTTCCGCGATGTTCAGTACCACCCTGACCTGCATGGACGGCTGGCCGCGCTCGCTGGCGATGAGCACCCTCCTGCTGTTCGATCGCCCGGAGACGGGGCTGCGGCGCACGCTGGTCGCATGGCTCCTGTTCACCGTGGTGGCCAGCACCGTGATCATTCAGTTTCTGCTGACTGATCTGCTGGCGATGCTGCAGTTCGCGATGGTGGTGTCGTTCCTGACCTCGCCGGTGTTCGCCTGGCTCAACTATCGCGCCATCCAGCGCCCCGAGGTGCCGGAGAAGGATCGCCCCGGGCCGGTGTTGCATGGGCTGTCATGGGCGGGCATGGCGTTCTTCGTGGTGTTTACGCTGCTGTTCGTGGTGTGGTTCTTCGGCCTGCAGGATGCGGCCGAGGAGGAACGCGAGCGGATCCAGGAAGAAGAACAGGCGCTGGTGGCGCCACCGCCGGAGGGCGGCGCGCGGGTCTGACTGCGGTGGCGTCCGGGTGGTCCGGGGTCAGTCGGCGGCGGGCCGGGTCAGGCGGCGGACGATCAGCGTCAGCAGCACGGCCAAGGCGATCGCGCCGATCGCGAACACCGGGCTGGAGAGCAGATCCGGGCGCAGCAGCAGCAACAGGCCGAGCGCCAGCATCATCATTCCGGACAGCAGCTTGAGCAGGCGCCCCTCGTGTTCCTGCAGCTTGCGGTTGCCCAGGGTGGAGGCGAACAGCGCGACGATCGCCAGCATCGGCAGCACGTAGATCAGGTTGTATGCGAGCAGATAGCTGTAGTAGCTCACCGCGCCGGGATCGTGGGTGGTCAGGATCCGCGTGTAGATCATCGGGAAGCCCAGGGTGCAGAGGATCTCGTAGAGATTGACCACCACGGCCAGGACCACGGTGGCCCCCAGAACCCAGGGCAGGCTGTCGGCCTGGGTCAGTTCGCGCATGCGTCGGAACAGGCCCGGCCGGGCCGAGTCCGGGATGCTCAGCGATACCCCGCGCTTGAACAGGAAATAGTCCTTGATGTTGATCAGCGCCATTGCCAGCGCCACGGCCCCGGCGATCCGCGTGATCAGGGGCATCTCGCCGAGCACCAGGAAGGCGTTCAGCCAGGCGGTCATGAAGGTGAAGTAGATGACCCCCGAGATGGTCACGAACACTCCGCCGATCAGCAGGATACGGCCCCGGCTGCGGCTGTGCACCACCACGCTCAGCAGGAACAAGAGGACAAAGAAGGCGCAGGGGTTGAACGCGTCGAAGCCCGCGAGGATCAGGGTCAGCGCCGGCAGGGACAGCTGATCGGGACGCAGCTCGCCGACCAGCGGCAGACGCAGCGGCTCGGCGTCGGTCCACAGCGCGCGTTCCAGCTCGGGCGGTTCGCCGGCCTGAACCCGCCGGTGGCAGGTCTCCAGCAGTTCGCGCAGCCGGGCCTCCTGACGTCCGCGCGCGTCGAACCCCTCCAGCATCGCATTGCAGAACAGGAAGCCGGGCACCGCCCGCGCGTCCTCGCCGATCTCGGCGGCCATGCCGCGATAGACCTGGCCCAGAGCCGGATTCGCGGTGAGGTCGTAGCTGCGCACGGCCAGCCAGGGGTAGTCCTGCGCCAGCTGATGGACCACCGGCAGCGCGTCCAGACAGCGCGGACACTCGCGGGTCCAGAAGAAATGCAGGGTGATCTCCGGCGCCTGCGCAGCGGGATCGTCGGCGGGGGCATCGGCCTGCGCGGGGCCGGGCAGCAGCCACGGCAGGATCAGCATCAGCCACAGAACCGCGGGCACGAGACCCGCACTGGCGGGCCGGCAGCGAGGCGATGGGTATGCCGGTCCCGGCATCAGAAGCTTCCTGCGTGGCTGTATACGCAGCAGTATAGCGGGCGCGGCTCAGGGATTGTCGAGCAGCCGCGGCACCCGTTCCAGCCGGCCGATGCGCAGCGGGGCGGGGGAAGGGTGTTCCCACGGCAGGGCGCCAGGGTTGTACCAAGCCGCCTGCATGCCGGCCTCGCGTGCTCCCACGACGTCCGCTACCGCGTCGTCGCCGACGTGCAGGATCGCGTGGGCCGGGACGCCCGCGCGGCGGCCGGCGAGGGCGAAGATCTCCGCGCCCGGCTTGGCCACGCCGGCCTCGGCCGCGCCCACCGCGAAATCGAAATAGCGCCCCAGCGGGGTGCGGAAGACATCCGCATTGCCGTTGCTGATCGCGCCGAGGATGACCCGGCCTTGCAGGCGTTCCAGCACCGGCACGGCCTCCGGAAACGGTGTCACCTCGTTGCGGGCATGCCAGAACACCGCGAAGCCTTCTTCCTCCAGGGTGTCGGGGCAGGCATCACAGCGCTGTGCCAGTCCCCGCAGCCAGCGCTTGCGCAGGCGGGTCAGGTCGTGGCGTTCCTCCGGTGCGGCGGCGCGCATGAACGCCGCGCGGTCGGCCACCAGGGCCTCCGGATCGAAGCGGGCGCAGACCTGCGGCGCGTGCTCGCGCAGCCAGGCATAGAAACGCGCCTCGGCGTGCCGGATCGCCGGCATCACCGGCCACAGGGTATCGTCCAGATCGAAAGTGACGCATTCGACCGGGCGGCCATGGCCGGGGGGAATCGATGGGTTCGAATTCATCGGACGAGATTGTCGGATAATGTGCGTGAAGAGTCCCTTTCCCGGTCGCGAAGCAGGTGTAAAATGAAAGGGAAACTCCGTCAATGACTTCCGTTTCACCGGAATGAAAGGAGCAAGCGTCATGAAAAAATACCTGCTGCGCAGTTTGCCCGTGGCTCTGCTGGGAGCGCTGATGATGACCGGCACCGCCCAGGCCGTGGATCCCGAGGACGCGATCGAATACCGCCAGGGCGTGTTCAAGGCGTTCAGCTGGAACTTCGGTCCGATGGCCGGCATGGCCCAGGGCGAGATCCCCTTCAACGAGGAGATGTTCCTGCAGCGCGCCGATCAGCTCGCGCGTCTGGCCGACATGCCCTGGCAGGGTTTCACCGAAGACTCCGATCTCGGTGATACCGACGCCAAGATGGAGGTCTGGGAGGACGCGGACACCTTCGAGCAGAAGATCGAGGAATTCAAGGAAGAGGTCGCTGCCCTGGAGGCCCTGATCGACGAGGGCGCCGAGGAGATGCAGCTGCGGCGTCAGGCCGGTAACATCGGCCAGTCCTGCCAGGCCTGCCACGACAGCTTCCGCGACTGATCCACGCGGTTGTCGAAGCCGGGCCCGCTTGTCCCTCCCGGGACAGCGGGCCTTTTTTCATTGTGGGCTGGGGCGGTGTCAGTCGGCCGGATCCACGCGGATCTCCAGGGAGACCGCGTCGCGGTCCCGCGTGGTGCGCCGGCGCACCGGCGGGTGCGTCTCGCGCGCCTGTTCGTCCAGGCGCGAACGGACCCCGGCAAAATCGTGCCAGCGACCGGTCTCCAGGGTGACGTCGGTCTCCACCCGTTCGTGCCGGGCGCCCTCGCGCAGCGGAATCTGATGGATGTGCGAGGCCACGACGCGGACCCGTCCGTCCGGCTGCATGCGGGGCTCGACGACGAAGCCCCGTTCGGTGTCGCGGAACAGCGGTTCCACCGCGACCCCGGCGCGTCCGGCGAACAGGCGATAGCCGGCGGGGAGGGTCTCGCCGACCATCAGGATCGCGCGGCCACCGTCGCGCAGGCGCAGGTATTGCTCGCGCTCGTCACCGCGCCGGGTGGTGAAGCGGCGGACCAGACCCCGGCGCTCGCCGTCCTCGTCCCCCCGGCGCCGTACTCTCAGGATCAGGTCGGGGCGGGCCTGATCGAGCTTCGCCGCAAGGTCGCGGATATCCTCGAGGTCGTGGGCCGCGGCGCGCACCAGCAGGCGGAAGCCATCGGCCTGCAGGGTGGCTGCGGGGAAGACCGCCCGAAGATCTTTGACGATCTCCTCCGCGCGGCGTTGTTGCAGTTCGATCACCGTGACTTCGGTGTGCGGGTCGCGCGCCGTCAGGGGGCCGGGCAACGCCGCCAGCAATAGCGTGGCCCCTCCCGCGCGCAGGAACCAACGGCGGCGCTCAGAGGTGCACACGCCTGAGCTCGCTGGATTCCCTGCCGGACACCCAGCTGGCCTCGAATTCCTGGGCCCGGCGCCAGGTGTGGCCGCGGTGGTCGGTATCGCCGCGCAGGATGCGCCGGCTGCCGGAACGGGTCAGCTGCATCCAGCCGGACTGGTCGGCCACGACGGTCATCACCAGCGGGGCGTTTTCATCCAGTTCAAGTACGCGCACGGACACGGCCGTGGTCAGTCGCTTGAGTGTTGTGACCAGCTCGGGCATGCGGTCTTTCAGGGCAAGGTCGTCGTCCACCAGCAGGCGGATGTCCGTAGCGCGATGGCGTTGTGCCATCCGCGCCAGGGTACCGGGGAGGTCGTCGTCGGCGAGCTCCTCCAGCAGGGCTACCGGGGTGTGAATCCACAGGATCCGGCTGGCGTTTTCGCTCAGTTCCCGCAGCATGGCGCGCGCCTGCTCCTGCGGATCTTCGGGGTTGTCGCCTTCCTTGCTCATGTCCTGGCTCATGCCTTGCTCCCGGGTCAGCCGGCGCGGGCCATGTGGTCCCGGACGCGGCGCAGCATGCGCCGGTGGGGGATGCCCGCATCCACGAATGTGTCGCTGATAATAAAGAAATCGTGGCGGGCATAGAATCCCAGCCGGGAGGCCTGGGCGTTCAGCCAGACGTGCTCCCAGCCGTGCTGGCCGGCCGCCGTCAGCGCGCATTCCAGCAGGTGGGAGCCGATGCCGTGGCCGCGCCAGGGCTGGCGTACCGCCATGCGGCCGATCTGCCCGCTGGGCAGCAGGCGCAGGGTGCCGATTGGTTCGCCATCGGGATCCTCCGCGAGCCAGTGCAGCGCGCCGGCGTCCAGCCCGTCGAATTCGAGGTCCTCGGGCACCTGCTGTTCTCCGACGAAGACTTCGCGACGGACCCGGGACAGTGCTTCCTGGTCGGCAGGCCAGCTGGCCTCCCGAAAGATGATCTGCCGGAACATGAGCCACCTCCTCCGCGGCATGGCCGGTCAGGATGGCCACACCGGACACCCGAGTGTAGTCCAGGCGGACCGGACCTGCCCGGGGTCAGGGTCGCTCGAGCACGACCTGCATCAGATCGACGCGGCCGGAGGTGAAGCCGACCTCGCAGTAGGCGAGGTAGTAGCGCCACATGCGCAGGAAATCCGGTGCATAGCCCAGCGCCTCGATGGCCCCGCGGGTGCGCAGGATCTCGCGGTGCCAGTGCGCCAGGGTCCGCGCATAGTCGGCACCGAAGAAGGCCCGGTCCACCACGCGCAGTTCGGACTCGGCGGCCGAATCGGCAAAACGTGACGGGGTTGGCAGCATGCCGCCGGGGAAGACGTAGAGCTGGATGAAGTCGGCATTACGGCGGTAATACTCGAAGGCCGATTCCTCGAGGGTGATGACCTGCACGGCCGCGCGTCCGCCCGGGCGCAGGCAGTGGCGGATCTGGTCGAACCAGGTCGACCACCAGCGCTCACCCACGGCCTCGAACATCTCGATCGACACGGCGTGGTCGAACGTCTCGTCCAGTTCCCTGTAATCCTGCAGGCGCAGGTCCACCCGGTCTTCCAGGCCCGCGCGGCGGATGCGCTCGCGGGCATGTTCCAGCTGCTCCTGCGACAGGGTCAGGCCGGTCACCCGGTAACCGCGCCGGGCGGCCAGCTCGGCGAAGCCGCCCCATCCGCAGCCGATTTCGAGGATGTGGGCCCCGGGCTCCGGCGCGAGGCGCTCGAGCAGACGTTCATATTTGTGCTGCTGCGCCAGCTCCAGGGGTTCGTCGCCGCGATGGAACAGTGCGGCGGAATAGGCCATGCCGCGATCCAGCCACAGGCGGTAGAAATCGTTGCCGAGGTCGTAGTGGAAGCGGATGTTGGCGCGACTGCCACGCGGCGAATTGCGCCGCAGCCAGTGGCGCAGCCCGTCCAGCCAGCGTTGCGCGGCGGGGCGTTGATAGATCCCGACGAGCCGGGCCTCGTTTTCCATGGCCAGACGCAGCAGGGCCGGCAGGTCGGGGGTCGTCCATTCCCCGGCGATGTAGCCCTCGGCGAACCCGATGTCACCGTGGCGCGCGAGCCGCAACAGGGTCTTCCATGGACGGCGCAGATGCCAGGTGGCCTCGCTGCCGGGGCCATGGCCGGCGATCTCGCGGCGTTCGCCGTGCGGCCCGATCAGGGTCAGGCGGCCGCGTTCCAGCCCTTCCAGCCGCTGGGCCAGCAGGTCCAGGGCCCGGGTTGCGGCGCTGCGGGCGGGAGCCGGCAGCCGCTGCGTGCGTTCCAGTTGCATCAGGTCATCTCCTTCTCGGGCGGTGCGGGGCGCGGGTGATACTTCCCGCCGCGCCACCAGATCTTGAGGGCCTGCCAGTGGATCAGTGCGAGCACCTGGACGGCCATCCATGGCATGCGCAACCACTGGCGGAGCAGCGCACCATCGGTCATGGCGCGGGCGTGACCGGACTGGGTGGCGACCAGCATCAGGCGTTCATCCTGGAATTCGCGGATGGCCACGCGCATCGGGCTCCCGTCCATGAGTTCGGGGACCCGCAGGGTGAAATGGTAGCGGGCCTGCATGTCGATGAAGGGCGAGACGTGGAACACCTTGTCTTTCTCCCCGCGCAGGACGCGTCCGTGCACCCGGTCGGCCCGCAGGAGGTAGTGATGGTGTTCGCCGAAGGTATTGCGTACCTCCAGCAGTACCGCTTGCAGGCGCCCGTCGGAGTGATGGCAGTACCACAGGCTCAGCGGGTTGAACGCGTGGCCCAGAACCCGGGGCGTGGCCTGCAGCAGGATGCGCCCGCCACCGGGCTCCAGGCCCCCTTCGCGCAGGCGTTCCTCGATCCACGGTCGCCACGGCGTGCCGTCGCGGCGACCGTGGTCGCGGGTGTACACGCTGAACAGGTTGAATCGGTTCAGCGAGAACCAGCGACGGTCCCGCGCGAGTGCTTCGAGGCGGTCGATGTCGAACAGCGCGCTGACCACCCGATAGCGAAAACGATACTGCTGCGGGAACAGCCGCTGGTGCATCACCGGACCACAGAGCAGGGCGCCATCCATCACCGGCTCTCCGTCACAGCGACCGCGGGCGTGCCGGGGCCGAGGCCGGCAGCGGCCCGCCCGCCGGCTCCGGTGCCGGATCGATCGCGGGCCGCGCAGGGACCGGAGTATCCGTCCCCTGCGACCAGGGGATCTCCACACCCAGCGCCTGCCCGACGGCCTGTGCCGAGCGCAGCCCGTCCTCGTGGAAGCCGTCGCCCATCCAGGCCCCGGCAAAGTACAGCCCGTCGTCGCCCTGGTGTTCGGCCAGTGCGGTGCGCGCGCGCTCGGCCGGCGCATCCATCACCGGGTGCTCCCACAGGAACTCGCCCAGGGTGAGCGACGGGTGCGGATCGGCCACCGGGTTGAGGCTGACGATGTAGTTCTCGCGCCGCTGCAGGCGGTGCAGGGCATTCATCCAGTACGACACGGAGACCCCGCGATCCCCCGCTTCACGCTCGCGCATGAGATAGTTCCACGACGACCAGACGCGGCGTGAGCGCGGCATCAGACGGGTGTCGGTATGCAGCAGGGCGCGGTTCTCCTGAAACTGGCAGGCGGCCAGGCGGCTGCGGGTGGTCTGCGGAGCGCCGTCCAGCAGCCGAAGGGCATCGTTGGCGTGGCAGGCGAACACCACCCGTTCGAAGTCCTCCGACCAGCCGTCGGCGTGGACCCGCCAGTGCGCCGGGCGCGCCTCCACCGCGGTGACGGCCCTGTGCTGCACGCTCCCGGGCGACAGGCGTTCGGCGAGCCGGGCGACATAGCTCTGCGAGCCCCCGACCACCGTGCGCCATTGCGGGCGATCGCGCAGGTCCAGCAGCCCGTGATTGCGGAAGAACCGCAGGAAACCGGCCGCCGGGAACTCACGCATGCGCTCCGGCGGACAGGACCAGATCGCCGCCGCCATCGGCAGCAGGTAATCCTCGGTGAAACCCTGCCCCAGACGATGGCGGGCCAGAAACTCGCCCAGGGTCCCCTCGGGCATCGCCTCGCGCGCATGCAGCTCGTGCCCGAGGCGGTTGAAGCGCAGGATATCCGCTACCATCCGCAGGAAGCGGGGCCGCAGCAGGTTACCGCGCTGCGCGAACAGGGTGTTGAGATCGCTGCCCGCATACTCGAGACCTGCCGGCTGCTGCGACACCGCGAAACTCATGTCGGTGGCGCGGGTCCGCACGCCAAGTTCGCCGAACAGGCGGGTGAGCAGCGGATAGTTGCGTTCGTTGTAGACCACGAAGCCGGTATCAATCGGGGTCGGACCCTGAGAGTCGGCCACGGTGACCGTGTGGGCGTGCCCGCCGAGACCGGGGGCCTGCTCGAACAGTCGCACGTCGTGGCGCTGTTGCAGGATCCAGGCCGAGGCGAGCCCGGCAATGCCGCCGCCGACGACGGCGATACGCTGTTTTTCCATGTCCTGGCTCTCCAGCGGCCGGGGTCGTATCTCATCTTATACAATACCTGTACAATATTTGTAAATCGGCAGGAGCCGGGAAATTCCCGAATTCATCTTCCCGGGAGGACGTGATGACGGCAACGAACGACACGCAATGGCCCGAAGCGGTGCGCCGTGCACTGGAGACCCACGAGATCGTGCTGGTGACCTCCGGGCTCAGTGATACCCGCGAGGCCGAGGCCCTGCTGGATGAATTTCGCCCGGGCCGCTGGACGCGCCTGGAATGGGGCATGGGTTCGGCGGAGAATCGCGAGGCCTTTCATCAGTTGCAGCAGGCCACCGGCATGCGCATGCTGCCCCTGGTGGTGACCCGCGACGGGGCACTGGGCGGTCTCCCCGAACTGCGTGCCCACCTCGGGGCGGGTGCTGGGGCCGGCAGCAACCCGGTGGCCGCCGCGGCGGGACCGGACGCAGCCACGGACCCGGGTGCGCGGGATCCGGCGCTGACCATCCTGGGGGCCGGCGGCCTGATCCCGTTCGTGTTCTTCGGGGCCGGGGCGTGGATCGCCCAGCCCGAATGGCAGGCTTTCGCGCTGAACGCGCTGGCGCTTTATGGTGCGGTCATCCTGGCCTTTCTGGGGGCGATCCACTGGGGGCTGTACCTCGCCGATCGCCGCCATCGGGTCGGTCCGCTGTCGGCGCCGGGCTGGGCGGTGATCCCGCCGGTGCTGGCCTGGCTGGCGGTGCTGCAGCCACTGCCCGAGGCACTCATGACCCTGGCGGTGCTGTTCCTGGTGGTATTGTGGGTCGACCGTTACAGCCTGCGGGGCCGCCGTCTGCCACCGGGCTATCTGACCCTGCGCATGGTCCTGACCACCGGCGCGATCCTGTCCCTGGCCGCGGGCCTGGGGGCGATGATGGTCGGCTGATCCGTTCTGATCCAAGGAGAACATTCGATGGATGCCGTTTCGCACAGCGACGAGGAACCCGACAACCGGACGCCGGCCGACCAGCTGGCCGCGCACTACCGCGAGATCCTCGCGGGGCTCGGCGAGGACCCGGAACGCGAGGGGCTGAAGGACACCCCGCTGCGCGCGGCGAAGGCGATGCAGTATCTGACTCGGGGCTACGAGGAGGACCTCGACCATATCGTCAACGGGGCGCTGTTCACCTCGGACAACGACGAGATGGTTCTGCTGCGCGACATCGAGCTTTATTCGCTGTGCGAGCACCACGTGCTGCCGATCATCGGCAAGGTGCACGTGGCCTACCTGCCGGACGGCAAGGTGATCGGCCTGTCCAAGATCGCACGCATTGTCGACATGTTCGCCGCCCGCCTGCAGATCCAGGAGAACCTCACCCGTCAGATCGCCGAGGCCCTGATGCAGGTGACCGGCGCCAAGGGCGTGGGCGTGGTAGTGGACGCGCGCCACATGTGCATGACCATGCGCGGGGTGGAGAAGCAGCACTCCTCGATGGCCACCTCGGTCATGCTCGGTGCCTTCCGCGAAGACTCGCGTACCCGGCGCGAATTCCTCAACCTGATCGGTCGCAGCTGACAGTTACCTGCAGCCCGCCCGGTTCGGGGGGCAGGCACTACGGGGCAAGGGGTTCCGGTTCGCCGCCCGGCGCCTCGATCCCGCGGTGGTGCAGGAGGGTCCCGGAGGCCTGCAGCAGGGCGGTGCGGGCCTGGCGGAAGGCTACGATACTGTCGGTGCGCTCCAGGCGACTTTCCAGCAGGTCGCGCTGCGCCCGGGCCAGGGCGAGGGCGGTGCCGGTGCCGGCACGGAAACGGGCCTTCTCCACGCGCAGCTGTTCCTCCTGAAGCTTTACCGTCTCCTCGCGGGCGTTGATCTGCTCGCGCAGGCGTGCGGCCTCGAACCAGGCCGCGCGCACGTCCTCCACCGCCAGCTGCTCCAGGTTGGCCAGGGTCTCGTGGACCTGCTGGCGGGTCAGCCGCGCGCGGCGATGCTCGGCCTGCGCCGCGCGCTGGCCGATCGGGAGCTCGAATTCCAGACCGGCGGCCAGATCGTAGCCGGAGCCGCCATCGCCGGTGGCACTGGAGGCAAAGCTGTCGGCATAGCCCGACTGGCCCAGGGTCACGAAAAAATCCAGCCGTGGGAGCAGGCCGTTGCGGGTACGCACCAGTTCCAGCTCGTCGCGCCGGGCCCGCACGCGCGTCTCGTTGAGGTCGGGCCGGTGGTGCCGGGCCAGGGCCACCCAGGTCTCCAACGGCTCCAGAGAATAACGCTCCAGCTCGGGCTCGGAGACCGTCTCCAGCCGGGTATCCCACAAACCGCCCTGGCCGTGAATGCGGCGCGCGAGCGCGTCCTGTGCCACCGCGCGATCGCTGCGGGCGTCGATCAGCCCCTGGCGGCGCAGCGCGACCTCGGCGCGCGCCGACACCTCCTCGGTCTCCGGCAGGTCGCCCGCGCGGATCCGGCCGCGGGTCTCTTCCAGCTGGCGTTCGGCCACCTCCAGCGCCTCCTCGAAGATCCCGACCCGCTGGCCGGCGAGGACCAGATCCCAGTAGCGCGCCTCCACGTCGTTCAGCAGTTCCTCCACGTAGCCGCGCAGCTCGTGTTCCGAGGCCCGCACGTCCAGCCCTGCCTGTTCCAGCCGGACCCGGTTGGATTCGATGCGTCCGCCGCGCAGCAGGGCCTGGGTCAGGGTGACCCCGCCGCGCGCGGTGTACTGCGCCTGATCCACGCGGTTGCTGTCGCTGCGCTGGCCACGCACGGACAGGGTCAGTTCGGTGCCGGTGGGCAGCTCCTGGCGCAGCCCGACCTCGCCACTGCGGCGGGTCGAGACCACCTCGTCGGTGACCCCGATCTGGTCGAGCTGGCGCACGCTGCGGTCACGGCCGGTCTCCACCTCGGCGAACAGCGCGGGGTCGAACACCGCCTGCTCCTGGGCGACGAAGGTGTCCTGGATCGCCGGCTGCAGGCGTTCCGCGCGCAGCCCGGCGTGGTTCTCCAGCGCCGAGGTCACCGCTTCCTCCAGCGTCAGCAGAAGCTGGTTCCCGGTATCGCCGGCGGGAGTCCCGCCCGACGGCGCGACGCCTTCGGTCACCGCCAGCACCTCGTCCGGCAGATCGAGCTCCAGCGCGGAGGCGGCGGGTGCGGCCAGCAGCCCGGCCAGGCCCGCACCCGCGAGCAAGGCGACCATCGTGGACGGTGAGCGGCGATCAGTCATGGGCATCCACCATGCGGTAGACCGGCGGTCGCTGGTGCGAGCGGCGGTAGAACAGCAGATAAAGGGCCGGTATCAAAAACAGCGTGATCAGCGCGGAGGACAGCAGGCCCCCGATCACCACCCGCGCCATCGGCGCCTGTGCCTCGCCGCCTTCGCCCGCGCCAATGGCCAGCGGGAGCAGGGCGAGGATGGTGGTCAGGGTGGTCATCAGGATCGGTCGCAGGCGTTCCCCGGCGGCGGTGATGACGGCCTGCACGAGCTCCATGCCGTCCGCGCGGTGGCGCCGGGCCATGCGGTCCACCAGCAGGATGGCATTGTTCACCACGATCCCCACCAGCAGCAGGATACCGATCAGCGACTGCACGTTCAGGGTGGTGCCGGTGACTCGCAGCGCGAGGACCACCCCGATGATGGCCAGCGGCACCGAGAACATCACGATCAGCGGATCACGCAGCGATTCGTACAGGCTGGCCATCACCATGTAGACCAGCAGCACCGCCAGCAGGGTGCCCAGCAGCAGCTCCGAGAACGCCGCTTCCTGTTCCTCGATGTCGCCGGTGACCGAGTAGTCGATCTCCGCCGGCAGCGGGATCTCCTCCAGCGCCGCACGTACGTCCGCGGCCACCTCGCCCAGCGAACGTCCGCCGATGTTGGCGTGCAGGGTGCTGATCCGTGCCTGTTCGCGACGCTCGATGGAGTCCGGCCCGATCGCCCGGTCGAAATCGACCACGCTGCGCAGGGCCACGCGGTCGCCGTCCTCGTTGCGCAGGGTCAGGTCGCGCAGGTCATCCAGGGTGGCGGTAACCGCGTCGCGCAGCTGTACCCGCACCGGGACCTCGTCTCCGGCCGCGCGCAGGGCCCCGGCACGGGTACCGCCCAGGGCGGTCTCCAGGGTCTGCGCAATGGCCTCGACTTCCACGCCGAGGTCGGCGGCCCGGTTGCGGTCGATGCGGGTGGCGAACTCCGGCTGGCCACCGTCCTCGGCGACCCGCGTGTCGGTGATGCCGGGGACGTCGTCCAGTGCCTGTTCGAAGCGTTCGGTAACCGCGCGCATGGTGTCGAGATCGAAGCCGCGCACCTCGATCGCCAGGCTTTCCTCGTCGTCGCCACCGAAGCCGCGGAAGAAGATTCCGCCGCGCGCCCGCACGCGGATCTCCGCACCGGGGGGATCGCCCAGCGCACTGCGCAGGGCGTCGGCAATGTCTTCGGACGAGCGCTCGCGGGCATCGCGCGGGCCGACATTGATGCGCATGTTGGCGGCCGCCGGCGACGAGGCGCGGAAGGCCGAGGCGCCGATGCTGTTCACCAGGTGCTGCAGTTCGGGGACCTCGTCACGGACCTGCTCTTCCAGGTCCAGCATCACCGTCTGCAGCTCGTCCAGTGGCGTGCCCGGTTCCATCGACAGGTTCACGCGGATCTCGCCCTCGTCGGTGGCGGGCATGAACTCGGTGCCGACCCCGCGCAGCCCCGCCAGCGCGATGATCAGCAGCGCCAGGCTGATGCCCACCACCGACCACGGATTATCCAGCGCCGGACGCAGCGCCCGCGCGTAGGCCTGTTCCATGCGCTCGCGCATGCGCGGCGCGGACGCGGGGCGGCGCATGCGCGCCATCAGCATCGGCACCAGGGTCAGCGCGACGATCAGGGAGGCGAACAGGGCAAAGGCCACCACCACCGCCAGGGGCTGGAACAGATGGCCGGCCAGTTCCTCGGCAAAGAACAGCGGCAGGAAGATCGCCAGGGTGGTCAGGGTGGAGGCGACGATCGCCGGTGCCACGCGCCCGGTGCCCTCGGCCGCCGCGGTGGTGGGCGCGAGGTCGGGAACCTGTTCGCGTCGCCGCGCGATGCTCTCCATCACCACGATGGAGTTGTCCACGATCAGGCCCACGCCCAGCGCCAGCCCGCCCAGGGTCATCAGGTTCAGGCTGTGGCCGCCGAAATGCACCAGCGCGAAGGTCGAGATCACCGCCAGCGGGATCGCGGTCGCGGCCACCAGGGTATAGCGCAGGTTGCGCAGGAACAGCAGCAGCACCAGCATCGCCAGCGCCGAGCCATAGAGGATCGCCTGGCCGACGTTGGCGATGGAATTGCGGATGAATCCCGACTCGTCGCTGACCGCGCTGATGCGTGCCTGCGGGAAATCACGGTTGATCGCGCGCAGTTCGGCGTGCACCCGGTCAGCGACCTCGACGGTGTTGGCGTCGGTCAGCTTGCGGATCGCCAGCACCACGCCGTCCTCGAAATCCACCCGGAAGCGGCGGGTCTCGCGTTCGTGGGTGTCCAGCACCCGGGCCACCTGGTGCAGGCGGGTGCGGCCGTCCTCGTCGCGGTGGACCACCACCTCGCCGATCTCGTCCAGCGCCTCGAACTGGGCCGGGGTGCGCAGGTTGAATTCGCGGCGGCCATCCCGGATCGGCCCGCCCGGCGCGATCACGCTGGCCCCGGTCAGGCGCGAGCGGATGTCGTCCAGCCCCAGATCCAGCGCGCGCAGGCGGTCCGGCTCGACCTCCACCCGGACCTCGCGCTCCAGTCCTCCGCGCACGTCCACCGCGGCCACCCCCGGCAGGCGCTCGAGGCGCGGGCCGATGCGATCGTCGATCAGCCCGCGCAGGTGGATCGCGTCCAGTCCGCTGGCCACGCCCAGCAGCATGATGGGCGAATCCGCGGTATCGAACTGGCGTACGCGCGGGCGCTCCGCGTCGTCCGGCAGGCTGCTTTCGATGCGCGCGATGCGGTCGCGCAGGTCATCCATCGCCGCGCGCAGGTCGCTGCCCCAGGCGAGGGTGATGCGCACCCGCGAGTTGCCCTCGGCGGAGGTCGAGCGGATCTCCTCGACCCCGGTGACCGCGGCCGCGGCCTGTTCGATCGGCCGGGTCACCAGCTGTTCCACTTCCTCCGCCCCGGCGTTCGACCACGAGGTGTTCACGGTCATCACCGGCAGGGCGATGTCCGGCAGCAGGGCGACCGGCAACCGGGTGAGGGCGGACAGCCCCAGTACCAGCACGATCAGCGCCACCATGCTGGTCAGCACGGGGCGGTGAACCGTGAACTGCGCCGGATTCACTGGCCGGACCCCGGTGCGTCGTCGCGGATCCGCAGCGGGGTGCCGTCACTCAGCAGATGCTGGCCCAGCACCACCACCCGGGTCCCGGGTTCCAGTTCGGGTTCGCGCAGTTCGATGAAATCGCCGTCGCGTACCCCGGTGGTGACCGTGTGGCGGCGGGCGACCGGGGCGTCATCCCCGTCTTCCCCGGCATCCTCGACCACGAAGATGACCGCGCCGGCCTCGCGGTGCATGACCGCGTCGCGGGGGATGGCAAGCCTTTCCGCATGCCGGTCGAGTTCCACCGACAGTTCCGCGAACATCCCCGGCCGCAGGCGTTCGTCGTCATTGGGCAGCTCCACCTCCACCCGTGCCTGACGCGAGCCCGGACGGAACTCCGGCGCGATGCGCGAGATTTCCCCGTCGAAGCGTTCCCCCGGCCAGGCGGGCGTGGTCACCTCCACGGGCATGCCCCGCTGCAGCCGGGCGTAGTCACCCTCGGTGACCGACAGCACCGCGCGCATAGGGGTCAGCCGGACCAGCGTCAGCAGCGTGTCGCCGGTGCCCACCAGCGCGCCACGATCGACCTGGCGTTCGGCCACATAGCGGGTGGCTCCGGATTCTCCGTCGTCGTTGCGATCGGCGTGAATCCGGGTGTATTCCAGCTGGATGGCCGCCGAACGCACGGCGGAGCGGTTCTGCCGCAGGCGCGACTCGGCCAGCGCCACTGCGGTGACCGCCAGCTCCCGTTCGGTCTCGGCCGCCTCCAGCTCCGAGGACGAAGCGATCCCCTGTTCGCGCAGGTCGCGGGTACGAGCCAGCTCGCGACGCGCGGCCGCCTCGCCGGCGCGGGCCTCGGCCAGTCCGGATTCGGCCACTGCCAGCTCGGCCTCGGCACGCTCCAGTTCCTGTTCGAACTCCTCGGCATCCAGACGCAGCAGCAGATCCCCGGGTTCCACCCGGTCGCCGAGTGCCACCGCCACCTCGCGCACGTGGCCGGTGACCCGAGGCGTGATCTCGATCCGGTCACCGCCTTCCAGCGAACCGGTGAAGCGCCGGCGCTCGACCAGCTCGCGGCGCTCGGCTTCGGCGGTCACCACCGCCACCGGCCGTGCGTCACCCCCGCCACGCCGGTCGGAGCCGTCGGGATCGCCGCCGCCGGGCCACCACCACACGGCCACGGCCAGCACGGCCAGGGCCACGAACAGAACAGGGATCACGGACAGACGACGCATGGCAACCCGGGCGGGGACGAGGACGGGACCGGATTGTACCTTGCCCGTCGCCCCTGAACGTCCCGTGAATGCCCGGTGATTGACTAAGGATTGCGGGTCGACGGGACTCGCGTCAGTGCCGGTCGCCGGTGGCCTCGGCCGCCATCTGTTCGTAGCTGGTGTGGCGCACGTTCTTGCCCTTGACGAAATAGACGACGTATTCGCATATGTTGCGGGCGCGGTCGCCAATGCGTTCGAGGGCGCGGGCGGCCCAGACCACGTCCATCAGCCGCGGCACGGCGTCCGGGGCGGCGGTCATCTGTTTCATCAGCTTGTGGGTGACCGATTCGTACAGGCTGTCGATCTGGATGTCCTGCTGGGCGACCCGCACCGCCTGTTCGGTGTCCATGCGGGCGAAGGCATCCAGCGCGCCACGGGTCATGTGACGCACGTGTTCGCCCATTTCCGCGAGATCGCTCATCGGGGCGGTCTGGCGGTCGGCTTCGAGCAGATGCAGGCCCATGCGGCCGATGCGCTCGGCCTCGTCACCCATGCGCTCGAGATCGGTGATGGTCTTGATCACCGCGATCACCAGACGCAGGTCGGAGGCGGTGGGCTGGCGCCGGGCGAGGATGTGGGTGCACTGTTCGTCGATCTCCACCTCCATCGCGTTGATGCGGTAGTCGGTGGTCATCACGGTCTCGGCCTGCTCGGTGTCGCCCTCGACCATCGCGTTCACCGCGTCGGCAAGCTGCTGTTCCACCAGCCCGCCCATCGCCATCACGCGCTTGATGATGTCTTCCAGCTCTTCGTTGAACTGGGTGGAGATGTGCTGCTTGAAGAAGCTCGTATCCATGTCTGCAGGGCTCCTCAGCCAAAGCGGCCGGTGATGTAGTCCTCGGTCTGCTTTTTGGCGGGCGAGGTGAACAGGGTGTCGGTATCGGCGTATTCGATCAGCTCGCCCATGTACATGAAGGCGGTGAAGTCGGAGACGCGCGCGGCCTGCTGCATGTTGTGGGTGACGATGACCAGGGTGTAGTCCTTTTTAAGCTCCATCATCAGTTCTTCGATCTTCAGCGTGGCCAGCGGGTCCAGCGCCGAGCAGGGCTCGTCCAGCAGGAGTACTTCGGGGTCGATGGCGATCGCGCGGGCGATCACCAGGCGCTGCTGCTGACCGCCGGACAGGCCGAAGGCGTTCTCGTGCAGGCGGTCCTTGACCTCGTCCCACAGGGCCGCGCGGCGCAGCGACCTTTCCACCACGTCGTCGAGCCGGCGCCGGTTCTTCACGCCCTGCAGGCGCAGGCCGTAGGCCACGTTCTCGTAGATCGACTTGGGGAAGGGGTTGGGCTTCTGGAACACCATGCCCACCCGGCGGCGCAGCTCGGGCACGTCCACGTCGGCGCCGTAGATGTCCTCGCCGTCGAGGCGGATGGTGCCTTCGATACGCGCGGCGTCGATCAGGTCGTTCATGCGGTTGAAGCAGCGCAGGAAGGTCGACTTGCCGCAGCCGGACGGGCCAATGAACGCGGTGATCCGGTTCTTCGGGATGCGGATGTCGATGCCCTTGAGCGCCTGGTCGTCGCCGTAGTAGAGCTTGAGGTCCTCCGCGCTCAGGCACATCTCCTCGTCGGCCAGTCGCAGCCCGCGGTCCGGGCGGTCGTCGGCGGTCACCTGAACGGTGTGGGTTGCGGTTTCACTCATCTTGGTTGACTCCTGAAAAGGGGGCTCCCGGCGGTCGGGGGTCAGTCACTGTCGGCGCGGTACTTCTCGCGCAGGTAGTTGCGGATCGAGATGGCCGTCAGGTTGAGGACGATGATCACCATCACCAGGACCAGCGCGGTGGCGTACACCAGTGGCCGGCCGGCCTCGACGTTGGGGCTCTGGAAGCCGACGTCGAAGATATGGAAGCCCAGGTGCATGAACGCGCGGTCCAGGTGCAGGAAGGGGAAGTTGCCGTCCATCGGAAGATTGGGTGCCAGCTTGACCACGCCCACCAGCATCAACGGCGCTACTTCGCCCGCGGCCCGGGCCACGGCCAGGATCAGCCCGGTCATCATCGCCGGGGCCGACAGCGGGATGATCAGGCGCCACAGGGTCTCGGCCCGGGTCGCCCCCAGTGCCACCGAGCCGTGGCGGATGCTGCCGCCGATGCGGGTCAGGCCTTCCTCGGTCGACACGATCACCACCGGCAGGGTCAGCAGCGCGAGGGTCAGCGAGGCCCAGATGATCGCGGGCGAACCGAAGGTCGGCGAGGGCAGGGCATCCCGATAGAACAGCTGGTCGATGTTGCCGCCCAGGAAATAGACGAAGAAGCCCAGGCCGAAGACCCCGAACACAATGGACGGCACGCCGGCGAGGTTGTTCACCGAGATCCGGATGATGCGCACCAGCGGGCCCTGTTTTGCGTATTCGCGCAGGTAGATCGCGGCCAGCACGCCAAAGGGCGTGACCACCACCGACATGATGATCACCATCAGCACGGTACCGAACAGCGCCGGCAGGATGCCGCCCTCGGTGTTGGCCTCGCGCGGGAAGCCGGTCATGAAGTCCCAGAACGCGCCGACGTAATGACGCATTTTGGCGAACGTGCTCATGTCGTTCGGCCACCAGGCGTGCACGATGCTCGACAGGCGAATGGTCTCGCGCTGGCCGTCGGCGGTCTCCAGCACCACCGCGTAGCGCCGCAGCTCCTCGCGCAGTTCGTTGCGGCGTTCTTCCAGCTCGCTGTACTGCTCGTCCAGCTCGGCGCGTTCGGCGCGCATCGCTTCCAGACGCTGTTCGCGCTCCTCCTGGCCGTCCAGACCCGCCTCGATGGCCCTCCGGATGCCACGCTCTTCGAGGCGCAGCTGCTCCATGTCGTGATTGACCCGCCCGATCTCGAAGCGCTCGATGCGATTGATCTCCTGCACCAGCTCGCGGGTTTCGGGCATGCGCTGCTCGAAGGCCTCGCGTGCCTCGTCGCCCTCGGCGACGACCTCCCCGCCGATCTCGAAGGCACGGACATAGCCGTAGAAGTTGCCCCATTGCAGGCGTTCCAGCACCACGATATCCGCGGGAGTGCTGCGCTCGCGGATGAAATCCTCGAGGAACCATTCGAAGTCGCGGTCATCCAGATCGCGGTTGCCGATCTTGTACAGGCTGCGCTCGACGATCTCCTGGTCGTCGGGGACGGTAAAACCGGCCTCGCGGGCGGCCTGGGCGGTCAGGGTCTGCGAGCGCGACAGTTCGCCCATCACCCGGCGCGGCTCGTCGTCGCGCTCGGTCTGGTACTCGAACTCCACGACGTCGGAGGGCCAGAAGAACGACAGGCCGTTGACGGCGATCATCGCGATCAGGCCAAAGACCATCACCATGGAGGCGGCGACGGCCCCGGCGTTGAGCCAGATCCAGGGCGTGCCCGTTTTGAACCAGCGTTTCATGTTGGCGTCCCGTATCGGCGGTTCAGAGGGTGGCGTACTTGCGGCGCAGGCGCTGGCGCACGATCTCGGCGACCGTGTTCACCACGAAGGTCATCGCGAACAGCAGCAGTGCGGCCAGGAACAGGATGCGGTAGTGCGTGCTGCCCACCGCGGCCTCGGGCATCTCCACGGCGATGTTGGCCGACAGCGTGCGCATGCCCTCGAAGATGTTGAAGTTCACGACCGGCGAGTTGCCGGTGGCCATCAGCACGATCATGGTCTCGCCCACCGCGCGGCCGAAGCCGATCATCACCGCGGAGAAGATCCCCGGGCTGGCGGTCAGCAGGACCACGCGTACCACCGTCTGCCAGGGGGTGGCGCCCAGCGCCAGCGACCCCTGGGTCAGGTGCTTCGGCACGTTGAAGACCGCGTCCTCGGAGATCGAATAGATCGTGGGGATCACCGCGAAGCCCATCGCGATCCCGATGACCAGGGCGTTGCGCTGGTCGTACTCGATGCCGGCACTGGTCAGCCACTGGCGGGCGTCGCCGTCGAAGAAGGCGATTTCCAGCATCGGGCTGATCTCGACCGCGAACCAGCCGACCGCGATCACCACCGGGATCAGGATGGCGGCCTCCCAGCCCGGCGGGACCATCTCGCGCACACGCTCGGGGATGCCGCGGGTCCACAGCAGGGCCATGCCCAGCATCGCCAGCGGCATCAGGATCAGGATGCTGGCGATGGCCGGCAGGTTGTTCTCCACGAACGGGGCCAGCCACAGACCGGCAAGGAAGCCCAGAATGACCGTGGGCAGGGCCTCCATCAGCTCGATCCCGGGCTTGGTCAGGCTGCGCATGCGCCGGGACATGAAATAGGCGCTGTAGATCGCCCCCATGATCGCCAGCGGGGTGGCGAACAGCATCGCGTAGAAGGCGGCCTTGAGCGTGCCGATCGTCAGCGGTACCAGCGAGAACTTGGGTTCGAATTCGTCGGTGGCCGAGGACGACTGCCAGACGAAAGCGGGCTGGGAACGGCCTTCGTACCAGACCCGCTCCCACAGCACGTGCAGCGAGACCTCGGGGTGGCGGTTGTTCAGGGCCATGGCCTGCCAGCGTTCGTCGTCGTCCACCGCCAGCAGCAGACGGTTGCGCGGGTCGACGTAGACCCGGTGCAGCGGCCGGTCCGAGATCGACCGGTGCAGCAGGGTGCGCTGGGAGGTTGAGTAGTGAACCCCCAGCTCGCCGGTGTCGTCGGCGGTGAGGAAGCCCTTGCGGATGTATTCGGGCTGGATGTTGCGCAGGGCCCCGGTGTGGGACTGAAAGTCGCGCACGCGGGTGATGCGGTTCACGTTGTCGTCATCGCGCACCAGCATGTACTGGGTGACCGTGCCGTCGGAGCCGCCGACCATGACGGACACCGTGCCGAGCAGGTAGTCCAGCGAGGTCACCTCGGCATCCTCTCCGGTGATGACCCGCTTGCTGTCGACCCGCTCCGCCCGAGCGGGGTTGCGGATGTCGTAGTAGTGCAGCTGGCCCTGGTCGTCGCCGACCATCATGATGCGGCCGGTGATGTCGAGCAGGATGCGGGTCGGGGTCGCCCCCTCGGGCAACCTCGGAAGGTCGTACGCATCGCGCTCGACGGTGGTCTCGCCGGTCATCATCGAGGTGGTTTCCTCGAAGCGCACCAGGCGCAGATCGCCGTCTTCGGTGGCCGCCGCCACGCGGATCCCGCTGCGGCCGCGCTGGATGCCGACCTGCGCGATCGCGCGACCTTCGGAGTCCACGTCCAGCAGTGCGGTGTCCTCGTCGCCCAGCGGGAACACCAGCCCCGGATCGTAGATCCGCCCGTCGCGCGTGAACTCCTCGCCGTATTCGAATTCCGTGGCCAGTACCTGGCCATTGTCCAGACCGGCGGCCACCAGCCGGGTGCGCGGTTCCGCCGCGCTGAAACTGGTGACCCGGACGTCATCGGGGATGGGCAGGGACTCCTCGTGGGTGACCTCCCCGCTGCCCGGCCGGAAGAACACCGCGCGGCGGTCTTCGGTCAGACGAACGCCCAGTTCCCGGTGGCGATTGACCGCCAGATGGATCGTCTGCGTGTCGGCGCCTCCGGGGGCTTCGTATTCGGCCGCCGGTTCCATGCTGGCACCCTGGAAGATGGGCAGGGTCTCCTGCGCCAGATAGACGAACATCAGGACCAGCGCACCCACCACGGCAATGCCGAAGAAGGAGATCACGTAGCGGGCCATGTGATCCTTGGCCCGGCGCCAGCGCTGGAAGCGGTCGAGGCGCGACTTCAGGGTTGCGACGGACATGCGGATTCCCGGTGTGGCGAATGGGCGGGGTGCGACATGGCCGTGATGGTAGGAGGCGGATATGACAAAGCCGTGACACCTGTATGACGCCCGAATGACCGCACTGCGGCGGGCTACAGGCCACGCAGGTGTCATCCTTCTGTCATGCACATGACACACAATCCGGGCATGGACACGAATCAGAAAAACGACGCGAAATCCGGTGCACTGCCGGGTCCATGGGGCCTGGCGGTGCGCATCATGATCCACCCGGCGGGCACCCTGCGCCGCCTGTCCGGACTGAGTGAGGCGGGGGCCTTGCCGTCGTGGCCGCGGGTCTTCCTGCGTCTGGGGGTGCCGCTGATCGTGGTCAGCGTGCTGGTCAGCCAGTGGCTCTACACGGTGATTCCCACGGGACTGCCGCCGGAGGCGATGCCCGATCCATGGGGCTTCGGTGTGTACAGCGCTCTGACCATGTCCATCGGGGTCCTGGGCCTGGCTGCGGGCGCGCATTACATGAGCGAACTGTTCCAGGGGCATTCGGTGCCGGAGCGGGCGATGCTGGCGTCGATCGTCGGCCTGATACCGGCCTGGTGGGGCAACGTGATCGCTGCTTTCCCCTGGCCCTGGGGTAACGTGACCGGGCTGGCGCTGATTCTCTCCAGCCTGGTGCTGCTGTACTGGAGCCTGCGGATGATCGCCGGACTGCGCCGGGGCAACCGCATCGGGGTGTTCGTGGCGGCCGTGTTCTGCGGCCTGTTCGTGACCCTGATCTTCGGCTGGGCGCTGATGGACCTGATCCCGGGCGCGGTGCCGGAACATCGCATGGGCACCACCTGGCTGATCTGATCCTGATTCAGACACGCACACAAGTCCGCGCCCGGCGAAATACACGCTTCCGAGGCACCGCCCCGAGTCTGATCACGAAGCCGTGTCCAGTGGGAGGGGATCTCGACCGCGGGCTGGATGTCCTGCTGGAGCGCGACGACATCCACGGGGACCGTGCCTGCCTGGTGTCCGTCGCCCGCGGCGGATACAAGACCCTGAAAGTCGCGGTGACTGATTCGACTTCCGCAACGGCAACAACCGCAGCTTCGCCGATGACCTCGCGGTGCGCAGCGATGATGCGGGTCATCCGCTCCGCCAACCAGTACCTGCGGGACGGCTGAATCATGGCAGGAGGCACCCCGACGGCTGGATCCGTCGGGGCCGGTTGCTGCGGGAGCTCAGAAATCGTAGCGCATCCCCAGCGACACACCCAGGGCGTTCTCGCCGGCGGCACCGCCGGGGCCGGAGGTGCGGGCCGCGCCCCACGGGGTCAGGGAAGACATGTCATCGTTGTCCACGCTCGCGATGTTGGCGTAGAAGCGCAGGTCGCTGTCCACCCGGTATTCGCCACCGAAGGCGTACATGGTGGCATCCATGTCGTCGAGGTCGGAGTCGAGATGGAAGATGTGCCCGCGCAGGTACCAGTCGGGCGCGACCTGGAACTGCCCGCCGAAGCCGAAGACCTCGCCGTCATCCCCGGCAAAGCTCTCGCTTTGCTGGTACAGGCCACCCAGGGTGATCGCGTCGGTGACGTCGTAGCTCGCCGCGAGGCGCCAGGCGTCGGGACTGTCGTTCCCGTCCTCCTGTTTTTCGTAGGCCAGCGCGCCGTTAAGGCCGCCCAGGTCCAGCGTCAGCGAGGTGGAATAGGCGCGGTCGTCCGCGCCATCGACCGTGGTGGCGCCCTCCAGGCGATTGGAATACTGGAAATCCCAGGTCACCCCGCCGAAATCGGGGCTCCGGTAATGGATGCTGTTGCGGAAGCGTTCGTCAAACCGGCCGTGGGCGGTCGTACGGGTCAGGTTGCGCATGTCGCCGACCTGGTCGCCGAAGAAGTTGGCCGGCCCGCGTGCCCCCTTGAAGGGGGTGTCGAATTTGCCCAGGCGCAGCATGCCCCAGTTGTCGCCCCGCACGCCGGCGAAGGTATCGCGGGTGGCGAACTGGGTGCCTTCGGTGTCGAAGTCGATCTGCTGTTCGATCTGTGCGATACCGATGATCTGGTCCCGGAACTCGCGCTTCGCGCTGACGCCCAGCCGGCTGGAGTTGCTGGAGACGTTCAGCTCGTTGTAATCGGCACCGTCGTCCAGGATGTCGACGGACAGGTGGGCGCGGCCGTACAGGGTCAGGTCGGCGGATGCCACCGCGGGTACGACCAGGCCGGCGGTGATCAGGCTGGTCAGGAGGTGCTTTCGATTCATGTCAGGGCTCTCCAGTCTGGCGAATAAGGTCAAGTGGCTGACGAGGCACGCAGGGGTGCACTCGACAGGGCCTCAGGATGGAGAGCGCCGGTGACGGCGCGGTGTCGCGGCGATGAAGAAGCCGTTACCCCGCAACAGCGTCGCGCGGAAGCAACGGGGATCAGGCTGGAGTTGTCCGAGTTGTGGTCGAATCTGGTGTTTGGGCAATGGCGGGTTCAGGCGGCGCTTCGGTCGGTGATGGATGAGTCCTCGTCGTTGATGAGTTCCGTATGCACGACGCCATGGATGAACGCCACCCCGCGCTCGAGCATGTCGAGCCATCCGTACATTGGAGCCAGCGCCAGCGGTAGACGCTTGGATCGTGCTTGCGCTGTTCGGCGTGCTCGGCCAGCCACTGCTGCTTGAGGCGGCCCAGCGTCCAGGCCTACAGCCCCTGGGCCTGATCGCCCAGCAGCGCTCTGAGCGCCTCCCGAAAACCACCGGTGGACACCTTTGAGATAGAGCCAGGCCAGCCGCCCCTGGACCGAGCGTGCCCGGCGCAGAGTCGGCGGCAGCAGCCGGGAAGTGACATGCCGGCCGCGGCCGGACCGATCGCGGGTCTTCGGGAACTGCACTGGCACATCGCCGATGCCGGTCTGGACCCGGCGCTCGGCTTGGTGGCCGTTCCTTGCCTCCGCCCGCCGCCCGTCCGGCATGCGATCCCCCGCGCAGGGCCCCATACCTGTCTGCAACTCTCCCTCACAGCGATCCCACCCCGATAAACTTGCACGCAAAAAAGCCGGCCCCGCATGCGGGGCCGGCCAGCGGTGCACGGGACCGGACGGGATCAGTCGATACCCAGGTTCCCGCGCTCGCGTTCGACCACGGCGGCCGGCAGCGGGATGAAGCCATCACGCGCCACCACCTGCTGGCCTTCCTGCGACAGCACCATGTTCAGGAATTCCTCCTGACGCGGGGCCAGGCCGTCTTCCGGGTGCTTGTTGACCATCACGTACAGGAAGCGGGCGAGGGGGTAATCTCCGGTCGAGGCGTTGTCGCCGGTGGGTTCGAAGTATTCGCCTTCGGTCTCGCCCAGCGGCACGGCGCGGACCTCGGAGGTCTTGTAACCGATGCCGGAGTAGCCGATCCCGTTCAGCGATTCGGCCACGCCCTGGACCACCGAGGCCGAACCGGGCTGCTCGTTGATGGCATCGCGGAAGTCCCCGTCGCAAAGCGCGTGCTCACGGAAGAAGCCATAGGTGCCGGAGACCGCGTTACGGCTGTACAGGGTGAAGTCCCGATCGGCCCAGGAGCCGTCCAGACCCACCTGGCCCCAGCGGGTGATGTCTTCCGGATTGCCGCAGCGGCGGGTCTCGGAGAAGATCGCGTCGACCTGTTCCAGGGTCAGACCCTCGATCGGATTGTCCTGGTTCACATAGACGGCGATGGTGTCGATGGCCACCGGGACCGCGGTCATCTCGTAGCCGTGGCGTTCCTCGAACTCGGCGTGCTCGCTGTCACGCGGCATGCGGGACATCGGGCCGAAGTCGGCGGTGCCTTCGGTCAGGGCGGGCGGGGCGGTGGAGGTGCCGGCACCCTGGATCTCGATATCGACGTTGGGATAGAAATCCTGGAAGGCCTCCGCCCACAGCGCCATCAGGTTGTTGAGGGTGTCCGAGCCCTCGCTGGAAAGGCTGCCGGAGATTCCGCTGACGGTCTGATAGGACGGGATATCGGCGTCGACGTCGGCCGCGGACATCGGGGCGGACGCGATGGCGGCGGCGGTGGCCAGGGCCAGTACACTGCGCTTGAGCAACATGGTGTTCTCCTGATTGCGTTTGAGCGAAAGGTCGGGTTTTCGGTGACCTCGGAGATGGATTATCCGCAGGAGAATTGACGCGCCTTTGACCGGAAGATGACCGAAATATGACAGTGGCGCCGTCACCACGCGGTTTTTAGTCGCTGCGGGCGATTTCCGCCTCGCCCACCGCCCGGCGAAGCCGCTCCGCCGGGAACTGGCAGGCAAAGCGGCTGCCGCGACCGAGTTCGCTGTCGATGTGCAGCTGACCGTCGTGACGCAGCAGGACGTGCTTGACGATGGCCAGACCCAGCCCGGTGCCGCCCCGGTCCTGGGTGCGGCCACTGTCGACACGGTAGAAGCGTTCGGTCAGGCGTTCCAGATGGTGGCCGGCGATCCCCGGGCCGTCATCGATGACCGCCAGGTGCCCGCCCTGTGGCGTGGCCTTCCACTGCACGCGGATGCGGGTGCCGGGCGGGGTGTACTTGACGGCGTTGAAGACCAGATTGGCGAAGGCCGAGCGCAGTTCGTTCTCGGTGCCCAGGATCTCCAGGCCCGGTTCGTTCTCCAGCTCGATGCGGTGTCCGCGCTCGCCGGACAGCAGCTCCGCCTCGTGCACCAGATTGCGCAGCAGATTGCCGGGGTTGAACCAGTCCTGCTCGGCGCGCTCCGAACCGGTTTCCAGACGCGAGAGCATCAGCAGGTCATCCACCAGCAGCTTCATGCGCTCCGACTGTTCGCGCAGCAGCTTCACCGAATCGAACAGTTCCGGCTGATCCTCCAGCTCGTCCTCCAGGGTCTCGGCGACCCCGTAGAGGACGGTCAGCGGGGTGCGCAGCTCGTGCGAGACGTTGGCGATGAAGTCCCGCCGCATGACCTCCAGGCGATGCAGATGGGTGGTGTCGCGCGCCAGCAGCAGGAACTGGTGGTCGCCGTAGGGCACCAGCCGGACCTCCAGCCACAGGTCCGCGTTCACCGGGGACGGCAGGTTGAGCGCATCGCGTGGCGGCGAGTCCGGATCCATGAAACGCATGAACTCCGGGTGCCGCACCAGGTGGGTGATACGCCGGCCCTCGTCGGCCGGCCAGTCAAGCCCCAGCAGGCGGGCGGCGGTCTGATTGGCCCACTCGATGCGGTAGTCCGGGTTGAGGACCACCACCGCATCCGGCAGGGCACTGGCGGACTCGCGGTAACGGTCCAGCAGGCGCCGCAGTCCGGCGACCCGGCGCAGACGCCGCTGGCGGCGCTGATGCAGCCCGGTGAAGATCTCGCCCCACAGACCGGGGGCGTCCGGGGGCTCGCTGCGTCCGCCGCGGCGGATCCAGTTCTCCAGCCGGTAAAGCTGCCAGAGGTTCCATGCCAGCAGTGCCCCCAGCAGGGCGATGGCGGCCTCGAGCAGATAGCCCAGCGCCCCGCCGATGGCAAGCACCGTCAGGGCGATCAGCAGGTGGCGGGCGACGAGTCGTGGCCAGGGATTCGGTGGTGGCTGCACGCCGGGTTCCGTTCAGTCCTTGTCGGAGAAACGATACCCGGTACCGCGTACGGTCTGCACCAGGCCGTCGTGGCCGGTGTCGGCAAGCGCCTTGCGCAGGCGGCGGATGTGCACGTCCACGGTACGCTCCTCGACGTACACGTTGGTGCCCCAGACCTTGTCCAGCAGCTGTTCGCGGGTAAAGACCCGGTCCGGATGCGTCATGAAGAAATGCAGCAGGTTGTATTCGGTGGGCCCCAGCGGAATGGCCTCGCCGTGGCCGCTCACACGGTGGGAGAGCGGGTCCAGGCGCAGGCCGGAGAGCTCCACCGGCTCCTCGGCGCTGGTGGGCGTGGTGCGTCGCAGCACGGCCTTCAGCCGGGCGACCAGCTCGCGCGGGGAAAACGGCTTGACGATGTAGTCGTCGGCGCCCACGTCCAGTCCGCGTACGCGGTCCTCTTCTTCGCCGCGGGCGGTGAGCATGATGACCGGGATGTCCCGGGTCACCGGACTGGCCTTGAGCGTGCGGGCCCATTCCAGGCCGGTCATGTCGGGGAGCATCCAGTCCAGCAGGACCAGGTCCGGCGGGTCTTCCAGCAGCGCGGTGCGGGCGCTGGCGATGTCGCCGGCCTCGTGCAGTTGGTACCCGGCTTTCTGCAAGGGCCGGCGGAGCATCTCGCGGATCGCGAGGTCGTCTTCCACCAGCAGAATCGAAACAGCCATGGTCGGCTCCGGTTGCCTGATGACGCTATTGGATAACAGCCGTGTTACAGGCATGTGAACGCGCAGATAACCGCGGGCGCCGCATGCCGTGGCCGGAGCCGTGCGCCGGGTCAGGGTGCGCCGCCATCGCGCTTGCCATCGTCGCCATGCCCGGCCGTGATGCGCGCGCGCATGCGGCGCAGTGCGTACCACACCCCGCCGACCACCACCGGGACGGTGGCACCGATGGCGATGTTGACCGGGATCGGCAGCGTGCCGGCATCGTCCATGCCGCGCAGGAAGTAGGCCACGAGGCTGGTGAGGTAGTAGGAGATCACGACCACCGACAGCCCTTCGACGGTCTCCTGCAGGCGCAGCTGCAGATGGGCACGCCGGTTCATCGAGCGCAGCAGGTCGCGGTTCTGGTTTTCCACCGCCACGTCCACCCGGGTGCGCAGCATGGAGGTGGTGCGGTTGATCCGGGTCGCGAGGCTGTTGAGGCGTTCTTCCTGCGAGCGGCAGGTCCGCATGGCCGGATCCAGGCGCCGGCCGAGGTATTCGCACAGGGTCTGCAGACCGGGGATGCGCACCGGGCGCAGCTCCTCGGCGCGCTTGTCCACCATCGAGGCGTAGGCGCGTGCGGCATGAAAGCGGGTCGCCGTGTGGCTGCCCATGCGCTCGACATCGGCGGCCAGATCGGACAGCGCGGCCAGCAGGCGCTGTTCGCGGTCGGTCCCCTGGAAACGTTCGGAGATCCCGGCCATCTCGTCGTTGATGTCGTTGAGCCGGCCTTCCAGCTCGTTGAGTTCGGGCATCAGCTCGCGCGCCAGCGGCAGCGCCAGCAGGGCCATCAGGCGATAGGTCTCCAGTTCGAGGACGCGCTGCACCAGGCGCCCGGCCTGACGGCGGGAGAGGTCCACGTCGCGCACCAGAAAGCGCTCGAAGCCGTCCTCGCGCACACGAAAATCGGTGAACACCCGGCCATCGCCGCCGGAGACGCCGTTGCCGGCGAACGAGTACGGCGCGAACAGCTCGCCCAGCTCCTGCATACTGCGCACCGGGGCGTCGCGCGGTTCCAGTTCCAGGTGGATAGCGGCGATGGTCTCGCCGGGCAGGCCGGTCAGCCAGTCGATCGGGACCCGATGGATGGCCGGATGGGCAAACGGTTCCTGCCGGGGTTCGCTGACCACGAAGAAGGCCCAGGTGGAGAATTCGTTGTGGCGCTCCCAGCGCAGGCGGAACTCGCCCAGATCCACTGCCACGAAGTTCTCCCCGTCCAGCGGCGGCTGGACCCCGTGGCGCCGGCACAGGTCGGCGACGCATTCACGCTCGCGCTCGATCGCGTCGCGCGGGGTCAGCAGGGCCAGCCAGGAGACCCGCGCCGGTGGCTCCAGGGGTTCGTAAAAACGGGTGTGGATCTCGTCCTGGATGGACTCACGCAGCGGGTGGTTGCCGGGCAGCAGCGGGTTGGTTTGCATGTCGGGCGCCGGGTGGTGGTTCGGAGTCGGGAGCGGATCGGGGAGGACGTTCAGGCGCCGCTGCCCCGGCGGCGCGGCCGCAGGCTGTGCCACAGGATCACCGCCATGTCGCGGGTTCGCAGGCGGGGGCGGGCGAACACGTCGTCCTGCTGGCGCAGGCGCCACAGCACGCGCGCGCCCCCGTTGACGATGGCGCGGATCTCCAGCCCGAGCCGCCCGCGCAGGGTCCCGCCCAGCGGGGCGCCGGCGCGCAGCAGGCGGTCGGCGCGGGCGTACTGGAACCGCATCAGGTTCTGCAGGGGCAGGGTGTTGAGCCGTTCGCGCAGCATCACCTCGGTCACACCGTAGCGGGCCATCTCGTCCTGCGGGAGATAGATGCGGTCGTTTTCGCTGATGTCCTGGTGCAGGTCCTGGTAGAAGTTGATCAGTTGCAGAGAGGTGCAGATGGCATCCGACTGGCCCAGCATGGCGTCATCGGGATCGCCCTGCAGGTGCAGGATCAGCCGGCCGACGGGGTTGGCCGAACGCCGGCAGTATTCCATCACCTCGCCGATGTCCGCATAGCGGGTCTTTTCCAGGTCCTGGATGAACGCGTCCGCGAGGTCGACGAAGGGTTCAACGGGCAGGTCGAAGCGCCTCTTCGCATCCGCCAGCGCGATCCATTCGGGGGCGGTCTCCGCGGCCGGGTCGTCCAGCGCGCGGACGTGTTCCTGCATGGCCTGCAGATCGGCACGGCGCGCGTCGACCGGGCGCGAATCCTCATCGGCGAGGTCGTCGGCGTCGCGTGCGTAGCAGTATATCGCGGCCACCGGGTCGCGCATCTTGCGGGGCAGCAGCCGCGAGGCGACCGGGAAATTCTCGTAATGCGTGGCCGCCCGCTGGCGGCAGTGCCGGTAGGCGGCGGCAATCTCGCTTCGAGCCATTTCGGCGTCCCTTTCCCGGACTACGGGAGGCAGGTGTCGGGGATGTCGCTCAGGGCGGCATGCCAGGGCCAGAAATCGCCGGGCTGCTCGAGCATGCCGTCGGCACCCCAGGTCTGCGGGTCCTGAGCGGAATCGATATAGCCCCAGCCGGCGATCAGGGTAGACATGCCGGCCCGCTTGCCGGCGACGATGTCTCGCTCGGCATCGCCCCAGTAACAGTGGCGTGCGGGCTCGAGCCCGGTCTGGCGGGCGGCCAGCCACATGGGATCGGGGTCCGGCTTGCGTCGTGCGAGGCTGTCGCCGGAGACGATCGCGCTCATGCGCGGGGCGAGGCCCAGGGCCTCCAGCAGCGGTTCGGTCAGCCATGTCGGCTTGTTGGTGACCACGCCCCAGTGCCAGCCGCGCGCCTCGATCTCGCCCAGCAGGGCGTCCATGCCCGGGAACAGGGCGGTGGCGATGCACAGGTCGCGCGCGTAGATCTCGAGGTAGCGCTTTTTCAGGGCCTCGGTTTGCTCGTCCGGCGCATCGGGGAAGGCCAGAGTGACCAGGGCGTGCGAGCCGTGCGAGACATGGTTGCGCACGGCATCGAAGGGCAGGGGCGCGCGGTCGTTCTCGGCCAGCAGCCGGTTGAGCGCGGCGTGCATGTCGGGTGCGGTGTCGAGGAGGGTCCCGTCCAGATCGAACAGGACCGCGCCCGGTTCGTGGCTCATGCGCGTGCGGCCATCAGGTAGTTGACGTCGGTGTTCGGGGTGAGGCGGTAGCGTCCGGACAGCGGCGACCACGTGAGGCCGGTCATGTCCACCACTTCCACCTGGTGCCGGCGCAGCTGCGCGGCCAGTTCCGACGGACGAATGAAACGGCCGTACTCGTGGGTGCCGGCCGGCAGCAGGCGCATCACGTATTCGGCGCCCACGATGGCCTCGGCAAACGCCCGCGGGGTGCGGTTGATGGTGGAGAGGAAGATCCAGCCGCCGGGCCGGACCAGCCGGCACAGGGCGTCAATCACGTTCTCCGGATCGGGTACGTGTTCCAGCATTTCCAGGCAGGTGACCACGTCATATTCGCCCGGGTGCTTTTCCGCGTGCTCCTCGGCCGTTACGTGCAGATAACGCACGGAAACACCGCTGTCGTGGGCGTGTTCGCGCGCGACTTCCAGGTGTTCGGCACCGGCATCGAGTCCGGTGACCTCGGCGCCGCGTACGGCCATTGCCTCGGACAGGATCCCGGCGCCGCATCCGACATCGATGACCTTCTTGCCGGCGAGATCGGCGTGACCGTCGATCCATTCCAGGCGCAGGGGGTTGATCGCGTGCAGGGTGGCGAAGGCCCCGTTGGGGTCCCACCATTCGTGCGCGCGATCCGTGAACTTGTGGATCTCGGCCGGATCGACGTTGGAGTGCGTCTGGGTCATGGGCGGTTCAGCTCTCGCAGGCTTGCAGGGTCTCGGCCACGCGGCCCTGCCACCGAACGGCGCTGGCGTGGATGGCCTCAAGGTCAAGCGTAAGCAGTTCGCGGTCGGCGAGCAACGCCCGCCCGTCCACCCATACGTCGCGCACGGCCTCGCGGGTGGCGGCATAGACGATGCGTGCGTGCGGATCGTGTTCGGGCTGCAGCTCCGGGCCGTTCAGGTCGAGGCTGATCAGATCGGCGCGCTTGCCCGCTTCCAGTGAACCGATCTCGTGATCCAGCCCCAGGGCGCGCGCGCTGCCCAGGGTCGCCATCTCCAGCACGCGCTCGGCCGGCAGCGCGGCTGCATCGCCACTCACGCCCTTGGCCAGCAGGGCCGCCGTGCGCATCTCGCCGATCATGTCGAGGTCGTTGTTGGAGGCGGTCCCGTCGGTGCCCAGCGCGAGGTTGATCCCGGCCTGGTCCAGCCGCGCCACCGGGCAGAAGCCGGACGCCAGCTTGAGATTGGATTCCGGGCAGTGCGTGATCGACACCGGCCGGTTCTCCAGCAGGGCCAGATCTTCGTCGCTGACCTGGGTCATGTGCACCGCCATGAACGGCTGGTCCAGCAGACCGAGGCGGGCGAGGCGGGCCAGCGGGCGTTCACCGCCGTTGCTTACCGCCTCTTCCACCTCGCCGGCGGTCTCGTGCACGTGGGTGTGCACCGGCACGCCCAGCTCACGGGCGCGCTCGCCCACCCGCTGCATGCTCTCGTCACCCACGGTGTAGGGCGCGTGGGGGGCGACGGTGAAGCGGATGCGGGGGTGATCGCCCCAGGTGTCCACGACCTCGCGACCGCGCTGGAAGTATTCGTCCGGGGTCTGCGCCCAGGGGGTGGGGAAGTCGAACACCGTCAGGCCCATCACCCCGCGAATGCCGCTGGCATCGACCGCGGCGGCGGCATCATTCACGAACAGGTACATGTCGGAGAAGCAGGTCGTGCCGCCCCGCAGCATCTCCGCCGCGGCCAGCCGAGTGCCGTCGTTCACGAATTCCGGCGACAGCAGTTTGCCTTCCACCGGCCAGATGTAGCTTTTCAGCCATTCCATCAGCGGGCGATCGCTGCCGACGCCGCGCAGCAGGGTCATGCCGGCATGGGTATGAGCGTTGACCAGTCCGGGCATCAGGGCATGTCCCTCGCGATGTTCGTGGCGGGCCTCCGGGTATTCCGCCAGCGCCTGCTCGCGCGAGCGGACCGCGACGATCCCGCCGTCGCGGATGATCACCGCGTGGTCGTGCAGGACAGTGCCCCGCGGCACCATTGGCAGCACCCAGGTCGCGCTCACAATCAGCGTCGAACGATCCGTCATCGGCCACTCCGCATCCGGTTTCTGCAGGCCGCGCATGGTAACGCAAACCGGTCCCCCGCGATGGTGGCGGGTGCACGCGGACAGAGTGGCGGGTACTATACGTCGCGTACGGATACTCCCACTGCGACCCGCACCGCACCCGGAATCGAACGCACGCATGAAGATCCTCATTACCGGAACCGCCGGTTTTATCGGCAACGCCCTGGCTCAGCGCCTGCTGGAGCGCGGCGACGAAGTCATCGGCATCGACAACCTGAATGACTACTACGACGTGTCGCTGAAGGAGGCGCGCCTGGCTCGCATCCGGGACCACGAGCGCTTCACCGACGTGCGCGAGGACATCGCGGATCGTGAGGCGATGGAGCGGGTGTTCCGCGAGCATCGGCCGCAGCGCGTGGTTAACCTCGCCGCCCAGGCCGGCGTGCGCTACTCGCTGGAGAACCCGGCCGCCTACATCGACACCAACCTGGTCGGCTTCGGCAACATCCTGGAGGGCTGCCGCCACAACGGCGTGGAGCACCTGGTCTACGCCAGCTCCAGCTCGGTGTACGGCGCCAACGAGGAGATGCCGTTCTCGGTGCACCACAACGTCGACCACCCGCTCAGCCTCTACGCCGCGAGCAAGAAGGCCAACGAGCTGATGGCGCACACCTACAGCCACCTTTATCAGCTTCCGACCACCGGCCTGCGCTTCTTTACCGTCTACGGCCCCTGGGGCCGTCCGGACATGGCACTGTTCATGTTCACCCGCAAGATCCTCGCCGGCGAGCCGATCGACGTCTTCAACTACGGCAACCACCGGCGCGACTTCACCTACATCGATGACATCGTCGAAGGCGTGATCCGCACCCTCGATCACCCGGCCCAGGCCAACGCGGACTGGAGCGGGGCGCAGCCCGACTCCGCCACCAGCGCCGCGCCGTACCGGCTGTACAATATCGGGGCACACCGGCCGGTGGAGCTGATGCACTACATCGAGGTGCTGGAAGAAAACCTCGGCAAAAAGGCCGAGAAAAACCTGCTGCCGCTGCAGCCCGGTGACGTCCCCGATACCTACGCCGACGTCGAAGACCTCAAGGCCGACGTCGGCTACGAACCCTCCACTCCGGTAGAAGAAGGCGTCGCCCGCTTCGTCCGCTGGTACCGCGACTATTACGGGGTCTGACCGCGCACGGACGCTGTGGCATGAGTCAGGGTCGATCTGTATCCTTCCCGTTCCGTTTTTGAAGCCGACCCCCGAGGGATTCGCGGATGTCTTCCGCAAGGTATGCCTTGTTTTCCCTGCCGCTGCTGGCGGCGCTGGGCCTTTCCGGCTGCGCGTGGGCGCCGGGCGGGTATATCCAGGAGCGCGCGGAATCCGAACCCCTGCACGACATGGTGGAGGTGCGGCCGATCACCCGCGGACTGGTGCGCCAGGAACTCGCGGAGACCCCCGAGGTGCCGGATCTGGAGCAGGCCCGGGAGGAGCTGGGGGCGGACGTCCCGCATTACGACTACCGCATCGGGCGCGGCGACGTCCTCAGTATCATCGTGTACGACCACCCCGAGCTGACGATCCCTGCGGGCTCCGAGCGTTCGGCGGCGGAGTCGGGCAATACGGTGCATTCTGACGGGACGATCTTCTATCCGTTCGTGGGACGGGTCGAGGTGGAAGGGCTGACGGTGGCCGAGGTCCGCGACGTGCTGGCCGAGGAACTGTCCGCGGTCATCAGCGATCCGCAGGTGGAGGTGCTGGTGGCGGATTACCGCTCGCAGCAGGTGCACGTGACCGGCGAGGTCCGCGAGCCGGGGCGCCAGCCGGTTACCAACGTGCCGCTGACGGTGCTGGACGCGATCAATGACGCCGGTGGCCTGACCGAGGAAGCGAACTGGCACAACGTACGTCTGACACGCGATGGTGAAGAAGTGCCGCTGTCGATGTACGCGATGCTGAGCGAGGGCGATCTCTCCGAGAACCGCGTGCTGCGGGATGGCGACGTGCTGCACGTGCCGGACACCACCGACCAGAAGGCCTACGTGCTCGGCGAGGTGGGCGAGCCCCGCAGTATCCCGATGGGGCGTGGACGGATCTCGCTGACCGACGCCTTGACCGAATCGGGCGGTTTCAACGAGGCGACGGCGGACGCCAGCGGGATCTTCGTGATCCGGCAGGCCGCGCCCGACTCGGATCTGCTCGCGACGGTGTATCAGCTGGATGCGCGCGATGCGACCGCCCTGCTGCTGGGCACTGAGTTCGAGCTGGAGCCGATGGATATCGTGTATGTGACGACCACGCCGCTGGGTCGCTGGAACCGCGTGATCAACGAGCTGTTGCCGACCGTGAACGCGGTCTATCGCGCCTCGCAGGCCACTCGCGATGTCCGCGACCTGCGTGACGATTTCTGACGGCGCTCATGTTCGAACGCATCCTGGTCGTATGTACCGGTAATATCTGCCGCAGCCCGGTCGGTGAGGCACTGCTGCGCCGCCATGCGCCGAAGCGCCACATCGGATCCGCCGGTCTGGGAGCGCTGGTGGGCGAAGGGGTGGCTCCCCAGGCGCGCGCGCTGGCCGAGGCCGACGGGCTGGACGTGTCCGCACACAGCGCGCGCCAGTTGACTTCCAGCTTGCTGGAACAGTCCGATCTGGTGCTGGTGATGACTGACGGTCAGCGCCAGGCGATCGGTCGCAACCATCCGCGCGCGCTGGGCAAGACCATGCGTTTTGGTCACTGGCTGGACGAGGGCCGCGGACGCGACATCCCCGATCCCTACGGCAAGAGCGATGATGCGTTTCGCGAGGTGCACGTGCTGCTGACCGAGGCGGCGCGCGGCTGGGCGGAACGGCTGCGCTGAACGGCCCCCAAAAGACCACAGGAACACGATAATCCATGGCGCAGAATCCCTCTCCCTCGGCTCCGGCGGATGACGAAATCGATCTCGGACGGCTGTTCGGGCTGCTGCTGGATCACAAGTGGTGGATCGTCGGCATCACCTTCCTGTTCATGCTGGGTGGTGGTATCTACGCGAACCTGGCCACACCGATCTATCAGGCCGATGCGCTGGTGCAGGTCGAGGAGACCGGGGGCATGCGCGCGCCGCTGGACGACATGCGCGAGATGCTGGGGCGCGAACCCCGTGCCTCGGCCGAGCTGGAGATCCTGCGGTCGCGCATGGTGCTGGGACAGGCGGTGGACCGTGAGCGCCTGGATCTGGTGGTGAGGCCGGTGCACCTGCCGGTGATCGGCGAGTTCCTGGTGCGCCGGGGCTGGGCACGGGCCGACGCCGCCATGCTCGGCGGGCCGGGTGCAGGTTACGCGTGGGCGGGGGAACATCTGAGCCTAGGGGATCTGCGGGTCTCGCCGGAGATGGAAGGCCGGGTCATGGAACTGGAGGTCACCGGTGAGGACCGGTTTGTCCTGCGCCACGAGGAGGAAGAAGTCGGTGAAGGCCGGGTCGGCGAAGAGGCCAGTTTTATGGACGGGCAGGTGATCCTGTTCGTCGAGGAGGTGTCTGCCGCACCGGGTGCGCGCTTCGAGCTGCGGCGCGATTCGCGGCTGAATGCGATCCGTGACTTGCGCAACCGTTTTCAGGCCAGCGAGCAGGGCAGCGAGAGCGGGGTGTTCAGTCTTACGTACACCGATTCGGATTCGGATCAGGCCCGGCGCGCACTGAACGCGATCAGCGACATCTATCGCCAGCAGAACGTGGAACGTCAGGCGGCGGAGGCCGAACAGAGTCTGGAGTTCCTGGAGGATCAGGTGCCCGAGGTGCGCGCCCGCCTGCGCGAGGCCGAGGACGCGCTCAACGAGTACCAGGTGGAGCAGGAAAGCGTTGACATGTCGATGGAGACGCAGTCGATCCTCGACCGTCTGGTGGAACTCGATCGCCAGATCACCGAGCTGGAGTTCGAGGAGGCGGAGATCTCCCGGCGCTACACCCAGAGCCATCCCACCTACGTGACCCTGCTGGAAAAACGCGAACAGCTGCAGAACGAGCGTCGCTCGCTGCAGGAAAAGATCGGGGGGTTGCCCGAGACCCAGCAGCAGGTGCTGCGGCTGCAGCGCGACGTGGAAGTGAATCAGGAGGTCTACGTCCAGCTGCTCAACCGCATGCAGGAGCTGGATATCACTCGTGCCGGCACTGTGGGGAACGTGCGCATCCTGGATGATGCGGCGGTGTTGCCGTCGCCGGTGGAGCCGCAGCGCGGTCTGATCGTCGCACTGGCGACAGTGCTCGGCGGGATGCTGTCGGTGGCCCTGGTACTGCTGCGTGGAATGCTCAACCGGGGCGTGGAGTCGCAGGAACAGATCGAGGAGCTGGACCTCCCGGTGTATGCGACCGTGCCGCTTTCGGATGTACAGCAGAAACTGATCAAGCGTCTGCGCCGGCGACGCGACAGTCGGAGCAGTGGCAGGCGTGAAGGCGCCGCGTCCGAGCAAGGTGTGGTGAGCGGCGTGCTGGCCTCGTATTCGCCCACCGACGGGGCGGTCGAGGCCCTGCGCGGACTGCGCAGCAGCCTGCATTTTGCGATGCTGGAGGCTGGGGACAACCGGCTGGTGATCACCGGGCCGAGCCCCGGGGTGGGCAAGAGCTTCATCTCGGTGAATCTGGCCGCGGTGTGTGCGCAGGCGGGTCAGAAGGTGCTGGTCGTGGATGCCGACCTGCGCAAGGGCCACATCCACCATGCCTTTGGCGAGTCCAGCGCGGGCGGGTTGTCGGATATGCTGACCGACAAGCTGACTCTGAGCGAAGCGATCCGCGAGACCGACATCGAGGGGCTGGACTACATGGCCCGTGGCTCGGCGCCGCCGAATCCGGCCGAGCTGTTGATGAACGAGCGCTTCACCCGGTTCCTGGATCAGGTGAGCGAGGAGTACGATCTCGTGCTGATCGATACCCCGCCGATCCTCGCGGTGACGGATGCGTCTGTGGTGGCGCGGCACTGCTCGACGACCCTGATGGTGGTGCGCTTCCAGCTCAACCCCGTGCGCGAGATCGAAACCGCCCGACGGCGTCTGGAGAGCGCGGGCGTGGAGACCCGGGGGGCGATCCTGAACTCGATGGAGGCTACGGCCAGCGCCAGTTACGGGTACGGGTACTACCACTACTCGTACAAGTAAGTAGCGGGCTGGCTCGCTCAGTCGGCGGGTGCGGGCCGGTATTCGGGCAGGATTCGCCGCAGGTGCTCGCGCGTGGCCTCGGCATCCATCGCCTGATCGGCGGCCTCCAGTTGCTCCAGGGCCCGGCCCAGGGTCTCGGGTGCGGCATGGTCTTCGCGTGCCTGCATGATGCGCGGGTGCCGGGTCGGTTCCACGTTGTCGCCGATCAGCAGTTCCTCGTAGAGCTTCTCGCCCGGTCGCAGGCCGGTGAAGGTGATCGCGATGCCATCCGCTGGCTGGCCGTTCGCGTCGCGGACCTGGCGTCCGTGCAGTCGGATCATCCGTCGCGCCAGGTCCTGGATGCGCACGGCTTCGCCCATGTCGAGGACGAAGACCTCGCCCCCGCTGGCCATGGTGCCGGCCTGGATCACCAGCTCGGCCGCCTCGGGGATGGACATGAAATACCGGGTGATCTCCGGGTGGGTCACGGTCACCGGGCCGCCCTCGCGGATCTGGCGGTGAAACAGCGGCACGACCGAACCCGAAGAACCCAGTACGTTGCCGAAACGCACCATGCTGAAGATGGTGCCCGGGGTGTTGGCGGCGCGGTCCTGCAGGATCATCTCGGCCAGGCGTTTGCTGGCGCCCATCACGTTGGTGGGGCGCACGGCCTTGTCGGTACTGATCAGGATGAAACGTTCGACCCCGGCGGCGATGGCGGCATCGGCCAGTATGCGGGTGCCGAACACGTTGTTGCGCACCCCCTCGACGGCATTCTCTTCGACGATGGGCACATGTTTGTAGGCCGCGGCGTGGTACAGGGTCTGGACCCGGTTCAGGCGCAGGATGGATGTCACCCGGCGTTCCAGGGTGACGGAACCCAGCAGGGCATGGATGGCGCAGTCCAGTCGCAGTTCCTCGCGCAGGGCACGCATCTCCTGTTCGATACGGTAGAGCGCGTACTCATTGCGTTCGAGCAGGACGAGTTCGGCGGGCTCCTGACGCAGGATGCGCCGGCACAGTTCGGAGCCGATGGATCCGCCGGCACCGGTAACCATCACGCGCCGGCCATGGATGCTGCAACGCAGCAGATCGGGCTGCGGCGGCACCGGGTCGCGGCCCAGGAGGTCGGCGACGTCGATGTCCTCGAGCTGCTCCAGCCGTGCCTGGCCGGAAACCACCGCCTCCATGGACGGCACCGACTGCACATGCAGCGGGTAGGGCTCCAGGCGCTCCAGGATCGTCTTGCGGGTGGATCGCGACGCGGACGGTATGGCCAGCAGGATGCGCCGGATCCCGTGCTGGTGCAGCAACGGCCCGATCATGCGAGGTGGATGAACCCGGATGCCGTTGATCGCCTGACCTTGCAGGGCCGGGTTGTCGTCGATGAAGGCGATGATGCGGAACTGTCCGGCCGGACCAAGGCCGGCGGCGAGCTGCATGCCCGCCGCGCCGGCTCCGTAGACGAGCACGGGCTCGGCATGCCGACGGAGCTCGTTGACCGTGTGGTACCAGCTGCGCACCAGGAAGCGGCTGCCACCCACATACAGAAACGCAAGGATGGCGAAATTGACCGGGACCAGCCGTGGAAAGTCGTCGAGACGTCCGATGGCCGCGGCCGCCCACAGCAGAAGGGCCAGCAGGATCACGCCGGTGAGTACCGACCACACCGCGCGCGTCCCCATAAAGCGCACCACCGCGCGGTACAGGCCCAGGCGGGCGAAGATGAACACGCCGGCCACGGGCAACAGGGGGAACAGCCACCAGGCATTGAGCATGGCCGGCGGCAGGGGTTCGGCCAGACGGATGGCGAAGGCGCTCCAGAGGGCCAGCGGAAGCATGACCACGTCGGCCGCGACCATGAGCCAGCGCTTGGTGCGGCGCGGCAGGTTGATGAGGGAACCGAGCCAGCGCGTGCGCCGGCGGCCTGGCTGGTTGGTGGGGTTGCCCATTCTTCCCTGGTCCCGGTGCGCGAGATGCGCCTGTGAGGAGCCCATGTAAAAAAAGGGCCCGGAGGCCCTTTTCGTCGAGTTCCGGACACCTGAGCGGATGCCGGAGATCTCCTTCAATCTGGCGGAGAGGGAGGGATTCGAACCCTCGATACGGGGTTACCGTATACACACTTTCCAGGCGTGCGCCTTCGACCGCTCGGCCACCTCTCCGTAAGCCGCGAAAGGTTAAACCACGCGACGGTCCGGCGCAATGGCCCGGATCGCTTAACCGTCCCCGGGACGGCCGGTAGCAAAAGGTCCGGGGACATTTCATTCCGAACGCGTTTCTCATTGATCTGCATCACAATCTCGTTTGTGTCGCCAGCTACAGTCGGAGGTGCCAGCTTCGATCGGTGCCGTCGACCACGGGGCATGCCGCGTTCGATCGGGTAGCCGTTGAGTGGTGTATGTCGCGTATTGGCCCCTGCCGTTCGGGAGGGGCCTTTTTTGTGGATTCTCCTCGCTTTATCCCTTGCGAAGGTGGGTCTTTCGCGACGCCGGGTGCGTTCGGCGTCACATTGTGCCGCGAGCCCGCAGGGCGAGCGAAACGTGATGGAATAACGCGCACCCGGTGGGCGTCTATCGGTTTACATTCAGGTCCCAACACTCAGGAGTGGTCTATGAACCTCACGCGGAGGGAATTCCTAGAAGTCATGGTGGCGGCCGGGGCGGCCGGTCTGACCGGCACCGCCTGGGCGGGCGAGAGCATCAACTGGCAGCGCGCGCCGTCGGATTTTTACGACATCAAGCCGTTCGGCAACGTGTCGCTGCTGCACTACACCGACTGCCACGCGCAGCTGATGCCGGTGTATTTCCGCGAGCCGGACGTCAACATCGGCGTGGGGGACATGAAGGGCAAGCCGCCGGTTCTGGCCGGCGAGGCCCTGCTGGAACACTTCGGGGTCGAGAAGGGCACCCCCGAGGCGCACGCGCTGACCTACATCGATTTTGCCGAGGCGGCGGAGAAATACGGCCGGGTCGGTGGTTTTGCCCACCTGTCGACACTGGTTAAGAAGCTGCGTGCCGATCGCCCGAACTCGCTGCTGCTGGACGGCGGTGATACCTGGCAGGGGTCCGCAGTCTCGCTGTGGAGCGGTGCGCAGGACATGGTCGACGCGCAGAAGCTGCTGGGCGTGGACGTGATGACCGGTCACTGGGAGTTCACCTTCGGTGACGAGCGGCTCATGGAGGTCATCGAGAACGACTTCAAGCCCAACGGCATCGATTTCGTCGCACAAAACGTCGAGGATGCTGACTGGGGTGACCGGGTGTTCGAGCCCTACACCATCCGCGAGATGAACGGGGTCCCGGTGGCGATCATAGGCCAGGCCTTCCCCTACACCTCGGTGGCGAATCCGAGCTACATGTTCCCGGACTGGTCCTTCGGGATCCGTGAAGAGAAAGCGCAGCAGATGATCGACGAGGTGCGGGAGAAGGGCGCCAAGGTCGTCGCCATCCTGTCGCACAACGGAATGGTCACGGATATCGAGATGGCCCGTCGCCTGCGCGACGTCGACGTGATCATGGGTGGCCACACCCACGACGCGATCCCGGGTGCGCTGGAAATCGAGAACGCCGCCGGCGAACGTACTCTGGTGACCAACGCGGGTTCCAACGGCAAGTTCCTTGGCGTGCTGGATCTGGATGTGAATGATAGCGGCGTGAAGGACTACCGCTTCAAGATGCTGCCGGTGTTCTCCAACCTGCTGGAGCCCGACGAGGAGATGGAGGCGCACATCAAGGAGGTGCGCAAGCCGTACGAGGACAAGCTTATGGAAGAGCTGGCGGTGACGGACGACCTGCTCTATCGCCGCGGCAACTTCAACGGCACCTTCGACGAGATCATCCTCGAGGCGATGATGGAGCGCATGGACGCCGAAGTGGCGCTGTCGCCGGGCTTCCGCTGGGGTATCAGCGTGCTGCCGGGCCAGCCGATCACCTTCGAGGAGCTGATGAGTCAGACCGCGACCACTTATTCCGAGACCACCCGCAACGAGATGACCGGGGCCCAGCTGAAGAACGCGATGGAAGACGTCGCGAACTCGATCTTCAACGAGGATCCGTTCCGACACCGCGGCGGCGACATGGTGCGTACCGGTGGCATCACCTACACGATCGACCCGCACAAGTCGATGGGCGAGCGCATCACCGACGTGGAGATCAACGGCGAGCCCCTGGATCCGGACCGCAACTACGTGGTGGCGGGCTGGGCCGATGTCCACGAGCCGCACGACACCGAACCGGTCTGGGAGATCGTTGCCGACTGGCTGCGTGACAAGGAAACCGTGTCGGTGGGGCAGCCGTACCTGCCGAAGGTGAAGAACGTGGAGGACGATCCCGGCATGGCGCGCTGATCGCCCGGCCGGATCGCCGACCATCAGGGCCGCCCCGTCAGGGGCGGCCTTTTTTGTGGACGCGTGTGCGGGCGGTCTTGCCGGGGTAGCCCGGGCTGGCGGCGTGCACCACGGCTGGGGCATCCTGCGTGCCGATACGGGCCGGGAGGGGACCGGAATGGAGCCGGGCATCGAAGAACTGCTTTTCTACTGTCGGGCCGGGTTCGAGAAGGACCTGGCCGGGGAACTCGCGGCGGAGGCCGGGCGCGCGGGACTCGCGGTGTACCTGCGTTTTGCCGACGCCGCGGCCTTTGTGCGCCTGTTGCCGGCCGACGGCCAGCCGGAAGCGCTGCGCGAGGCGCTTGCGCTGGAGGATCGCATCTTTGCCCGCCAGCGCCTGCCGGCCCTGCATCCGCTGGAAGGTCTGCCGCGCGAAGACCGGGTCGGGCCGATCGTGGAGCGCGTGCAGGCGGCCGGGTGGTCGTTCGAGACGATCTGGCACGAGACCCCGGACACCAACGAGGGCAAGCAGCTGCAGCGTCTGGGCAAGGCCCTGGAGCGCCCGCTGGCCGCAGCGCTGCGCGCGGCCGGGTCGCTGCGCGAATCGGGTGCCGCCGGGGGGCGGCGGCTGCACTGCTTCTGGACCGCCGGCGATCGGGTGCAGCCGGGACTCGCCGAGCCGGACCGAAGCAGCGACCGGCCGGGCGGGATCCTGCGACTGAAGGCGCCGCGTGCGGCACCCAGCCGCTCGGCGCTCAAGCTGGAGGAGGCCTGGCATCAGTTCCTCACGCCGGCGGAGCGCGAACAGCGCCTGAGCGAGGGCATGTCGGCCGTGGACCTGGGTGCGGCCCCGGGGGGCTGGACCTGGCAGCTGGTGCGGCGCGGCCTGCACGTGCAGGCGGTGGACAACGGGCCGATGGATCCGGGCCTGATGGCCGGGGGGCAGGTCGAACACGTGCGCGAGGACGCGTTTACCTGGTTGCCGCCGCGCCCGGTGCACTGGCTGGTGTGCGACATCGTCGACCGGCCGGGACGGGTGAGCGATCGGATCGGGGACTGGCTGGAAGCGGGCTGGGCGGAGGAGGCGATCTTCAACCTCAAGCTGCCGATGAAGAAGCGCTACGAGACCGTGCGTGAATGTCTTGATCGGCTGGAAGGCCGGCTGGCCGGGCGCGGATTTCGCCTGCGCGCGCGCCAACTCTATCACGACCGTGAGGAGATCACCGTACACGCGCGCCCGCCACGCGGGCGTCCGGCATGATCGGACACTGGCCTATTCCCCCTGGACGGTGACCGTGACGCGTCGCTGGTGACCGGCGTAGCGGTGTTCCAGCAGGAAGATGCCCTGCCAGGTGCCGAGGCTGGCCCGGCCTTCGGTCACCGGGACCGTGAGGTCGTTATGGGTCAGCATGGCGCGGGCATGGGCCGCCATGTCGTCGTCGCCTTCCATGTCGTGGTGATAGGCCGGGTCACCGTCCGGCGCGAGGCGCGCGAGGATGGTCTCGAGGTCGCGGCGCACGTCGGGGTCGGCATTCTCCGTGATCAGCAGCGAGGCGCTGGTGTGATGCTGGAAGACATGGCAGGTCCCGGTGGTGATGCCGGACTGGCGGATGACCCGGTTCACGGCCTCGGTGACCGGAACGGAACCCCGGCCGCGGGTGGTGAAGGTCAGGCTTTCCTGGTGAACGCTCATGGGGTGGGTGCACCGTTGGATAGTCAACGAAAAAAGGCGCCCGCAGGCGCCTGATTGTCTTCAGAATGTGGTGGAGGCGGCGGGAATCGAACCCGCGTCCGCAGGCCCTCCGCCCTCGGCTCTACATGCTTATCCTGTCTTTGCGTTTAACCAGCCGCTACCCGACAGGCAGGGAAGACGACTGGCGATCCCGGTTGAGTTTTAACGGATCCGCGCCGGGCACGCTTCACCGCGAGCTTGTGAGAGTCGACGCCCGATACTGGACGCACAAGCACGGCTCCAGTCGGACGGCACCCTACCGGGTTTTAAGCGGCGAGTGCGTAGTTGTCGTCGTTGGCAACTATTTTTTTGCAGTGATTTTTACGAGGCTCACTACATCCTCGGCATGCACCTCAGGTTTTGCGACCCGCGTCGAATCCAGGTCGCCCCCTTCGCAACTACTGAGACAGGGTACCGCAGCCGGAGTTCCCGCGCATCCGTTACAATGCGCGGCTTGATCGAGGCTCCAACCACGGCATACCGGGTGACAATGATGCGGGTTTTTGAAGGCGGCACGGCGGTTTCGTCCTTTCGGCTGCGGACGCTGGAGGCGGCGCTGGGCGAACGTACCGGAGGGACGGTTCGGCTGGCCGCCCGTTATCTGTATTTCGTGCAGCTGCACCGCCGCCTGCATCCCGAGGAGGAGCAGCGCCTGGCCGCACTGCTGGAAGAGGGAGATCCGTGGACGGCGCCCGGTTTCGAGGCGCGCCGTGAGCCGGTGGTGATCCCGCGCCCGGGCACCATCAGCGCGTGGTCCTCCAAGGCCACCGAGATCGCGTGGCACGCGGGGCTGGAAGGTGCGGTGGAACGCATCGAGCGCGGCACGCACTGGTACCTGGCGGGCGAATGGTCGGAGTCACTGTCGCTGGCCGAACTGGCCGCGCCGCTGTTCGACCGCATGACCGAGGCGGTGATCGAAGATCCGGCCGATGCGGGTGCGCTGTTCCGTACCGAGACCCCGCGGTCGCTGCAGACCGTGACGCTGGAGCCGGATGCCCGCAGCGCGCTGGAACGGGCCAACGGCGAGCTCGGGCTGGCCCTGTCGAGCGAGGAAATCGATTATCTGACCGAGGGCTACCGCGCGCTGGGGCGGGCGCCCACCGACGCCGAACTGATGATGTTCGCGCAGGCCAATTCCGAACACTGTCGCCACAAGATCTTCAACGCCGACTGGGTGGTGGATGGCGAGGCGCAGGACCGCACGCTGTTCGGGATGATCCGCGAGACGCACCGGAAGCACCCGCAAGGCGTGCTGTCCGCCTACAGCGACAATGCCTCGGTGATCGAGGGTCACCACGGGGTGCGGCTGATGCCCGACGCCGACGGCGAATATCGGCGCGAGTCGCTGGACCTGCCAGTATTGATGAAGGTGGAGACCCATAATCATCCGACGGCGATCTCCCCCTGGCCGGGAGCGGCCACCGGCTCCGGCGGCGAGATCCGCGACGAGGGTGCGACCGGGCGCGGGTCTAAGCCCAAGGCCGGGCTGACCGGCTTTACCGTGTCCAACCTGCGTATCCCGGAGCATCCGCAGCCCTGGGAGCAGGATTTCGGTCGTCCGGGGAGAATCGAGAGCGCACTGAACATCATGCTGGAGGGGCCGATCGGGGCCGCGGCATTTAACAACGAATTCGGGCGGCCGGCACTGTGCGGCTATTTCCGTACGCTGGAGACCGAGCTGCCGCACCCGGACGGGGGCGAGGTGCTGTACGGCTACCACAAGCCGGTGATGCTGGCCGGGGGCGTGGGATCGATGCGCGGCGAGCACGTGTACAAGGGCGACGTGCCTGCACAGACGCCCATCGTGGTGCTGGGCGGCCCGGCGATGCTGATCGGGCTGGGCGGCGGGGCCGCTTCGTCGATGGCCAGCGGGGCGAGCAGCGAGGCGCTGGACTACGCGTCCGTGCAGCGCGGCAATCCCGAGATCCAGCGCCGCTGCCAGGAGGTGATCGACCGCTGCACCGCGCTGGGCGCGGACAACCCGATCCGCTCCATCCACGACGTGGGTGCCGGCGGGCTGTCCAACGCGATCCCGGAGATCCTCGACGATGCCGGACGGGGCGGGCGCATGGAGCTGCGCGAGGTACCCACCGCCGAGCCCGGCCTGTCGCCGATGGAGCTGTGGTGCAACGAGGCGCAGGAGCGCTACGTGCTGGCGGTGGACGCGGCGGCGCTGGAGGCCTTCCGCGCGATCTGCGAGCGCGAACGGGCACCGTTCGCGGTGGTCGGCGAGGCCACCGACGACGGCCATCTGCGGGTCGACGACCGGCTGTTCAACCAGCCGGCGGTGGACATGCCGATGGGAATGCTGCTGGGAAGCACGCCGAAGATGACCCGCGAGGATCGGCGCCGCGCGCCGCCGGTCACGCCGCTGGAGACCGACAGCCTGGATCTGCAGGACGCGCTGCAATGGGTGCTGAACCTGCCGGCGGTGGCCGCCAAGCATTTCCTGATCACCATCGGTGACCGTTCCGTGGGCGGTCTCGTGGCACGTGATCCGATGGTGGGGCCGTGGCAGGTACCGGTGGCCGACTGTGCGGTGACGCTGACCGATTTCGAGGGTTCCACCGGCGAGGCGATGGCCATGGGCGAACGTTCGCCGGTGGCGATCCTGTCTGCCCCGGCCTCCGGACGCATGGCGATCGGCGAGGTGGTGACCAATCTGGCCGCGGCGGACATCGACGGTACCCATGCGATCCGGCTGTCCGCGAACTGGATGGCGGCCGCCGGCGTGCCGGGCGAGGAGGCCGGTCTGTTCGACACCGTGCAGGCGGTGGCCGAGGACCTGTGTCCACAGCTGGGCATCAGCATTCCGGTGGGCAAGGATTCGCTGTCCATGCGCACCGTGTGGCAGGACGAGGCGGGCCGGGAGCGCCACATGCACGCGCCGGTGACGCTGGTGGTGTCGGGCTTTGCGCCGGTCGCGGATGCCCGGCGCAGCCTGACGCCACAGCCGGATCCGCGGGAGGGTGGCAGCCTGTGGTTCGTGGATCTGGCCGGCGGGAAGATGCGTCTGGGCGGTTCCGCGCTGGCGCAGACCGGGGCCGGGATCGGCGAGGTCCCGCCCGACGTCGAGGATCCGGTGGCCCTGCGGGCCTTCGTGGCAGAACTTGGCGTGCTGCGGCGCGAGGGCCTGGTGTGCGCGTATCACGACCGCTCCGACGGTGGGCTGATCACCACGTTGCTGGAGATGGGCTTCGCCGGACGGTCGGGTCTGGACATCGAGGTGCCGGAAGCGGTGCCCGATGCCGCGGCCTGGCTGTTCAACGAGGAGCTGGGGGCGGTGATCCAGATGCGCGCCGGGGCCGAGGAGGCGCTGACGGATGCGATGCAGCGCGCCGGTCTCGGTGACCGGCTGCACGCGGTCGCGCGGCTGCGCGCGGACGATGCCGTTCAGGTGCGGCAGGCCGGGCGGAGCCTGCTGGAATCCACGCGCGCGCGGCTGCAGCGGCAGTGGCAGGCCACCAGCTGGCGTATGCAGCGACTGCGCGACAACCCCGAGTGCGCCGACGAGGAATATGCCCGCATCGATGCGGATGACGGGTTGTGCGAGCGCCTGCGCTTCGATCCGGCCGAGGACATTGCGGCGCCGTTCATCGCCACGGGGGTCCGTCCGCGCGTGGCAATCCTGCGCGAGCAAGGGGTCAACGGCCAGCTGGAGATGGCGGCGGCCTTCGAACGGGCCGGCTTCCGGCCGGTGGACGTGCACATGACCGACCTTCTGGAGGGGCGTCAGGACCTGGCCGGAATGCAGGGGCTGGCCGCCTGTGGCGGCTTCTCTTACGGTGACGTGCTGGGTGCCGGTGGCGGATGGGCGCGCACCATCCTCAACCATGCGGGGCTGCGGGACCAGTTCGCGGCGTTCTTCGAGCGCGACGATACCTTCAGCCTGGGGGTCTGCAATGGCTGTCAGATGCTGTCGCGCCTGGCGCCGCTGATACCGGGGGCCGACCACTGGCCGCATTTCGTGCGCAATCGGTCCGAACAGTTCGAGGCGCGGCTGTCGCTGGTGCGGGTCGAGCCGGGGCCGTCGGTCCTGCTGGACGGCATGGGGGGCTCGGTATTGCCGGTGGCGGTGTCCCATGGCGAGGGCCGGGTGGAGTATCCCGGGCAGACCCCGGTGCATGACCGGGCCGCGCTGCGTTACGTGGAGGCCGATGACTCGCCGGCCGAGGCCTATCCGGCCAACCCCAACGGTTCGCCGCGCGGGGCGACCGCCTTTACCAGCGAGGATGGACGCGCGACGATCATGATGCCGCATCCGGAGCGGGTGTTCCGTACGGTGCAGCACAGCTGGCATCCCGAAGAGTGGGGCGAAGATGGCCCGTGGATGCGTCTTTTCCGCAATGCCCGGGCATTCGCGGGCTGAACCAGCGCATCCGTGCAGGGGAGCGAAGACATGAGCGAGCAGGACTGGAGTGACTGGCTGGGCGATACCCTGACGGTGCGCACGTCGCTGGCGGTGGGGCCGACCAATCGGCCGGTTACTCGCGGGGAACTGGCCGAGCGGCTGGTGGACGGCATGGAACTGTTCGAGGCGGGAGGAGGCCGCGGTCACGCGGCGCACGGGGTTGCCGACGAGACGGCGCTGGAACTGCAGCGGCTGGAGCGCAAGCTGGACCTGCTGGTGCACCTGCTGGCCGAGGCCCTCGAACCCGAGCGTCCGACGGCCCGCCCGGTGGTCATCAGCCGCGGCGGGATGGTGCTCCCGGCGGGTACGCTGGGTGACGACGCAGACCGCCTGGCCCTCTATCTGAGCGATTTCCTGCCCCAGCCGCTGGTTCTGGGTGTCGAGACGCCGACGCCGCGCGAGAACGCCCAGCTGATCCGCTGGACCCCGCATGATGACCGCATGCACGATGCACTGGGGCGCTGGATCTTTCGGCTGCACCGTCGGGACGTGGCGGAAAAGCGACAGAAAGTTGACGGCGGCGCGGGGTCGCATTGATACTGCGACTGGTTTCACGGAGGAGGCCGCAAACCCACGACCGGAGCCCTCGAGCGAATGGCGAAATCTGCGGACGACGACAACGGACTCCACATTGCCCTGGGTGGTGAACCCGAGGCCGCCCGCGATACCCGGGCCATTCTTTCCTCCATCGGCTGCGAAGCCGAGACCCGCATCGATGCCGACGGGCTGACCGACGGCAGCCGGGAACCGGCTGCCATCTGGCTGTGCGGGCCGGCATCGACGGTGGCCGCCCAGGCCGACAGTGCGCCTGACAACCTGCCGGTGGTGGCCCAGCCGACCGATGGTGGCAGTGTGGACCACCATGCGGTGGACTGGGTGGTGGAACATCCGGTGCCGGTCTCGCGGGTCACCCAGATCCTGCAGTGGCTGCGGTTCGGCGGGCAGCGCATGCATGACGACGTACCCGGTCTGGTCGGCAGCCACCCGACCATGGTCGGCGTGAAGCGCCTGGTGGCGCAGGTGGCGCGTACCGATGCCACGGCCCTGATCCTGGGCGAGACCGGCTCCGGCAAGGAAGTGGTCGCCCGTGCGATCCACGACGCCTCGGAGCGGGCGGACCGGCCGTTTGTCGCGGTCAACTGCGGTGCGATCCCGCCGGATCTGCTGGAGAGCGAACTGTTCGGGCACGAGAAGGGGGCGTTTACCGGGGCCTTCACTGCGCGTACCGGGCGTTTCGAACTGGCCGGAGACGGCACATTGTTCCTCGACGAGATCGGGGACATGCCGCTGCCCATGCAGGTGAAGCTGCTGCGGGTACTGCAGGAGCGGGTGTTCGAGCGGGTGGGCTCGAACAAGTCCATCACCACCCAGGCACGCATCATTGCTGCAACCCACCGCAACCTCGACGAAGCCGTGGCCGAAGGGCAGTTCCGCCAGGACCTGTTTTTCCGCCTGAACGTCTTTCCCATCGAACTGCCGCCGCTGCGCGAACGCTCGAGCGACATCCCGCTGCTGGTATCGGCGCTGGAGGAGCGGCTGCGCGAGCAGGGGGCGACCCCGGCGCACCTGACCCCTGCGGTGGTCCATCATCTCGGGCGCCTGGAGTGGTCGGGCAACATCCGCGAGCTGGCCAATCTGCTGGAACAGCTGTCCATCATGTATCCCGATCTGCCGGTGGATCTTGGCCAGCTCCCGCCGCGCGTGCGGCCGGAGGGGGTGGAGGACCGTAGTGGTTCCGCCCCTGAGCCGGGCACCGGGGCTGCTGCGGCCGCCCCGTCGGCCGCGGGCAATGGCGTGCTGGGGGAGAACGGGCTGCCGCCCGAGGGGGTCGACCTGCGCGACTTCCTCAACGATCTCGAGCGCAGCATGATTGAATCGGCGTTGACCGAAACCGGGCACGTGGTGGCGCGCGCCGCGCGACGGCTGGGGATGCGGCGGACCACCCTGGTGGAACGCATGCGCAAGTTCGGTCTGGGACGGGATTCTGACGCCTGACCGGCGGCGGCAAGCCCTTGCCGCTGTCGGGATCCCGACGAAAAGCGGCAAAGGCAATCACAGGTCCCGGAAAATAAAGAAGAAAAAACATCTGGCACGCCGCCTGCTTGAGGCAGTCCGAATCCCAAGACAGGACGGCAGCCATGCCTCGAGCGACCCTTCTTCTGGTCAACGCCGACGCCACCCTGCGCGAAAGCGTGGTGCAGGTGCTGGCCACCATTCCCCGGGTTCGCCTCCAGGACTGCGATGATCGCGAGCTCGAACGCTCGCTGGAAACGCTGCGTCCCGAGGTGGTCCTGATCGCCCATCCGGCCACGGCGGAACTGCGCGAACGGATCCCCGCGCATCTCCCCGTTGCGGTGGTGAGCCCCGAGGCCACCCACGACAACGAGATCGCCGCGATGCGTGCCGGAGTGGACGCTCATTTCGGTCTGCCGGACATGGCCGCCCCGCTGGCACAGTGGCTGCGGGATCAGCTGCCCGGGCCCGGGAACCAGCCGCGCATCCCCGAGATGGTCGCCCGCAGCGAGCGCATGCGTTCGCTGGACGCCTTTGCCGAGCGCATCGCGCGAACCTCCGCGACGGTCTTCATCACCGGCGAATCGGGGGTGGGCAAGGAGGTCCTGGCGCGTCAGATCCACGCACGTTCGCCGCGTGCCGGGGCGCCGTTCGAGGCGATCAACTGCGCCGCGTTGCCGGAGGCCATGCTGGAGGCTCTGCTGTTCGGGCATGCCAAGGGCGCGTTCACCGGGGCGATCGAGGCGCGCCCCGGCAAGTTCGTGCAGGCCGACGGTGGCACCCTGTTGCTGGATGAGGTCACCGAGATCCCGGTGCATCTGCAACCCAAGCTGCTGCGGGTCCTGCAGGAGCAGGAGGTCGAGCCCCTGGGCGCGCGTCGCACCCGGCAGGTGGACGTGCGGGTGATCGCCACCTCCAACCGCGATCTGCGGGAGGCGGTGGCCGAAGGCGCGCTGCGCGAGGATCTCTACTACCGCCTGAGCGTGTTCCCGGTGCGCATCCCGCCGTTGCGCGAGCGCCCGGAGGACATCCCGTCGCTGGCGCGCGCGTTGCTGAGCCGTGCCAGTCAGGGGCGTCTGGTCGACTTGACTCCGGAGGCCGAGGCGCGATTGATGGGCCATCACTGGCCCGGCAATGCGCGCGAGCTGGCCAACGTGATGGAGCGGGCCGCGACCCTGGCCGGCGATCCGGCCGACGGACGCGTGGATGCACAAGCCATCTGGCTGGATGCCGACATGCTGGAAGCGGAGCAGGGTGCCAGCATGGCTGGCGCTTCGGTGGATTCGGCGGGCGCTGGTGACGACAATCCGGCGGCCCCGCTGCTGGAACAGACCCTGCAGAGCCAGGAGAGCCGGGTGATCCTGAACGTCCTGCGCGAATCCGGCGGTCGGCGCAAGGAGGCCGCGGAACGCCTCGGGATCAGTCCCCGTACGCTGCGCTACAAGCTGGCGCGCCTGCGTGAATCGGGGATCCAGGTGCCGCGTACCGGCTCCATCTGATGATTATGGCCCCATTTTTGCTTGAAACTCCCCCGAGATCGTATGCCGGAGGCAGGGCATGAGTGAAATGCAGATCCAGAACGTACTGCAGCAGATGCGTCAACTGTCGGAAAGCGGCGGGGTCGAGGCTCCCGGCACTGGCGGCGGCGCCGGCAGCGGGACCGGTCAGGCCGGCGGGGTCGACTTCCAGAATGTGCTGCGCGATTCCCTGCGCAACGTCAACGAGGTCCAGCAGAACGCCAACGATCTGCAGACCCGTTTCGAGCTGGGGGATGAAAACGTCTCCCTGCCGCAGGTGATGGTCGCGATGAACAAGTCCAGCCTGGCCTTCGAGGCCACCAATCAGGTCCGCAACCGTCTGCTGGACGCCTACCAGGAAATCATGCGGATGCAGGTGTAGTGCCTGAGCCTCCGGGAGAACATTGATCATGGCCGCAGCACAGCAAAGCCTGCCCGCCGTCGTAAGCGGTGGCATCAAGGATTTCGGGAGCATGCCCGCCGGCCGTCAGCTGGCCCTGATCGGCATGCTGGCCGGGGCGGTGGCGGCCGTTGCGGGCATCCTGATATGGGCACTCAGCCCCACCTACGTCCCGCTGTATACCTCGCTGGAACAGGACGAGGCGGCCGAGGTCGTTACCGCCCTGGACGGGGCGGGCATCCGTTACCGGGTCGATTCCGGGACCGGCCAGATCAAGGTGCCGCGCGCCGATGTGGGCGAGGCGCGCCTGCATCTCGCCGGCGAGGGGCTGCCGCGCTCCGGCGATGTGGGCTTTGAACTGCTGCAGGAAGATACCGGCATCGGTACCAGCCGGATGATGGAGAGTGCGCGTCATCGCCGCGCGATGGAGGGCGAGCTGGGACGCACGGTGTCGTCGCTGGACGCGGTGGAACGTGCCCGGGTGCATCTCGCGGAGGGCGAGGATTCGGTCTTCGTCCGCGAACGAACGCCGGCCAGCGCATCGGTCACGGTGCACCTGCGCGGGGGCCGGTCGCTGAGCGAATCCCAGGTCCGCGCGATCGTGCACATGGTGGCATCCAGCACCTCCGATCTGTCGCCGGAGAACGTGACGGTGGTGGACCAGCGGGGACGACTCCTGACTGAAGACGGCGCGGACGATCGCGGTATGCGCCAGAGCGGGGACCGGCTGTCGTTCACCAGCCAGGTGGAACGTCGCTATGCCGAGGCGATCCGCGATCTGCTGGCGCCGCTGGTCGGGAGCGATCACGTGCGGGTCCAGGTCTCGGCGGACATCGATTTCTCCGAGATCGAGCGCACCGAGGAGCTGTACGACCCGGACACCATCGCCCTGCGCTCGGAACAGGTGTCGGATGATCTGCGTCCCGACATGGGCGAGGGTCCGATGGGGGTACCGGGTGCGCTGACCAACCAGCCGCCGGCCGGCGGCGCGGTGGGCGAGGAGCAGGAAAACGGCGAGGAAAATGCCGAGGATGCGCCGGCCGGCCAGCGCTCCAGTTCGGCCACCCGCAACTTCGAGGTGGACCGCCGCTTCGCCCATATCCGTGAGATGCCGGGGGGAGTGGAGCGTCTGTCGACCGCGGTGGTCGTTGATTTCCGCGAGGAGGTCGGCGAGGACGGCGAGGTCCAGCGCGTGGCACGGGATGCCGAGGAGATCGAACGCCTGGAGAATCTGGTGCGCCAGGCCGTGGGCTTCAGCGAAGATCGCGGTGACTCGATCAATGTGGTGAGCGCCCCGTTCGAGGCCCCGGTGGAAGACGAAATGGTCGAAGAGGAGCGCCCGTTCTGGACCCAGGGCTGGTTCATGGACCTGGCCCGCCTTGTGGGGGCGCTGCTGCTGGCGCTGATCGTGCTGCTGACGGTCGTGCGCCCGGCCCTGAAGCACCTGATGAGCGGCTCTGGCGCGCGTCCTTCGCAGCAGGAGCCGGATGAGGGCGAGGAGAGCCTGGCGCTGACGGACCAGAGTACCGGCGCGGGGGCCGCTGGCGGTGCGGCCGGCGAGGGTTCGGCGGTGGCCGCGCTCGGCGGGCCCGAGCAGGATCAGCAGGAGATGGATCTGGAGGCCGTGCGCGGTATGGTGAAGGAGGATCCCAAGCGCGTGGCGCAGGTGATGAAGACCTGGTTGAACGAAGATGGCCGATAGCAAGAAGTCCAAGCTGGACGGCGCGGAACGCGCGGCCGTTTTCATGATGAGCCTGGGCGAGGAGGCGGCCGCCGAGGTGATGCGCCACATGGGGCCCAAGGAGGTCCAGCGGATCGGCGCTGCCATGGCCAATATGGAAAGGATCTCCCGTACCGACGTGAATGCGGTGCTGGAGGAGTTTTCCGGCCACGTGCGTGAACAGACCGCGCTGGGGATCGGGGCCGACGACTACGTGCGTTCCGTTCTGCAGAACGCACTGGGCGAGGACAAGGCCGAGGGTCTGATCGACCGCATCCTGCTGGGACGCAATTCCAAGGGTATTGAGGCCCTGAAATGGCTGGACCCGCGCGCAATCGCCGACATGCTGCGCAACGAGCATCCGCAGATCGTGGCCATCGTGATGTCGCATCTGGATGCCGACCAGGCTGCCGAGACCCTCGGGTATCTGCCGAACCGGGTGCAGTCCGACGTGATCATGCGCATCGCCACGCTGGATGGCGTGCAGCCTTCCGCGCTACAGGAGCTCGACGACATCCTCGACCGTCAGCTGTCCGGCAACAGCACCGCCAAGACCTCGATGGTCGGCGGGGTCAAGACCGCCGCGGACATCATGAACCTGATGGACGGCTCGCGCGAAGCCGAGATCATGGACAGTGTCAGCGAGATGGACCAGGACCTGGCCGGTCGCATCGAGGAACTGATGTTCGTGTTCGACAACCTGATCGATGTCGACGACCGCGGCATCCAGACCCTGTTGCGCGAGGTGTCCACCGAGTCCCTGGTGCTGGCGATGAAGGGTGCCGACGACGATCTCAAGGACAAGATCTTCAGCAACATGTCCAAGCGCGCCGCGGAGATGCTGCGCGAGGATCTGGAGGCCAAGGGTCCGGTGCGGGTCTCCGAGGTCGAGGGTGCGCAGAAGGAGATCCTGCAGGTGGCGCGGCGCCTGGCCGAGAACGGTGAGATCGTGCTCGGCGGCAAGGGCGGGGAGCAGATGCTGTGAGCCTGCACGATGCCGCCTCCGCGGGTGCCGCCTCCCTGTGGGAGCCGCCCGAGTTCGACGAGAACGGGGAACAGTCGGAACAGCGTCGCCTGCCCACCGCCGCCGAGATCGAGGCGATCGAGGAGGAGGCCCGGCAGAACGGTTTCGAAAGGGGTTACGCCGAAGGCCACGAACTGGGCAAGAAGGAAGCCGAGAAGGCCGCCCGCGCGCGCGAGGAGAAGAAGCTGCGCGAGGCGGTGGCGGCCCTGGAGTCGGTCGGGCAGGGGCTCAGTGACCCGCTGGCCGAGGCCGCCGATGCGCTGGAGCCGGAGCTGCTGGCGCTGGTGACGGCGCTGGCGCGACAGGTGGTCCGGGTCGAACTCCAGACCCGTCCGGAGATCATTCGCGAGGTGCTGGACGAGGCGATGCGGCAGCTGCCCGGGCGCAACCGCAGCGTGCGGGTGCATCTGAATCCGGAGGATCAGGCGCTGGTGGAACAGTGGGGTTCGGGGCAGGCCGGCGAGATCACCTGGGTTCAGGATCCGGACCTGGCACGTGGCGGCTGCCGGGTCGAGGCGGGGGCCTCGGCGGTGGATGCCAGCCTGGAACGGCGCCTGCGTCAGGCGGTCGAGGCGATCTGGGAGGGCCACGCCGTGGTGCCGGATACCGGTCCGGACCCGGGCCCTCGGTCGGCGTCCCCGGCCGGCACGTCGGCCGACGATGATTCCACCCGCGACCAGGAGGATCCGGCATGACGGCCCGTATTCGTGATGCCCATGCGCGCCAGCGTGACGGACTCACCGCCGGCCTGCGCGAGCGTCTGGAACAGTCGCGCGGGCGAGTCGAAAGGGTCGCGGCACCGCAGTCGCAGGGCATCCTGTCCCGGGTGACCGGCCTGACCCTGGAGGCCGAAGGACTGCGCCTGCCGCTGGGCGGGCGCGCACTGATCCATGGCGAGCAGGGCGAGGCGGTACCCGCCGAGGTGGTGGGCTTCCAGAACGATCGCACGTTCCTGATGCCGGAGGAGGCCGCCGCCGGGCTGGTGCCGGGGGCGCGCATCGAGCCGGTCGATACCCAGCGTTCGATCCCGGTGGGCAACGGGCTGCTGGGCCGGGTGATCGACGCGCGCGGCGAGCCACTGGACAACCTGGGCCCGATCCGCACCCATGACCGGGCCACCCTGAACGGTCGCCCGATCAATCCGCTGTCGCGGGCCCCGGTGCGCGAGCCGCTGGATACCGGCGTGCGTTCGATCAACGCGCTGCTTTCGGTCGGGCGGGGTCAGCGCCTGGGGCTGTTTGCCGGCTCCGGGGTGGGCAAGAGTGTGCTGCTGGGGATGATGACCCGGCATACCAGCGCGGATGTGATCGTGGTCGGGCTGATCGGCGAACGCGGGCGCGAAGTGAACGACTTCATCCACGATATCCTCGACGAGGAATCGCGCCGGCGCACGGTGGTGGTGGCGGTGCCGGCGGACCAGTCGCCGCTTCTGCGTCAGCACGGTGCCTGGGTGGCGACCACGGTGGCCGAACAGTTTCGCGATCAGGGCCTGAACGTACTGCTGCTGATGGACTCGCTGACCCGCTTCGCCCAGGGCGCGCGCGAGATCGCGATGGCGATCGGCGAGCCTCCGGCCTCCAAGGGCTATGCGGCCTCGGTCTTCGCGCGTCTGCCGCAACTGGTGGAGCGTGCCGGTAACGGCGACGTCGGTGGCGGTTCGATCACCGCGTTCTACACCGTGCTGGCCGAGGGGGATGATCCCAACGATCCGATCGTGGACGCCGCGCGGGCGATCCTGGACGGCCACGTGGTGCTCTCGCGCGAGATCGCCGAGACCGGCCGCTACCCGGCGATCGACGTGGGGGCGTCGGTCTCGCGCGTGATGAGCGCGCTGATCTCGCCGGAGCACGAGAAGGCGGCGCGGCGTTTCCGCGACCTGGCCGCGACCTATCAGCGCAACCGCGATCTGATCTCGGTAGGGGCCTATCGCAAGGGCGCGGATCCGCATCTCGACCAGGCGGTGGCGATGCATGACCGGCTGGAGCAGTTCCTGGCCCAGGGCACCCGCGAGGCGGTGGATTTCGACACCGCACGCGATCAGCTGATCGCGCTGACCGGAGGCGGGGCATGAACCCGCGGCGTATCGAACGCCTGCTGCGCATCCGCCGCATCGGCGAGACCGAGGCGACCCGCGAACTGGGCGAGCGGATCGCCCAGCTGAACGCGGCCGAGACCCAGCGCGACCAGCTGGAGACCTTTCAGCAGGAATACCTGGCGGCCTCCATGCCCGAGGACCCGAATACCCTGAAGTGGCTGGCCGGCATGCGGCAGAAACTGCGCGAGGCACTGGAGCAGCAGGCCCTGCGCATCCAGGCGGCCGAGAGTCAGGTGGAGAGCGCGCGGGCGCAGTGGCTGGAACATCACCGCGACTGCAAGTCGCTGGAGAAACTGCTGGAACGGGTGCGCGCCGAGGAAGAACGCCATCAGGCGCGACGCCGGCAGGTGGAGCAGGACATGTGGGCGACCCGCCAGGCCTATGCGCGCGAACCGGATGGCCGTGCGGACGGGGAAAACTGGCAAGGATCTTGATAGAGAGCAGGACACGGGCCCCGCGCGGGGCGACGCGCCGGCGGCGCGCAACAGGCGAGGACGGGACATGATCGCAGCACAGGCATCGGGACAGGGGATGGGCGCCTTGGCACAGCTGTTCGAGGGTGGCGAGGGCCTGGAGAAGCTCAAGGATCTGAAAGAAAAGGCGAAATCCGGCGAGGACGGATTTCTGAAGGCCCTGCGTCCGCAGCTGGAGGCGATGCTGTCCGCGCTCGGCGCGGATGAAGCCGAACTCGCGGAGCTGGATATGGAAGGCCTGATCCAGCGCTTTCAGGATCTTTTGCAGGGGCAGGATCTGACCGCCGGGGACGGCAAGGCGTTGCCGCCCGAACTGCTGGAGGACCTGGATGGCGAGGTCCGGGTGGACGGCAAGGAGCTCCGGGGCCTGCTGCAGGATGCCCCGGATCCGGATGCCCGTGCCGACGCCGGGGTCTCGGTCTCCCTGATGCGGCTGTTCCTGCAGGCGGGCCCGGATGGCCAGGGCACCGGCTCGCGTCTGCAGGAGCTGGCGTCGGGCGCGCTGTCCGGCGCGAATCCGGCCGGTGGCTCGCGCGAGGGGACCACCGAGATCCTCGCGCAGTGGCTGACCCAGGCCTCGGAGTCGGCCCGCGCCGGACGCGAGCATGCCCAGCAGCTGGCGCAGCCGGCCGCACAGACCGCCGAGGGCGAGGGCGGGCGAGGCAGCGCGATGCGTCTGGACCTCACCCGTTTGCTGCAGGCCTCGGGTGATCGCCAGCTCTCCGAACAGATTCAGATGATGGCGCAGGCCCGCGGCGGGCGGACCGAGATGAAACTGCATCCCCCGCAGCTGGGAGTGCTCGATGTGCGCGTGACCATGGAGGGAGATCGTGCGAGCGTGCAGTTCTTCAGTAACAACCCCGTAACCCGCGAAGTGCTGGAGGCAGCCATGCCCCGGCTGCGGGACAGCCTGGCGGACAGTGGCCTGGAGCTGGCCGATGCCTCGGTGTCGGACGAGCCGCCGGACGATTCGGCGGATGCGGAGATGGCCGGCGACGGTTCCGGCCCGCGCGGTGAGGAACAGGCCGCGGTCGGCGAAGGCGAGGAGGCCGAGGGCGAGGATGGTCCCGTGACCCCGGGCAGCACGTTGTCCTTCCTCAACCGGCGGGTAGACCTGTTCGCCTGAACGTGGCGCCAGAATCTTGACTGGCGGGGCCGCCGGCGTTCGGTTCATTGACGCATGCGCCTGGGACTCGCTCCGATGACACCGGGGTTGCGCCCCAAACAGTTCCGTCAAGTCTCTGTCTTGTAAGCCGAAACCGATCATGGCACCGGGATTGCTTGGGTTCCGTCAGCGAATCCACGCAACCCGGGTGTGTCATGGCGGAGAAGGAAGTCGAACTCGAAAACAAGGGCGGTGGCAGGAAATGGACCCTGATCCTCCTGCTGATCGTGGCCCTGCTGCTGGCCGGTGGTGGTGGCGCCGCCGCGTGGTTCCTGCTCACGCAGGACGATGACGCGGCCGCGGAGGATGTCCCGCCGGAACGCCATTATTCCTCCCTGGATGCGATGACGGTGAACATCGATGCGCCCGGCCGCATCCAGTTTCTGCGCGTGCAGATCGGCCTGGTATCACAGGATCCGGCAGTGCTGGAGGCGGTGGATGAGCACCTGCCGGTGGTGCGCAACGACGTCCTCGGCCTGCTTTCCGAGCAGGAATATACCGAGCTGAACACGCGCGAGGGCAAGGAGGCCCTGGCCGCTGACCTCGAGTCGGCCATTCGTGGTGTCCTGGACTCGCGCGGCGCGCCCTCCGATCTGGAGCGGGTGGTATTCACCGAACTGGTGATGCAGTAGGGCGGCGTCATGGCACAGCAGACCGACATTCTGAGCCAGGACGAGATCGACGCGCTGCTGCACGGCGTCGATTCCGGCGACGTCGAGACCGAAGAGGAAGAGTTTCCCCACGACGGCCAGGCGCGCGAGTTCAATTTCGCCACCCAGGATCGCATCGTGCGCGGGCGCATGCCCACGCTCGAGATGATCAACGAGCGTTTTGCCCGGCACCTGCGCGTGCGGCTGTTCAACATGCTGCGGCGATCCGCCGAGATCTCGGTGGCCGGGACCCGGCTGACCAAGTTTTCCGAATACATGCACTCCCTGTTCGTACCCACCAGTCTGAATCTGGTGCGTGCGCATCCGCTGCATGGTACCGGGCTGTTCGTGTTCGACCCCAAGCTGGTGTTCATACTGGTGGACAACTTCTTCGGCGGCGACGGACGCTTCTACACCCGCATCGAGGGACGTGACTTCACACCGATGGAGATGCGCGTGGTGCACAGCATCCTCGAGGGCGCATTCGAGGACATGACCAAGGCCTGGGAACCGGTGATGGACATCAATTTCGAGTTCCTCAACTCGGAGGTGAATCCCCAGTTCGCCAACATCGTCAGCCCCACCGAGATCGTCGTGATCAGCGAGTTCCACATCGAACTGGACGGTGGCGGCGGCAACCTGCACGTGACCCTCCCGTACTCGATGATCGAGCCGATTCGCGAACAGCTGGACACCGGCATCCAGTCGGATCGCTCCGACGTGGACCAGCGCTGGATGAACGCCCTGCGCGAAGAGGTGCAGTTCGCCGATGTCGAGGTCACCTCCGAACTGACCCAGGCCGAAGTCACGGTACAGGAACTGCTGGATATCAAGCCCGGAGACATCATCCCGGTGGAGCTTCCCGAAGAGGTCACACTGAAGGTCGAAGACATCCCGCTGCTGCGGGGCAAGTTCGGGGTTTCGAATGGCCAGAACGCGATCAAGATCACCGGTCGCGTCCAACGATAGGCAAGAGGACAGGACGATGGCAGAGCAGGACGAACGTCCGGACGAAAAGCCGCAAGGCAACACCGCTACGCGGGAAGACGGCGAGGAATCCGTGGACCAGGACGCACTGGCGGACGAGTGGGCCGCGGCCCTGGCGGAGCAGGAGGACAGTGCCGGGGGCGAGGCGGAAGACCCCGATGCGCTGCTGGCGCAGGCGCAGGCCAACTCGCACGAGAGCGATTCGGCCAACGCCGCGTCCACCGGGACCGGCGGGCGCGGCAAGGCGCGCAGTGGCGATGAACGTCGGCACAAGCCGGACCCCGACGCGCGGCCGATGGAGCCGGATGAGTTGACCGATTCGGGGCAGGGGGACGACCAGGACGTCAACCTGGACATGGTGCTGGACGTTCCGGTGACCATCTCCATGGAGATCGGCCGCACGCGCATCCCGATCCGCAACCTGCTGCAGCTCAACCAGGGGTCGGTAGTCGAGCTGGAACGCCTCGCGGGAGAGCCGCTGGACGTGCTGGTCAACGGAACCCTGATCGCGCACGGCGAGGTGGTGGTGGTGAACGAGAAGTTCGGCATCCGCCTGACCGACGTGATCAGCCCCAGTGAACGCATCCGGAAGCTGAAGTAGTCATGTCGGTACGCGGACTCACCGGAGGACTGTGGCTGCTGGCGCTGCTGCCGGCCGGCGCACTGGCCGAGGATGACAGCGGCGCGATGAGCGCGGCGGCCTACCTGTCGCAGCTGATCGGCGGGCTGCTGATCGTGATCGCGGCGATCGTGGTGCTAGCCTGGGTGCTGCGGCGTACGCAGGGCAGCGTCGGCCACGGGCGCCAGCTGATCGACGTGCAGTCGGTGCGCTCGGTGGGTGCCCGCGAGCGGCTGATGCTGGTGCGCGTGGGCGACGAGCAGGTGCTGATCGCGGTGGCGCCCTCGGGCATCCGCACCCTGCACACCATGGAAAAGCCGGTGGAGGTCCCCGCCGGAGGCGAGGGCCCCGATTTTTCCGGGGTGCTCAAGCGGGCGGTGGGCTCGCGCCGTGCCTCCGGGGGAGGTTCGGAGTCGTGAACGCGCGGTTCTTCTTTCCGCTCCTGCTGCTCGGGCTGTGGCTGGTCCCCGGGCTGGCGGGGGCGCAGGTGGGACAGGGCATCGATGCGGTGACGATCACCACCGACGAGGACGGCGGCGAGACCTGGTCGGTGACGCTGCAGATCCTGGTCCTGATGACCCTGATGACGCTGCTGCCGGCGGCGCTGATCATGATGACGGCCTTCACCCGCATCCTGATCGTGCTGGCGATCCTGCGCCAGGGTCTGGGAACCACGCAGACGCCCTCCAACCAGATCCTGATCGGTCTGGCGTTCTTCCTGACCCTGTTCGTGATGGCGCCGGTGCTGGAGGAGATCCAGGAGGTGGCGGTGGATCCCTACCTCGCCGAGGAGATCGGCACCGAGGAGGCGCTGGAGGCCGGGATACAGCCGCTGCGCGAGTTCATGCTGGAGCAGACCCGTGAAAGCGATCTGCGCATGTTCGCCGAGATCAACGGCATCGACGGTTTCGAGGACCCCGACGACATCCCGCTGTCGCTGCTGGTGCCGTCGTTCGTGACCAGCGAACTGAAGACCGCCTTCCAGATCGGCTTTCTGATCCTGATTCCGTTCCTGATCATCGACCTGGTGGTGGCCTCGGTGCTGATGTCGATGGGGATGGTGATGCTGTCGCCGCTGATCATCTCGCTGCCGTTCAAGGTGATGCTGTTCGTGCTGGTGGACGGCTGGGCCCTGTTGATGAACACACTGGCGACCAGCTTCTTTGTTTAGGAGGCGCAGATGACACCCGAAATGGTCGTGGACATCGGCCGCGAGACGCTGATGATCGTGGTCCTGCTGGCCGCCCCGCCGCTGCTGACGGCGCTGGCGGTCGGTCTGGCGATCGGGATGCTGCAGGCGGCGACCCAGATCCAGGAGATGACCCTGTCGTTCATCCCCAAGTTGCTGGCGATGTTCGCCGCGCTGCTGGTCAGCGGCCACTGGATGCTGTCGCTGATCGTCGAATTCACCGAGCGCCTGTACGAAGGCGCGCCGGGCATGGTGGGCTAGCGGGGTCCCGTGGTCATCACCACCGAACAGATGCTGCTGTGGGTCGCTGCGGTCATGTGGCCGCTGGCGCGCATCAGCGCGATGGTGCTGGTGATGCCGGTCTTCGGTGGTGACCAGCTCAACGCGACCATCCGCATCGCGGTGGCGTTGATGCTGGCCCTGGTGGTGGCGATGCAGGAGCCGCCGCTGCCGGACGTCGACCTGGTCAGCCTCGAGGGGGCGATCGTGACCCTGAACCAGGTGCTGATCGGCCTGACCATGGGCTTCATCCTGCAGCTGGTGTTCTCGGCGCTGACCCAGGCCGGGGAGGTGATCGCGCTGTCCATGGGGCTGGGCTTCGCCTCGGTGATGGATCCCGCCCAGGGGGTTCAGGTGCCGGTGGTCTCCACCGCACTGATGAGCATGGCCACGCTGATCTTCCTGGCGATGAACGGTCATCTGATCCTGTTCGAGCTGCTTTTGACCAGCTTCGAGGTGATGCCGGTGGCACCCTCCGGACTGGATGCCGAGGCCTTCATGCAGGTCGCGATGTTCGGCCAGACCATGTTCGCCGGCGCGGTGCTGGTGGCGCTGCCGGCGGTAGCCTCGCTGCTGGTGGTCAACCTCTCGATGGGCGTGATCACGCGCGCCTCGCCGCAGCTCAACATCTTCGCCGTTGGCTTCCCGATGATGATCCTGATGGGCTTTGTCCTGTTGCTGCTGGTGCTGCCGGGGCTGCCGGAACGCGTGGGGGACCTCGCGCTCGAGGGCTTCCAGCTGATCCAGGTCCTGCTGGGGTTCTGAGATGGCCGAGAACGAGAACGGACAGGAAAAAACCGAAGAGCCGACCCAGAAACGGCTGCGGGAGGCGCGCGAGAAAGGGCAGGTGCCGCGATCGCGCGAGCTGTCCACCTTTCTTGTGCTGATCACCGCGGGCATCTTCATGCTGTTCTTCGGCCCGACCCTGGGGGCGCAGCTGGCCAGCCAGACCGAGGCACGCCTGGCGTTCGAGCCCGAGCTGGCACACGACCCGGACCTGCTGCTGCCGTACCTGGCCGACCAGATCTTCCAGACATTGCGCAGCCTGCTGCCATTGTTCGGGGTGCTGATGGTGGCGGCGGTGATGGCGCCGATCCTGATCGGCGGGGCGAATTTCTCCTGGCAGGCCGCGGCCCCCAAGGCCTCCAAGCTGAACCCGATCAAGGGCCTGAAGCGGATCTTCTCGTGGCAGGGGCTGATGGAGTTCGGCAAGACCCTGGCCAAGTTCACCCTGGTGGGTACGGTGGCACTGCTGACCCTGTGGACCTTCTCGGACCGTCTGCTGGGGCTTGGCCAGGAGCCACTGCATCAGGGCGTGGCGCATGCGGCGCAGATGGCACTGGGGACGTTCATCGCGGTGTCTGCGGCGCTGATCATCGTGGCCGCGATCGATGCGCCGTTCCAGATGTGGAACCACCAGAAGCAGTTGCGCATGACGCGCCAGGAGCTGAAGGACGAATACAAGGAGACCGACGGCAAGCCCGAGGTCAAGCAGAAGATCCGTCAGCAGCAGCAGGAGATGGCGCAGCGGCGCATGATGCAGGAAGTACCGAAGGCCGACGTGGTGATCACCAACCCGACCCATTACGCGGTGGCGATCGTCTACGAGGCCTCGAAGATGTCGGCGCCGAAGGTGGTGGCCAAGGGCGTGGACGAGGTGGCCGCGAACATCCGCGAGATCGCCGACGAGCACAACATCATCCGCGTGGAGGCGCCAAAGGTCGCGCGTGCGCTGTACTTCACCACCGATCTCGACCGCGAGATCCCGGACGGCCTGTTTGTCGCGGTGGCGCGCATCCTCGCCTACGTCTATCAGCTCAAGCGTGCCGATCAGGGCGTGGACATGCCTGATGATCTGCCGGTGCCGGACGAATACCTCGATCCCCACCGCGGTCGCCACGGTCGGCGTCGGGAAGGTGACGCATGACCTTCCTTGATCGCCTGAGCGGTATGGGGCGCTGGGGGCTGGGTGCGCCGCTGCTGCTGATCGCGATGCTGGCGATGATGGTGGTGCCACTGCCGCCCATCGCTCTGGACGTGCTGTTCACCTTCAACATCGCGCTGTCACTGGTGGTCATCATGGTCGCGGTCTATACCCCGCGACCGCTGGAGTTCGCGGTGTTCCCCACGGTGCTGCTGGTGGCCACGCTGCTGCGTCTGGCGCTGAACATCGCCTCCACCCGGGTGATACTGCTGGAAGGCCATACCGGCACGGACGCGGCCGGGCAGGTGATCCAGGCCTTCGGCGACTTTGTGGTCGGCGGCAACTACGCGGTCGGCCTGGTGGTGTTCGCGATCCTGATCATCATCAACTTCGTGGTGGTGACCAAGGGCGCGGGGCGCGTGTCCGAGGTCAGTGCCCGCTTCACCCTGGACTCCATGCCCGGCAAGCAGATGGCGATCGACGCCGACCTCAACGCCGGGCTGCTGACCCAGGAGGAGGCCCGCCGGCGGCGTGACGAGATCGCTCAGGAGGCGGACTTCTACGGCTCGATGGACGGGGCCTCGAAGTTCGTCCGCGGCGACGCCATCGCCGGCATCCTTATCCTGTTCGTGAACATCATCGGTGGGCTCAGCATCGGTGCGCTGCAGCACGGCATGTCCATCGGCGACGCCGCCACCAACTATGTGCTGCTGACCATCGGCGACGGCCTGGTCGCGCAGATCCCGTCGCTGGTGCTGTCCTCGGCCACCGCCATCATCGTGACCCGCGTATCCACCAGCCAGGACATGGGCCAGCAGGTGCTGGGGCAGATGTTCTCCAAGCCGCGCGTGCTGTACGTGGTTGGCGGTGTCATCGCCTCGCTGGGCATGGTCCCGGGCATGCCCAACGCGGTGTTCCTTGGTCTGGCCTCGATGGCGGCCGGAGGTGGGTACCTGATGGCGCGGCGGCAGCGCGAGGCTTCCGCCGCGGTGGAACGCCTGCCGGAGGCGGAACAGCAGGAGCCGTCGCCGGAAAGCCGCGAGCTGTCGTGGGACGACGTGCCGCCGGTGGACCTGGTCTCGCTGGAGGTCGGCTATCGCCTGATCCCGCTGGTGGACCGGACTCAGGATGGTCAGCTGATGGGGCGGATCAAGGGCGTGCGCCGCAAGCTGTCGCAGGAGCTGGGTTTTCTGCTGCAGCCGGTGCATATCCGCGACAACCTCGAGCTGAGCCCGAATACCTACCGTATCGCCCTGCTGGGCGTCACCGTCGCCGAGGCGGAGGTGTTCCCGGACAAGGAGCTGGCGATCAATCCGGGCGAGGTCTTCGGCGAGGTGCCGGGCACGCCGACGAAGGATCCGACGTTCAATCTGGATGCCCTGTGGATCGACCCCGAGAACCGCGAACAGGCGCAGGGGGCCGGCTACACCGTGGTGGACGTATCCACGGTGATCGCCACCCATCTGTCGCAGGTGTTCCGCGAGAACGCCCACCGGCTGATCGGCCACGAGGAGGCCCAGCACCTGCTGGACCAGCTGGCGCAGCGTTCGCCCAAGCTGGTGGAAAACCTGGTGCCGAAGACCCTCTCGCTGAGCGTGATCCTGAAGGTCCTGCAGAACCTGCTGGCCGAGCAGGTCTCCATCCGCGATCTGCGCACGATCGCCGAAACCCTGGCAGAGGAGGGTACCAAGAGTCAGGATCCCGGCACTTTGACCGCCGCCGTAAGGGTCGCGCTGTCGCGCTCCATCGTCCAGGACCTGGTGGGACCGGACGAAGAACTGCCCCTGATCGCACTCGATCCGTCGCTGGAACAGCTCTTGCATAAGTCTCTGCAGGGCAGCAATGGCGAGACTGTCGGACTGGAACCGGGTCTGGCCGAGAGGCTGCAGCGATCGGTGGGCGAGGCCGCCCAGCGCCAGGAGGCAGCGGGACAGCCGGCGGTGCTGGTAGTGGCCCCGGAGATCCGGTCCTGGATTGCCGGCTGGCTGCGGGGAGCGGTGCGCAACCTGACCGTCCTCGCATTCACCGAGATCCCGGACAACCGACGGATCCGGGTCGTAGCCACGGTGGGACAGGATGAAGCAGACAAGAAGTCGGCGTGATGTGCGAACGGGCATGGCCTGAAGCACCAGTCAACGATCGGCGGGAGAACGAACGATGAATGTCAGACGATACCGGGCACGGGACATGCGTGACGCGATGCGTCAGGTCCGCGAGGAGCAGGGCGAGGACGCGGTCATCCTGTCCAGCCGCCGGGTCGATGGCTGGCTGGAGGTGGTCGCCGCCCTGGACGGTGGCGACGAGCCGGCGCAGGCGGCCGCCCAGCCGCAGCGTGCGGCGTCGCGCGAGGTGCCCCGCGAAGAGAAGCCCGAACCTCAGGCCGCTGCGGGTGCGCCGGGTAGCGGCCGCTCGCGTCCCAGCACCCACTGGCCCGCCGACCCCGAGGTCTCGGCCATGCGCCAGGAGCTGCGCGACCTGCGCAGCCTGCTCACCCGGCAGTACGAGGAGAACGAACAGGCGCGCTGGGCGGCACGGCATCCGCAGGCGGCGGAGTGCAAGGCCCGGCTGATGGATCTGGGGTTTCGCGAACCGCTGGCGCGCAGTCTGGCCGGCAGCATCCTGGATGACCACACCGCCGAGGAGGCCTGGGAACGCCTGCGTGCCCGCCTGTCGGGAGCCATCGTGACGGCGCGCTCGACCATCCTCGACGAGGGCGGAGTGCTGGCGCTGGAGGGGCCGACGGGGGTGGGCAAGACCACCACCATCGCGCGGATCGCCCTGCGCCAGATCCGGCGCATGGGTCCGGACTCGGTGACCCTGGTCACCATGGACGCGCAGCGCATCGGTGCCACCCGTCAGCTGCAGGCCTTCGGACAGATGGCCGGGACCCCGGTGCGGGTGCTGGAGAACGTGGCCGAACTGCGCGAGATGGCACGGCGCTCGGCCGGCAGCGGTCATCTGATCCTGGTCGATACCGCCGGGCAGTCGCCACGCACCGCGCCGCGCGAACCGCTGCTGCCGGACATGCCGGCGGACGTGCGCGCCGAGACCTGGCTGGTGGTGTCCGCAACCACCCAGGGCGTGGCCCTGAGGCGCGTGCTGGAGTCCTTCGCGGCGACCGAGCCCTCGGCCCTGGTGCTGACGAAGCTGGACGAGGCGGAACAGCTTGGCGAGGTGCTGTCGGTACTGCTGGACCAGCCGCTGGGCATCGCGTTCATGAGCGATGGCCAGCGGATTGCGGAGGACTTTCACCGCGTGGATACCGGCCACCTGACCCGGCTGGCGCTGCAGGAAGAGACAGAACACGGGGCCGCCGATGCATGGCTGGACGAGGCCATGCAGGCCTGGCGGCGGCGCGAGGCGGCCGATCGTGAGGCCCGGCGACCGGGATCCACGACCGACCGGCAGGGTGGCGGGGAGCCCGCGCCCCTGGAGATGATTCAACCAGTGCTGAAGGGACGTCATGTCACATAACACCAAGCCCCTGAAGGTCGTCGCGGTGGCCTCGGGCAAGGGAGGGGTCGGCAAGACCAACGTGTCGGTCAACCTGTCGGTCGGGCTGGCCCGTCTGGGCCGCGAGGTGATGCTGTTCGACGCCGATCTGGGGCTCGCCAACGCCGACGTGCTGCTGGGTCTGCGGCCCGAACGCACGCTGCATGACCTGGTAACCGGTGTCGTCGACGATCTGGAGGACGTGATCATCGACGGGCCGGAGGGAATCCGCGTGGTCCCGTCGGCGTCCGGTATCGCGGCGATGGCCAATCTGAGCCGCGCAGAGCACCACGGCCTGATCCAGGCCTTCAGCATGTACACGCGTCCGCTGGACGTGCTGGTTGTGGATACCGCTGCGGGACTGCAGGAATCGGTCACGAGTTTCTGCCAGGCGGTGCAGGAGACCCTGGTGGTGGTGACCGACGAACCCGCCTCGCTCACCGATGCCTACGCGCTGATCAAGGTCCTGCACCGCGATCACGGCATCACCCGGTTCCGCATGGTCGCGAATATGGTGCCGGGCCGGGCAGGCGCGGAACGGGTGATGCAGAAACTCCAGGCGGTTTGTTCCAAGTATCTGCCGGAGGTCATACTGGATCTGGTCGGCGTGATCCCGGCGGATGAATCCCTGCGCCAGGCGGTGCAGAAACGCTCCCCGGTCGTGCAGCAGTATCCCGGGAGTCCCGCGGGCAAGGCGTTTCTGGAACTGGCGCGCAAGGTGGATGCCTGGCCGGTGGCGCGTGGAGCCGGCGGCGGGGTCGGTTTCTTCGTCGAGAGGATGCTGCAGAGCGCATGAATACACCAAGGAACAGAGTGGCGGGGTACGCGCAGGCGGGTACCGGGGGCCCGGACCGGCTGGTCGCGGAGAACGTGGAGCTGGTGCACCGGATTGCCCATCATCTGATGGCCAGGCTGCCGGCGTCGGTGCAGGTGGACGACCTGGTGCAGGCCGGGATGGTCGGCCTGATCGAGGCGGCGCGTCAGTTCGAGGGCGGTCAGGGCGCGACCTTCGCGACCTACGCGGGCATCCGCATCCGTGGGGCGATGATCGACGAGCTGCGCCGCAGTGACTGGACGCCGCGTTCGGTGCATCGCAACAGCCGGCGTATCTCCGAGGCGATGCAGACGGTGGAGGCGCGCGAGGGACGGGCGGCGCGCGCGCCCGAGATCGCCGAAGAGCTGGGCGTGCCGGTGGAAACCTATTACCAGATGCTGGATGATCATGCCGGGGCGCATCTGTTCGCACTGGACGACGTAGGCGGCCCGGAAGGCGAGGCGGACCGGGTACTGGAAGGTGCCGAGCAGTCCCCACCGCGGCGCATGGAGGCCGGCGAGTTCCGCGACGAGCTGGCCAGCGCGCTGGGGGATCTGCCCGAGCGCGAACGGCTGGTCCTCAACCTCTACTACACCGAAGAGCTCAACCTGCGCGAGATTGGTGCCGTGCTGGACGTGACCGAATCACGAGTGAGTCAGATCCGCAGCCAGGCAGTCCATCGTCTGCGTGCGCGCCTGGGTTCGTGGCTCGAGGACGTCGAGGCCCTGCAGCTATTTTAAGGTTCAAATACATTCCCGGAGCGAACTTGTGGACAAGGGTATGAAAATCCTGATCGTGGACGACTTCTCCACGATGCGGCGCATCATCAAGAATCTCCTGCGGGATCTCGGCTTCAACAACACCATGGAGGCCGATGACGGGAGCACCGCCCTGCCGATGCTGCAGAACGGCGATTTCGATTTCCTGATCACCGACTGGAATATGCCCAACATGCCGGGCATCGACCTGCTGCGCGAGGTGCGCAAGGACGACCGCCTGAAGAGCCTGCCGGTGCTGATGGTCACGGCGGAAGCCAAGCGCGACCAGATCGTGGAAGCCGCGGAGGCCGGCGTTAACGGGTACATTGTGAAACCGTTCACCGCCGAGACCCTCAAGGAAAAGATCGAAAAGATCTTCGAACGCATTGAAGCGCAAGGCTGAATACCGCGGACTGCCGGTCGGGCAGGAGAGAGTGGATGACCGAACAAGATCAACACCCGGAGAGGAATCCCCTCGATCTGGCGCGGCAGCTGGTCGGTGCCCTGGAGACGGGTGACGAGGAAGGCGCGCGGCGCCTGATCCAGGACCTGGCGCGTCCGTACGAACGCGAGCTGTTCGACGAGCTGGGCAAACTGACCCGCGATTTGCACGAGGCCCTGGAGAGCTTTCGGGGTGATTCGCGCCTGGTTGAACTGGCTCAGGACGAGATCCCGGATGCGCGCGAACGCCTGAACTACGTGGTCACGCAGACCGAACAGGCAACCCACGAGACGCTCAACGCCGTGGAATCGTCGCTGCCGATCGCCGAGGAATTCGCCAGCCGCGCCGCCGACCTGACCGAGAAATGGACCCGCTTCCGCAACCGCGAGCTGTCGGTGGAGGAGTTTCGTGAATTCGCCCGCGAACTGGACACCTTTTTCGAACAGACCGGGAGGGACACCGAGGAACTGCGGCGTCTGCTGTCCCAGGTGCTGATGGCGCAGAGCTACCAGGACCTGACCGGTCAGGTCATCCGCCGGGTGATCCGGCTGGTTACCGATCTGGAAGAGAACCTCGTGTCGCTGATCCGGTTGTCCTCCGGGCGCCTGGAACGCGACGCCGAGAACGCCGCGCAGCGGGCACCGGCCGAGGACGACAAGGCGCGCGAGGAAGACCGTCGCGGGCATGGGCCGGCGGTGCCGAAGACTCAAGATTCCGGTCAGGATGTCGTTCAAGGACAGGACGAGGTGGACGATCTGCTGTCGAGTCTGGGTTTTTAGGATTGCGCCCGGCTCCCCGCTGAACGCGCAAACGCCCGTCGACGATTCGAGTCACCGGAAGGAGAGACCGCATGGCCATCGACCCCAATGACGAGATCCTCCAGGACTTCCTGATCGAGGCGGGGGAGCTACTGGAGGGCCTGAACGAACAGCTGATCGATCTGGAACAGCACCCGGATGACACCGATCTGCTGAATGCGGTCTTTCGCAGTTTTCACACCATCAAGGGCGGGGCGGGTTTTCTCGGCCTGGATGCCCTGGTCACGGTGTGTCACAACGCCGAGGACGTGTTCAACCTGCTGCGCAATCACGAGCGCCAGGTGGATGGCCAGCTGATGGACACCATGCTGCGGGTGCTGGACACCCTCAACGTGATGTTCGGCGATCTGCGCGACGGCCAGGAACCGACCCCGGCCCCCGAGGATCTGGTCGACACCCTGCGGCGCATGGCGCGCAACGAGACCGTGCCCGCCGACGGCGGCGGTGACGCGGAACCGGTCGGTGATGATGAAGGGGCCGCAGCTACGGCGTCGGAGGAGGGTGATGCCGGGGCGGGCACCGAATGGCCGGAGGAGGCGCTGGAGGACGTGCCGACCGAGGCGCCCGCCGACCACGCAACGGCGGGGCAGGATGAGGTTCGCGTCGGGGCCGGGGACGAGATCACCGATGACGAATTCGAGGCGCTGCTCGACAGCCTGCATGGCGACCGTCCTCCGCAGCCGGTGGATCCGGGCACCGCGGTCGAGGCCGCGCCGGAGGTGGCCGCCGGCGATGCTTCCGCCGACGAAATCACCGACGACGAGTTCGAGAGCCTGCTGGACGAACTGCAGGCGAAAGGTGCGGGGCCGCCGACCTCGGCTCCGGAATCGTCTGCCGCGTCATCCGGGTCCGGGGTACCGGCGGAACCGTCCGCGGAACCGGAAGAGGCTGCGGAGAAGCAACCTGAAAAGGTACCCGAAGGCAGGTCGCAGGAACCGGCTGCGGAGGCCGCGAAGGCCGGAACGGACCAGCCGGCCGCCGCGGGGGGTGGTCGCGGAGGCGGTGCGGGCGGTGGTCAGGGCGGCGGCCATGGGGAGACCTCGGTAAGGGTCGATACCGAGCGCCTCGACGAGATCATGAACCTGGTGGGCGAGCTGGTGCTGGTGCGTAACCGGCTCAGCATGCTGCGCTCGGAACACGTGGACGACGAACTGGGCAAGGCGATCAGTTCGCTTGCACTGGTGACCTCGGATCTTCAGGCGTCGGTGATGAAGACCCGCATGCAGCCGGTGAAGAAGGTCTTCAATCGCTTTCCGCGAGTGATCCGCGACCTGTCCCGCAACCTGGGCAAGGAGATCGATCTGGAGATCTTCGGCGAGGAGACCGATCTCGACAAGAACCTGGTCGAGGCCCTGGCGGATCCGATGGTCCATCTCGTGCGCAACGCGGTGGACCACGGGATCGAGATGCCCGAGGAGCGCGAGGCGGCGGGCAAGCCGCGCCGCGGAACGGTGGTGCTGGGCGCGGCGCAGGAAGGCGACCATATCGCCCTGATCATCAAAGATGACGGGCGCGGCATGGATCCGGACGCGCTGCGCCGCAAGGCGGTGGAGAAGGGGCTGATGGAGCCCGCCATGGCCGAGCGCATGACCGACCGTGAGGCGTTCAACGTGATCTTCATGGCCGGCTTCTCGACCAAGACCGAGATCTCGGACGTCTCCGGGCGGGGCGTGGGCATGGATGTGGTCAAGACCAGCCTGAACCAGCTCAACGGGACCGTGGAGATTGAATCGGCCGTGGGCGTGGGGACCACCCTGCGCGTGAAGCTCCCGCTGACGCTGGCGATCCTGCCGGCGCTGATGGTGATCCTCGGCGAGCGCCGTTTCGCGATCCCGCTGGCGGCGGTCTCCGAGATCCTCGACCTCGACTTGACGAAGACGCACTATGTGGATGATCAGGAGGTCATCATAGTGCGCAACCAGACCCTGCCGATCCACTATCTGTCGCGCTGGGCCAGGCCGGAGGTGGAACCCGAACCGCGCGAGAATGCCCACGTGGTCGTGGTCCACACCGCGGATCGTAAGGTCGGCCTGGTGGTGGACGGACTGGTCGGTCAGGAAGAGGTCGTGATCAAGCCTCTGGGGCAGAATCTTCAGGGGGTCAAGGGACTCGCGGGGGCCACCATCACTGGCGACGGTGGCATTGCACTGATTCTGGACGTGTCAGACCTGGTCTCGCTGCTGGTGAGCCAGGTGCCCGGCAGCGGGCGGGCACGCCGGGCCTCCCGACGCGCTGAGGGCTGAGGATGCCGGTCAGGGTTCTGGTGGTGGATGATTCCGGTTTCTTTCGACGCCGGATCGCGGAGATCCTGAACGCGGATATCGGGATCGAAGTCGTGGGGACGGCCGAGGATGGTCGCAAGGCAATCGAGGCAGTGAAGGAGCTGGACCCGGATGTCGTGACCATGGACATCGAGATGCCGGTCATGGACGGCATCACCGCGGTACGCAAGATCATGGCGGAGAGTCCGCGCCCGATCCTGATGTTCTCCAGTCTGACGACCGAGGGTGCGCAGGCGACCCTGGATGCCCTGGAAGCGGGCGCGGTGGATTTCCTGCCCAAGCGTTTTTCCGACATGGCAAGCGACGAGGACAGTGCCCGCGCGCTGTTGCGGCGGCGGGTCCGCAGCCTGGCGCGCAGCCGTGCGCGGTCGTCCAGCGCTCCGGGCGGGGGCCGCCCGAAGACCGAGGCCCCGGTGTCGGAACGGCGTCAGGCGGCCGACCGCAAGGCCATCGAGACGGCGCGCGAGACGCCCAAGCCACCGGTGGCGCGTCCGCCTGCGCCGCTCGGCTCGCTGCGCGCGGTGCTGATCGGGACCTCTACCGGCGGCCCGGTGGCGCTGCAGGAGGTGCTCAAACATCTGCCGACCAACTTTCCTCTGCCGGTGGTGCTGGTGCAGCACATGCCGGCGAGCTTCACGCCGGCGTTCGCCGAGCGCCTCGATTCCATCTGTCCGATCCGCGTGAAGCAGGCGGTGGACGGCGATTTCCTGCGTCCGGGCATCGCTCTACTGGCGCCCGGTGGTCAGCAGCTGACCCTCGAGCGCGGGTCGCAGACCCGCGTGAGGGTGACCGAAAGCCCCGCAGGGACCATCTACAAGCCGAGCGTGGATGCGGCCTTCGAATCCGCGGTGGATGCCCTGCGCGGCCAGGTACTGGCCATCATCCTGACCGGGATGGGAGCGGACGGTCGCGAGGGGGTGCGCGCGCTGAAGGGCTGTGGCGCCCAGGTGTGGTCGCAGGACGCCGCGACCTCCGTGGTCTACGGGATGCCGGCGGCGGTGGCCGAGGCCGGGCTGACCGATCACGTGTATCCGCTGCAGGAGATCGGCCCCGCGCTGGTCAAGGGGTTCTGCTGACGTGGATATCCTGAGCCTCATCGGGATGCTCCTGGGGCTCATCGCGGTGCTGGGCGGAAGCATCGCCAAGGGCAGCGGGATCGGTGCACTGTGGAATGCCGCGGCCTTCCTCATCGTGGTGCTGGGGACCCTGGGAGCGACCCTGATCCAGGCACGCCTGGGGGTGTTCCTGCATGGCATGAAGATGCTGCCCTGGGTCGTCCGGCCACCCGCGATCGACAACGCCGCGATGATCCGGCGGGTGGTGGAATGGTCGAACATCGCGCGCAAGGAGGGTCTGCTGGGGTTGGAAAGCGTGGCCGAGGAGGAACGCGATCCGTTCGCCCGCAAGGGTCTGCAGCTGCTGGTGGATGGCACGGAACCGCAGGTTATCCGGCAGATCCTCGAGTCGGACGTGGACAACCGCGAGGCCTTCGATCTCCAGGGTGCGAAGGTCTTCGAGAGCATGGGGGTGTATGCCCCGACCCTGGGGATCGTCGGTGCCGTGATGGGATTGATGGCGGTGATGCAGAACCTCACCGACCCGGATCGCCTGGGGGCCGGCATCGCCGCGGCGTTCGTGGCCACGGTATACGGGATCGCCTCGGCCAACCTGCTGTTCCTGCCGGTGGCGAACAAGCTGAAGGGGCTGGTGCACGAACGCTCGCGGCATCAGGAGATGCTGATGGAGGGGCTGATCGCGATCGCCGAGGGCGAGAATCCCCGGAACATCGAGAGCAAACTCGGCGGCTACGTGCACGGGTAACGGGAGATGGCACGTCGCAAACGTCGTGAGGAGGAGGCCAATCACGAGGCCTGGGCCATTCCCTACGGGGATCTGGTCACGCTTTTGCTGGCGTTCTTCGTGGTGATGTATGCGATCTCCTCGGTGGACGAGGGCAAGTACCGGGTGCTGTCGGATTCGCTGGTGGAGGCCTTCGGCACGCCGGGCCAGCTGGAGCCGATACAGGTGGGTGACCCCTCGGTGGTCGCGCCCCCGGCGGATGACGTACCGCGCTCGCTGGCGCCCATCGACATCCGGCCCGGCCTGCTGGAAGGCGATGCCCAGGCGATGGATCGCGCGGCCGCGGGGCTGTTCGAAGAGAGTGGTGACGAGGACATCCAGGGACTGCTGGACGAAATCGCCGAGGTGGCCGGCGAGATCGAAGCGGCCATGGCGCCAATGATCGAGGACGGGCAGGTCGACGTTAGCCGGGAGACCTACTGGCTGGAGATCGAGATCACCAGCCAGCTGCTGTTCCCCAGTGGAGAGGCGGGGCTGAACCCGGAGGCCGAGCCGGTACTGCGCGATATCGCGGAGATTCTGGAGCCGCGTGCCGCGCGCATCCATGTGGAAGGCCACACCGACAATGTGCCCATCACCACCGCGGTCTATCCTTCCAACTGGGAACTGTCCGCGGCGCGGGCGGCCACAGTGGTAAGGATGTTCGAGGAACAGGGCATGGACCCGGCGGACATGGTTGCGCTGGGGCACGGAGAACATCGTCCGGTGGCCGACAATGAAACCGCCGCCGGTCGTGCGGAGAATCGCCGGGTGGCGATCGTGGTGCTGCCCGGCGCGGCGCCGCGCGAAGACGGACAACGGGAACCGGAACAGCTGCGCGCGGTGCCGTCACCGTAGCCACGAGGGACATCACATGAAGATCTGGGCAGTGGCCAATCAGAAGGGCGGGGTGGGCAAGACCACCACCACGGTCACCCTTGGCGGCCTGTTGTCCGGGCCGGACCAGCGCGTGCTGCTGGTGGACATGGACCCACACGGTTCCCTCACCGCCTATTTCGGGCATGACCCGGAGACCGCTACCCGCGGGGTGTACGAGCTGTTCAATCAGGCGGTGGAGGGTGAACGGCCCGATCCCGCCGGCCTGATCCGCGAGACCCGCTTCCCCGGGCTGGACCTGCTGACCGCGAGCACCGCGCTGGCTACCCTGGATCGCCAGCTCGGTAGCCGGGGCGGGATGGGGCTGGTGCTGCGTCAGGCGCTGGAGGGCGTGCAGGAAGAATACGACTACGTGCTGATGGACTGCCCGCCGATGCTGGGCGTGCTGATGGTCAACGCGCTGGCGGCCTGCGACGAGCTGCTGGTGCCGGTGCAGACCGAATTCCTCGCGCTCAAGGGTCTGGAACGCATGATCAACACCCTGACCATGGTGCAGAAATCGCGCAAAGCGCGGCTGAACTACCGCATCATCCCGACCCTTTTCGACCGTCGCACGCGTGCGGCGCACGAGGCCCTGGCCGAGCTGCGCCGGCAGTACGGGGACGACGTCTGGTCCGGGGTGATCCCGGTGGACACCAAGTTCCGTGATGCGTCCAGTGCCGGCCAGCCGCTGTGCTTCATGATTCCCGACGCCCGCGGTGTGCTGGCCTATGCCGATCTGCTGGACGCCATCGGCGGGCGGCTGCCCCGTAAACCCGTTCAGAGGCAGGCTCGATGAGCTCCGAACGGCGACAAAACGCACCGCTGCAGGCCGAACCCCGCGCGCTGGAGGACTATTTCGGCGATCTGCTGGAACCGCCTGAGCCGGCTCCGGCCGAGCAGCGCGAGTCGGCCGCCGACCCATCCAGGTCGACTCGCGTGGCAGAGGCACCTTCCGGCCCGCGCAACCTGATGCGGGAGGACATCCTGGAGCCGGTGAGGGCACCGGTGGAGACTCCGGTATCCGAGCCGGCGCCGGCCGGGCCGCCGGTGGTGCCACCTGCGGCCCCGACGTATCCGCGCCCGGAGAAGCCGTTTTCGGCGCTGGAGATCGAGGCCGGGCCGTTGACCCTGCTGGCACCGCTTGTGGATCTGGGCGGCGTGGTGCCGCTGGACAAACTGGAGGTACGGCCGACGCCGGCCCATGCGCCGTGGTATCTGGGCATTGCCGACAGCAAGCAGGGGCGGGTGCAGCTGATCGATCTGGCCGCCATCGTGACACCGTCGGATCGGGAATACGAGCCGGACAGTGCCCGTCAGGTGGTGTTCCTGGCGAATTCCCGCTTCGCCCTGGCTTGCCGGGCGATCCACGGGACCCGCACCATCGACCCGGACCAGCTGCGCTGGCGCAGCGAGCGTCGCCGTCTGCCGTGGCTCGCCGGGGTCGACCGGGAGAAGATGGCGACCCTGCTGGACACGGCCGCGTTGCACGACAGCCTCGCGTCGGGTGACTGGGAGACGGCCCAGGACTGATGTCGGCAGGCCCGGGACTCAAGCGCGGCCGTCCGCGGCCGCTAACCCGGGAAAGTATCCATGTTGCGCGTCCGCCGGGGCGGGCGCGACTGCTCCAAGAGGATGAGCATGAGCGCACAAGACGTTGAATCCCTCGCCAAGGCCGACACGGCTCCCTACGTAACCTTCAGCCTGGCCGACGAGACCTATGCCATCGACGTGCTGCAGGTGCAGGAGGTTCTGAAGGTATCGGACATCGCACCGGTGCCCGGCGTACCCGACTACATCCTCGGGATCATCAACCTGCGCGGCAACGTGGTGACGGTCATCGATGCCCGGCGGCGCATGGGGCTGGACGAACGCGAGCCGGACGACGCATCGCGCATCGTGATCATCGACGTGGACGACCAGAACGTGGGCATCCTGGTGGACTCGGTGTCCGAGGTGGTGCGGATCTCGCCCGACAGCGTGGAACCGGCGCCGGAGGTCGGCAACGACGAGAGCGCGCGCTTCATCCAGGGGGTGACCAGCACCGATGCCGGTCTGACCATCCTGGTGGATCTGAACAAGCTCCTCTCCGACGAGGAGTGGGCGCAGCTGCGGGAGCTGTAGCCCGACACCGCCACGCGGGTTCGAAGGCGCGGCGGGCAGCACGGCAGGGTCCGTGCGGGAGGTGAACATGGTAGACGAACTGCAGCCCGATCGCTCCGTGCGGCCACTGCGCCCGGTGGTGACGCCGCCACGCGATGTGCGGCCGGTGCATACCAGCGTGCCCGGACACGCCCTCAGTGACGACTCCGACCGGGATCCGCTGCTGCGGCCCGGGATCCCTCCCGCCCAGCAGAAACCGCCGCGCTTTGCCGAGCGCGAGCGCCGCCGCGGCGGCCGGATCGACGAATACGCCTGATCCGCGTGCATCGGCTCCGGGCTGGCACCGGGTGGCGTTTTCACGCGACAATCAAGCCGGCCAACCGGAGAGCTGGGATTTCATGGGAGAGAACATACTGGTCTGGGTGGTGGCGGGCATCGCCCTGATCTCCACCATCGTCGCGGCGTTCGCGATCGCGATGGTCCTGCTGCTGAGGCGCCAGCTGGCGGCCCTGCGCCAGGACTACCAGCGCCAGGCCACCTCCCTGATGGCCCTGCAGGGGGCGATGAAGGTGCTGTCCGAGGGGGTGATCAACCACGGACAGGCGCAGGCGGCGGTGCAGCGGGCGCTGGAACGCCTGCATGACCAGCACACCGAATTGCGCGCCCGCGACCCGGATCAGGGTTCCTACGAGAAGGCCATCCAGCTGGTGCGCGAGGGCTATTCGCGCGACGAGGTGCGGCGTCTTTGCAGCCTGACGCCCACCGAACTCGATCTGATCTACAGCCTGCACGGTGCCGGTACCGCACGCGGGGGGGAGTGATCAGTCCCGCGAGTGCCCCAGATCCTCGGGGGTGATCCCGGCCAGCAGGAATACGAAGGCCAGCACCTCGGCCACCGCGACATACAGTTCTTCGGGGATGTCTTCGCCCAGCGGGACCTGCGCCAGCGCCTCGGTCAGTACCGCGTCGTGGTGCAGGGGGATGTCGTATGCCTCCGCGACCCGCAGGATCTCCTCGGCGGTGACCCCGGCCCCGGAGGCCGTGATGCGCGGGGCGTTGTGGCGATCCCACTCCAGCGCGACCGCGCGGTCGCGCCCGGCGGGGCCGCTGCGCCGGTGACGGTCGTCGTCCGTCATGCGCGTTCGTCCAGCATGCCGTGCGCATGCTCCGGCCGGGCGTGAGGGTCGGGGTCCACCGAGCCCTGACGCACGGCCACACTGGCGGGTTCGAGGTCGCGCGCGGCCAGGTTTTCTCGCAGTTCGGACTGATGTCCCTTCAGGCGTTCCACGGTTTCGGCGCGTTCCGCGGTAAAATGCAGGTGCAGTTGATCGCTGCGTGAGTGCAGCACGATGCGGGTGGGGCCCAGCGCGGGCAGATCGAGGGTCAGCCGGCAGCGCCAGTCCCCGGCTTCCTCGTGTGCCCCGGAGCCGGGTCCCTGTTCGATCTCGCCATGCAGGCTCTGGACCCCCTGCGGGGTGCGAAACGGGAGTTCGAAGAACCAGCGCTGCAGGTCCCCGACATCACCTGCCGACTGCAGCTGCAGGCTGGCCAGACGGCCCAGCATGGCTTCCAGCAGACCGCCGGCGCTGGCCGGGCCGCCCGTGGGCGGGCCGCCCGGCTGGATGTTGACCGCGGCCATCTGGCGCAGCGCATCGGCGGCGCGCAGCAGCCGGGCCTTGAGATCGCCCGAGAGGTCGGGGGCCGCGCCGCCACTGCCGGCTACGGCCGTCTGTGCCAGCATTGATTCCATCCAAAGGCCGGACCCGCGAGTCGCCTTTTGCAGACCGTCGGGACGTGTCAGCTGCGCGGCATCCGGCAGCGCGCGCAGCAGGGCGTCGATGCGCGAGGCGGCCGTTTCCGCACGCGCGGTGTTTGCGGTGTTCTCGGGAGGTGTGGCGGAGGACAGGGCCTGCAGCACCGGCCCCAGGGCACGCGCGGCGGGGAGCGTCTGGCGCAGCAGGGCGGACAGGCGATCGCCATCGGTAGCCGAACTCGAACCGGCGCTACCGGCGCCGGGCGCGCTGCCGGGCGAGGGCAGCAGTCGAACCTCCAGCGATGGCGAAGTGCGGGTGATCTCGGCCATCAGGCGCTGTCCGGCCTCGCTGCGTGCCGCCAGCGCCTCGGATATCGCCCCGGCCAGGCGCGCCACCATCACAGCGGTGCGTTCGGCCCGCTCGGCGCCCGCGCCGCCGCCGGCCGGCAGCTGCAGGCGTACGTTGCCGTCCGCCAGGCGCTCGATCATGCGGATCTCCATACGCTGGCCCACGGCCAGCAAGGGGTCGCGTGCGGCGCCGGGGCTGCGCGAACCTTCGCTGCCGGTCGACAACGGGAGCAGGGGACGCGGGCCGGTGAATTCGGCCATGGACAGGCTCGGTGCATGGGTGTGAGGGTCAGGATGTCACAAAGGGCCCGCCGGGCGGAATCGGCCGGTACTTGTCAGCGCGGGCGGGCGCGGGCAGGATCGCGCGCCAGCGCGACCGAACATCAGGAAGGGGAAGACAACATGCCGAAGCTGCGCGTGCTCATGGTGTGCATGGGCAATATCTGCCGTTCGCCGATGGCGCACGGCGTGCTGGAACAGCGCCTGCGCGAACGCGGGCTGCAGGACGTGGTCGAGGTGGACTCCGCCGGGACCCATGGTTATCACATCGGCTCGGGACCGGACCCGCGGGCGCGCGAGGAGGCGCGGGGGCGGGGCTATGACATCAGCCACCTGCGTGCCCGTCAGCTGGGACGCGAGGACTTCGACGAGTTCGATTACATCCTGGTGATGGACGAGGCGAACGAACGGATCGCCCGGCAGCTGCAGCCGGAGGGCTCAAGGGCCCGCCTGCAGCGTTTTCCGGAATATGCGGTGGACCGTCCGGAGACCGAGGTCCCGGACCCGTATTACGGGGGCGGGGAAGGCTTCGTCCATGTGATGGATCTGGTGGAGGCGGCCAGCGACGGTCTGCTCGAACACTTCGCCCGCGAACACGACATTCACGGGCGCCCGCAGCAAGGGTGACCCCGAGCCCCCGTCCCCGGAGCCAGTGCCGGGGCCCATGCCCGGAGTCTGGCCCGGTATCCGGCCCGTCGGGGCCGGCTCCGGGATACGGGGGCGTCCTAGTCCTTCTTCGGTTCGTCGTTGCCGCCGGCTTCTTCAGCCGCCGGATGCGACGGGGAGGGCTTGGCCTGGCCGTCGGGGCTGGCCGCGCCGGATGAAGCCCCGGTTTCGGACGACCCGCCGCCGGACGGCTCGCCGGAGGATGTCTGCGCCGCTTCGCTGTCACCGGATGCCGAACCGGAACGCCGCCGGCGTCCCCGTGTGGCGATCTTGCGCGGTCGTTGTTCCTCGGCCGTCTCGGCCGATTCTGCGCCGCGGGCGGCATTGGTGGCATCATCGCCGCCGCTGGCGGTGTCAGCGTCTCCGGATGTGTCCGTAGCCGGCTGCGGCGGCTCCTCGCCAGCGTCGGCCGCTGCACGCTTTCTTCCGGCGGGCTTCTTTTTCGTCGGGGCCGGAGCCTCCGGTGCGGATGTCGGATCCGGTTCGGCCAGCGCCCCGGGGTCGCCGCTCCCGGCATCTCCTTCCGTGGCTGCCTCGTCCGTGGAACTCCGGGAGCGCGAGCGTTTGCGTCCGCCACCTCCGGAAGCGCGCCGGCGTGCGCCGCCGGTCCCATCCGATTTCGCCCCGGAGGCTGCGGAGGTTTCGCCGGCATCCCCGCTGCTGTCACCGGAACCCGTGCTGGCGTCCGCACCGGTATCGGCTGCCGCGGTCCTGGCGGGCGTGGCGCCGGTTTCCGGTTCAGCTCCCGACGCGTCGTCTTCGGCCTTGCTATCCGCACGGCCCTTGCGGGCGCCAGCGCGACGCTTTCCGCTTCCGGCAGTGTCTGCGCTGTCGCCGCCGGTTTCGGGGCCACTGGTCTTCCGGGGTGTCTCATCCTGATTGGCCTCGGTATCGGCGGCGTCTTCGGATGCACCGCTGTCGGCCTCTGTGTCGCCCTCGGTAGCGCCGCTGCTGGCCTCGGAGGCACTGTCGGCACCGCTTTCGGCGCTGCGCGACCGACCGCCACGACGGCGCCCGCCACGGCGCGAACGCCGGCTGCGGGTACGGCCCTTGCCGGTGTCATCGCCCGACTCCTCGCCATGGCCTGTGGCCGGCCCGCGATGGTCGCTATCGCGGTTGCTGCCGCTACCGGCCTCCTGATCGCCGGCGGGTTCCTCCGCGCGGGCGGCCGGCTTGTCCGCGGGTTTTGCCACGTCAGTGGCCGCGGCGGAATCGGTCTTGGCCGCAGGCTTGTCGGCGGCCTTGCGTGACTTGTCGCTACCCTGCGGCTTGCCCGAACGGCCGCCGGAGCCCTTGCCCCGGTCCTCGCCTGCGTCCGCGGATCGGTCCTTGCGCGGCTTGTCGTCGCGTTCGGATTTGCCGCCGCCCTTGCCGCCACGGGAGCGGCGACTGCCGTTGCCGCCGCCGTCTCCATCCTTGCGCGAGCGTTCCTGGCCGCCGCGGCCGTTGCCTTTGCCACGACGGCCTCGCTCGTCGCCGCCGTCGCGGCCGCTGGAGTCCTCGCCGGCCGTGCCGGCGGTGCTGGCCGGCGGACGGACATTGGGGAACAGGGCGCTCCAGATCCGGCCGAAGAAGCCGGGCTGGGCGACCGGTTCGGATGCCGGGGCGGGCGGGGCCGATGTGGCGGCGGGCGCCGCGGTTTCGGGCGCCGGGGCGGAAACCTTTACGCCCTGGACCAGGGGGCGCTCGGGTTTCTGCCGGCGGTCCTGGTGTGGGTCGGAATCCTCTTCGATGGTCTCCACCAGCTGGTGGCTGCTGCGGTCGCTGACCACCTCCTCGCGCTCGTCGCCACGCACCCGCTGTACGCTGAAATGCGGGGTCAGGAACTGCGGGTTGGGGATCACGCTGATCTCGACGCCGTGGCGCTCTTCGATCTCGCCGATGGACTGCCGCTTTTCGTTGAGGAGGAAGGTACCCACGTCCACCGGGACCTGGGCCAGCACCAGGCCGGTGCGGTCCTTCATGCCTTCCTCTTCCATCAGCCGAAGGATGGACAGGGCCATGGACTCCACGCTGCGGATCTGGCCGTGGCCCTGACAGCGCGGGCAGGTGATCTGGCTGGACTCGCCCAGCGAGGAACGCAGCCGCTGGCGCGACATCTCCAGCAGGCCAAAACGGCTGATGCGACCGACCTGAACCCGGGCGCGATCCATCTCCAGCGCCTCGCGCAGGCGGTTCTCGACCTCGCGCTGGTGCTTGTTGGGGTTCATGTCGATGAAATCGATCACGATCAGGCCGCCCAGATCGCGGATGCGCAGCTGGCGGGCGACCTCCTCGGCCGCTTCCAGATTGGTGTGCAGTGCCGTCTCTTCGATATCGCCGCCCTTGGTGGACCGCGCCGAGTTCACGTCGATGGAGATCAGTGCCTCGGTGTGGTCGATCACCAGGGCACCGCCGGAGGGCAGCTGGACCTCGCGGTCGAAGGCGCTCTCGATCTGGGTTTCGATCTGATAGCGGTTGAACAGCGGGACCGGATCGGTGTAGTGCTTCAGCTTGCGCAGGCTGGTGGGCATGACCATGCGCACGAAGTCTTCAGCCTGCTGGTAGATGGTGTCATCGTCGATGATCACCTCGCCGACGTCGTTGCGCATGTGATCCCGCAGCGCGCGGATGATGACGTTGCTCTCCTGATGGATCAGCGCGGGGGCCTTCGCCTTCCCGGCGGCCTCGGTCACGGCCGCCCACAGGGCGGTCATGTAGTCGAGGTCCCACTGGAGTTCTTCGGTGCTGCGGCCGACCCCGGCGGTGCGGGCGATCAGCCCCATGTCCTCCGGGATATTGAGCCCGGACAGGGCCTCGCGCAGTTCAGCCCGGTCCTCGCCCTCGATCCGGCGGGAGACACCCCCGGCCTTCGGGTTGTTGGGCATCAGCACCAGATAGCGGCCGGCCAGGCTGATGTAGGTGGTGAGCGCGGCACCCTTGGTGCCACGTTCTTCCTTCTCCACCTGGACCAGGATCTCGAGGCCTTCCTTCAGGAACTCGCGGACGGGCTTGTCGCTGTCGGCCGGGGCGCCCACCGCCGAATGCGCGATCTCCTTGAACGGCAGGAAGCCGTGGCGGTCAGCCCCAAAGTTGACGAAGGCCGCTTCGAGGCTGGGCTCGACGCGGGTGATCTTCGCCTTGTAGATGTTGGCCTTCTTGCGCTCGCGCGAGGGGAGTTCGATGTCGAGGTCGTACAGCCGCTGGCCGTCGACCATGGCGACGCGCAGCTCTTCCGGCTGCGTTGCGTTGATCAGTATGCGTTTCATGCAATGGACTCGTCGGGACGTCCTGCCTGCCCGCGGCGCGGCCGAGCGGGCGGAAGGTGAGCCTGCGACACGGCTTCGATACGTCAGGGGTGCGCGCAGGGGCGGCGCGGAGCATCAGGCAGCGCGCCAGCCAGGTGTTCACCAGCAGCCACGGGATCAGCCGTCCGTCAGGACAGCGACCGGGGAAGCAGGACTGGGTTAAAAGAAATAGTGTCACGCGTTCGCTCTTGGCGAGGCCGACTCCGGCGTGTGGCCGGAGCGGTGGATGATTCGTGGCGACCCGGCCCGAAGAAGGGGCGACGCCAGCCGGCAATGTAGGATACGAGGCCCCTTGTGGGCAAGTTTTTTGTGATTTTACCGGGCATTGCGTGACCGTTCGCACCCGTTTGCGGCGCCCGGCACGGATCCGTCGTGGCCGCGCGGCTTTGCCTGCGTTAGCATTTCCGAATGAAATCCCGATCTTCCGATGCCGGGCGCTCCGGCCCGCGCGAGTTCCCGGTGGACGCGCGCGCCGACGGGCAGCGTCTCGACAATTTCCTGCTGCGCGAACTGAGGGGGGTGCCCCGCGGGCTGCTCTACCGGCTGATCCGCAAGGGAGCGATCCGGGTGGACGGCCGGCGCGGGAGCGCCCGCCAGCGTCTGGCCGCCGGGTCGACCGTGCGGGTCCCGGATCTCGACCGGCCGCAGACCGCCGACGCCCCCGACATTCCGCCGCGGGTGCTGGAACGGCTGCGGGCCGCCATCCTGTTCGAGGACGACGACTACCTGGTGCTGGACAAGCCGTCCGGCCTTGCGGTGCACGGTGGCAGCGGGCTGGCGTTCGGGATCATCGAGGCGATGCGGGTGCTGCGGCCGGATGCGGGACTCGAACTGGGTCACCGGCTGGATCGCGAGACCTCGGGGTGCCTGGTGCTGGCGAAAGGGCGGGAGCCGCTGCAGGCACTGCATGAGGCCCTGCGCACGGGGCAGGTCGACAAGCGTTACCTTGCGTTGCTGGTCGGGCGCTGGAAGGACGACCGGCCGATCCACTGCGATGCGCCGCTGGGCCGCGATCGGGGCGAGGACGGCCGCCGGCGGGTGTCGGCCGGCGGCGAGGGAGATGCCCGCCAGCGCGCGGCCGACAGCCTGTTCGTGCCGCTGGAGGCCCACGGGGCGTTTCAGCTGGCCGAGGTCCGCATCGGTACCGGCCGCACCCACCAGATCCGGGTGCACGGGCGGGAGATCGGCCATCCGGTCGCCGGGGATCACGAATACGGACTGCCGGACGCCAACCGCCGGCTGCGCCGGCTGGGCCTCAAGCGCCTGTTCCTGCACGCGCAGGCGCTGCGCTTCACCGATGGACGGGGCGAGGAGCGGATCTTTTCGGCGCCCTTGCCGGACGAACTGGTGGCGGTGCTGAATTCGCTGGACCACGCGACCGAATCAGCAGGAGAGGAATGACCGTGAATATGGCCCGTTCAAGCATGGACCCGCAGGCGCCGTTGCTGCCCCCGGACGACGGCGAACTGCGCCTGGTGGTCTTCGACTGGGACGGTACCCTGATGGACTCGCCACGGCGGATCGTGTACTGCCTGCGCCGTGCGGCCCGCGAGACCGGCCTGCCCGAGCGCGAGGAGTCCGCGCTGCGGGGGATCATCGGGCTCGGGGTGCGGGCAGCGGTGAGCGAGCTCTACCCCGAGCTTGACGAGGCGGGCATGGATGCGTTTGCCACCAGTTACCGCCGCTGTTACCTCGAGGCCGAGGATGCGCCGGAGGAGCCCCTGTTTCCGGGCGTGACCGAGCTGCTCGAGGACCTGGACCGCCGCGGGATCCTGCTGGCGGTCGCCACCAGCAAATCCCGGGCGGGGCTTGATCGGGCCCTGGGCGCCAGCGGTCTGGAACCCCGGTTCGTCGCCACGGTCACCAGTGACGAGCAGCCGTCGAAGCCCAGCCCCGCGATGGTTGAAGAGCTGTTGCGGCGTACCGGGGTGGAGCGCGACCGCACGCTGATGATCGGCGACAGCGTGTACGATCTGCAGATGGCACGGGCCGCCGGGGTGCGGGCGGTTGGTATCACCCACGGGGCTCACTCGGACGACCGTCTGGCCGCCGAACGGCCGGCGGCGCTGCTACCCGACATTGCCGCGCTGCGGCACCGACTGACGGACGCGTAAGGGACACGCTCAGAGGACAACCAAGATGGGATGGTCGAAAGAGGACAAACCGGGCTGGGAACGCGAGACCCTGGAGAAGCTGGTTCAGGCGCAGGTGATCGAGCAGCGCCGGGCCCGGCGCTGGGGCATCTTCTTCAAGATACTGCTGTTCGCCTACCTGTTCGCGCTGCTGATCCTGGTGCGCGGCGACGGCCCGGGCGACTGGTTCGAGACGGAAAAGAAGCCTGCGGAACACGTGGCGGTGGTGGACGTCGACGGTCTGATCGCCTCGTCGGCCGCGGCCAATGCCGAGGATCTGACCAAGACCCTCAAACGTGCCTTCGAGGATGACGGCACGCAGGCGGTGATGCTGCGCATCAATTCCGGTGGCGGCAGCCCGGTGCAGGCCGGGATCATCCACGACGAACTGCTGCGCCTGAGAGAAGAGCACGAGGGCATCCCGCTGTACGCGGTCATCGGGGACATCGGTGCGTCCGGTGCCTACTACATTGCGGTGGCGGCCGACGAGATCTATGCGGACCGGGCCAGTCTGGTGGGTTCCATCGGCGTGCGCCTGGACAGCTTCGGCCTGGTCGACCTGATGGACAACATCGGGGTCGAACGCCGGCTGTTCACCGCCGGCGAGAACAAGGCCTTCCTCGATCCGTTCCTGCCGCTGGAGAGCGAGCACGTGGAACACATGGAAGGCCTGATCGATGACGTGCACCAGCAGTTCATTGACGTGGTGCGGGCCGGTCGCGGCGAGCGGCTGCCGGAGGATGCGGACGTCTTCAACGGCCTGACCTGGACCGGGGAGAAGGCGGTGGATCTGGGCCTGACCGATGGCCTGGGCAACCCGCGCAGCGTGGCCCGTGACGTGATCGGTGTTGAAGAGATGGTGGAGTTCCGGCCGCGACGTACCCCGATCCAGCTGCTCCTGGAGGATCTCGGGGCGATCGTGACGCAGCAGCTGCTGAACCTGGAGTCGCAGCCGCAGTGGCGCTGAAGGCGGTCAGCTGTCGTCGATGCGGGTGACGCGGGCGATCATGCCCACCACCGGGTGGTCGAGATAGAACAGGTCGTCGCCCGAGTTCATCCGCTGGCGCCCGCGAACCGCGACCGCCGACTCGCCGTCCGGCTCACCATGGAAGATCAAGTCGGTTTCCAGATGCAGGAACCGGCCGACCCAGACCCGCAGGCGACCTTCCAGCTCGCGGCGCTCCTCGCCGCGTTCCAGCGGGACGGGGGCCGCCGGACCGCGGTCGTCGTGCAGCGGGGTACGGCGATCCAGGCTGCCCCCCTCGCGCACCGTCAGCCACGGCGTGGTGGCGTAGTCCCGGCCGCGCTGATCCCAGGCCAGACGCGCGATCAGTCGGCTCTCGGAATCATCCTCGATGCGCCGGACCACGTTGCCGAGTTCGAAGCCGCGGCGCGAGCTGCGGTAGGTCCCCTCGCCGATGGGGCCGGAGCCGGGAGAGGGCTGCAGGGCTCGCCCGCTGGTCTCCAGCAGCCGCCGGCTTTCGTCGGTGAGATGCTGGAAGATCACCAGTTCGACGCGGTAATCGCGCCCGACCTGAGCCCCCGCGACGGCCGGGAACAACCAGGGGAGGGTGACCATCGCCCCGAGCAGCTGCCGGCGACGCGGGTTGCGGGGTGCGGATGCGGCTTCGGAAGGGTTGCGTGACATTCAGGCCGCCTCCTGGTTGCGGCTGAGGGTGTTCAGCAGGCGGTGTACCGCCTCGGTGCGGGCCTCCAGGGTTTCCATGCTGCCGTGGAAATGGAAGGCCTTCTGGCCTTCCAGACGATACCCCTGCGGATCCGACTGTACCAGTTCGATCAGTGCCCCGATGTCCAGATCGGGCTCCGACCCGAACACCATCCGCCCACCGGCCGGGCCCATCTCCAGTTTGCGTATGCCCAGCGGCGTCAGCCGCAGGCGCAGGCGTGCCGCCGCGAACAGGGTGCGCGCCGGGTCCGGCAGCAGACCAAAGCGATCGACCAGCTCGACCTCCAGATCGCGCAGGGCGTCCGCGGATTCGGCGTTGCTGATGCGCTTGTACAGGATCAGGCGGGTGTGCACGTCGGGCACGTAATCGTCCGGTAGCAGCGCCGGCAGGCCCAGCTCGACCTCCGTGCCGCCGGGTTCCGGCGCCTCCAGTTCGGGCATCTTGCCGGAGCGCAGGGCGCTGACCGCGCGGTTGAGCAGCTCGTTGTACATGTTGAAGCCGACCTCGGTGATCTGCCCGCTCTGCTCGTCACCCAGCAGCTCGCCGGCGCCGCGGATCTCCAGATCGTGTGAAGCCAGCGTAAAGCCGACTCCCAGGTCTTCCAGCGAGGCGATCGCCTCCAGGCGCTTCTTCGCGTCCGCGCTGAGGCTCTTCCATGGCGGCGTGATCAGGTAGGCGTAGGCGCGATGATGCGAGCGGCCGACGCGACCGCGCAGCTGGTGCATCTGCGCCAGGCCCAGCTTGTCGGCGCGGTTCATCACGATGGTATTGGCGGTGGGTACGTCGATCCCGGTCTCGATGATGGTGGAGCAGACCAGGATGTTGTAGCGGCGGTGATAGAAGTCGAGCATCACCTGTTCCAGCTCGCTCTCGCGCATCTGGCCATGCGCCACGCCCACCCGCGCGCCGGGCAGCAGTTCGCGTACCTGTTCAGCGGTACGGTCGATGGTGTTGACCTCGTTGTGCACGAAATACACCTGTCCGCCACGCCGGATCTCGCGCAGGCAGGCCTCCTGGATGACCGCGTCGTTCCATTCGTTGACGAAGGTCTTCACCGCGAGGCGCTCGCGCGGCGGGGTGGTGATGACCGACAGGTCGCGCAGCCCGGCCAGCGCCATGTTGAGCGTGCGCGGGATCGGGGTGGCGGTCATGGTCAGCATGTCCACCTGCGCGCGCAGCTTCTTGAGGGCCTCCTTGTGGCGCACGCCGAAGCGCTGCTCCTCGTCGACGATCACCAGGCCGAGGTTGTCGATCTTCAGATCCTTCTGCAGCAGCTTGTGGGTACCGATGACGATGTCGACCTTCCCTTCGCGCAGGCCCTCGAGCACCGCTTCCTGCTGTTTGGCCGAGCGGAACCGCGACAGCGATTCGATCTGCACCGGCCAGTCGGCAAAGCGGTCGATGAAGTTCTGGTGGTGCTGCTGCGCGAGCAGGGTAGTGGGCACCAGCACCACCACCTGCCGGTGGTTCTGCACCGCGACAAAGGCCGCACGCATCGCCACTTCGGTCTTGCCGAAGCCCACGTCGCCGCAGATCACCCGGTCCATCGGCTGGTCCGCGGCCATGTCGGAAAGTACCGCGTCGATGGCCTGCTGCTGGTCGAGGGTCTCCTCGAACGGGAAGCCGGCGGCGAAGGCGTGATATTCGGGGGTCTCGGTCTCGAACACCGTGCCCTGCGTCGCGGCCCGGCGGGCATGGATGTCCAGCAGCTCCGCGGCCACGTCGCGCGCCTTCTCCGCGGCCTTGCGCCGGGCCTTGCTCCATTGCTCGCTGCCGAGGCGGTGCAGCGGGGCATGGTCGGCGTCGGCCCCGGCATAGCGGCTGATCAGGTGCAGCGAGGAGACCGGCACGTAGAGCTTTGCGCCGTCGGCATACTCGAGGGTCAGGAATTCGGAGGGCTGACCATTGATCTCCATGGTCTGCAGGCCCAGATAGCGACCCACGCCCTGTTCCTCGTGCACCACCGGTGCGCCGACGGTCAGGTCCGAGAGGTTCTGGATCACCGCGTCGGCATCACGGGTGGGGCGCGTGCGCCGCCGCGTCTGGCGTGCGCGTTCGCCCATCAGGGCTGCCTCCGGCACCACGATGCGATCGTCCGGCAGGGCGAAGCCCTCGGCCAGGGTGCCCACGGTTACGTACAGTCCGGGATCGGCGGCGAGGAAATCCGCCCAGCCGTCCACCGCGTGGTGATCGACGTCGTGGTCGCGCAGCAGGGTGAGCAGGGCCTCGCGGCGCCCGGCCGACTCGGTGGTCACCAGCAGTCGCGGACGCCGCTGCATGACCTCCTGCAGCCGCCGCGCGGGCGCCTCGCGGGCAGGCTCCAGCGCCATTTCGGGCGGCGCTTCGCAGACGAACGGGACGTTGCGGCCGCGTCCCGCGGGCAGTGGCGCGGGGTTCGCCCCCAGGGCCAGTCCCGAGGTGTCCCCCAGGGCCGCGGCCAGGGCCTCGGGGTTCAGGTAGAGTTCGTCCGGCGGCAGCAGCGGGCGCTCGACCTGATGGCGCAGCTGGTCGTAGCGCTGGAATACCTCGTCGGCGAACTGGCCCGCCGCGCCCGCGATGTCGCCCACCTGCGCCACGCGCGCCTGCGGGCAGTAGTCGAAGACCGTATCGAGGCCGTCGAAGAACAGCGGCAGATAGGATTCGATGCCCGGGGGCACCAGCCCCTCGGAGATGTCGCGATAGATCGGGTGGCTGCCGGGGTCACCCTCGAAGCGGGTGCGGTAACGGTTGCGGAAGCTGCGGATGGCCTCTTCGTGCAGCGGGAATTCGTGGCTGGGCAGGATCTCCAGCGCGTCGGTGGTCTCGGTGGAACGCTGGGATTCCGGATCGAAATGCCGCAGCGAGTCGATCTCGTCATCGAGGAACTCGATGCGCACCGGCCGCTCGGCGCCCATGGGGAACAGGTCGAGGATCTCGCCGCGCACCGCGAATTCGCCATGGCTGATGACCTGCTGCACCGCGTTGTAGCCGGCCCGCGCGAGGTCCTCGCGCAGCTGCATGCGGTCGAGCCGTTGCCCGCGGTGCAGGGCGATGCCCTGTTCGGTGAGCCACTGGCGCGGCGGCAGGCGCTGCATCAGCGTGGCCACCGGCATCAGGATGATCCCGCGCTCCAGCCCTGGCAGGCGATACAGCGTGCGCAGGCGCTCGGAGATGATGTCCTCGTGGGGCGAGAACACGTCGAAGGGCAGGGTCTCCCAGTCGGGCAGGCGCAGCAGCGGGATGTCCTGCCCGGCGGTGAAGAACGACCATTCCTCTTCCCACTGATCCGCGGCTTCGTTGGACTCGGTGATCACCAGCAGCGGGTGCGGGAAATCCTGCGCGGCGCGCGCCAGCGCAAGGCTGCTGGCGCTGGCACCGAGGCCGCTCCACGTCTCGAAGCCCGTGCGGGGGATGCGGCCGGGATTCAGGGGGTTGCGCGATTCTTCGGACATGCGATGTGAAGCTTCCGGAATGGCGGACGCGGCATTATACGGGTTCTGCGCTTATGCTTCCGGGTCGATGTAGCGCTTCAGGATCGGATCGTAGGCGTCGATCCGTCGGTCACGCAGGAAGGGCCACATGCGCCGGACGGTATCCACCCGTGCGATGTCCAGGGTGAACCCCAGCACCTCCGCGGTCCGGTCGCTGGCGCGGGCGAGGAATTCGCCCTGCGGCCCGGCGACGAAACTGCTGCCCCAGAAGTGGGCCCCGGCGGACACGCCCGAGGGGTCGCGTTCGTGGCCGATCCGGTTACAGGCCACCAGTGGCAGGCCGTTGGCCACCGCGTGACCGCGCTGCACCGTGATCCAGGCCTCGCGCTGGCGTTCGCGCTCGTCCGCAGTGTCCTCCGGATCCCAGCCGATGGCGGTGGGGTAGATCAGCACCTCGGCCCCGGACAGGGCCATGATCCGCGCCGCCTCGGGATACCACTGGTCCCAGCAGACGAGCACGCCCAGCCGGCCGACCGAGGTGTCCACCGGAACGAAACCGGTATCCCCGGGAGTGAAGTAGAACTTCTCGTAGTAGCCCGGATCGTCGGGGATATGCATCTTGCGATAGGTGCCGACCAGACGTCCGTCGCTCTCCAGCACCACGGCGGTGTTGTGGTAGAGCCCGGGGGCGCGGCGTTCGAACAGCGAACCCACCAGGACGACGCCGTGCCGCCGCGCGATCTCGCCCAGACGACGGGTGGAGGGGCCGGGGATCGGTTCGGCCCGGTCGAAGGTCGCGGCATCTTCCGTCTGGCAGAAGTACGGGCCGGTGTGCAGCTCGGCCAGTATCACCAGACGCGCGCCGGCCGCCGCGGCTTCGGCCACCGCGGTGTCGCTGGCCTGCAGGTTGGCCTCGACGTCACCGGCATCGCGGTGCTGGACCAGCGCAGCCTGCAGGGGTACCCGGTGCTCGGGGGGACGGGCGAGGTTCATGCGTGGAGCGGGTCCTCTTCCTCGGGGATGCCCAGGGCGCCCCGCGGGTATTGCATGGTCAGGCAGTGCAGACTCCCACCCTGACGCAGCACCGGGCGTGCGTCCAGCGTCACGATGTCGCGTCCGGGAAAGGCCCCGGCCAGGCGTTCGCGGGCGATGTCGTCCGCGGCGTCGCCGTGGGCCGGGAGGATCACCGCGCCGTTGAGGATGACGAAGTTGGCGTAGGTGGCCGGCAGGCGTTGTTCGCCGTCCAGCAGAGGCCGGGGCCAGGGGAGCGGAACCAGGTGATAGGGTTCGCCCGAGGGCTGGCGCAGCGCGGCGAGTTCGCGTTCCATCGCGGCAAGTTCCGCGTAGTGCGGGTCCGCCGGGTCGTCGCATTGCTGGTAGGCGATGGTGTCGGGGCCGCAGAAACGGGCGAGGGTGTCGATGTGGCCGTCGGTGTCGTCACCCTCGAGTCGCCCGTGCTCCAGCCACAGCACCCGCTCGGCTCCCAGATGTCTCCGGAACTCGGCCTCGATGGCGTTCGCGTCGAGGTCCGGGTTGCGCCCGGGATGGAGCAGGCAGGAGCGGGTCACCAGCAGGGTGCCGGCACCGTCGGATTCGATGCTGCCGCCCTCCAGCACCATTGGAACCGATTCCACCGGTGCCGCGCCGAACACCCCCTGTGCGGCCAGCGCCCGGGTGATGGCGTTGTCACTGTCCGCCGCATATTTGCCGCCCCAGCCGTTGAAAGTGAAATCCAGCAGACGCGGTCCGTCCGGCTCCAATACGGTGATCGGCCCGTGATCCCGCGCCCAGGTATCGTCCGAGGGGGCCAGAGCGAACCACAGGCGATCGCTGCGGATACCGGCCTCCACCAGCAGACCGGAGAACGACTCGATGTGATCGGGATCCCGCGCGACGATCAGTACCGGTTGGTACTGGCTGATCAGCGCCGCCAGGCGGGCAAACACCGGCTCGACGACGTCGAGAGTGTCGGCCCAGTCGCTGGCGTCGTGGGGCCAGGTCAGCTGGATGCCGGCATGGGGTTCCCATTCCGCCGGGAGGCGGCGGTGTTGCGTGCGGGGCTCGGCCAAGGTTCGGGCTTCAGTCGTTGCGGTCGGCGTGCACGATGGTGTGGATCACCCAGCGATCCTCGAACACCACCGAGAAGTCTTCGTAGTCCCAGCGGGTGATCGGTGGTTCGCCGACGGTCGGGTGACGGGTTTCGGGGTCGCCGTAGCGACTTCTCACCGTGTCCTTGGTCTGACCGCGGGCAGGGACGCTTTCGCGTTCCTTGACGGTGAACGAACCGTCATCGAGCCGCAGGATGTCTGCCTGGGCAGTGCCGGCAAACCCCGCGCCGCCAACGATGGCGAGGGCGGCCAGCATCCCGGCCGCGCGGCGAGTCGTGGATCGGGAGGCAACGCGTTTCCCTGGCATGGCCATGTTCTCCGTTCGCGTATGAAGCCCGGGCTAGGGGCCGGATTGGCATGCACTCATAGTAGGGAAATACGCCGCGTTGTGCATCTGTCCCGGCCGGCTCCGGCGCATCGAACCCGATTCCGCGTGCGGGGATGGGCGGACGGTCGCAGTTCTGGCATTCTTTCCGGATGTTCCGTCCCCTGTCCGTCGCGATCGGTCTGCGCTACACCCGCGCGAAGCGTCGCAACCATTTCATTTCCTTCATTTCGGTGGTGTCCATCCTCGGGCTGATGCTGGGGGTCATGGCGCTCATCGTCGTGCTGTCCGTGATGAACGGCTTCGAAAAGGAGCTGCGCGAGCGCATCCTGGGCATGGCATCGCATGCGACCCTGGAGGAAAGCCGGCGTGCCCTGTCGGACTGGGAAAACGTGAAGGAGCGCGTGCTCGAGGCCGATGAACGCGTGCTCGCTGCGGCGCCTTACATACAGCGCGAAGCGATGCTCAGTGCCCGCAACCGCATCTCCGGCGGCATGATCCGCGGGGTGGAACCCGAACTGGAACTGGATGTCGCTCCCATCGGCGAGCACGTCAAGGAAGGGTCCCTGGAACAGCTGGAGGCCGGGGGCTACGGCATCATCCTCGGGCGCGAGCTGGCGGCCGAGCTGCAGGTCCGGGTCGGCGAGTCGTTGATCCTGATGGCGCCGCAGGCCAGTGTGTCGCCCGCCGGGGTGATGCCGCGCATGCGGCGCTTCGAGGTCATCGGACTGTTCGAGGTCGGGATGTACGAGTACGACCGTGGTACAGCCTTCATCCATCTGGAGGATGCCCGAGCGGTGTTCCAGACCGGGGAGGACATCTCCGGGCTGCGCCTGCGGGTGGACGACATGATGCAGGCCGGGCGGATCTCGCAGGATCTGTCGCGCGAGCTGAATGGCGCCTATTTCATCTCCGACTGGACCCGCCAGCACGCGAACCTGTTCCGCGCGATCCAGATCGAGAAGATCATGATGTTCATTATCCTCTCGCTGATCGTGGCGGTGGCCGCGTTCAACATCGTGTCGACGCTGATCATGCTGGTGACCGACAAGCAGGGCGACATCGCGATCCTGCGAACCCTGGGCATGTCGCCTTCCGGGATCATGGCGGTTTTCGTGGTGCAGGGCATGGTAATCGGCGTGCTCGGGATCCTGCTGGGGACCGCGGCCGGGGTGACACTGGCCCTCAACATCGACGTGCTGGTGCCGTTTATCGAACAGGCGACCGGTGTCGAGTTCCTGTCTGCGGATGTGTACTACATCAGCGATCTGCCCTCCGAGCTGGATCCGGCGGACGTGATGCGCGTGGGCGGCGTGGCGTTCCTGCTGACCATTCTGGCGACCCTGTTCCCGGCCTGGCGGGCGGCCCGCATCCAGCCGGCGGAGGCCCTGCGTCATGACTGATCGCGACCCGCATCTGCCGGTGCTGGAGGCCCGGGGTCTGGAGCGCCGGTTCCGTGACGGCAAGCTGGATGTCACCGTGCTGGGCGGGGTGGACTTTACCCTCGACCCCGGTGATCAGGTGGCGATCATCGGGGCATCCGGGAGCGGCAAGAGCACCCTGCTGCACCTGCTGGGCGGGCTGGACCGGCCCACCGCCGGCGAGGTGCGCCTGCTGGGGACTGCCTGGTCGGGCATGAGCGAGGCGCGGCGCGGGCGGCTGCGCAACCGTCATCTCGGGTTCGTGTATCAGTTCCACCACCTGCTGCCCGAACTGACTGCGGCGGAAAACGTGGCCATGCCGCTGTTCATCCGCCGTACGCCGGCAGCGCAGGCGCGCCGCGAGGCGCTGCACTGGCTGGATCAGGTCGGGCTGGGAGATCGCACCGAGCACAAGCCGGCGGAGCTGTCGGGGGGCGAGCGCCAGCGCGTTGCGATTGCCCGTGCGCTGGTAACCCGCCCCTCGGCCATCCTGGCCGACGAACCGACGGGGAATCTCGATCAGGAGCGCGCTCAGCACGTCTTTGCCCTGCTGCGGGAGATGAACCGCTCCACCGGCACCGCGCTGGCGCTGGTAACCCATGACACCACGCTGGCCGCGCAGCTCGATCGCTCGGTGGAGCTGACCCGGGGAAGCCTGCAGGGCCCGGATCCAGAGGGCGCGGGATAGGGCCTAGCGCCGCGAGCGGGGCCCGCTGTCGCGGTCCGGTTTGCGCGGGTCTGTCCCCGACGGGCGGGCGTTTTCCTCGCCGGCCTCCGCGGGGCCGTCCCCGTTGCCAGACTCCCCGGATCCCGACAGGCGTTCGGCGAACACCTCGCGCAGTTCCGCCTCGCGTTCACGCCGTCGGCGGGCGAGGATTCGCCGGTGGCGGACCCGCTGGATCACGTTCAGGCGCCACAGGCCCCGCACCAGCAGATAGCCGGCCAGGCCTGCCGCCACGCCCAGGACCAGTGAACCGGTCACCAGCGGCTTCCACACGGTCAGCATCTCGGTGGCGAACCACTCCCAGGTTACCTCGGTGCTGAATTCGCGCGGTTCCTCGTCCAGCAGCTTGCGGCCCAAGCTATAGGCCGTATACAACATGGGGGGCATGGTCACCGGGTTGGAGATCCACACCAGGAGGACCGAGATCGGCAGGTTGACCCGGACCAGGATGGCGATGGCACCGGCAATCAGCATCTGCATGGGCAGTGGCAGGAAGGCCACGAACAGCCCCACGGCGAAAGCACCGGCCACGGAGCGGCGGTTGAGATGCCACAGATCGGGCGAGCGCAGGCGCGGCCCCAGCGGCGCGAGGGCACGATGCCCCCGCAGGCGGTCCATGCCGGGGAACAGCTTCTTGATGATGTGTCGGGCCATGTTCTCGGCTGCGCTGGATATCCCGGTTGCGGATCCGGTGACCGGTCACGGGGACGGTACCGGCCAGTCGGAGTTCAGACAATGGTGGAGGGACTGTGATCCCTCCGGCCATCGGTTTCGTGGCGGGTCTCTGGCTGCTGCACCGCAGTGCAGTGCAGCCGTCGATCTGGGCCATTGTCGCCGCGTTCGGGGCACTGTCGGCCGCTGTGCTGGCCCTGTGGTGGCTGCGATCTCGCGGGGATGGACACGATTCGCGGGCCCGGGCGGGACTGCTGTTGCTGACGGGCGTTTTCGCCGGGGTGCTGGCAGGGGTCGGGGCGGGGTCCCTGCAGGGGTCGTTCTGGCTAGAACGAGCCGTCGAGGCCCCGCTGAAGGCGGCCGAACTCCGTGGGCGTGTGGTGGATCTCCCGCGCCATGGCGAGCGCAGCTCCCGGTTTCGCCTGCGCACGGAAGGGGCGCCGCGCCGCGAGCTGCAGGTGACGGTCTATCCTGCACGTCCGGATATCGGGCCCGGTGCGGCGCTGCAGTTGCGCGGGCGCCTGCGGCCGCCGGACGGTCGCGCCAATCCCGCCGGGTTTGATCGTGCCGCCTGGTTCTACCGCGAGGGACTGCATGGTCGCCTGAATATCTCCGCCGGCGATCTGCAGCGGCTGGAGGATGCGGAGCTGCCGGACACCCTGCGCGGGATGCTGCACCAGCGGCGCGATGCGGTCCGTGAACGCCTGCACGAGCAGGGCCCGGAACTGCGCCACCCGGGGCTGGTACAGGCGCTGGTCATCGGGGAGCGCAGCGCGATGACCGACGAGGAATGGACCGCCTTCCTGCATACCGGCACCAATCATCTGATGGCCATCTCCGGCCTGCACGTCGGTCTGGTGGCGGGTTTTGCGGCCCTGCTGGCCGGGGTCGCGTGGCGTTACCTGCCGGGCCTGCGCGAACATTGTCCGCGCCGCCTGCTGGGCTCGGTGGCGGCCGCGAGTGCGGCACTCGGATATGCCGCGCTGGCCGGTTTCAGTATCCCCACCCAACGGGCCCTGCTGATGCTGTTCGTGGTGCTGGCGGCCGTGCTGCTGGGGCGCGCTGGCACGCCATGGCGGGCACTGTTGCTGGCGGCGGTCCTGATCCTGTTCTGGCACCCGCCGAGCGTTCTGGCTCCGGGCTTCTGGTTTTCTTTTGGTGCAGTCGCAGTGATCCTGGCGCTGATCCAGGGGCGTCAGGGACGTCCGGGGTGGCGCGAGGGGGTCACTATCCAGGTGCTGCTGGCACTGGCGATGCTGCCGCTGGCGCTCGCGTGGTTCCAGCTGGGGGCATGGGTGGCACCTGTGGCCAACCTGGTGGCCGTGCCGGTGATCTCGTTCCTGGTGCTGCCCTCCCTGCTGACCGGTGCGGGATTGATGTTCCTGTGGGCCCCGCTTGGGGTGCCGTTCCTGTGGCTGGGCGACCGGCTGCTGGCCCTGCTGGTCGGGGTGCTGCAGAGCATGGCGCAGTGGCCGGGCGCGGTGGAGCAGCACGGCGTCCCGCTGGCCGCCGCATTGCTGGCGGGGGTGGCCGTGCTCCTGCTGCTTCTGCCGCAGCGCCGGCGGCTTGCGCCCTGGGTCCTGCTGGCGCTTGTGCCGCTGTGGCTCCCACTGCGACCGGATCTGGCCCATGGCGAGCTGCGCCTGCGTCTGCTGGATACCGGGGACCAGCCGGTGGTGCTGCTGGAGACCCGCTCCGAGGTTGTGGTCCACGGGCAGGCTCGGGCCGGCGAATGGCGTGCTGCGGTGCTGCCGGTGCTGCGCGAGCGAGGCCCGGGGCGGGTCGACCGGCTGATCTTGTCGCATGGCTCGCCGGATGCGGCCCTGGAGGTACTGGAGGATGAAGCCGCGGTGCCGGTCGGGGAGGTGTGGCATCGCGGCGGCGAGATCGCTTCATCCGCGGCCCGTTCGCGCGTGTGTCGTGCGGGGAAACAGTGGCACCGGGATGGCGTGGATTTCCGGCTTCTGCATCCCCCGAGGGGCTGGGACGCAAGCCGCGCGGCCAGCTGTGTGCTGCGGGTGGACACCGCTGACGGGGCCATACTGCTCGCCGGTTCGCTGCGCGGGCTGGGCGAGGCGGTCCTTCTGCACGGGGCAGCGGAGGAAGACCTGGCCGCGCGGCTGGTGGTGGCGACGGGCGGCGGCGACCCACGGGAAATGGCGCTGCTGCAGGCCAGCGACGCCCCCGTGCTGTGGCTGGCCGGGGCCCTGTCGCATGGGGGCGGCGAGGCGGCCAAATCGGGCGCGCCAGAGGGTTCGGATCTGCCGTGGGCGATCCGCGCCACGGGCCGCCACGGGGCACTGGAGTTGCGAGCCGGCCGGGGCTGGGAGGCCGGCGACGGCTACCGGCTCGAACGTCGGCGCTTCTGGGACATACCGCCCGCGACAACGTCGGATCGGGAGCCCTGAACCCCGGTCAGGGGATGTTGTGTGGATGGTGCGCAAAACCGGCCAGTCGGTTCGGGGGGATCGAGAGCGGCCACCACGGGCCCCCGGTTCGCCTGCAAGCAGGTTCCTACCCCGCCCGCCGCTGTCCGCGATAGACTGCGCGGATGAATCCGTTTGCCTCCGACACCATCCGTCCCGTCCGTTTCACCGATGACCGCCTGTGGCTGCTGGATCAGCGCCGGCTGCCGGACGAGGAGACCTTTCTGCCGCTGGACGATGCCCCGGCAGTGGCCGAGGCGATCCGGGCCATGGTGGTGCGCGGGGCCCCGGCCATTGGCATTACCGCGGCGTTCGGGGTGGTGCTGGCCTGCCGGCAGGCGCTGGAGGCCGGGGACTGGCGCGAGCGCGTGGCCGCGGATATCGCCACCCTGCGGGCGTCGCGCCCCACGGCCGTGAATCTGTTCTGGGCTCTGGATCGCATGCAGGCGCGGGTGGACGCCGCCGCGGATGCGCACGCGGCGCTGGAGACCACACGCGACGCCGCGCGGGCGATGCTGGAGGCCGACATCGCCGGCAATCGCGATCTGGGCGCGCATGGCGCCGCCCTGATCGAACCGGGACGGGCGGTGCTGACCCACTGCAATACCGGCTCGCTGGCGACCGGAGGCTACGGGACCGCGCTGGGGGTGATCCGGGCGGCGTGGGATCGCGGCCGGATCACCGGGGTGTACGCGGACGAGACCCGTCCCTGGCTGCAGGGCAGTCGCCTGACGGCGTGGGAACTGGTGCATGACGGGATCCCGGTCACGCTGCTGTGCGAGGGTGCCGCGGCCCGGCTGCTGCAGAGCGGCGCAGTGAGCTGGGTGGTGGTGGGTGCGGACCGCATCGCCGCGAACGGCGACACCGCGAACAAGATCGGCACCTATGGCCTGGCGCTGATGGCACGCGCCCATGGCGTGCGTTTCATGGTCGCGGCCCCCGTGGCAACCATCGATTTCGCGACCCCCGCCGGCGACGCCATCCCGATCGAGGAGCGCGACGCGGCCGAGGTCCTGACTCTGGGCGGGCAGGCGGTGGCCGCCGCCGGTGCCGGGGCCTACAACCCTGCTTTCGACGTGACCCCGGCCGGGCTGATCGACGCCATCGTGACGGAGCGCGGGGTGGTCGAAAACCCCGATACCGAGCGCCTTGCGGCGTGGCGGCCGGAGGGCGGCACCAACACCGGAACGGCGGGGATCCGCGCCGGATCGTGAGCCTTCCGGAGGGGCCTCTCCGGCGGGTGGATATGCTATGATCGCGGGCTTGTTCTAACGGACGGCGTGACCCATCGATGGCTGAATTCGCCAAGGAAATCTTCCCGGTCAATCTCGAAGACGAGATGCAGCAGTCCTACCTCGATTACGCGATGAGCGTGATCGTGGGACGTGCGCTCCCCGACGTGCGTGACGGTCTCAAGCCGGTCCATCGCCGCGTGCTCTACGCGATGCGCGAGCTGGGCAACGACTGGAACAAGCCGTACAAGAAATCGGCCCGCGTGGTCGGTGACGTGATCGGTAAATACCACCCGCACGGCGACTCGGCCGTCTACGACGCCATCGTCCGCATGGCGCAGTCGTTCTCGATGCGCTACATGCTGGCCGACGGGCAGGGCAACTTCGGCTCGATCGACGGCGACTCGCCGGCCGCGATGCGCTACACCGAAGTGCGCATGGCGCGCATCGCCACCGAGCTGCTGGCCGATATCGACAAGGAAACCGTCGATTTCATCGACAACTACGACGGTTCCGAACAGGAACCCTCGGTCCTGCCCGCGAAGTTCCCCAATCTGCTGGTCAACGGCTCTTCCGGGATCGCCGTCGGCATGGCGACCAACATCCCGCCGCACAACCTGCGCGAGGTCATCAATGCCTGCGTGGCGCTGATCGACCATCCCGACATCGATGTCGACGGCCTGATGCAATACCTGCCGGGCCCGGACTTCCCCACCGCCGGGATCATCAACGGTGTCGAGGGGATCCGCGAGGCCTATCGCACCGGGCGCGGGCGGGCGGTGATCCGCGCGCGCTCGCATGTGGAGCCGCTGGAAGGCGGGCAGCGAGAGGCCATCGTGGTCACCGAGCTGCCGTACCAGGTGAACAAGGCACGCCTGACCGAGAAGATTGCCGATCTGGTCAAGGAAAAGCGCATCGAGGGCATCTCCGAGCTGCGCGACGAGTCCGACAAGGACGGCATGCGCCTGGTCATCGAGCTCAAGCGCGGGGAGATGAGCGAGGTGGTGCTCAACCACCTGTACATGCACACCCAGATGCAGAACGTGTTCGGCATCAATCTCGTGGCGCTGGTCGACGGCCAGCCGAAGGTGCTGGATCTGCGCCAGATCCTCGAGGCGTTCCTGCGCCACCGCCGCGAGGTGGTGACCCGCCGGACCATCTATGACCTGCGCAAGGCGCGCGAACGGGCCCATGTGCTGGAAGGGCTGGCGATCGCGCTGGCCAACATCGACCCGGTGATCGAACTGATCCGCAACGCGCCCAATCCGGCCGAAGCGAAGGCCGAGCTGCTGGCGCGTCGCTGGCCGCCCGGCATGGTCTCGGGGATGCTCGAGCGTGCCGGCGCCGCGGCGTCGCGCCCGGAGGATCTTGGCGCGGAGTTCGGTCTGGGCGAGGACGGCTACCGCCTGTCCGAGACCCAGGCCCAGGCGATCCTCGACCTGCGCCTGCACCGCCTGACCGGGCTGGAACAGGACAAGATCGTCGACGAATACCGTCAGTTGCTGGACACCATCGAGGACCTGCTGGACATCCTCGGTTCGCCCGAGCGCCTGCAGCAGGAGATCCGCGGCGAGCTGCTGGGCGTGGCCGAGCGCTTCGGCGACGACCGCATGAGCGAGATCCGCGAGCAGCAGGCCAACCTGACGCTGGAGGACCTGATCGGCGAAGAAGACGTGGTCGTCACGCTGTCGCATGCCGGCTACGTGAAGTACCAGCCGGTGGCCGACTACCGCGCACAGCGCCGCGGCGGCCGCGGCAAGGCGGCGGCCAGCTTCAAGGAAGAGGACTTCATCGACCGCCTGCTGGTGGCCAACACTCACGACACCGTGCTGTGTTTCTCCAGCCGCGGTCGGGTGTACTGGCTGAAGGTCTACGAGCTGCCGCAGGGCTCGCGCGCCTCGCGCGGCAAGCCCATCGTCAATTTGCTGCCTCTGGAGGCGGACGAGCGGATCAATGCGATCCTTCCGGTGCGCAGCTACGATCCGGATTACTACGTGTTCATGGTTACCGCCCAGGGCACGGTCAAGAAGACCCCGCTGACCGACTTCTCGCGGCGGCGTTCCAGCGGCATCATCGCCGTGGACCTGCGCGAGGGCGACCACCTGGTGGACGTGTCGCTGACCGATGGCAGCCAGGACGTGATGCTGGTGACCACCGCGGGCAAGGCGGTGCGCTTCTCGGAGACCGACGTGCGCGCCATGGGACGCACGGCCTGCGGGGTGCGTGGCGTGCGCATGGAAGACGACCAGCGGGTGATCGCGCTGCTTAACGTGGACGAAGGCGCAGCCCTGTTTGCCACCGGGAACGGCTATGGCAAACGCACCCGGTTCGACGAGTTCCCGGTGCACCGGCGCGGTGGCCAGGGCGTGATCGCGATCCAGACCGAGGGCCGCAACGGCGCGCTGGTCGGTGCCGCTCGGGTGCAGGAAGACGACGAGGCGATGCTGATCACCAACGGCGGGACGCTGGTGCGTACGCCGGTGGAAGAGATCCCGCTGATCGGCCGCAACACCCAGGGCGTGCGCCTGATCCGTCTGGATGCGGGCGAACAGCTGGTGGAACTGGCGCGGGTGGCGCAGTTCGCCGGTGATGAGGAAGAAGGCGACGCCGATCCGGAAACGGAGGCACAGGATGACCGGGCGGGCGCCCCCGAAAACGGCGGGGACGACCGCGAACCCAGCGACAAGGGAGATCAAGAATGAGCCGAATCTGGAACTTCAGCGCGGGTCCGGCGGCACTGCCGCAGGCGGTGCTGGAACGGGCCCGCGACGAGATGCTGGACTTCCACGGTGCCGGCATGTCGGTGATGGAGATGAGCCATCGCGGCAAGCCCTTCATGGAAGTAGCGGAAAAGGCCGAGGCCGATCTGCGCAAGCTGATGGGTATCCCCGACGATTACGCGGTGCTGTTCCTGCAGGGCGGGGCCACCGGCCAGTTCTCCGCGATCCCGATGAACCTGCAGACCGGCGGCCAGCCGATGGACTACATCGACACCGGCGCCTGGTCGGGCAAGGCCATCAAGGAGGCGCAGAAAATCGGTCCGGTGAACATCGTCGCCAGTTCGCAGGCCGATGGCTATGCCTCCATTCCCGAGCGCTCGACCTGGAAACTCGATCCGAACGCCGCCTATGTGCACTACACCCCGAACGAGACCATCGGCGGGGTGGAATTCCACGAGGTTCCCGACGTGGGCGACAAGCCGCTGGTCGCGGACATGTCTTCCACCATCCTGTCGCGGCCGATCGACGTGTCGAAGTTCGGCGTGATCTACGCCGGAGCGCAGAAGAACATCGGCCCGGCAGGTGTGACCGTCGTCATCGTGCGCAAGGATCTGCTGGATCGCGAGAAGAGCGCGGTGCCCGCCGTGCTGGACTGGAAGCTGCAGGCCGACAACGACTCGATGTACAACACCCCGCCGACCTTCGGCTGGTACTTCGCCGGGCTGGTGTTCGAATGGCTGCTGGAGCAGGGCGGTCTGGAGAAGATGGCCGAGATCAACCAGCGCAAGGCGGAGAAGCTCTATCGCTTCATCGACAACTCCGCGTTCTACCGCAATCCGGTCGATCCGAGCGCGCGTTCGTGGATGAACGTGCCGTTCATCCTGGCCGACGATGCGCTGGACGGTCCGTTCCTGAAGGAGGCCGAGGCCGCCGGCCTGTCCTCGCTGAAGGGACACCGTTCGGTGGGCGGCATGCGTGCCAGCATCTACAACGCGGTGCCGGAAGAGGCCGTCGACGCCCTGATCGAATTCATGGCGGACTTCGAGGAACGCCACGCCTGAAAAGGAGGTCGTGATGTACCGCGTCAAGACCTATAACAATATCGCCCTGCGCGGGCTGGAACGCTTCCCGCGCGACAGTTACGAGGTCGCCTCGGGTCTGGAAGACCCGGATGCCATCATGCTGCGCTCGCATGACCTGCACGGTGAGACCATCCCGGATTCGGTGCTGGCCGTCGGGCGCGCCGGCAGCGGGGTGAACAACATCCCGGTGCAGGATCTTACCGAGCGCGGGGTTGCGGTGTTCAATGCCCCCGGGGCCAACGCCAACGCGGTCAAGGAGCTGGTGATCGCGGGGCTGCTGCTGGGGGCGCGCAACCTGGTGCCGGCCGCAGGTTACGTGCAGTCGCTGGACCCGGACGACTCCAGCTTCACCGAGGCGGTGGAGCAGGGCAAGAAACGCTTCAGCGGCTTCGAACTGCCCGGGCGGCGGCTGGCCGTGCTCGGGCTGGGCGCGATCGGGGTCAAGGTCGCCAACGCCGCCCGGTCGATGGGCATGGAGGTGGTCGGCTTCGATCCCAAGATCACGGTCGAGAGTGCCTGGCAGATGGCCTCGGACATCGAGCGGGCGCGTTCGGTGGATGCGGCGCTGGAAGGCGCCGATGCGGTGACCGTGCATGTCCCGCTGACGGAGAACACGCAGAACCTGGTGAACGCCGAACGCATCCGTTCGATGAGCCCCGGTGCGATGGTGCTGAACATGGCCCGTGACGGGATCGTGGACGACGACGCGGTAGGCGAGGCCCTGAACGAGGGACATCTGCACGCGTACGTGACCGACTTCCCGGTACCGGGGCTGCTGGATCATCCGCGGGTGATCACGCTGCCGCATCTGGGGGCCTCGACCACCGAGTCGGAAGAGAACTGCGCGGTGATGATCGCGGACCAGCTGCGCGACTATCTGGAGAACGGCAACGTCGTCAATTCGGTGAACCTGCCGACTCTGGTGCTGGAGCGCAAGGGCCAGGCACGCATTGCGGTGGTCAACCGCAACCTGCCGGACCGGGTGGCGCAGATCTCGCACGTGATCGGTGAATCGGACATCAATATCCTCCATCTGATGAACGATTCGCGAGGTGAGATCGCCTACACCATGCTCGACGTGGACGGGCACCCCAGTTCGACCACGCTGGATGCGCTGTATCGCATCGATGGTGTACTGCGGGCGCGGGTGCTCTAGGCCGTGAGCGAAGGGGAGTCCCTCGCGTCGCTGCGCGCGCGGATCGATGCCATTGACGGGGAACTGCTCGCCCTGCTGAGCGAGCGGGCGCGCTGCGCCGAGTCGGTCGCACGAGTCAAGCGCGAGAACGGGGAAGAGCCTGTCTTCTATCGGCCGGAGCGCGAGGCCGAGATCCTGCGCAGGGTTCGGGCGGAGAACCCGGGGCCGCTGGACGACGATGTGGTGGTGCGGCTGTTCCGCGAGATCATGTCCGAATGCCTGGCCCTGGAGCATCCGCTGACGGTGGCCTATCTTGGACCGGAGGGGACCTTTACCCATCTGGCCGCGCGCAAGCATTTCGGTCATGCGGTCACGACCACGCCGCTGGCCTCCATCGACGCCGTGTTCGGTGCGGTGGAGACCGGGCGCGCGCAGTTTGGTGTGGTTCCCATCGAAAACAGCTCCGAAGGGGTAGTGACTCATACGGTGGACTGCTTCATGGACTCGTCGCTGCAGATCTGCGGCGAGGTCGTGATGCCGGTGCACCACCACCTGCTTTCGCATACTGGCGAGCTCGGCAGCATCCGCCGGGTGCTGGCCCATACCCAGGCGCTGGCGCAGTGCCGCGAATGGCTGGACACCTGGCTGCCGGACGCCGAGCGTCATCCGGTGGCCAGCAACGCGCGTGCGGCGGAACTGGCGTCCGGCGATGCCAGCGTGGCCGCGATCGCGTCGCGGGTGGCTGCGGAGCATTTCGAGGTGCCGATCCAGGTGGAGCACGTGGAAGACCGCGCGGACAACACCACGCGCTTCATGATCATCGGCACCACGGCCGCGGGGCCCAGCGGGGAGGACCGGACCTCGATCATGCTGAGCACGGCCAACCGGCCGGGGTCGCTGTATGCGCTGCTGAAACCGATCGCGGAGGCCGGCATCAGCCTCACGCGCATCGAATCGCGCCCCTCGCGCTGTGTGCAGTGGACCTATGTTTTCTTCCTCGATCTCCTCGGGCACCAGGAAGACCCGGAAATCGCCGGGTGTCTGGAGCAGCTGAGAGAGACCGCCGACACAGTGAAGGTCCTGGGCAGTTATCCCCGCGCCGCAACCTGAAGAGGCATCCATGGCAACCAATCCTTCCGTAACTCCGGCCAGCGCTGCGGGTCCGGCGGACCGGGCCGTATCCGGCGTGCAGGGGCTGCAGCCCTATCAGCCGGGCAAGCCGGTGGCCGAACTGGAGCGCGAGCTGGGCATCCGCGAGGCGACCAAGCTCGCGTCCAACGAGAACCCGCTGGGGCCTTCGCCGCGTGCGGTGGAGGCCGCACGGAACATGCTGGGCGAGGCCCATGTTTATCCCGACGGCAACGGGTTCGAGCTGAAGGCGGCCCTGGCCGCCCGACACGGCGTGGATCCGGCACAGATCACCCTGGGCAATGGCTCCAACGAGGTGCTGGAGCTAATCGCGCGGACCTGGCTGGCGCCGGGGCGGGCCTCGGTATTTTCGGCCCATGCCTTCGCGGTTTATCCGCTGGTGACGCAGGCCACCGGGGCCGAGGCGCGCGTGGTGCCGGCCCTGGCAGCGGATGATGCCCGCCAGCCGTTCGGCCATGACCTGGACGCGATGCGCGCCCGGGTGGATGACGACACCGCGGTGGTGTTCGTGGCGAACCCCAACAATCCGACCGGCACCTGGGTGGATGCACAGGCACTGGAGGCCTTCGTCGCGGCGATGCCGCCGCAGACCCTGGTGGTGATCGACGAGGCCTACGCCGAGTACGTGGAAGAAGACGGCTATCCGGATGCCACGCACTGGCTGGAACGCTACCCCAACGTCGTCGTGACCCGGACCTTTTCCAAGATCCAGGGGCTGGCCGGGCTGCGTCTGGGCTATGCGGTGAGTTCGGCGCCGGTGGCCGACATGCTCAACCGCGTGCGCCAGCCGTTCAACACGAATGCCGTAGCCCAGGCGGCCGGTCTGGCGGCCTTGCAGGACGAGGCGCATATCCGGCGCTCGGTGGCGGTCAACCGCGAGGGTCTGGTGCAGCTGGACCGGGAGCTGAGAGCCATGGGCCTGCGGGTGATCCCGTCGGTCGGCAATTTCGTCACCTTCGATACCGGAACGGACGTCCATGCGGTGCATGACCGGCTGCAACGCCAGGGCGTGATCGCCCGCCCGGTGGAGAACTATGGCCTGCCGCGCCACCTGCGGGTGACGGTTTCCACCACGGAGGACAACGACCGCTTCCTGGCGGCCCTGCGCGAGGCGCTGGCGTGATTGACCGGCTGGTCATCTTCGGGGTGGGCCTGATCGGCGGGTCGCTGGCCCTGGCCCTGCGCGAGGCCGGGGTGGTCGGGCGCATCGTCGGCTGCTCGCGCAACGCCGACAACCTGCGCGAGGCCGAGCAGCTGGGCGTGATCGACGAATGGACCACCGATCCGGCCGAGGCCGCCTGCGGCGCGGACATGGGGGTGCTGGCCGTGCCGCTGGGGGCGATGGAGGGTCTGGCCGCGTCGCTCGCCGATGTCTGGCCGGAGGATGCGCCGCTGACCGATGTGGGAAGCAGCAAGCAGGCGGTGCTGGACGCGCTGACGCGGGGCATCGGCGAGGTGCCGCGGCAGTTCGTGCCCGGCCACCCGATTGCCGGCACCGAGCAGAGCGGGGTGGCGGCGGCCTTTCCCTCGCTGTTTCGCGAACGGCTGGTGATCCTGACGCCAGCGGATGCCACCAGCGTGATGGCCACCAACCGGGTTACGGAGATGTGGCAGGCCACCGGCGCGCGCGTGGAGTTCATGACGCCGGCGCACCACGATCACGTGCTGGCCGCGACCAGCCATCTGCCGCATGTGCTGGCATTCTCGCTGGTGGCCTCGCTGTCGAAGATGAGCGACCGCGACGAGATCTTTCATTATGCCGCCGGCGGCTTTCGTGACTTCACCCGTATCGCGTCCAGCGACCCGGTGGTCTGGCGCGACATTTGTCTCGCCAACGGCCCGGCGATCCTGGAGGTGATCGAGCGCTATCAGACCGATCTGGAGGCCCTGCGCCGGGCGATCGAACAGGGCGATGCACAGGCCCTGGAACGCGAATTCACCCATGCCAAGACCACGAGGGATCGTTTCTGTGATCCCGCCAGAGCTCAACTGGATACCTGAACCCATGGATACCCTGACCGTTCAACCCGGTGGCGTCCTCAGCGGGACCCTGCGCGTGGCCGGCGACAAGTCGATCTCGCATCGGGCGATCATGCTGGGGGCGCTGGCCGAGGGCACGACCCACGTGACCGGCTTTCTCGAAGGCGAGGACTGCCTGGCGACCCTGGAGGCGTTCCGCGCGATGGGGGTTCCCATTCGTCGCGAAGGCCCCGGCGAGGTGGTCATCGAGGGCGTCGGCATGCACGGGCTGCGCGCCCCGGAGGGCCCGCTGGACATGGGCAACTCGGGTACCGCGATGCGCCTGCTGTGCGGGGTGCTCGCGGGCCAGGCATTCGACAGCGAACTGACCGGCGATGCGTCGCTGTCCCGCCGGCCGATGCGCCGGGTGACCGAGCCGCTCGCGCGCATGGGTGCGCGGATCGACACCGCCGAGGGTGGCACCCCGCCCCTGCGGGTGCGCGGCGGGCAGCCGCTGCAGGGCACGCAATACGCGCTGGAGGTGGCCTCCGCCCAGGTCAAGTCCGCACTGCTGCTGGCCGGCCTGTGGGCCGAGGGACAGACCTGCGTGACCGAACCTGCACCCACGCGCGACCACACCGAGCGCATGCTGGAGGGCTTCGGCCTGCAGGTGGAGCGCGACGGGGCCACGGCCTGCGTGGCGGGCGGCGGACAGCTGAACGGCGGGCGCGTGGACGTCCCGGCGGACATCTCGTCGGCGGCCTTCTTCATGGTGGGCGCGTCCATCGCCCCGGGTTCCCACGTGGTCCTGCGGCATGTGGGGGTCAATCCGACCCGGACCGGCGTGATCGAGATCCTGCGCCGCATGGGCGCGGATATCCGTCTGCTGGACCTGCGCGAGGTCAGTGGCGAGCCGGTGGCCGATGTCGAGGTGCTTTCGCACGAACTGCGCGGCATCGAGATCCCGGAGGATCTGGTGCCGCTGGCGATCGACGAGTTTCCGGCGATCTTCATCGCGGCCGCCTGCGCCCACGGCGAGACCGTTCTGACCGGGGCCGAGGAGCTGCGGGTCAAGGAGAGCGACCGCATCCAGGTGATGGCCGACGGCCTCCAGGCGCTGGGCGTCGAATGCGAGGTACGCCCCGACGGGATCCGCATCCAGGGAGGCGACGGCTTCCATGGCGGCGAGATCCAGAGTCACGGGGATCATCGCATCGCGATGGCCTTCGCCATGGCGGGGCTGCGCGCCGATGCACCCGTCACCATTCACGACTGCCGTAACGTAGCGACCTCGTTCCCCGATTTCGCCGACCTCGCACGGCAGAACGGACTGCAGCTGGAGGCCCGATGACCCCGGTACTGACGATCGACGGGCCGGGCGGTGCCGGCAAGGGCACGGTCTGCATGCGGATCGCCGCGGCCATGGGCTGGCACCTGCTGGACAGCGGCGCGCTGTATCGCCTGGTCGGTCTGGCCGCCCGTAAGCAGGGCGTGGAACCCGATGACGCCGCGGCCGTGCCGGCCCTGGCCGAGGCCCTGGACGTACGCTTCGAGGTGGATCGCGACGCGACCCGCGTCACCACGCTGCTGGATGGCGAAGTGGTAAACGAGGCCCTGCGCACCGAACAGGCGGGCAACGATGCCTCGCGCGCCGCCGCGATACCGGCGGTGCGCAACGCGCTGCTGCAGCGCCAGCGCGATTTCGCGGTACCGCCGGGGCTGGTCGCCGACGGCCGCGACATGGGTACCGTGGTGTTTCCCGACGCGGACCTCAAGATCTTCCTCGACGCCAGCGCCGCGGAGCGCGCGCGCCGGCGTCAACTGCAGTTGCTGGAACAAGGACTTAGTGCTAACCTTGACGACCTTCGGGAAGAGATGGAAGAACGCGACCGCCGCGACCGCGAACGCAGTGTGGCGCCGCTCAAGCCGGCCGAGGATGCCTGGGTCCTGGATACGACGGATCTGGACATCGTCACCGTGGTCGATCTCATCCTGGAGCGCCTCCGGGACGTACTCCCGGAAGACCGCCCCCCTGCCGACGAAACCCCGGGCAGCGGGATCGAAAACACTTGAAACCGGTTTCAGGAACTTTCTGTAACCGCATTTAATTTAACAGGTTTTTAAATCCATGAGTGAAAGTTTCGCGCAACTGCTCGAAGAGAGCATGGCCTACACCCAGATGCAGCCGGGTGCCATCCTCAGTGCCACCGTCATTGAGGTGAACCCGGAAGTCGTCGTGGTGAACGCGGGCCTGAAGTCCGAGGGGGTCATCCCCACCGAGCAGTTCATGAACGACGAAGGGGAACTGGAGGTCGCCGTCGGCGATGTCGTGGAAGTTGCCCTGGAAACCCCGGAAGACGGCTTCGGCGAGACCCGCATGTCTCGCGAGAAGGCCAAGCGTGCCAAGGCCTGGGATCGCCTCGAACGGGCGATGGAAGACGAGGAATACGTCACCGGCAAGATTTCCGGCAAGGTCAAGGGCGGCTACACCGTCGAACTGGGCGACATCCGTGCGTTCCTGCCAGGTTCACTCGTGGATGTCCGTCCGGTGCGCGATACCGCGTATCTGGAAGGCAAGGAACTGGAATTCAAGCTGATCAAGCTGGATCGCCGCCGCAACAACGTCGTTGTCTCGCGCCGCGCCGTGGTCGAGCAGGAATACAGCGCCGAGCGCGAAGAACTGCTGAAGAACCTGCAGGAAGGCGCGGTCGTGAAGGGTATCGTCAAGAACCTGACCGACTACGGTGCGTTCCTGGATCTGGGCGGCATCGACGGCCTGCTGCACATCACCGACATGGCCTGGAAGCGCGTCAAGCATCCGTCCGATGTCGTTGAAATCGGCCAGGAAGTCGAAGTCAAGGTGCTCAAGTTCGACCGCGAGCGCATGCGTGTCTCGCTGGGCCTGAAGCAGCTGGGCGAGGATCCGTGGGAGAACATCACCCGCCGTTACCCGACCGGCACCCGCATCTTCGGCAAGGTCACCAACATCACCGACTACGGCTGCTTCGTCGAGATCGAAGACGGCGTGGAAGGTCTGGTGCACGTCTCCGAAATGGACTGGACCAACAAGAACGTGAACCCGGGCAAGGTCGTGGCCATCGGCGACGAGGTCGAGGTGATGATCCTGGACTTGGACGAAGAGCGCCGCCGCATCTCGCTGGGCATGAAGCAGTGCCAGTCCAACCCGTGGGACGACTTCGCCGCCAACCACAACCGTGGCGAGAAGGTCCGTGGCCAGATCAAGTCGATCACCGATTTCGGCGTGTTCGTGGGCCTGGAAGGCGGCATCGACGGCCTGATCCACCTGTCGGATCTGTCCTGGAGCGAGTCGGGCGAAGAGGCCATCCGCAACTTCAAGAAGGGTGACGAGGTCGAGGCCGTGGTCCTGTCCGTGGATCCGGAGCGCGAGCGCATCTCCCTGGGCCTGAAGCAGCTGGACCGCGACCCGTTCGCCAACTTCGTGGCCGAGCACAGCAAGGGCAGCATCGTGAAGGGCACGGTCAAGGAGGTCGACGCCAAGGCCGCGGTGATCGAGCTGGCCGACGGCATCGACGGCATTCTGCGGGCCGCCGACATCTCGCAGGATCGCGTGGAAGACGCGCGCACCGTGCTCAACGTGGGCGACGAGGTCGAGGCCAAGTTCATGGGCGTGGACAAGAAGACCCGCGCGATCAGCCTGTCGATCAAGGCCAAGGACCGCGCCGAGGAGGCCGAAGCCGTGTCCGAGTACGGGCAGGGTGGCGGTGCCACCACTTCGTTGGGCGATCTGCTGAAGGAACAGATGGGCAAGAACGACTAAGCCCCGTTCCATCGCCCGCATCCGCGGATTCGCTGCGGGTGCGGGCCTTTTTTTGTCTTTTCACCCCCTGTCCGCGAGTGCCAGATGACCAAATCGGAATTGATCGAAAGTCTTGCCCGCAAGTCGCCGCACCTGCCGCCGCGTGACGTGGAACTGAGCGTCAAGGCGCTGCTGGAGCGGATGAGCCAGGCTCTGGCGAGCGGGGAACGGGTGGAGATACGGGGTTTCGGCAGTTTTGCGCTGCATTTTCGTCCGCCGCGCATGGGGCGCAATCCGAAGACCGGTGAGGGCGTGGCCCTGCCCGGCAAGTACGTCCCCCACTTCAAGCCCGGCAAGGAACTGCGGGAACGCGTCAACGACGGCGCAGAGCGGGAATCCTGAGGCGGAGGCGACCATATGGCCGAGCGCGGAAAGTCCCGGCTGCGGCACTGGGTCGCATTCACGATCCTGATCGTGGTGTCTTCCATGGTCGGGATCCTGGTGGTGTTCAACGAGGGCGCCGCCACCCTTCATCTTCCTGGCCTCACGATCGAGGCCCCCCTGATTGTGCTGCTGGGTATCAGCGCCCTGATGGGCGTGCTCCTGGCGGCACTGATCTTCATGCTGCGCCTGCGGCGGCTTCAGCAAAAGATTGATCGGTTGCGCGAAGAGAATCGTTCGCTGCGCGTCGAGGTCGAACAGATGCGGACCGCACCCATGCGGGACTTCTACTGAACCGGAATGATTGAGGACTGGTTCTGGCTGCTGTTGCCGGTCGCTGCTGCCAGTGGGTGGTGGGCCGCGCGACGCGGCATCCCCGAAGAAGAAGAGACCCGTGAGCCGGCCCTGGATCGTTATCTCCAGGGGGTGCGCTATCTGCTGGACGATCGTACCGACGACGCCCTGCAGACCTTTATCGAGATGGTGGAGGTCGATCACGAGACCTTCGAGACCCACGTGATACTCGGGCGCCTGTTCCGGCGGCGGGGCGAGGTGGAACGGGCGATCCGCATCCACCAGAATCTGGTCGCGCGCCCGGCTCTGACCGACGGGCAACGGGCCCAGGCGCTGTGCGAGCTGGGACAGGACTTCCTCCAGGCGGGCGTTCTGGACCGTGCCGAGGGTGTCTTCCGCGAGCTGATGGGCTCGTCCAGCCAGGCCCCGATCGCGCTGGAAGGCCTGCGCCACGTCTACGAGACGCAGCGGGAATGGGAAAAGGCGATCGAGGTTGGCAATCGTCTGCGAGCCGAAGGCTCGCCGCAGGAACCGCTGCGGGTCGCGCACTATCACTGCGAACTCGCCACCGAAGCACTGGAGCGCGATGATGTCGCCGAGGCGTCGGATCGTGCGGCGCAGGCCGAGGCCCTGGTCCCGGGACTGTCGCGCGCCCTGCTTCTGAAATCCGAGGTCGCCGCGCACGAAGGTCGTATCCGTGAGGCCATCGATTACGGGGCCGACGCCGTCGCCCGCACCCCGCGGCTGGCGCCTCTGCTGGTGCCACGGCTGGAACGGCTGCATCAGCAATTGCCTGGCGATCATCGGCTGGAGCAGCTTGAACGGATACTGTCCCGCCTGGCCGAAGATCATGCCGTGACCATGGCGCGCATCGCCCTGATGCGGCTGTACCGGCGTACCGGGCGCATGGACCGGGCGCTGAACGAACTCGGGGCGATCCTGGCGCAGCGACCGGTACCCACCTCCGGCCTTCTGGAGGCGGTGCGCTGGATGAAGGTCCTGCCCGCAGTGCAAAGCTACGTCAGCGAGTTCACCGCCTTCGAGAAGGCCCTGTCGGATCAGCTGCGCGGCCAGCATCTCTATCAGTGCACCAACTGCGGCTATCAGGGGCGCGGGCATGTCTGGCAGTGCCCAAGCTGCCGCCGCTGGGATACCCTGCGCGGGCTGGATTTCGACATCGATCAGACCACAGAGGATGCCGAATCGGCCCTCATTCGCGAGGAGAACGCCTGAATGCAACGCCCCATCGACGATACCCGTCAGGCCCCGGAGCCACGTCTGATCGTGGCCCTGGACTTCGATTCCGGCGATGCCGCGCTGGCCTTTGCGCGCGAACTGGATCCGGCGCAATGCGCGGTCAAGGTGGGATTCGAGCTGTTCGTGGTGGCGGGTCCGGGTCTGGTCGAACGCCTGCATGCACTGGGGTTCCGCGTTTTCCTGGATCTCAAGTTCCACGACATCCCCAACACCGTGGCCGCTGCCTGCCGCGCGGCCGCACGCATGGACGTGTGGCTGGTGAATCTGCATGCCAGCGGGGGGCTGGCGATGATGCGCGCCGCGCATGATGCCGTGCGCGAGACGAACGAACGCACCGCACTGCTGGCCGTCACCGTGCTGACCTCCAGTGACCAGAACACGCTGGAGGAGACCGGGGTGCAGGATTCCCCGGATGGTCAGGTGCGGCGCCTGGGGCGTCTTGCGGTGCAGCAGGCGGGGCTGGACGGGCTGGTCTGTTCGGCGCGCGAGGCGGAGATGCTGCGTGGCGAACTGGGGCCGCAGCCTCGACTCGTGACGCCGGGCATTCGCCTGGAGACCGACGGAGGGGATGATCAGAAACGGGTGATGACACCGGAGCGGGCCCTCCGGGCGGGGGCCAGCGCGATCGTGGTGGGTCGCCCGATCACGCGGGCTGCCGACCCGACGCAGGCGATGCGCACCATTGTCGCGAGGATGGAGGGGGTTTCCCCGTCGGAGGGATCGGGCTAGGATCCGGGGTGGGCGTAGGGATTACGTCCGTCACCATTGAAATGACAAGGAGGTTCACCATGATCCGTATTGCATCCATGCTGCGTCCCACCCGTGTGCTGCTGCCCGCAGCGGCGCTGGGCCTGACCCTGGCCCTGCCGGCCGCGGCCGAACAAACGACGATGGTCAACATCAACTCGGCGGCTGCGGAGGAGCTGATGGCCCTGACCAACATCGGTGAAGTGACGGCCCGGGCGATCGTGGAGCATCGCGAGGAACACGGTGAGTTTGCGTCCGTGCAGGCGCTCACCGAGGTCTCGGGCATCGGCGAACGCACGGTGGAGATGAATCTGAATCGGATCGAACTGGAATAGGGAGGGAGGCCGGGGCGGTCCGCGATCGGTGCGGACCGCCTCAAGGCCCGGAGGACACATGAGCGACAACAAGAAGCGCATTCGTACCGCAGTATTTCCGGTGGCCGGCATGGGGACCCGTTTCCTGCCGGCGACCAAGGCCAACCCGAAAGAGATGCTGCCGGTAGTGGACAAGCCGCTGATCCAGTATGCGGCCGAAGAGGCGGTGGCGGCGGGGGTCGATACCCTGGTGTTCGTGACCGGCCGCAACAAGCGCTCCATCCCGGACCATTTCGACAAGGCCTACGAGCTCGAAAGCGAACTCGAGGAACGGGGCAAGACCGAGCTGCTGGAGCAGATCCGCAATATCGTGCCTCCCCGCGTCACCTGCGTCTATGTTCGTCAGGCCGAAGCCCTGGGCCTGGGGCACGCCGTCGCCTGCGCGCGTCCGGTGGTGCGCGACGAGCCGTTCGCGGTGATCCTCGCCGATGACCTGATCGAGGCCGTGGACGGCGGTGCCACCGCGCAGATGGTGGCGCAGTTCGACCAGCACCAGTGCAGTGTGCTGGGCGTGGAAGAGGTCCCCGAGGAGCGTACGCATCAGTACGGGATCATCGACCCGGACCGTACCGGGCCACGCAGCTGGGACGTGAAGGGCATCGTGGAGAAGCCGGATCCGGCGACGGCCCCGTCGAACGTGGCGGTGGTCGGGCGCTATGTCCTGACGCCGCGGATCTTCGAGTTGCTGGAAGAGCAGGAGCCGGGGGCGGGCGGGGAGATCCAGCTGACCGATGCGATCGACCGCCTGCGGCAGGAAGAGCGGGTCACGGCCTGGGAGTTCTCCGGGCGGCGCTTCGATTGCGGCAGCAAGCTGGGCTATCTCGAGGCGACGGTGGAGTTTGCTCTCAACCACCCCGAACTGAAAGACGATTTCCGCGAATACCTGCGCACGCGGAAGGATGCCTGACGCGTCCAGGCCCGGCGGTTACCACCACAGCCTGCGGTGGCGGGGGCGGATCGGCAAGCGCCCGCGCCAGTACTGAATCATCAATAGACCCACCACCATGCCGCCCAGGTGGGCGAAATGGGCGATCCCCGACATGGTCCCGGACACCCCCAGATACAGCTCCAGGATGCCGTAGCCGATCACGAAATACTTGGCCTTGATCGGGATCGGCAGGAAGATCAGGAACAGGCGCTGGTTGGGGAACATCATCCCGAACGCCAGCAGGACCCCGAAGACCCCGCCTGAGGCCCCCACCGTGGGGTAGATCGCATCCCCGTTGCCGCCTGCGGTGACCACCAGCTGCACCAGCCCGGCGCCGATCACGCAGATCAGGAAGTAGGTCGCGAACATCCGCGACCCCCACGCGTTCTCGACCTGCACCCCCAGCATCCACACCACGAACATGTTCACGAACAGGTGGAGCGGGCCACCGTGCAGGAAACCGTAGGTCACCAGCTGCCACAGCTGGAAATCAGGTACCCGCACCATGGAGCCGTCCTGGATCATGGTGGAAGGGGTGCCGATCGGCCACAGCGCGAAATGCGCCATCAGCCAGTTGCCCAGCGCGGGCAGTGCCAGGAACAGCAGGACGTTGGTGACCAGCAGAAAGCCGATCACCGGGGGCATCATGCTGAAGCGCGGCGAACGCGGATCGGGGTGTGTCATGTGGAGGGTATGCCGGACCGATTCAGAAGTCGTCGGTGACGGCACCGCGGCTGGCCGAGCCCACCGTGCGCGCGTATTTGCCGAGCACCCCGCGGGCCACCGGCGGCTCCGGGGCATGCCACGCTGCCCGCCGACGTTCCAGTTCCCCGGGGGCAATGTCGAGATCCAGCTGGTTATGGTCGGCATCGATCACGATCGAGTCACCTTCCTCCACCAGGGCAATCGGGCCACCCGCAGCCGCCTCGGGCGCGACATGACCCACGACCATCCCGTAGGTGCCGCCGGAGAACCGTCCGTCCGTGACGAGGCCCACCGCATCACCCAGACCGGCACCGATCAATGCCGCGGTCGGGGCCAGCATCTCGCGCATCCCGGGCCCGCCGCGCGGACCTTCGTGACGAATGACGATCACGTCCCCTTCACGGATCGAGCCCGCGAGAATCGCGTCCAGGCAGTCCTCCTCGGAGTCGAAGACCCGGGCGGGCCCGCGAATGCTGCGCCGCTTGAGGCCGGTCACCTTGGCCACGCTCCCCTCGGGGGCAAGGCTGCCCTTGAGGATTGCCAGGTGGCCCTGGGGATAAATCGGGTTGCCCGGGGTGCGGACCATTTCGGCGGCTTCCGCCGGCGGGGCGGCGGGCGCATCGCGGAGGGTTTCAGCCAGGGTTTCGCCGGTGATCGTCAGGCAGTCCCCGTGCAGGAGGCCGGCATCCAGCAGCAGGCGCATCACGAGCGGGGTGCCGCCGGCCTGGTGGAAGGCGGTGGTCACGTAACGACCGGAGGGCTTGAGATCGCACAGGACGGGGGTCCGGCGGCGAATCCGTTCCACGTCGTCCAGATCCAGGGGCACCTCGGCCGCATGCGCAATCGCCAGCAGGTGCAGCACCGCGTTGGTGGAACCACCCAGGGCCATGACCACCGCGAGGGCGTTCTCGAAGGCCGGTCGCGTGAGGATGTCGCGTGGCTTGCGATCGGCATGGATCGCGTCCAGAAGGACCTCGCCGGAGCGCGCCGCGGAGTCAGCCTTTTCGGTGTCCTCGGCGGCCTGGGTCGAAGATCCCGGCAGGCTCATTCCGAGTGCCTCGAACGCCGAGGACATGGTGTTGGCCGTGTACATGCCGCCGCAGGAACCGGCACCGGGACAGGCGTTGCGTTCCACCCCGCGCAGATCCTCGTCGGACAGTCGACCGGCGCCGTGCTGACCCACGGCCTCGAAGGCACTGACGATGGTCAGTTCCTGGCCCTTGTAGTGGCCGGGCTTGATCGTGCCGCCATAGACGAAGATCGCCGGCACGTTAAGGCGGGCGAGGGCGATCATCGCCCCGGGCATGTTCTTGTCGCAGCCTCCGGTGGCCAGCACGCCGTCCATGCTCTGGCCGTTGACCACCGTTTCGATCGCGTCGGCGATCACCTCGCGCGAGACCAGCGAGTATTTCATCCCCGGCGTGCCCATGGAGATGCCGTCGGAGATCGTGATAGTGCCGAAGGTCTGGGGCATGCCGCCGCCCTGACGCACCGCCTGTTCAGCGCGTTCGGCAAGCGGGCCAATGCCCATGTTGCAGGGGGTGATCGTGCTGTGCGCGTTGGCGATCCCGACGATCGGACGCTGGAAGTCGTCGTCGCCGAACCCGACGGCGCGCAGCATGGCTCGATTGGGTGTGCGGCGCGGACCTTCGGTGACCGCGCGCGAGCGGCGATTGTCCTGGCTCATGGTGTCCTCAGTGTGTCCGGGTCTGGTTCTCGCGACTGTACCGCCCGTTCATGAAGCGGTCGAAGAACTTGCCCAGCTCCGGGTGTTCAATCTGTTCGCCCGAGGTGTCGCTCTCCAGATGGCGCTCGGCCACGTAGGTGCTGTGGCTGTATCCGTCCACCAGTACGTGGTACCAGGGCTGGTCCTTGGGTGGCCGGCTCTTGGCGACGGTCTCGTACCATTCGTCCGAGCCGTTATAGACCGGATCGACGTCCACGATGACGCCGCGGTAGTCGAACTTGACGTGGTGGACGACCTCGCCCACCGAGAAACGGGTGCCGCTGGCCATGATGAAATCTCTCCTCGCAGGGGTAAAAACAAATTCAAGGGGCGTCCGGTCGCTGCCCGGAGGCGGTCCTGGCCGCCCCGCTGCGCGGACCGTAATGGCGAAACGCTTCGAGGACTCGCTGCATTTCCTCGGCGTCCAGCAGGGTGGGGCCGCCCAGCGAGAGGCTCAGTACGTACTGCCGGGCCAGCAGTTCCACCTCCTCGGTGAGCCACAACGCCCGCGCCAGATCCGGCCCGGTGGCGATCATCCCGTGGTTTGCCAGCAAGCAGGCATAGCGCCCGTCCAGCGCCGCCAGTGCGTTGTGTGACAGCGCCTCGGTGCCGAAGGTGGCATAGGGGGCACAGCGGATCGAGTCCCCGCCGGCCGCCGCGATCATGTAATGCAGCGGCGGGATGTCGTGCCGCTGGATCGCCACTACGCTAGCGTAAACCGAATGCACATGTATCACGGCATGGATGTCATCGCGTTCGCGCAGGATCGCGCGGTGGAAATGCCATTCGCTGGAAGGCTTCTGGTGTGCCGGCCAGCGACCGTCAGCATCCATGTACACCAGATCGTCTGGCGCCAGATCCTCGTAGGCCATACCGGAGGGCGTGATCAGCAGGCCCTCGCCGCAGCGAACGCTGACATTGCCCGAGGTCCCCTGATTGAGCCCGCGCCGGTTGGTTTCCAGCGCCGTCTCGATCACGGCCTCACGCAGCGGTTGCTCGTTCATGCGCCTGCCTTCTTCGCCTCGCTCTCGCCACATTCTGCCTGACGGGGGCACGCGGGGCATACGGCCGCACCGGCTACGTGGTGGCCGAAAAGACCAGCGCGAGTGCCAGCAGCAGGATCATCGTGGTAGCCGTGCGCCCGATTACCGGCCAGCGATGCAGCTGGCGTTCGGTCAGTGCCCACCAGTGGGCCAGCCGGGCCATACCGGGCAGGGGGCGCGGCGCGCCTCGGGTGGGGTGGGATTGCCGCGCCGGGGCCACGCCGACCCCTGGCCACCGGGATCGCAGCCACCATGCCCCGCCCGCCAGCACCCCGGCCAGCACTAGCGGCCAGAGGCCGTCCCCGATGGCCGATGCGGTCAGGGCGGATTCGCGCAGGGAGGTATCCGCCAGCCACCAGGGCAGCAGCAGACCCGGGGTGAGGGTCAGCCACCAGAGACTCATGCCCCGGGTGCCGCCGGTGTCCCCGTTTTGCCCGGTCATTGGCTCTGTTGGGCGGCTGGCCGCGCGCTGCAGGAAATGCAGCATCAGCAGGGCGGTAGCGGTGCCGGTCAGCCCCGCCAGCCAGCCGGGGATTCCGCTCGTAAGGGCGGCCTTGGTCAGGGCGCCGCCCGAGAGCGGGGCGGCCGCGAGCGCGGCCCCGGCAAGCGCCAGACCCATCAGCAAAGTCCTCCGGGTGAAGCGATCCGCGGTCGTGGCCAGCAGCCCGGTTCCGAGGAACAATGCACCCTTGGCCAGACCGTGATGGGCCAGCATCACCGCCAGACCCGCCCAGACCGCAGCCGGCGGCGCTCCCGCCGACGTCCCGGCTGCGGCCATCCCGAGCAGGGCGACCATCAGGCCCATCTGACTGACGCTGGACCAGGCGAGGATGGTCTTGGGTTCGGGCTGACGCAACCCTGCGGCCACGGCATAGAAGGTGCCAGTGAGGCCCAGCGCGGTCAGGATCAGGGCGCCGTGCCCCGGCACTTCAAGACCACCCTCCAGCAGCCGCCAGCCCCCCAGGGCGCCGACCTTGATCATCACCCCGCTCAGTACCGCGCTGGCCGGCACCGGCGCCACCGCGTGGGCCCGGGGCAGCCAGGCATGCAGCCCCGGTGCGCCGAGCTTCAGGCCGAACCCGATCGCGAACAGGAGGGCGGCGGCCGGTTCCATGTCCGCACCCAGCCCGGCGAGGTCCGGCGAATGGCCCGGACCGGCCAGCATGGTGGTCCAGGCCACGGCAGTGAACAGCGCGACCTCGCCGATCAGCATCAGGCCGAGGTAGAGCCGTCCGGCGCTCAGGGCGGTCGCGGATCCGGTGTGGGTGACCAGACCGTAGGCCGCGAAGGTCATCAGCGCGAAGCCGGCATAGAAGGTCAGCAGATCCGCCGCCAGCACCAGCAGCAGGTAGCCGGCCAGGGTCAGCAGCCAGAACACGGCAAACCGCAACGCGTGTGCCAGCAGGTGTCGATGGGCGTACGCCCCGGCAAGCAGCCACAACAGCGCGCCGGGCAACAGAAAGGCACGGGCGGTGCCATCCAGCGCCAGACGGGTCTGATCCAGCAGCCCCGGCAGCACGATCCCGGCATCGGGGTCGGGGCCTGCGAGGGCCAGCAAGAGCGCCGGCAGGGCCGCCAGCGGCAGCAGGAGGGTGGCCCGGCGACGCAGGGCGGGGAGCGCGAGCGCGGTCAGGGCCAGCCATGGCGCCAGCACGGCCAGCAGCAGTGCGAGCTGCGTGGCGTTCATCCGGCCAGCCCCCCGGCCGCAAAGGCCGAGCGCAGCGCCGTGGCGAACAGGCCGCTCGCGATCGCCGCCAGCGCCAGCAGCAGTGCGGCCCAGGGCATGGCGAGCGGAATGGGTAGCGGTGGCCCCTGCGCGGGCACCACGGCCGAGTCAACACTTGTCGCCCGCAATGGATCCCGCAGGATGCGCCACAGGTATCCGGCGGTGATGAACGTCCCGAGCACGATCACTGCCGCCCAGGGCCAGGCGCGCGCGGCCAGCGCGGATTCCAGCAGCCACCACTTGGCGACGAAGCCCCCGCTTGGCGGCAGACCCACCAGACTGGCCGCCGCCAGCGCGATCGCGATCCAGGCCGGCAGGCTGCCGCCGGCCATCGGCGGGCCGATGCGGCGCAGATGGTCGCTGCCCCATTGCCACGCCAGGCAGCCCGCCGCCAGGAACAGGCTGCCCTTGGCCAGGCCATGGGCCAGCAGCAGCATCAGCATGCCCGCGTGGGCCTGATCGGGCAGGGCGTCGGCGGCGGCCAGCGGAAACACCAGCAGGGCGAATCCCAGCTGCGAGACGGTCGAATACGCGATCACCATCTTCAGATGGCGCTGCAGCAGGGCCAGCACGCCGCCCCAGAGCACGGCCGCCGCCCCCAGCAGGCCCAGCAGCTGTGCCGGCAGCCCCGGAAGCATCCCGGCAAACGGGCCGAACCACAGGCGCAGCAGCAGGTAGAACGCCGCGGTCACCACCACCGCCGAGAGCACCGCGCTGACCGCCGCATGGGCCCGGCCATGGGCCGGGGGCAGCCAGAAATGCAGCGGGAAGATCGCCCCCTTCAGCAGCAGCCCCAGGGTGATCATCACTGCGGCCGCCAGCGTGACCAGTTCCTCCTCGGCGCGGCCGGATAGCAGGGAGACATCCAGCGCGCCGTACTGGCCGTAGAGCAGGGCCACCCCCAGCAGATAGAGAGTGGATCCCAGCAGCGTTGCGAGGAAGTAGCGCCATGCCGCGGCCAGCGCCGGCCCGCCGGCGGCGGCGATCAGCGCCACGGCTGCCAGGGACACCATCTCCAGGATCACGTAGAGATTGAACAGATCGGCGGACAGGAACAGCGCATTCAGCCCGCCCCACAGGAACAGCCACAGCGGCCAGAAATACCTTCGGTAGCGGCTGTCTCGGGTCAGGCGTCCTTCCGCCACGCGATAGACCGCCGCGGCCAGCGCCACCAGCGTGGTCAGTGCGAGCAGGGTGAGGGCGAGGGCATCGACCTGCCAGCCGATCCCCAGCGGCGCGGTCCAGCCCCCCAGGTTATGGCGCCAGGGCCCGGTACGCAGGGCTTCCAGGACCAGCACTGCCAAAACCGGCAACAGCAGCAACCCGGTTCCCAGTGCTGCCATGCGGCCCACTCGCGGATGCGCGAAGGCGACGGCCGCCGCCGTCAGTGGCAGTCCCGCCACCAAGGCCGTGGCCAGTGTGATATTCACGAGTTACGCGAGTCCCGGTCCCGGCCGCTCACCGGCCCGCCACGGCGTTCCAGCAGACGGACCATCAGGCCCAGGGCCACCGCGGTGGTGGACACCGTCACCACGATGCCCGTCAGCACCATGGCGTGAGGCACGGGATCCAGTACCTCGGCGGCCTGCGCCAGCACGACCAGCAGCAGGAAGACCGCAGTGGTCAGGACATTCAGCGCGAGGATCTTGCGCATCAGCTGCGCACAGACGAACAGCCCGTGCAGGCCGATGATCAGCAGTGCGACGGCCAGCAACAGGTACAGGGTCATGCCGGCCTCCGGGTTTCCCAGTCGGCCGGAGGTTCACCGCCCAGATACAGCGCGAACAGCAGCAGTGCGATCGACAGCCCCGCAGCCAGTTCCAGCAGCAGGATCAGCCGCCCGGCCAGCTCGACCGGATACTCGAAGAAACCGTGTCCCCCGGTCATCACCGCGAAGGCCACCCCCAGCATCGCGACCATCCCCAGCGCGAGTGCCCAGCGCCACGGGCCGTGTACGTCCCCTGACAGCCAGGGCCGGGCGCCGGCCATCAGCATCAGCACCCCGCCCGCGCCCATGACCGCGCCCGCCGGGAAGGCGCCTCCCGGCGCGTGGCTGCCGCGCCACAGCAGATAGGCCGAGACCAGCACGAATGCCGGGAACAGCACGCGCCCGAGCATCGGCAGGGCGGGCGACACCAGTTCGGGCGAGGAGGGCCAGGGTGTGGGGCCCAGCGACCACAGCGCGACCACGCCCAGCAGCAGGATCGCGATCTCCAGCAGCGTGTCCCAGGCGCGGAAGTTAAGCAGTACGGCGGTGACCGGGTTTTCCACCCCGGAGCGCCCGAGTTCCGCGGCCACCGGTTCGCCCAGCCCCGGGGCCGGGAGCAGCCACGCCGCCCCGCCCAGACCGGCCAGCAGCAACAGGCCCGTCGGCACCCAGAACGCCCGGTCGCGTCCGCGCAGACACTCATCCGTCGCGCGCCCCGCCTCCCAGTCCAGCCGCCCCAGCGCGGACAGCAGCAGCGCACCGGTGATCCCGGCGCCGATCGCCGCCTCGGCCAGAGCGATGTCCGGGGCCTCCAGGCGCACCCAGGCCAGCGCCATCAGCAACCCGAACACCATGAAACTGACCACCGCGCGGAACAGCCCCGCCGCGTGGATCGCCTGCCAGGCGGTCCACAGCAGGGCCGCGCCCAGAATCCCGTCGAATGCCAGCCCCGGGGCGCCCATTCACAGACCCCAAGGCCGAATGCCGCGGCGCAGGGCGGCGCGCGCGATCAGACCCGCCCCCACCGCCGTGGCGACCAGCATCAGCAGCCACACCAGCAGCAGTTTCAGGGTCAGCGACAGACTGCCCGAATACACCCCCAGCCCCAGGCAGATCATGCCCAGCCCGATGTTGTCGGCCTTGGGCTGGGCGTGCAGACGGGTATACACATCCGGGAAACGCAGCAGTCCCAGTGTGCCCAGCAGCAGGAAGAGCACGCCGCCCACCGTCAGGATGCCCCCGATCACGCCCGTCAGGCTCACGGCCGGTCCTCCCCGTCGCTGGACCGGACGCGGCCGGACCAGGCACGGTTCACGAAGGTGACCACCGCCAGCGCCGACAGCAGTGCAAACACCAGTGCCAGGTCCACCAGCGCCTCGCGCTGCGTCAGCACCGCCAGCAGCAGCGCGATGGCGATGGCCGAGGTTGCGAACATTTCCGCGGCCAGCATGCGGTCGGCGGCCGTCGGCCCGCGCAGCACCCGCATCAGCCCCACCACGATGTTGAGCATCAAAAGGATCATCAGGAGCGGGAACAGATCAGTCATTGGGCGCTTCCGGCTGAAACATGTTCATCACATGCCCCTCCAGACGCTCCAGGGTGTCCTGGGTACGGCCGGGACGGGCCAGCACATGCAGCGTAATCGCCTGTTCCGAGATGCGCACGCACAGTGTCCCGGGCATCAGATTCACAAGATTGCCGAACAGCAGGCGCGGGGTCCCCTCCGGCAGTGCCCAGGGATAATCCAGCAGGGCCGGTTCCAGCGGGCAACGGGGATGCACCGCGCGCCAGGCCACATCCAGCGCGCTGCGAAGCGAAAAGAACAGAAACACTGGCACGAAGGCGATGATTCCGCGGATCCGCCAGCCACTCGTCCATCCCGGCGCGAAGGGATTGAACCACGCCGCCGCCAGGATCGCCGGCAGGCCCCACCACCAGGCGCCCGGGTCGCCTTCGGTCAGGATCCACCAGATCCCGGCGTAGCCTGTCAGGCGCAGCACCCGGCCCGACCAGCGCGCACGGGCCACCCCCGCACGGTTTCCCCGCAGCCCGCCGCCGGATCCGTTCATGTTCCATCCCCGCACCACAGTCGCCAGTGCCCGCCAGTTTCCCCCACCCGGGCCGGATCGTGCCAGCGGGAAGGGGTGGACGCCTTGCAGGCGAACAGGTCCGGTCGGCCGGTTACTGCTCCACAGCCCGGGCGTCCACGACACTTCGGCGAGCTCCCGATGCGCCTGGCCGCAACCGTGTGAATCGCAACTTTGAACAGGTGCTTTCCGCCCACAAAAAAGGGCCTGCACGCATGCAGGCCCTCAAGAAATCCTGGCTCCCCGGGACGGGCTCGAACCGCCGACCTAGTGATTAACAGTCACCCGCTCTACCGACTGAGCTACCGGGGAATTAGCCGCGTATCGTATAGCCCGACCCGGGGTCCGTCAAGCGCTGCGGGCGGCGAACTCGCGCAGGCGTTCCAGTGCCTTGTCGAGCATCTCGAGACTGGTGGCGAAGGACACGCGCAGGTGCCCCGGGGCCCCGAACGCGCTGCCGGGAACGAGGGCAACACCGGCCTCGTCGAGGAGGCGTTCGCCGAGGGTCACGTCGCTGTCGATGCCGGCGCGCTGCATCAAGTCGGTGACGCGCGGGAAGCAGTAGAAGGTCCCGTCGGGCATGCGGCATTCGATGCCGTCGATGGCGTTGAGGCCTTCCACCACGTGCCGGGCGCGCTGGCCGAACGCTGAGCACATCTGGCGCACGCAGGTCTGGTCGCCGTTGAGGGCGGCCTCGGCGGCCGCCTGAGCGATGGAGGTGGGGTTGGAGGTACTCTGCGACTGGATCTTCTTCATCGCGCCGATCAGCTCGGCCGGGCCGCCGGCGTAGCCGATGCGCCAGCCGGTCATCGCGTAGGCCTTGGACACGCCGTTGAGCACGACGCTGCGTTCGGCAAGATCCGGTGCGGCGTTGACGATGTTGACGAACTCGGTCTCGTCGAAGCGGATGTGTTCGTACATGTCGTCGGTGGCGATGACGATCTGCGGGTGACGCCGCAGGACCTCGGCGAGGGCCTCCAGTTCACCGCGCGAGTAGGCCGCGCCGGTGGGGTTGGAGGGGCTGTTGAGGAAGATCAGGCGGGTGCGTTCGCTGATGGCCTCCTCGAGTGCACCGGGGCGCAACTTGAAGCCCTGTTCCTGCGAGGCGCTCACGATGACGGGGCGGGCGCCGGCCAGCAGGGCGATGTCCGGGTAGGAGACCCAGTAGGGCGCCGGGACGATCACCTCGTCGCCGGGGTTGAGCAGGGCCTGGCAGAGGTTGAAGATGCTCTGCTTGCCGCCGGAGGAGACCAGGATCTGGCCGGGAGTGAACGTGAGGTCGTTGTCGCGCTCAAACTTGCGGATGATGGCGTCCTTGAGGCCCGCCGTGCCGTCCACGGCAGTGTACTTGGTATCGCCACGGGCAAGGGCATCGATCGCCGCCTGCTTGATATGCTCGGGCGTATCGAAGTCCGGTTCGCCGGCCCCCAGACCCACGATGTCGCGGCCTTCGGCCCGCAGTCGGGCGGCCAGCGCCGTCACGGCCAGGGTGGGGGAGGGCTGGATGCTCTGCACGCGGTCGGATAGCTGGATTTCCAAGGGACTGCCTCGATGTGGATGGGGTCGCGCGGTCGGGCGGGCCGGCCGCATCGCGGCCCGAAATGATACTGAAATCGGACGCGGAGGATAAGCGTTTGGCGGAACATGAAGACCGGGCATTCCGGGTGGTGTCGCAGTACCAGCCGGCGGGTGACCAGCCGCAGGCGATCCGCGAGCTCACTCGGGGCATCGAGGACGGCCTGGCGCATCAGGTGCTGCTGGGGGTGACCGGGTCGGGCAAGACCTTCACCATCGCCAACGTGGTGGAGAACCTGCAGCGCCCGACCATCGTGCTGGCGCCCAACAAGACCCTGGCCGCGCAGCTCTACGGCGAGTTCAAGGAGTTCTTCCCCGACAACGCGGTGGAGTACTTCGTCTCCTACTACGACTACTACCAGCCGGAGGCCTACGTCCCGTCTTCGGATACGTATATCGAGAAGGACGCGTCGATCAACGACCACATCGAGCAGATGCGCCTGTCGGCCACGCGCGCGCTGCTGGAACGGCGCGATGCGATCATCGTCGCCTCGGTCTCGGCGATCTACGGTCTGGGCGACCCGCGCAAGTATCTGTCGATGGTGCTGCACCTCAAGCGGGGCGAGCGCATCGACCAGCGCGATCTGCTGCGCCGCCTGGCGGAGCTGCAGTACACCCGCAACGATACCGAGCTGCGCCGCGCGACCTACCGCGTGCGCGGCGAGGTGATCGACATCCATCCGGCGGAATCCGAGCGCGAGGCGGTGCGGGTCGAGCTGTTCGACGACGAGATCGAGCGGCTGTCGTACTTCGACCCGCTGACCGGCGAGGTGCTGAACACGGTGCCGCGCCTGACGATCTATCCCAAGACCCACTACGTGACCCCGCGCGAGACCCTGCTGGAGGCGGTGGACCAGATCCGCGACGAGCTGAAGGAACGGCTGGACTTCCTGCGCCAGGAGAACCGCCTGGTGGAGGCGCAGCGGCTGGAGCAGCGCACCCAGTTCGATCTGGAGATGATCCTGGAGATCGGCTACTGCAACGGCATCGAGAACTACTCGCGCTATCTTTCCGGACGTGCGCCGGGCGAACCGCCGCCGACGTTTTTCGACTACCTGCCGGAGGATGCGTTGCTGGTGATCGACGAGTCCCACGTGTCGGTGCCGCAGGTGGGCGGGATGTTCAAGGGCGACCGTTCGCGCAAGGAGACCCTGGTGGAGTACGGCTTCCGCCTGCCGTCGGCGCTGGACAACCGCCCGCTGCGCTTCGAGGAATTCGAACAGCTGATGCCGCAGACCATCCACGTCTCGGCCACGCCGGGGCCGTACGAGCGCGAACACGCCGGCGCCATCATCGACCAGGTGGTGCGGCCCACCGGGCTGCTGGATCCGGAACTGGAGGTACGCCCGGTGGCTTCCCAGGTGGACGACTGCCTGTCCGAAATCCGCGACCGGGTGGAGCGCGACGAACGGACCCTGATCACCACGCTGACCAAGCGCATGGCCGAGGACCTGACCGACTACCTGTCGGAACACGGCGTGCGCGTGCGCTACCTGCACTCGGATATCGATACGGTCGAGCGTATGGAGATCATCCGCGACCTGCGTCTGGGCGAATTCGACGTGCTGGTGGGGATCAACCTGCTGCGCGAGGGCCTGGACATGCCCGAGGTCTCGCTGGTGGCGATCTTCGACGCCGACAAGGAGGGCTTCCTGCGTTCCGACCGCTCGCTGATCCAGACCATCGGCCGCGCGGCGCGCAACGTTCGCGGCAAGGCGATCCTGTACGCGGACACCATCACCGGCTCGATGCGCCGCGCGATCGACGAGACCGAGCGCCGCCGTGCCCGGCAGATCGAGCACAACGAGGCTCACGGGATCACCCCCGAGGGCATCCGCAAGAGCGTCGCCGATATCCTGGAGGCGGGTCAGGCCGCGCCCGGCACCCGGCGCAAGTCCGGCGGGCGCAAGGATGCGGACAGGAAGGTGGCCGAGGAGGCCGCCGATTACGTGGATGCGCCGGAGAATGCCGCCCGCGAGATTGAACGCCTGGAACAGGAGATGTTCCAGAAGGCGCGCGATCTGGAGTTCGAGGAGGCCGCGCGCCTGCGCGACCGCATCGAGAAGCTCAAGGCGCTCGCCTTTCTGCCCGAGGCTTCGCTATCCTGACGCGCCTCTGACACCTCTCTGACAAGGGACTGCCCCCTTCATGCGTTACCAGCCCGACCCTCGTCCGCCCGGTCCGGTCATACTCGACGTGACCGGCCCCGAACTGAGCGCGGAAGACCGCGAACGTCTGCAACACCCCGCGACCGGCGGGGTCATCCTGTTCGATCGCAACGTGACCGGCCCCGAACAGGTCGAGGCTCTGACCGCGGACATGCGTCGCCTGCGCCCGGAGCTGCTGATCGCTGTGGATCAGGAAGGGGGGCGGGTGCAGCGCCTGCGCGAGGGCTTCACGCGCTTCCCGCCGATGCGCAGCCTCGGGCACCTGCACGATCAGGTGCCGTCGCGGGCACGCGAGCTGGCGCGCGGGGCGGGCGAGTTGATGGCGCTGGAGCTGCAGGCGGTGGGGATCGATTTCAGCTTCGCCCCGGTCCTCGACCGCGATCTCGAGATCAGCGAGGTGATTGGCGATCGGGCGTTTCATTACGATCCCGCGGTGATCGCCGATCTGGGGCTTGCGTTCGTGCGCGGCCTGACGGTGGCCGGCATGGCCTCGGTGGGCAAGCATTTCCCCGGCCACGGGGCGGTCGCGGCCGATTCGCACGTTGCGGTGCCCGAGGATCCGCGCCCGCTGGCCGAGATCGAGGCCAGCGACATCGAGGCGTTCCGCCCGCTGGCCGGCCATCTCGAGGGCATGATGCCGGCGCACGTGGTGTATCCCGCGGTGGACGACCGACCGGCCGGCTTCTCGCGCATCTGGCTGCAGGACATCCTGCGCGGCCGGATCGGCTTTCAGGGCGCAATCTTTTCCGACGACCTGGCCATGGCCGGTGCCGAACAGATGGGTTCGCCCGCGGAGCGGGCCGACGCGGCGCTGGAGGCCGGCTGTGACATGATCCTGATCTGCAATCGGCCGGAGGAGGCGGACGTCATCCTCGATCATCTCGCCGACTACCGCCAGGACGCCGAAACCCGGGCGCGCCTGCGCCGCATGCACGCGCGTGCGGTATCGGACGACGGGCAGCACCGCACGGCCCTGCATGCCCAGTTGCATGCCTGGCTCAAGGCGGGCAGTGGCGGGACGTGAAGCCCTTCGCAACCCTTTGCCGTGAGCGTCGTTGGCGCCGCGCTTCCGACCCGCCTATAATGCGCCACCGGTTCGACACTGAGCTGCTTAATAATATAGTTATTCAATCCCCCAAAGATGGAGAATCGTCATGGCCGATAAGCTCATGATCGTCATGGTCAACACCGACCCGAACAATCCGTCCGAACTCGGCGCCCCGTTCTTCCAGGCGACCGTGGCCGCCGCCATGGAATACGACGTCGAAGTCGTGATGACCGGCCGGGCCGGTGAACTGGCCAAGAAGGGCGTGGCCGAGAACCTGTTCGTGCAGGAAGGCAGCAGCAAGAGCGTCTACGACTTCATGAAGGACGCCCACGAAGCCGGTGTCGTGATGAAGGTCTGCACGCCGACCCTGGACCTCTGGGGCAACGACCTGATCGAAGAGATCGACGAGACCGTGGGTGGCGCCTACGTGATCTCCGAGGCGATGGACGACGACACCGTCACCTTCACCTACTGAGGCGAAGCGACGGTATCCGTCGATGACCGGCCGGCCATTGTGCCGGCCGGTTCTGTTTTCGGGGCGGGGCAACGGGCCTCGCCCGCGGACCGGGGCCCGTGCCCCGTTTCCGGATGGACCGGGGGAACCGCATGAATCCCGAGAAGGCACGTGCCACGCTCCGCGACGCGGACTGTCTGTTCAGCCGCGATGCGGTGGAAACCGCCATCGACCGCCTCGCCGAACGCACCGCGCGCGAGCTCGCGGACGAGAATCCGCTGGTACTGGGCGTGATGAACGGGGGCGTGGTCCTGCTGGGCGGGCTGCTGACCCGCTGGTCATTCCCCATGCAGGTGGACTACCTGCACGCCACCCGCTATCGCGGGGCGACCCGCGGCGAGGAGCAGTTGCACTGGCTCTCGTTGCCGCACCAGTCCATGCAGGGCCGCACCGTGGTGATCGTGGATGACATCCTCGACGGTGGCATCACCCTGTCCGGCATTCAGGGCTTCTGCCGGGAGCAGGGCGCGCGTCGCGTCGTCACCATCGTGCTGGTGGACAAGGCCAACCCCGAGCGGGACCCCTCGATCACCGTGGACCATGCCGCACTGGAAGCGCCGAACCGCTACCTGTTCGGCTATGGCATGGATTTTCAGGACTATCTGCGCAACGCGCCCGGCATCTTTGCCGTGGCCGACCACTGAGGGAACCGCGCATGAGTACCCCCCGACTGGCGATCATCGGCGGCACCGGCCTGACCCGCCTGAAGGACCTGGAGATCACCCATCGGCGGGTGATGCATACGCCGTACGGCGAACCATCCGGACCGCTGGTGTTCGGGCGGCTCAATGGCATCGAGACCGTCTTTCTCCCGCGCCACGGGGCGCGCCATACCATCCCGCCGCATCAGGTGAACTACCGCGCGAACATCTGGGCGCTGAAAAATACCGGCGTGGAGACCGCGATCGCGGTGGCGGCGGTGGGCGGCATCACCGAATGCATGCAGCCCGGACGGCTGGCCGTTCCGGACCAGATCATCGACTACACCTGGTCGCGCGCGAACACCTATTTTGAGGGCGGGCATCTGGAAGAGGTCACCCACGTGGACATGACCTGGCCATATTGCCCGGAGGTGCGCCAGAAGATCCTCAACGCGGCCCACGAACTGGATCTGCCGATTTGTGAGCAGGGTACCTACGGTGCCACCCAGGGGCCGCGCCTGGAGACCGCCGCGGAGATCGACCGGCTGGAACGCGACGGCTGCGACATTGTAGGCATGACCGGGATGCCGGAAACCGCGCTGGCGCGCGAACTGGGACTCAACTATGCCGCCTGCGCGGTGGTCGCGAATCGCGCCGCCGGCCGCAGTGAGGGCGAGATCACCATGGACGAGATCGCGCGCAATCTGGAAACGGGGATGGAGCAGGTCAAACGCTTGCTGGCGAGGGTGATCGCGACCATTGGGTGAGGTCGCGGTCCAGTGTCGGACCCATGCTTACCCCTTTCCACTATTTAACATAATATTCATTATGCGACGTTATATGGGCAGAGGAACGGACCGGCTGACGTCGGGATACGTTGACGCGATTCGCTGATTGCGCGCCGCGTCGTCAGTCGCGGGTCGCGATGTCGATGCCCTCGGCCATGACTTCCGCGAGGAAGTCGATCTGGTCCTCGGTGATCACGTATGGCGGCATGAGGTAGGAAACGTTGCCCAGCGGGCGTAGCAGCGCCCCGCGGGTCAGACCGTGGCGGTAGATATCCAGACCCCGCCGTTCCTGCCACGGGTACGGGGTCCGGCTGGCCTTGTCCTGCACCAGCTCGACCGCGGCGATCATGCCGTGCTGGCGCACGTCGGCCACGTGCGGGTGATCATTCAGCGGCTCCAGGCGCCGTGCAATGTGCGCGGCCAGCTCGCGATTGCGTTCCAGCACCGGTTCGGAGTCGAAGATGTCCAGCGTCGCCAGCGCGGCCCTGCACGCCAGCGGGTTCCCGGTGTAGGAATGCGAGTGCAGGAACATGTTGAGCTTTTCGTAATCGTCGTAGAACGCCTGATAGACCGTATCGGTGGTCAGCAGCGCCGCCATCGGCAGATAACCGCCGGTCAGGCCCTTGGACAGGCACAGGAAGTCGGGCGTGATCGGCCCCTGCTCACAGGCGAACAGGGTCCCGGTACGGCCGAAGCCCACCGCGATCTCGTCGGCGATCAGGTGCACGCCATGGCGGTCGCAGGCCTCGCGCAGCAGGCGCAGGTATTCCGGGTCGAACATGCGCATGTGACCGGCGCACTGCACCAGCGGCTCGATGATGACCGCAGCCACTTCGTGGGCGTGGCGTTCCAGGGCCCGTTCCATGTGCGCGAACTGGCGGCGGGCCACATCGGCGCAGTCCTCGCCCGGCTCGCGGTGGAAGCAGTCGGGCCCCGGGACATTGATCACGTCCAGCATCAGCGGCTCGTAGGTGTGCCGGTACAGCGGCACGTCACTGACCGAAAGGGCCCCGATGGTCTCTCCGTGATAGGCGTTGGAGACCCCGATGAAGCGGGTCTTCTGCGGCTGGCCGACATTGCGCCAGTAGTGGAAGCTCATCTTGAGCGCGGCTTCCACGCCGGCCGAGCCGTTGTCGGCCAGAAACACCCGGTCGAGCCCTGCCGGCGTGATGTCGATCAGGCGTTCGCTCAGCTCCACCACCGGCTCATGGGTGCAGCCGGCCAGGATCACGTGCTCCAGGCGGCCGACCTGCTCCTTGAGCGCGTCGTTGATGCGCGGATTGGCGTGACCGAACAGGTTCACCCACCAGGAGCTGATCGCGTCGAGGTAACGATTGCCGTCGAAGTCGTACAGCCATACACCCTCACCCCGCTCGATCGGCAGCAGGGGCAGCGTGCCCTCCTCCCCGTAATCCTTCATTTGGGTACAGGGATGCCACAGGGCCCGCAGGTCGCGCCGGCGTACGTCTTCGTTGCTCATGGGTCAGACCCCGTGGCCGGCCTTCATCGCCTCGAATTCGTCCTCGAAGAAGAACTTCTCCTCGCCGAAAGCCGGTTTCAGCTGGTTCAGCCAGGTGGCGTTCTCGTCGCAACGGGCGAAGAACGGGCGCTGCACCCAGTCCGGGTTGCGGCCCTGGATGAAGCGCAGCACGAAGACCTTCTCCCCGTGGATCTCGGTCACGCCCTGGATCTCCACCTTGCCCGGATCGGCGCTCATGGACGGCCCGCGCGCGGTGCGCGCCAGCCCCGATACCTGCTGCATCGCCTCGCGGTAGATCTCCCAGGCGCGCGCCAGCGGCACCTCGAAGTAGCGCCGGGCGCCGGTGTCGCGCTCCACGAACATGTAGTACGGGATGATCCCGAGGCGCACCTGCTCGCGCCACAGATCGGCCCAGGCCTGCGGGTCGTCGTTGATGTGGCGAAGCAGCGGCCCCTGGGCGCGGATCTCGGCGCCGGTGTCACGCACCCGGCGGATCGCCTCGCGGGCGATCGGGGTGCGCAGCTCGTTCGGGTGGTTGTAATGCGCCATCAGGGCCACGTGCTTGCCGCCCTCGACCAGCTGTTCCAGCAACCGCAGCAGGTCATCGGCATCGCCCTCCGTCACGAAACGGTACGGCCAGAAGGACAGCGCCTTGGTTCCGATCCGCACGGTCTGCACATGCTCCAGTCCGGGTTCCAGCAGACCCTCCAGATAGCCACGCAGGTTCCTGGTTTTCATGACCATCGGATCCCCGCCGGTCATGAGCAGATCCGATATAGCGGGATGTTCACGCAGGTACTGATGCAGCAGGCCCGCATCGGTGGAGGCGATGCGCAGATCCTTGTCGCCCACGAACTGCGCCCAGCGGAAGCAGAACGTGCAGTAGGAGTGGCAGGTCTGGCCCTGACTGGGGAAGAACAGGAGGGTCTCGCGATACTTGTGCTGCAGACCGTTGATGACCTCGCCGTCGTCCTCGCTGGGGCGGTTCAGTTCCATCTGGCCGGCAGGGTGCGGGTTCAGCTCCTCGCGCAGTTCCTTCGCCAGCGCGGCGATCTCCCTGCGGTCGGCACCCCGTCGATGCAGCTCGGCCATTCGCTCGAAGGCCTCCGGCGAAAGCATCTCCCGCTGCGGGAAGGTCAGCTGGAACATCGGATCCTGCGGGATGTTGTCCCAATCGATCAATTCGTCGATTACGTATTCATTGACGCGGAAAGGCAGCACGCTGGCCACCACGCGCATGTCAAAACGCATGTCTTCGGGGACACGCTCCAGGGCCTCGATGCGATCCAGGTTGCGATCGTTGTAGACCTGGAACTCGCGCGGCTCGATCGAGCCCGCCTCCGGGTCCTGGTAGAACTTGAGAACGGAGTTCATCCGTACCTCCTGTCGACGGTCGGAACGTCCGCGATGGCCGCTTTCAGCCGTCGCGATCGTCGAAATCATGGTGGCTCCGGCACCGGGTCGGTCGCGCGGCGGGCCTTCGGGGCGAGGGCTGCCCCATCGGGGAAACAGCGATGCGTACGTTATCAAGCGGTTTGCGGGGGAACAAGGGATGGCCCGCGACCACTCAAGTTACCATTTTGCCAGCCCGCTGGGTTACCCTCGCCCCTACTTGCAAGGAGGGCATCATGAATTCGGAGTTTCCCCACGACGACATCATCCACCTGAACCACGCGGCAGTCGGGCCCTGGCCCCGGCGTACCGTCGAAGCGGTGGAGGCCTTCGCGCGCGAGAACCTGCATCGCGGGTCACGGGGCTATGGCCGCTGGCTGGAGACCATCGCGGCTACACGCGAACTGGCGCGCCAGCTGATCGGAGCCCCGGCGGCGGAGGACGTGGCGTTCGTGAAGAACACGTCCGAGGCACTGTCGATGGTGGCGTTCGGACTGCCCTGGAAGGCGGGCCAGAACATCGTGATCCCCGCGGGCGAATTTCCCTCGAACCGCGTGGTGTGGCACGCGGCCGCGGAACGTTTCAACCTGGAAGTGCGCGAGGTCACGGTCGGCGAGGAACCGGAACTCGATCTGCTGCGCGCCTGTGATGGCGACACCGCCCTGCTCTCCACCAGCGCGGTACGCTACGACACCGGCCTGCGCCTGGATGTGCAGTTTCTCGGCAACGAACTGCACAAGCGCGGAGTCCTGTTCTGCGTCGACGCGATCCAGCATCTCGGCGCCCTGCCCTTTGATGCCCCCGGCTGTCAGGCCGATTTCGTGATGGCCGATGCGCACAAATGGATGCTCGCGCCGGAAGGCATCGGCCTGTTCTACGTCGATCCGCAGGCGCGGGATCGGCTGACGCTGAACGAATACGGCTGGCACATGCTGGAACACGCCGGGGATTTCGACAATCCGTCACTGGCGCCCTCGCCCACCGCGCGGCGTTTCGAGCCCGGCAGCCCGAACATGCTGGGGATCCATGCACTGCACGGCAGTCTGTCGCTGCTGCTGGAGACCGGCATGGACCGGGTGGATGAAGAGATTCGGGAACACTGGCTGCACCTGGAAGACCGTCTGCGCTCGCTGGGCTGCGAGATCCTCAGCCCGCGCCAGCGTCGTGCCGGCATCCTGACCTTCCGGCCGTCCCCCGACCTGCTTGACGGGATCTCTCTTGAGGAGGTCTACAAGCGCCTGCAGGAGGCCGGGGTGCTGTGCGCCATGCGCGGTGGAGGCATCCGCTTCTCGCCGCATTTCTACCACGCCACGGCGGACCTGGATCGCGCCGTGGAGCACCTCAGCGAGATTCTGCCGGGCGCCTGACTACCGCTCCGGGGGCCGGAATCAGAAGGTATGCGTCTTGCGATCCGAGTTGAGCATGCCGCCGAGGTGATCCTCGATCCGCCGCCGGGTCTGACCCTTGTCGGAGGAGTTGAACTGCACGCCGATCCCGCGCAGACGGTTGCCCTGGGCCCGCGGCGGCGTGATCCAGATGACCGTGCAGGGCGTTGGCAGGCGGTCGCCATCGTCCAGAAGGGAGAGCAGGAGAAACACCTGGTCCCCCATCTTGTAGGATTTGTCGGTGGGGATGAACAGCCCGCCGTTTTTTACAAAGGGCATGTACGCCGCGTACAGCGCGGGTTTTTCCTTGATTGCCAAGGTCAGCATCCCTTGCCCGGCCATGGGCCCTCCCGGTTCCGATAAAGGTCTTGTGGACGGCGCTCAGTATGCCCCGGAGCGATCCCCGTACGCCACCCGCTGCGGGGTGGTCAGCGGCAGCATCGCCGCGGCCATGTCTTCCATGCGCAATTGCGGGTTCAGCGTGGTACGCAGCTGCCGCTGCCACTGGCGGGACTGCTGTACCAGCGAGGCCATGCCACGGGCTCCCCGCTCGCGCGCGAAGCGCTGCAGGTCTTCGCGCGGGAACTGCGCACCGAACCGGTCCATCTCCCCACTGGCCAGCCAGCGCTGCGCGGACAGCAGCAGCGCCTGCAAGCGCGGGACCAGGGTTTCCGGGTCGCAGCGCATGAGCGCGGGTACCACCGAATGGAGGTCGGTCGCCCGCAACAGCCCAGTCAGGGCATCGCGGTCGCGTTCCCAGGCGGCCTGGCGATCGGGATCGGCGAGCAGCTCGGCCGCGGTCATCGGTCGCCCCAGCGCCGCCGCCCAGGCCGCCTCCACAGCGCCCGGGTCGTCCGTCATGCCGGCCAGCCAGGCACGCGCCTGATCCAGGCTCGGGGTTGCGAGGTGCAGATTCTGGCAGCGGCTGCGGATCGTGGCCGGCAGCGCCGACGGACGGGCGCTTTCAAGGATCGCCAGGGCACCGGAGGGCGGCTCCTCCAGGGTCTTGAGCAGCGCATTCGCAGCACTGGCATTCATCGCCTCGGCAGGATGCAGCCGCAGTACACGCCACGTGGCGGACCCGCTCAGGCCGAGGAATTCGCTGGCCGTGCGGATCGCATCCACCGGGATCTCCTTGCCCGGCTCCGGGGGCATCACCTCGTGCACTTCCGGATGCACCCCGCCCGCAAGGCTGCGACAGCCCCCGCAGTCGCCGCAGGCCGGCTGCAACCCGCTCGCGCGGTCGCAGTACAACCGTTGCAGAAAGGCGGTGACCAGCCAGCCCTTGCCGGTTCCTTCGGCCCCGGTCACCAGCAGCCCGCCGGGGAGCCGGCCCGCCGCCGCCCGCTCCAGCAGCGTCTGCCATGGGCCGAGCAGCCACGGCGCGGGACCGGTGCTCATCGCTGCCGTGTTCACGACATGGCTCCCGTCAAACCGCGCTGCGCGAGACCCGTGCGGATGCGTTGTGCCACCGTGTCGGGATCGGCGGTGGCATCGACCAGCAGATAACGCTCCGGATCCGCTTCCGCCCGGCGGCGATAGGCCTCGCGTGCACGTTGGAAGAAATCCATCGCCTCGCGTTCGATGCGGTCCCGGCGGCCCCGCTGCACAGCGCGCTGCAAGCCCGTCTCCGGGTCGATGTCGAGCAGGATGACCAGATCCGGGCGCAGCTCGCCCTGGACCCATGCCTCCAGCGCGGCGACCCGGGCATCGCCCAGGCCGCGGCCCCCGCCCTGGTAGGCAAAGCTGGCATCCGTGAAGCGGTCGCTGATCACCCACGCTCCGGCATCCAGGGCCGGTTCGATGACCTCGGCGATGTGCTGCGCGCGTGCCGCGAACATCAGCAGTAGCTCGACCTCCGGGATCATCGGCGGCAGGTCCGGGTCCAGCAGCAGTCCGCGCAGGCGTTCCCCGAGACCGGTGCCACCGGGCTCGCGAGTCGTCCGGACCCGGTGGCCGGCGCCCTCCACCTCCGCGACCAGGGCCTCCATCTGGGTGGATTTGCCCGCGCCCTCGATGCCCTCCAGGGTCAGGAAACGTCCGCGCATCAGCGTCCCCTCCGGCCGTAGCGGCTGGCATCGCCATCCAGTTGATAACGAATCACCGCCTCGCGGTGTTCGCGATAGGTCTCGGAAAAATGGTGGCTGCCGTCGTTGCGTGACACGAAATAGAAGTCGCGTGTGTCCGCCGGGCGCGCGGCGGCCTCGATCGCGGCCCGTCCCGGCAGCGCGATGGGCGTCGGCGGGAGCCCGGCACGCGTGTAGGTGTTGTACGGATGGTCGCGTTCCAGCTCCGCGCCGGTCAGCCGCTGTACCCCGGTCTCCTGCACGTACAGCAGTGTGGGGTCGGTCTGCAGGCGCATCCCCTCGCGCAGGCGGTTCACGAACACCGCGGCCACCCGGTCGCGTTCGTCACCGCGGCCGGTCTCGCGTTCCACGATGGAGGCCAGGATCAGCAGCTCGTACGGATCCTCCAGCGGCAGGTCATCGGCACGTCCGGCCCAGGCTGCCTCCAGCGTCGCCTGCATTGCGCGGTGGGCGCGCCGCAGCACATCCAGCGCATCCGTGCCGGAGCCGAAGAAATAGGTGTCCGGCAGGAACCAGCCCTCCGGATGTTCGATTCCCTCCAGTCCCAGCACTTCGACCAGATTGTTCACGCCCACCGACTCCGGCGGCGGTTCCAGTTCGTCGTGGTTGCGCACTGCGTCCAGCGCGTGCCGCGCGGTCCAGCCCTCCGGCAGCGTCAGGCGATGCTGTACCACATCCCCGCTTGCCATGGCCTGCACCAGATCCGCCGGCGTCATCCCGGCATCCACGGCGTACTCGCCGGCCTGCAGTCGGCCCGCGAGCCCCTTGCGCCGAGCGTACACCTCGATCACCCGTGCCGACTCCACCCAGCCACGGCGTTCGAACTCGCGCGCCAGACTGCGCAGGCCGGTACCCGATTCCAGCTCGAAGCGCTGCGGCTCCTCCAGCGCCAGCGGCCGTTCGAGCTGCCCGCGGTACCAGTCCGCCAGCCACAGTGCCCCGGCCGTCGCCAGCAGCAGCCCCGCCAGCCCGGTCACCATCAGGATCTTCCTAATCCGCTTCATGCAATGCCCTCCTGAGCGCCTGCAGTGGCGCCGGCTCGTCGGCCATGATCCCGTTCTCGCCCGGGACGGCGGGCATGAGCCCCAGTCGCGCGTTGCTCACGTACAACCCCTCGGCGGCCTGCAGCCGTTCGAGTGACGGCCATTCGACGACCACACGGACGCCGAATTCCATGGCACGCTCCAGGATCCAGGCCCGCCGGGTCCCGGCTACCCCGGCGGACTCCACCGGCGGCGTCAGCAGCTGCATACCCTCGCGCAGCCACAGGTTGCCCTGGGTGGCACAGGTGATCCGCCCGTTCGCATCCCGCAGGATCGCCTCGTCCTCACCGGCGCGCCAGTGCATGCGTGCCAGAACATGATCCAGCCGCCCCAGGTGCTTGATCCCGGCCAGCGCGGGATTGACGCTGACCGGGATGTCCGCGAACCCGACCCGCAGCGGAACGACCTCGTCCGGCGCCGGCCGCGACAGGGCCGGCCCGGTACTGACGATCCGGGTCACGGCAGGGTGTTCTGGCGGGGCATAGCCGCGCGGTCCGGAACCCCGGGTCAGGGTCAGACGCACCAGCCGCTCCCCGGAGCCGCCTGCCGTTTCCACCTCTGCGCGCAGGTCCTCCATATCCTGCGTCGGGAAGCCGAGGCGTTCCAGCCCGTGCTCCAGGCGTGCCCGGTGCCACGGCCACAGGCAGGCATGACCTTCGCGCACCAGCACGGTCTCGAACAGTCCGTCGCCCAGCAACAGCCCGCGATCATCCGCCGTCACCTGCTCCCGCGGCTCGCCGTTCACCCGGATCATCCGTGCGGCTCCGCGTTGACTCCCAGCGCATCCAGCAAGCCACGGGCCTTGTGGCGGGTCTCGGCCAGTTCCTGATCGGGGTCCGAATCGGCCACGATGCCGGCCCCGGCCCGGAACCGCAGTTCGCGGTCCCGCACCACCAGGGTCCGGATCAGGATGTTGGTGTCCATCCGCCCATGGTCACTGACATAGCCGCAGGAGCCGGTATAGGCGCCACGCGGTACCCGCCCCTCCAGCTCCTGGATCACCTGCATCGAGCGAATCTTGGGGCAGCCGGTGATCGTCCCGCCGGGGAAGGTCGCACGCAGCAGTTCGCGGGCGGGGGTGCCCGGCCGCAGATGCGCGGTGATGCTGGAGACGATGTGATGGACCCGACGATAGCTTTCGATGGTCATGAGCTCCGACACGCGCACGCTGCCGGTACGCGCGACCCGGCCCAGATCGTTGCGCTCCAGGTCCACCAGCATCACGTGCTCGGCCCGTTCCTTGCGGTTGACCTCCAGTTCCCCCGAGAGCCGGCGATCGGCATCCGCGTCGATATCGCGCCGACGGGTGCCGGCGATCGGCCGGGTCTCGGCCACGCCGTCCTGCGCCGAGACCAGGCGTTCCGGCGATGAACTGATGACCTCGCCTCCCGGCAGCCGCAACCAGGCGGCGAACGGTGCGGCATTGGCGCGGCGCAGGCGCCGGTAAAGCTCCGCCGTGTCCAGTGGTGACTGCGCCTGTCCGTGCCATTCCCGCGACAGATTGGCCTGAAACGTGTCGCCGGCCCGGATATATTCCAGCGCGCCCCGCACGGCCCGCCGGTAGTAGTCCGGATCGTCTTCCTGCAGGACCAGGCCGGGCAGAAGACCATCACGGGCCTGCTGCGCCCTCGGCGGGTGTTCCCGCAACCCGGCGAGATCGGTGAACAGGCATTCGCGCCGCGCGGGATCCCCTTCGGCGTCCACCCACCAGGTCACGCCTTCATGGTGGTCATGGATCACCGCGGCGGGGAACCGGGTCGCGAGCGCCGTGGGCAGCCACGGATCCGGCGCGAACTCGCCCAGCGCCGGTTCCAGGTGCCAGGCGAATTCGTAGCCCACGTACAGGAACCAGCCGCCGAGGAACGGCAGATGGGCATGTTCGGGCGCCGGTTGCAACCCGGGCGGCGGTGACGCCAGATCGACATCCGGGGCCGCGAGCAGCGATTCGGGCTCGCTGGCGTCCAGGGTGCGCCCGGGAAAGGCGAAAAGGATGGAGAAACGCGCCGGGGCCTGTCCAATCAGGGCCGACTCCAGCAGATGGGGGTAACGTTCCGGGAAACGCCCCGCCAGGGTCGCAAGATCGACCCCGGAGGGCAGCCTCTCGACGGCCATGCGCCCGCGCGAGGCCGGTATCAGATGGCGCGGAACACCAAGGTTCCGTTGGTGCCGCCAAAGCCGAAGGAGTTGGACAGCGCCACCCGGGCCGTCATGTCGCGCGCCTCGTTGGGCACGTAATCCAGATCACAGCCCTCGCCCGGGTTCTCCAGGTTGATCGTCGGCGGCGAGACCTGGTCACGCAGGGCGAGTGCGGTGAACACGCCCTCGATGCCTCCGGCCGCCCCCAGCAGGTGACCGGTCATGGATTTGGTGGAATTGACCAGGAGCTTCTTCGCATGGTCGCCAAAGGTCCGCTTGAGCCCTTCGGTTTCAGCCAGGTCCCCGGCCGGGGTCGAGGTCCCGTGAGCGTTCACGTAGCTGACTTCTTCCGGCTGCACGCCCGCATCCTTCATGGCCCGGATCATGCACTTGGAGGCACCGCTGCCGTCCTCGACCGGCTGGGTCATGTGGTGGGCATCGGAGTTCCAGGCAAAGCCGGCGATCTCGCAGTAGATCTTCGCGCCGCGGGCCTTCGCGTGCTCGTACTCCTCGAGTACCATGACCCCGGCCCCGTCGCTGAGTACGAAGCCGTCGCGGTCCGCGTCCCAGGGGCGCGAGGCCCGTGCGGGATCGTCGTTGCGCGTGGACAGGGCACGCGCCGCGGCGAAGCCGCCGATTCCCAGCGGAGTGGTGGCCATCTCAGCCCCGCCCGCGACCATCGCGTCGACGTCACCGTAGGCGATCATGCGCGCCGCATCGCCTATGTTGTGGGTGCCGGTCGCGCAGGCGGATACGATCGAGATGTTCGGCCCTTCCAGCCCGCGCATGATGGAAAGATTCCCCGAGACCATGTTGATGATGGCGCTGGGGACGAAGAACGGCGAGATCTTGCGGGCACCACCCTTGAGATAGGCACCGTAGGAGCGCTCGATGTACGGCAGGCCTCCGATACCGGAACCGATCGCGACTCCGATCCGTTCGGGGTCCGAAGTGTCTGCGGACAGACCGGAATCATCCAGCGCTTGCAACCCCGCGGCCAGACCGTAGATGACGAAGGTGTCCATCTTTTTCTGGTCCTTGACGGGGACATAGTCATTGGCTTCGAAGTCCCGGACCGCACCGGAGATCTTTACCGGCATGTCCGAGGCATCGAACACGTCGATGGGCGTGATTCCGCTGTTCCCGGCCTTGATGTTGTCCCAGGCCTTGTCGATGGTGGACCCGACCGGGGACACGATGCCGAGGCCGGTGACCACAACACGTCGCTTAGCCAATGATGTTCTCCCTCGAATGACGGCTGCACGCAGACGACGAAAAGGGGTCCCGCAGCGTGGCGCGGACCCCCTCGCCTTCCATCAGGACCGGTTCAGTCCTTGGCGTGCTCGTTGATGTAATCGATCGCCTGCTGGACGGTAGTGATCTTCTCGGCCTGCTCGTCGGGGATCTCCGTTTCGAATTCCTCCTCGAGCGCCATCACGAGTTCGACGGTATCAAGCGAGTCCGCGCCCAGATCGTCGACGAAAGCCGCGGTGTTCGTGACGTCCTCTTCCTTGACTCCCAGCTGCTCGACAACGATTTTTTTGACGCGTTCTTCAATGCTGCTCATGGTTGAAACATCCCCTTGGATATGAGGCGGGTCCGGTAAAGCTCCGCCATTCTATTGAAAAGCACGGCCATGATCCACAACCGGGACGGGCCGTTTGTTGACCCTGCTCGGTCCCGATCAATGCATGAACATGCCGCCGTTCACGTGCAGGGTCTCCCCCGTAATGTAGCCAGCTTCTTCGGAAGCGAGGAACCCCACCGCGGCCGCCACTTCCTCGGCGTCGCCCAGACGGCCCAGCGGGATCTCGCTCAGCAGGCGTTCGCGGGTGGCCTCGTCCAGCTCCCGCGTCATGTCGGTATCGATAAATCCCGGCGCCACGGTATTGACCGTGATGTTGCGTGCCCCGACCTCGCGGGCCAGGGAGCGGGCGAACCCGGCCAGCCCGGCCTTGGCTGCGGCATAATTGGTCTGGCCGGCGTTGCCGGCGGTGCCGACCACCGAGCCGATCAGCACCACGCGCCCGCGCCGCGCCTTCATCATGCCCTTGATGACCTTCTGGGTCAGGCGCGCGGCGGCGGTCAGGTTGGTGTCGATCACCGCATCCCAGTCCTCGTCCTTCAGCCGCATGAACAGGGCGTCGCGGGTAATCCCCGCATTGTTGACCAGCACCTCAATGCCGCCTTCGGTGGCCTGGATATCGTCCAGGGCGCCCTTGACCGAAGCGGCGTCGGTCACGTCCATGGCCACGCCACGGCCGTTCCACGGCGCCAGCGCCTCGGAGATGCGGGCGGCGCCGGCCTCGCTGGTGGCGGTGCCGATCACCTGCATACCCTGTTCGGCCAGGCGACGGGCAATGGCCGCGCCGATACCGCGGCTCGCACCGGTGACCAGAGCGGTTCGTTGCTGTTCCGACATCAACGGTTTCCTTGCGATTGAGAGTGAGCGCGGATCAGGACGCGGTCAGGCGATCGCGGGCGGCTTCCAGCGTCGCCCGGTCGGCCACGTCCGGATGTACGATCGAACGGTCGATGCGTTTCGCGAGCCCGGTGAGCACCCGACCGGGACCGCATTCCACCTGCAGATCGGCGCCGGCATCGCGCAGCCCATGAACGATTTCCACCCAGCGGACCGGCCGGTACAGCTGCTCCGCCAAACGGGCCTTCAGGGTGTCCACGTCGCTCGCCGGCGCCGCGGTCGCGTTCTGCCACACGGGGATCTGCGGGGCCCGGATTTCCGCGGCGTCCAGCGCCGCCTGCAGACGTTCTGCAGCGGGGCGCATCAGCGCACAGTGGGAGGGCACCGACACCGGCAACTTCAGCGCGCGTTTGGCGCCCGCATCGCGAGCCGCGGACACGGCGCGATCCACGGCCCCGGCCGTGCCGGCGATCACTACCTGTCCCGGCGCGTTGAAATTCACTGCTTCGAGGGTCTCGCCGTCGGCCTGCGCCTCGCACAGGGCGATCACGTCGGCATCCTCCAGACCCAGGATCGCGGCCATCGCTCCCTCGCCCGCCGGTACCGCGTCCTGCATCGCGCGGGCCCGTTCAGCCACCAGGCGCACGGCATCCGCGAACCGCAGGGCGCCGCTGGCCACCAGCGCGCTGTATTCCCCCAGACTGTGACCGGCGACGGCCAGCGGGTCCGGCACGCCCTGCTCGCGCAGCATGCGCCAGCATGCGACCCCGGCGGCCAGCATGGCCGGCTGGGTCCAGCGGGTGTCGTCCAGCTGTTCGGCCGGGCCATGCTGGACCAGGCTCCACAGGTCGGCATCGAGGCAGTCGGAGGCCTCCTGGAAGGTGTCCCGCACGACCGCGAAGTCATCGCCGACGTCCGCCAGCATGCCCACGGACTGGGATCCCTGTCCCGGAAAGACGGCTGCCCAGGAAACTGTCATGTTCGTATCCATACTCGCTGGATGGGAAGGCTGCAGTAGTGTAGGCGTTGAGGAACGCTCCGGCAAACACGGCGCGCACGTTCCGCGTGGTGCCGCTTGAGTTCCTGCCATGCATCCGCATAATGTCGCAACCCTGATTCATTACGCGAGGAACTGCATGGCGAAGGAAGACGAAATCGAGCTCGAAGGAACCGTCGTCGAGACGCTCCCCAACACCACCTTCCGGGTGGAGCTCGAGAACGGGCACACGATCACCGCGCACATCTCCGGGAAGATGCGCAAGCACTATATCCGGATCCTGCGCGGCGACAAGGTCATCGTGCAGATGACGCCCTACGATCTGAGCAAGGGTCGCATCGTCTACCGCAACAAGTAAGCGCGCCACAGTCTCCCCGGCATGCAAAAGGCCGGCGCCCCGAGGGGTGCCGGCCTTTTTCGTGAGGGACACCACAAGCTCGCGGTGTCCCGGTTCGCGGTCGGATCAGGAAGAGACGGCGGGTTCGTGGATGTCCATCTCGAGGCCGTCCTCGCCCAGGCGCACGGTCACTTCGCCACCCTGCGCCAGCTTGCCGAACAGGAGCTCGTCCGCCAGCGGCTTCTTGATGTGCTCCTGGATGGTCCGTCCCATGGGCCGCGCACCCATCTGCGCGTCGTAACCGTGTTCGGCCAGCCAGGCCCGTGCGTCGGAGTCCACCGTCAGGGCGACCTTCTTCTCGTCCAGCTGCGCCTGGAGCTGGGTGAGGAACTTGTCGACCACGTTCAGGATGGTCGCCTCGTCCAGCGGACCAAACTGGATGGTCGCATCCAGCCGGTTGCGGAATTCCGGGGTAAAGGTCCGCTTGATGGCCTCCATCGCGTCGCTCGAATGGTCCTGACGGGTGAAACCCACCGACGGACGTGAAGCCGCCTCTGCCCCGGCGTTGGTGGTCATCACCAGGATCACGTTGCGGAAATCCACTTCCCGCCCGTTGGTGTCGGTCAGCGTGCCGTGATCCATTACCTGCAGCAGCACGTTGAACACGTCGGGATGGGCCTTCTCGATCTCGTCGAGCAGCAGCACCGAATGCGGATGCTTGAGGATGGCATCCGTCAGCAGACCGCCCTCGTCGTAGCCGACATAACCCGGCGGCGCACCGATCAGCCGCGAGACCGTGTGGCGTTCCATGTATTCGGACATGTCGAAGCGCGCCAGGTGGATCCCCATCTGCTGGGCCAGCTGTCGCGTGACCTCGGTCTTGCCGACCCCGGTGGGTCCGGCAAACAGGAACGATCCGATCGGCTTGTCCTGGTCACCCAGGCCGGAGCGCGACATCTTGATGGCGGTGCTCAGCGTGCCGATCGCCTCGTCCTGGCCGAACACCGTCATCTTCAGGTTGCGTTCCAGGTTGCGCAGGGTCTCCTTGTCGGTGCTGGACACCGATTTCGGCGGGATGCGCGCGATCTTGGCCACGATGTTCTCGATGTCCTGCACGCCGATGGTCTTCTTGCGCTGACTCGCCGGCTGCAGCTGACGGCTGGCCCCGGCCTCGTCGATCAGGTCGATCGCCTTGTCCGGGAGGAAACGGTCGGTGATGTAGCGGTCCGACAGTTCGGCCGCTGCCTGCAGGGCCGGCTTGGTGAAGCGCACGTTGTGATGCGTTTCGAAGCGGGACTTGAGGCCGCGCAGGATACGGTAGGTCTCCTCCACCGTGGGTTCCGGGACCTCGATCTTCTGGAAACGGCGCGCCAGCGCACGATCCTTCTCGAAGATCCCGCGATATTCCTGATAGGTGGTTGACCCGATGCACTTGAGCTCGCCGGAGGCGAGCATCGGCTTGATCAGATTGGAGGCGTCCATCACCCCGCCGGAAGCCGCACCGGCTCCAATGATGGTGTGGATCTCGTCGATGAACAGGACCGCGGCGGGTTCCTTCTTCAGCTGCGCCAGCACGCCCTTCAGGCGCTTCTCGAAATCACCGCGATATTTGGTCCCGGCCACCAGCGCACCCAGGTCCAGGGCATAGACCGTGGCTTCTTCGATCGCCTCCGGCACCTGGCCGTCCACCACGCGCCGTGCCAGCCCCTCGGCGATCGCGGTCTTGCCGACCCCGGCCTCGCCGACCAGCAGCGGGTTGTTCTTGCGCCGGCGGCAGAGGATCTGGATGGTGCGTTCGATCTCGTGATCGCGTCCGATCAGCGGGTCGATCTCGTCCTTGCGCGCCTTCTCGTTGAGATTGGTGGCGTACAGCTGCAGGGCATTGGTCTTTTCTTCGGCCACCGTCTCGCCCTGCTGCTCCGCGGACTCCTCGGACTGCTCCTGATGGATCTGGCCCAGCTCGTCTTCCCCCACCTTGGAGATCCCGTGGGAAATGAAGTTGACCACGTCCAGACGCGAGACGTTCTGCTGCCCCAGTACGTACAGTGCCTGGCTGTCCTGCTCGCCGAACAGCGCCACCAGCACGTTGGCGCCCGAGACCTCCTTGCGTCCGCTGGACTGCACGTGGAACACCGCGCGCTGCAGCACCCGCTGGAAGCCCAGGGTGGGCTGGGTCTCGCGGGTGTCGTTCGGCGGGATGCGCGGGGTGTTCTCGTCGATATAGGCCTCCAGCTCCTCGCGGATCCGGTCAAGATCCGCGCCGCAGGCCCGCAGGACGGTGGCCGCACTGGGGTTCTGTGCCAGGGCCATCAGCAGATGTTCCACGGTCACGAACTCGTGGCGCTTTTCGCGGGCCTCCTTGAAGACCAGGTTCAGACTGAATTCGAGTTCCTTGTCGAGCATGGGGGTCAGGCCTCCTCCATCGAGCATAGCAGTGGGTGCTGATGACTCCGGGCGTATTCATTCACCTGGGCCACCTTGGTCTCGGCGACATCTCGAGTGTAGATGCCGCACACGCCCTTGCCCCGGGTATGCACCTGCAGCATCACCCGGGTGGCCTTCTCGCGGTCCATGCCAAAGAAGGTCTCCAGGACCTCCACCACGAACTCCATCGGCGTGTAGTCGTCGTTGTTCAACACGACCTTGTACTGCCGTGGTGGCTTGAGTTCCGGCCTCGATTCGTCGACCGCAACAGATTCGTCGTGATCGGGTTTGCGGGGCTTGTCGTCACTCATGTTGGTCCGGCTCGCACTCGTGGTACCCGTCGGTACCGCGTGTTCATTATAGTTGAGTCCTGACATCATCCATCGGTTCCCGGCGTCGGCCAAGTATCCGCGCCGGATATCCCGGAAGTCCGGCTTCAGCCTTCCATGTGGCGGATCATCGCCTCGCCAAAGGCGGAGCAGGCGATCGGTTCCACCCCGTCCATCAGGCGGGCGAAGTCGTAGGTCACCTCGCCGGCGGCGATCGCGCCTTCCATGCCACGCACCACGAGATCGGCCGCCTCGGTCCAGCCCAGGTGGCGCAGCATCATCTCGGCCGACAGCACCAGCGACCCCGGATTGACCTTGTCCTGGCCGGCGTACTTCGGCGCCGTACCGTGGGTGGCCTCGAACATCGCGGTGGTGTCGGAGATGTTGGCACCGGGCGCGATGCCGATGCCACCGACCTGCGCCGCGAGGGCATCGGAGATGTAGTCCCCGTTCAGATTCAGGGTGGCGATCACCGAGTATTCCTCCGGGCGCAGCAGGATCTGCTGCAGGAAGGCATCGGCGATCACGTCCTTGATCACGATCTCGCGCCCGGTCTTCGGGTTCTTGAACACCTGCCACGGGCCACCGTCGAGGTCCTCGGCCCCGAATTCTTCGCGCGCCAGTTCGTAGCCCCAGGCCTTGAAGGAGCCCTCGGTGAATTTCATGATGTTGCCCTTGTGCACCAGGGTCACCGACGGACGATCGTTGTCGATCGCGTACTGGATGGCCTGGCGCACGAGGCGCTTGGTCCCCTCGCTGGAGACCGGCTTCACGCCGATCCCCGCAGTATCCGGGAAGCGGATCTCGCGCACGCCCATCTCGTCCTGCAGGAAGCCGATCAGCTTCTTCGCCTCGGGCGTGCCGGACTCGAATTCGATGCCCGCGTAGATGTCCTCCGAGTTCTCGCGGAAGATGACCATGTCGGTCTTTTCCGGTTCCTTCAGCGGGCTGGGCGTGCCCTTGTAATAGCGCACCGGACGCAGGCAGACGTACAGGTCCAGTTTCTGCCGCAGCGCCACGTTCAGGGAGCGGAAGCCGCCCCCCACCGGGGTGGTCAGCGGGCCCTTGATCGACACCTTGTAGTCCTTCACCGCCTGCAGGGTCTCGTCCGGCAGGCCCGAGTCGTCGTCATACACCTGCGTCGCCTTCTCGCCGGCGTAGACCTCCATCCACTCGATGGCCTTCTGCCCGCCGTAGGCCTTCTCCACGGCCGCATCCGTCACCCGGCGCATCACCGGGGTGATGTCCACGCCGATGCCGTCCCCCTCGATATAGGGGATCACCGGGTGGTCGGGCACCACCAGGCCGCCGTCCTTGTCCACCTCGATGGGTTGGCCGTTCTCCGGGATGCGAATGTGCTGATACGCCATGAAGACTCCTTTTGCAGCGCGCTGAAGATGGGGTTGGGATTGCGTCCGATTATACATGGCGTCCGTGGCCTTCGCCGCCGGGCGGCGGGTATCATGCGCGCATGAATGACCGCCTGCGCTGCCATATCACCGTGGCCGCCGTGATCGAGGATCGCGGCCGCTTTCTGTTCGTCGAGGAAGAGGATGCCGGCCGGTGCGTGCTCAACCAGCCGGCCGGTCACCTGGACCCCGACGAAGACCTGCTCGGCGCGGTCTGCCGCGAGGTCCGCGAGGAGACGGCGCTGGACTTCGCCCCGCAGTACTCGCTGGGCTGCGATCTGCTGCGCCTGGCCGGTGGTGCCGTGATCCTGCGCGTGGCGTTCAGCGGGTCGGTGACCACCCCGGCCCGCCCCCCGGAGCGTGATCCGGCGATCCTCGCCAATCACTGGCTGGATGCCGCCACCGCCCTGAACGACTGGCCCCTGCGCAGCCCGCTGGTGGCGCGCACCCTGCGGCGCTGGGAATCCGGCCTGCGCCTGCCGCTGGAGTCCGCCGGCGAACTGGTCGACAATCTCCCCTCGCCGTCGCGCGCCGGCTAGCATGGCAGCCTCCGAACGCATCATCGTGGGCCTTTCCGGCGGCGTGGATTCGGCGGTGGCCGCCGCCCGCCTGCTGGAGGCGGGCCATCGCGTGGAAGGCCTGTTCATGAAGAACTGGGAAGACGACGACGCGGACGGTCAGTGTGCGGCCGAGGACGACTACGCGATGGCGCGCGAGGTTGCGGCCACGCTGGAGATCCCGCTGCACAAGGCGAACTTCGCCGAGGACTACCGCCAGCGCGTGTTCCAGCAGTTCCTGCACGAATACCGCGCCGGGCGCACCCCCAACCCGGACATCCTGTGCAACCGCGAGATCAAGTTCCGTTCCTTCCTCGAGCAGGCGCAGGCCCTGGGCGGCGAGGCCATCGCCACGGGGCACTACGCCCGTGCCTGGCACGGTCCCGACCACAGTGAACTGCGGGTGGCCGCGGACGCCAACAAGGATCAGACCTATTTCCTGCACGCCCTGGATCAGGCCCAGCTGCGTCCGGCGCGCTTTCCGCTGGGCGACCTGCCCAAGGAACGGGTGCGCGAGATCGCGCGCGAGCGCGGCCTGCCCAACCATGCGCGCAAGGATTCCACCGGCATCTGTTTCATCGGCGAACGCCCGTTTCGCGAATTCCTGGCTCGTTACCTGGAAGGCAGCGAAGGCGACATCTGTACGCCGGACGGTCGGGCAATCGCGCGGCATCATGGACTGATGTTCTACACCCTGGGCCAGCGCCAGGGGCTGGGCATCGGCGGGGTCGAGGGTGCCGCCGATGCCCCGTGGTACGTGGTCGACAAGGACCTCGCGGGGAATCGTCTGATCGTGGCCCAGGATTCGGCCCATCCGCTGCTGATGAGCCCGGAGCTGATGACCGAACCCGTGCACTGGATCCATCGCGTGCCTGCCGATGGCGAGCGCCTGCAGGCACGTCTGCGTCACCGCCAGCCGCTGCAGGACTGCCGCATCCACCTTGCGGCAGACGGACGCGCCCGGGTGGTCTTCGATCAGCCCCAACGCGCGGCGACACCCGGTCAGTCCGTAGTGTTCTACCACGACGGCACCTGTCTCGGCGGGGGGGTGATCGCCACGCGCCGCACCCTGCCCTCGGACACCCCGGTGGCCGCCGGGGCATGAGTCCGGTGGCCGGTTTCCGGTATAGTGCGAGCCCTGATACTCATACCCGGACGGACACGGCTTGGAGCGCAGCGATCACAACCGCACCCTCGCACTGGCGGCCATCTTCCAGGCCGCAAGCCTGGTCAAGGACCTGGCCTGGCGAGGCTCCTGCGACGAACACGAGCTGGAGGTCCTGATCGGAAGCCTGTTCGCCTTCGACTCGACAACGCCCGAGGAGATCTATCGCGGCGAAGTCAGCCTGCGTACCGGGCTGGAGCGGGTCCGGACCCAGCTGGAAAGCGGCGGCAAGCCGCCGGACATGGAGATCACCCGCTACGCGGTGGGCCTGATCTTCCTCGAGCGCAAGCTGCAGAAGCGCGGCGACATGATGCAGCAGCTCGCCGACGGCCTGCAGGGCGCCCAGCGTCAGGTCGACTATTTCACCCTGACCCACGAGAGCGTGATCTCGCGTCTGGGCGAGATCTACAAGGAGACCATCTCCGAGCTCGGTCCGCGCATCATCGTGCAGGGCGAACAGAACCATCTGTCCAACCCGGACATCGCGGCACGCATTCGTGCCCTGCTGCTGGCCGGCATCCGCGGTGCCGTGCTGTGGCGCCAGGCCGGCGGTTCGCGCTGGAAGCTCCTGTTCGGGCGCAAGCGCCTGATGAACGAGGCCACCCAGATCCTTCAACGACTCAACACCTGATTCGGACGAACCCAAGATGAGCGACGCCATGCCACGGAACACCCGCACCCTGTCCGCCGGCGGACACGACTGCCAGTACGTCCCGATCGCCGATGATGCGCGTGCGCAGACCCTGCCCTACGCGCTCAAGGTGCTGCTGGAAAACCTGATGCGCCACGAGGACGGGCGCACGGTCACCCGCGAGGACATCGAGGGCCTGCTGGACTGGGATCCGGCCGCCGAACCCGCCCGCGAGATCGCGTTTCGTCCGGCACGCGTGCTGCTGCAGGACTTCACCGGGGTTCCCGCGGTGGTCGACCTGGCCGCAATGCGCGATGCGATGGAAGACCTCGGCGGCGATCCGGCGAAGATCGCCCCGCTGCAGCCGGCCGAGCTGGTGATCGACCACTCGGTGCAGGTGGACGAGTACGGCAACCCGAACGCGATGAACCTGAACGCCGAGCTCGAATACTCGCGCAACCGCGAGCGCTACAGCTTTCTCAAGTGGGGCCAGCAGGCGTTCGACACCTTCAAGGTCGTGCCGCCGGACACCGGGATCGTCCATCAGGTGAATCTGGAATACCTCGCCCGCACCGTGTTCCTCGAGGACCGGCCCGACGGCAGCTGCGTCGCCTACCCCGACACCCTGGTCGGGACCGATTCCCACACCACCATGATCAACGGCCTGGGCGTACTCGGCTGGGGCGTGGGCGGGATCGAGGCCGAGGCGGCGATGCTCGGCCAGCCGATCTCCATGCTGATCCCCCAGGTCGTCGGCTTCCGCCTGAAAGGCCGGCTCGCCGAAGGCGCGACCGCCACCGACCTGGTGCTGGTGATCGTCGAGCAGCTGCGCAAGCACGGCGTGGTCGGCAAGTTCGTCGAGTTCTTCGGCGACGGCCTGGCCGATCTGCCGCTGGCCGACCGCGCCACCATCGCCAATATGGCCCCGGAATACGGCGCGACCTGCGGGATCTTCCCAATCGACGACGAGACCCTGGAATACCTGCGTCTGACCGGGCGCGAAGAAGGCCATGTCCAGTTCATCGAGGCCTATGCCCGCGAGCAGGGCCTGTGGCGCGTCGACAGTGCCCCGGACGCACGTTACAGCGACCTGCTGGAGCTCGACCTGTCCACGGTCGAGCCCAGCCTCGCCGGTCCCAAGCGCCCGCAGGACCGCATCCCGCTCGGGCGCGCCGGTACCGTGATCAGCCAGCATCTGGATACGCTGCTGAAGGAGCGGATGTCGGGTGCCGACGAACCGGCCGAAGCCGAACGCTTTGCGGCCGAGGGCGGACATACCGCGGTGGGCGTGGAGCATCAGGCGGAAGAGCCTCACCACACGGCCATCGAGATGGGGGGCGAAACCTTTACCCTGGATCACGGCGACGTGGTGATCGCGGCGATCACCTCCTGCACCAACACCTCCAATCCCTCGGTGATGCTGGGCGCCGGGCTGGTCGCGCGCAAGGCACGCGAGCACGGCCTGCAGGTCAAACCGTGGGTCAAGACGTCGCTGGCCCCCGGCTCGCGCGTGGTCACCGACTACCTGCAGAAGGCCGGCCTGCTGGAGGAACTGGAGGCCCTCGGCTTCCACGTGGTCGGCTACGGTTGCACCACCTGCATCGGCAATTCCGGCCCGCTGCCCGAGCCCATCAGCGAGGCGATCATCAAGGACGACCTGGTGGTCTCCTCGGTACTCTCCGGCAACCGCAATTTCGAGGGACGCATCCACTCCGAGGTGCAAATGAACTTCCTCGCCTCACCCCCGCTGGTGGTTGCCTACGCCCTCGCCGGCCGCGCCAATCTCGACTTGTACAACGATCCGCTGGGCGAGGACGCCCGGGGCAATCCGGTCTATCTCAAGGACATCTGGCCGGATGCCCGAGAAGTACGTGAAGCGGTGGACCAGCACGTGGGTGCCGGCAGCTTCACCAGCGCCTACGGCGATCTTTATACCGGCGAGGAGCGCTGGCGCAGGCTGGAGGCCCCGGCCGGCGACCGCTTCGACTGGCAGGACGATTCCACCTATGTCCGCAAGCCGCCCTACTTCGATGGCATGGGCATGACGCCCCCGCCCACCAGCGACATCGAGGGCGCGCGGGTCCTGGCCCTGCTCGGCGATTCGGTGACCACCGACCACATCTCGCCGGCCGGCTCCATCGCCCCGGACAGCCCGGCGGCCCGCTACCTGGAGGAACAGGGGGTCAAGCCCGCCGACTTCAATTCCTACGGGTCGCGGCGCGGCAACCACGAGGTGATGATGCGCGGGACCTTCGCCAATGTGCGCCTGCGCAACCTGCTGGCGCCGGGTACCCAGGGTGGCGTGACCCGACATCTGCCGGATGGCGAACCGATGTCGATCTACGACGCCTCCATGCGCTATCAGGCGGAGGGTACCCCGCTGGTGGTGATCGCCGGCAAGGAATACGGCACCGGTTCCTCGCGCGACTGGGCGGCCAAGGGCACCCTGCTGCTGGGTGTGCGGGCGGTGATCGTGGAGAGTTTCGAACGCATTCATCGTTCCAACCTGGTGGGCATGGGCGTGCTGCCGCTGCAGTTCCGCGACGGCGAGAACGCCGAATCCCTGGGCCTGACCGGCGAGGAGACCTACGCCATCAGCGGGATCCAGGGCGGCGAGGCGAAAGAAGCCACGGTGACGGCCACCGCCGACGACGGATCAAAGAAGGAATTTCGTGTGCACGTGCGACTCGACACCCCGCAGGAGATCGACTACTACCGGCACGGGGGTATCCTGCCCTACGTGTTGCGTCAGCTCGCGGCACAGGGCTAAGGTTCCGGCATGGCACGCACCGTCCCCACCCCCGAGCTGGAGCCCGGTCTGGTCGTCGCGGCGCCCGTTCACGACCGCTCGGGCCGGCTCCTGGTCCCGGCCGGCATGACTCTGCAGAGCAAGCATCTGCGAATCCTGCGTGCATGGGGAGTGCCCGAGGTCGCGGTGGCCTCCGGACATGGGGGCGCAGCTTCCGAAGATGGTGCCGAAGATGGCGATCCCGATACGTCCGGGTCGGAACTGGACCCGGGCAACGGAGAGGAACCGGACGCGGCGGGCGCCCGGGCGTGTCCGGAGGCCACCGCCGACGAGCTGCTGGCCGAGCGCTTCCGGCATTGCGACACCGGGCAATTCCCGATGGATGGCATCTTCCGCATCGCGCGGCGCGTCCTGCTCGAAGAACTGCAGCGTGCTGACCACCGGGGGCGAAGATGAGTTTCGCCCTCGAGGATTTTCTCCGCGCGGACGACTCACTGTGCAGCTTTTCCGGTGCGTTCCGTGCGATCGTCGAGCGCATCAACGACCCATCGGCCAGTGTCGCGAACGTCAGTGAGGCGATCGAGCTGGACCCCACAGTAGCGGCCAAGACGCTGCGGCTCGCCAACTCTTCGCTTTACGGCTACCCGCACGAGATCGAAACCCTGCATCGGGCGGTGACCATCATCGGTCTCCAGCAGATCCGGCAGATCGTGCTGTCGACGGTGGTGATCGAACACTTCCGTGGTCTGCCGGTCATCGGCGTGGACATGGCTTCCTTCTGGCGTCACAGCCTTGCCACGGCCCTGCTTGCACGCGGGATCGCGCGTTATCGCCGCGAGGCCAACGTGGAACGGCTGTACCTGTTCGGTCTGCTGCACGACATCGGCCGACTGCTGATGTTCCTCTATCTCGGGCGGCACGCGGAAGAACTGATCGACCTGCGGGAACGCGAGGGTGACCTGATGTTCGTGGCCGAACGTCGCTATATGGGGTTTGATCATGCGCAGATCGGCAGTGCCCTGCTGGAACGGTGGGACATGACCCCGGCGCACGTGGAAGCCACCCGCTACCATCACGATCCGCTGGAAGCACCCGCCTTTCCGGTGGAGGCCAGCATCGTGCACGTAGCCGATTCGCTGGCCAATGCCATGCGTCTGGGCTCCTCCGGCGAGCGCATGGTGCCTCCGGTGAGTCGCGAGGCATTTGAACGGATCGGTCTGAACATGGACCAGTGTGAAGAAATGGCCCTCCATGCACGCGAGCAGCTGGACCAGCTGGCTCGCATCCTTCTTGACTGACCCGCCCCGGCGGAAAGGCATGCCGATTCCCATGAGTCCTTCGCACCTGACTCCGGATGACCCCGAACGGCTCCAGGAGCGGATCCAGTATCTCGAACAGGCCCTGGAGAACAGTGCCTATGTGATGGATGTCCTGTCTTCCACCACCGCGATCTTCGGGGACACCGAGGGTAATCGCCGCCCCGAGGTCATTGTGCGCAACACCCTGGAGGCCGCGCGCCGGCTGCTGCCTCTGTCGGAGTCGGCGATCTACCTGCTGGATAACGATGCCTCGTTCTGTCTGGAGCGCCATGACCGGGAACACGGGGCCCCCGGAGACCTGCCCGAGCGGGTGGAACAACTGATCGAGGAGGGTTCGTTTTCCTGGGCCCTGCACGAGAACCATCCTGTCCTGCTGCCTGCCGGGGAAGATGGCGGGGCCGTGCTGCTCCACGTGATCTCCACGCGGACGCGGGTGCGCGGCATGTTCGCGGCGCGTCCGTGCGGAGAGGAACCTGCGCGCCACGAGCTGACGCTCTCGGCCCTGACCCTGATGCTGTTCAACGCCGCCTATGCGCTCGAATCCGCCGACCTCCACCAGCTGATGGAACGGCGCCAGCAAGCTCTGCAGAGGATCACCGAGCGGCAGTCGCGCGAGCTCCTGCATCACATGTCGCACGACTCTCTCACCAACCTGCCCAACCGGATGCTGTTCAGCGACCGGCTTGCGCAGGCCATGGAACGTCATGCGCAGGGTTCCAGCCACGTCGCCCTGATCCTGCTGGATCTGGATAATTTCAAGCGCCTGAACGATGCCCTCGGGCACCGCGCCGGGGACGAGCTGATCCGCAAGGTGGCCGCCGACCTCTCTGCACTGCTGGAGGGTTCCCGCTGGTGCGACGGTCAGGACCTGAATCCCACGCTGTCGCGTCTGGGCGGCGACGAATTCGGCATCCTGATCGAGGGCATCCAGGGTCTCGAGGCCGTGGTGCGGCTGGTCACGGAGATCGTTCGCACCACGGCGGTGGAGCGTACGGTTGCCGAGCACCCGGTGCTGACCTCCTGCTCGGCCGGTATCGCGGTCTTTCCTTACGACGGTAACGAGGCGGATACCCTGCTCACCAACGCGGACGCCGCGATGTACGACGCCAAAGCACGCGGGCGCAACGGCTTTCGTTTCTATACCGAGGATCTCAACTCGCGCACCTTCCGTCATTTCCGCCTGGAAACCGATCTGGGCGGTGCCATCGAAAATGACGAACTGCGGATCTACTACCAGCCAAAGGTGGATCTTGAGAGCGGACGCGTATCCGGGGCGGAGGCCCTGATCCGCTGGGAGCATCCGCACCTGGGCCTGATGCCCCCGGGGCAGTTCATGGAGATCGCCGAGGAGATGACCCTGATCGAGCAAATCGGGGAATGGGTCCTGAAGCAGGTCTGTCGGGATCTGGCGAGCCTGCCGGGTCCGGCCCGTGAACTGCCGAGGGTCGCGGTCAATGTCTCGGCGCGTCAGCTGCGCCAGCCCAATCTGGCCGAGGAGTTCTTCGCCACGACGGAGGAGTTCGGCATCCCCGCCGACCGCATCGAGCTGGAACTGACCGAAAGCGTGATCATGGACGATGCGGATACCGCGGTGCGCGTGTTCCAGCGCCTGCGTGAGGTCGGCATGTCACTGGCGGTGGATGACTTCGGCACCGGGCACGCATCCCTGACCCAGCTCAAGCAGCTACCCGCCGACACCCTCAAGATCGACCGTTCCTTCGTGAAGGATCTGGAAAAGACCGATGAGGACGCGAAGATCGTACGCGCCATTGTGGTGATGGCACGCAGCCTCGGCATGCAATTGGTCGCGGAAGGCGTCGAGACCGTGGAGCAGGCTCGGCTGCTGAAGGATTTTGGCTGCGACTACGCGCAGGGTTTTCTGTATTCCCGACCGGTCCCGTTCGAGCAGCTGCGCGAGATGATCGTCAACGAAGGGCGTATCAGCACCATCACCGACGAGACCTGACGCCTGCGCCCCCGGCCCGGCCGCCGACCGCACGCCCCATCAGCCCTCCTGCGGCCCGGTCAACCCGCGCGGGTCCAGCAGGTGGCGCAGCCGCTCGCGGTCCATGCCGGTGTGCTCGGCGGCGACGTCGATGATTGGCCGGTCGGAGGCGTAGGCCTCCTTGGCGATGCGCGCGCCCGCTTCGTACCCGATCTCGGCGTTCAGCGCGGTGACCAGGATCGGGTTGCGGTCCAGCGCCGCCCGCATCACGTCTTCGTTCACGCTGAATCCCGCGACTGCGTGCTCGCCGAGGTGCTGCGCGGCACGGGCGAGCAGGCCGATCATCTGCAGCAGATTGTCGGCGATCAGCGGCAACCCCACATTGAGCTGGAAGTTGCCCGCACCGCCGGCCGCGGTGACCGCCGTATCCAGGCCGAGCACCTGGCGCGCCGCCATCAGCACCGCCTCGGGGATCACCGGGTTGACCTTGCCGGGCATGATCGAGCTGCCCGGCTGCAGGGCCGGCAGGGCGATCTCGCCGAGCCCGGCCAGCGGCCCGGAGTTCATCCAGCGCAGGTCGTCCGCGATCTTGATCAACGCGGTGGCCACGGTCCGCAGCTGGCCCGAGCATTCCACCGCCGTGTCCTGGCTGGCCAGCGCGGCAAAGCCGTTGGGCTCCCGCCGGAAGGCGAGCCCGGTGCGCTCCGAGAGACGCTCCGCCACCCGCTCGCCGAAGCCCTCGGGGGCATTGATCCCGGTGCCGACCGCGGTGGCCCCGATCGCCAGGCGCCCTAGCCGGTCGCGGGTCGCCTCCAGGCGCTCCACGCCCAGTTCCAGCTGGGTGCGCCAGCCGGACAGTTCCTGGTCCAGGCGGACCGGCATCGCATCCATCAGATGCGTACGCCCGGTCTTCACCTGCCCCTTGAGTTCCGCCTCGCGCCGGGCGATGGTCGCGATCAGTCCGCGCAGGGCCGGCAGCAGTTCGTGCTCCAGCTGGCTCAGGGTGGCCACGTGCAGCGCGGTGGGGATCACGTCATTGGAGCTCTGCGAGCGGTTCACGTGATCATTGGGATGGACCGTGCAGCCCTCCGCCGCGGCCAGGCGGGCGAGCACCTCGTTCATGTTCATGTTGCTGCTGGTGCCCGAACCGGTCTGGTAGACATCCACCGGGAAGGCGTCCGCGTGCTCGCCCAGGGCGACGGCCTCGGCCGCCCGCACGATGGCCGCGGCGGTGTCCGGGTCCAGCTGTTCCAGTGAGCGGTTGGCCTCGGCACAGGCCGCCTTGACCTGCGCCAGGGCACGAATGAAGGCCGCCGGCAGCGGGCGCCCGGCGATCGCGAAGTTTTCGATGGCGCGCTGGGTCTGTGCGCCCCAAAGGGCCTGTTCGGGCACCTCCACGGTGCCCAGGCTGTCGTGTTCCTGACGATGGCCTGGTCGGGTCATTCCGGGCTCCGGCTGTGCACTTGAACGGTGTATTATACTGCGCCGCACAAGCAAGCCCCATCACAAGGCCGACCATGTCCCTGAACGCCCTCACCGCCATCGCCCCGGTCGATGGCCGTTATGCCCGTCACACCCGCGACCTTGCTCCCTGGTTCAGCGAGCAGGGCCTGATGCAGGCCCGCGTGCGCGTCGAGATCGCCTGGCTCAAGGCGCTGGCCGCCGAGCCCGCGATCGCCGAGGTCCCGGCGCTGTCCGCCGAAGGCACCGCCGCGCTGGAGCGCATCGCGGCCGAGTTCGACAATGCCGCCGGCGAACGCGTGAAGGCCATCGAGGCGACCACCAATCATGACGTCAAGGCGATCGAGTACTACATCAAGGAGCAGATGCAGGACCATCCCGAACTCGCCGCGCGCATGGAGTTCGTGCATTTTGCCTGCACCTCCGAGGACATCAACAACCTCGCCTACGGTGTGATGGTGCGCGAGGCGCGCAATGAGGTGATGCTGCCGGCGCTGGACGGCATCCTCGGCCACCTGCGCCAGCTGAGCGGAGAATTCGCCGACCAGCCGATGCTCTCGCGCACCCACGGTCAGCCCGCCTCGCCCAGCACCATGGGCAAGGAGATCGCCAACGTCGTGCATCGCCTGCAGGCCCAGCGCGAGCAGCTGGCCGGCGTGGTCTGCCGGGGCAAGATCAACGGCGCGGTGGGCAACTACAACGCCCACGTGGTGGCCTACCCCGAGGTTGACTGGCCGGCACTGGCGCGGCGCGTGGTCAGTGACCTGGGTCTCGAACCCAGTTCGCACACCACCCAGATCGAGCCGCACGACTACCTCGCCGAGATGTTCCATGCCTTCATGCGCGCCAACACCATCCTGCTGGATGCCTCGCGCGACATCTGGGGCTACATCTCGCTGGGCTACTTCAAGCAGAAGGTCGTGGCCGGCGAAGTCGGCTCCTCGACCATGCCGCACAAGGTCAACCCGATCGACTTCGAGAACGCCGAGGGCAACCTCGGCCTGGCCAATGCGGTGTTCGATCACCTCGCCGGCAAGCTGCCGGTCTCGCGCTTTCAGCGCGACCTGACCGACTCCACCGTGCTGCGCAACATCGGCATGGGTTTCGCCTGGTCGCTGATCGCCTGGAAGGCGTTCGCCCGCGGGCTGGGCAAGCTGGAGATCGAATCCACTCGCATGGACGAGGATCTGGATGCCAACTGGGAAGTCCTCGGCGAAGCGGTGCAGACGGTGATGCGCCGCTACGGCATCGATTCGCCCTATGAGAAGCTCAAGGACTTTACCCGCGGCCGCCGGATCACCCCCGAGGCCCTGCACGAGTTCATCGACGCGCAGGACATCCCCGAGGAGGCGCGCGCGCGCCTGCGCGAGCTGACCCCCGGGCGTTACACCGGTCTGGCGGACCGCCTGGCCCGCGACGTCTGAGTCGACCGTGGCAGCGCCCGACCCGGACACCCCGCTGACCCTGCTGGGCGGACTCACGCCGGCCGCATTCCTGCGGGATTACTGGCAGCAGAAACCCCTGCTGATCCGCGGCGCGATCCCCGGATTCGAGAATCCCATTGAAGCCGACGACCTCGCCGGCCTGGCCACCGATCCCGAGGCCGGCAGCCGGCTGGTCCTTGGCCACCGCGAGCGCAACGACTGGGACGTGGAATACGGCCCGTTCGAGCCGGACCGCCTGGCCCGGCTGCCGGAACGCGACTGGACCCTGCTGGTCAGCGACGTCGAGCGCTTCTGGCCGGGTGGCCCGGGGTTTCTCGCGCAGTTCGATTTCATCCCGCGCTGGCGGCGCGACGACCTGATGATCTCGTACGCCCCGCCCGGCGGCTCGGTGGGCCCGCACATGGATCAGTACGACGTCTTCCTGTTTCAGGCGGCGGGCCGGCGGCGCTGGCAGATTCAGGATCCGCCCGGGAATCCGGAGTGCTTCGAGGACCTGCCGCTGGCGATCCTGCGGGACTTCCGGCCCACCGACAGCTGGGAGCTGGAACCCGGGGACATGCTGTACCTGCCGCCGGGCGTGCCGCATTACGGTGAATCCCTGGATCGCGAATGCATGACCTGGTCCGTCGGCTTCCGCGCCCCGGCCATCCTCGACGTGCTGACCGGCTTTCTCGAGGAACGCGCGAACGTGATCGGGGATCAGGCCCGCTTCGAGGACCCGGGGCGCCCCGCAGATACCTGGCCGGGGGAACTGCCGGCGGGCGATCGGCGCGAACTGCGTGACGCGCTGCGGGCCCTGCTGGCGGCGGACGATGCCGATCTGGATGCCTATCTCGGCCGTTTCCTCACCCGCCCGACGGCCAGTACCGGACTCGCAACCCCGGACGAGGATGCCCCGCCCCCGGACCCCCGGCCGGGCGTTCGCTACCGTATCCATCCGGGCATCCGTCGCGCATGGTTCCGCGGCCCGGACGGCCCGGTGCTGTGCATCGCCGGCCACGATCACCCTGCGCCCGCGCTGGAACCGGATCAGCTGGAGACCTTCTGCACGGTGGAGACGCTCGCCGCGGAAGACTGGGAGGCCGGATTTCCGTCGATTCACCAGGTGCTGGAAGACGGCCTGCGCGAGGGCTGGCTGGAGCCCGACGACTGAGAGCGGGCGGTCATCCAGACCGCCGTCAGTCGGACGTGGCGGGCGCCCCGCCCTGCGCCGCCGGACAGGCCGCGGCCGCGCGCTCGATCAGTTCGGGGCCGGCATCCGGGCGATGGGCGCCCTCGGTCAGGATCCGGCGCCATTGACGCGCACCCGGCTCGCCGTGGAACAGCCCCAGCACATGGCGGGTCAGCCGCGCCAGCGGCACGCCGTCACGGCGCATCGCTTCGGCCATGTCCAGCAGCCCGCGCACCACCTCGGCACGCTCCGGCCGCCAGGCCTCGCCGAAATACAGCCGATCGACCTCCGCCAGGCTCCACGGCCGGTGATAGGCATGGCGCCCGAACATCACCCCGTCCAGCGTGGCCAGGTGTTCCCGCGCGCCGGCCACGTCGTCCAGGCCCCCGTTCAGCACGATCACGCAGTCCGGGAATTCGGCCTTGAGGCGATGGACCCGGGCGTAATCCAGCGGCGGAACATCGCGGTTGTCCTTCGGGCTGAGCCCCTGCAGCCAGGCCTTGCGCGCGTGCACGATGAAATGCCGGCAACCGGCATCCGCCACGGTGCGCACGAAGGCGCGCAGATCGGCGTCCGAGTCCTGGTCGTCGATCCCGATGCGATGCTTGACCGTCACCGGGATGTTCACCGCCGCCTGCATGGCCTCCACGGCCCTGGCGACCCGTTCGGGCGTGGCCATCAGGCTGGCACCAAAATCGCCCGACTGTACCCGGTCCGACGGACAGCCCACGTTCAGATTGATCTCGTCGTAACCGAAGTCCTCACCGATACGCGCGGCCTGCGCCAGGGTGGCGGGTTCGGACCCGCCCAGCTGCAGCGCCACCGGGTGTTCGATGTCGGCGAATCCGAGCAGGTGCCGGCGATCGCCCTGCACCACCGCGTTCGCGTGCAACATCTCGGTGTACAGCAGGGCCCGCCGGGTCAGCAGCCGGTGGAAACGACGGCACCAGCGATCGGTCCAGTCCATCATCGGTGCCACGGAGAAGCGCTGCGGCCCGGGCGGGTGCGTGCCCGCACAGGACCCCTGCCCCTCGGCGGGCACCGGCGCGCGGTAGGTCACGGCAGGAGCTGCGCGCTGACTGGGACGGGCATCGGGCATCCTGGAAACAAGGCTGGGAGCACGCGCATATGGTCCCCCCGGAGTGTTCCGGAGTCCAGCAACGCCGGACCGGGCTTGTGGCAATGCGACACGGGTCAGCGTGACCCGCTGTGTCCGGACGACCCGCGGAACATCGCCGCGAACCATTTCACAGGGGGATGCAGAAACCATTGATATTCGCCCCTTTATGAGCGGACCAGCCATCCTGGCATGGTCACTGCAATCTATTCGGGTGCAGACGCTGGAGATTCCGGGCTCCCGGTTTCCAGCGGGCCTGCAGAGCTTTCAAAACCCAGAGCTTGCAAACCCCAGGAGTTTTTAACGATGAAATATCGCAAGACGGCCATCGCCTTTGCCCTGTCTTCCCTGTTCGCCATCGGTTCGATGGGAACGGCCGGCGCCATGGGTGGCGGCGGAGCCGAGGAAGGCGGTGCCCCGCCGGCCGAAGAAGCTGCCCCTGAGGCGGGTGGTGCTCCCGAAGCAGGCGGCGCCCCCGAAGCGGGCGGTGCTCCCGAAGCGGGTGGCGCCCCCGAAGCGGGTGGTGCGGAAGGCGGCGCCCCGCCGGCCGACGACGGTGCCGCGGCGGGTGGCGCAGCCATGGGCGAGGAAGAAGATGACGACGAGGACGAAGACGACGCGCCGGACTGGTAATCCCGCGCTGACCGGGCCGGCCACGCCGGCCGGCCCGCGGATCGACAGGCCGAAGCGTTCCTGCCGGGCGCTTCGGCCTTTTTTTGCCAGTCGCCCGGCGGCGGCGTGTACAATCACGTCCGTTTTCCGTCACGGACCGCAGCAATGACCCCTCCCGTATCTCCGCAGACCGACGACTTCCAGCAGACCGTGGCGCGCATGGTCGACCGCGCGATGAATTTCCTCGAGATCCCGGAAGGGGCTCGCGAGGGGCTGCAGACCTGTGACTCGGTCATCCAGGTGTCCTTTCCCATCCAGTTCCGCGACCGGGTCGAGGTCTTCCACGGCTGGCGGGCGGTGCACTCGGCCCATCGCCTGCCGGTCAAGGGCGGGATGCGCTTCGCCCCCAACATGGACCAGGCCCATGCCGAGGCCCTGGCCGCGCTGATGTCCTACAAGTGCGCCATCATCGACATCCCCTTTGGGGGTTCCAAGGGCGGACTGCGGATCGATCCGCGCAGGTACAGCGAGTCCGAACTGGAGCGCATTACCCGCCGCTTCGCGCACGAGCTGATCCAGCGTGACTACGTCTCCCCGGCGCAGAACGTGCCCGCCCCCGATGTCGGCACCTCGCAGCGGGAGATGGCGTGGATCGCCGACACCTACCGGCAGCAGCGCCCGGATGACATCAACCACGTCGCCGCCGTCACCGGCAAACCGGTGGATCTGGGCGGCATGCGGGGGCGGCTGGAGGCTACCGGGCGTGGGGTTCAGTATGCGCTGCAGGCCTTCTTCCGGTCGAAGGCCGCGGTGGCCGAGGCGGGTCTTCAGGGCGGTCTGGGCGATCAGCGGGTGATCGTTCAGGGCTTCGGCAACGTGGGCTATCACCTCGCCCATTTCCTGCAGCAGGATGACGGCGCGCGCATCGTCGGCATCATCAAGAGCGACGGCGGGATCTATTCCGAAGAGGGTCTCGACGTCGACGCCGTGCACGACTACATCAACCGTACCGGCACCCTCGACGGCTACCCCGGCGTGCGCTTCGAGCGTGACGGCAACCGGCTGATGGAAGAGGACTGCGACGTGCTGGTCCCGGCCGCGCTGGAGGGGGCGATCCACGAGTACAATGCCCCGCGGATCCGGGCGCGACTGGTCGCGGAGGCCGCCAACGGCCCCTGCACCTTTGAGGGCGACCGCATCCTGCAACAGCGCGGGATCACGGTGCTGCCCGACGTGTTCGTCAATGCCGGCGGCGTGGTGGTGTCCTACTTCGAGTGGGTGCGCAACATCCAGCACATCCGCTTCGGCCGCATGGAGCGCCGCTACGATCAGGCGCAGGGCCAGCACATCGTCAGTGCGATCGAGATGATGACCAACCAGGATGTCCCCGAGTGGCTGCGCGACTCCATCGTGCGCGGCGCCGAGGAGATCGATCTGGTGCGCTCCGGGCTGGACGACACCATGCGCGAGGCCTTCAGCGAGATGCAGGAAGTGCGCGAGGTGGAGAGCAACGGACAGGTACTGGACTACCGCACCGCGGCCTACCTGATCGCACTGCGCAAGATCATCCGCGCGCGCCCCGACCTCAACGTCATCTGACTCGAGGTCATCCGGTCCGGCCGAAGCGCTTCTCCAGCGCGCCGAACAGCGCGCGCAGCCCCAGCGCCTCGCCACCCTTCGGCCGCCCCGGCCGTGCCCTCGTGTTGAAGGCCATGATGTCGAAATGCAGCCAGGGGGTGTCGGCCGGCACGAAGTCCTGCAGGAACAGCGCCGCGGTGATCGCCCCGGCCTGCCCGCCCGCGCTGGCGTTGACGACATCCGCCACGTCGCTCTCCAGCATGTGCCGGTAGGGCGCGTGCAGCGGCAGACGCCAGACCGGATCGTCCCAGCTCGCCGCCGGCTCTTCCAGGGCCCGTGCCCAGTCGTCGTCGGAGGCGAAGAACGCCGCGATCTCGTGCCCCACGGCGACCCGCGCGGCCCCGGTCAGGGTCGCGAAATCGGCCACCAGCGCCGGCTCCAGTTCGCGTGCCCGGTCCAGCAGGTCGGCCAGCACCAGCCGCCCTTCCGCATCGGTATTGTCGATCTCGATGGTCCGGCCGCTGCGCGCGGTGAGCACGTCCCCGGGGCGAAAGGAACGCGACCCCACCGCGTTTTCCACCGCGCCGATCAGTACCGTCAGGCGGACCGCCAGCCCCGTACGCATGATCAGTCCGGCCAGCCCGAGCACGGTCGCGGCCCCGCCCATGTCCTTCTTCATCTGCCGCATCGCGCTGTCGGGCTTGATGTTGAGCCCGCCCGAATCGAAGCAGACGCCCTTGCCCACCAGCACCAGCGACGGAGCATCTTCCGGGCCCCAGCTCAGTTCGATCACCCGCGAGGCATGTTCGCTGGCGCGGCCAACGGCGTGAATGCAGGGCCAGTCGCGCGCCAGGATCTGCGGATCCTCCTCGATCTTCGCCGTACCGCCATGCGCCCGGGCCAGACGCGTCGCCTCGGCGGCCAGTTCTCCCGGCATAAGGTCAGCCGGGGCAGTGTTGATCAGGTCCCGGGTGTGCCCGATGGCCTCCACCATCGCCACGACCCGTTCTCGGTCCACCCCCTCCGGCCACAGCAGGCGCGCCGCCCGGTCTTCCACCTTGTTGTCAGTGCGGTAGCGGCGGAAACGATAACGGCCCAGGCCCCAGCCGACCGCCGCCCGTTCCAGCGTCGGGGCATCCAGACCCTGCGTATCCAGCCGGTAGATCCCGCCCGGCAGGCCCTCTGCCGCCGCGGCCAGCATCCACAGCGGCTCGTCGCTGCGATGGCCGACCAGCACCGCTTCCAGATCTCCCGCCTCGTCCGCAATCCGCAGCAGTTCTCCCGCCTCGGCGGCAAAATCCATCGCGCGCACCCAGCGCCGGTAACGAGCCGGTCGTTCTTCCAGGACCGTCTCCAGCGACTGCGGTGTGACCGGGATCAAATCAACGGCGGCGGGGGCATCGGCAACAAAAACGGATTCCACTGGGGGCTTCCTCATGCTCGCGGGAAAGCCCCCATAATAACGCCACCTGCAGCCGGCACGCCCGGCCCCAACTTCTCGACAGGGAACGCCGCATGACGCCAGCACTGGAAATCCGCGGGCTGCGCAAGACCTACAACAACGGTTTCGAGGCGCTCAAGGGTATCGACCTCGAGGTCTCCCCGGGCAGCTTCTTCGCCCTGCTCGGCCCCAACGGGGCGGGCAAGTCCACCACCATCGGCATCATCACCTCGCTGGTGAACAAGTCCGCCGGCGAGGTCCGGGTGTTCGGCCACGACCTCGACCGCGACCCCCGCGGCGTGAAGCGCTCGATCGGCCTCGTCCCGCAGGAGTTCAACTTCAACCAGTTCGAGCCGGTGGGCGAGATCGTCGTCAACCAGGCCGGCTACTACGGGATCCCGCGGCGCGAAGCCTGGGAGCGTGCGGGCCACTATCTCAACGAACTCGGTCTGTGGGACAAGCGCGAGGACATGGCGCGAATGCTGTCCGGCGGCATGAAGCGGCGTCTGATGATCGCGCGGGCCCTGGTGCACGAACCCCGCCTGCTGATTCTCGACGAACCCACCGCGGGTGTCGACATCGAACTGCGCCGGTCCATGTGGGACTTCCTCCAGGGGATCAACGAGGACGGGCGCAGCATCATCCTGACCACGCATTACCTCGAGGAGGCCGAGTCGCTGTGCCGCAACATCGCGATCATCGACGACGGCCGGATCATCGAAAACACCACCATGAAGCAGCTGCTGGCGAAGCTGGAAACCGAGACCATGGTGCTGGATCTGGCCGAACCACCGCTGGCCGTGCCCGAAGGGGGCCCCATTCCGCTGCGCCGGATCGATGATCTGACCCTGGAGGCCGACATCCATTCCAACCAGAACCTGAATGATCTCTTCCAGCTACTTGATCAGCAAGGAATCCGTGTGCAGAGCATGCGGAACAAGGCCAACCGCCTCGAGGAACTGTTCGTGCGCATGACCCGCAGCGAGACAACCAGCAGCACGCTCACCCCGGGGGGCGGCGGCGCCAGCGACCGGCAGGAGGGTCAGGCATGAATGCGGCGGATCTGCGACTGTGGACTACCGCTCTGCGTACCATCGTCATCAAGGAGATACTGCGCTTTGCCAGAATCTGGGTGCAGACCGTTCTCCCGCCGGTGGTTACCACCGCGCTCTATTTCATCATATTCGGCGGCCTGATCGGCGAGCGGATCGGGGAGATGGAAGGCTACCGCTACATGGACTTCATCGTCCCCGGCCTGATCATGCTCGCCGTTATCACCAACAGCTATTCCAACGTTGTTTCATCATTCTTCGGATCGAAGTTCCAGCGTCATATCGAAGAGATGCTGGTCTCGCCGATGCCGAACGGCATCATCATCCTGGGATTCGTGTTCGGTGGCGTCGCGCGCGGCCTTACCGTCGGGGTTGCGGTTCTGATTGTCTCGATGTTCTTTTCTCCATTGAGCGTTCACAACCCGGTCGTCATGCTGGGGGTTGTCCTGCTGACCTCCATCCTGTTTGCGCTCGCGGGGCTTATCAATGGCGTATTTGCTCGAACTTTCGATGATATATCATTGATTCCTACATTCATTCTCACGCCTCTGACTTATCTTGGGGGCGTGTTCTACTCCATCAGCCTGCTGCCGGACTTCTGGCAGGGCGCGTCCATGCTGAATCCGATCTTTTACATGGTGGATGCCTTCCGCTACGGCAGCCTGGGAACCAGTGACTTTTCCGTCACCGCTTCTTTTGCGATCATCGCCGTGTTCATTGTTTTGCTCTATGGTCTCGCACTGTGGCTTCTGAATCGGGGAACGGGTATCCGCTCATGAAGGCATTCGGCAAACGACACCGCGAGAATCGACGGATCCATGCCACGGGTTCACCGCGCAGCAAATCATGGTATAAAGCCACAAGTCCAAACGGAACGTTGTCCATGAACGGTCAGCGCAGGTTCACCTCTCTCGGCTTCATGGGAACGGCCGGCCTCGCCCTTGCGGTAGGTTCCGGTCTGGTCTTCGCTTCCAAACCCCAGGAAGCGGCCCAGCCCCTCGAAATCTCCACCCTTCCGGTATCCTCGGCGGCGTCCACGGCCAACGGCACCCCGTATGCCGCCGAACAGCCGGTCAGCCTTGCGGCCCTCCCGGTGAATGACCCGGCACCCGCCGGTGGACCGCAGCAAGTAGCCTTCGCGGAGGACGCGCTCCGCGAGGATGCCCCGGTCGACGACCCGGCGGGCGCCGGTACGGGTTTCGACGAGGACGCGACCTCCTACGAGACCTTCGATCTGGACGACGACGGGCCGGACAAGACAGCCGAACTGGGAGAGGAGGAAGACTGGGAGAGCCACACCCTGAGCAGTGACGACCGGCTGAGCAGCCTGTGGGAACGCGAATGGGATCTGCCGCTGGCCACCCTCTACCGCCTGCTGGACGACGACGACAACGCCGAGATCCTCAATCGCATTCGTTCTGGACAGGAGCTCGAGTGGCAGGTTGATGACGAAGGCTATCTGACCCGCCTGCGCCTGTGGGGCCGCAATGGTTCCGGTCACGAATGGGTGCGCGAGGAGGACGGCTGGGACTTCGACCGCCACGAGATCGAGAATGCCCGCGAGACCTCGCACTTGATCATCAGCGCCGAGATCGACGGCTCGATTTCGGCCGCCCTGTCCCGCCAGACCGAACTCTCGCCGCGTGCGGCGGCTGCGATCGCGGCGCTGATGGACCGGCACCTTCCGGTACGTCGGGAGGCGCGTGCCGGGGACGAGTTCACCCTGCTGGTGGAACAGGAAACCATCGAGGGTGATGACACGCCGCGCAACCTGCGCCTGCTCGCCTTCGAATACAACGGTGAACGCATCCAGGAAGAGGCCGCGCGCAACGTCAACGATCGCTTCTACCGCGAGGACGGTGAAAGCCTTCTACCCCCGTTCGACCGGCGCCCGTTCTCCGGCAACTATCGCATCAGTTCGTCGTTTGACCCCCAGCGCCGCCATCCGGTCACCGGACGCGTCGCGCCGCATCACGGCACCGATTTCGCGATGCCCATCGGTACGCCCATTCAGGCCCCGGCGGATGGCCGGGTGACGCGGGTCGAACACGACCAGTACGCTGGCCGCTTCATTGTCATCGAGCACGGTCAGGGCTATTCCACCCGCTATCTGCACCTGGATCGTGCCCTGGTCAGCCCCGGCGACGAAGTCGAACGCGGCGACCGCATCGCACTGTCCGGCAACACCGGACGCAGTACCGGCCCGCACCTCCACTACGAGGTCCACGTGAACCGCCAGCCGAAGGATCCGATGCGGGTGGAGCTTCCGGAAAGCGACGCGCTGGAAGGCGAAGAGCTGGAGCAGTTCCGCGAGATCGGCGAAGTCCTGTTCGCTCAACTGGAGAACGGCCGCAGCGACGATCAGGTGGCCATGCAGCCCTTCAGCGAGCTCGCGGGCCAGTAAACCGCGACGCCCTCCTTGCCCGAGGCACTGCCCTTCGCACGCGTCGAATGGCGGGACGGTCAGCCCGTCTCGCCGGAGTTCGGCGACGGCTACTTCGGCTCCGTCACGCCGCTGGAGGAAGCCCGCGAGGTTTTCCTGGAAGCCAACGACCTCCCGCGTCGCTTCGCCCGGCCGGGAGCCCGGCTCGTCGTGGCCGAGACGGGGTTCGGCACCGGCCTCAACACCCTGCTGACCCTCCGCGAATGGCGGGAACGCGCCCGGCCGGGCGGGTTTCTGTCACTCATCGGTTTCGAATCACGTCCGCTGCACCCGGATGATCTGGCTCTGGCGCATCGCCGGCTGGATCTCGATGGTCCCGAAGCCCGGCGGCTGCGCGAAGCCTATCCGCCGCCGGTGACCGGGGTGCACCGCATTCATTTTCCCGAGGCCCGTGCCGTGCTGACCCTGGTTTTCGGCGATGCGGCGGTCACCCTGCCCCGGCTCCGGGCCCGCGTGGATGCGTGGTACCTGGATGGCTTCGCGCCACGACGCAACCCCGGGTTGTGGAACATCGGGGTGTTCCGGCAGATGGCGCGGATCTCCCGGCCCGGCGCGACCTTCGGTACCTACGCCGCCGCCGGCCAGGTCCGGCGGGATCTGGAGGCCGTCGGCTTCGAGGTGCGCCGCGAGCCGGGTCACGGACGCAAGCGTGAGCGCCTGTGCGGGCACATGCCGGTCTCCGGCTCGACCTCCCCCGGCACCGTGGTCTCCGACCCCGAGGATGGTCCGACGCGCCCGCAGCGGGTCGCGGTCGTAGGTGCCGGGATCGCCGGCCTGGCCGCGGCACTGGCGCTGCAGGATCGCGGTTGCGAGGTCACCCTGTTCGATCCGGCGGGTGCTGCGGGCGGGGCCTCCGGGAACCCGGCCGCTGTACTGCTGCCGCATCTGCTCCCGCACGATCCGGAGATCAACGCGCTGGCGCTGGCCGGCATGCGGCACGCCCATGCCCTGATCGCCCGTGCCACGCCCTCGGAGGATCCTCGCGCTGGCCCGCTACTGGGCCGGGGCGTCGCGTTTCACGGGGTCTCGGAGCACGCCCGCAAGCGGGTGCGTCGTTTGCGCGCCCGGGATCCGGCGGAAAGCGGCTATCTCTTTGACCCCGCGACCCCGTCGGGCGCCGGTGCCGCAGGGCCGGTGCTCGATTATCCCGACGGGGTTGCGGTCGACATGGGGGCCCTTTGCCGGGCCCTGGCGGCCGGTCTCCCGGCGGTTTGCCCACGGGCGGTGGTTGAAATCCGGCCGCAATCCGATGGCATCTGCCTGGAGCTGGAGGCGCCGGGGGATGTGACGGCGACCTACGATGCGGTCGTGGTTGCCAGCGCGGGTGGGGATCCGCAAGCACCTCTGTGCCCGGAACAGGCGCGGCTCTCGACCGTCGGCGGGCAGATGAGCCGCCTGAGCCAGGCCATTCCGGGCTATCAAGGCGGACGGGTCCGCACCGGCCAGGGGTACTGGATCCCGCGCGGCGACGACGACCACTGGATTGGGGCGACCTACCGCCATGACGGGCCGCCGGGATCCCCCCCGCGCCCGCCTCCTCCCACCGCGGAAGATGATCGTCGCAATCTCGAGCATCTGGCCTGGGTGGCGGGCATGCCTTCACCGGAGGAAGCGCGGATCAACGAACGCTGGACCGGGGTGCGTGCGGTGTATCGCGACCGCCTGCCACTGGTGGGCGCGTCACGCCTGGATCCGGAGGGCCGGGTCCTGCTGAGCCTGGGCCACGGTTCGCGCGGGCTGCTGTATGCGCCGGTCAGCGGGGAATTGCTGGCCGACCGGATGCTGGAGCTGCCTGAGTCGCTGGAACGGGATGTCTCCCGCCGCCTGTCACTCCAGCGGCTGGATTGAGCCGCCGGGCTCGTCGACCCAGGCCACCGCATTGCGTCCTTCGCCCTTGACCCGGTACATGGCCTGATCGGCAGCGGCAATCAGCCCTGGCAGCTGTTCCCCGTGCTCGGGGTAGAAGGCCACTCCGATGCTGGCCGTGATCGAGACGCGGACCGACTCGCCTCCCTCCAGTGACAGCTCCCGGTCGGTCTCGAACACCGCATTGAGCCGTTCGATGATCGGTCGCACCTCGCAGGGCGAATCCAGCGGCCCGGTCAGGACCAGGAACTCGTCGCCGCCGAGGCGCACCAGCAGGTCCTCGGCACGCAGACGTGCGCCCAGTTCCGTGGACAGCTTGCGCAGCAGCTGGTCCCCCACCGCATGGCCGTATTCGTCGTTGACCGGCTTGAAACGGTCCAGATCGATGAAGATCAGCGCGAGGTGGCCGCCAGAGCGGCGCGCACGCGAAGCCATCCGCGGGAAGGCGCGCTCCATCGCGGCCCGGTTGGCGGCAGCGGTCAGCGGATCCTGCCAGGCGAGGGTCTGCAGCCGTTCTTCCAGATTGCGCCGGTCGGTTACGTCGAGGGCGTGCCACACCACCGCGCCGCGTCCCTCGAAATGCGCAGCGATCGGACGCACGCGGGCCTCGAACCAGCGTCGTGTGTCCCCGGCGTCAGCGTCGGCGTCGAATACATCCGAGCGGCCGCTCACCGGGTGCAGCACGCCGGCCGGGAGGCAGTATTCCGTGGTTTGCAGCGCCCTTTCCTCCAGCGATTTCGCCACGACGCCGCGGAAGTGCCGCGCCAGATCCTCCGGCAGGAGCTCCTCGATCGCGTGCCCGACCAGGTCGGGTTCACCGGAGGGCTCCGCACCACCACCCTCGGTCATCCGGCCCTCACCGAAGGTGCGGCGCACCACGCCGTCATCGCCGATCACCAGGGCATGTCCGGGCATCGCCTCGAACATCGCCTGCTGCAGATCCCGCGCCTCGGCCAGTGCTTCGAACAGCAGGCGGTTCTCGTGCACATCCACCAGGATCAGCAGAGTTGCCCCGGCCTGCTCCCACGGGATCGGCACCCAGCGCAACAGGTGATAACGCCAGGCCCCGTCCGCCATGCGTACCCGTACCTGGTGGCCGTTCGGGTCCGGATCGTCCTCGGAGAAATCCAGCCCGCGCGGCAGTTGACCACGATCCTCGGGATGGAACAGTCCGAAATCTTCGATCCGCCCCTCAGGCGGCGCCGCCAGCCCGGTCGTGCGGCGAAATGCCGGATTGGTCCACAGCACGCGAGCGCCCCGAACCACGAGGGTCGCATCCTCGAGGTTGTTCACCAGGGAGTGGTACCGGGAGAGGAGTCGATGACGATCCCGCATATGGCCGCTCATGCGCCAGGTCAGCGCGCCCAGGGCGAGGCTGCCGGCCAGACCGAATACCCACCAGGCCGGCGGCCGTGCCAGTTCCTGCGCATCCGGCGTGGTGGTGGCCAGCAGCCCCCACTCGCCACCGGCAAAGCTCACCGTCTGCCGGAAATCCACCGCACCGTCCGCGATCCCGTGCGGGTCATGGAAGACCTCTCCCCCGGGGCCGGTACCGTCCCGCCCCTCCAGGGCAAACTGCAGTTCGTTCGCTTCGCGGTCGAAACCCGCCCGACGCAGGATCTCGTCGAAGTCCAGGGCCACGCTGGACATGGAGTACAAGGACATCGGATGCAGCTGCTGCGAGGCCCGCTCCTCCCCCCGATCTCCGTCGCCGACCGGGCTGCGCACCAGGAGTCCTGTTCCGCCCTGTGCGAGGGTCCAGGGCCCGGCCACCACCGTCTGCCCTTTCTGGCGTACACGATGGAAGGATTCGGCCTGTTGGGGATGGTTGGCCACGTCCAAGCCCAGGGCCTCGACATTGCCTTCCAGCGGGTAGATGAAATGGATGTGTGATCCGGCCAGCAGGGTCAGTGAGCGAAACACCCCGGGGTCGCGGCGGTAGAGGCGCCGGGCAACCCGGGCAAACTCGTCGGCATCCAGCCCGGGACGGGCCTCGGCATAGGCCGACAGCCCGATGGTGGCATGCACCAGACTGTTGATGGTGCTCTCCAGGCGCGTGCGTTTGCTGGCGACCTCGCTGGCCAGGTTGGCATGGTGGCGCTCCGCGAGCTGTCGTTCCCATGCGCGATCCACCAGCAGAAACAAGGCCGCGAAGGCCAGAGTCGCGAGCAAGCCCAGCAGCAACGGCAGACCGGGCCGTCGGTGGCCCTCCCGACGGCCCCGCCCACCGCGCGAACCGGAGTGATCATCGGTTGGTTCATCCATAACCAACATGCCTCCCGCCATCGGGACCCTGCGGTTCCATCATGCCCCGAATCGCCCGAACGGGAAAGCAGCACGCCGGTACCCGGCCGAGCTGGTTGAATTCTGGTGGGGACGGCCGGACTCGAACCGGCACGGCCTTGCGGCCGGCAGATTTTAAGTCTGCTGCGTCTACCTGTTTCGCCACGCCCCCACGAAAGCGCGGATGATAGCGCTTCATTGCGCCGCTGGCATTCCCCGGGAAAACACTGGTCAATGTGCACGCTCGCGCTCGAGTCGCTTTTGCGTGCGAACAGGGCGCGGGGACCGCCGTGCAGTCATTCTGCACAAGGGAGCCGCAACGCCGCGCGCGCCCGTTTTTGATAACAACGGGCGGCCGAGCCACTTCAGGGGTTGGCAATCCGGGTTCCCCGATCCTGCGTTGCGGCCCTTGCCGGTAGAACCACTAACGGCTGCGCACCGCGCCTGGTCTCGGAAAACCCCGAGCACCAACGCGAGCGTGCACATTGATCAGTGTTTCCCTAGCCGGTCTCGGCGAATTCCGCCAGCGGCAGCGGCACATGCATGGAAGCCGCCATCGCACGCAGCAGTTCGACCTCGGCCGTGCGCACCTGCCCGCCATGGGTCACGGTCGTCAGCATCGCGCGGACCAGGCGTTCCTTGTCCGCCATGCGCAGGCCGTCGAGGCTCTCCAGCACCCGATCGAGGACATTCGCCCAGGCCCGGCTGCCCTCGGACTCGGTCCATGCCTCGGGGAAATCCACGGTCGCCGGTTCACGTTCCTCGATGCGGGCGATCCCGGCGGCCAGCGCCGCACGGCCGGCATCCGGATCGCCCGGATGACCGTGACGTGCCAGTACCGCCAGCAGGAAGCGCACCTCGTCGCCGTGGCGCTCCAGCCGCCCGCGCCCGCCTGCCCCGTCATCCCCCGGCTTTTCGACATCCATCAGGTGACGGTTCAGCAGACGCCCGAGGGCGTATTCGAACGCCGACACCCGTCCGTCGGCATGGATCAGCTGCTCGACCAGCTCCTGCAGGGCCTCGCGCTCCTCTCGCGGGTGCCGCCGGAGCACCGGGAAGGCGATCTCCAGCAGCGGGATGCGCAGGTCGTCGCGCAGCTCGGGGACCATGTCCAGCAGCTGGCCCACGCGCCGTTCGCTGTCACCGCCGCGCTTCTCGGCGACCAGCAGACGCTGTTGCTCGCGCACCTCGGGATCGGCGTTCATCAGCAGGTAGAGGATAACCTCGGCGGCCCAGCCGTCGCTGTGTGCAGCCTGTTCCAGCGGACCCGGCATCGCGGCCATCAGCATGCCGGCGCCCAGGATCTGCGCCAGCCCGGGATCGGCGATCCCGTCCGCGAGGTTGTCCGCATCGAGCATCAGCCCGCCGGGACCGCGCCGGGATTCCTCACTGCCCTCTTCCGTTTCGGCGTCGGCCTGTTCCGCCTCCGTCTGCTCGCGCATGCGTCGAGCGATGGTTTCGAACTCCGTCGGATCGAAATTCGGCTCGATGGCACGGATCCGATCCTCCAGCGGCGGGTGCGTGGCGAACATCCGCCCCAGCCCGCCACTGGCGAACAGCATGTGTCCCACTTCTTCGAAATCGGCATCCATGCGCGCATGCCGCGCACCGATCTTCTTCAGTGCCCCGGCAATCCCGTCGGGGTGCCGGGTGAACTGCACCGCCGACGCATCCGCCAGGTATTCGCGCTGGCGCGACACCGAGGCGCGGATCCAGCGGCCGAAGAACAGCCCGATGTAGCCCACGATCAGCAGCGCCAGCCCGGCGGCCAGCAGACCGGCCGCATTGCGGCTGTCGCGCGAGAAGCGCATCGCGACCATCACCCGCTGCCCCACCAGGGCCAGCACCAGGATCCCGTAGAGGATCCCGACCAGACGGATGTTCAGGCGCATGTCCCCGTTGAGGATGTGCCCGAATTCGTGGGCCACTACCCCCTGCAGCTCGTTGCGGTCGAGGGTCTCCAGTGCGCCGCGGGTCACCGCCACCGCGGCATCACCGGTGGAATGCCCCGCGGCGAATGCGTTGATGCCGCTCTCCTGCTCCAGTACGTAGATCTCCGGCACCGGTACGCCGGAGGCGATCGCGATCTCCTCGACGACGTTCACCAGACGCCGCCGCAGCGGATCCCGGGTGTCGGGTTCGATGCGGGTGCCGCCGAGTTCCTGCGCGACCTGCCCCCCGCCACCGCGCAGCGAGGACGCCCGGTACAGGCTGGCCCCGCCGATCAGGACGATGGTGAACAGGGTCACCCAGAACATCAGTTCGAGGTTGTCCTCGAACATGCTGCGGGAGAACAGCGGGTCATCCGGCGCCGCGGTGGCATCGTGCCCGAGGAACAGCAGCGCGAGCAGGTTCATCGCCACCACGATGGCGAGTACCGCCAGCGAGAACAGGCCCAGCAGGACCCGGGTGCGGCGCTGTGCCCGGTCCTGTTGTTCGAAGAAGTTCATGCCCCGGCAGCCTTACTGAAAGCTGACCTCGACCGCTTCGCGACGCTGCGGGTCCTCGATCTCGAGCAGTTCGGCACGACGAAAACCGAAGTTGTTCGCGACCAGGCTGTTGGGAAACATCTCGCGCAGGATGTTGTAACTCATCACTGCGTCGTTGAAGGCCTGCCGCGCATAGGCAATGCGGTTCTCGGTGCTGCTGAGCTCCTCCGAGAGCTGCATCATGTTCTCGTTGGCCTTGAGGTCGGGATAGGCCTCGGACAGCGCGAACAGGCGCCCCAGGGCACCGGAGAGGCCCTGCTCGGACTGCGACAGCTCGCGCATCGCGTCCGGGTTGGAGGGGTCGGCGGCGGCCTTCTGCAGGCTGCTCTGGGCCTGGTTGCGCGCCTGGATCACGGCCTCGAGGGTGTCCTTCTCGTGTGCCATGTAGCGATCCGCGACCTTGACCAGGTTGGGGATCAGGTCATAGCGGCGATTCAGCTGGACATCGATCTGGGCAAACGCGTTCTGATAGCGGTTGCGCGAGGTGACCAGACGGTTGTAGGTCCAGACCCCCCAGATCACCAGCAGAAGCACGATCGCGAGAATTACCCATTCCATGCCGCTTCTCCCTCGCTTGCAATACGGTCTTGGCAGTGTACCCGTTACGCTCCGTTGGCGCGACGCACGGTTGCTTGCGGTTTATCCTTGGCACATGTTCACGCTTTCGCGAAGACCGCGCCCATGAATCTGTCTTCCCTGCTGGGCATGATCGGCGGCATCTTGCTGTTCGTCAGCATCATCGCCTTCACCAGCCAGGATCTCCTGGTGTTTCTCAACCTCCCCGGGCTCGGAATCGTGGTGGGGGGCACGCTGGCGGCCACCCTGCTCAGCTACCCGCTGCACGAGCTGCTGCGGGTCTTCCGCCTGGCCGCCACGGTGATCCGCGACGAACGCTACGACGTCACCCAGGACATGGAGGAGATCGTCGAGGTCTCGCGCCTGTGGTTCGCGCAGAACCTGAGCCGGGTCCAGGAGCGCCTGGAGACCCTGCGCAACCCGTTCCTGCGCACCGGTGTGCAGCTGGTCATTGACGATACCCCGATGGAGGATGTCTCCGACCTGCTGCACTGGCGTCTGGCCCGGCTGCGGGCACGCGAGCTGGCCGAGGCCCAGGTCTACCGCACCATGGCCACCTACGCCCCGGCCTTCGGCATGCTGGGGACCCTGCTGGGCCTGATCAACCTGCTGCTGACCACCGACACCGACGACTTCGCAGTGATCGCGGTCAACCTCGGTATCGCACTGATCACCACCTTCTACGGCATCCTGCTGGCCAATCTGGTGTTCCGGCCGATCGCCATCAAGCTCGAACGCCGCACCGAGGAACGGGTGGTGGTGATGACCATGGTGCTGGAGGGCATCATGCTGATGCGCAAGGGCCGCACGCCTGGCTATATCCGCGAGACCCTGCGCTCGTTCGCCGAAAACCACCACGACGAGATCCGTCAGGCGCCGGTGGCGGCCGCCGACGACCAGCCGGGGACTGGCGGGCACTGAACATGGCCAGCAACGGCGATCCGGTACCGGCCAGCCCCCCGGCCGGGGGAGCCACGGCCGCCCGCGAGGGCGATCACGTACTGCCGCGCGACGCACTGACGGTGGAGACCGGACGCAGCGCAGAGAGCCTGCGCGAGGACGAACACGCCTGGATCCTCACCTATCTCGACGTGCTGACCCTGGTGATCGTGGTATTCGTGATCATGCTGACCTTCGCCGAGCCCCGCGACGAGAGCATCCGCGCGGCCGACGACGATCCGGTGGAACTGGTCTATCGCGACCTGTCGAATCTGGTCGACCCGCGGCTGTTCCGCGTCGCGCCCGAGGCCCCGGAAGTGCCGCCCGGTCCGGTCGAGGATCCGCCCCTGGCCGCCGACCCGCCGACCCCGGTGCCCCTGCCGGAGGACGAAGAAGACGCGCCCGCCGACCCGGAAGCCGTCCGCGACATGCGCGATCGCGCCCCCGAGGGGGTGGACGTCATCGAACAGCCCGGCAGCATCGAGCTGCGCATCCAGGATGACATCCTGTTCGCGACCGCACAGGCGGATCTGGCCGACGACGGGCAGGCCCTGCTGGAAGAGCTCCTGCCTTTGCTGGAGGAACACGACGGCCAGGTCACCATCGAGGGCCATACCGACAACGTGCCGATCGCGACCCCGCGCTTCCCGTCCAACTGGGAGCTGTCGGCCGCGCGGGCCAGTGGCGTGGTGCGCTACCTCACCGACAACGGCGTCGATCCGGACAGCCTGCGGGCCGTGGGCCATGCCGATACCCGGCCGGTGGCCGACAACGACACCGCCGAGGGACGGGCCGAGAATCGCCGCGTCTCCATCGTGCTGGAGACCCCGGCCCCGTAGGCCATATCCGAAGCCTTCCAGCCGACCCGGCCCGGCTCTCAGGCCACCTCGCCAGCTGCATGCCCGGACGCCCAGGCCCACTGGAAGTTGTAGCCGCCCAGATGCCCGGTCACGTCCACCACCTCGCCGATGAAATAAAGACCCGGGAAATCGCGCGCCTCGCAGGTGCGCGACGACAGGGCATGGGTATCCACGCCCCCGGCCATCACCTCCGCGCGGGCATAGCCCTCGGTGCCGGACGGTACGAACCGCCACGGCTGAAGCCGCGCGGCCACCTGCGCCATCTCGTGCTCGGTCAGGCGTTCCAGCGGACGGTCGGCGAGCCCGGCCTCCAGCCAGTGGCGGGTCACTCGACGTGTCAGCCATTCCCCCAGCACCGTGCCCAGCTGGCGTTTCGGGGTCGCATCACGCGCGCTGCGCAGGCGCTGCTCCAGTGAATCCCCGGGGAAGAAATCCACCGCCACCGGCGCGCCCGGCTGCCAGTAGGACGATGCCTGCAGGATGGCCGGGCCGCTTACACCGCGATGCGTGAACAGCACGTTCTCATGGAAACCCGCATCCCCGGCCTCGGCCACCGCATCCAGGGCAATCCCGGAGAGCCCTTCCACCGCCTGGTATGCCTCCCCGTCCAGGGTCAGCGGGACCAGGGCCGGGCGGGTCGGCTGCACCGGGATCCCCAGGCGCGCCGCCAGATCCAGGCCGAACCCGGTGGCGCCCATCCGCGGGATCGGGTAGCCCCCGGTCGCGATCACCAGAGACTCGCTTTCGATGCGCCCGTGAGGGGTATCCAGCTGCCAGCGAGACCCGCTCGCAGTATCGGACGGCGGCTGTCCGTCCGTCTGCACCTCCACCGGCGTGGACGTGCGCAACGCCACCCCGGCCGCCTCGCATTCGTCCAGCAGCATGCGCACGATGTCCTTCGACGAACGGTCACAGAACAGCTGACCGAGCTTCCTTTCGTGCCAGGGGATCCCGTGCGCCTCCACCAGCGCGATGAAATCCCACTGGGTACAGCGCGCCAGCGCGGATTTCACGAAATGCGGGTTGGCGGACAGGAAATGTTCCGGCCCGCAGTCGAGGTTGGTGAAGTTGCAGCGCCCGCCGCCGGACATCAGGATCTTCTTGCCCGGGCGACCGGCATGATCCAGCAGCACGACCCGCCGGCCCCTCCGGCCGGCCACCGCCGCACACATCATGCCGGCGGCACCGGCGCCGATCACCGCGACATCGAAGACCTGGTCCGTATCGTTCATGCGCGCGGATTCTACCCCAGAGTCCGCGGGTCGTTGCCCGCGTCACCGGCCACATGCTCTATAATCACGTCAATACAAACAGTTTCGGGCTCGAGGGCGCTCACTCTGTACCCCCGGCCCGCAGTACGATCAGCGGGAGTTTCCCCATGACCATGATCAACGGTACCGGACCCAACCCCGCCGCCATGGCCAGCCAGACGGCAGCCATGAACGCGGGGAATGCCAATTCGGCTGCCGCGGCACAGAACCCCGCTCAGGCCGCCCAGCAGCCCGGCGCGACCCAGACCGGCCAGGCCTCTCCGCAGGCCAGTGCCGCCGCAGGGGCCCAGGCCGCACAGGCCGTGGACAACCCAACCGCCGCCCGCGGAGTCGAACAGGCCACCGGCAATCCGGAGACCAACTCTCTGGCCGGTGCGACGGCCACCGGCGCCGTCAATGGACCGGAGGCCGGTGCGGCAACCTCCGCGACCGCCGAGGCGCGCGCCGAAGCCGGCGAATCCACGGCGGCCCGCATCACCGACGATGAGGCCGCCCTCGAGGATGGCGATCTCTCCGAGAACGATCTGGCCGCCACCGTAATGCCGGACGGCACCATGGATAATCGCGGCATCAATACCGCCGGATCCACCCTGGACATTCAGGCCTGAGGCTGCGGGCCTGATTCGGACAAACGTCCCGCGCTGTCGTTGACGTCCGCTCTGGCCGATCCACCCCGCCTGAAGGCACCGGGTCATCCCCGGTAGCATCCGTTCATCACCTTCCGTTCGCGCGCCAGACGCGGCAGTTCGGCCGCCGTCCCGCACGGCCCTTCGGCATCGGGCCGGGCCTCGTTTTCTTCTTGGGGGACAGAGACGAGACGACCTGAATCCTCGCCCCAAAAAACCGGTGTTCGGCGCAGCATCAGACGCCCACGGGAAACGGGGAAGGAGACGGGGAAACAGGGAAATGGAGGCTGGGCCCGGAATCGAACCGAGGTACGCGGATTTGCAGTCCGCTGCATCACCACTCTGCCACCCAGCCCGGGGGCATGCCCGGCGGCTGCCGGTTGTGCCGAAACAGAAAGCCCCGGCGGTGCCGGGGCTTCGGGAAATCGTTTGGAGCGGGAAACGAGATTCGAACTCGCGACCCCAACCTTGGCAAGGTTGTGCTCTACCAGCTGAGCTATTCCCGCCCGTCGACAGGTGCGTATTCTACAGGCCGTAACGGCGTCGTCAACACCTCTGGTGAAAATTCACGCCGCCCTTTCACTCAGGCGTCGCGCGCCGCGGCCAGCATGTACTGCACCATCGAGACCAGGGTCAGCAGCGCGGCCAGATACAGCAGCCATTCGCCGATCACGAACAGCGGCAGACCGGCCACCGGCTCCGCCCACAGCAGCAGGAAGATGGCCAGCATCTGCGCACTGGTCTTGACCTTGCCCACCCAGGACACGGCCACCTTCGCGCTGGCGCCGACCTCGGCCATCCATTCGCGCAGGGCCGAGATCGCGATCTCGCGGCCGATGATCACGATCGCCGCCAGGGCCAGTCCCAGCCCCGGGTTGTGATCCACCACCAGCACCAGCGCGGCGGCCACGATCAGCTTGTCCGCCACCGGATCGAGGAAGGCCCCGAAACGGCTGGTCACTGACCAGCGCCGTGCCAGATAGCCATCCAGCCAGTCGGTGATGCCTGCCAGCGCGAAGATGATGGCGGCCGTGATGCCCGCCGCCGGCATCGGCAGCGTGTAAAAGACCCCGATCATCAGCGGGATCATCACGATGCGCGACCAGGTCAGCCAGGTGGGAAGTCGGGGAAACATCTCGGGTCAGGCCTCGTGGAACTGGTCGTATATCGCCTGCGCCAGGCGACGGTTGATCCCGGGCACCTTGGTCAGTTCTTCCACGCCCGCGCGGGATACCCCGCGCAGGCCGCCAAAGTGCTTCAGCAGCGCGCTGCGCCGTCGGGGCCCCAGGCCACGGATCGACTCCAGGGTGGACTCCTTGCGGGTCTTCGCCCGCCGCGCCCGATGGCCGGTAATCGCGAAGCGGTGCGCCTCGTCGCGAATCTGCTGGATCAGGTGCAGCGCACTTGAATGCGCCGGCAGTATAGAAGGCGCCTCCACCCCGCTCAACACCAGGGTTTCCATCCCCGCGCGGCGTTCCTCGCCCTTGGCCACGCCCACCACCCGGATGTGATCCAGCCCGAGATCGGCCAGCACGTTCAGGGCCTGGGTGACCTGCCCCTTGCCCCCGTCGATGAACAGCAGGTCCGGTTCGCGGCCCTCGCCCTTCTTCAGCCGCGCGAAACGCCGGCTGAGCGCCTGATGCATGGCGGCGTAGTCGTCGCCGGGTTCGATCCCTTCGATATTGAACCGTCGGTAATCCGACTTGATCGGCCCGTCGGGACCGAACACCACACAGGAGGCGACGGTGCCCTCCCCGCGGGTGTGGGAGATATCGAAGCACTCCATGCGCTGCGGTGCCTCTTCCAGATCCAGCTCGGTGGTCAGGGCCTGCAGGCGCGCGGCCTGCCCGGCCTGGCTGGCCAGCCGCGTCTTCAGCGCCTGCTCTGCGTTGCGCCGGGCCATGTCCAGCCAGCGGGCGCGTTCGCCGCGCAGCGACCAGGCCAGCTTCACCCGGGCCCCGCGGCGTTCACCGAGCAGGGTTTCCAGGGCCTCGGCCCCTTCGGGTTGGTGCGACAGCAGTACCTGGGGCGGGGGCTCGCGTTCGGCATAGTACTGCGCCAGCACGGCCGCCATGATCTCGTCGTGATCCGCCGCCTCCGGCACGTCCGGGAACAGCTCGCTGTTGCCCAGATTCTGCCCGTTGCGGACAAAGAACACCTCCACCGCGAAGCTCCCGCCGGACTGTGCCAGTGCGATCACGTCGGCATTCCCCTCGCCGCCGGCGACGAACTGCTGCTGCGAGATCTCGCGCAGCCGCCCGATCTGGTCACGCAGGCGCGCCGCCTTTTCGAACTCCAGCGCCGCCGAGGCCGCCTCCATGCGCTCCAGCAGGTCGCCGATCACAGCCTCGCTGTCGCCCTCGAGAAAGCGCACGCTGGCCTCCACGTCGCGGGCATAGTCCTCCGGCGAGATGTAGTCCACGCAGGGTGCGGTGCAGCGTCCGATCTGATACTGCAGGCACGGGCGGCTGCGATGCGCGAACACGCTGTCCTCGCACTGGCGCACCTGAAACAGCTTCTGCAACAGCGCGAGGCTCTCGCGCACCGCCCCGGCCGAGGGATAGGGGCCGAAATAGCGGATCCCCTTCTTCTTCGCCCCGCGATGGAAACCCAGACGCGGATATTCGTGGCCGGAGACAAAGATGTAGGGATAGCTCTTGTCATCCCGCAGCAGCACGTTGTAGCGCGGCCGGTGCTGCTTGATGAGGTTCGCCTCCAGCAGCAGCGCCTCGGACTCGGTGTGGGTGACGACGATGCGGATGTCCGCGATCTGGCGCACCATCGAGCGGATGCGCGGGCCACGGTCGTCACCGCCGCGGAAATAGCTGGTGACGCGACTGCGAAGGTTGCGGGCCTTCCCCACGTAGAGCACCTTCCCTTCCGCATCCAGCATCTGATAAACGCCGGGGGACTGGGTCAGGTTCCTGAGGAAGGGTTCCGGATCGAATCCTGTTTCGGGCGCGCTCATGGCGCAATCAGGATATCCGCTCCCGGATCCGCGCGAACAGCCTCCGGAACATCTCCGGGGTCAGTCGGCCGGTCTGGGTGTTGTAGCGCGAACAGTGGTAGGAATCCACCAGCAGGGTGTCGTCGTCCAGCCGGTGCTCCGCCGCATGGCCGAAGGCATGCCGCGCGAGCGCCAGCCCGCGGGTGCGCAGCACCGCATCGTGCGCCACCTTGCCCAGCGCGAGGATTACCCGCGGGCGCACGGCCGCGATCTCGGTGGCCAGATAGCCGTTGCATTCGCGGATTTCGGCGGTCGTCGGCCGGTTCTGCGGCGGCAGGCATTTCACGGCGTTGGTGATGCGGCAGTCGTACAGCTCCAGCCCGTCGTCCGCGCGTTCGCTGTCGGGGGCGCTGGCGAAGCCGTATTCATGCAGGGTGGCGTACAGCAGGATGCCGGCATAATCGCCGGTGAAGGGCCGACCGGTGGCGTTGGCCCCGTGCATCCCCGGCGCCAGACCGACGATCAGCAAGCCGGCATCCGCCGGCCCGAACGACGGCACCGGTGCGGCATGGTAGCCGGGGTGCCCGGCCCGCACCTCGTCGAGGAACCGCGCCAGGCGGGCACAGCGCCGGCAGTGGGGGTCGAAGCCCGCATCCTTTCCCGCGGCCGATTCCGTACCCGGCCCCGACGCGCTCGCGTTACTCACCCCGCTCCCACTCACGATAGGGGTGGCGCGCCAGTTCGGTGTTGTAGTAGCGCGGGTCGTGCGAGACCTCGGTGCCCAGCCATTCGGGTCGGGGAAACTCGGCGTCCGCGTCGGCCAGCTCCAGCTCCGCGACGATCAGCCCGGCATTCGCGCCGTGGAATTCATCGACCTCGAACACCCATCCCCGGTGATCCACCCAGTGGCGGGTCTTCTCCACCTGCGCACCGGCCAGGGTATCGAGCATCGCGTGCGCCTCTTCTTCGGGGATCGCGAACTGGTACTCGTCGCGTTCCACGCCCAGGGTCGCGCTCTTGATGTTCAGGTTGGCCGAATCGGGTTCGACCCGCACCCGGATGGACGCCCGCTCGTTGCCGCACAGGTAGCCCTGACGCATGTAGCAGGAACGATGCGCCTGCTCGCGCCAGCCATCGCCCGCCAGCAGGAACTTGCGTTCGATCTCGCGTCCCATCCCCGCTTCCCTTACATGCGGATCAGGGCCGAGCCCCAGGTGAAGCCGCCGCCAAACGCCTCGGTGAGGATCAGATCCCCGCGCTTGATGCGCCCGTCCCGCACCGCGGTGTCCAGTGCCAGCGGCACCGAGGCCGCCGAGGTATTCCCGTGACGGTCCACGGTAACCACTACGTGGTCCATGGACATGTTCAATTTCTTCGCGGTGGCCTGGATGATGCGGATGTTCGCCTGATGCGGCACCAGCCAGTCGAGTTCCGACTTGTCGATCCCGTTGTGTTCCAGGGTCTCGTCGACGATCTGGTCCAGGGTGTTCACTGCAACCCGGAAGACCGCCCGGCCCTCCATGCGGATGAAGTCCAGGTCCGGGTTATCATCCGGCTGCGAGATCCCGCCCGGGACCTCCAGCAGCGACCGGTGCTGCCCGTCCGCATGCAGATGGGTGGAGATAATGCCGGGATCGGTCGCCCGCGAGAGCACCACCGCACCGGCGCCGTCGCCCCACAGGATGCAGTTGGAGCGGTCGGTATAGTCGGTGATGCGCGACAGGGTCTCCGCCCCCACCACCAGCACGTGCCGCGGCCCGTCATTGCGCATGAAGCGATCGGCAGTCGCCAGCGCATACACGAACCCGCTGCATACGGCCTGGACGTCGAACGCGGCACAGCCCCCCACCCCCAGTTTGGCCTGCAGGATGCAGGCGGTGCTGGGAAAGATCTGGTCGGGCGTGGTGGTCGCCACCAGGATCAGATCGAGATCGGAGGCCTGCAGACCTGCGGCTTCCAGAGCGCGCTCCGAGGCCTTCAGAGCGAGATCGGAAGTCAGCTCGTTGTCCGCGGCGATGTGGCGTTCGTGGATGCCGGTGCGCTCGCGGATCCATGCGTCGGAGGTGTCCACCATGGCCTCCAGTTCCTCGTTGGTGAGGATGCGCTCCGGGAGGTAGCTCCCGGTTCCGGCGATACGGGCGTGATTCACTCCGGCGTCTCCTGCCGCAGCAGCCGTTCCAGCTGCTTGTCGATACGGGTCGCGATGTTGGCCTCGGCCTCGATCCGGGCAATGCGGATGGCATTGGCGAAGGCCAGCGAATCCGCGCTGCCGTGGCTCTTGATGACGATGCCCTGCAGTCCCAGCAGCGAGGCACCGTTGTAGCGCCGGTGGTCGAACCGGTGACGCAGGCGGCGCAGGACCGGGAGGGCCATCAGTCCGGCCAGGCGCGAGTAAAGCGAGCTCCGGAACTCGGCCTTCATGTTGCTGGTGATCATCTTCGCCACGCCCTCGCTGGTTTTCAGCGCCACGTTGCCGACGAAGCCATCACAGACCACCACGTCCACATCGCCGCAGTAGACGTCGTTGCCCTCGACGAAGCCCACGTAGTTCAGCGACGAGTCCTCGAGCATGCGCCCGGCCTCGCGCACCCGGTCGTTGCCCTTGATCGCCTCCGAACCGATGTTCAGCAGCCCGACACGCGGACTGTCCACGCCATCCACGGCCTTCGCCAAAACCGAGCCCATGACCGCGAACTGGTACAGATGCGCGGCCTCCACGTCGACATTGGCACCCAGATCCAGCATGTGGGTGTGGGCATTCATCGATGGCAGCGCGGTGGCGATGGCCGGCCGGTCGATCCCCGGCAGGGTCTTGAGGACATAGCGCGCTGTGGCCATCAGCCCGCCGGTGTTTCCGGCGCTGACGCAGGCCTGCGCCTCGCCCTTGCGCACCTGTTCGATCGCGACCCGCATCGACGAGTCCCGCTTGGTACGCAGGGCCACCGCCGGCAGCTCCTCCATGCCCACCACCTGCGAGGCATGGACGATCTCCACGCGCTCGCGCTCGGTCGCGGACCAGGCCTGGAGTTCGGGCTCGATCACCGCCTGATCGCCGACCAGCTGCAGCCGGAAATCGCCCTGCCCCTTGAGTGCCCGGCGGGCTGCCGGAATCACCACGGAAGCACCGTGATCGCCGCCCATCACGTCGAGGGCGATGACGTAGCTGCTGCTCATGCCAAGTCCCGTTGTGGCTGCCGCGACCGGGTTCCCCCGGAAACAACGAGGCCACGAAGCCCGTCACCCCGTGGCCCCTGCATCCCGTACAACTCAGTCTTCGTCGTCGTCAACTTCGACCGGCTGCTGCACGACCTGACGGCCACGGTAAAAACCGTCCGGGGTCACATGGTGGCGGCGGTGGATCTCGCCAGTGGTCGGGTCGGTGGACAGGGTCGCGCCCTTCAGCCCGTCGTGGGCACGGCGCATGTCGCGCTTGGAACGGGTCTTGCGGCGTTGCTGAACGGCCATGATGAATCTCCAGATTGAAGCCAGAATATTGAAGCCAGTGGTTGCCCGGTTTCTGCGGGTCACCCGCGTAAGCGGGCGGCAGTATAGCGTTTCGCCGCGCGGAATGCCCGTGCGCGGTACCGGGCCCGGTCCGCGGTCAGTCGTTGCGACCGGGCAGATCGTCCTTCAGGCCGGCGAGCACCGCGAACGGATTCTCGCGCCCCTCACCCGCGGCGAATTCATCCGCCCGGCCGGCGTCGCAGTCCTCGTGCCGCGGCACCAGCGGCCAGGCCAGCAGGATCTCTTCCTCGAGCCATTCATGCGGTCGCAGCAGGCCTTCGGCATCCAGCTCGACGAAGTCATCGCCGGCATCGAGCCTTTCGATGGATCCCTCGAGTGGCACCAGCACCGCATCGGGTGTCAGGTGAAACCGCCAGGCCATCGGCTGCAGGCAGCGCTGGCATTCGTGCCACAGCTCGCCCTCGATCGCCCCGGCCACGCGCAGCTCGCCCAGCGCGCCCCGTCGGATCTCGAAGCGCGCCACGACCCGCAGCGGATGGCCCGCGAGGGATTCGGCCCGCAGACGCGGGAAATCCGTGGCTTCCAGCGGTGCGTCCATGACGAACTCGCGTTGCTGGAAGCGAGGTTGCTGCGGATCGAGGGAAACGGGGACGCGGCTCATAAATCAGAATCTTGTATAAGGAAAACGCGGCTCCACGTGCACGTTCGTGCTCGCGTCGCAGCAGCCCGGGGACCGGCATGGCGGCCGTGGCCCAGTGATCCTCACCAGAGATGCCGCAATGCACAGGTTCGGCTACAGGCGCACCCGCGCGAATGCAGCGTTGCCCGGCGATTCCCGAAGGCGCGGATTATGCGCGCGTGCCGGAAATGCGTCAAACGGAAACAGAAACTTGCGGCCATCCCCCCACCATGTCGATACTGCGGTTTCCAGCCCGGCCCGGGAGCCGTCGTGGTCCGCAAACTCCTGATCGCCAATCGCGGCGAAATCGCCATCCGCATCATCCGCGCATGTCGTGAACTGGGCGTCACGTCCGTGGCCGTGTACACCGACGCCGACCGTCACGCCCTGCACGTGCAGCGCGCCGAGGAAGCCGTGGACCTGGGGCCGGATGCGGAATCCGGGTATCTCGACATCCCGCGGCTGATCCGGGCCGCACTCAGCGCGGGCTGTGATGCGGTGCACCCGGGCTATGGCTTCCTCTCCGAGAACGCCAGTTTTGCCGAGGCCGTCACCGCAGCCAGCCTGACCTGGGTCGGCCCGCCGGCCGCGGTCATCCGGTGCATGGGCGACAAGGTGGCCGCGCGTACCACCATGCAGGCGGCCGGGGTCCCGGTCACCCCGGGTTCCGACGGCAATCTTGCCGATGCCGGCGAGGCCCGCGCGGTGGCCGATCAGATCGGCTATCCGGTGATGCTGAAGGCCACCGGCGGTGGCGGCGGGCGCGGGATCCGGCTGTGCGAAGACGGGGCTGCGGTGGAACAACAGTTCGAGCGGGTGCGCTCGGAGGCTACGCGGGCATTCGGGGACACCGGGATCTTCCTCGAGAAGGCGGTGGTGAACCCCCGCCACATCGAGGTCCAGATCCTCGCCGACGCCGAGGGCCGTGCGGTGCATCTGTACGAGCGCGACTGTTCCATCCAGCGGCGTCATCAGAAACTGCTGGAGATTGCCCCCTCTCCGGCCCTGACGGCCTCCCGGCGCGAGGAGCTCGGGGCGCTCGCGGTGCGCGCCGCCGAGGCCGCGGGGTACCGCAACGCGGGAACGGTCGAGTTCCTCCTCGATCGAGACGGGTCGTTCTATTTCATGGAGATGAACACCCGACTTCAGGTCGAACATCCGGTCACCGAGGCGATCACCGGTGTCGATCTGGTTCAGGCCCAGCTGCGTGTGGCCGCCGGAGAGGCGCCGGGCTTCACCCAGGCGGACATCCGGCCGCACGGCGTGGCCATCGAATTCCGCATCAATGCAGAGGACCCGGCGAACGAGTTCCGCCCCGACACCGGCCGGGTCACCCGCTTCCTGCCGCCGGGCGGCCCCGGGGTCCGCACCGACAGTGCGCTGTACGACGGTTACGTGATCCCGCCGAACTTCGATTCGATGTGCGCCAAGCTGATTGTCCATGCCGATGACTGGACAGCGCTGCTGGCGCGCTGCGAGCGCGCCCTCGACGATCTGGAGCTGCGCGGGGTGCACCATACCGTGCCCTACCATCGGGCGATCCTCGCCGACCCGGATTTCCGCCACGGGGTGTTCGACACCGGCTTCATCCCGGCCCGACCCGGTCTGGCCCGGGTCCCGTCGCACTCCGACCCGTGCCGGCAGGCCGCCCTGGTGGCGGCGGCGGTCGTCGCTCACCACGGGCTGTAGCATCCGCGCCATGGCCGGCCCGTCCCTCATCCAGCCAACCACGGAGCGCCCATGGATCCCGTTCGTCTGACCGACGTGACCCTGCGCGACGGGCATCAGTGCCTGATCGCGACCCGCCTGCGAACCGAGGACATGCTGCCGGCCTGCGCGCAGCTGGACGCCATCGGCTTTCATTCCCTGGAGGTCTGGGGCGGCGCGACCTTCGATGCCTGCCTGCGCTATCTGGGCGAGGACCCGTGGGAACGACTGCACCGCCTGAAGGCCGCCCTGCCGCGCACCCCGCTGCAGATGCTGCTGCGTGGCCAGAACCTGCTGGGGTATCGCCATTACGCCGACGACGTGGTGCGGGCCTTTGTGGCGCGCGCAGTGGCCGGCGGCATCGACATCATCCGGATCTTTGACGCGATGAACGATGCGCGCAACCTGCGTGTGGCGATCGAGGCGACGCGCGAGGCCGGGGCTCATGCGCAGGGGACGCTCTGCTACACCACCGGGCCGGTGCACGACAGCGCCCAGTTCGTGGCGCTGGCCCGCGAGCTGACCGCCATGGGCGCGCAGAGCATCGCGATCAAGGACATGGCCGGCCTGCTCACCCCGCAGGCGACGCGCGAACTGGTTGGCGAGCTGGTGGAGGCCCTGGATGTCCCGGTACATCTGCATGCCCATGCAACCTCGGGTCTGTCCGAGCTGTGCCACTGGGAAGCGATCCGCGCCGGCTGCCGGCACATCGAAACCGCGCTGACCCCGTTCGCCGGCGGCACCAGTCACCCGCCCACCGAGAGCATGGTCGCCGCGCTGGCCGGCACCGAACACGATACCGGCCTCGACCTGGAGGCCCTGCAGGCCGTGGCCCGCCATTTCCACGAGGTACGGCCGAAATACCACCGGTTCGAGAGCCGCTTCACCGGGGTCGACACCCGGGTCCAGGTCAATCAGGTGCCCGGCGGGATGGTCTCCAACCTCGCCAGTCAGCTGCGCGACCAGGGGGCCCTGGAGCACTTCGATGCGGTGCTGGAGGAAGTCCCCCGGGTACGCGAGGATCTCGGCTACCCGCCGCTGGTCACTCCGACCTCGCAGATCGTCGGGACCCAGGCAGTGCTGAATGTGCTGGGCGGCGAACGCTACGCACGCATCACCAACGAGGTGAAGCGCTATCTCGGTGGTCATTACGGGCGGGCACCGGGTCCGGTCAACGAGGACGTGCGGCGCCTGGCCATCGGGGATGAGCCGGTGCTGGAAGAACGCCCCGCCGATCACCTGGAACCCGAGATGGAGCGGCTCACCACCGAGGCCGGCGAGCTGGCCGAATCGTCCGAAGACGTACTGACCTGTGCCCTGTTCCCCGAGATCGGCCGGCGCTTTCTTGCCGACCGCCGGGCCGGCACCCTCATGCCCGAGCCGCTGGAGGAAGCGGGTGATGACCGTCCCGGCTGCCCTGCCCCGCGGCATTTCCGCATGCGCCTGGACGGGCGTGACCACGAGATCGAGGTGCGCGGCAGCGGCACGGCCGGCGACGGCGCCCGCACCCTGTTCCTGAGCGTGGACGGGCGCCCGGAGGAGATCGACCTGCGGGTGCTGGACAGCGTGCACATGAACCCGGCGGCGTCCGGCGGCGGAATTGGCCATGGGCCGGCAGCGGTCGATGCGACGTCCGGGGCCGTGGCCGGGGACGCACCCGGCCCGGCCGACGTGACCACCACCATGCCCGGCACCGTGGTCGACATCCTGGTCGCCCCCGGCGACGCGGTGGCCGCCGGACAGGCGGTGCTGGTGATCGAGGCGATGAAGATGGAGTCGGAGCTGACGGCGCCCGCGGCCGGCACGGTCACCGCCATCCACTGTGAACGCGGTGCGGCGGTGGCGGCCGGGGCATTGCTGGTGGCGATCGACACCGCGGCCGCCCCGGAGACCTGAACCGTGTCGTACGCCGAAGCGCACCCTCGCACCCTGATCCTGGCCTCGGGCTCGCCGTACCGCGCCGAACTGCTGCAGCGGCTCGCAGTCCCGTTCACCACGGCCACCCCCGCGATCGACGAATCGCCGCGTCCCGGCGAGGACCCCGCGACGCTGGTGTGCCGCCTGGCCGAGGCCAAGGCGCGGGCCGCCGGCGCGGCGCACGCCGACGCCCTGATCATCGGCTCCGACCAGAACGCCGCCCACGACGGACAGATCCTCGGCAAGCCGGGAGACGAGGAACGGGCCCGCGCCCAGCTGGGCCGGCTGTCCGGCGGAACCGTGACCTTCCACACCGGGCTGTGCCTGCTGGACACCGCCACCGGCGAGGCGCGGGTCGAGGAGGTACCCTGCCGCGTGACCTTCCGCGACCTGGACCCCGCGGAGATCGCCGCCTACGTGCGCCGGGACCGGCCGCTGGACTGCGCCGGCAGTTTCCGTTCCGAGGGCCTCGGCATCAGCCTCTTCCAGCGCATGGAGACCGATGACCCCACCGCGCTGATCGGCCTGCCGCTGATCCGCCTGGCCGCCCTGCTGCGCGATGCCGGGATAGCGGTGCCCCCGCGGGACTGACCGCAGAACCGCCGCGGAGATTGGTCCGACGCCCGTTTGCGAGTATGATTCGCGCGATTGACCGCAGCCTTCACCCGGTGACCCCTGATGAACTCGTCGCAGGAGCTGCTCGACCATCTGAGCCGCAACAGCGCGCCCTACGAGGATCCTCTCCTGCGAGTGGACTGGGACGCGTTGTCCCTGGATGATTTCTGGATCCCGGAACCGGCCATCTCGCTGTACGGCACACCGGAGTACGATCAGCTGCCCGCGGCCATCAAGCGGCGTCTGTCGCAGTACGAGTTCATCTATTTCATCAGCGGTGCCCTGTGGCTGGAAGGCCTGTTCATGGAACGCATCGCGCGCATCTCCATGCACTCCGCCGACCGCCTCGACCGCCTCAACTACCGCCTGCACGAGCTGCGTGAAGAGGCCGGGCACAGTCTGATGTTCATCGAATTCATGCGCCGCAGCGGGCTGGAACTGCCAGTCCGCCGGTTCCCCAAGCCGCGCATGGCAACCCTGGTGGGCCGTTTTGCCCCGTTCGAATCCGCGATGTTCTGGATCGCGGTGATGATCGGCGAGGAGGTGCCGGACCGCATGAACCGGCTGATCCGCCGGCACCCGGATACGATCAGCCCCACGGTGCATGACGTGGTCACCGCGCACATGATCGACGAGGCGCGGCACATGGCGCATGCGCGTGATACCCTGGAGCAGCACATGGAGGGCCTGCCCGGCTGGCAGAAAGCGCTGTACCGGCCATTGATGCGCCGGGTGTTCCGCCAGTTCGTGCACGCCTTCTACTATCCCACCGCGGACATCTACCAGCTGGCGCGCCTGCCCGAGGGGCCGGACTACCGCCGTATCGCCCGCAACAATCCGCAGCGGGCCGCGTTCATCGATGACTGCGTGGACCCTGCGCTGCAGGTACTGCGGGAACAGGGCCTGGTCCTGCACTGGCGCTGACCCGCCGGCCTTCCGCCGGGCGTGTACTTCCGGGCGAGTTGACCTAAGATCCCGTCCATGCCCTCTCCTCGCCGTCTCCGTCCCGGAATCAACACGCGCCAGCAGATCGAGCTGAGCGTGTTCATCGTGCTGCTGGTGGCCCTGGCCCTGCGGGTCTGGCTCGATCCCGCGCCGGTGGTGGATCAGGTGCAGTTCCGCGAGGAGCTGCGGGTCGCCATCGTGGAACGTGACCTCGGGCGCTCCGACCTCGCCGACCACGGCGGTCGCGAGCAGCTGGAACTGGATCTCCTGGACCGCCTGGCCGCGCGCCTGGGAGTCACCCTGAAGATCCGCCGGGTGGAACGCCCGGAGGATGTCGAGGCCCTGCTGCACGCCGGCCGGGTCGATCTCGGCGCCGGCCTGCTGGTACCCCCGGACGAGGACAACGGACTGCGGGCCGGCCCGGAAATCGTCGACATGCAGCGGGTGCTGGCGTACTGGCAGGGTTCGGAACGGGGCGCGCCCCTGCTGTCGGTGCTGGAGATCCCGTCCGGGAGCCGCGTGGGCGTACCCCGGGGAACGAGCCTGCCGCCGGCCCTGCGCATCCCCGGCGAGTTCCCTGCCGAAGACAAAGAGGCAGATCGAGACGACGAGCGGGAAGCGATCGACCAACCTCCGGAGATCATCCCCCTGTCCGGCCCGGATGCCCTGCGTGAGGCCCTGGCCCGTGGAGAGGTTGACTTCGCGCTCCTGACCTCGCTGGAACACCGGCGCCTGCAGCGCCTGCACCCCGAACTGCGCACGGCCCACCGCATGGCCGAGGCGACCCCGGTGGTCTGGCTGTTTCCCTCACGGGGGGATGCCAGCCTGAAACGGGAGGCGGGCAGGCTGCTGGACGAACTGCGGGGAAACGGTGAGCTGGAACGGGTCCTCGACCGTTATCTCGGTCACCTCGAGACCCATGATCTGGTCGACACCCTCACGTTCGAACGCCGGGTGGACAACCGCCTCGAACGCTTCCGTGAACTGTTCGAGCGGGCCGGCGAGCAGTACGACCTCGACTGGCGGTTCATTGCGGCGGTCGCCTACCAGGAATCCCACTGGAATCCGGACGCCGTCTCGCCGACCGGGGTACGGGGCCTGATGATGCTCACCCGCAACACCGCACAGGATCTCGGGATCCCCGACCGAACCGACCCCGCCGACTCCGTGGACGGCGGCACCCGTTACCTGCTGCAGATGCGCGAACGCCTGTCGGAAAGCATCCCCGAGCCCGACCGCACCTGGATGACCCTGGCGGCCTACAACGTGGGACTGGGACACGTGAACGACGCCCGCGCGCTGGCCGCCGCCAACGGCGACGACCCGGACCGCTGGGTCGACGTGAAGCGCTGGCTGCCACGCCTCGCCGAATCCCGCTGGTACGAACAGACCCGCCATGGCTATGCGCGCGGCTGGGAGCCGGTGAGCTATACCCGGAACATCCGCAGCTACTATGACAAGCTGATGCAGCGGTTCCCGGAGCCCGGTGACCGCAAGGAGCCCGAACCCGAGGGCTACCGGGGCACGCCTCTGGCGCTGTAGCGCGCCAGCAGAGACACGTCGGCCTCGCCCCGGCCGTCGGCACACGCCGCATTCACCGCGTCCACGATACGCCGCACCCCGTCCAGCTCGAGGCCGGTGCGGCGTGCCAGCTCCGCCACGATGGCCGTATCCTTCTGGTACAGTCCCAGCTGGAAGCCGGGGGTGAAGTCATTGTCCAGCAGGCGCTGGCCGTGCACCTCGAGGATGCGCGAACCGGCGAAGCCACCCAGCAGCGCTTCGCGGATGCGGGCGGGATCCACGCCCTGCCCCTCGGCCAGGGCAAAGGCCTCGCCGATCGCCGCCAGGGTCTCGCCCACCACCAGCTGGTTGCAGGCCTTGGCGACCTGTCCGGCCCCGCTGTCGCCCACATGCGTGAGGGTGGAACCCACGGCTTCCAGCAGAGGCCGGACCCGATCGACTGCCTCCGCCGGCCCCCCGATCATCAGGCTCAGGGTCCCGGCTCGAGCGCCGGGCTCGCCGCCGGACACCGGGGCGTCGATGAACACCATGTCGTGCCCGGCCGCCGCCATCGCCAGTTCACGGCTGCGTACGGGTTCGATCGTGCTGTGATCGATCACGATCAGACCCGGGCGACCCCGGTCCAGCACCCCGCCCGGCCCTTCCATCAGGGCCGCGACATCCGGGGTGTCGGAAACATTGAGCACCAGCACGCGGACCCGCTCGAGCAGATCGGCGAAGTTCTCGTGCACCGTAGCACCCTCGGCGGCCAGCGCCCGGGCCTGCTCCGGGCGCCGTGCCCATACATGGACCTCGGAACCGGCCGCCAGCAGGTTGCGGGTCATGGGCGCGCCCATGATGCCCAGGCCGACGCAGCCCACCGGCTGCAGCGCGGCGGGGATCGCCGTCGATGACATCATGAAATCCTCGGACTGGAAGTCCCGGCAAGTTAGCAGAACAAACAAGGAGAGCGCATTGATCCGCAACCTCGGTACGCACGCCACCGGTGCCCTGTTCGCCTTCATCGGCGTGGTGGCCATCAGTTTCGACGGCCTGCTGGTACGTCTGGCCGACACCACCGCCCCGGACATCCTGTTCTGGCGCGGCCTGTTCATGGCCATCACGCTGACCGTGGTGCTGCGTCTGCTGAACGGACGCTGGACCTGGGCCTGCATGCGCCGCGGTGGCAGGGACGCCTGGTGGACCGCAGCCGGATTCGCCACCACCAATTACCTGTTCGTGCTCGCGGTCCTGCATACCACCGTGGCCAATGCGGTGGTGATTCTCGCGGCCTCGCCGCTGTTCGCGGCGCTGTTTTCCGGCCTGATTCTGCGCGAATGGATCCCGCTGCGGACCTGGATGGCCATCCTGGTCAGCCTGGCCGGCATCTTCGGCGTGTTCGCCGGTTCGCTGGAGACCGGCGGCTGGCTGGGGGACCTGTTCGCGCTGGGCGCGGCCATGGTGGTCGGGCTCAAGCTGACCCTGTTGCGCCGTTCGCCGCAGATCGATCGCCTCGCGGTGATCGCCGCCGGGGGCCTGATGGGCGCGGCGGTGGCGGTGTTCTTCGCCACCCCGCTGGCCGTCTCCGCGACCGGTCTGGCCACCCTGCTGCTGATGGGCGTGGTCCAGCTCCCACTGGCACTGGTGATGATCGCGCTTGCGACCCGCTATCTCCCGGCCGGGGAGGTTGCGCTGTTCCTGGTGCTGGAGGCGGTGCTGGGCACGCTGTGGGTATGGCTGCTGCTGGCCGAGGCCCCGGCGACGATGACCCTCATCGCCGGTACCGCGGTGCTCGTCACCCTTGCCCTGCACGCCCTGGCGAGCTGGCGTGACGAAGCGCGCTGAACCATGACCGGAACGGGTGCGCCCGGCCGTTTCAGGCATTAGACTCCCCTTCATGCAGGAACCCTCCGAACACGCCGGGCCACCCGATACCGAACACTTCGTTCACCACGTGACGCAGGTCGGGGAAACCCGTGACGTGCACACCCGCGAGGCGGTCTATAACGCCCACGGGCAAAAGTTGATCGAGGCCGGGCAACGGGTGGATCGGCGTCTGTTCGATCGGCTGACCGCACACAAGCTGCTGCGGCCACTGGATGCCAGTATCGACGTGGCCGCGCCGGTGGATCGTGAGGCCCTGCGCGCCACCGCCGAGCGCCTCGCCGAGGAAGACCCGCTGACACGCGCGCTGCTGGCCGTGACCTCACGCCCGCGTGAGGCAGTGGCCATGCCGGCCTCACTGGCGCTGGACCCCCTGCTGGCGGGCAAACTGTCCATTCTCCAGGAGCGCATGCCCGATGCCTTCGACCATGCGGTTCAGGTCGCGGTAGGCGCCAGTGCGCTGGGGATGGAACTGCGTCCCCCGGACACCGCCTTCGCCCGCGACCTGGCCACGGCCGGGCTGTTCCACGACATCGGCTATCTGCATATCGATCCCGCGATCTTCACCTCGCACGCCCCGCTGAGCGCGGAACAGGAGCGCCAGCTGCGCAGCCACCCGGTGATCGCCTGGCTCACGCTCAAGCGTTTCCCTGCGTGTCATCCGGGGGCCAGTCATGCGGTCCTGCAGCACCACGAACGTCTGGACGGGAGCGGCTACCCGCGCGGTCACGCGGGCGACGCGCTGGAACCGGCGGGTCGCTGCCTCGCAGTGATGGAGCTGGCCACCGCGCTGTGCGGGCGCCAGGACCCGGACGCATTCGCCGCCGTGCTCAAGGGGCACGCGGACCAGCTCGACAGCGCCGCGCTGCGGGTCATGCTGCAGGCCGTGGATCACTGTCCGGTGTATCCGGACGACGGCGCCACGACGCCGCAGGCGGACATTGACTGGTCCGCTCTGCGTGCCGCCATCGATTGCGTGGAAGCGGGCCAGGCGCTGCGTGAGCGGGCCGACCCTTACTGGGATGCCCTGCTGGGACGCCATCTCGATCCCCTGACCCGACTGCTGGACCGCGCCGGCCTGAGCGGCCTGCCGCTGGATCTGATCCGGGAAAGCGTCGCCGGCGACCCTTCCCTGCAGGTCGAGATCGAGGCCCTGCAGAACGATACCCGCTATCGCTTGCGGCTGCTGGCCCGCCAGCTGCATGACCCGGACGCGGCGCTGCCCGACGCAGTGCGCGAATGGTTGCCCAAGCTGCAGGATGCCGCCGGGTAACCGGCCTCAGGAGGTCGGGCGTGGCAGCCGGTGCAGGGTCGCGTATAGCACCGGTACCACTCCCAGGATCAGCACCGTCCCGGCGGCCAGCCCGCTCATCACCGCGATCGCCAGCGGCGCCCAGAAGGGCCCCGACAGTGCCAGCGGGATCATCCCGAGGATGGTGGTCAGCGCGGTCAGCAGAACCGGGCGGAAACGATTGACCGAGGCCTCGATCAGGGCGTCCAGCGGCTCCAGACCGCGGCGGCGCTCCAGCTCGGCCTGTTCCACCAGCACGATGGCGTTGCGCAACAGGATCCCGCCCAGGCTCATCGCGCCCAGCAGCGCGATGAAGCCGAACGGCTGGCGGAACAGCAGCAGCCCCGCGACCACGCCGACCACCGCCAGCGGAACGCTGAGTGCCACCACCAGGGTGTTGCGGAAGCTGTTGAACTGCCACAGCAGCAGGATCAGCATCAGCCCGATGACGATGGGCACCGGCGCCAGCACACTGGCCTGCGCATCGGCGGCAGCCTCGAACTCGCCGCCCCATTCGCGCTCCACCCGTTCGGCGTTGCCGGTTCCCTGCAGCAGCGTGTCGATCACCGGGTTTGCCTCGCGCACGAATCCGCTGGCGGTCGCCCCCGGGGCGAGATCCGCCTGCAGGGTTACCGTCGGCCGTCGGTCATGGCGCCAGATCACCGCCTCGTCGAACACCGGTTCCACCGCGGCCACCTGACCCAGCGGCACCGCCGCGCCGCCGTCACGCGGCCAGATCTCCAGGGTCTGCAGCTGCGCGAGATCGCGGCGCTCGTCTTCCGGGAACCGCCACAGGACCGGCAGGGCCTGATCGCCGTCGCGGAAGATGCCGATCGGCATGCCGCTGACACCGGCCTCCAGGGTCTCGGCCACCTCTGCGCTGGACAGCCCGGCCGCCCGTACCCGGTCCTGATCCACCTGCACGTCCAGCGTCAACGTGCGTTCGCGCCAGTCATGCCGAGGCCGCTCCAGGTCGGGGTGATCTTCCATCCACTCCAGCACGCGGTCGGCGGTGGCGCGCAGTTCGCCCCGGTCCTGCGGCCCGGAGAGGCGCAGCTCCACCGGATAGCGCACCGGTTCGCCCAGCTGCATCGGCCGCACCCGCGGGTCCGCACCGGGGAAACGCCCGTCCATCCATTCGCGGGTCTCGGCGATCACCTCGTGCAGCCGGTCCACGTCCGACACCTGCACCAGGATCTGGGCCAGGGCCGGGTTGGGAAGCTCGGGCATCATCGGCAGATAGAAGCGCGGCGAACCTTCCCCGATGAAGGCCGTATGGCTTTCCACCTCGGGGTGCTGCGACAGCCACGCCTCCAGCCGCGCCACATCGGCCGCGGTGGTCTCGATCCGCGTCCCCTCTCCCCTCCAGTGGTCCACCATGAACTGGGCCCGGTCCGCGGGCGGGAAGAAGATCTGCGGGATCAGGGCCGACGCCCCGACCGCGACCAGCATCAGTCCAGCCACCGCCGCCAGGGTCCGACGGCGATGGCGCAACATGGCCGTCAGCGCCTGACGGTACAGGGCCAGCACCCGGGCACCCGGGCCCGGCTCATCGGTATCGGATGGCTCGTCCCTGCGGGGCTGCGGCAGCCAGCGCCAGGCCAGCAGGGCCGTCAGGGTCACCGCCAGCAGCCAGGACAGGCCCAGCGCGATCGCCACCACCCAGAACAGCGAGCGGGTGAACTCGCCCACCAGAGTGGGCGTCATGCTGATCGGCGAGAACGCCAGGGCGGCGATCAGGGTCCCGATCAGCAGTGGTCCTCCGGTCTCGCTGACCGCCTCGCGCGCCGCCTGCAGTCGCTCGGTGCCGCGCTGGATGCGGGTCATCATCAGCTCGGCGACGACGATGGCGTTGTCCACCAGCATCCCCAGGACCACGATCAGGGCCCCCAGCGAGACCCGGTGCAGCTCGATCCCCGCCACCCACATCACGAAGAAGGTCGCCAGGATGGTCAGCGGGACGCCCATGCCGACGATAAGCCCGGTGCGCCAGCCCAGCGCCACCAGCAGCACCCCCAGCACGATGACCACGGCCGTGGCCAGGTTGCCCCCGAAATCGAGGATGGCCGCACGCACGGTCTCCGGCTGGAAGTTGACCGTGTCGATCTCGATCCCCACCGGACGATCCCCGCGCAACGCCTCGATGCGCTCCAGGACGTCGTCACCCAGGGCAACCACGTTGGTCCCCTCGGTCGGGCTCACCCCCAGCGCCACCGCCGGCTGGCCGTTATAGCGCAACATGCGTTCCGGCGGCTCGGCGTCACCGCGGTGTACTTCGGCCACATCGCGCAGCTGGAAACGCTCCCCGGTTTCGGGGTTGTGGATGGCCAGATTGCGGACGTCATCCACCGATTCGAACACCCCGGAGACGAACAGGCGCACGCGGTCGTCTTCCAGCTCGATCGCCCCGCCGGGCGCCACCACGTTCTGCCGTTCCAGTGCCTGGATGATCTGCCCCGGATGCAGGTCCAGCGCCGCCAGGCGGGCGCGCCGCGTCTCGACGAAGATGCGTTCGCCACGATCGCCGAACACCTCCGCCCGCGCCACCCCGGGCAGGCGCAGCAGTTCGCGCCGCAGTTCATCGGCATAGTCGTGCAGTTCGCGGTGGCTGTAGCCCTCTCCGTGGATCGCCATCAGGGTGCCGAAGACGTCGCCGTAGTCGTCGTCCACAAGCGGGCCGCGGATCCCGTCGGGAAGATCCGGCACCGCCGCACGCACGGTGCGTTCCAGCTCGTCCCAGACCTGACGCTGGGCCTGATCCCCCAGGGCCTCGTCGACGTGGACGAAGATCACCGACTCGCCGTGGCGGCTGACCGACTCGAGTTCATCCAGCTCGTCGAGCTGCTGGATATGGCGCTCCAGCACCTCGGTGACCTCCTCCTCCACCCGGGTGGCCCGGGCCCCGGGGTAGCCGGTCTGCACCAGCGCGGTGGGGACGGTGAACTCGGGATCCTCGAGCTTGCCCATGTCGATGAACGCCCAGGTCCCGCCAAGCACGAGCAGGGCAGTCAGGAAGACCACCAGGCGGGCACGCTGGATCGCCCAGGTCGCGGCATTGAACCCCGTGCCGGCGCTGTCTCCGCCGGGGGGTGTCACCGCGGGTCGCCCCCGTCGTCGGGATGGCGGATGCGCCCGGAGGTCGGGACGTCGTCATTGAAACGGCGGGTGCGTTGCCCCTCGCGCAGTTGCCCCGCACCGGCCGAGACCACCTCGTCTCCCGGTTCCAGATCGCCCTGAACCCGAACCCCGAGGCTGTCGGTGCCCAGCACCTCGACCTGCCGTGGCGCCACCCGCCCGTCTTCCGGGTCACGCACCCACACCGCGTGTCTTCCGTCGTGCTCCACCAGCGCCGAGGGCGGGAGCATGATCCCCTCACCCGACTGCGGTCGGGCACGGAACATCACCTCGGCGGTCATCCCCGGCAACACCCGATCGGGCACAACGGCCGTCGCCGGTAGGGTCAGCGGGTGGGGGGGCTCCAGCCGGACCTTGACCGGGTAGGTCTGACGCCCCGGCAGCACATCCACGCCCACGGAACGGATGTGTGCAGCGAAGCGAGTGCCCCCCAGTGCCGGAATGCGGACTTCCACCGCCTCCAGCCGGTCCCGCCACGCCAGCAGGCCTTCGGGCACCCCCACCTCGACCTCGATGGCATCCAGATCCTCGAACAGGATGACCGGATGATGCGCCTGCACCGGCTCGTGCGGTTCCAGATCCCGCTCGGCGACGAAACCGGTGAACGGGGCCTTCAGCTCGCTGTCCCCCAGGGCATCCCGGGCCTGATCCAGCTGGGCCTGCAGGCGGCTGATCCGGCCGCGCGCCGCCTCGCGCTCCTCCTCGCGACCACCCGCCCGCGCGATGGCCAGGGCCTCCCGCGCCGAACGCCGGTCGGCCGCGGCCTCGCGCAGGGAACGCCGCGCGCGGTCGTATTCCGACTGGCTCACGTGACCGTCTTCGCGCATGCGCGCCACGCGGCGGTATTCGGATTCGGCCTGCTCCTCGCGCGCCTCGGCGGCCTCCAGCGCTGCTTCCAGCTGACGCCGCTCCTCCTCGCGCGCGCCGCGCTCCAGCATCAGCTGTTCCGCGCGCGCCTCCACCAGGGCCCCTTCCAGTTCACGCACGCGGCGTTCGAAATCGCGCGGATCCAGACGTGCCAGACGTTCGCCCTGCTCCACGCGGTCGCCCCGCTCCACGTCCACGGCCTCCACCACGCCGCCCACCCGGAAGGCCAGCCAGGACCGCTCCGCGGCCTGCGTCCGCCCCGAGAAACGCCGCTGGACCAGGGCATCCTGTTCACCCACGGTGACCAGTTTGACCGGGCGTTCCGGTTCCGGACTTTCCCCGGGGTCGTCCGTGCACCCGCCCAGCAACAATGCCATCGGCAATGCCAGCAGCAGGGCACCCGCTACCCGCCGCACCGAGCCGGAGTACCACCCGTTCATGAGTCCGCGGCCCCGGCCAGGGCGGCCTCCACGCGCTGTACATCGGCCGGGGTATCGACACCGGGCGGATGAGCCTCGCCGCGAAGCCCAACCCGGATATAGGCACCCATCGCAAGCGCCCGCAGTTGCTCCAGCTGTTCCAGTTGTTCCAGACGCGAAGGTGCGGTCGCACTCATGCGCCGCAGGAAGCCGGCACGATAGGCATACAGGCCCAGATGACGTACGGCGGCGGACGTATCGGGCGCGCGCCCGGCGCGCTCCGCCTCACGATCGAACGGGATGGGAGCGCGCGAGAAATACAGTGCCCGACCCCGGTCGTCGGTCACCAGCTTGACCTGGTTGGGGTCATGCAGATCCGCCGGGCTTGTCAGTGGTACCCCCAGGGTCGCCATCTCGGCCTCCGGGCTTTCCGCCAGCAGAGCCGCCAGATCGTCCAGCAGGTCTCCGGGCGTCAGGGGTTCGTCTCCCTGCAGATTGACCACCAGAGATTCGTCGCCCCAGCCCTCGGCGGCCGCAACCGCGGCGATGCGGTCGGTCCCCGAGGGCAGGTCCGCGTCGGTGAACACGGCTTCCGCGCCAGCGTCGCGCGCGACCCTCAGCACCCGTTCGTCATCCGCCGCCACGATCACGCGACTCGCCCGACTCTCGCGGGCGCGCTCGACCACGTGCGCGATCAGCGGACGCCCGGCGATCGGGACCAGCGGCTTGTCCGGCAACCGACTGGACGCCAGCCGCGCCGGGATCACGACAACAAACGGATCTGTCCACGGGGCCATGCCGGGCTCACACGTCGCGCCAGCGTTCCTTTTCCTCGTCGGACATGCGTCGGGCCTCGTCCACCAGCATCACCGGGATCTCGTCCCGGATGGGATACGCGAGGCCGGCCTGGACCGAGATCAGTTCCTGATTCTCGCGGTCGTACTTCAGCGGGCCCTTGGTCTCCGGGCAGACGAGGATGTCGAGCAGGCGGTTGTCCATGTTGTACTTACCCCAGGTGGCGGAGCCGGATGCTGGTCGTCAGACGCTGCAGCAGGGCCGGCTCGAAAGTGGCTGGAAGGCTGGCCGCCACGGGCCAGTACCAGTGGCGGGATTGCGCGAACGACCGGCATTTTACGGCATCCTTCTCGGTCATCAGAACCGGCAGATCATCATCGAACTGCAGATCGCGCGCGCGAAAGCGGTGGTGGTCAGGGAACGGGTGACGGATGGCATAGATCCCGCGCTGTTCGAGCATGGAGAAGAAACGCTCCGGATCCGCGATCCCGGCGACCGCGTGCACCTCGCGACCACCCAGCATCCGCGGACGCATGGTCTCGTCGCTGCCGTCCACCCGGCGCAGGCGCGAAGCCGGTACCAGCTGCATCGGGATCTCGCCGCCGGCGGGCTCCCCTCCGGTGCGCACAATGAAATCCGCGCGTTCCCGCGCCGCGCGCGGCTCGCGCAATGGCCCCGCAGGCAGGCACAGACCGTTCCCCAGTCCCCGCCGTCCGTCCACCATCAGCACGGTCAGATCGCGCGGCAGGCGGTGATGCTGCATGCCGTCGTCGGCAATCACCACGTCCGCCCCGCGCTCGGCCAGCGCCCGCGCCCCGCGCACGCGATCGCGATCCACCTGTACCGGAAGCCGGGTCCGGCGGGCCAGCAGGACTGGCTCGTCCCCGACCTCGCGCGGATCGGAGCCCGGATACACCGCCTGTCCGGCATCGCCCCGCCGCCCATAACCACGCGAGACGATCCCCGGCCGATAGCCGGCTTCGGTCAGGCGCCGGCCGAGCCAGTCGGTCATCGGCGTCTTGCCGCTGCCGCCGACCGTCAGATTGCCCACCACGATCACGGCCTTCAGCGGCAGCCGGGTATTGCGTCGCACGTCTTCCAGACGCATGCGGTTGTACTCCGCCAGCCCCGCGTACGCCAGCGACAGCGGATACAGCGCGGCGGCCAAAGGGCCCCGTTGCATCCACTGGCGCCACCACCATTCACTGAGCCAGGCCCCGTTCATCGGCGGACTCCCTTCCCCGTGGATCGATCACGGCCGACGGACGTCACCAGTCCCACACCTCCGCCAGCAGCGTCTCGAAGTGCGCGTCCACGCGCCGGCGCTCGTCCCAGAAACGCCGGCGCGCGGCATCCCCTCGCTGACGGCGCACCGCCGCATCATCGCGCAGCGACGCCCAGCCGGTGAATACCTCCGCCGGGTTGGCATGGACCTCCACCGGCAGCTCGAGCGTACCGTGTTTCCCCACACTGACCGCGGAACCGCCGGCCAGGGCCTGCCACAGCACGCGCGAACCGGGGGCATCCAGATGAACCGCCTGCGCCGCACTGGCGGCCGCGGCAAACCAGCGCGGATCGTCCAGCTGCAACACGTCTCCGGGGGCACGCGGTTCGCGGTCCCATTCGCTGACGCGCAGCGTACGACCGGCAAGCGGTTGTTCCGGATCGTCCTCCACGCTGGCCAGCAGGATGTCTTCGGCGGCGAATCCGGACGCCTGCCAGGCCTCGTGCCAGGCCGGCCAGGCGCCCCGAGTCCCGTGCCACCACCACAGGCGCCGCACTTCGCCCCCCACCAGCGAGCGCAGCACGACATCCGCCTGAGCCTCGACGAATCGTGCCATCGGATCCGCCGGTTCCAGCCAGCGCGGGGACACGGCCTCTCCCGTCGCATCGTTCCAGCGTCGCTGCTCGTCCGGATCACGCGGCCATCCGAGGACCGGACCCCGGGTGGGCGCCGGGTCCGGCGGCGCCGCGTTCACCGCGATCACCGGCGCGGCGGCGGCCTCCAGCAAATGGCGCGGGGCCATCCCGCCCGCAAGGATGATCCCCGCCGGTTGAAAGCGCTCCAGCACTCGGCGCACCACGCGCGGTCGGTCACAGGGTCCGTAGCCCACGCCCACCTTGCGAAATGGCTGCATGTGACGTTCGAACAGCTCCGGCCAGTCACGCTCGAAGGTGAGCACAATGCGCACGTCCTGCCGCTTGTGACGCACGAACCCCAGGAGCTCGATCCCCAGCCGCAGGCTTTCCGCGTCCGCCCCGGCGCGGATCCAGATCAGCCGCCCGCGCTCCTGCGGCGGGGTCAGGAATCCCAGCCGCGCACGCGCACGGGTGCGTTCCCCGCGCCGCCAGTCCCGCGCGACACCGCGCCAGACCCCCAAAAGGCCAGCATCGTATCCGGGCTCCGTCGCGTACATCGCGCTCAGTCGTCCGCGCCGCTGCCGTCGTCGCCCAGAGTGGCGATCGACACCGCACTGATCCCCAAACGCCCCACGACGTCCAGAGCGCGCACAACCGACTGGTGGCTGGCGCTGGCATCGGCGCGGATCACCACGGGGTCGTCCCCGCGGACCTCCAGCACCTCGCCCAGGACCTGCTCCAGGGTCTCGGAGCGGCGGTTGACCAGCTCCTGGCCATCCACGAAATAGTGGCCGTCGGCATCCACCACGATGTCGATCCAGGCGCGGTCGTCCACCTGTTCGGCCTCGCGGTCCGCCGACGGGAGGGTGATGTCGATATCCGCGTGGCGGTCGAACGTGGTGGAGACCATGAAGAAGATCAGCAGCAGGAATACGACGTCAATCAGCGGCGTGAGGTTGACGCCGGGTTCCTCCTCGCGCCGGTTGCGCGGGCGGAAATTCACGCCTGCCCCCCGGCCTCGACGCTGCTGGCGCTGCGTTCGCCGTGCATGATCTCCACCAGTTTGGTGGCCTCCTGCTCCATCTCCAGCACCAGCTCGTCGATCCGGCCGCGGAAATACCGATGGAAGATCAGGGCGGGGATCGCGATGCCGATCCCGGTGGCGGTAGTGATCAGGGCCTGGGAGATGCCGCCGGCCAGATCCCGCGGACTGCCGACACCGATCTCGGTCACCACCGTGAACACCTCGATCATCCCCACCACCGTGCCCAGCAGCCCCAGCAGCGGGGTGATCATCGCGATCGTGCCCAGGGTGTTCATGTAACGCTCGAGTTCATGGGTGACGCGGCGACCCGCCTCCTCGATGCTCTCCTGGGTGATCTGGCGAGTGCGGTCATGGGTCGCCAGACCGGCGGCCAGCACCGCGCCCAGCGGCGAGTTCTCGCGCAGCCGTTCGATGTCCTCCATCGACAGCCCGTGCTCGCGCATCTGTTCCCACACGCGGCCCAGCAGCCCGCGCGGAACCACCCGCCCGCGGCGCAGCGAGATGAAACGCTCCAGCACGATCGCCAGCGCCAGCACCGAACACAGCAGGATCGGCAGCATCAGCCAGCCGCCACTTTTCACGATCTCGAGCATTCACTGCCTCCTTGAAAACCGCCCTCAGGATCGAGCGAAGACGGCCATGGATTCCACATGCGCCGTATGCGGGAACATGTCCATGATCCCGGCGCGCTCCAGCCGGTAGCCATGATGATGTACCAGGCGTTCGGCGTCACGCGCCAGGGTCGCCGGGTTACAGGACACGTAGACCAGACGTTCGATTCGGCGCGGCCCCAGCGCCTCCACTGCAGCTGCGGCGCCGGTACGGGGCGGGTCAAGCAGAACCCGGTCCCAGTCCTCGTGCAGCCAGTCGGCCCGCGTCAGCGCCTCGGCGTCGTCCAGATCGGCGCGTGCATAGCGGGTGTTGCGGATGCCCTGCCCGCGCGCATTGTCCGCCGCCCGCGCGAGCATCGCGTCATCCACCTCGATCCCGGTCACCTCGGCCGCCCGGGTGGCCAGTGGCAGGGTCAGGTTGCCCAGCCCGCAGAACAGGTCCAGCACCCGATGGTCCGGCTCCAGCTCCAGTGCCGCTACCGCCTGGCGCACCATGGCCCGGTTCACCTCGGGATGAACCTGGACGAAATCCATGGGCGTGAAACCGATTTCCACGCCAAAATCCGGGTGCCGGTAGACCAGGGGCATGTCCGGGCCTGCGAGATGCACCACCGTCTCCGGCCCGCCCGACTGCAGGAACACGTCGATGCCTTCCCCCTCGGCCCAGGTCGTCAGGCGCGCCTGATCCGCCTCGTCCAGCGGGTCGAGGTGACGGAACACCAGGGCCACGCGGTCGTCGTCATCCACGCCGACCTCGATCTGCGGGATCCGGTCACGGGCCTGCAGGCCGTCCAGCAACTCCCGCAGCGCACGGATGCGGTGCCCCACCGCCGGATGCAGCACCTCGCAGTGGTCCATCTCCGCCAGATAGGGACTGCCGCGTTCGCGAAATCCGACCAGGGTCCCGCCCTTTTTCGGCACGTGCTTGGCGCCCAGCCGCGCGGTACGCCGATAGCCCAGGGTTGCCCCCGTCAGCGGCTCGAACCGCGCCTCGGGGGTCACGTGCCCGATGCGTTCCAGCGCGTCGAACAGGGCCTGTTCCTTGATCCCGCGCTGCAGCTCGACCGAAGCGTGCTGCAGCTTGCAGCCGCCGCACAGGCCGAAGTATGCACAAGGCGGATCCACCCGACCGGCAGCGGGCTCGAGCACCTCCACCACCTCGGCCAGATCGAAACGGCGCTTGCGCCCGGTCTGCACCGCGCGCACCCGTTCGCCGGCCAGTGCCCCGTGCACGAAGCAGGCCTTGCCGTCGCGACGGATCACACCCTGGCCATCCAGCGTCACGTCCTCGATCACGGCTTCGAATGGGGTGCGGTCGAACTTTTTGCTCATGCCGTCAGCCCCGCCAGGCTTCGAGGAATTCGAGGTGATGTTCGGCCGGGCTGGCGGCCAGGTAATCCGCCAGCTGGTCCTCCCGCGCGTTCAGGGCATCGTCGGTCAGATGGCCACGCATGTGCTGGAACCGCAACCACACCAGATAGGTATTGAGCACGTCGTGTTCCACGTAGTCGTGGATCTCGCCGGCGCGCCCGTCACGCCAGGCCGGCCAGACCATGGATCCGTCCATGCCCAGTTTGCCGGGAAAGCCCAGCAGACTCGCCATGGTGTCCAGGCCGGTCACCGCCCGGCCCTGGAAGCCCGCGAGCACGTCCATCAGGTCGACGTGGCGCCAGTGGAAACGCGAGAGGTAGTTGTTGTAACGGAACTCGCGGTCGTCGTCGCCCTGTTCCCAGTAGCGCGGCGCCTGCACGCCGTTGACCAGCGCGCGGTAATGCAGCACCGGCAGGTCGAAACCACTGCCGTTCCAGCTCACCAGGGTCGGGGTGCGCTGGTCGATCACGCCGAAGAACTGGCGCAGCAGCTCGGCCTCGTCCGGCGTGTGCCCGTCCTCGCCGTCGCGCCCGAAGGCCGACAGCTTGAGCGCGTCCCCGCCCTGATACAGGACGCCGATGGACACGATGCGGTGCAGCGGGTGGCGCAGGAATTCCGAGCCGGTCTGCGCCCGACGCATCGCGAACAGCGCATCGGCGACCTCCCGGTCGGTCAGGCCGTCAAAGTCGTGCAGCCGGCGCGCGCCCTCGATATCGGGCACCGTTTCCAGGTCGAAAACCAGTACGGGAGCGGACATGCCTGCCTCAGTCGGGATAGACGCCGGTGGAGATATAGCGATCACCACGGTCGCAGATGATCGCCACGAAGGTCCCGCCCTCGACCTGCGCGGCCAGGCGCAGGGTCGCCGCCACCGCGCCGCCGGAGGAGACCCCGGCGAAGATGCCCTCCTCGGCCGCCAGCCGGCGCATGGTGGTCTCGGCCTCTTCCTGGGTCACGTCCACCGTGCGGTCCACGCGTGCGGCGTCGAAAATCGTCGGCAGATACGCCTCCGGCCAGCGCCGGATCCCCGGGATCGACGCGCCCTCTCCGGGCTGCACGCCGACGATCTCGATCTCCGGATTGCGTTCCTTCAGGTAGCGCGAGACCCCCATGATGGTCCCCGTGGTGCCCATGGACGACACGAAATGGCTGACCGTACCCTCGGTGTCGCGCCAGATCTCCGGCCCGGTGCCCTGGTAATGGGCATCCGGGTTGTCCGGATTGCCGAACTGGTTGAGCAGGACGCCCTCGCCCGCATCCGCCATGCGCTGCGCCAGGTCCCGCGCCCCTTCCATGCTCTCCTCGCGCGACACCAGCCTGAGCTCCGCGCCATAGGCCTTCATCGATGCACGCCGTTCGGCCGACATATTGTCCGGCATGATCAGGACCATGCGATAGCCCTTGATCGCCGCCGCCATCGCCAGCGCGATCCCGGTATTGCCCGAGGTGGCCTCGATCAGCGTGTCGCCGGGGCGGATGTCGCCACGCTGCTCGGCCGCCCGGATCATGTTGACCGCGGGACGGTCCTTGACCGAGCCGGCGGGGTTGTTGCCCTCGAGCTTGACCAGCACGGTCGACGGCAGATCCGCGGCCAGACGCTGCAGGCGCACCAGCGGCGTGTTGCCGACAAAGTCCTCGAGGGTGGGGAAGGAATCAGGGTGCAGTCGTTTCATGGCCGCAGAGTATAACGGCTCGCGCCGGGCTTGCGGGTCCGCGCCCCGTACGACGGGCACGGTTCACACAAACAAAAAGGCCCCGGAGAATCCTCCGGGGCCCCGACGGCCAACGGGCCGTGGCCTTTACATGAACAGGCAGATGTCGGAATCACCCGCAAATTCGAAGAATGCCGCCGCCCCGGCATATTCCACGCCGTCGATGAAATGACTGGTGTCCATCTCGAACAGGTCGACCGTCATCTGACAGGCGATCATGCGCACCTCGGCCTCCTGGCAAAGCTCGCGCAGATCCTCCAGATCGGAGACCCCCTTCGCCTTCATCTTGTTCTTCATCATCACGGTCATCATCTTCTGCATGCCAGGCAAGGCCTGCAGCAGCACCGGCATGGGCATTGGCATGGGCATGCCCGGATTGCCCAGCGAGGTCACCTGCAGATCCAGCTTCTTCTCCAGCAGCTTGAGACCGTAGAAGGTGAAGAAGATCTCGCATTCGTAACCCAGGGCCGCCGCGGTAGAGGCCAGGATGAACGGGGGATAGCCCCAGTCCAGGCTGCCCTTGGTTGCGATGATGGCCAGTTTCTTCTGTTCGTCGCTCATTGAGTCTTCCTCCTGTTGTTATACATGGCGAGGCCGGGGAGCGCCCCCCTGCGCCCCCCGGCCCCGAACGCCTCTAACTGCGGGTGTCAGTTCCCGGCATTCTGGCGGCCGCGCCGCCAGTCCCGGATGAAGGCGCAACCCGCGCAAATGCCCAGGGCAGCAAGACTGGCCCAAATCGAGATCGGCACCAGAATCATCGCCAGAACAAACATGACCCACGCCAGCACGGTCATCATCGTTCTCCTCCTTCGGTGCGAACGGCGCAGACCGTCCGGGGACCGCATTGTTGTTGTCGGCGGCCTCGGGCAACCGAAGCCTACCGCGTTCCGCTGCTCCCTGCATCACTGCTCTCGCCGGCCGCCTCCGTGGCCGTACCGGGTTCCGACGCTGCCGGCCGTGTGGCCGGTTCCGCCGGGCGATGGACATCGGCCGCCGAGGCCCGGCCACTGCCGGGGTCCACGGGGCTGGCGTCCACGAACTGGTTGTTGAGTTTCTGGATGTAGGCCTCCGCCTGATCACGCAGGCGATGCAGCCGTGCCCGACTCCGCCGCCCCAGACCGCGCGGCCCGCGGGCGAACAGGAAACGCATCGGCCGGGTGCTCTTGAGGAACGCCGCCTGCCAGTTTCCGGCGGCGGATTCCTTGGGCAGTTCCCGCGCAATCCGCCGCGCCAGCCAGTGCCGATTGAAGAAATGGATACCGCCCAGCGCGGCGGCGATCAGCACGGCCCCCAGCGACGTCCAGGCCGGGTTGTCGAGCAGGGTCTGCCACACCCGGCCGTCCAGCCAGGGACCCAGCCCGTCGGTGGCCTGATACGCGGCCACTGCAAGCAGGACGACCAGCAGGCCCATCATGCCGGCGTCGAACTGCAATACCCGCCGACGCCAGCGGTCAAGACTGCGCTTGATGGCCGGGAGTGCGTCCATCTCGATCGATTCGGCGATCGCCTGCAGGGCGCCGATGATGCGATAGGAACGCGAAGAGCTGATCTCCCGGATCTTGGCGTGGATCTCTTCGCGATCCTGGGCCGATTTCTCCTGATAACGGCTGCGTACCTGCGGGTCTTCGATCTCGACGGCGCCACTCTCGTTATAGATGCAGTAGAACCGCCCGGTCGCATTGCCCTGACGCACAACCGCGCGCTGCCACGCGGCCACCACTTCCTCGAGGTTGTCCTCGCGCCAGGTGGTGTCGATCTGGTTGAGGATGAACACCAGCTTGGTGAAGTCGTTGCGTTCGGCCACGCGATTGACCAGGTGCTCGAGGGTGTCTCGCATGGCGCCGGGTTCGGGGTGTCGGGCGTCGAAGAACACCAGCACCAGGTCCGACAGGTCGATGATGTGATCGGTCAGCTGCAGGATGGTGGTGCGCTGCTCGTCGGCATCGAATCCGGGCGAGTCGATCAGGATCCGCCCGCGCAGCTGCTCCGAGCGTGCGGTTTTCATCGCCAGGAAATGATCCACCGTACGGCCGCCACCATCGGTAATGCGTTCGATCTCGTCGGACACCCGATAGAACGGGAATCGCGGGTCCCCGTCCAGCGCCAGCCCGGGTAGCTCCTGAACCCGTTCGCTGCCGCCGTAGGAAATCACGGTGAATTTGTCGTCCACCGCCTGGCTGCCGCTGCGCTGTACCGTATCGCCCACGAACTCGTTGATGAACGTGGACTTGCCGGAGGAGAAGGTTCCCAGCACCGAGATCATCGGCCACCAGGAAATGGTGAAGGCGTAGGACTCCTCTTCCGGGTCCAGCAGACCCGAGGCATATCCGACACGATCCAGTTCCCGAAACGGGTTGACCACACCCTCGAGAACCGGGTTTTCCTCCGCCAGACGATCGCTCAGGAGCTTGAGCTGCTTGCGGACGCGGCTGCCAGGTCGATTGAACATTCCGATCTCCGTATTGATTCGGGTCCGGACCGAACGCCGCTCCCGCTACTGCGGGCCCGGACTCGGACGGTAGTGGCCGCCCGAGCCCGGATATGGGCCGCCCTGCCCCGAGAATGGGTTGAACATGTTCATCATACCCATAGGACCGCCCACGTTGCGATTCAGGCTCCACATGTCACGTTGCATACCGATCACGGAACCGGCCATGACCTCGGTATCCTGGGTCATGGACGAGATATCCGTGCTCATCTTCGCGATGTCTTCGTCGATGGACGCGATTCCCTGCTCCATCCCTCCCATCGTTCCGGCAATCGTCGCCATATGGCCCTCCATCTTCGTCGTACTACCGGAAATCTCCACCATGTGGCCCTCCATTGCATCCATGTGGCGCACAATCGCCGACATGTCACGATCCACCACCCGTGGCACCTCGGCGATCTCGACGGTCAGCTGGGAAACGTCCCGGGTCAGGCTGGTGATCAGCCAGAAACCGTACACCGCCAGCACGGCGAATGCGGCCAGTGAGGCGTAAACGATCAGTTCGAGGCGATGGGCCCGCCTCTGCGCGTCAGTGGCCTCCTCCTTTACTTCGCGATAGTCTTCTTCGTGCTCGAAAGAGTTTTCGTGGTTGTTAGTCATGCGAACTCCCGTGATCGCCGCAGGTAATCGGCCCGCTTCCAGTCACCGATTCGGGCGGAAGCGGTCCAGGTGGGCGGCACCATCGGGATGGTGGCGTCCATAGATCGGGCGCAGGGGTTCGATCCACGCCGGCCGTTCTGACGCGGGGAGCTTTTCCAGCGCCCGGTCCCAGGTTTCCATGGCAGTAGCCACGTCTCCCCCGGCGTATTGCAGATTTCCCAGTTCGCCCAGCACGTCAACGCGCGCCCGGCTGTCCTCGGGCAACTGGTCGAGGCCTTCGCTCAGGATCTCCTGCGCGGCCTCGCGCCCCTCCGCTCTGAAAGCGGCTCGTGCCTCGGCCAGGAGTGTGGCCGGGTCGGCCTCTTCCCGCTCGGCCTCTTCCCGCT
>NZ_KB898726.1:0-27615 GCF_000377785.1 Thioalkalivibrio sp. ALJ24 | reverse complement strand
TCTTCCCGCTCGGCTTCTTCCCGCTCGGCTTCTTCCCGCTCGGCCTCTTCCCGCTCGGCCTCTTCCCGCTTGACCTCCTCCCGCTCGGCTTCGGACTCGGCTCGTTCTTCCGCGATGACCTCGCCATTGGCATCAGCCGCGGGCTCGGATTCCGCCGGGGCGAGCCAGTCGCGGGCGGACCAGGCGATCAGCCAGAGGATGATCACGATCAGCACCCAGTACCGGTTGATGAAACCGCGGCGCGGCTGTTGTTCACCTGCTCCCATGTATCACCTCATCCCGTTCGGCGGCGGGACCGTCCCGCGCCTTCTGTCCTGCCGATTCAGACCTGTTCGCCGAAGATCGCGCGAGCCAGTCGATCCAGTTCCTCTGCCGCCTTGCCCGCTGGCTCCAGCTCGTTGACGGCCAGTCCCTCGCTGAACGACCGACGGAAGGCGGTGCGCTGCTTGAGCCGCGGCCGCAGAAAACGGATTCCCTCGATCTGCCTCAGCGCCTCGGCGGTCTCCTCGGTCTCGCGCACGAACTGATGCGTATCGGCGCGGTTGATGAACACCTCGATTCCGGCGTCATCACCGGTGCGCGCCCCGCGACGCTCCTGGATCTCGCGCACGAATCGATGCGTGGACCAGACATCGGCCTGGCTCGGCGGTACCGGTATCAGAACCCGGTCCGCCTGCTCCACCATCCGCATCAGGACGTCCATCGCGGATGGACCGACATCCACCAGACAGTGTTCGTCATTCCCGCGACGCTGCAGCGCGTCCTCCGGGTCAGTGGACCAGGCGAGTGCCGGGAGGTAGCCCTCCTCGGCCCGCACCTCCAGCACATCGACCAGTGTCCTCTGTGGATCCAGGTCCACGGCCTGCACGCGCCGGCCCTTCGCCAGCAGCCACAACGCGAGGTTGAAGGCTACCGTGCTCTTGCCCGTACCCCCCTTGAGGTTGGCCACTACCGTCAGCATCGCGGCTCCCGGATCCCTTGAATTCGTAAGAGGGCTGCCCGGCGAACCGGGCAGCCAGGTTTTACACGGGCGGACCCGTGCTTGCTGCTACGGTTACTGCTCTTCCTGCTGCTGCGGCATGCCCTGCTGCGGACCGTAGCCCGGACCATAACCGGGGCCATAGCCGTAACCGGGGTGGCCATAGTAGCCGGGACCGTAGCCGTAGCCACGACCGTAGCCATAGCCGTCACCACGACCGTGGCCGTAACCGTGACCATGGCCGCGACCGCGGGCGGAGAAGTCGAAATCGCCCATCATGTCGCCGAACATGTCACCCACGTTGTGGCCGCGGCCAAAGAACGGCATCCCGCCGTAGCCCGGACCGTAGCCGTAACCCGGACCGTACGGCGCACCGTAGCCCGGACCGCCATAACCCGGCCCGCCCCACTGCGCGGAAGCCATCATCGGGGCAGCGGCCAGACCGGCCATGGATGCCGCAAGAACGGCTGCTTTCAGAAACTTGCTCATAGTATTACCTCCTCCTCTCGGAGACCTGCCCTCACCATATTGCCACCCGTGCGCGGAGGGCGATCACGCACCGGCATCCTGTCCGCAGACAGGCGACTCACATCCCCTGGCTCCAGGGGCTGAAAAAGAACGGAAATCCATATCCCGGCGCACCCGAGGGTGCGCCATACCCGTACGGACCTGGCCCATGGCCTTCCGGCCCGAAGCCGGGCGCTTCCCGCGAATACGGACGCGGGTCCCGAGGTTGCACATGGCGGGGCTCTTCAACCTCCCGACGCCCCGGATCGAAACCCGGAGGGGCGAACGTTCCTGCCGACGGCGGTACATGCCCGCCGAATCGACCGGATTCACGTACGTCGGCAGGGTCGTGGGGCTGGGCCGACCACGGGTTGTGTCGCTCCCGCGCCTCGGCCGATACCGCCGTCAGGGCCAGCCCGACAGTGACCAGCGCTGCTATCAGCACCCGCCACGCCACTGGCCGTACCCCGTCCGCGGAATCACCTCCGATCGCCATGTGCCTCGCTCCCATGCGTCAGGGCCTCAGTAGCCCCCGTCGTCGCGCCGTTCCTCCATCTGTTCCATGCGCATTTCACGCTGGCGCTCCATCTCTTCCATGTAGGCCTCGCGACCCTTCTGCATCGCTTCCATGCGCGCCTCATGCATGGCCTGCATCTCTTCCATGCGTTCCTGGCGCTCGGCATGCTGCTTCTTGATGCGCTCGCGCATCTCTTCCGGCATGTCCTCGGGCAGGTCATCCGGATCGAACTCCGGCATCTCGCCAAAGCCCTGCGGCCCATACATGCCGGGGCCGTACCCCGGACCCTGCATCATCCCGGGCCCGTGGCCATAACCCGGACCATAACCGTGACGGGGCCCGTAACCATGGCCGTATCCGTGTCCGTAGCCGTCTCCGCGACCGTGGCCATAACCGTGACCGTGGCTGCGTCCGGACATACCGAAGCTGAAGTCACCGGAGGCATCGCGGCGCTGCAGCATTTCGCCGCCCGGATAGGCACCCGCGCCATGGCCATACGGCGCGTGCGATCCCCACGGACCGGGGACCGGGGCCTGCTGGGCGGCCGGGCCCTGCCCCGCACCGGTCTCTTCTTCGGCCTGCACCGTGCCCAGTGCGGTCATCGAGACCATTGCGGCGCCGGCCATGGCCAGACCCAGCATTCGTGCATTGAAACGCTTCTTCATCATCAACCTCCTTGAGGCTCTTGCAGTGAACGTTGACGCCTTTCGCGCCTACTTGAGTCGAATCCCGCGTCGCTTGCGCCCGGCCGCCGACCCGCCCTTGGGACCGGTGCCGGCCGTGTTCGACGTATCCGGGATCTCCGCCGGGCCGCTATCCTCCGCGGCCATCCCCGCGGTCGTGCTGCTCTGTTGCGTCGCAGGCTTGTTCTTTTCCGGGTCGGGCTCCTTATCGGCTCCGGAGCCGGATTTTGGGGCCGCGGCATCCGCGGTTTCGGCCGTCTCGGACGCGTTCCCCGCATCGGCCTGACCGTGCTTCCCCGACCCCGATCCCGATCCCGAATCCGGACCGGATCCCGGGCGCGGGCCTGCGGACGGCCCGCCCCCGGGCCCGCCCTGCGGACCCGAGGGCGGCGGCCCCCCGCCGCCACGCCGCTTCAGCAGCGCGATCAGCGCGCGCCAAAGATCGCGCAGGCCCTCCAGGAAGGCCGCCCCGAGGCAGCGCAGGTAGAGGCCCAGATACTGCACGCCACGAGTCACCGGCCCGCCTTCGGCCGGACCGAAGGGGTTGTCGCTGCGCGTGGCGGTGTCGCCGCCCGCTGAGGGGGCGGCGCAGACCGCCCCGCCGTCCGACCCGTCCGGCGAGGAACGACCGAACGCACGACGCCCGGAGATACAACCCAGCGGGATCACCAGCAGGGTCAGCAGTGTGGCCACGATGGTCCCGAACATCAGCGAGATCGCCATGCCCTGGAAGATCGGGTCGAACAGGATCACGCTGGAACCGGCCAGCAACGCGAACGCGGTGATGATGATCGGACGGGTCCGCGCCTGGCAGGCGAGGATCATGGCCTCGCGCACATCGTGGCCCTCGTCGACGGCCTGACGTCCGAAATCGACCAGCAATATGGAATTGCGCACGATGATCCCGGCGAGTGCGATGAAGCCAATCATCGAGGTGGCGGTGAATTCGGCATTGAACAGCCAGTGACCGGGAATGATTCCGATCAGGGTCAGGGGGATCGGGGCCATGATGATGCCCGGCAGCACGAAGTTGCCGAACTCCCAGACCACCAGCATGTAGATCAGGATCAGAGCAATCGCAAAGGCGATGCCCATGTCGCGGAAGGTCTCGTAGGTCACCGTCCACTCGCCGGCCCATTCGAAAGCGGTGGAGCCGTCGTTGGGGGGCGGACCCAGCCAGTGCGGCTGGACCTTGCTGCCGTCGGGCAGCTCGTAGTCTGCAAGTTGCTCCTCGACCTCCAGCATGCCGTAGACCGGGGCTGCCAGACGCCCCACCACCTCGCCGGTTACGTACTCCACCGGCCGCAGGTTCTTGTGATAAATCGGTTCATCCTGCGGGCGCTCCACGAAACGGCCCAGCTCTCCCAGGCTCACCGTGCCCCCCTGCCCGGTGGCCACCGGAAGCTGTTCCAGGCGTCCGATGTCGGAACGGGTCCCGTGCGGCAGGCGCATTTCGATCAGATGGGGCTCGACCAGCGAGCGGGCCTTGATGTCGCCCAGAACCTGACCACCGATGGCGGCCTCCAGGGTGCGATTCACGCTGTCCACGGTCACGCCACGACGCAGCGCCTTGTCGCGGTCCACGTCGAAATGCCAGACGTTGTGCGGGGCCTGCAGGAAGCTGTCCACGTCCGCGATGTGCTCGGCCCCGCGGAACATCTCCTCCAGATCGCGCGCAACCTGCCGGCGGGTTTCGGCGTCCGGCCCGTAGACCTCGGCCACCACGGACTGCAGCACCGGGGGGCCCGGTGGCATCTCGACCACCTCGATCCGGGCACCAGCTTGCTGGGCCAGCGGGGTCAGAAGTTCGCGTGCCTCGGTCGCGATCTCGTGGCTGGTGCGGGCACGGTCGCCCTTGTCCACCAGCTGGACCTGAATGTCACCCAGCCAGGGGTCCTGGCGCAGGTAGTAGTGACGCACCAGGCCATTGAAGTTGAACGGTGCGGCCGTGCCGACATAGGACTGCAGGCCGGTCACTTCCTCGAATTCACGCAGTTCGGAGGCCATCGCGTCCGCGAGACTGGCGGTCTCGGTCAGCGCCGTCCCTTCGGGGAAGTTGATCATCACCTGGAATTCGGGCTTGTTGTCCAGCGGCAGCATCTTCACCCGGACATCCGTGGTGTAGAACAGACTCGCCATCAGGAAGAACACCACCACGATCCCGGCCAGGAAGGCGTAGCCACGGGCCCGGTTGTCAACGAGGCCGGGGATTACCGAGCGGAAGAAACGCCCGAGCCGCTCGGCCTGGCGGTGCTCCTTGTCGGTCGCCTTCTCCAGATAATCCATGCTGGGCCGCAGGCGCTGGGTCAGCCACGGCGTGAACACGAAGGCCGCGACCAGGGAGAAGAGCATCGCGACCGAACCCAGCACCGGGATCGGCTGCATGTACGGCCCCATCATCCCGGAGACGAACCCCATCGGCAGCAGCGCGGCAATCACCGTGAAGGTCGCGAGGATCGTCGGGTTGCCGACCTCGCGCACCGCATCCACGTTCGTATCCGAATCCAGGTCGCCCTTCATCAACCAGCGGCGGTAGATGTTCTCCACCACCACAATCGCGTCGTCCACCAGGATCCCGATCGCGAAGATCAGCGCGAACAGGCTGACCCGGTCGATGGTGTAGTCCAGCACCCAGGCGCTGAAGACGGTGAACAGGATCACCACCGGGATCACGATCAGCACCACCAGCGCGGCGCGCAATCCAAGGAACAGCGCCACCAGCAGGGTCACCGCAAAGGTCGCGACGAACAACTTGAAGATCAGTTCGTTGACCTTCTCGTTGGCCGTCTTGCCGTAATCGCGCGAGACCTCCACCCCCACGTTGTCGGGTATCGCGTCCCCCTTCATGCGATCCAGACGTTCCAGCACTCCGTCGGCGACCGTGACGCCGTTACTGCCGGGCTTCTTGGCGATGGCCAGCGTCACCGCCGCGGCCCCGTCCGCGGCCGCATCCGGCTCCAGAGCCGCAGGACCGGAGTAGTGCCGCACGAAGCGGTCCACCTCGCCCGGGCCATAGGTGACCTCCGCCACATCGCGCAGATACACCGGCCGTCCGTCGTCCACCGAAATCAGCAGGCGTTCGACGTCTTCCGCACTGGTCAGGAACGCACCGGTATGCACCGACATGTGCCGCCCGCCGCTCTCGATCGCCCCCGCTCCGCGTTCCGAGTTCGCCTGCTGCACCGCCCCGGCGATCTGGTCCAGGGTGATGTCGTAGCCTTCCAGACGTTCGGGCTGCACCTCGATGCGCAGTTTTTCCTCGCGCCCGCTGACCACGAAGCTCTGCGCCGTATCCGGAACCTCGTTGAGCTGCTGCTTCGCGTCCAGGGCAATCTGACGCAGCATCGCGTCATCCACCTCGTCGGACCAGAAGGTCAGCGTGACCACCGGCACGTCATCCGCGCCCTTGGGCCGCACCATCGGTTCGCTGACGCCCGGGGGCATCAGATCCCGATTCGACATCAGTTTGTCGTGGACCTTCACCACCGAGGATTCCATCTCCTCACCGACGTCGAACTGCACGGTGACCATTGCCTCGCCGCGCTGCGACACCGAATACACGTTGTCCACACCCGACAGTTCGCTCATCAGGCGTTCCAGCGGCCGTGCGGCCAGGCTGGCGACCTGTTCGGACGGTACCCCCGGATACTCGACCATGATGTCGACCATCGGGACCGAGATCTGCGGGTCCTCCTGTCGCGGGGTGACGATCAGCCCCAGGATCCCGATCGCGATGCTGGCCAGCAGCAACAGCGGGGACAGCGGGGAATGGACAAAGGCCCGGGCCATGCGCCCGGCAATGCCGGGATCCGTGCCGTGGCCGCCCGGATCCTGGGGGTTCTGGGGATTGTGGTCGCTCATGGGTCGCCGATTTATCCTTATTATCGTCCGACGGGCATCAGTGCCGCGTACGCGGGTTGCTCAGTACCCGAGCCCCGGGTTGCAGCCCCGATGTCACCACCACGCCCCCGTCGCGGGCCGCACCCAGACGGACGGTCCGAATGCGCACCTGATCATCGTCGCCCAGCACCGCGACGCGCGGCAGCGCCCCGCCCGGGATGATTGCACTTTCCGGGATCACCACCCGGTCGTCCCGGACCGCGTCGCCCGGCAGGTGCACCTCGGCATACATGCCGGGCCCCGCGCGGACCTCCTGCGGCAGGTCGAACTTGACGGTGACGGTGTGACGATGCGGATCGGCCAGCGGGAAGATGCGCGATACGCGTGCCTGGATTTCCTCGTCCTCTCCATCCAGCGTGACCGCCACCATGTCCCCCACCTCCAGCTGGCGCACCAGCCGCACCGGAACGGCGGCCTCCACCCGCAGATAGTCCAGATACCCCATGGTCAGCAGCGGATGTCCGGGTTGTACCGTATCGCCCGGCTCGACGTGCTTGTGCATGATCACGCCGTCAAACGGGGCCCGCGAGCGGGTCTCCTCCAGCGCCACGTCCAGTTCCTCGACACGAGCGCGGGCCTGTTCCCAGCGCGCCTGCGCCTGATCCACGCCGATATGCCGGGAGAAAAGGTCCGTGGTGCGATCCAGCGTTGGATCGCCAAAGCCCATGAACTGCCCCATGTCGCGTGTGATCATCTGGTCCATCATCGCGGGCATCCCCATGCCGGGCATCTGGCCGATGTCCTCTGATCGGGGCGAGATCACCTCCCGGTCGAAATGCATGCGGGCCTCACGGATCGCAGCCTCGGTGGTCCGCATCTCGGCCAGAGCCGCCTGGCGCTGCGCCTGCAGGCGCTCGTCGGAGATCGCCGCCACCTTCTCGTCCGTCTCGAAGCGTTCACCCTCCTCACCCTCGACCGACACCACGCGTCCGCCCGATTGCGCACGCAGGGTGACTTCGCGAAACGGGATCACGGTTCCAGATACAGTGCGCCGTTCGGCCTCCAGCGGCTGCGCAATGTGGACCCCGGTGGTCTCGGCAGGTGCGGTACGAGGCGTGGCTTCCGGCGCCCAGCCAGTCTGGGCCGCCGCCGTGCCGGTCATGAGCATTGCACAGATCACCGGAACAACCTTTCGCAACGACGCCATTCGAACCTCCCCCTGAGCTGCCCCGCTTCGGGCTGTTTTTATTGTTGTAGAGAAAAGCACGCCGGGACACAAGCAACGTGCATGCCAATATTTGAATAGGCTTATATGTCAATGAATTAATGAAAAATCAAAAAGCTTGCATCTCAAGGTGTTGCAACAACCGGATTCTCGATATCTGAATATAAGCATCTGTTAAGACGAAAAATTTTTTGTTGCAACACCTCTGGCGCCGTTGCAACACCGCTGCCATACTCCAGCCGGGCCCCGGCGATGAGGCGTGCGATGAAAATGAATCAAGGGGAAGGACTTCCGGCCGAATTCCGCTCGGCCGACCCGATCTGCCATCATCAGATGGTGTTCGCCCGCCGGGCCGCCGGCAGCGACATCCGCATGCTGCTGCTGGGTGAGTCCGGAACCGGCAAGACGCGCCTGGCCCGCGGGATCCATGCCTACAGCCCGCGCGCAAACGGGCCGTTCGTGGAGGTCAATTGCGCGGCCATCCCCGAAGAACTGCTGGAATCGGAGCTGTTCGGCCACGTACGCGGCGCCTTCTCGGGGGCCGTCGCCGATCGTGAGGGACGATTCGAGAGCGCCGACGGCGGCACGCTGTTTCTCGACGAGATCGGCGAGCTCCCCTTGCGGCTGCAGTCCAAGCTGCTGCGCGCGGTGCAGGACGGGCAATTCGAACGGGTGGGCGAGAACATTACCCGACGCGTGAACGTACGGATCCTGTCGGCCTCCAACCAGGATCTGCAGGGGCGCGTCGACACCGGACAGTTCCGTGCCGATCTGTTCTACCGGCTGGCCGTGGCCACGGTGGAACTTCCACCGCTGCGCTCGCGCCCGCTTGACCTGGCCGCCACCCTTGACCACTTCATCGCCGAACACGGCCTCCGACTGGCGCCGGCCCTGCGGAAAAAGCTCGAGAACCACTCCTGGCCGGGCAATTTTCGCGAGCTGGAAAACGTGTTCGCCTGTCTCGAGCTCCACGCGGAGGACACCGGCTACGTAGAGGACTTCCCCCTCCCCGAGAACCGCCCTCCGGGGCATTCCCCTACTCCGGATCCGCGGGCGCGGGCGCACCGCGCGGAGGGACCCCCTGGGCTTCCGGATCCGATCCCCGCCGGCCCCGACTCCTCGACCGCCGGCGAGCCGGACGAGGCCCGCCGCCTGCGCCAGGCCCTCGCCGCACATAACGGCAACCGGACGCGTGCGGCCCGCAGCCTCGGGATCGACCGCACGACCCTCTGGCGCAAGCTTCACCGATACAATCTCGCCTGAGGCCCGGCGCTGCAGGCCGCGCACTGGCGGTGATACACTGCGACACGCGGTCCGGGTCAGCCATGCCGGCCGCGACACGCCGGTTGACTCGGCGAGGAACTTCGCCCCGGACCGGCTCTCCAAGGTCCGGACGCCCGCCCGCCGGCGTCCGCCTCAATCCAGGACCCGAGCGAGAACTGCATGTCCCGTGTCATGCCGCGAGTCGGCCGTGCCCTCATCCCCCTGTTGATCCTCGCCCTCAGCGTGGTCGGCTTCCTGATCCTGCGTGCCACCGGTCCCGAGGCGCCCGCCCCCGAGGGTGAGGAACGCGCCTGGCCGGTGCGTGGCTTCGTCGCCGAACCCGGGACCCATCATCCCTCGGTGGTGCTGTACGGCCGCAGCGGCTCGGCCCAGGACGCGACCCTGCGCGCGGCGGTCCGCGGCGATGTGACGGAGGTTCCCGCGCGCGACGGGCAGACGGTCCGCGAGGGCGACCTGCTGGTCCGCATCGATCCGGCCGAGGCGCAGCTCGCCCTGCGCCAGGCACGCGCGGAGGCTGACGAGCTCGAAGGCGCGCTGGAAAGCGAACAGCTGCGCGCCCGCTTCGACCGCGAGGCGCTGGTGCGCGAACGCGAACTGCGCGACATCGCAAGCCGCGGACTGGAACGTGCTCGGGACCTTCGCGAACGCGACATGGGTTCGGACAGCGATGTCGATGACGCGCGGGAACGTCTCGAGCAGGCCGAGCTGACGGTCCAGAACCGCGAAGAAGCGGTCGCCGACGCTCCCATGCGCCTGGCGGCGGCCGAGGCCCGTCTGGACCGTGCCCGGGCCGCCGCCGAACAGGCCTCGCTGGATCTCGAGCGCACCGAGGTCCGCGCGCCGTTCGACGCCCGCGTGGTCAGCGTGCGCACCTCGCCGGGCGAACGCGCCCGCGACGGCGACGAACTGGTGCGCCTGTTCAACCTCGACGACCTGGAGATCCGTGCAGGCCTGCCGCTGGATCTGGAAACGCGGCTGGAGACCCTGCTGGCGGAGGATCAACCGCTGCGGGCCGTGACCCATGCTGGCGGGCGCGATATCACCACCGAACTGGAGCGCATCGAGGGCGAAACCCGCAGTGGTGCCAGCGGCTCGCACGGGGTGTTCCGGGTCGTGGACGGCGGGCGCTCTCTGGGACTCAACCGTTTCCTCGAACTGGATCTGCACCTCCCCGAGGAGGCTGACAGCCTGGTCGTCCCGTTCGAGGCGCTGTATGGCCGCGACAGGGTGTTTCGGGTGGAAGACGGGCGCCTGCAGTCGCTCACGGTCGAGCGCCTGGGCGAATACCGCAGCAAGGCCGGCGACACCCTGGCCCTGATCCGCCAGTCCGAGATCGAATCCGGCGACGTCCTGGTCGCTACCCGTCTGCCCAACGCGGTGGACGGCCTGCGCGTGGAGGTCGAGGACGACGAGGACCTGCCCTCCGCGGCCGAAGCCGTGCGCGAGGGCGAACCGGACATCACCGAGCAGGGCAGCAGCGATGAGTGACACCTCCGCGCCCATGCCGGGCGGAGCGCCGGCCGGGGACGACTCGGAGACCGGCGGCGGCCGCGGCCCGATCCGGCTGTTCCTCGAACATCGCCTGGCAGCCAACCTGCTGATCGCGCTGATGCTGCTGGCCGGCGCCTACGCGCTCAACCAGCTCAACTCGCAGTTCTTCCCGGATTTCGATCTCGACATCATCACCGTGCAGGTCGAATGGTCCGGAGCCGCCGCGGAGGACGTGGAGCAGGCGATCACCGACCCGCTGGAGCAGGACCTGCGCACGGTGGACGATCTGCGCGAGATGACCTCCACCTCGGCCCTGGGTGTGGCCACCGTCACCCTGGAGTTCGAACCCGGCGCAGACATGACCCACGCGCTGGAACAGGTCAACGACCGGGTCGACCAGCAGCGCAACCTGCCCGCCGAGGCCGAAACCCCGGTGGTCAATCAGGTCATCAATTACGAGCCCGTCTCGCGCCTGCTGATCACCGGCCCCGACGATCCCGTACAGCTGCGCACCCTGGCACGCCAGTTCGAACGCGAACTGCTGGATGCGGGGATCGCGCGGGTCGAATTCACCGGCCTGACCGAAGACGAGATGGCCATCCAGGTGCCGACCTCCAGCCTGTATCGGCTCGACATGACGCTGGAGGATATCGGTGCGGCCGTGAGCGGCATGAGTCAGGACATGCCGGCCGGATCGGTGGGCCGCGATGACACCGCCCGGCAGTTGCGCAGCCTGGAGCAGGCGCGCGACATCCTCTCCTTCGAACGCCTGATCCTGCAGGGCAACACCGAATACGGCCGCATCCTGCTGGGCGACATCGCCGACATCGACCTGCGACCGCGCGATGGCCAGGTACGTGCACGTTCCCAGGGCACCCGCGCGATCGAGATGGAACTGCTGCGCAGCGAGACCGGTGATGCGCTGGAGTCGGCCCGCATCCTCGAACAGTGGCTGGAACGCACCGAGGCCACCCTGCCCCCGGGGGTCAAGCTGCAGCAGACCGACGCCTTCTGGGAACTGCTGTCCGAACGCATCACCCTGCTGCTGAAGAACGGCGCCGGCGGCCTGCTGCTGGTGCTGGGCATCCTGTTCCTGTTCCTCAACCGCCACATCGCCCTGCGCGTGGCACTCGGGATCCCCATCGCGTTCACCGCGGCCTTCGTGGTCCTGTGGCTGGTCGGCGGCTCCATCAACATGATGTCGCTGTTCGGCTTCATCATGTCGCTGGGGATCATCGTCGACAACGCGATCGTGGTCTCCGAACACGCCTACAGCCTGCACCAGCGCGGACTGTCAGCCAGCCGCGCCGCGCGTCAGGGGGCTCAGCGCATGGTCGGCCCCGTGGTCGCCGCCTCGCTGACCACGGTGGCGGCATTCATGCCATTGATGCTGATCGGTGGCGTGATCGGCAATATCCTGTTCGATATCCCGCTGGTGGTGATCTGCGTGATCATCGCCACCCTGCTGATCGCCTTCCTGATCCTGCCGGCCCACCTCCAGGGCGTGATGAACCGCCTCGAAGAGCCCGCAGCCGGAAGCCTGCGGGCGCGGTTCGACAACGGTTTCGAACGCCTGCGCAACGGGGCGTTCCGCAGCGCCGTGACCCGCGCGGTGGACCACTCGGGAGTCACCCTCGCCCTGGCGGTCGGGGCCCTGATCCTGGCCATCGGCCTGGCCGCCTCCGGACGAATCGGCTTTACCTTCTTCCCTTCCCCCGAGGGCACCATCGTCAATGCCGGGGTCAATTTCGTGGCCGGCACGCCGCCCGAACGGGTGGAGGAATTCCTGGTACACGCGGAAGAGGCGCTGGAAAGGACCGACGAGGAGCTGGGCGGCGGACTGGTCCGGGCCTCGGTGACCCGCCTGGGGCGCGGGATCGACCCGGGCGACGGCAACGCCCCCGAGGGCGATCAGTTCGGCACCATCCAGGTCGAGCTGATCTCGCCCGAGGACCGCGACGTGCGCAACCGCGAGTTCATCCGCTCCTGGCAGGACAACGTGCGCGAGGCGCCCGGGATCGAGACCTTCTCGATCGACGAACGCCAGACCGGCCCGCCGGGCCGCGACCTCGAGGTGCGGGTGACCGGCGATGACCCCCACGCCCTCAAGGACGCGGCGCTGGATGTCGCCGACCTGTTCGACGAATTCCCGGGGACCTTCGCCACCCAGGACGACACCCCGTTCGGGCGCGAGCAGCTCGCGTTCCGTCTGCTGCCCGAAGGTCGCGCACTGGGCCTGACCACCGAACAGCTGGGCACCCAGCTGCGCGCCGCCTACGACGGCCACCTGGCCCAGCTCTACCAGGACGGTCTGGAAGAGGTCGAGGTGCGGGTCCGGCTGCCGGATGCCGAGCGGCATGCCACCGAAAGCCTCGATCGCCTGCAGATCCGGTTGCCGGACGGCGATCTGGCGCCGCTGGAGAACGTCGCGGAGCTGACCCCGCGACCGGGCTTCGAGACCCTGCGCCACGCCGACACCCGACTGGCGATCGAGGTCTCCACCGAGGTCGACCGCTCGGTGAACAACGCCGCGCGGATTCGCGCCGCGCTGGAGGAAGGACCGCTGGACGAGGTCGCCGAGCGCCACGGGGTCGAATGGTCGTTCGAGGGCCGCGCCGCGGATCAGGAGGAGACCTTCGCCGACATGCGCACCGGACTGGTGCTGGCACTGGGCCTGATGTACATCGTCCTCGCCTGGGTGTTCGCATCATGGGGCTGGCCGCTGATTGTGATGGCCATCATCCCGTTCGGGATCCTCGGCGCGCTGCTGGGCCACTGGATCCTCGGGGTGGAGCTGACCATCCTGTCGATGTTCGGCCTGTTCGGCCTGACCGGGATCGTGGTCAACAACTCGATCATCCTGGTCAGCTTCTACCAGGGCCTGCGCGACAGCGGGCTGGCCCTGCGCGAGGCGATCATCGAGGCCTCCTGCCAGCGCCTGCGCGCGGTCATCCTGACCTCGGTCACCACCATTGCCGGGCTCACGCCGCTGCTGTTCGAGCGCTCGGTGCAGGCCCAGTTCCTGATCCCGATGGCGATCTCCATCGTGTTCGGGCTGGCGGTGGCGACCCTGCTGGTGCTGTTCGTGATCCCCGCCCTGCTGCGCCTGTACGAAGGCGCGTTCGATCGCGGCGCGACGTCCACCCATCGCGCGAGCTGAGGTCCGGGGCACGGAGGCCCCGGGAAAGGCCACCTGCGGAAAAGGCCCCGGCCGGGCGGCCGCTCAGGCGTCGCCGCCGCGTCGGCGCAGGCGGATGGGGCCGTAGGGCTCGCCCTGCCCCCATTCCACCAGCCCGGACTTGGCCAGCTCCAGGATCGCGAGGAACGACACCACCACGCCCTGGCGTCCTTCGGCCCGTTCCAGCAGCGTGACGAAGTCGGTGAAGGCCTCGCTGTCGAGCTCGTGCAGCAGGCGGGTCATGTGTTCGCGCACCGAGAGCTGCTCGGTCGCCACATGGTGATGGGCGTTCAGACTGGCCCGCCGCATCACCGCGGCCAGGGCGTCCATCAGGGCGTCCAGCGACGGGGCCGGTGGCGGCGGACCCTCAAGGGCGTCGTTATCGGCACCGGCGGCGAAGAAATCGCGCTCCATGCGCGGCAGTGCGTCCAGGCGTTCGGCCGCAGTCTTGAACTGCTCGTATTCCTGCAGCTGCCGGATCAGGGCCATCCGCGGATCGCCCGCATCCTCGTCGCCGGATTCCGCCGGCCGAGGCAGCAGCATGCGCGACTTGATCTCGGCCAGCAGGGCCGCCATCACCAGGTATTCCCCCGCCAGCTCGAGGCGCAGGGCGCGCATGACCTCGATATAGGCCATGTACTGGCGAGTGATCTCGGCGATCGGGATGGCGAGGATATCGAGGTTCTGGCGTCGAATCAGATACAGCAACAGGTCCAGCGGACCTTCGAAGGAGTCGAGGAACACCTCCAGCGCATCCGGCGGGATGTACAGGTCCTCCGGGAGCTCGGCGACCGGCTCGCCGTGCACTCGCCAGACACCCTCGCCCTCCTTCGCCGCGGGTTCGACGACCCCGTCTTCCACCTGTTCGCTCACCCCGGCTACCGCAGGTAGTCCAGCCCCATCGCGCGGCGGACCTCTTCCAGGGTCTCGCGCGCTTCCTCGCGCGCGGCCTCCGAGCCCTCGACCATGATCGAACGCACCAGTCCGGGATCGCTGGCGTATTCACGGGCGCGCTCCTGGATCGGGGCGAGCTCTTCCTGGATGGACGCAATCAGGGGCTTCTTGCAGTCCAGGCAGCCAATGCCGGCGGTGGTGCAGCCCTCGTAGAGCTCGCCACGCTCTTCCTCGCCGGTGTAGACCTGATGCAGCTCCCACACCGGACACTTTTCCGGGGTCCCCGGATCGGTGCGGCGCACCCGCGCGGGATCGGTCGGCATGGTGCGGATCTGGCTCTCCACTTCCTGCGGTTCGGACCGCAGGCTGATGGTATTGCCATAGCTCTTGGACATCTTGCGCCCGTCGAGCCCGGGCATCTTCGCGGTAGGCGTCAGCTTCGGATGCGGCTCGGGCAGGATGATCTTGCCGCCGCCCTCGAGATAGCCGAACAGCCGGTCCCTGTCCTTCAGCGACAGATTCTGCTGCGATTCCAGCATCGCCCGCGCCACCTCCAGGGCCTCGTCCTCGCCGTGCTCCTGGAAACGCTTGCGCAGGTCGCGATAGCGTTTCGCGGCCTTCTTGCCCATCTTGTCCACGGCCTGCTCGGCCTTTTCCGCGAACCCCGGTTCGCGCCCGTAAAGATGGTTGAAGCGCCGCGCCAGCTCGCGGGTGACCTCCAGATGCGAGACCTGGTCCTCACCCACCGGCACCATGCCGGCGCGGTACGCCAGCACGTCGGCGCTCTGCAGCACCGGATAGCCGAGGAAACCGTAGGTCGCCAGATCCTTCTCGCGCAGCTGTTCCTGCTGGTCCTTCCACGTCGGCACCCGCTCCAGCCAGCCCAGCGGGGTGATCATCGACAGCAGCAGATGCAGCTCGGCATGTTCCGGCACGCGCGACTGCACGAACAGGGTCGCGGATCCCGGACTGACCCCGGCGGCCAGCCAATCGATCACCATCTCGGTGACGTACTGCTGCAGGTCGCCCGGCTCTTCGTAATGGGTCGTCAGGGCGTGCCAGTCGGCCACGAAGAAGAAGCACTCGTAGTTGTGCTGCAGCTCGATCCAGTTCTTCAGCACCCCGTGGTAATGCCCGAGATGCAGGCGACCGGTCGGCCGCATGCCGGATATCACGCGCTGGTTCGTCCCCTGATTGGTGGTCACGGTTGCGATCCTTCCTGATGATTGGCGAGTGAGGTCAGATTCAGAACATGCCGCCGGAGACGGCAAACAGCAGACCCAGGGCGCTGGCGGTCCGGTCACGATCCTGTACGAAGATGCGACCATCGCGCATCACCAGGTGTCCGTCGAGGCGTTCGCCCTCGCGTTCCAGCCAGGCGTCCGCCTCCGCCGCGGCGAGGAACCGATGCAGCGGATCCGGCTGCGCCAGCCCTTCCAGGGAGTCCGGCCATTCCAGCCCGACACCGGCGCGAATGTCCAGCGCCACCGACTCCATCGGGCGTACGCGGAAGCGTTCCGGGGCCCCCGAAAGCACCAGCTCGCCATCCAGCTCCAGGTGCCGCTCGGGGGCCGTGTTCATGGTCCCCTTCAGGCTGATCGCGGGGCTGCGTTCCAGCGAGGCGCTGATCGCGTCGAGGATGGCCGCGTGGGTCAGGTCGCGCCGCTGGTCGGGATCCAGCGCCCGGAACGACGGGTCGCGCAGGGACTCCACCAGCTCGACTAGCGCCGCACGGTCCCAGCGTTCCATCCCCAACTGCACGTCGACCGGCCCGCTGCGACGTGCCTCGCGCCAGCCTGCGTCGGCCACCTCCATATTTTCGATCTCCAGGCGCGCGCGGGAATCGAGGCGGTCCTCATGGCGGGTCTGGAACGCATTGATTCGCGCCCGGTGCAGCATCACGCCATTGCCACAACCCGGGCGCACCCATTCCAGACGATCCACGGCCACCCCGCCCTCGAAATCCGGCAGCGGTCCCCAGGAACCGTGCACATCCGGCTCCAGCGCGAGCACCTGCCGTACGCCCTCGAGCTCCAGCGTCCCGCCGGCCTGATCCAGCCGCAGGCGCGGAATCGACATGCTCACCAGGGCCTGTTCATCCGACCAGGCCAGCTGCAGCAGGGCCTCACCAAACTCCAGCCAGGCCGGCCCCTCGGCGGTCTGCCAGGCGGCCATAGCTGGCCACTCTGCGATGTCCATGCGCACGCCGCTCAGCTTCACCCGCGTGGTCAGCCCGCCACCCAGGCCGCTACGGCTGTCCGCCCGGGGATCCAGCTGACGCAGCACATCGGCCAGCTCCGGGGCATCCCCCGGTTCGGTATCCAGCTCATCAGTGTCCAGCCGGGTCCGGACCCGCGCACCCAGCACGCCGTGGTGCACCTCGTGGAGCAGCGGGATCCGGTATTCCTCATCCTGCAGCGTGAGGTGCAGGGTCCCGCGCGCACTCGCCTCGCGGTAGCCGCGCCGGTATTCGTCCAGTTCGTGGCGCAGTTCCAGCCCGCCGGCCTGCGTGTCCAGGCCGGCTTCGAGGGTGTCTTCCACCTGTCCACCGACATACCAGGGCCACCCGGCCGCCAACAGCCCGAGCACCAGGACCAGCAGGATCCATTTACGCATGATCAGTCATCCAGAAAACCGGCATCCCCGAGGCCGTGACGGATCACCTCGGCCCCGTCACCGGTGAGATCCAGCACGGTGGTCGCCTCCAGGGTACCCGCGCCGCCGTCGATGATCGCGTCCAGCGCGTGCGACAGTCGGTCCTCGATCTCCCAGACCTCGCTGAGCGGGGTCTCGTCTCCGGGAAGCTGCAGGGTCGCCGACATCAGCGGCGTCCCCAGTTCCCCCAGAAGGGCGGAGACGATCGGGCTGCCGGGGACGCGCATCCCGATCGTGCGCCGCTTCGGATGCTGCAGGCGCCGCGGGACTTCGCGGGTTGCCGGCAGGATGAAGGTATAGGGCCCCGGGGTCAGGGTCTTCATCAGACGAAACGCGCTGTTGTCCACCTTGGCGTATACGCCAAGCTCGGACAGGTCGCGGCACAGCAGTGTCAGGTGGTGAGTTTCGTCCACCCCGCGGATGCGGCGGATGCGCTCGGCGCCGGTCTTGTCACCGGGCAGGCAGGCCAGGGCATAACAGGCGTCGGTGGGCACGGCGATCACCGCGCCTTCCTGCAGCCGGTCGCAGACCTGGCGGATCAGCCGCGGCTGGGGGTTTTCGGGGTGGATCGCGAAGGTACTCATGGGGAACCGGGCATCGGACAAGGCGCGCAGTGTAGCGCAACTGCATGCATTCCATCATGCAGCCCCGCGCGCCGGCGTTACAATGAGCGTCTTCTCCATTTTCGACGGGACCACGATGCTCTACATGATTCATGGCCAGGATGCCCCCGACTCCCTGGATGCCCGCCTCGCGGCGCGCCCCGAACACCTGGAACGCCTGCAGGCGCTGCGCGATGCCGGACGCCTGATCCTGGCCGGTCCGTGTCCGGCGATCGACAGCCCCGATCCCGGTCCCGCCGGTTTCAGCGGGAGCCTGATCGTCGCCGAGTTCCCGTCGCTGGAAGCCGCCCGTGAGTGGGCGGATGCCGACCCCTACGTGCACGCCGGGGTCTACACCTCGGTGGACGTGCGCCCGTTCAAGCAGGTGTTCTGATGAATGCACAACGCCTGTTGACGACTGCCGTACTGGCCGGTGTCACCGCCCTGGCGGCCTGCGGCGGGGAACCCGAGGACAACGCTCGCGAGACCACCGAGGACGCCGAGGTGCTCGCCCTGGTCGATGGCGAGGCCATCACCCGCTCCGACGTATTCGCCTATTCCGGCATGGAAGACGACCCCGCCGTGGCGGGTGACCAGGGCGTGCTGGATGAACTGATCAGCCTGCGCCTGCTGCGCCAGGAAGCGGAGCGGCGCGGACTGCACGAGGAGGAGGAAACCCGCCGCATCCTCGAGATGATCCGGACCAATTTCCTCGCCTCAGAAATGATGGACCGCCTCACCACGGAACTCGACATCTCCGACGATGACCTGCGCGCGGAATATGAACGCCAGGCGGAACAGATGGAGGGCGAGGAATATCGTGCGCGGCATATCCTGGTCGAGACCGAAGACGAGGCGCGCGAGCTGCTGGACCGGCTGGAGGACGGGGAATCGTTTACCGAGCTGGCTGAAAACTATTCTCGGGACCCGGGCTCGGCCGAGCGCGGCGGGGACCTCGGCTGGTTCGAGGCCGGGCGCATGGTGCCGGCGTTCAGCGACGCAGTGCAGGCACTGGAGACCGGCGAGACCACCCCGGACCCGGTGGAAAGCCGCTTTGGCTGGCACCTGATCCAGCTGGAGGAGACCCGGCCGCTGGAGCTCCCGCCGATGGAGGACGTGCGGGCCGAACTGATCGAGGTCCTCGAAAGCCGCGCGATTCAGAAAGAGATCGAGCGCCTGCGCGAGGAAGCAGACGTCGAGATGCCCGAGCGCCCGGCCAACTGACCGGCCGGGCGCCAGCACCCGACGAGCGAATCAGGCGAGGTTGTCGCGGATCGCCCGTGACACCGCCTCCAGCTCCGCGGGTACCCGCGTGGGCTGGACCACGCTCTGGCTGATCGCGGTGTCGGGATCCTTCAGCCCGTTGCCCGTGAGGGTGCAGACCACGGTGGAACCGGCCGGGATCCGGCCCGAGCGGATATCGCGCAGCGCACCGGCCAGCGAGGCGGCGGAGGCAGGCTCGCAGAACACCCCTTCCTTTTCTGCCAGCAGCTTCTGCGCGGCCAGGATCTCCTGATCCTGGCACTCGTCGAACCAGCCATCGGATTCCTCGCGCACCCTCCACGCCATGTCCCAGGACTGCGGGTGACCGATGCGGATCGCGGTCGCGACGGTGTCGGGGTCATCCACCATCGCCCCGCGCATGAACGGCGCCGAGCCCGAGGCCTGGTACCCCACCATGTGCGGGCGGTTTCCGACCATGCCGCCGCCGGCGTACTTGCAGTGCCCCTGACAGTAGGCACAGGCCGCGGTCACGTCCTCGCTGCTGCGCGCGGCCATCTCGCTGTAGCCGATCCAGTGGGCCGTGATGTTGCCGGCATTGCCCACCGGCAGGCAGTGGTAGTCGGGCGCCCGTCCCAGCTCCTCGATGATCTCGAACGCCGCGGTCTTCTGCCCCTGCAGGCGGTACGGATTGACCGAGTTGACCAGGGTCACCGGGGTGTTCGAGGCCACTTCCTTGACCAGGCGCATGCCGTCATCGAAGTTGCCGGCGATCTGGATCACCGTGGCCCCGTGCATCATCGCCTGCGCGAGCTTGCCCATCGCGATCTTGCCGTCCGGGATTACCACGAAGGCGGTGATCCCCGCCCGCGCCGCGTAGGCCGCGGCCGCCGCCGAGGTGTTGCCGGTGGAGGCGCACACGATCGCCCGCGAGCCCTCTTCCACCGCCTTCGTCACCGCCATGGTCATGCCGCGGTCCTTGAAGGAACCGGTCGGGTTGAGGCCCTCGTACTTGACGTAGATCTCCACCTCGCTGTCCAGCTCGCGGGGGATGTTGTTCAGCCGGATCAGCGGCGTAGCGCCCTCGCCGAGGGAGATCACCCGGGTATCGTCGTGGACGGGCAGGCGATCGCGGTAACGGTCGATCAGGCCGGTATAGCGGTGTCCGTGAACCATGCGGATTCTCGTGTCGTGGATCGGGTCAGTCGGTGCTCAGAGCGCTTCCATGCGGATGCGCGAGATCGGGGTCAGCAGGTGTGGCAGGGCCTCGACCGCACTGATCGCCTGGTTCATCGCGCCCTCGCGCACGGCGTGCGTGAGCATGATGATGGTGGCCTCGCCCCGCTCGGGGTCGGGCTCGCGTTGCAGGATCGCCTCGATGCTGATCCCGTGCTCGCCGAGGATCCGGGTGATGTCGGCCAGCACGCCCGGACGGTCCTGGGCGCGCAGGCGCAGGTAGAACGAGGTCTGCACGTCCTCCAGAGCCAGTACCGGGCGGTCGGAGAGCGCATCCGGCTGGAAGGCCAGGTGCGGCACGCGGTTCTCCGGATCGGTGGTCAGGGCCCGCACCACATCCACCAGATCGGCCACCACGGCCGACGCCGTGGCCTCGGCACCCGCGCCGGCCCCGTAATACAGGGTCGGCCCCACCGCGTCGCCCTGCACCAGCACCGCGTTCATCACGCCGTCGACGTTGGCGATCAGCCGCCGCTCCGGGATCAGCGTCGGGTGCACGCGCAGCTCGTAGCCATCGGGCATGCGCCGCGCGATGCCCAGATGCTTGATGCGATAGCCCAGTTCCGCGGCAAAGCCGACATCCTCGCGGGTAATGCCGCTGATGCCCTCGACCGCCACACGGTCGAACTGCAGCGGGATACCGAAGGCGATGGACGCCAGGATCGCCAGCTTGTGGGCCGCGTCGATCCCCTCCACGTCGAAGGTCGGGTCGGCCTCGGCGTACCCCAGGGCCTGCGCCTCGGCCAGCACGTCCTCGAAGTCGCGGCCCTTGTCGCGCATCTCGGTCAGGATGAAATTGCCGGTGCCGTTGATGATCCCGGCCAGCCATTCGATGCGGTTGCCGGCCAGTCCTTCGCGGATCGCCTTGATGATCGGGATGCCGCCGGCCACCGCCGCCTCGAAGGCCACCATCACGCCGCGGGCCTGCGCGCGTTCGAAGATCTCGTTACCGTACAGCGCGATCATCGCCTTGTTTGCGGTGACCACATGCTTGCCGGCATCGATCGCCCGCAGCACCAGATCGCGGGGCCCTTCGGTCCCGCCCATCAGCTCAACGACGACCTCCACCTCGGGATCGTCCACCACCGCGGCGGGGTCGGTGGTCAGGCGCAGCCCCGAGGTGTCGCATTCGCGTTCACGTTCGATATCGCGCGCCGCGGCGGCGACCACCTCGATGCCGCGGCCGGCGCGCCCGGCGATGTCGGTCCCGTTGCGGGCCAGCACGTTCACCGTGCCGCAGCCCACGGTACCCAGTCCGAGAATTCCGATCTTTACCGGCGTCATGGTGTCATTCCCTGCTTCGTCCCGGCGCGGGGCGCCCGGTTGCTCATGGATTCGTGGCGGAGGCATCCGCGAGGATGGAGTCGGCCCGGAACATCGCCTTGATGCCGCGCAGGGCCTGCCGCGTACGCTGTTCGTTCTCGATCAGCGAGAAGCGGACGTGGTCGTCGCCATAGGCCCCGAACCCGATGCCCGGCGACACCGCCACCTTTGCGTCGCGCAGGAGCTTCTTGGAGAACTCCAGCGAGCCCATCTCGCGGTAGGGCTCGGGGATCGGCACCCAGACGAACATGGTCGCCTTCGGCTTTTCCACCGTCCAGCCCAGCTTGTTCAGGCCATCGCACAGCACGTCGCGGCGCACCCGATAGGTCTCGCAGATCTCCTGCACGCAGTCCTGCGGTCCTTCCAGCGCGGAAATCGCGGCGACCTGGATGGGCGTGAACGTGCCATAGTCGAGATACGACTTGATGCGCGCGAGGGCGGCCACCAGCGTGGGATTGCCGCACATGAAACCGACCCGCCAGCCGGGCATGTTGTAGGTCTTGGACAGGGTGTAGAACTCGACCGCGATGTCCTTGGCGCCCGGTACTTCGAGGATCGACGGGGCCCGGTAGCCGTCGAAGGCGATCTCGGCGTAGGCCAGATCGTGCACGATCCAGATCCCGTGCTCGCGACAGATCTCCACCACCCGTTCGAAGAACTCCAGATCCACGCACTGCGTGGTCGGGTTCCCCGGGAAATTCAGGATCAGCATCTTCGGCTTCGGCCAGGAGTCGCGGATCGCGCGCTCCAGCTCGGCGAAGAAATCGACGTCCGGGGTCAGCGGCACGTGGCGTACGTCGGCGCCCGCGATCACGCAGCCATAGGGATGGATGGGATACGCGGGGTTCGGCACCAGCACCGCGTCACCCGGGCCGAGGGTCGCCAGCGCCAGATGCGCCAGGCCCTCCTTGGAGCCGATGGTGACGATCGCCTCGCTCTCCGGGTCGAGCTCCACGTCGAAGCGATCCTGATACCAGCGGGTCACCGCACGGCGCAGGCGCGGAATCCCGCGCGACACCGAATAACGGTGGGTGTCGCCGCGCTGCACCGCCTCGGTCAGCTTGTCGACGATGTGCTTCGGGGTCGGCTGATCCGGGTTGCCCATGCCGAAGTCGATGATGTCCTCGCCGCGGGCTCGTGCCTCGGCCTTCAACTCGTTGACGATATTGAAGACGTAAGGGGGCAGTCGCTCGATGCGGGGAAAGACGTCGGTCACGGGTCGGTTCCTGATTGGGCCCGGGCTGGGAATGGGCGTGGACGTTGCGGCACGCACACCGGCGGGGCTCGCGCCACCCCCGACCGGCACGCACCGGAAAACGGCTCAAACTATAACCCGCACCGGGGCCTGTCAACGCATCCGCGGCCGGATGCCCCGCGGGGGCTTGTCCCGGAGCCGGCCCTTCGCTATCATCCACCCCCGCTCGTGACCGTGTGTCACGGGCGCATGTCGAGCCACAAGAGGTATGACGACACCCATGGACAGTTGCAGTTGTCGATGCACGAAGGCCGCCGGCGCGGTCGGGTACGTGCATCCCGCTGTCCGTCGGGTCCGGTCCCTCCGCCCCTTCCTCTGAAGGGGCCGGAACCCGGTCCGACGTGACAGGGATGCACGTCGGATACGGGTTTCCGTACGGTCCTATGGACCGTCCTCCCTCCGTCCCGCGTTCAGTCCGACGACCGGCGCCGCCCCGGATGGCCTTCGCATCGTGATGTTTTTCATTCAACCGAATCGACCGATGCGAGGTACCCCGAAATGACCGAACTGGCAATGGACACCGTACAGGACTTCCACACCGGCACCGACTTCTCCGGCCACGCCGGCATGCCGCCCGTCGCCTGCACCGATCTGCGCCCCGATCCGGCCGTGTCCGGCATCCGCGGGTCGCTGGACGCCGGCCAGCTGGCGGCCGCGCGCATGCGATTTCTCAAGCTGACCACGGATGCCCAGGCCGAGGTCCTTCAGTCGCTGGAACCCGGCGATGTGGCACGCCTGGCCGACCGCCTGCCGAGCCACGGGCTGGCACAGGCCTGCGAGCAGCTGGGCGAATCCCGGCGCCACGAGGTGCTCGATGCCCTGCCCGCCGGCAAGCGCCACGGCGTGCGCGTGATCCTCGACCATCGCGCCCGCCTCGGCTGAGACCCGCTGCCGTGCCCCGGCATCCCCGCCGGGGCGCGGGCTCCGGGCAGGTCACCGTATAATGCCCGCAACCCTCCTCGAGCCCGATTGCATTGCGCTCCTTCATCTCCCGCCATCCTTTGCTCGCCGGAGCCGCCTTTCAGGGCGTTCTGATCCCGCTGGCCTTCGTGCTCGCCGCCCTGGCGGGCGTGCCGCTGCTGGGTGCGATGGACTGGAGTATCGAGGCCGTGGCCCTCGGTCTGCTGGTGACCACGCCGATGTTCCTGCTCGTGGCGCTACTGGGCTGGGCCGACCACCCGGCATTCCGCGCGATCCGCGCGCAATTGCAGGAGTTCCTGGATCTGCTGTTCCGCGGGGCCCCGGCCGGTTCGGTGGTCCTGATCGCGGTACTTGCCGGGGTCGGCGAGGAGCTGCTGGTGCGCGGCGTGCTGCAGCAGTGGCTGGGCCTGCATCTGCCCGCCGGGGCGGCGATCCTGCTCGCCTCGATCCTGTTCGGTCTGGCCCATTACGTGAGCCACCTGTACTTCGTCTTCGCCACCCTGATTGGCCTGTATCTTGGCTGGGTCTACCACGTGACCGAAAATCTGGTCGTGGTGATGATCGCCCACGCCGCATACGACTGGGCGGTAATCCGCTGGTACCTCGCCCGTCCCGCCTGATCGGATCCGGGACCATGAAGCCAGCGTGCGCTATTCGGCCGGGTCGCGGGCGTGCGCCTTCAGCACCTCCAGCGGGATGATCGCCAGGGTCTCCTCGTGGGTGGCCCGCAGAAACACCCCCGGGGCCACTCCGGCCCGGTAGGCCTCCACCCAGCGCCCGGCGCACAGGCACCAGCGATCGCCCGGCTTAAGCCCGGGGAAACCGAAGGCCTCCATCGGCGTCACCAGGTCGTTGCCCCGCGCGAGGGAATAATCCAGAAACGCCTGCGTGACTTCGGCGCACACCGTGTGGATGCCGGTATCCTCGTGCCCGGTGGCGCATCGACCGTCCCGGTAGAACCCGGTCACGGGGTCACGGCCACAGGGTTCCAGTTCTTCTCCGAACACGTTGCGCGAGGCGAAAGGCTGCATGACGGTCCCCTGAACACCAATGGAACTGGCTGGATGATTCATGGATAGACAACCACGCCCGGAAGCTCCCTGCAAGCGCCCATGTGGAACTCGCGACGCCTGCGTACAACGTGGACAACAACCGGAGTCAGGATTCGGAATCCGCGCTGGAAGACCCACAGCCTGCCGTGGCCGCACACATCCACAAAAAAGGCCCCTCCGATTGCGACCGGCGGGGCCTTTCCCGAATGTGGTGGAGCGGAGGAGGATCGAACTCCCGACCTTCGCGTTGCGAACGCGACGCTCTCCCAGCTGAGCTACCGCCCCTCGAGATGCTGCGCATTCTAGCAGGGCCTCCGGCTCACTGGAACCCCACGAGCGGGCTCCGGAGGTGGCCGTGCGCCCATGAACGGGACGCCCGTCGCAGATCACGCGGCCGACCCCCGCAAACACGCCGCAACCGCCGCGATCCGGCTAGAATGATTCCAGATTTGATCGACGTTCCGCACCATGCAGCCAGAGCGATCCGCAACCGAAACGACGCTGACGGAACGGCTTGACGCCCCCGCCCCGCTGTCCGTACGTATCCTCGGCGCCAGCGGCGGCATCGGGCCCGGGCGCCGGACCACGTCGATCCTGATCGACGACGACGTGCTGATCGACGCCGGGAGTGGCGTGGGCGACCTGCACCTCGAGGAACTCGGCGGCATCCGCCACGTATTCCTGACCCACTCGCACCTGGACCACGTGGCCTTCCTGCCGTTCCTCATCGACACCGTCTTCCGGGTCGACGCGCCCCCGATCACAGTCCATGCCCTGGCGGACACACTCGAGGCCCTGCAGCGCCACATCTTCAACTGGGTCATCTGGCCGGACTTCACCGCCCTGCCCTCGCCGGAACGGCCCTCCCTGCGCCTGCAAACGCTGGAGCCCGGGGAAGCGATCAAGCTGGGGAACCGCACGGTGACTGCGCTGCCCGCGCGGCACACCGTTCCCGCAATCGGGTATTCGGTGGTCCGACGTAACGGCGGTGCCTTCGCATTCAGCGGTGACACCACCTCCACTCCGAGTTTCTGGGAAACACTCAACGCCCTGCCCAGCCTCGATCTGCTGATGATCGAGACCGGTCTGCCGGACGAAATGGACCGACTCGCGGGCGCCAGCCGGCATTACACCCCGCTGCAGCTTGCGCACGACCTGGGAAAACTGGTGCATCGCCCACGTGTCGCCATCACCCACCTGAAACCCGGCTACGAACAGGCGATTCGCAGGCAGCTGGCCGCACGCGACAACGGCGACATGATCGTTCTCGGCGGCGACGAGCGTTTCGAACTCCAGGCGCCCGCGCGCCGCTGATTGGTCACGCCGGACAGCTGTGGCATGCTGCACCCATGCGACCGGTAATCCGACTCTTTTTCCGCGGCGTGCGTCTGGTGCTCACGCCCTTCATGCTCGTGGGGGAGCGGGTCACGCGCCCGCGCGGGGTCCAGCGTGATCCCGAAGAACAGGCCCGGGTGGACGAGCAGACCCGCGCGATGGCCCTTTATCATTTCCCCGCCTGCCCGTTCTGCATCAAGGCCCGGCGGGCGATGCAGCGCCTGTCGCTGGACATCGAGCTGCGCAACGCTCAGGCGGCAGGCGAACATCGCGAGACCCTGCAGACCGAGGGCGGCAAGCTGCAGGTCCCCTGCCTGCGGATCGAGGAGCCGGACGGCAGCGTGCGCTGGCTGTACGAATCGGGCGCGATCATCGAGTACCTCGAGTCGCGCTTTGATCCGCAACGGGCCGGAGCCGACACCGAGAGCTCCTGACCGGGAATGACGGCAGGCGGCCATCCGCCGCCCCCGTCCATCCTTCGCACGACCATCCGGGGCCGGTCAGGGTCCCGCCCGGTTCACACCCGGAAGTGCCCCACCCGCTGCTGCTGCTCGGAGGCCAGTTTCGACAGTTCCTCCGAGGCATTCGCGATCTCGCTGGAGCCGCTCGCCGTCTCGTCCAGCACCTGGGTGATGTTGGAGATGTTGCGGTTGATCTCCTCGGCCACCGAGGACTGCTCCTCGGCCGCACTGGCGATCTGCGTGTTCATCTCCGAGATGGTGGTCACCGACTGCGTGATCGACTCCAGCGACTCGCCCGCCTCGTTGACCTTCTCGCGGCTGGCATGCGCCCGGTTCTTGCCCTCTTCCATCGCCTGAACCGCCTCGCGCGTGCCGTGCTGCACCCGCTCGATCATGCCCTGGATCTCGTGGGTGGAGTCCTGGGTCCGGCTCGCCAGCGTGCGCACCTCGTCGGCCACCACCGCAAAGCCACGGCCCTGTTCGCCGGCCCGCGCCGCCTCGATCGCCGCGTTCAGCGCCAGCAGGTTGGTCTGATCGGCGATATCCCCGATCACCTCCAGCACCTTGTTGATCTCCTCGGCGTCCGAGGACAGCCGCTCGATCACCTCGGCGGTGTTGTCCACCTGCGAGGTCAGGTGGTTGATCGACTGCACCGTCTGCTGCACCAGCTCACGCCCGGCGTTCGCATCCTGATCGGTGGTCTGCGCCGCGGTGGCCGCATCCGACGCGTTGCGCGCCACCTCGGCCACAGTCGCGGTCATCTCGTTCATCGCCGTGGCCACCTGGTCGACCTCGTCTTTCTGCCGCGTAACCTGACTGTTGGTCTGCTCACTGGTCGCCGACAGCTGGTTGGCCGCGGCCGCGACCTGGTCGCCACCGGCCGCGACCTCCTTGACCAGATCCTGGATCTTGCCCACGAAGCGGTTGAAGGCCGCGGCCAGATCGCCCAGCTCGTT
>NZ_KB898725.1:183774-374748 GCF_000377785.1 Thioalkalivibrio sp. ALJ24 | reverse complement strand
GTATGGGGGCGAGTACGTGGCATGTGGACACCTCCTATGGGCCAAGCATCAAGGTGTCCACGAAACCGTGTCAACTCCAGCTTGGGCTCGTTTCGCGGGCGCGAAACAGGCTTGTGTCTGTTCGTCGTTCAGGGGGGCTTCGGGCTTGTTTCGCGGGCGCGAAATGGCTTGTGCCTGTTCACTGTTCAGGGGGGCTTCGGGCTTGTTTCGCGGGCGCGAAATGGCTTGTGCCTGTTCGCTGTTCAGGGGGGCTTCGGGCTTGTTTCGCGGGCGCGAAACGGCTTGTGCCTGTTCGCTGTTCAGGGGGGCTTTGGGCTTGTTTCGCGGGCGCGAAATGGCTTGTGCCTGTTCGTTTTTCAGGCGGTCTTCGGGTTCGTTTCGCGGGCGCGAAACTGACGATGGCGCGCCGTTGGTGGCTGAGTATTTTCAGGGGTTTCGCGCCCGCGAAATTGTGCCGACGACAGCGATCATGAAGCGGTTAGAATAGTAATCTGAGGGTGGTGGTGGCACAGATTCTGTGCCATTACGGTACATCGAGGTTTGCCGAAATTCGGGGCTAATCGGCATCATTTGGTTTCGCTCGGAGCTTTATGGGGGGTCCTCGAAATGGCCTTATGGTGCCGTTTAGCGCCCATTTGGGGCAATAAATCGCGATCTGGCGGCGAACACTCATAATGATGGGGTCCCCTGTTCGAATCAGGGCGTAGCCACCAATTATTTCAGGCACTCAGGGCTCTGCCTGGTCGCCTCAGTGGTCCCCGGGGACCACGAGGGGGCCGGGCAGGGGTCGTTTGCCGCCCTTTCCCCTTCTTTCCCCTTCTCTCTCCGAGAGCTCACGACCGTAATCGGCCGTCAGTCTTTCTGTTGCTCGTCATCTGAGGCGACCTGCTCATCGGGGACATACTCGAACAGGTCTTCGATTTCCGTGGGTTCTACTCTGGCACCCCCGGTCCGGTTAGGCTGACTGTATGGAAAACATAACGTTGCTGGACGGTGGGCTGGGTCAGGAACTGAATCGGCGTTTTGAGCGGCCGGCCCATCCGTTGTGGTCCTTGCATGTGATGCGGGAGCGTCCCGATCTGGTGCAGGCGGTGCACGAGGACTTCATCAGGGCGGGTGCGGAAGTGTTGACGATCAACACCTATACCGCGACGCCGCCAAGGTTGGCCCGAGACGGAGATGTGGCCTGGTTTTCGCCGATGCAGGCCGAGGCTTTCGCGCTGGCCGACGCGGCCCGCCAGAGTACCGGATGCCCATGGGGTCCGGTTTGGCTGGCCGGGTGCCTGCCGCCCCTGGTCGGCAGCTACAGCCCGGAGTCCGCCCCGTCGGACGCCGAGTGTCGCGAGCATTATGCGGCGATTGTTGGGGCCCAGCCCGATGTGGACCTGTTCATCTGTGAAACCCTGCCGTCGATCCAGGAGGGGGTTGCGGCAACAGAAGCGGCCCTGGAAAGCGGCAAGCCGGTCTACCTGAGTTTCACGGTAAGCGATGATATCCGGCAGCCACCCCAGCTACGTTCGGGAGAGTCGGTTGAAGCCGCGGTTGACGCTGTAAAGGGGTTGCCTCTGGCGGGGCTGTTGCTCAATTGCTCCACCCCTGAAGCAATCGAACGTGCGCTACCGAAATTGGCCGACGCCGGGGTCCCCTATGGAGGCTATGCGAACGGGTTCACCTCGGTCGAGGCTCTGAAACCGGGCGGCACGGTCGATGTTCTGTCTGCAAGGGAAGACCTCGGGCCCGACGCATATGCCACTGCGGTCGAGCGTTGGGTGGAGCTGGGAGCGACCGTGGTTGGGGGGTGCTGTGAAGTTGGCCCCGAACACATCCGCGCGCTGCGGGAACGGCTGAAGCCGTAAATCCCGCCATCCTGCACCCACGACCGCTTGTGACTCGAGGCGCTGCCAGGGAGGGAAGAGGCAAGCGGTAGGGTGGGCGGGTCGACTCAACGGCGCACGGCGGTGTCACCCGGATTCCGGTCCCGGCACACGGCCGGGACGCTCGGGTGTGCATCGAGCGCCATCCGCGTGACTTGCCCCTGTTCCTCGCTGGATCGACTGCGAGGCTTGCGTCCCTGGCATCCTCCTCGTATCGGGGGCCTCCTCCCGCCTGACGAGGCGTCCAGGGACATTCGCCCGGGCCAGTCGGTACATGCTCTCGCGGGTTCACGAGCGGGCGCGTACCCGTGTGCTAGATCGCCCGCTCGGGGGTGCGGCAGCGTGAGCATCAGGAACGTGTAATCTGCACCCACATGGACATCAGGAGGGTGGGGGATGCCGGCACTCCTGGATCGTTATCGGGGCGCGTTGCTGGGGCTGGCCTGCGGGGATGCGCTGGGCACCACGCTCGAGTTCCGCCCCCCGGGCACCTTCGCCCCGATCACCGACATGGCGGGAGGGGGTCCGTTCGGGCTGCAACCGGGGCAGTGGACCGACGACACCTCCATGGCGATTGCCCTCGCCGAAAGCCTGATGGAGCGCGGCGGGTTCGATGCATGTGACCAGATGAACCGTTATGTGCACTGGTGGCGGGAGGGATATGCGAGCAGTACCGGGGAATGCTTTGATATCGGCAACACGGTGCGCGCGGCGCTGTCCCGGTACGAGCGCTCGGGCCATCCGATGAGTGGCCTGGATAACCCCCGGAGCGCTGGGAACGGTTCGCTCATGCGTCTGGTCCCCGTGCCCCTGGCCTACCGGAAAACGCCGGTGCAGGCGCATGCGGCGGCACAGGCGAGTTCGAGGACCACGCATGCCGCCCAAGAATGCCTCGACGCCTGCCGTCTGTGGACCGGGTACATCCTGGCCGCCCTGCAAGGGGCGGGACGCAGCGAGATTCTGGAGTGCCCCTGGCGCGAGCTGCCCGGTTTCGTGGCCGGGGACACACTCGCGCCCCGGATCGAGGCGATTGCCCACGGGTCCTTCCGGCAGAGCGAACCGCCCGCGATTCGGGGCACGGGATATGTGGCCGAGAGTCTGGAGGCGGCGTTGTGGGCCTTCGATCGCAGTGACGATTTTCGGGAAGGGGCGCTACTGGCCGCCAATCTGGGTGATGATGCCGACACCACGGCTGCGATCTTCGGGCAGCTCGGCGGGGTCTTTTACGGAGAGTCCGGGATCCCTGAAACGTGGCGTACCCGGCTCTGGCAGCACGACCGAATCGCCGGCCTCGGCGATGCACTCCTGCAACTCTCGAATGCCGCACCGTCGGGTGTCCCGACGATGGAATCACCACAGGCGCGTTGAATACCCCCGGTTCGAACGAGCGCCAGCGACCCGCCGGAGATCGCCGCTCTCACCGGATGGCATCAGGTGCCAGATTGCCGTCGGCTCAATGAAGCCGACGACGATTCCGCCAATGAGCGGTTCACTGGACGGGCAGGCTGACGCCGCCGGCATCGCGGGTGCAGTGCCGCGCCTGCCGGTCTTCGTCAGTCGACGGAGAAGCTTTCGCCACAGCCGCACGCGGCGGTCACGTTCGGGTTGTTGAAGATGATTTGACGGGTGAGACCCTCGGCCTTGAAATCGATCTCCATTCCGCGCACGAATTCGAAGCTCTGGGGATCGACGTGAATATTGAGCTGGTCATCGACCCGAAAGACCAGGTCATCGCTGCGGGCCTCGTGCACCAGGTCAACCACATACATCCAGCCGGAGCAGCCGGTCCGTTTGACCTCGATCCGGAATCCGATGGCCTCCGGGTCCGTTTGCATCTGGCCGAGGATGTGTTGGACCGCGCGGTCGGTTGCGCGCAGGTGGTCGCCGGGTGGCACGTCCGTGGCAGTGTCCAGGGTTGTTTCGAGAGCTGAAGACATGGCTGTCGCTCCTGTTCGATGGATTGTATCGGCCACTGATGGGCGTCACGCATGCGGGGGCAGGCAGCTTGCTGCTCAATCCCAGCGGTCGTCACGGACCTGGACCGTGCCGTCCTGTACGCGCACGGGAAAACAGGTCAGGGATTCCACGGCCGGGGCGCTCAGGGCCCGGCCATCACGCAGACAGAACTCCGCACCATGGTGCGGGCAGGTCAGCCGGTCGCCGTCGAGCTTGCCATCGGCGATCGGGTATTCCTCGTGGGAGCACAGATCCTCGATGGCATAGAAGGCCCCCTCCACGTTGAATACCGCGATGGGCACGTCGTCGACGTCAACGATGCGGTACTGCCCCGGCTCGATCGCGGTCGCCGGGGCGACATCCACCCAGTCACTCATCAGAACATCCCCGTTTCGAGACGGGCGGCCTCGGTCATGCGTGAGGGGTCCCATGGAGGGTCAAAGACCATCTCGACCGAGGCCTCGGTGACCGTCGGGACCTCCAGCACCCGGTTCCGGACGTCAGTGGCGAGCGTGTCGCCCATCCCGCAGCCCGGCGCAGTCAGGGTCATCTCGATCCATACCCGGCGCATCCCGTCATCCAGTTTCTCGACCTCGCATTGATAGATCAGCCCGAGTTCGACGATGTTGATCGGGATTTCCGGGTCATAGCAGCTGCGGATCTGTTCCCAGACCAGGTTTTCGACGTCGGCGTCGGTCGCATTGTCGGGCAGTTGCGGCGGCGGCAGCGGTGTCTTGCCCAGCGCATCGGCATCCCGGCCGCTGATGCGGAACATGCGCCCCTGGGCGGTGACGGTGAATGAGCCGCCCAGGGCCTGCACCAGTGCCAGCTTGCTGCCTTCGCCAATCATGACCTGGTGGCCTGCCGGCACGGCGACCGCGAGCGTGTCGCGTTCCAGGGTGACGATTTCCTGTGACTGCATCTAAGGTTCCTCCCTGCAGGGACTTCAGTAGCCGATCGAGCCTTCGATCGTCCCCGGCAGTCGCCGGGACAGCCGGTCCCGCATGGCCTCGCGGACCGGTTCGAGCGACATGCGCTCGAGGACCTGCTCGGCAAAGGCGTGAACCAGCATGGCGCGGGCCGTCTCGCGGGGGATGCCGCGGCTGGTCAGGTAGTACAGGGCCTCCGCATCCAGCTGGCCGACGGTCGCGCCGTGGGCTGCCTTGACGTCGTCGGCGTAGATTTCGAGTTCCGGCTTGGCATCGATTTCGGCTTTGTCCGACAGCAGCAGGTTGGCGCTGTGCTGTTCGGCGTCTGTCTTCTGAGCGCCCTCCTCGATGAGCACCCGGCCCTTGAAAACGCCCCGCCCATGGCCCTGGGCGATACCACGGTACTCTTCGTGGCTCCGGGTATGCGGTACCGAGTGATGCACGCGGGTGTGCGTGTCGGCATGCTGCCTTCCGCCGACCAGGAACAGACCGTTGAGGTGGATCTCGGCGCCCGGTTCGATCAGGTCGACATTCAGGTCATGGCGCACCAGCCGCCCGCCCATGTTTACGTTGTGCGAGGTTACAACGCTGTCGCGGTGTTGCCGCACAAAGACGTTACCGACGTGATAGGCGGTGTCGCTGTGTTCCTGCAGCAGGTAGTGCTGCAGCCGTGCCCCGGCTTGGGCGACGATCTCGGTCACCACGTTGGTGAAGCCGCGCGCGCCCTCCGCATCCACGTAGTGTTCCAGCACCGTGGCAGCCGCCTGCTCCTCGGCGACGATCAGGATGCGCGGATGGCACCATAGCGCTTCGCTGTCGTCATTGCCGTACAGCAGAAGCTGCAGCGGGCGCTCGAGTGTGACCCCCCGCGCCAGATGGATCAGCACGCCGTCGGTCATGAAGGCCGTGTTCAGCGTCGGGAACGGCGAGAACCTCTCATGGGAGACCGCATCGACGTGCGGTTGCAGAAAGTCCGGGTGTTCCCGGAGCGCGTCGTTGAGCCCGTGGATCTGCACGCCCTCGGGGAGAGGATCCAGCTGTGACAGGTCCGGTCGCAGGTGGCCGTCCTCGAATACCAGCCGGATTGGTTCGAGCCCGGCGGGGGCATGCCCGGCGATGGTTGCGGCGTCGAGCGCATCGCGCCGTTCCGCTGCGGCAAACGCCTTGGTGGTCAGCGGACGGACGTTGGTGTATTTCCATTCTTCGTCGCGCGGGTCGGGGAACCCCGTTTCGACGAAACGGCGGGCCGCCGCGCGGCGCCGTTCGAGCAGCCACTGCGGAAGGTGGCCCGGGAGCGTTTCGTCGAGTTGTTCCGCCTGCTGGCCGTAGTGGGTGTCGCGGCTGATCGCACTCATGCGGCCTCCTCGATGATCGCCTGGTAACCATCGCGTTCAAGCTCTTCTGCCAGGGTCTTGTCGCCCGACTTGACGATCCGTCCGCCGGTCAGGACATGTACATAGTCGGGTTCGATGTGACTCAGCAGTCGCTGGTAATGCGTGACCAGGACGATCGCGCGGTCCTCGGAGCGCAAATGGTTGACGCCTTCCGATACGATCTTGAGGGCATCAATGTCGAGGCCCGAGTCGGTTTCGTCCAGCAGGGCCAGCCGGGGCTCGAGCACCAGCATCTGCAGGATCTCGTTGCGTTTCTTCTCGCCGCCGGAGAACCCCGAGTTGACCGCGCGATGCAGGAAACTTTCGTCCATCTGCATCATCTGCATTTTTTCGCGCACCATGGTCAGGAACTGGAACGTATCCGCTTCCGGTTCGCCCAGGTGCTTGCGACGGGCGTTGTAGGCTTCCTTGAGCAGATAGATATTCTTGACGCCCGGGATTTCGACCGGGTACTGAAAGCCGAGCAGCAGACCCTCGCGCGCCCGGATCTCGGGATCCATTTCCAGCAGGTTCTGTTGCTGGTAGGTCACGGAGCCCTCGGTGATCTCGTAGCCATCGCGCCCGCCAAGCACCTGGCAAAGGGTGCTCTTGCCCGAGCCGTTGGGGCCCATGATCGCGTGGACTTCACCCGGCTTGACCTCGAGATCGATGCCTTTGAGGATCTCCTTGCCGTCGATGTCTGCTTTCAGGTTCTCGATCTTAAGCATTTGGTGTTCTCCCGGTCGGGTTTCCGGTTGTGAAATGGAAGGAGGCATCAGGCCCTGGCCTCCATGTGTTCGAGCGCAAGTTCCCGGATGCGAAACATCAGGGCCTCCATGCCTGCCCGGCGCGTAGGGCTGAGGGCTTCGTCGATGCCGATCTGACCGAACATCTCGTAGGGGTCGGTCTGCAGAACGTCTTCCGGCGTCTTGTCACGAAACGGCAACAGCATCAGTGCCATCAGACCTCGCACCATGGACGTTTCGGCGTCGGCCTGAAACACGAGCCGGGGCGGGTCATGGTCGTCCAGGTGGGCGATCAGCCACGCCTGGGTGTTGCAGTCCTTGATGCGATTGGTCTCGTTTCTCGCCTCTTCCGGCAAGCCGGGCATCTTGCTGCCAAGGTCCTCGATCATCTTGAACCGGTCGTCCCAGTCCGGAAGCATCTCGAAGGCCGTCATCAGTTCCTGCTCGTTCATGTCTTGGGTCCTCCCGGTTCGTGTATGGCTCGCAGACCGCTGTCGATCTCGCGCGGAGGCTCAGCCGACCGCGCCCTCCAAGGACACGGCGAGCAGTGCCTCGGCTTCGGTGGCGAACTCCATGGGCAGCTCGCCAAAGACCTCCTTGCAGAAGCCGTTGACGATCATGTTCACCGCATCCTCCTCGGACAGGCCCCTCTGTTTCAGGTAGAAGATCTGGTCGTCGCTCACGGTGGACGTGGTCGCCTCGTGCTCGATCTGGCCGCTCGGGTTCCTGGACTCGATGTAGGGGTAGGTGTGAGCGCCGCAGGTGGAGCCGAGGAGGAGGGAGTCGCACTGGGTGTAGTTCCGCGCGTTCTCTGCCCCCGGAGTCATGCGAACCAGACCGCGATAGGCGTTGTTCGCGCGACCGGCTGAAATGCCCTTGGAGATGATGGTGCTGCGGGTGTTGCGACCCACATGGATCATCTTGGTCCCGCTGTCGATCTGCTGGAAATTGTTGCCGACGGCGACGGAATAGAATTCGCCAACCGAGTTGTCTCCGGTGAGGACGCAGCTCGGATACTTCCAGGTGATCGCGGACCCGGCTTCGACCTGCGTCCAGGCGATTTTGCTGTTGTCGCCCCGGCATTCCCCGCGCTTGGTGACGAAGTTGTAGATTCCGCCTTTGCCCTCCTCGTCGCCCGGGTACCAGTTCTGAACGGTCGAATACTTGATCTCGGCGTCCTTCTCGGCGACCAGTTCCACCACGGCGGCATGCAGCTGGTTCTCGTCGCGTTGTGGCGCGGTGCATCCCTCCAGGTAGCTGACGTGGGAACCTTCCTCGGCGATGATCAGGGTCCGTTCGAACTGTCCGGTGTCCATCGCATTGATGCGGAAGTAGGTGGACAGCTCCATCGGGCAGCGCACGCCCCTGGGGACGTAGACAAACGAGCCGTCCGAGAACACGGCGGAGTTCAGCGCGGCGAAGTAGTTGTCGTTACGTGGCACCACGGTGCCGAGATACTGTTCGATCAGTTCCGGGTGGTTCTGCAGGGCCTCCGAGAAGGAACAGAAGATGACCCCGGCCTCCGCCAGCTTCTCCTTGAAGGTGGTCGTGACCGAGACGCTGTCGAACACGGCATCCACGGCGACCCCGGCCAGACGCGCCCGTTCATGCAACGGGATGCCAAGCTTCTCGTAGGTCTCGAGCAGCTTGGGGTCGACCTCGTCCAGGCTCTGGGGGGCGTCGTCTTTCGATTTGGGGGCCGCGAAGTAGGAGATGGCCTGAAAGTCGATCTTCGGATAATGCACGTGGGCCCAATTGGGCTCGCGCATCTCCAGCCAGTCGCGGTAGGCGGCAAGTCGCCAGTCCAGCATGAACTGAGGCTCGCGTTTCTTGCGCGAAATCGCGCGGATCACATCCTCGTCGAGCCCGGGCGGCAGGATGTCCTGATCAATGTCGGTCGAAAAGCCCCACTTGTAGTCGCGCTTGACGAGTTGCTCGATGTCTTTCGGCTGTGTCGACATGCTTGGTCTCCGTTCTTCGGGTTGGTGGGATTCCGCGGCCCGGAAGCCGCCATGAGCGGGAACCCCGACAGAAACGCTCGCCCTTGCGGGAGAGCCGGACACAAATGCTGCAGGCTCTCTCGGGTACGTCGCCTCTACCGGATCCAGGGACGTGGTCCATGGATTCCCGGACGTGTTCGGTGCGCGATCCGCACCTTCGTCACCCGTGTTGCAATACGCTAATGGAATTCCTGAGTGTTTCAATAAGGTATTCGGAGCGCATGGACTCTTGGCCATACGCAGTGCGGGGAACCGCGGGCCGCTTCGGTGCGGACCGGATGTCGGTCTGCGGAAAATCCGCGCGGTCGGACTATCCTCGGATCTGTGCCCCGGCACAAAGGGGAGCAGCTGTACGGAGGTGGGCCATGGAGGACCGGGCCTGGATGAGCGAATTTCTGACCCGGCCGACTGGGGCCCAGTTGCTCGACGAGGCCCGCACACCGCAAGGCGTAGCAGCTGCCATGGTGGACAATACCCAACGTCCGGGTGATCTCCGGATGCCGCCCACCGGCGATCTGATCATCAGCCAGGTCCGGTCGCGGCCGTTTCATGTGACAGCCGATCTGGGGGCGGGTCGCGTGGCCCGCAACGTCTGTCCGGGAGAATTCGCGCTGATCGCCCCCGGGGTGCCGCACGTGGGCGCATGGCGGGCACCGCACATCTGCGTTCGCTGGGAATTCCTGCCGAGCTGGCGCGTGCCTGTCTGGAGCTGGACGTCGATGAACCTCTGGAGTTTGGTGCGTTGCACGCCGATTTGCAGCAGGATCCGCTGATCGCACATGGTCTGGAGGCACTGTGGGGAGAGCTGGGGCGCGCCGATCCGCCGGCACGCCTGTTCAGCGACAGCATTCTCTCCGCGATCGTGGTCCGTCTGGCCCGTCTGGCGGCAGCCCGGGGTCCCGCCCCGTTCCCGCGCGGCGGGCTGGCCCCGCATCACTCGGCGCGGGTGATCGACTATCTCCAGGCTCATCTCGATGAGCGCGTGACGCTGGGGGATCTGGCCGCGCTCACAGGGCTCTCGCCGTGGCACTTCGCTCGCGCGTTTCGCCAGTCACACGGGGAACCGCCCCACCGGCATTTGACGCGCCTGAGGGTGGAGCGTGCCCGTGAGCGACTGGAGCACGGTGATGATCCGGTCGGCGAGATTGCTCTCGCCGTGGGCTACACCCCGCAGCAGCTTGTGCGGCACTTGCGTGAGGCCACCGGCCTGACCCCAAGGGAATATCGTCGCCAGTCCCGGCGCTGAGCCTGCCTGTCCGCACCGCGCGAAGACGCAAGATGCGGGAATGCGGCGCAAGAACAGGGAAGTCATCCGGACCTCCGTGGACCAGACTTCGGTACCAGGGCGGCCGGTGTGCCGGTGAGCTCGAAGTGACCCGAAGGGATCAACGGAGGTGTGTCATGAGGCGAATGAGCATCCGGGCCAGTCACGGCTGGGGGGTTCCCGGCCTGGCCATGGCCTTGCTGGGTTTGTCGCTGGCCGGTTCGGCGACCGCGGCCGGGAAGGGGGAGGCCTTTATCTGGAACCCCGACTCGCCTGATCTTGAATGGGGCGAATGCCCGGCATTCATGCCCGACGACTGCCGAATCGCAGTCCTCCAGGGGGATCCTGCCGAGCCCAACGCCGACGTGTTCTTCCGTTTGCCCGGTAACAGCACGGCGGACCACCACTGGCACACCAGCGCGGAGCGCATGGTTCTGGTGAGCGGCGAGATGCAGGTGGATTACGACGGCCAGGAGCCCGTGAAGCTCGCCCCCGGCACGTATGCCTACGGGCCGCCCCGGCTGGCGCATACTACGCACTGTGTTTCCGAGGAGGACTGTGTGCTGTTCATCGCATTCGAAGATCCCGTGGATGCCCATCCGGTGCATGCCGACTGAGTCTTCGGGCCGCCGGCCGGTATCGCCGGCGGCCGCGTATTGCCGCGGTTTCGGGCTGGGGATACACTTTCTGCCCCATTCTCTGTCTCAGGCCCCGATTCATGAAACGTTACGGTATACGTATTCGCATGCCCGAGGACGCGACCTTCCGCATGCCGCATCTGCTGGGTCCGGACTGGGAGGCCTTTCGCTGGTACGAAACCGAAGAAGCCCGCGAACATGCCTACGCCGAGATCACGGCCGATCTGCCGATCTACCGCAAGGGCGATCGCCCCGCGCAGATCGTCGAGCGCATCGAACGTGATGCCTGACGTGCACGCGCGGCGCATTGCGGCCGCGCTTCAGCCGGCGCCCCGGACCAGACTGGCCGTGTCCATGGGTTCCATCAGGTAGCACAGGCAGTCCTGAGTGATGACCCGGGTGTCCAGGGTCAGCATCGAGGGCATCGCGTCCCGCCGCAGCCGGATCTCCTCGCCGCGGGTCTCCAGGTAGGTCCCGGTAACCTCGCCACCGTCTTCCGCGTGGACCACCAGCGGGTCCTCGACCTCCGGGCGGCGCCGCACCAGGCAGGAGCCGGCCGGCAGCATCTGGAAGTTGAGCCGGTCCAGATCGGGCTCCAGCCGCACATCCGCATCCGTCCCCGTGCTCGCCCGCATCCCCGGGCGCAGGCGTACGCGCGCCACGGTGTGGTAGATGTCGATCGCATTCGGTGCCGGCGGGTGGTCGGGGAACGCGCTCAGGTGCAGCACCGCATCCACCATCTCGAAGGCATGCTGTACCCCGGCGTGGTCTTCCGGGTGGCCGCATTCCAGGGTGACCGAAGGGGCCAGCTCGGCCAGGGCCATCGAGGCTACCCCGCGCGGGCGGGTGAAATAGACCACCGTGCGTCCGAACAGGGCTGCCAGCTGCATGAAGCTCGGGTCCAGGCGGTTGATGCAGGCGTAATGCGGGTTGCGTCCGGTGTTGTTGTGCAGGTCGATGGCCGCGAACAGCCCGCGCTGACGCAGCCGCTCAACCAGCCGTTCGAACCGGGCCGCTTCCGTGGAGCCGGGCTGTTCCGTGCCCGGCCAGATCCGGTTGAAGTCCGGCTGCTGATCGAGATGACGCTGCTTCACGGCGGCGGCCTGCGGATTGCCGATCACCAGGGTCAGCGAGCGGGGCAGCTCGCGGTGGGTGTAGTGGCGCAGCAGCTGCTGGATGGCGTGCAGTCCCACCGGTTCGTTGCCGTGCAGCAGCAGCACCACGGCCACCGCCGGCTCGCGGCGCCCGCGCAGGTGAATCAGTGCTGGCTCGGGTACCACCTCGCACAGGGTCTCGGGAGTGGCGTCGAGGAAGCCGTCGGGCAGTTCGGAGTATTCGTGGATCGCGGTATTTTCGGGCTGCATGTCTTCTGGATTCCGGTGGGTTACAGGCCCCAGTCGTGGACCGGGGCGCCGGCATTCTGCCAGCCGCGATAGGCGCGCACGAGCCCCGCCCAGTCGCGTCCGTGGCGGGCCACCCAGCGCTTCTGCCAGACGCTGCCGGTCTGGCCGCTGTCGACCCGCGCGGCGATGATGCCCAGCAGGGCATCGCGTTCGTGTGGATCGACCTCGAGGTTTTCCAGGCCCTCGGCTGCTCGGGGCAGCAGCTGCTGCCGGATCAGGCGCGGGGCCGGCAGCGGGTCGCCGTGGCCCCAGCGCAGCCGGGCGTGCAGGCCGTCCCTGGCGGCGTGATAGAAATTGTCACGGGCCTCCGCGAAGGGGGTGTCGGCGGTCCCGTCCCCGGGCCGGTCGCGCAGCCATTCGATCAGCCCCAGAGCGAAGGCCGCGTTCGCCAGCATGTCGATCAGGGTCGGCCCGGCGGGCAGGCAGCGAAACTCCAGGCGCAGGTGGTGCTCGCCGGTGTCATCGGTGCCGACGATCGGCCGGTTCCAGCGCCAGATGGTGCCGTTGTGCAGGGACAGGTGGGCCAGATCTTCCGGCGGGCGCTGCAGATCGACCGGCAGCATGACCGGGAAATGGTCGCGGTTCTCGCGGAACAGTTCGCCGACGGAATTGTGCAAGTAGCCGCTGCCGAAGGTCACCCGGCGCATCGGTCCGCGCGCCGAATCGGCAAAGCCCCCGGCCTCCACCGCCTGCTCGAACAGCGGGATGCGGCTCTCTTCCCACAGCTCGTGGCCGAACAGATAAGGCGTGTTGCCGGCCGCCGCCAGCACCGGCGCGCTGGCGACCATCGCGGCATTCAGGCTGCGGTGGGCTTCGCCCGGGGCGCAGCCGATGTGGATCTGGAACGAAGTGGCCAGCGACTCCAGCATCACGTCGTCGTGATCGTGCAGCAGATGCTCGCGCCCGCGGATATCCACGTGCAGCGGCCGCCGGGCACGGCTCTGCAGCACCGCCTCGTTGAGGGCACGAAACCGCGCCTGGGGCGACATGTGGTGCAGTCCGAGTTCCTCCGGCGGCAGGGTGGCGAGGCTGCCGGCCATCAGCACCTGGCCGTTGAAGCGCGCGGCGGCCCGACCGGCCCTTTTCACGGTGTCGCGCAGTTCCTGCAGGATGGCCGTGAAGCTGCCCGGTCCTGCGGCAAATACCGAGGTGTTCAGTTCCACGTTGAAGCGGGCCAGTTCACGCGAGACCAGCGGGCTGTCCATCGCCTCCAGAAAAGCGTCGTTCTCGGGCAGCGCGCGGCCTTCGGCATCGCACAGCCAGGCCTCGATCTCGAACCCCAGGGTGGTGGGGCCGCGCGGAGTGTCCCGGTGGCGGTCAAGCCAGGCGAGCAGGAGATCGGTCTCGGTGGCCAGTGCCCCGCGAAAACGTTCGTGGTCTTCCGCGGTGAAGCACTCCGACCCGATCTCCTCGCCCATGCCTCAGTCCTCGTGGTCGTCCGCGCCGGCGGGGTCGTCGTAGAGGGATTCCAGGAGATCGCCCCAGCGCTGTTCGTGCAGTTCGATGAATGCCAGCAGCGCCTTGCGGAAGGCCAGATAGTCGGCCTCGAAGCGTTCGAAGTCCTCGCCCCCGTTGAGCAGCTTCGCCGCGCGGTCGGTCTGGTTGAGGCTGTCGCGCAGGTTCAGGCTGGCGGCCATCGCCCCTTTTACCCGTTCGCGCTCATGCGGGATCCAGGCGCGGTCGGACAGTAGCGAGCGCAGGTTCTCGCCCAGTTCCAGCAGGCGCTTGCGCAACCGCGGGATGGCGCCGATGGTGCCGGTCTTGAGGTCGGCCCAGACGGCGTCGTGTATCAGGTGCATCCAGCGCTCCCGCAGGTCCGCGGTGGTCTCCGGGTCGAAGGCGAACGACGCCTCGAGCTGTTGCGGATCGAAGGGCATTGCGTATCCTTGACCTTGGGTAATGTGCCGCGCCACGCGGCGGCCGGCTGCTGGCCGGGAATAGCACCCGGGGACTCAGCGTCCTACAGGGTACAAGAACAAGCAAGGCCACACAGATGGCCTGCGGGATGCGAGGAGATAGAACAATGGCGACGTGGTTCGCTCAGAGGCGGCTGCGCCAGCAGGTCTGCGACCTGCGACCGCAGATGTACCGCATGGCCTACGCATGGTGTCACGACGCCGCGCTGGCCGACGATCTGGTTCAGGAGGCCATGATGAAGGCCCTCACCCGGCTGAAGTCGTTGCAGGACGAGAACGCGCTCAAGTCGTGGGTGTTCCGCATCATGACCAACTGCTACCGCGACTGGGGACGGCGGCAAAAGGACACGGTCGACGTCGACAACATGGAGCTGGCCTGCGAGGACTGCCCGGAGCAGCAGACCGAACGTAACCGCCGGGTCTCCGAGGTGCATCGTGCGATGTCCGCACTGAGCGCCGACCACCGACAGGTGGTGGCCCTGGTGGACCTCGAAGGCTTTGCCTATGCCGAGGTGTCCGAGGTGCTGGACGTCCCGATCGGTACGGTGATGAGCCGGCTCAGCCGGGCCCGGGCACAGCTGAAGAAACAATTGCTGGAACAGCAGCCCGCACCGCAGACCGAAACGGCACCCGAGGACGCCGCGGAAGGGGGCGAGGCCGGGCCGCAACTCAGGGTAGTGAGGAGCCAGAATGGCTGACGACCGACTCAAGGCGCAGGACCGTCCCAGCGAGGAGATTCTCAACGCCTTCGTGGACGGCGAGTTCTCCCCGGAGGACCGGCTGCATACGCTGCAGGCGATCGCCTCCAGCGAGCACCTGAGCCGTGAGGTTTGCGACATGCATCAGCTCAAGGAGCTGGTCGCGATGGCGTACGAGGATCTGCCCGAGCCCGCAGGTGGCTGCCGCGGCAGTGATTCGGATGATGAGGAGGCCTCGGGCGCGCCCGGATTCCTCGCCCGCACGCGCCCCGGGGGTGCGGGGCGCAAGGGCTGGTTTTCGTCGGTGGCGGCCGGCGTGGTGGCGCTGGTGCTGGGATCGGTGGCGGGCTACGAGGTGACCCGGGATGCCGGCCTGCTGGTCCAGGGCCCGGGCTCCGACAACCGGGCTGAGTCCACGCTGGCGACCGGAGCGCCCGGGGGTGATCCCGCATCGGGGATGCACGAAGTGACCGGGGCGCCGGTCACGGAGGGCGGGGGCGCGCCCCATGCGGCGCATGCGGCCGAGGAGAGTGACCGTCTCCTGCTCCACGTGACTGACGTCGATCAGCGTGCCATGAAAGAACTGCTGGACGACATCGAGGCGATGTTCGACGAGGCGGCCCGCGACCAGCGCGCCCTGGATGTGCAGGTGGTGGTGCACAACAAGGCCATCGACATGCTGCGTGCCGACCGTGCCCCGTTCCCGGAACGCGTGGCGGCTCTGAGCCGCGAGCATGAAGGGCTGCAGTTCACGGCCTGCAACGAGACCCTCGCCCGGCTGGCGCGGGAAGAGGGGCAGTCCGAGATCCCGATCCTCCCGCACGCCGAACGCGTCGACTCGGGCGTGGCCGAAGCCGCCCGCCGTCAGGCGGAGGGCTGGATCTACGTCAAGGTCTGATCGGCCCGGGTATGCCACGTGAGGGGGGCACAGGCGCGCCCGCGCTGCGGGTTTCCTTCACTTTTGCCCGGCTTTCTCCCGCTGATCCTGCTGGCGAGCCTCCTCGCGGGGGCGCCGGCGTTTGCCGACGAGCACTCGGTTGAATCGGGCGACATCCTGCGGCTGGTCTATCACGTGGATTCCGCGGATCCGGGCGAATTCAGTCTGGTGCTGCGCTATCTGAAGGAACACGTGGTCAGCGATGGTCCGGAGGCGCTGGATGCCCGCGTGGTCCTGCACGGGGATGGTGTGCGCCTGCTGGAGGCCGGCTCGATCGGAACGGCGACCGCGGTGGAGCTGGATACCCTGCGGCTGCAGGGGGTCGAATTCCTGGTCAGTCGACGCTCGCTGGAGGCCCGCGGGCTGGAGCGATCCGATCTGCACGACGTCCTGCGCGACGAGGTGGTGAGCAGTGGCATCACCGAGCTTTACCGGCTGCAGCGCAAGGGGTTCAGCTACATCAAGCCCTGAGCCCGGCGCAGCTCCGCGTCCAGCGCGGCCAGGCGCTCGGGCGTCCCGATGTCGCGCCATTCCCCGCGGTAGTGCTCACCGCAGACACGGCCCCTTGCGATGGCTTCGCGCAGTACCGGCCCCAGCGGTCGGGGGCCCGGCTCGAGCGAGGCGAACAGGTCGGGGTGGTACCAGCCGATTCCGCTGAAGGTCAGGCGCGGCCCGTCGGCTTCCGCGGAGATGCGGCCGTCCGCTGTCAGGGCGAAATCGCCTTCTGGGTGCTGCGGCGGGTTGTCCACCAGCACCAGGTGCGCCAGCGGCGCCCAGGGGTCGTCGATCGACCCCGGCAGCCGGGCCGGGGGGGCGAGTGGATGGTCGCACCAGACGTCACCGTTGACCACCAGAAAGGGCGACTCCCCCAGCAGTGGCAGGGCCTGGCGGATGCCGCCGGCGGTCTCCAGGGCCCCCGGGGGTTCGGGCGAATAGCGGACCCGCAGTCCGAAGGCCGCGCCATCGCCCAGGCGCGCCGGGATCTGCGCGCCCAGGTGGGCGGTATTGATGACCACATCCTCTACGCCGGCCGCCGCCAGGCGCTGCAGCGTCCACTCGATCAGCGGACGGCCCCCGGCCTCCAGCAGTGGCTTGGGGCGCTCGTCGGTGAGCGGGCGCATGCGCTCCCCGCGCCCGGCGGCGAGGATCATGGCCCGCATCACGGCGGGTTGCCGGCCGGAGTGGCGGGGGTCGCGGGGTTCTGTGGCAGGTGCTGGCGCATCCAGTCGGCGACCGGCGAGAGTTCGGGGTGGGCCAGCCCGCGGCGCAGCAGGCGGTGCAGTCGCGGTTCGTGGCGCCGGTAGTCGGGTTTGCCGTCGCGCCGGTGGAGCCGGGTGAAGATGCCCAGGATCTTGGTCGCACGCTGCGCCCCCAGCACGCGGTAGTGCGCGCGAAAGGCCTCCTGCGACCAGGTGGTGCCCCGGAGATAGCGGGCGAGGGCTTCCTGCACCACCGCGGGGGATACGTCCCGCCGCGCATCCTCCAGCAGGGACACCACGTCATACGCCGGGCTGCCCAGCACCGCGTCCTGGAAATCCAGCAGCGCGCAGCCGGTGCCCTCGGGCGGGATCATCAGGTTGTCCACGTGGAAATCGCGCAGCACCAGCACGGGCGTCAGGGGAGGCAGGGCCTCGAGGGTCCGTGTCCAGGCGGTTTCCCAGGCGCTGCGTGCTGCGTCGCCCGGTGGTTCGCGGGTGATGTCGGGGACATGCCAGTCGATGAACAGTCGCGCCTCGTCCAGCAGGCGGGCGGTATCGTAGGCGGGCAGCGGCGGGGTCTCCTGCGCGGGATGCCCGGGCCAGGCCCGGTGCAGTTCGACCAGACGGTCGATCGCCCGCTGGTACAGGGCGCTCTCGTCCTCGCCGTCGGCCAGGGCCCGCGTGAAGGTGCGGTCACCGAGATCCTCGAGGACCACGAATCCCGCCTGCGGGTCTTCGTCATGGATGCGCGGCGGGCGCTGGCCCAGGGCCTGCAGCAGGCGGGCGATGCGCAGGAAGGCATCCACCGGTTCTCGCTCCGGCGGGGCGTCCATGATCACCACCGGCTCGCCGTCGCGCCGCGCGCGGAAGTAGCGCCGGAAGCTGGCATCCGCGCGCAGGAGCTCGAGGCCCTCGAAACGCCCGGGGCGCCCCTTCAGCCAGTCCCGCAGGGCCGCGGCACGGGCATCTTCCGTTGCGGCGGTCATGTCGGGCGCGCCCATGCGAGGTCAGGCCATCGGGGCGGCCGGGGCCGGCAGACGCTCCACCCGGGTCTCCAGCCGGCTGTCGGGGTAGAGTTCCAGCACGCGGTAGCCGGGGCGTCCGGTATCCGGATCCTCGTCCAGCTGGTACTCCGCGGCACCGGGGCGGAACTGCACGCAGGTGGCGGGGCAGCCGAGCAGGCGGACATCGCCATGAAAGGTGTCGACCACCTGGTGCGCATGTCCGAACACGCAGGCCCGCACCTGCGGGTGGTGGTCCAGCACGGCGAACAGGGCGTCGGCATTGGTCAGTCCCATGCTGTCCATCCACGGGCTGCCCACCGGTACCACCGGATGATGCAGGGCGATCAGCGCCGGGCGTTCCGGATGGGCGGTGAGAGCCCCCTCGAGGCGCTGCAGTTCGGCGTCGGACAGGTGACCGGCCGGTTCTCCGGGCTGCGTGGAGTCCAGGGCGATCAGCTGCCAGCTGCCCAGGCGTTCGCTGCGATGGACCGCATGACCGGCCGACTCCAGGGTCACCGCCAGTTCACGTGCGTCGTCGTGGTTGCCGGCCAGCGCGCTGGTGGGCCAGGGTCCGGTGTCATCCAGCAGTGCCTTCAGGCGCGTGTAGGTCTCCGGCGACGGGTTCTCGGCCAGATCGCCGGTCAGCAGCAACCGGTCGGGCAGGCCTTCACGCGCCCGGGCGGTCTCGAGGACGTGGCGCAGCGCGAGATCGCTGTCCGGGTAGCCGGCCCGCACCGGCCCGGGTTCTTGGCCCAGATGGCTGTCGGTGACCTGGATCAGGCGTAGCGGTTCGTGCATGTTCGCTCCCGGTGAAGTGACGGTCTGTACTGTACCCGGCACATGTGTTCTATTGCAGGTTTACCCCTTGTGGCGGGTTGCGCCGATGTGGCGGACCGCGCCGCGAGCCGGAGGTGCATCGTGTTGGATCCCGACTATCGTCCCTCCGCGGACGAACCCTACATGAATCCGCGTCAGCTGGACTATTTCCGGCGCAAGCTGGAGGCATGGCGGGCCGATCTGATCGCCGAGTCGGAAGAGACCCTGGAACACCTGCGCAGCGAGACCTGGCAGGAGCCGGACCCCGCCGACCGCGCCACCCACGAGGCCGATGCCGGGGTCGAGCTGCGCACCCGCGACCGCTATCGCAAGCTGCTGAACAAGATCGACGAGGCGCTGGCCCGCATCGAGCGTGGCGAGTACGGCTACTGCGAGGAGACCGGCGAGCCGATCGGCCTCGAACGCCTCGAGATCCGCCCCATCGCCACCCTCAGCGTGGCCGCCCAGGAGGCGCACGAGCGCGACGAGGCCCGCGGACGCTGATCCCGGGGCGGCCTGGCTACCCCTCCAGCTCGCGCGTGAAGACCCGCGAGTTGCGCGCCTGATTGTAGCGCTGGCGGCGTTCCGGCGGGAGGTCGTCGACGCTGCCCGGGACGTAACCGCGTTCCTGGAACCATTGTGCCGTGCGGGTGGTAAGCACGAATACCCGGCGGATCCCCTGTTCGTGCGCCAGCGCCTCCATCGCGGTCAGCAGGCGGTCGCCCCGCCCGTGGCCGCGGTATTCGGCGTGCAATGCCAGGCACGCGATCTCCGCGTCGTGGTTGCCGAACGGGTACAGCGCCGCGGTGCCGATGATCAGCCCGTCGACCTCCAGTACCCGGAAACGGTCGATCTCCAGTTCCAGGTGCTCGCGGGCGCGATGCACCAGCACGCCCTCGGCCTCCAGTGGCTCCAGCAGCGCGTGGATGCCGCCGACATCGTCCAGGGTTGCCGGGCGCAGGCGCTCCAGCGGCTCGCGCGAGACCAGGGTGCCGATGCCCTGGCGGGTGAACAGTTCCGTCAGCAGTCCGCCGTCATCGCGGCGGTCGACCAGGTGTACGCGCAGGTCCCGCGCATGGCAGGCATCCACCGCGCTGCGCAGGTGGCTGGCGAGCTCCTGCGGCAGATCGTCGCGCTGTTCCAGGATGCGCTCTGCTGCGGGCACGGTCAGCTGGTCGAGGACGTCGTCCTGCGGCCCGCGCAGCACGCCGGCTTCCGTCAGGAAGATCAGCTTGTCCGCGTCCAGGGCGATCGCCACGCGGGTCGCGACCTCCTCTCCCGACAGGTTGAAGACCTCGCCGGTGGGCGAGTAACCCAGCGGCGAGACCAGCGCGACCTGCTCCTGATCCAGCAGCGCGGTGAGTGCGGCGGTGTCCACCCCGCGCACCTCGCCGGTGTAATGGAAATCGACCCCGTCGCGGACACCCAGCGGGCGCGCGGTGACGAAGTTGCCGCCGGCCACCCGCAGGCGTGCATTGCCGGTGCCCGGCTGGCCCAGGCTGCGGGACAGCAGGCCCTCGATCTGCAGCCGCAGTCGGCCGACCGCGTCCAGTACGGCATCCAGCGCCGCGGCATCGGTGACCCGCAGGCCCCCGGCGTACTGCGGCTGCAGGCCGCGTTCGGCCAGGCGCGCCTCGATCTGCGGGCGCGCGCCGTATACCAGCACCACGCGCACACCCAGTGCATGCAGCTTGGCGATGTCCCGCATCAGGGCAGGAAACTCCGCCGCCTGCGCGGCCTCGCCGGCCAGCGCGATGATCATCGTGCGTCCGCGGTGCGCGGCGATGTATGGCACCGCGTCGCGGAACCACGCGAGTTCTCCGGGCGCCGGGGCGCGACGTGCGGGGCGCGGGCGGGATGGATGGTCTGGGGGGTTCACGCGGATCCCTCGCGATGCAGGTGGGCTAAGGGTTGAGCGGCGGGGCCGGGCGATACGGTGGGTGGCCGAATGCAGGCGCGTTCCCGGTGGCCTGAATCAATTCTGGAGGCGGTGCGCGACGGCAGGCAAGTGCCCCGGCGCGGTGCTCATTGGCCGCGCGCGGTCTCGCGCGCGGCATCCAGGCCGGGGATGCGGTCACCTGCCTCGATCCCGTGCTGCGCGAACCATTCCGCGTTGACCTCCAGTGCATACTCGATCGGTGCCACGGACCAGTGCAGGCGGGTGGTCTCGGGCGCCATGGTCTCGATGTTGGTGATCTCGCCGTCGCCGTCGATGAAGGCCACATCCAGCGGGATCAACGTATTGCGCATCCACATCGCCCGGCGGTCCGGCGTATCCCAGATGAACAGCATGCCGCGATCGTCCGCGAGCGCCTCGCGGAACATCAGGCCCTGGCTGCGGCTGGCGTCATCCGCGGCCAGTTCCACCGTCAGTTCCCGGTCGCCGACCTCCAGGGTCGTCTCCGGCAGTCCGTCGTGCTCGGGCGGCGTGGCCGCGGCGGGCGCGGCCAGCAACAGCGCGGCGACCAGGACGACCAGTCCGGTCTGCCACCGTGCCGGGATCAGGCGGCGCACAGCCGGGGCCGGCCGGCCCCGGGCATGCACTGCGGCATGGTTCATGCCGGGTGCCTGCGGTCAGCTGTCACCGTTCATGCGGCCAACCGCGCAGCTGGCGAAGGACTTCGCCTTGGCGCCGGCGGAGCGCAGTCCGGAGACCGATCCGGCCTCCGGGTAGCCCATATGGGCCAGCTTCTCGCGGATCGCGTCGGCGGCGGACTCCGGCGCGGCGACCTCCACCGCCCCGTTCTCGACATCCACCTCGGCGGATTCCACGCCGTCGACCTGCATCAGGCCCTTGCGGATGGAGCTGGCGCAGCCGCCGCACTTGATGTTCTCGACCTCGAATTTCATGGGCGTTTCCTCACCTACTGGGTATTGATGCTCGCATTATGTACGATCCCGCATTTCCACGAACGTTCGCGAGACCTGCCCATCATGCCTGCCTATCGTTCCCGCACAACCACCCACGGCCGCAACATGGCCGGGGCCCGCGCCCTGTGGCGCGCCACCGGCATGAAGGACGGCGACTTCGACAAGCCGATCGTCGCCGTCGCCAACTCCTTCACCCAGTTCGTGCCGGGACACGTGCATCTGAAGGACATGGGCCAGCTGGTCGCGCGCGAGATCGAACAGGCCGGTGGCGTGGCCAAGGAATTCAACACCATCGCGGTGGACGACGGCATCGCGATGGGCCACGGCGGGATGCTCTATTCGCTGCCCTCGCGCGAGATCATCGCCGACTCGGTGGAGTACATGGTCAACGCCCACTGCGCCGACGCGCTGGTGTGCATCTCCAACTGCGACAAGATCACCCCGGGAATGCTGCTGGCGGCGATGCGCCTGAACATCCCGGTGGTGTTCGTCTCCGGCGGGCCGATGGAGGCCGGCAAGGTGCAGGCGCCCGGGCAGGACAACGTGATCCACCTCGACCTGGTGGATGCGATGGTCAAGGCGGCCGATTCCAGCGCCAGCGACGAGGAGGTGGAGGCCGTCGAGCGTTCCGCCTGCCCCACCTGTGGTTCCTGCTCCGGCATGTTCACCGCCAACTCGATGAACTGTCTGACCGAGGCCCTGGGGCTGTCGCTGCCGGGCAACGGTTCGCTGCTGGCCACGCATGCCGCGCGTCAGGCCCTGTTCGAGGAGGCCGGGCGGCGCGTGGTCGACCTGGCGAAGCGCTACTACGAGCAGGACGACGCCTCGGCCCTGCCGCGTTCCATCGCCACCTTCGAGGCGTTCGAGAACGCGATGAGCCTGGACATCGCGATGGGCGGCTCCACCAACACCGTGCTGCACCTGCTGGCGGCCGCGCGCGAGGGCGAGGTCGATTTCACCATGGCCGACATCGACCGCCTGTCGCGCCATGTGCCCAACCTGTGCAAGGTGGCCCCGGCGACCCAGCAGTACCACATGGAGGACGTGCACCGCGCCGGCGGTGTGGTCGGCATCCTTGCCGAACTGGACCGTGGCGGGCTGATCCACCGCGACATCCCCACCGTGCATGCCCCGACCCTGGGCGCCGCCCTGGAGCAGTGGGACGTGATGCGCCATGCGGCCGAATCCGAGCGCCTGTACAGCGCCGCGCCGGGCGGGGTGCCCACCCAGACCGCGTTCAGCCAGGATCGCGCCTGGGACAGCCTCGACCTCGACCGCGCCAACGGCTGCATCCGCGATATCGAGCATGCCTACTCGCAGGACGGCGGCCTGGCCGTGCTCTACGGCAACATGGCGCCGGACGGCTGCATCGTGAAGACCGCCGGCGTCGACGAGAGCATCCTGACCTTCTCCGGCCCGGCGCGGGTGTTCGAGAGCCAGGACGCCGCGGTCGAGGCCATCCTCGCTGACCGCATCCGGGCGGGGGACGTGGTGATCATCCGCTACGAGGGTCCGAAGGGCGGTCCCGGCATGCAGGAGATGCTCTATCCCACCTCGTATCTGAAGTCGAAGGGGCTGGGCAAGGACTGCGCGCTGATCACCGACGGGCGGTTCTCCGGTGGGACCTCCGGGCTGTCCATCGGCCATGTCTCGCCGGAGGCGGCGCAGGGCGGGGCGATTGGCCTGATCGAGGAGGGCGACACCATCGTGATCGACATCCCCGCGCGCGAGATCCGCATCGACGTGGACGACGCCACCCTGGCGGCGCGGCGCGAGGCGATGGAGGCCCGCGGGGCGAAGGCCTGGAAGCCCGAGTCGCGCAATCGGCCGGTGACCCGGGCCCTGCGTGCCTATGCCCTGATGACCACCTCGGCCGCGTTCGGCGCGGTGCGCGACATCTCCCCGCTGGAGGACGGCTGACGCCGGCCACTGCGCTGCAGCGCCGGTTCACGTCCCCGTTTACACCCCGGGCTCGTCCTTGCGCGCGGAGACCCCGGCGGTCAGGGCGTAGCGCATCGCGTCCTCCAGCGACAGCTCCAGCGGTTCCACCCGGTCGCGCGGCAGCATCAGGGTGTAACCGCCGATCTGGTAGCTCATCGGCATGTACACCGCGAGGGTCTCTGCCCCGCCCAGTGCGTCCGGCAGGCCTTCGAAGTCCTCGCGCGTGACGAAGCCGATGACGCGCGCTTCCAGACCCGGCAGCGTGACCAGCACCGCCTGGCCGAACTGCTGGTGGATGTCGCCGGAGACCAGGTTGGTGACATCGCGCACCGTGCCGTGGATGGTCTTGACCACCGGGATGCGCTGCATCAGGCCTTCCAGCCAGTTGAACAGCCAGCGCACCACGTAGGCCTGCAGCAGCACCCCCACCGCGAATACCAGGCCGACGCCGGCCGCGATCCCCATGCCCGGCACGTACAGCAGCTCCGGCAGGATGGCCTGCAGCAGGCCGCCCAGCACCTGTTCCGCGGTGCTCCCCAGCCACCACAGCAGGGCCAGCGTGACCATCGCCGGCAGGATCGCGGCCAGGCCGGTCAGAAAGGTTCGGGAAATCTTGCGCACGCGGGTTCTCCGGAAGGGGCGACGCCTCGATCGTAACAACGCCGGGGCGGGTCGGTTCAGAACTGCCAGGTGGCGTGCAGCGAGCCGAACTCCGCGGCGCCGGTATCCTGGCCGCTGAATTCGCGCGAGCGCCAGACATGGGTATAGCCCAGGCGCACCCCGTGCCAGTGGAACACCACGCCCGCGGTGAATTCGCCCACCGCCGGGTGCTTGTCCACCGAGGGGCCGTCGCGGAACAGCGGACCGTCGAGGAACAGATCATAGGCCATCAGGCGGGTGTCCACCCCGGCGAACAGGTAGCCGCCGGCGGTGTCGACCGCCTCGAAGGTGTGCGATCCGGACAGTGCCGGGTTGATCCTTGGCGGGCCGAAATCGCGGGGCAGGTTGCGGCCCGTGCGCAGGATCGCGCCGGCATTGGCGAAGGTGAAGGGGCTGCCGATGGAGGCGCCCCAGTGCGGGGTCAGGTCCCAGTCCCAGCCTCCGCCCAGGTGGCCTGCCCGGCCGCGCAGCTGGCGTTCGTAGCCCAGCATCAGCGTGAGCTCGTTGCCGATCTGCGCGTCCCATCCGCGTGGATCGGGGGCGCCCGTCAGGTCATGGACCGTCTCCTGGGTGCGGTCGGCCAGGGACGCCGGGCCTACTGTCCCCAGCGTGACCTGCAGCCGGTCGAGCCGGTCGCCGTGGTCCTCGGCCAGGCTGAAGTTCAGATACAGCCAGCCGGCATAGGGGCGGTCGTCCGGGTCCGGCTGCTCGCGTTCGATGTCTTCCGGGGTGTACATGTTCTGCGCCAGGTGTACCGAGGTCTTCAGGCGGCCGCGCTCCTCGCGGTCGACGAACAGCGGGAAGAAGTCCGCCACGTCCTGGAGCCAGGGCGGGACCCGTTCGCCGCGCCGGGTCCAGCCGGCGCGCACGCCATTGGTGTAGTAGCGGTCCTCGCCGGCGAACAGGTCGTTCTCGAACTCGAAATGCAGGGCATCCACGCCGCCGCGTTCGGCCGCCGCGGGCGAGCTTGCCAGCGACCCCGCCAGCAGGGCGGTGACGGCGATTACGGAGATCGCGGGCCGGATGCGGGGAACGCTCCGGTATGATGGCGCCATGGATTTCTCCAGTCAGATCATCTTTCTCGTCGCCGTGGTCCTGCTCGGCAGCATCCTGTCCAGCGTGGTCACCTCGCGGCTGGGCGTGCCGCTGCTGCTGGTGTTCCTCGGCATCGGCATGCTGCTGGGCCCGGAGGGCCCCGGCGGCGTGGCATTCGAGAATATCACCCTGGCGCATCTGATCGGCTCCGCGGCCCTGGCCATCATCCTGTTCGACGGCGGGATGCGCACGCCGGCACGCAATTTCCGTATCGGGCTGAAGCCGGCGGTGGGCCTGGCCACCGTGGGTGTGCTGATCACCTCCGGCCTGACCGGGCTGTTTGCGGTGTGGTGGCTGGGGCTTACGTGGCTGGAGGGGCTGCTGCTGGGGGCGATCGTCGGCTCCACCGACGCGGCGGCGGTGTTTTCCCTGCTGCGCTCGCGCGGACTGGAGCTGAAGAGCCGCGTGGGGGCCACCCTGGAGATCGAGTCGGGGTCCAACGACCCGATGGCGATCTTCCTCACCATCGTGCTGATCGGGCTGATCCTGATGGATCAGCCCGATTTCGGGGTGGTGGTGCTGGTCGAGTTCGTGCAGCAGATGGGGCTGGGGGCCCTGCTGGGGGTCGGCGGCGGGCTCGCGCTGCTGGCGCTGATCAACCGAGTGCCGATGGCGGCAGGCTTCTACCCGCTGTTCGCGCTCGCCGGGGCGCTGGCGATCTTCGGCCTGACCGGCATGCTGGGCGGCTCGGGCTTCCTCGCGGTGTATCTCGCCGGGCTGCTGCTGGGCAACCGGCCGCTGGAGGCCTCGCAGAACATCAAGCGGTTCCACGATGGCATCGCGGCGCTGGCGCAGATCGGCATGTTCCTGATGCTGGGGATGATCGTCACGCCCTCGGAGCTGCCGCCGGTGGCGCTGGACGCGGGGTTGGTGGCGCTGGTGCTGATCCTGCTGGCACGGCCGCTGGCGGTGGCGCTGTGCCTGTACCCGTTCCGCTTCCCGTGGCGCGAGCAGCTGTTCATCGCCTGGGTCGGGCTGCGCGGGGCGGTGCCCATCATCCTTGCGCTGTTCCCGCTGCTGGCGGGGCTGGAGCTGGCGGAATACTTCTTCCACGTGGTGTTCTTCGTGGTGCTGATCTCGCTGATGGTGCAGGGCTGGACCGTGGCGTCCTCGGCGCGCTGGCTGGGGCTGGAACTGCCGCCGACCACTACCCGGGTCCAGCGCACCGAGCTGGACATCCCCGGGCAGCAGGAGATGGAGCTGGTGGGCTACCGGCTGGCGGAGACCACGCCGGTGGTGCGCGAGGCCTGGTCCAACTTCCGTCTGCCGGGGTCGGCGCGGGTGGTCGCGCATCTGCGGGAGGGCCAGCTGCTGGACACCCTGGAGCTGCTGGACCTGCAGGCCGGCGACCACTTGTACATCATGGTCGCACCCGCCGACCTGCCGGACCTGGACCGCCTGTTCGTGCCGCAGGACGAGGTGCCGGAACGCCTGACCGAACGCAGCGTGTTCGGGGAGTTTGCCCTCAACGGCGATGCCCTGCTGGGGGCGGTAGGCATGGCCTACGGCGCGCCGGTGCCGCCGGAACGTCAGGGCGAGACCCTGGAGGCCTTCCTGCGGGCCGAACTGCAGACCGAGCCGGTGGTGGGGGACTTCGTGGATCTCGGACCCACCCGCCTGGTGGTGCGCGAGATGGACGGGGCCCATATCACCCGGGTGGGCCTGAAACTGCGCAAGAAGGACTGACGCGAGCGGTTACTTCTCCAGCATGGCCTTGAGCCCGGCGAGATGGGCGCGCGCCGTGAGCTGCTGCGTCTCCGGGTCCGGCGGCTTCGCGTCGGGCCAGTCGAGGTGTTCTTCGGGCAGCTCGTCGAGAAAGCGCGACGGTTCGCAGTCGAGGGTCTCGCCGTAGCGCTTGCGGCTGCGCGCGTAGGTGATCAGCAGGGTCTGCTGTGCGCGGGTCAGCCCGACGTAGGCCAGGCGGCGCTCCTCCTCGATGGCGTCGTCCTCCAAGCTTACGCGGTGCGGCAGCAGCTCCTCCTCGAAGCCCACCAGGCACACGTGCGGGAACTCCAGGCCCTTGGCGGTGTGCAGGGTCAGCAGCTGCACCGCCTCGCTGTCGTCCTGGGCATCGCGGTTGCGGTCGAGGATGTCCATCAGGCTGATGCGGTTCACGATGTCGGCCAGCTCCATGCCGCCCTCGTCGTCCGCCGTGTCGTCGCCGTATTCGGCCTCCGGCGCGCGCGAGCCGGCCAGGCGCGCGACCCAGTCGATGAATTCGCGCACCTGTTCCATGCGCCGGGTGGCGGCGCGCGGGTTGGCGCTGTTGTCCAGCAGCCAGGATTCGTAGTCGATGTCCTCGACCAGCGCGCGCAGCAGGGCATCCGGGGCCTCCTCGGCCGCGCGTGCGCGGAAGCCGTCGACCCAGTCGACGAAGCGCTCCAGGCGTGCCCGGGCACGTTCGTCCATGTATTCGGCCAGGCCCGCCCCGCGTGCGGCCTGCAGCAGCGAGACCCCGCGCTGGTTGGCGTACTGGCCGAGCTTTTCCAGGGTGGCCGGTCCGATCTCGCGGCGTGGAACGTTGACCACGCGCAGGAAGGCGGTGTTGTCGTCCGGGTTCGCCAGCAGGCGCAGGTAGGCGACCAGATCCTTGATCTCGGCCTTCTCGAAGAACGACTGCCCGCCGCTCAGGCGGTAGGGGATGCCCTGTTCGCGCAGGAGTTTCTCGAACACCCGCGACTGGTGGTTGCTGCGGTACAGGATCGCGAAATCGCCCCAGCCGGCGTTCAGGCGGAAGCGCCGGCGCATCAGCTCGGAGACCACCCGCGCGGCCTCGGCGTCGGAGTCGGTGCAGTCGATCACCTCGACCTTCTCGCCTTCGCCCAGCGCGCTCCACAGGCGCTTCTCGAACACGTGCGGGTTGTTGGCGATCAGCGCGTTGGCGGTAGCCAGGATGCGGTTGGTGGAACGGTAGTTCTGCTCCAGCTTGACCACTTCCAGACGCGGAAAGTCCTGCTGCAGGCGTGCGAGGTTCTCCGGGCGCGCGCCGCGCCAGGCGTAGATCGACTGGTCGTCGTCGCCGACCACGGTCAGCCCGTCACTGACCCCGACCAGCAGGCGCACCAGCTGGTACTGCGCGGAGTTGGTGTCCTGGTATTCGTCCACCAGCAGGTGGCGGATGCGGTCCTGCCAGCGGTTGCGTAACTCCGGGTCGTCACGCAGGCAGTCCACCGGGCGCTTGATCAGGTCGTCGAAATCCACCGCGTTGTAGGCGCGCAGGGCCTGTTCATAGCGCGGGTAGAGATTGGCCGCGAGCAGGGCCCCGGGGGCTTCGTCGCCGGCCTGGCTGGCCTCGGCCAGGGCCTCGTCGGGGGTCAGCAGGTCGTTCTTCCAGCGGCTGATATGGCCGATCAGGTCATCCACCTCGGCCGCGGTGTCGTCGCGGTGGGTGATCTCGCGCAGCAGCTGGCGGCAGTCGCCGGGGTCGAGGATGGAGAAGCCCGGACGCAGGCCGGTGGCCGCCAGTTCGCGGCGCAGGAACTGCAGGCCAAAGGTGTGGAAGGTGGACACGCCCAGCCCGCGGCTCTGGTCTCTCGACAGCCGCCCCTGCACCCGCTCGCGCATCTCGCGCGCGGCCTTGTTGGTGAAGGTGATCGCGACGATCTGGCGCGCGGCCAGGCCGCGCTTTTCCACCAGGTGCGCGATCTTTTCGGTGATCACGCGGGTCTTGCCCGAACCCGCGCCGGCGAGGACCAGCAGCGGACGGTCGGTGGTGGAGACGGCGGCATGTTGCTGGGGATTGAGCTGTTCGGACACCGGCGGGTCGCTTCCTCGGGACGCGGGCGCGTAAACTACCCCACGCGTCATGGATCATAAAGCCCCGCAGGGCCGTTGCCCCGCGGACACGTCATGGAGGCAGCGTGTCGCAATCGTCGAATGCCGACAAGCCGGCCGCTTCCGGGGACCTGCCGGCCCTGGATGCCGGGGGCTTCCACCACCGCCTGCAGGAGGTGGACGGAGCGGCCGTGGTGCTGTTCACGCGGCCCGGCTGCAGCGCCTGCCACGCGATGGGCGACGCCCTGCGGCGCTGGCGCGCCGAGGGCGATGCGCCCGAGCTGTTTCGCGTGGATGCCGAGGTCGACACCGCACTGGTGCGCGAGTTCGAGGTCTTCCACCTGCCGGCGCTGTTCGTGTTCGTGGATGGCGAATACCACGGGCCGCTGCAGGCCCCGCCACGCGTGCCGCTGTTGCGCGAGGCCCTGGAGGCACGCCTGCGTCAGCCGCCGGAGGAGGCTCCGTGAGCGCGGCCGGCGAGGACGTCGCGGCGTATGACTGGTGGCCGGCCGCCGGGCGCAGCGAGAGCCCGAATCAGGATGCGCGTCCGTCCGGGATGCACCCGGAGCTGATCGTGGTGCACGCGATCAGCCTGCCGCCGGGCGAGTTCGGCGGACCGCACGTCGAGGCCCTGTTCCACAACCGCCTGGATGCGGCCGCGCATCCGTTCTTCGCCGGAATCCGCGACCTGCGGGTGTCGGCGCACGTGTTCATCGATCGCGCGGGCCGGGCCACCCAGTTCGTCCCGTTCAGCCGGCGCGCCTGGCATGCCGGCGTTTCCACCTGGCGCGGGCGCGAGCGCTGCAACGATTTCTCCATCGGGATCGAGCTGGAGGGGGACGACCACACCCCCTTTGCCGCGGAGCAGTACACCCGGCTGGCGGCGTTGATCCACTGGCTGCGGCAGCATTTCCCGGCGATTGCCGCGGACGCCGTGACCGGCCACAGCGACATCGCCCCGGGGCGCAAGACCGACCCCGGTCCGTACTTCGACTGGGAGCGGCTGCACGCCCTGCTGCGAAACCCCGACCCATCGACGCCCGGTGAATCCCGTCCTGGAGCAAGTACATGATCGTCGACCTGATGCGACACGGAGAGCCCGCCGGCGGCCAGCGTTTTCGCGGCCACGGCTGCGACGACCCCCTGAGCGAGACCGGCTGGCGCCAGATGGAACGCGCCGCGGCCGCCGAGACCGGGTGGCAGCGGATCGTGACCTCGCCGCTGGCGCGATGCCGCGCGTTTGCCGAATACCTGGCGGACGAGCGTGGAGTGGCGCTGTCGACGGCGCACGACCTGCGCGAGATCGGCTTCGGGGCCTGGGAGGGGCGCACCCGTGCCCAGCTGCAGGAAGAACGTCCGGAGGAATACCGAGCCTTCTACGCCGACCCCGAGCACAACCGGCCGGAGGGGGCGGAGATGCTGGATACCTTCCGCCGGCGGGTGGCGGCGGCGCTGGACGAATACGTGGAGGGCCCGGGCCGGGACGACGAGCATGTGCTGCTGGTGGTGCACGCCGGGGTGATCCGTGCGGTGGTCGGCGGCGTGATGGCGGTGCCCGACGGCTACTTGTTCCAGCTCGACTGTGACTACGCCAGCCTCACGCGTATCCACCGTCAGCCGGGGAGGGGCTGGCGGCTGGCGTTCACCAACCGCCCGGCGGCGGGCTGATTCAGCCGGCGTTCTGCTGGCGCCGCGGGACCGCCTTCACCGACAGGTAATAGCCCTTGTCGAGGATGTCGAACAGGCGGTCGATGTTGGGGTGCTTGCCCGGGTTGGCGCGCGCGTCGTCGGCGTGGTCGCCGTACATCAGCAGGCCGGAATTGGCCGCCTTGGGGCCGATGCCACCGAAGTCCAGCGCGAGCTGGTAGTACACCTGCAGCGAGAGCCGCTGGCCTTCCTGGTTCTCGATGGTGGCGGTGGGGTTGTAGTCCTCGCCAAACAGTTCGAGGCGTTCGATGCTGCTGACGTCGGGCAGTTTCCTGGCCATGACGGGCCCTCCTGGAAAGAATCGCCGGCATTATCCGGACTGCCCGCCTGCGCCACAACCGTCCGTGATCCCGGCGGGTCCTTCCTCCCGTCACTGGCCACCAGACCTCGCTTGCACGCACGAGCGAGTCGAGCGCGGACGTGCATCCTGGCCAGTGTTTCCCTAGGATATCGGCTTTTCCCCGAGGACCGAGAAGATGCAGGCAAGCCCGTTTCTGGAGGCCGCGCAGGCCGCGGCCGACGCCGCCGAAAAGGTGATTCGTCACTACTACGAGCACGGCGTGGACGTCGAGACCAAGGCCGACGACACCCCGGTGACCCGCGCCGACGTCGAGAGCGAAGAGGCCATTCGCTCGATCATCCGCGAGCGCTTCCCGGATCACGGTTTCTACGGCGAGGAGACCGGGCAGTCGGACATGGACTCCGACTACGTGTGGCTGATCGATCCGATCGACGGCACCAAGAGCTTCGTCCGCCGCTACCCGTTCTTCTCCACCCAGATTGCGCTGATGTACAAGGGCGAGCTGATCCTGGGCCTGTCCAGCGGGCCGCAGTTCGGCGAGCGCGCCTGGGCCGAGAAGGGGCAGGGGGCGTTCCTCAACGGGGAACGCATCGGCGTGGAGAAGGGCATCACCGCGGTCGATCGCGCGACCCTGTCCACCGGTAACCTGCGCTCGCTGGCGGCGCGCGGCGACTGCTGGAACGCGCTGGGCGGGATCGTGGCCGAGGTCAACCGCGTGCGCGGTTACGGCGACTTCTATCACTACCACCTGCTGGCGCGCGGCAGCATCGACTGCATCGTCGAGTCCGACGTGAACATCCTCGACATCGCGGCTCTGGCGGTGATCGTGCGCGAAGCGGGCGGTACATTCACCGATCTGGCCGGCGCCGAGCTGGACCTCGACACCAGCACGGTGCTGGCGGCCGGCACCCCCGAACTGCACGCCACCCTGCGCGAGCGTCTCGCCTGGGGATGAACTAGTCGAGCAGCCCGTGGCTGCGCAGTTTCTTGCGCAGGGTCGCGCGGTTGAGGCCGAGCACGGCCGCCGCGCGGCTCTGGTTGTTGCTGCAGCGCTCCAGTACGCAGGCCAGCAGCGGGCGCTCCACCTCCTCCATCACCAGGGCGTAGAGGTCATGGCCGGACTGCCCGTCCAGGGTGTCGAAGTAGGCCTCCATGGCCTCGCGTACCGACTGCGCCAGTGCGCTGTCCGAACCCTCCGCGGCATCGGCCTGGTCGGCCTCCGGCCAGGTCGCCTCCCCGTTCCCGCGGTCTTCCCGCCGCCGTGTGGAATATCCGTGCGTGCTCATGCAGCCCTGCCTGAATCATCGGTGGGCGAATCGCCCGATGGAATCAACGCGTCGAGACGCCGCAGCTGGTCAGCGGCATCTTCCACGGCGAACAGCTCGGCCCGCAGTGCGCGGGTGGCTGCCTCGCCTCTCCCCAGTTGCTCAAGATACCAGCCGAGGTGCTTGCGGGCGATACGTACGCCCTGACGCGGCCCATATTGCCGGTGCAGGGCGGCCGCGTGTTCCCGCATCAGGGCGGCGATCTCCGCGGCGCCGGGTTCTTCCGGAACCGGTTCACCCGCCAGCGCGGCGCGGAGCCGCCCCGGCAGCCACGGGCGTCCCTGCGCTCCGCGCCCGATCATCAGGCCGGCGGCGCGGGTCCGCTCCAGGACCCGTCGGGCGTCGTCGATGCCAAGGATATCCCCGTTGGCCAGCACCGGCAGATCGGTGGCGTCCACCACCCGGGCGATCGCATCGTGATCGGCCGCGCCGCGATAGCCCGCCGCCCGCGTACGGCCATGGACCGTGAGCATCGCGACTCCGGCATCCGATGCGATCCCGGCAATGGTTTCCGCGTTCATGCGTCCGACGTCCAGGCCCAGGCGCATCTTCAGGGTGACCGGTACGCCGGCGTTTTCCGTCAGGGCCTGCAGCAGCTCGCGGACCAGCCCGGTGTCGCCCATCAGCGCCGAACCGGCGGCGCGGCTGCAGACCTTCTTGGCCGGGCAGCCGAGGTTGAGGTCGATGATGTCGGCGCCTCGGTTCACGTTCTCGCGCGCCGCGGCGGCCAGGGCCCCGGGCTCGTTGCCCAGCAGCTGCACGATGCGTGGCGACGGTTCGGCCGTGTGATCCAGGCGATGCCGGCTCTTGGCACTGTCCCACAGCTGCTGCTGCGAGGTGACCATCTCGGACACCGCCGCGCTGGCGCCCATACGCCGCGCCAGCAAGCGGAACGGGCGGTCACTGACCCCCGCCATCGGGGCGAGGAAGACCGGAGGATCGGCGAATTCCCAGGGGCCCAGCTGCATCGGGCGGCTCAGCGCGGACGGATGCTGACGCCCGTCAGCCGAGGATGGTCGGCGCGGACGCGCAGGGCGATGGTGGCGGATCGGCGGGGGGGCAGCAGCGGGGTATCCTCCGGCGCGTAGGAGTGCGGATGGATGCGGTCGCTCGCATGGGTACGTCCGCGCGTGTCGAACAGGCTGATGTCCAGCAGCGGCCAGGCCTGCGCGCGCGGTTCGCGATTGTACAGGTCCAGCATCAGCCAGCGCTCCCGGCCAGTCCCGTGCAGCGAGGGCGTGGAGACCCGTACCGACTCCGGTGCCCGCAGCGGCCGCTGCGGGCAGTGCAGGTTGCGGCACAGGTCGCCCCGCAGGGTCTCCAGCGCGGGTTCCGCGGTGACCGCCGGGGGCGGGAAGGCCAGCACCTGGAACAGCAGCCCGCCCAGCAGTGCGGTGGCCAGCACCAGGGCCGGTGCGCGTCCGCGCGGGCGCGAGGCGCTGGCCGCCGGAGCGGGCGCAGCCGAGAGCGCGGGCTTTGGCGGTGGCGGTTCCGCGGGCGCCGTGGTGACCGGTGAGGCGTCCGTCGGGGCACGGGCCGGCGGTTCGCGGCCTTCCGGGGCGGGCGCTACGGGAGTGATCGTCGGCGGAGTGAGAGCCGGGGTTTCCTCCGGTCCCCCGGCGGGCCGGGGCGGCGGCGCGGCGGCCTCCACCGGCGTCAGCCCGGGCCCGCTGACCCGTTCTCCGGCCGGGGCGATCTCCAGGGCGGGAAAGAATTCGAAGACGCGGCCGCAGGCGCCGCAGCGTACCAGCCCGGGCTTGCTGCGGGGCGCGGCATGGGCGACGTCGCAATGAGGGCAGCGAACCAGCATCAGGCGCCTCGCCGCCGGGCGCGGTATTTACCCGCGGCGGCGACCATCCAGCAGGGCCCAGCCATCGCGGGAGTCGCGGACACCGATGTCGAACGCATGGGCATAGGCTTCCATGACCTCTTCGGCCTGGCGATCCAGCAGTCCCGCCATCAGGATGCGCCCGCCGGGACGGGTGGCCGCGGTGAGCACCGGAGCCAGTTCGATCAGCGGTCGTGTGAGGATGTTGGCCAGCACCAGATCGGAGCCGCCCTCGGGCAGCGGGTGATCGGTGAGTCCGGCCTGCAGACGGTCGCTGCCGATGCCGTTGGCGGCCGCGTTGGATTCGGTGGCCTGGACCGCCTGGGGGTCGTTGTCGATGCCGAGCGCGTGCCGCGCCCCCAGCTTGAGGGCGGCGATCGCGAGGATCCCGGAGCCGCAGCCGTAGTCCAGCACCTCGAGGTCACGCGGCGGGTCCTCGGCCAGCGCGGTCAGGCACATGGCGGTGGTCGGGTGGTTGCCGGTGCCGAAGGCCAGGCCGGGGTCGAGGTGCACGAAGACCCCGTCCTCCACGTCCGGCTGTTCCTCCCAGGACGGTACGATCCACAGCGGGCCGCCGCAGTGGATGGCCTCCAGCCCGTCCAGGCCCGCGCGCACCCAGTCCTGGTCGGTGATGTCGGTGACCTGCAGTTCGGACGGGACGGGGTCGCGCTGGAGCATCGAGGCCGAGGCCAGCTCTGCGGCCACGCGGTCGGAGAAAACGGCTTTCAGGCGGATGTCCGACCACAGCGGGTGGGTGCCCGGTGGCGGCTCGAACAGGGGTTCGTCGGCGGCATCGAACAGCTCCACGCTGACCGCGCCCAGTTCGAACAGCAGCTCCTCCAGGGCCTCGGCATCGCCGGGTTCGGCCCGGCATTCCAGTTCGGCAAGACTCATGCGGCCCTCAGTGTGCCTTCAGCTTCTTTTCCAGGTAGTGGATGTCGGTGGCACCCCGCTGGAAGTTGGCGTCGTTCATCAGATCGGAGTGCAGGCTGATGTTGGTGCGGATGCCGTCGACGATGATTTCGCCGAGGGCGCCGCGCATGCGCGCGATGGCGATGTCACGCGTGGTGCCGTGGGCGATCAGCTTGCCGACCATGGAGTCGTAATGCGGCGGGACCGCATAGCCGTTGTAGATATGCGTGTCCATGCGGATCCCGGGGCCGCCGGGGGCGTGATACTGCTGGATGGTGCCGGGGCTGGGGACGAAGGTCGCGGGGTCCTCGGCGTTGATGCGGCATTCGATCGCATGGCCGTGGATGGTGACGTCGTCCTGGGTAATGCCCAGCGGCTCCCCGGCGGCGATGCGGATCTGCTCACGCACCAGATCGATGCCGGTGACCTGCTCGGTCACCGTGTGCTCGACCTGCAGCCGGGTGTTCATCTCGATGAAGAAGAACTGGCCATCCTCGTACAGGAACTCGAAGGTCCCGGCCCCGCGATAGCCGATCTCCTGGCAGGCGCGGATCAGGCGTTCGCTCATGTCGCGGCGCTGGGTGTCGGTGATCTCCGGGGCCGGGGCCTCCTCGATCACCTTCTGGTGGCGCCGCTGCATGGAACAGTCGCGCTCGCCCAGACACACTGCGTTGCCGTGGGTGTCCGCGAGGATCTGGAACTCCACGTGGCGCGGGCGCTCGAGGAATTTTTCCATGTACAGGGTGTCGTCACCGAAGCCCTGGCGGGCCTCGTTGCGGGTCAGTGAGATCGCGTTGAGCAGCGAGCCCTCGGTATGCACCACGCGCATCCCGCGGCCACCGCCGCCGGCGGCGGCCTTCACGATGACCGGGTAGCCGATCTCGCGGGCCAGCTGCAGGTTGGCATCCGGGTCCTCGCCCAGCGCCCCGCCGGAGCCGGGTACGCACGGGACGCCGGCGGAGATCATGGCCTTCTTCGCCGAGACCTTGTCGCCCATCAGGCGGATGGTCTCGGCGCGCGGGCCGATGAAGGCGAAGCCGCTGGATTCGACCCGTTCGGCGAAGTCGGCGTTCTCCGACAGGAAGCCGTAGCCGGGGTGGATGGCGCCGGCGTCGGTGACCTCGGCCGCGGCGATCAGCGCCGGGATGTTGAGATAGCTCTCGTTCGAGGGGGCGGGGCCGATGCAGACCGACTCGTCCGCCAGACGCACGTGCTTGAGGTCGCGGTCGGCGTCGGAGTGCACGGCCACGGTGGCGATGCCCATCTCGCGGCAGGTGCGCAGCACCCGCAGGGCGATTTCGCCGCGGTTGGCGATCAGGATCTTTTCAAACATGCTCGGACCTGTGTTCGGCGAGGACGGAAGGCTCACGCGATGATGAACAGTGGCTGGCCGTATTCCACCGGGTTGCCGTTCTCCACCAGGATCTGGCGGACGGTGCCGGCCTGGTCCGCCTCCAGCGGGTTGAGCATCTTCATCGCCTCGATGATGCACAGGGTGTCGCCCACCTCGACCTGCTGCCCGACCTCGACGAACGGCGTGGCGCCGGGGCTGGGGGCGCGGTAGAAGGTGCCGACCATGGGGGCGGTCACGCGATGCCCCTCGAGCTCCGCAGGTTCCTCCGCGGGCACCTCCTCGGCTGCGGCGGGCGGAGCGGGTTGCGCCGGCGGCGGGGCGGCGGCCGGCATCGGCGCGGGCTGGGGCTGCAAGACGCCACCGGGCGAGCGCGTGATACGCACCGATTCCTCGCCCTCGTTGATCTCGATTTCGTGGATCCCGCTCTCCTCGAGCAGGTCGATCAGTTTCTTGACCTTGCGGATGTCCATGGGTGCCTATGACTCCTTGATGGCTGCAATCGCCGCGTCCAGCGCCAGCCGGTAGCCCCGGGGTCCGAAACCGGCCAGGGTGGCGGCGGCGACGTCGGCCAGCAGCGATGTGTGCCGGAACGCCTCGCGGGCATGTACGTTGCTGATGTGGATCTCGTAGAACGGGATCGCGACCCCCAGCAGGGCGTCACGCAGGCTGACGCTGGTGTGGGTCAGCCCGCCCGGGTTGATCAGGATGCGACGCACGTCCTCGGCGGGCGCCGCGTGGATACGGTCGATCAGGGCGCCTTCGTGATTGCTCTGAAAGCACTCCAGGCGGACTCCCGCCTCATGCGCCCGTTTCTCCAGGTCGGCCTCGATGTCCGCCAGCGTGGTATGGCCGTAGCGCTCCGGCTCCCGCTGTCCCAGCAGGTTCAGATTGGGGCCATTGAGCAGGAGGATGGAGGCCATGAGGGGAATCGGCGGCGATCCGGACGTGAATGGGAGCGAACGCGCCGGAACATGCCGGCGTGTCCATGTTCGCGATTCTGCCGCAGGGCGGACGGGGTGTCCAGCGCCGTGGCGGGGCATGGCGACCCGCCGGTCTGCTCAGAGGTAGGCCTCCAGCCAGCCGTCCAGGTCGTCCTCGGTGACCTCCCCGCGGTGGGTTTCGCGCACCGTGCCGTCGCGGTCGATGACAACGGTGTAGGGCAGGGCTCCGATCCGGTTGCCGTACTCGGCCTGGACCTCCATGGCCTCGTCCTGCCCGATCAGGATCGGGAATTCGATGCCGTAGGTGGCGACGAACTGTTCGGTGGCCGACAGCTCATCCACCGCCACCGCGACGATGTTGAAATCCTCGTCCCGGTGTTCCTCCCAGGTCTCCTGGAACAGCGGCATCTCCTTCTTGCAGGGCGGGCACCAGGTGGCCCAGAAGTTGAGCACCACCAGGTCCCCGTCCCACTGGTTGAAGGTCTGATCGGCCCCGTCGAGATCCGGCAGCGTGAAATCGATCCGCGCATCCCCGGTCGGGGTGTCGTCCGGACCGGCCACATCGGCGGCATCGACCTTTGGATCGCCACCGGTGGCGGTGTCCTCGGCGGTGCCGTTGTCGCCACAGGCCGTCAGCCCGAGGGCGAGCAGGGCGGCCAGCGTGCCGGCCGCGACTTGGGTACGGGTCATGGGCTTACCCCCAGGGCGTTGTCCAGATGTTCCAGGAAGGCGTTGGCGTTCATGTACCCGACCCGGCGGTATTCCGGCAGCAGTTCGCCGTCACGGTCGTAGAACACCATCGCCGGCGGACCGAACAGCTCGAAGTGCTGCATCAGTTCGCGGTGCTCCGAGGTGTTGTCGGTGACATCCGCCTTCAGCAGATGGACATCGGCGGTGGCCTGAATAACCTGCGGGTCCTGGAAGGTGGTGCGGTCCAGGCGCACGCAGTCCACGCACCAGTCAGCGTAGAAGTCGAGGAACACCGGTTCGCCGCGCGAGGCAGCCTCCTCCACCTCACGTTCGAGGTCCTCCAGGCTGTCGATGTAGGTGAACTCCATCTCGGTCGGGCCGCCATCCGCGGTGGTGGCCGCCGGCTGGCTGAGGGTGGCCAGCGGCCGGGTCATGTCCTTGCCGCCGGTGGCCGCCCCCAGCATCAGCAGGATGCCGTAGACCAGGATTACCAGGCCGAGGCCCTTCCACAGGCTGTACCAGCCGGACTTGCCTTCGGGGAGCGTCTGCAGTGCGCCCATGTACACCGCGACCACGATGAACAGGGCGGCCCACAGGAACATCGCCACTTCGCCCGGGATCACCCGTTCGAGCAGCCAGATGCCCATGGCCAGCAGGCCGACGCCAAACACCGCCTTGATCGCATCCATCCACGGTCCGGCCTTGGGCAGCAGGCGCCCGGCGGAGGTGCCGATCACCAGCAGCGGGGCGCCCATGCCCATGCTCAGGGAGAACAGCGCGATCCCGCCCAGCACGGCATCGCCGGTCTGGCTGATGTAGAGCAGGGCCCCCAGCAGCGGTGCGGTCACGCAGGGCCCGACGATCAGGGCCGAGAGGAAGCCCATGATGCCGGCCCCCATGTAGGTGCCACCTTCCTGCCGGTTGCTGATGTTCGACAGCTTGCTCTGCACGCCGGCGGGCATCTGCAGGTCGTAGAAGCCGAACATCGACATCGCCAGCGCGACGAAGATGGCGACGAAGGTGCCGATGATCCACGGGTTCTGGAACGCGGCCTGCAGGTTGGCGCCGGCCATGCCCGCCAGGACCCCGGCAATGGTGTAGGTGAGCGCCATCGCGAGCACGAACACCAGCGAGATGAAGAACGCCTTGCGGGTGTTCATCTCCTTCTGACCCAGAATGATGTTGGACAGGATCGGGATCATCGGAAACACGCAGGGCGTGAAGGTCAGCAGCAGGCCGAAGCCGAAGAACGCCAGGGCTACCAGCCACACCCGGCCGTCGGCGAGCTGGGCCGCGATGCGGTCCTGTTCCGAGGCCGGCGGTGCCGCGGCTTCCTCGTCCTCCGGGGCGGCCTCGCCCTCGTCCGGGAGGGCCGCCGGGTCGGCTTCCTCGGCCAGGTCGGCGTCAAAACTGACCGCAACCTCCTGGGTCAGCGGCGGATAGCAGATGCCGGCGTCCGCGCATCCCTGGTAGTCCACCGCCAGCACGATGTCGGACACGTCGTCCTCATCGCGCTGTACCGGCACCAGGATCTCCACTTGGTCGCGGAAGATCCGGGTCTCGCCAAAGAATTCATCCTCGTGCAGTTCGCCGTCCGGCGGGCTGATGTTGCCAAGCTCGATCCCTTCACCCTCGGCGATCCGGACGTCCAGCTGGTCGCGGTACAGGTAGTACTCGTCCGCGATGTCGAAGCGCAGCACCACGGCGTTCTGGCTGATCGCCTCGGCGGAGGCGGCGAACGCGTCCTCGGGATCGAGCAGGTCCTCGTCCCCGGCGAGGTCTCCGGACATCTGGCCCAGTTCGTCCAGCGCGCCTTCCTCGGCCGGCGCGGTTTCGGCCTCGGCTTCGGCATCATCCGGCAGACCGGGCAGGGTGATCGAGACGGTCTGGAAGTGGGGCGGATAGCAGATCCCCGCGTCCGCGCAGCCCTGGGAACGGGCGGTCAGTTCGATCTCCTCGGAGGCGGCGGCCTCGACCGGGATCTCGATGCTGACCTCGCCGCGATAGGTCTCCACGCGACCGAAGAATTCGTCTTCGGTGACCTCGCCGTCCGGGATGTCGGGTTCGCCCAGTTCGAGGCCCTCGCTCTCGGGTTCGAACTCGAACTGCTCGCGGTACATGTAGTACTCGTCCGCAATGTCCCAGGTCAGGCGGATGGTGGACGCGTCCACCGCCTCGGCGCTGATGGCGAAGGCGTCGTCGGGGTCGAGCAGGTCGTCGTCCATGCCGAACTGCGCCGCCGCCACGCCGGGCAGCAGCAACAGTACGGTGAACAGGGCGGCGAGCCAGTAACGCAGGTTCATCGGGTACATTCGCGAATCCAGTCCAGATAGTCGGGCAGCCCGTCCTCGATCGGCAGAGCGATGATTTCGGGGGTGTCGTACGGATGTTGATCGTGCAGGGCGGCTCGAAGTTCGGGCCAGGCCTCGTCCGAGGTCTTGATCAGCAGGGTGACCTCCTGGTCGACCTCGATGCGGCCCTGCCACTGATAGACCGAGCGGCCGGGCGGCAGCATGTGTACACAGGCCGCGTGGCCGGCTTCCACCAGTCGGCCGGCCAGCTGTTCGGCGGCCCCGGCGTCGTCCAGCGTGGTGATTACGAGCCAGGCGGCCGGTGCGGTATCACGTGCGCTCATCGGTCCTCCTCAGTCCAGTTCGAGATCGATGCGTGCCGGCTGGCCGGCGCGCAGACGCGCATCCTCCGGCGGGGCGAATTCGACCCCGACCCGGTAGCCGCTGTCATCGTCCCCGCCGCTGCGTTCCCAGTCCACATGGGCGATGCGGCCGTCGATCCGGGTGTCGTCGTCGAGGATGACACGGGCCGCGTCGCCCGGTTCCAGGCGGGCGGCGGTCTCGGCATCGACGCGCCCGCGGGCGTGCATCGGGTCGTCACGCCCGATGACCGTCAGCACCGGCGCGACCAGGCCGGGGTTCACGTATTCGTTCCGGCTGACCTCCAGGCGCAGCACGCGTCCGTCGCCCGGGGCCTTGACGCGGGTGTCGTCCAGCGTGGCGCGCGCCTGGCTGGCGCGGGCGCGGGCCTCGGTGAGACGGGACTCCGCCGCCGTGTGATCGATGCGAGCCAGTTCGAGTTCGCGTTCGGCGATCAGGGTCTGATCGTACAGGTCCTCGGCCTTGCGCAGCTCGCGCGCGGTTTCGGATTTCTCCAGCTCGCGCCGTTCCACCTCGGCACGGGCCGCGGACACCTCGGCGCGCGCGCGGCGATCGTCCAGCCGGAACAGCGGGTCTTCGGCTGCGACCCGCTGACCGGGACGGATCTCGATCTCGCGCACCTGACCGTGCACCGGGGCCGTAACCCGGTAGCGTTCGCTCCAGGCGAGCTCGGCGTCGATGGTGTCGGCGGCGGCACCGGGCGCCAGCAGCAGCACGGCCAGGCCCGCACCCAGGGCCCCGCGGAGGTTCCGCCGGAAGGGGTGATCGGGGGTCTTCATGGGGTCCCTCCAAAGGCAGTGGCTTCGGCCGCGAAAGGACTGAGGTCCTCGCGGCCGGTCAGCAGCGCGAGACGTTCGTAGGCCAGCGCCAGTTCGAATTCCGTGCGAGCGTTGAAATATGCAGCGGCGCTCTGCTGCACCATCGAGTCCCCGAGGTCCGCCTCGTCTTCCATCTCGTAGAGGTAACGGGCGCGACTGATGTAGAGGTCGCGGTAGTCCATGCGCGACAGGGCCTCGTCGCGCTGGACCTGCAGGGCCTGGATCTCGTGGACCAGCTCCCGCACCCGGTTGCGCGCCTCGATCAGGGTCTGGTCACGGTCGGCCTCCGCCTGGCGGCGTTGCGCCACCGCACGCCCGACCCGGGCATCGCTGCGGCGTCCTTCGTACAGCGGCACTTTCAGGACCAGTCCGGCGGCGAACGGGTTGCGGTCGCCGCCGAAGTCGCGGTTCCAGTAACCGGTCTCGGCCTCGGCGTAGAGCCGCGGGCGGCGCTTGCTGCGCGCGGCCTGCACTTCCCCGCTGGCGGCCTCGACGCGATAGCGTTGTGCGGCCAGGGCCGGGCTCTCCGCCTCCAGCTCCGCCAGCAGCGAGCGCAGGTCGGGGGCCTCGGGCAGGTCCAGCGGCAGCGGTGGCGCGAGCACGTCGGCCGGAGCCCGGCCGCGATGGTTCAGGGCCTCGGCAAGTTCCGCGCGCGAGCGCTGCTGGCGATAGAGGGAGCGCTGGCGCTGGGTGAAATATTCCTGGTAGTCGGCCTCGGCCTCGAACAGGTCGATGTCCGATACCTGACCGAGTTCGTTGCGTTCCTCCAGTCGTTCCAGGGTCACGAAGGCGGCCGCCATGGCCTCGGTGTCACGGGCGAAGGCGAGGTCCGCGAGGACGACATCGAAATAGCGTTCCAGGACCTCCAGCCGATGGCGGGCGAAGGCCAGCCATTCTTCCTGGCGGGCCGCTTCCACCGCGCTCGCGCCGGCGTCCTCGCGGGCCCGCGAATGGCCGAAATCGCTCAGCAGCTTGCGCGCGACCAGAGTGGCCTGCGAGTCGTTGTTGCGGTCATCGACGACCCGGTCGTTGGGTTCGATCCAGCGTGCCTCGAGGCGGGCGTCGATACGCAGGTCGCCCTCGGCCCGGGTAGCGTCGAGTTCGGCCTCGGCTTCCTCGCGCTGTGCGCGGACCTGCCGCACGCGGGGGTGCATCGCATGTACCGCCTCCATCGCATGTTGCAGGCGCAGGGGCTGCGGCAGGGGTTCGATATCGGGGATGACCTCGGCCGACGCGGGGCCGGTCGGTCCGAGGGTCAGGGCGATGCAGGTGGCGAGCACGGCGCCCGTGCGCCGCGCACGCGCAGCGGTTCGGCAGAAGACCATGACTGCCCCCGGTATGTCAGCGGCCACGCTGTTCGCGGCGGAAGCGGTTGAAGCTGGTCTCCTCAAAGTGGCCTTCGGCCACGAACTTGCCCAGGGTCAGGAACTCCTCGGTGTCGCGGGTCGCGCCGGTGAAGCGGTGGATCGGTTCGCCATCGAGATCGAAGAACTGGAATACCGGGGTGGCGCGTACGCGGAAGTCGCGCGTGGCGAAGTCTGCCTGGCGGCGGGGTTCGCCCTCGAAATCGGTGATCTCGATATCGCCCTCGATATCCACGCTGAAGATCGCGAAGTGTTCGCGATAGTAGTCCTGGACTTCGGGCTGGTTCAGGACCTGGTTCTTCATCCGGTGACAGAACGGGCAGTCATCCATCTCGAAGAAGATCAGGATCCCCTTCTTGCCGTCTTCGCGCGCCATCTCCAGCTCTTCCTGGAAATCCCCGAAGGTTGGCTGGAAGAAGTACTCCTCCGGATCGCGCGGGTCTTCCTGGGCCACGGCCGTACCGGCCAGCAGGAACGCGAGGGCCAGCATCAGGGCTGCAAAAATGCCATGGTTGGGGGACTTGCGTGTCATGGGGCCTCCTGCGCTGACCGTCTTGTTGTGCGTAGGACGAGCGGGAGACTGGTTCAATTCCATGGCCGCGGCAAGGGGGACCCGCGTGCGGCGCGCCAGGCAACGTGCGGGCCGCGTCGACACCCGGGGGCAGGGCGTGCTCCAATGGCGATCTCCGTGTACTTTCCTCCCGGTATCATGCGCAATCCGCTCTTTCCGCTGCTGGTCTTTCTTGGCCTGATCCTGCTCGAGATCTTCGGGTTCGCCTGGGTCGGGGGTGCCGTGGGTGCCCTGGCCACCGTGGCCCTGGTGGTGGCGACCGCGGCGGGCGGGCTGTTGCTGTTCCGCGTCCAGGGCTTCTACCACTGGCGGCGGCTGCAGCAGAGCCTGGCGCAGGGCGAGGTGCCCGCGCGCGGACTGCTGGAGGGCTGGCTGCTGATGGCCGCCGCGGTACTGCTGCTGGTGCCGGGGTTCTTCTCCGATGCCGCCGGGGCGGTGCTGCTGGTGCCGCCACTGCGCCGGTTGCTTGCGTCCGGCATCCTGCGGCGCGGCATGGTGCGGGCGCACGCCGGTCCGTTCCGCGGGGCCGGCGGTGACGGTGACGGGCCGATCGAAGGCGAGTTCCGCCGGCACGACGAGCACGCCGGCGGACGCGACGCCCTCGACCACGACTCCGACGACGATCCCCCGCGTCGCTGAGTTGGTCCCGGGCGGCTCCCGGTGCCCTTGACTCACGTTCGATCGCCCCTATGATTAGCACTCGTTGCGGGTGGCTGCTAACAGGGCACCCACCCGGTTCCCTCAGACCCCTGTTATCGACATCTAGAAAGGAGTTTCCACCATGAATCTGCGGCCTTTGCACGATCGCGTGATTGTGAAGCGCATGGAAGAGGAACGCACCACGCCCGGCGGCATCGTGATCCCGGATTCGGCGGCCGAAAAGCCGATCCGCGGTGAAGTCGTGGCCGTGGGCAACGGCAAGATCCTGGAGAACGGCGAGAAGCGCGCGCTGGACATCAAGGCCGGCGACAAGGTGCTGTTCGGCAAGTACTCCGGCACCGAGGTCAAGGTCGACGGCGAAGAGGTCCTGGTGATGCGCGAAGACGACATCATGGCCGTCATCGAGGGCTGAGCCCGCATTCGCGTCACGTAGTCTTATTCAATTTCAGGAGCAGAATCCGACATGAGTGCAAAAGAAGTCCGCTTTGGCAACGATGCCCGTACCCGCATGGCCAAGGGTGTGAACACCCTCGCCAACGCCGTGAAGGTCACCCTCGGTCCCAAGGGCCGCAACGTGGTGCTGGACAAGGCCTTCGGCGCCCCCACCGTGACCAAGGACGGCGTGTCCGTGGCCAAGGAAATCGAGCTGGAGGACAAGTTCGAGAACATGGGCGCCCAGCTGGTCAAGGAAGTCTCCTCGCAGACCTCCGACAGCGCCGGTGACGGCACCACCACCGCGACCGTGCTGGCCCAGTCCATCGTGCACGAAGGCATGAAGGCCGTGACCGCCGGCATGAACCCGATGGACCTCAAGCGCGGCATCGAGAAGGCCGTGACCTCCGCCACCGAAGAGCTGAAGAACCTGTCCAAGCCGTGCACCGAGCACAAGGCCGTGGCCCAGGTCGGTTCCATCTCCGCCAACTCGGATACCGCCGTGGGCGAGATCATCGCCGACGCGATGGACAAGGTCGGCAAGGAAGGCGTGATCACCGTCGAGGAAGGCTCCTCGCTGGAGAACGAGCTGGATGTCGTGGAAGGCATGCAGTTCGACCGCGGCTACCTCTCCCCGTACTTCGTCAACAACCAGCAGAGCATGAGCGCGGAGCTGGATGACGCCTACATCCTGCTGGTGGACAAGAAGGTCTCCAACATCCGCGAGCTGCTGCCGGTGCTCGAGGGCGTGGCCCAGAACAGCAAGCCGCTGCTGATCATCGCCGAGGACATCGAGGGCGAAGCCCTGGCCACGCTGGTGGTCAACTCCATGCGCGGCATCGTCAAGGTCGCCGCGGTGAAGGCCCCGGGCTTCGGTGACCGCCGCAAGGCCATGCTGCAGGACATCGCCATCCTGACCGGTGGTCAGGTGATCTCCGAAGAGGTTGGCCTGTCGCTGGAGAAGGCCACGGTGGAAGACCTGGGCCGCGCCAAGAAGGTGCAGGTGACCAAGGAAAACACCACCATCATCGACGGCATGGGCAACAACGACGACATCCAGGGTCGCGTCGCCCAGATCCGCAAGCAGATCGAGGAAGCCACCTCCGACTACGACAAGGAAAAGCTGCAGGAACGCGTGGCCAAGCTGGCCGGCGGTGTTGCGGTGATCAAGGTCGGCGCGGCCACCGAGGTCGAGATGAAGGAGAAGAAGGCGCGCGTCGAGGACGCCCTGCACGCCACGCGTGCGGCGGTCGAAGAAGGCGTGGTGCCCGGCGGTGGTACCGCCCTGCTGCGGGCCTGCAATGCCATCCGCGACCTCAAGACCGACAACGAGGAGCAGAACGCCGGTATCAACATCGCCCGCCGCGCGATGGAAGAGCCGCTGCGCCAGATCGTCTACAACACCGGTGACGAGCCCTCCGTGGTCCTCAACCAGGTGCTGGAAGGCGAGGGCAACTACGGCTACAACGCCGCGACCGGCGAGTTCGGCGACATGATCGACATGGGCATCCTGGATCCGACCAAGGTGACCCGTTCGGCGCTGCAGAACGCCGCTTCGGTCGCCGCCCTGATCATCACCACCGAGGCCATGGTGGCCGAGCTGCCGAAGAAGGACGACAACGGCGGCGGCGCCGGTGGCGGCATGGACGAGATGGGTGCCATGGGCGGCATGGGAGGCATGGGCGGCATGATGTAATGCCGACCCGGCCCTTGCCCGGCCCGTCTGACGGACCCCGCTTCGGCGGGGTCTTTTTGATGCAGACCCCGCAACGATGTGTCATGCATGTGTCATTGAAGGCACAGCGTTGCGACATGGATACAAAATCCTTGCTTTCGGGCGTGCAAAAGCGTGGATGGTGTGCCACTATCAACCTGATGTGGAGGGTCCGGGCCCCGAGCCGTCCTTCCGCCCGGATCCGGTGGCCCGGGCAACGCCGCCAGAATTTCCGTAACCTGTCGTCATTGTTTCTCCAAGGAGGCAAAGAATGAATCAAAAGCTTGTCAAGAACCTGCTGGCTGCCTCGGTGGCCTCGCTCATGTTCGGCGCCGCCGGTCAGGCCGTTGCGTCCCCCTCCAACCCGGCGGCGAACGTCACCGATTCCTCCGGTGCCGTGGTCATCGACGGTTCTGGCGAGTGCGTGCGCACCGGCAGCTGGGATCCGGAATTCGTGCGTCATTCGCAGTGCGCCGGCTACATCGAGGAGACCGCCGAGGCGCCGGAGCCGGAACCGGAACCCGAGCCGGAGCCGGAACCCGAGCCCGAGTTTGAGACCACGACCCTGAGCGCCGAAGTGCTGTTCGAGTTCGACAGTGCCGAGCTGCGTTCCGAAGGCCGCGATGCGCTGCGTGACCTGGTCGCCGATCTGACCGCCGAAGGGGCCTCCTACACCTCCGTGCTGGTCGAAGGCCACACCTGCACCATCGGACCGGCCGACTACAACCAGGGCCTGTCCGAGCGCCGTGCCGACAGCGTGGCCGAGTTCCTGGCCTCCGAAGGCATCAGCGAGGACGACATCGAGTCCATGGGCCACGGCGAAGACCGTCCCACCGCGGACAACGACACCCGCGAAGGCCGCGAGGCCAACCGTCGCGTGGAAGTGACCTCCGACGTGGAGCGTCGGGTCGACTGATCGACCCCGCTCCGGACCGGAGTCCCGAGCCCCCGGCCGCTTTCGCGGTCGGGGGTTTTTTTGTGTACGCTCCGGAAACATCGGGATGACCGCGGGTCGCGCGTCGTCCGCAGCCGCGACAGGGAGGGTCATGCCAAGCGCATTCCGCCGGGGGCCGAATTCGCGCCGTACTACCCGCTTCCGGTCGGTTGCGGCTTTTTTCGCGCTCGCGTGGCTGCTGGCCGGATTGCTCCTGGCGGTGGTCCCCGCGCAAGCGGCGGACGAGCCGTGGCGGGTGGCCGTGGCCGAACCCGGCTGGCCGCCGTTCGAATATCTCGACCACCGTGGCGAGTGGTCCGGGCTCACCGCGGACTATCTCCGCCTGGTCGCCGAGCGCCGGGGGCGTGAGCTGGAGACGGTGGTGGTCCCGGACTGGGACGCGGTACTGGAGGCGCTGGAGGCCGGCGAGGCGGACGTCGCGGGATCCTTCGCACGGGTCGAGGGCCGCGGCGACGCGCTGAACTACACCGACAGCTATGTCGACAATCCCGTGGTTCTGGTTACTCGGCGGGACACCGAGGACCTGCGCCGTCTGGAGGATCTCGCGGGCCGCAGCCTGGCGCTCGAGCGCGGTCACGCCCTGGATCAGCTGATCCCCGACGCCCATCCGCAGATCGATCTGCAGCGTTTTGCGGACGCCGAGGCCGCGCTGCGGGCCGTGGCCACCGGCGAGGCGGAGGCCTGGGCCGGCAGCCTGCTGGTGATGGCCTGGGTCGCGGAACGTCACGGTCTGGCCAACCTGCGGGTGCGCGGGCCGTTGCCCTACGCCACCGGCTCCCTGCGTTTCGTGACCGGGCCTGAGGATACGGCGCTGCGCGATACGCTCGATCGGGAACTGGAGGCGATGGATGATCCCACCCACGCCGAGCTGCGGCGCCCGTGGATGGCGGACGCGGTGAGCGCCTGGGGCACCGGACGGCTGGTCGAGTTGACCGACGAGGAGCGCGCCTGGCTGGGCGAGCACGGCGCGATCCGCTATGCCGCCACCCCGGACTGGCCGCCGTTCGACGATCTCGGGCCCGAGGGCCAGCACCGCGGCATCAGTGCGGACTTTCTTCAGCATGTGGCGGAGCGCACCGGCCTGGTGTTCGAACATGTCCCGGTGGAGTCCTGGAGCGAGGCGGTGCGCCTTTTCCGGGACGGCGAGGTCGATCTGTTGACCAGCGTGCAGCGGACCCCGGAGCGCGAGGCGTTCATGGAGTTCACCCGGCCCTATCTGGAGATCCCGCTGGCGCTGGTGACCACGATGGATGGCCCGTCGGTCGGGTCGCTGGCGGACCTGGCCGGTCGGCGGGTCGCGGTGCTGGCCGATTCGGGGATGCTGGCCGGCCTGCAGCGCGCGCAGCCGGATGCGGAGATCGTCGAACGGCCCGCCACCGATGCGGTGCTGCGGGCGGTGGCCGATGGCGAGGCCGAGGTCGCACTGGACAATCTGCTGGTGGTGGCGGGGCCGGTAAGGGCGCGCTATGCCGGACTGCTGGAAATCGCTTCCACGGTCGAGGGCACGGACGAGCGTCTGCGCCTAGCGGTGCAGCCCGGCGAGGAGCGCCTGCGCGAGATCCTCGACCGGGGACTGGACAGCGTGACCCCGGCCGAGGCCGCCGCGATCCAGCAGCGCTGGACCACCATCACCATCGAGGAGGACGTCGACTGGGGGCGGGCCCTGCGGCTGGCCGCGCTGGTCGCCGGGGTCGCCCTGGTGATCCTCGCCATCGTGCTGTATTTCAATCGCCGCCTGCGCCGGGCCTACGCCGACCTGGAGGCCACCCAGGCGCAGCTGGTCGAATCGGAGAAGATGGCGGCACTGGGATCCCTGGTGGCCGGCGTGGCACACGAGATCAACACCCCGCTGGGCGTGGCGATGACCACGGATTCACAACTGAAATCGGACCTGGATTCGTTGCAGCGGCGCTATGCCGCGGGCGAGATGACCCGTTCCGATCTGGAGCGGCTGCTGGAGCGCGCGCGTGAAGGCCACGACATCGTGGCCTGGAACCTCGAACGTGCGGCCGGCCTGGTGCGCGACTTCAAGCAGGTGGCGGTGGACCGCCAGCGCGACGAACGGCGCGAATTCGAGCTGCGCGGGTTCGTCGACGAGGTGCTGCACGGGCTGTCGCCGCGTCTGTCACGCGCCGGTATCGAGGTGGAGAACGCAATCCCGGAAGGTATAGCCCTCGATTCGTGGCCGGGGTCCCTGTCGCAGATCCTGACCAACCTGCTGATCAACGTCGAGGAGCATGCCTGTCCCGATGGCTGTCGGGTATGGCTGCGTGGCCGGGTGCTGGAGGACGGCAGGGTGGAGCTCGAGTGTGCGGATGAGGGGCGGGGCATGGACGCCGCGACGCGCGCACGGGCGTTCGAGCCCTTCTTCACGACCCGGCGCGCGCAGGGCGGGAGCGGGCTCGGGCTGCACATCGTCTGGAACCAGGCGACCGGGCGCCTGGGCGGCAGCGTGCGAGTGGAGAGCGAGCCGGGTCAGGGCGCCCGTTTCATCCTGCGTTTCCCCCGGCGGGGCGGGCCTGCCACGCGCTGAATTCGTCGGCCGGCAGGGCCGGGGCCCACAGAAAGCCCTGTCCCTCGTCGCAGCCCATGCTCAGCAGCAGGTCGCGCTGTGCCGCGGTCTCCACACCTTCGGCGATCACCCGCATGCCCAGATGATGCCCCAGCTCGATGATCGCTCGGGTGATGCCGCGCGCGTCCTCGCTGGTCTCCAGCGGGGTGATGAAGGCGCGATCGATCTTCAGGCGGTCGGGACGCACACGCCGCAGATAGGCCAGGGACGAGTAGCCGGTGCCGAAGTCGTCGATTGCCAGCTCCAGGCCCAGCTCGCGCAGGGCGTCCAGGCTGGTCATGCTGGATTCCACGTCTTCCATCAATACGGTCTCGGTGATCTCCATTTCCAGCGGAGCCTCCAGCGGCTCGTGGCGGCGCAGCAACTGGCGCAGGCGGGCGGGCAATCCCTCGTCCGCCAGCTGCACGGCGGACAGGTTGACGCTCAGCCGACACGGGCGGTCGCGGCGGCGTGCCAGCACACGCTGGTATTCCAGCGCGCGCTCCAGCACCCGTTCCCCGATCGGCCGGATCAGGCCGGAGGATTCGGCGATCGGGATGAACTCCGCAGGTGACACCAGTTCGCCCTGGCGACGCCAGCGCAACAGGACCTCCGCGCCCACGGTCTCGCCGGTGGCCAGGTCGATCTGCGGCTGGAACCACGGCATCAGTTCGTCGCGTTCCACCGCGCCCCGCAGATCCTGCAGCAGACCCAGACGACGCGCCAGCCCCTCGTCGATGGCACGCGAATAGCTCGCGATCTCGCCCGGATGGTCGCGCCGCGCCAGGCCCAGTGCGACGTCGGCGTTGCGCAGCAGGGTCTCGGCGTCGGTGCCGTCCTCGGGGTAGCGCGTGAGCCCGGCACTGATCTCCAGGCGCAGCGGGGTGTCCACGATGTCGAATGGATCGGCGGTGGCCTGTAACAGGCGTTCCGGCGGGGTGTCCCCCGGCAGCAGGACGACGAAGGTGTCGCCGCTGATGCGTGCGGCCGCCTGGGCTTCGGGGAACTGCTCGACCAGACGCTGCCCCAGCGCCACCAGCAGGCGGTCCCCCGCGCTGCGGCCCAGCACCGAGTTGAACTCGCGAAAGCGCACGATGTTGACCATCGCGATCTGCAGCCGGCGCGGCTCCGCCGGCGTCGCGCTGCGCTGGATCAGCGCATCCAGCTGCTGGGCAAACAGCGCACGGTTGCCGAGCCCTGTCAGGGTGTCGAAAAAGGCCAGCTGGCGGGTGCGCTCGTACAGTGACAGGTTGTCCAGCGCCACCCCCAGATTCATGCCGAAGACCTGCAGCAGCTGGCGCTCGACCGATTCCAGTGGCCGCCCCACCTGCAGCCAGATCACCGCCGGTGCCTCGTCTTCGCCCGAGCCGATATGCACGAACAGATCCCCGTTGCCGTCATCGCCCATGCCGCGTTCGAGGCTGCGGCGAATTGCCGACACGGGCATGCCCGACCCCTGGCTGTCCAGCGCCTCGCCCGGAGCGGCGTCGATGCCGGCGACCGCCAGCAGTCGTGGGGGATCGGTTCCCTCGATCACCGCGCCGTGCGGCGCGACATCCAGCGCCCGGGCCAGCTGCTGCAGCATGTTTTCGGCAAAGCGGCGCCGTTCGCGGTCGCGCAGCAGCAGTGGCACGGTGTCGACGATGAAGCGCAGGCCTTCCTCGCTGCGGTGCACCATCATCAGGTCGCGATAGGCTCGCAGGGCCGCCAGCGTGGTTGCGTACAGCCGCTCCGCGCTGAGCTCGGTCTTCACCCGGTAGTCGTTGATGTCGTAATCCGCGATGACCTGGTATTCGGGTGCCAGTCCCGGGTAGCCGGTGCGCAGCACGATGCGCACGTCGCGGTTGCCGATCTCCTCGCGGATGCTGCGTACCAGTTCCAGTCCGGCATGGTCGTCTTCCATCACCACGTCGAGGAACACCAGCGCGATGTCGTCCTGCTGCTGGAGCACGCGCCGCCCTTCGGCGGCGGAGTAGGCGCTGAGGAACTCGAGTGGACGGCCCTGGAAACGGACGTCGCCCAGGGCGAAGCGGGTTGCGCGGTGCACCTCGGGTTCGTCGTCGATGATCAGCACCCGCCAGGGCCGCTCTTCGCTGGCGGTGGCGGACGGATCCTCTTCGTGAAAAAGAGGGGGGTCGGTGGAATCCTGCACGGGCCCTCCGGCACGTCGGGACAACTCCCGCAAGTATCGCACGGGATCTCCCGGCGCAACAGGCGCGTGCGCCGCAGCCCCGGGCTGGCCGTTATCAACGCTCGTGGCGGTAGATGAGGTCGATCGTCTGGCCCTCGCTGCCCGAGGAGGTCTCCACGCTAAGCGAGCGGGTGAGCTCGTAACGCAGCAGCACCCGCGAGGTGTTGTCGAACAGCCCGACCGTATAGCGCAGCAGCAGCCGTGGCGACAGGTAGAGCCCCAGGGTCAGCGCGCTCTGGTCGAGGCCGGCATCGGTGTCCAGCTCCACCTCGTCCAGGCCCAGCTCGGTGCCGATGCGCTGGGTGATCATCGCCCCCTGTTCCAGTCCCCAGCCAGCGGCTGCCGCGGCCAGCATGTTGCCGTCGGATTCCGATGCCCCGGACAGCGGCCGGCCGGTCAGCAGGTAGGACAGGGCCTCGGTCTCGTCCATCGGCGGCTCGGAGAAGATCCGGCTGCGCAGGGCCTCCGGGGTGCCGCCGATCTCCAGGCCGACGGTCACGTTGTGGTCCGGCACGCGCCGCACCGCGCGCAGGTCGAGATCGGGGGCCTCCGGCGGACCCTGGAACAGCAGGATCCCGCGGTCGATCTGCAGGTCCTGACCGTAGGAGGTGTATTCGCCCTCGGGGATGCGGATCTCTCCGAACATCTGCGTCGGGCGGCCGGTGACCTGTTCCACGTCCACTTCTCCGGCAAACCGCGCACTGAGTCCGAAGCCGTCGAAGCGCACGTCGTCGCCCAGATGCAGGCGCACGCGGATATCGATGGGGAGCGCCGCCGGACGCTCCTCTTCCTCGCCGACGATGACCTGATCGCCCGAGACCCGCACTGCCCCGGGCGGCAGGTCGGGCGGGCGCAGGCGCGCCCACGGCACGCCGATGCCGCCACGGATCGCCAGGCCCTCGTCCGGGCGGAAGCGGATGCGCAGGGCCGGTTCGATCAGGGCCTCGGCATCGGCGCGGTTGACCGCGAGGAAGTCTTCGCCGTCGATCCGCACCAGGACCTGCGGGCCGTCCTCGCCAAGATCCGCGCGGCCGTCCAGATCGATCCGGCCCTCGCCGGATTCCAGGGCTCCGGTGATCGTCATCTCGCTCGCGGACAGGACATCGGCGCGCAGCTCCGGGACCGCCACGTCGATGCCCGCCTCGGGGATCGTGACCCCGCCGTCGATGAAGCGCAGTCCGCCCTCCACCAGCGGGTCCTCGAGCGGCCCGTCCAGCTCCAGCGCCAGCTCGAACGCGCCGCGCAGGTTCTCGATCTCGGGGCTGGTGGCCGCGAGCCAGGCAAGATCCTCCAGCCGCGCCTCGAGGTCGCCCTGAATGCCTGTCACCCCGTCTTCCTCGCGCAGGGCGATGTCGGCCCGGGCCATGCCGTCGTCGAGGAAGTCCATGCGCAGCTCGGCATCCACGTCGCGGTCGCGCACCCGGGCCGTCAGCCGGGTGTCCCGCCACGGGACCTCCTGCAGGAGGTCGTCGCCGTCGCGTACCTGCAAGACGCCATCGCTCGGGGTGACCGCGAGATCCGCATCCACCCGGCCTTCGGCATCCAGACGCCCGTCGGCTTCCGCATCCACGGTGCCCTGCAGCGCCAGTTCCGGGGTCAGCAGCGGTTCCAGCCACGCCAGGTCGATGGCCCCCAGGCGGGCGGCGAAACTCGCCTCCCCGGAGGGGTCCAGGCGACCTTCGGCGCAGATCTCGCCACCGTCGCGTTGCAGGCACAGCCGTTCCAGGCGCGCCGACTCGGGCCCCCCTTCCACCGCCACCGGCCCCGCCAGTGACCAGCGTCCGGCGAGCGGCTGGTCGAGCGCGAGCTGCTGAATGCGACCCCTCCAGTGCAGCGCTTCGGTGTCCAGACCGCCATCCACGGCCAGCTCCAGCTGGCCGAATTCGGCCGCCTCCAGGTCCAGCCGCGCCCGATGCTCGCCGGCGGTGCCATCGGCGCTCAGCTCAAGGTGTTCGATCAGGGTCTGCCCCGCGCTCGCGACCCCGTGCAGGCTCAGGTCGATCTCGGCCGGGGCGGTCTCCGCGAGCCCGGTGTCCGCCTCCAGTTCCAGCCGCTCCAGGACGAAGTCCTCAAAGCGCAGTTGCGTGCCGTGACCGCGGGCGGTGATCCGCGGGGCATCGCGGTCGCCGTGCAGGCGTGCGTCCAGCTCCAGTTCGCCACCCAGTCCCGGCATCAGTGCGTCCAGCCCGGGTGCCTGCAGCGCGAGGTCCAGGTCCAGGGTGTCGGCCACGCGCCCCGCGATCCGGGCCCGGTTGTCGCCCAGCTCGAGCACGAGCTCGCGGATGTCGAGGATCTCGTCTTCCAGGCGCAGTTCGCCGCTCCCGGAGACCGGCTGCTCGCGCAGCTCGCCGTCGAGCCGACGGATGCGGGCCTCCACCGTCGGTCCGGCTTGCGGGTCCAGCCGGCCCGCAGTGTGCAGGTCCAGAGCGAGGCGTCCGGGGAAATCGGGGGCGGCCAGGCCGGGATCGAGCTCGCGCGCGCGCAGATCGAGGTCCCAGTCCAGGCCGGCACCGTAGCCAACCTCGCCGCTCAGGCCCAGGTGCGCTCCGGGGTCGCTGCGCAGGTTAAGCTCACGGATGCGCGCGCGCCGGGCGTCCAGCTCCACGCGGCCGTCGCCACGCACCCCGACCCCCTGTGCGCTCGCCTCCAGCGCGGTCAGCGCCAGGCCGGCATCGAAATCGGCTTCGGCCGGTGCCAGGGCGCCGGTCAGGGCGAGCCGCAGACGGTCCAGTCGGGCATCGGCATCGGGCCGGAACTGCGCCACATCCACTCCCTCGAGGTCGAGGTCCAGGGCGAACGGCCAGCGGGTCTCGGGGTCGTCGGCCGCCGCCTGCAGCCCGTCCAGGTGCCCCTGCAGGCTCAGGCGGGCATCGCCCAGGCGGAACTGGCCCTGTTCGAAGCGAGCCCGGCCTTCGGCCAGCTGCAGGTCGAGTTCGCCGGTCAGCGGCTGGTCTTCGAAATGGCCCTCCAGTTCGGTGAGGGTCACCGCGGCCTCCAGCGCGGCCAGCGGGTTCTCCGCCCCCGGTGGCAGGCGTCCCCGGCTGGTCGCGCTCAGGCGCCGGATTCCGGCATCCAGCTCAGGCATGTCGTCCAGTGCCGTTTCCAGCGCCGCGAGATCGAGATCGTCCAGATCCAGTCCCAGGTCCCAGGTGAGCTCGTCGGCGAAGCCCGCCTCGCCGCTGACGGCGAGATTCCCCGCCGCGGAGCGCAGATCCAGGGTCTCCACGCGCGCGGACTCCAGGTCGCCCTGCGCCGCCAGCTGCAGGTCCAGCGCGGGCCACGGATCCAGCCGTGCACCGGCGGTCAGCGCCAGATCCCAGTCGTCCGGGGTCGCGTCCGCCTGCAGCCGCCCGGCGTCCAGCGCCAGCCGGGTGTCGGGTTGCAGCGCCAGCGCGAACGCCTCCCAGGCGTGTTCCAGCTCCAGCGCGGGGGCATCGAACGGGTCGTGCAGCGTGACGCGGGTCTCCATCGACGGGCCGGCCTCCACCCGGTGGTTCAGGCGCAGGCTGCGCCGCAGATCACCTTCCAGGTCCAGCATGCCGGCGACGTCCTCACGCTCCAGCCAGCCGCCGGCCGCCTCGGGCAGCCCCAGTTGCCAGCGTCCGCCGGCCTCCACCGGGAAGTCGCCGTCGGCCTGCAGTCGGGCGTGCAGGTTCAGCCGCAGCTCCGGGTCCGGCAGCTCCACGTCCAGGTGGTGCAGGTGCAGTTGCGTATCGCGGGCGCTGGCGCGGGCCTCCAGGTGCGTGAGGGCGAACAGATCCTCGCCGGTCCGGGTCACGCGCAGATCGGCCAGCCACAGGCGGTCGAGATGGACGCCCAGCAGCGGGATGGCGATGCGCTCGGGCAGTTCGAAGGCCGGCGGATCTTCCTCTTCCTCGGGCTCGGGCACCTCTTCCGGGGCATCCGGCAGATCCACTCGCAGGCCGCGCGCCCCGAGCTCGGCCACGCGCACATCCAGGGCCAGCAGCCCGGCGATGTCCAGGGCCACGCGGGCCTCGTCCACCGCGATGTTCGGGCCCTCGGGCAGCTCCAGGGTCAGTCCGCGCATGGACAGGCCGCGGAACAGCGTGCCTTCCACCTCCGTGATGGCGAGATCCACCGGGGCGTGGCGTTCGCCCTGTTCGGCCAGCCAGCGGGTGCCGGATTCGGTGGCCAGCAGGGTGACCAGGGCGGCCACCAGCCCCACAAGCAGGACGAGCAGCGCCCCCAGGCCGCGGACCCCGATGCGCAGCCAGCGCTTCACAGGTCCGGCCCCATGGAGAAGTGGATGCGGAAGTCATCGTCGGAGTCCGGTCCGTGGGCGATATCCAGACGGATCGGACCGACCGGCGAGCGCCAGCGTACGCCGACACCGGTGCCGTACACCGTGTCGAAGTCGGAGAAGTCGTCGAAGGCGTTGCCGGCGTCCACGAAGACCGCGGCGCTCCAGTCCCCGAACACCGGGATCTCGTATTCGGCGCTGCCCACCAGGCGGTGCCGCCCGCCGATCACGTCGCCGTCCTCGTTCTCCGGGCCCAGCCGCTGGTAGCCGTAGCCGCGGATGGAGCCGTCGCCGCCGGCGTAGAAGCGCAGGGAACTGGGCAGCTCGCGTACCGAATCGACCTCGGTATAGCCGGCATCGGCCCGCAGCAGCGCGCGTCCCGGCCCCAGACCGCGGATGTAGCGGGCGTTGCCGCGCACCTGGGCGAAGGTGGTGGTGGAGAGGAGGTCCTCCGCGGCCCCCTGGACCGTGCCTTCCAGGCGGTAGCCCCGGCGCGGGGTCATCGGGTCGTCGGCTTCGGTGCGGCTGACGCGATACGACGGAATCAACAGCTGCGAGGTGTCGGTTTCGTCGCCGACGGTGTAGTCCTCGTATTCGTAGCGCACCATCTCGGTGGTCTGCCAGCCGGAGTCGCGCTGCAGTACGCGGCTGGTGCCCAGCTGGAAGCGGTCGAACTGCTGGGTGCTGGTGTCCTCGGTGCGCCAGGAGGTGAACAGGTTCAGGCGTTCGCGCAGCGGATCGCGCAGCGGGATCTCGTAGTTGAAGGCCACGCCGGAACGCACGGGCGAGGCCTCCACCTCGCCGGTATAGCGGTGACCGCGGCGGTTGGCGTAGCGGTTTTCCATGCCGAAGCGCGTGCGCGGGCCGATGTCGGTGGAATAGCCGATGCCGGCCTCGAAGGCCAGGCGGTTGCGCGGTTCCAGTTCAACCGCGACCGGTACGTGGCGCTCGTCGGCCTCGTCGCGCAGCGGGCGTACGCGCACCGACTCGAAATAGCCGCTGTTGTTCAGGTTGCGCTGCAGTTCGATGATCCGCGCGGAGGCGTACGGATCGCCCGGTTCAAAGGGGACCAGTCGCTGCATAAGGCGCCCGCGCAGGATGTCCTGCTCGATGCGGATCTCGCCCAGCCGGTAGCGCGGGCCGGTATCCATGTGCAGGCGGATGGAAGCGGTGCGCTGTTCGGTGTCCACCTCCAGGCGGCGCAGGGTGAGCTCGGCGTCGAAATAACCACGTTCGGCCGCCACCCGGGTGAAGCGCGAACGCAGGGCGTCGTAGCGGTCATGGCGCAGCACGTCGCCGGTGGCGATCTGCGTCTGCATCAGGATGGCTTCGAATGCCGGGTCCATGCGCCCCTCGCCGGTTACCTGCAGGTCCAGCCACTCCACCGTGGTCGGCGGGCCGGGATCGAAGTCCAGGTTCAGGGTCCAGCAGGGCTCGGCGTCGCGGTCCAGCGACAGCTCCATGTCGGGGTGATAGTGGCCGATGGCGCGCAGGGCCTCCCGGGCGCGCTGTTCGCTGTCGCGCAGCACCCGGCTTACGCGGAATTCGGGCAGATCGCAGCGCTGGCGCGCCATGTTCAGGGTGGCGCGGATATTGTCGCGCTGTTCCGACGTGCCGCCGTCCAGCGCCAGCCGGGGGCGTTCGTCGTTACCGCTGGCGGGCGCGACCAGCCCGAGGGCCAGGTACCCGAGGAGGAGTACGGGCACCAGACGGCGGGGCTGGATGAGGAACGGGCCTGAGGTCATCGGTGACGCTTCGCGTGCTTGGGTGGTCGCGGATGCTCGACCGACTCCAGTTGGGAGTAGACGGGAGCCCCGCGGGTTCCCCGGCGCGGGTGTCAGCCCGCGGGGCAGTCGACGCCGCTCTCCCGAGAGAATACCACCAGATGCGAGAAGTCCAGGCGCAGGCGGACGTGCTCGCCGATCACGAAGTTGTCGTGCGACGGGGCCATGCACAGGACGCTGAGCCCGTCCGGCAGGCGCAGGGTGTAGAGGAAGTCGGCGCCGCGGAAGGCCTTGTCCAGGACCTCGGTGCGGACCTCGCCCTGTTCGTTGTCAATGGCGATGTCGTCCGGGCGCACCAGCACGTCCACCGCGGTCCCCGGCGGCAGATCCTCCGACAGGGGGCCCTGCAGGTGGCCCAGCGCGGTGTCCACCTGATGCCCCGGCTCGACCATGCCGGGGATCAGGGTGCCCTCGCCAATGAAATCGGCGACGAAGCGGTTGGCCGGGCGGTGATAGAGATTGTACGCGCTGTCGAGCTGGGCGATGCGGCCTTCGTGGATCACCGCGACGCGGTCGGCGAAGGCGAAGGCCTCGTTCTGGTCGTGGGTCACCAGGATCGCGGTGGTGTTCTCCGCGCGCAGGATCTGGCGTACCTCGCGCGCCAGTCCGCCGCGCAGCTCCACGTCCATGCTGGAAAACGGTTCGTCCAGCAGCAGCAGGCCGGGGCGCGGCGCCAGGGCGCGGGCCAGCGCCACGCGCTGCTGCTGCCCGCCCGACAGGGCATGCGGGTAGGCCGGCTCGTAGCCGATCAGACCGACCAGGCGCAGCAGCTGCCGGACCCGTTCATCCTGTGCCGCGCGGCTCCAGTGGCGGATGCCGAAACGCAGGTTGTCGCCCACGCTCAGATGCGGGAACAGGGCGAAGTCCTGGAACACCATGCCCACGCCGCGGCGTTCCGGCGGCACCGTGTAGCCCGGTTCGCTCACGGTTTCGCCGTGCATGCGGACCTGGCCGCGCATTACGGGCTCGAACCCTGCGATCGCCCGCAGCAGGGTGGTCTTGCCGCAGCCGGAGGGGCCCAGCAGGCACCCGATCTGACCCTCCGGCAGCTGCAGCGTTGCATCGTGAACCACGGCCCGGCCGTCATAGCCGATGTCCACGTGGTCGAGGTCCAGAAGCGGTGTGTGCGGTACCTGCATCAGCGGTCCTGTGGGTCGTCGGCGGACGGATTCACGGCCGTGCCGGCAGGCACCGCCAGCGGGCGGGAGCGCGGGCGCCGTCCGGGGTCCTCGTCGGTCGCGTCCTCCTGGCCCGCGCCCTGGCCGGGGCGTGAACGCCCGATCGTCATCGACAGCAGGATAACCGGAACAAGGCCTACCAGCACGATCGCCAGCGCCGCGCTGGAGGACTCCGGCAGGCGCTCGTCGCCGGCCAGCTCGAAGGCGCGCACCGCCAGGGTGTTGAAGTCGAACGGCCGCAGGATCAGGGTGGCCGGCAGTTCCTTGAGCACGTCGACGAACACCAGCAGCAGGGCGGTCAGCAGGGTGCCGCGCATGATCGGCATGTGCACCTGCCACAGGGTCTTGAGCGGGTGCAGGCCGAGCGAGCGCGCTGCGTCGTCCATGCTCGGCTGGATCTTGCCCAGCCCGGCCTCCACCGTCTGCAGGGACACCGCGAGGAAGCGCACCGCGTAGGCGAACAGCAGCGCAAACACCGTGCCCGACAGCAGCAACCCGGTGCTGACGCCGAAGGTGTCGCGCATGAAGGCGTCCAGTGCGTTGTCGAAGGCCGCGAACGGGATCATGATGCCGATCGCGATCACCGTGCCCGGCACCGCGTAGCCCATGCCGGCGATGCGCACCGCCACCCGTGTGACCCGGCCCCCTTCCATGCGCTGGGCGTAGGCCAGCACCAGCGCGAGGCCGACCGCGATGATTGCCGCGGCGATCGCCAGCCAGAAGGTGTTGAACACCAGGCCGGCGAAGCGCGGATTCATCCACTGGTCGGTGGTCTGCACGGCCCAGATGCCCAGCTGCAGCGTGGGGATCAGGAAGCCGAGCAGGATCGGCAGCAGGCAGGCGAAGAACGCGCCGGCGGCCTTCCAGCCGCGCAGCCGGTAGCGTGGCAGGGTGGAATAACGGCGGCTGGTGTGGTGGAAGCGGGCCTTCGCGCGCGACCAGCGCTCCAGCAGAATCAGCACGAAGACGAAACTCAGCAGTACCGCCGACAGCTGGGCCGCCGCGGCCGGGTCGCCCAGCCCGTACCAGGTGCGGAAGACCCCGGTGGTGAAGGTGCTCACGCCGAAATACGCGACCGTGCCATAGTCGGCGAGCACCTCCATCAGCGCCAGGGTCAGCCCGGCGATGATCGCCGGGCGGGCCAGCGGCAGCGCGACCCGGCGAAAGCCCTCCCACGGGCCCGCGCCCAGGGTCCGCGAGACTTCCAGCACGCAGACCGACTGTTCCAGGAAGGCCGCACGGCTGAGCAGATACACATAGGGGTACAGCACGAGCAGCAGCATCACCATCGCGCCGCCCAGCGAGCGGATCTCCGGGAACCAGTATTCGCCGTAGCCCAGGCCGGTCAGTTCGCGGATCAGCCCCTGGACGGGGCCGGAGAAGTCAAGTATGCCGGTGTAGGTGTAGGCGATGATGTAGGCGGGCATCGCCAGCGGCAGCATCAGGGCCCACTGGAACACCGAGCGTCCGGGGAACTCGCACATGCTGACCAGCCACGCGACCGGGACGCCGATAAGCAGTACGCCGATCCCGACCCCCACCAGCAGTACCAGGGAGTTGGTCACGTAATCGGCCAGCACGGTCTGGCGCAGGTGTTCCCAGACCTCCCCGGCGGGGATGAATACGTGGCCGAAGATCACCAGCACCGGCAGCGCGAGCACCAGCGCGGTCACCACGGCCGCCATCGACCACGCGCTGAAGGGCAGCCGCAGGCGGCGGGAGGCGGGGGCGTGGGCCCCGGGGCTGGTGGCGGAGGCGGTCATGGAGTGCAAATAGTAAACGTTCTTGTTTCGAATTCCATGGGTGACCCCGCAGTCTTCGGGGAGTCCGGCCGCCACCGCTTGAACGGCGCCCGGCTGCAAGCGCCCCGACCCGTGTCTCCCCGGAGGGCGGGTCGGGGCGCTGAGTCGGTTCCCGGATCAGGCGTGATCAGCGCCAGCCGCCACGGTCCATGATGCGCACGGCCTCGGCGTTGTTCTTTCCGAGGACGTAGAGATCGATGTCGTCGGAGATGAAATCGCCGAGGTCGGCGAGGATCTCGCTGGTCGGTACGTCGTCGCGGATCGGATATTCCTGGTTGGCCTCGGCGTACCACTCCTGAGCCTCGGCCGAGCTCAGGTATTCGATCAGGCGGATGGCGTTGTCCCGGTTGGGCGCGTGGGCGGTGACCCCGGCGCCGGACACGTTCACGTGCGTGCCGCGGTCGTCCTGGTTGGGCCAGAACACGCCGATCTGTTCGGCTACATCGCGGTCGCGGCCGTCACCTTCAAGCATCAGGCCGAGGTAATAGGTATTGGCCACGGCGACATCGCACACCCCGTCGGCGAGGGCGCGGATCTGGTCGCGGTCTCCGCCCTGCGGCCGGCGTGCGAGATTGGGTACCAGGCCGTCGACCCACGCCTGGGCCGCGTCCGCGCCCTCGCTGGCGATCATCGATGCCACCAGCGACTGGTTGTAGACGTTGTCGGACGAGCGGATGCAGATGCGTCCTTCCCACTGCTCGTCGGTCAGGGCCTCGTAGGTCGACAGTTCGGCGGGGTCGACCCGATCGCGGTGGTACATGATCGGGCGCGCGCGCATCGACAGCCCGAACCACTCGCCGTCCGGGTCGCGGTAGCGCTCGGGGATGTTGTCCTCCAGCGTCTCGCTCTCGATCGCCTGGAGCACGCCTGCGGCATGCGCCTGATGCAGGCGGCCGGCGTCCACGGTGATGAACACGTCCGCCGGCGAGTTGCGGCCCTCCTGGCGCAGCCGCTGGAGCAGTGCATCGGCGCTGCCGGTGACCAGATTGACCTCGATCCCGGTTTCGTCGGTGAACTGTTCCAGCAGAGGGGCGATCAGGTTTTCCTGGCGCGCAGAATAGAGGTTGACCTCCTCGGTTTCGGCGCCCGGGCTGCAGCCAGTCAGCGGCAGGGAGGCGGTGGTCGCGGCCATGGCGGCCAGGGTCCAGATCAGGGGGCGGGGCAGCAGGGCGCGCATGGCAATGACTCCTCGGGGTGGTCGTTCGGCTGGATGGCGAAAGATATTCGAGAACGATTTTTATTTGTATTAGCATCCGTGGTCAAGATTCCGCCACACCCATCCATGTACGGCGGGTGCCCGTGAGGCGAGAGTGCACATTGATCGGCGTTTCCCTACCCTTGGGCCATGGACAAGCCACTGCCCGCCAACCCCGCGCCGCTCCCCCCGGCGCTGGAAGAAGAGATCCTCCGTGTCTGGGAGGAGCTGAAGACCGCCGCCGATGACGCCTGTCCCGAGGGGCCACCGGCCGAGCATCGCCCGCTGGCCTTCAGCCACTATCTGGTCAAGACCGCGCGCCGACACCCGGCCTGGCTGCTGGAGGCGCTGGATGCCGAGGGCCGCATGCCAGCCCTGGACGACGCGGCGTTCCATGCCGCGCTGTGGGAGCGGGTGGCGGCCGCGGAAGACGAGGCGGGCCTCAAGCGCGCCTTGCGCGAGAGCCGTCATCGCGAGCTGCTGCGCATCGCCTGGCGTGACCTCGCCGGGGAGGCGGATCTCGACGAGGTGATGCACGACCTCACGCGCCTGGCCGATGGACTGGTGGGGACGGCGCTGGACTGGCTGGATGCGCGGTACCGCGCGCGCCATGGCCAGCCGCGCAGCGCCGAGGACGGCGCGCCGCAGTCGCTGGTGGTGCTGGGTCTGGGCAAACTGGGCGGCGGCGAGCTCAATTTCTCCTCGGACATCGATCTGATCTTTGCCTTCGAGGAGAACGGCGAGACCGACGGCGCGAAGCCGCTGGACAATCCGACCTATTTCCAGCGCCTCGGCCGGGCGTTGATCGCCGCGCTGTCCGAGGTGACCGCGGACGGCTTCTGTTATCGCGTGGACATGCGCCTGCGGCCGTTCGGCGACAGCGGTCCGCTGGTGATGCACTTCGACGCGATGGAGGACTACTACCAGGCCCACGGCCGCGAGTGGGAACGCTACGCGCTGATCAAGGCGCGGGTGATCGCCGGCGACGGCGAGGCCGGGGCGCGCCTGATGCGTCGGCTGCGCCCGTTCATCTATCGCCGCTACCTGGATTACGGCTCGCTGGCCAACCTGCGTCAGCTCAAGCAGATGATCAACGACGAATCCGCGCGCAAGGGCCGGTTCGAGGACGTGAAGCACGGCGAGGGTGGCATCCGCGAGATCGAGTTCATCGGCCAGGCCTTCCAGTTGATCCGCGGCGGACGCGACCAGGCCCTGCAGCGGCGCGACCTGATAGGTGTTCTGCGGGTGCTGGGCGAGCGCGAGCTGTTGCCCGGCTACGTGGTGGAGCAGCTGGAGCGCGGCTATCGGTTCCTGCGGCGGGTGGAGAACCGCCTGCAGATGTTCAACGACCAGCAGACCCACCGCCTGCCGCGCGAGGGAGATGACCGCGCGCGCCTGGCGCTGGCCATGGGGTTCGACGACGAGGGCAGTTTCGAGGCCGCGCTGGTACGCGAACAGCATCGGGTTCATGCCCATTTCGACCAGGTCTTTGTTGCCCCGCAGCGTGCCGGTGAAGAGAGCATGGAAGACTCGCCGGAGGCCGATCGCGAGCAGCAGATCCAGCGCCTGTGGGTGGGCACCCTGAACGAGGAGGAGGCCCGGGAGGCGCTGGCCGGACTCGGCTTCAACGATCCCGGTTCGGCCTTCGCCGGCATCCATGATCTGCGCGAGAGTCCCGGGGTCCGCGCGATGAGCACCACCGGGCGCCAGCGCCTCGACCGCCTGATGCCGCTGCTGCTGGGGGCCATCGGCGAGCAGGACGCCCCCGATGATGTCCTGCCGCGGGCGCTGCAGCTGATCCGCACCATCGCGCGGCGCTCGGTGTATCTGTCGCTGCTGGTGGAAAACCCGCTGGCGCTGTCGCAGCTGGTGCGCCTGGTGGGGGCGAGCCCGTGGATCGGTGATCAGCTGACCCAGCACCCGCTGCTGCTGGACGAGCTGCTGGATCCGCGCGCGCTGTATGCCCCGCCCGACCGCGACGGGCTGCAGGCGGAACTGGAGGAAGAGCTGGCGCGCTTCCCGGGGCAGGACCACGAGCAGATGCTGGACCGCCTGCGGCAGTTCAAACAGGTGCAGACCCTGCGCGTGGCGGCCGCCGACATCACCGGCTACCTGCCCCTGATGAAGGTCTCGGACCATCTGACCTGGCTGGCGGAGGTGCTGCTGGAACAGGTGCTGCATCTGGCCTGGGAACACATGGTGGAGCGTTTCGGCGCGCCGCAGTGTGGCGAGGACGCCAGCGCCTGCCGTCCGGCGCGTTTCGCGGTCATTGGCTACGGCAAGCTGGGGGGCTTCGAGCTGGGCTACGGTTCGGATCTCGACGTGGTGTTCCTGCACGACAGCGACGACAGCGCCAGTGCGCGTACCGCCGGGCCGAAGGTGATCGACAACAGCGAGTTCTTCGCCCGGGTCGCCCAGCGGGTGGTGCACCTGCTGGGGGCGTTCACCGCCTCGGGGCGGCTGTACGAAGTAGACACGCGGCTGCGCCCCTCGGGTACGGCCGGGCTGCTGGTTTCCGGGCTGGAGGCGTTCCGTCGCTATCAGGACGAGTCGGCCTGGACCTGGGAGCACCAGGCGCTGGTGCGCGCGCGTTTCGTCGCCGGGGATCGTCTGCTCGGCGAGGACTTCGCCGCCCTGCGCCGCGAGGTGCTGACCCGCCCGCGCGATGCCGATGCGCTGCGCCAGGAGGTGGTGGAGATGCGCCGGCGCATGCTGGGCGAGCACGCGTCGAAACCGGGCGAAGGGTTCCATCTCAAGCGCGATCGTGGCGGTATCACCGACATCGAATTCATGGTTCAATACTGGGTTCTGGTTGCCGCGCACGAGCATCCGTCGGTCTGCGAGTACCCGGACAAGATCCGCACCCTGGAGGCCCTGGGCACCAGCGGGGTGATCGATGCCGGCTTCAGCAGCGAACTGGCCGATGCCTATCGCGATCTGCGCAACCGCATCCATCGTTTGACCCTGGCCGGGCGCGACGCCCGCGTGGAACAGCCGGATGCGGAGCTGGAGGCGGTGCGCGCGCGGGTGATGCGTGCCTGGGAGAGCGTATTCGGTGACGCCGGTCCTGATGAATCCGGGGTCGAATCCGAGGTCGATTCCGGGGCCTGACCCGACGAAACAACACGAAACAGAGGACACAAGCGATGTCGATGGCCGACCGGGACGGGGTGATCTGGCTGGATGGCGAGATGGTGCCCTGGCGGGATGCGAAGACCCATGTGCTGACCCATACCCTGCATTACGGCATGGGGGTGTTCGAGGGCGTGCGGGCCTATCCCACCGATCACGGGCCGGCCATCTTCCGCCTCGAGGACCATACCCGCCGGCTGTTCAACTCCGCGCGGATCCTGGGCATGACCCTGCCGTTCACCGCCGAGCGCCTGAACCGTGCGCAGCAGGCGGCGATCACCGAGAACAACCTCGACAGCGCCTATCTGCGTCCGATGGCCTTCTTCGGTTCGGAGGGCATGGGTCTGCGGGCCGACAACCTCGAGGTGCACGTGATGGTGGCCGCCTGGAGCTGGGGCAGCTATCTCGGTGACGAAGGGATCGAGAACGGTATCCGCATCCGCACCTCGTCGTTCAGCCGGCACCACGTAAACGTGACCATGTGCAAGGCGAAGGCCAACGGCAACTACATGAACTCGATGATGGCCCTGCAGGAAGCAACCCGCTGCGGCTACGACGAGGCCATGCTGCTGGACACCGAGGGCTACGTCGCCGAGGGAAGCGGCGAGAACATCTTCATCATCCGCGACGGGGTGATCTATACCCCGGACCTGACCTCAGCCCTGGACGGCATCACGCGGCGCACGGTGCTCGAGCTGGCAGCCGAGGAGGGCTTCCGCGTGGTGGAGAAGCGCATCACCCGCGACGAGGTCTACATCGCCGACGAGGCCTTCTTTACCGGGACCGCCGCCGAGGTTACCCCGATCCGCGAGGTGGACGACCGGCCGATCGGCACCGGCAGCCGCGGCCCCATCACCGAACTGCTGCAGTCGCGCTATTTCGACGTGGTCCACGGGCGCGATTCCCGTCATCAGGACTGGCTGACCTACGTCTGATTGATCCACGCGACCCCGAACCGGAGCGAGACCCGAACCATGGTGAACCCCGATACCGCCAATCATCAGGATCAGTACGAAACCGCCAACGCGGAGACGACAGTGCGGGTAACCCGAGCGGACCTGCCGCTGCACTGCCCGATGCCGCGGGCCGCTCTGTGGGCCTCGCATCCGCGGGTGTTCATCCCGATCGACGAGACCGAGGACGGGCGCTACCAGTGCCCCTACTGCGGCACGATCTACATCCTCGAAGACGCCGACGACTGATCCCGTGCCCGGGGGCCACCGCCGCCTTTCGGGCGCGAGCACACGACCATGAGTCTGCCCCCCCTCGACCGGGCCCGCGTGCTGGTCGCCGGCGATCTGATGCTGGATCGCTACTGGCACGGCGCGACCGACCGTATCTCGCCGGAGGCCCCGGTGCCCGTGGTGCACGTGCGCGACATCGAGCAGCGCCCGGGCGGGGCCGGTAACGTCGCCCTGAATCTGGCCGCGCTGGGCGGGTGTCCCGATCTGGTCGGGGTGACCGGGGACGACACCGCCGCGGCCGATCTGTCCGCCTTGCTGGAGGAGGCAGGCGTTCGCTGCCACTTCCGGCGCCGGTCGGGGGCCGCGACCATTACCAAGCTGAGGGTCATCAGTCGCCATCAGCAGCTGATCCGGCTGGATTTCGAGGACGGTTTCCCCGGGGCGACGGCCGGCGACCTGCTGGCGGATTTCGAACCGTTGCTGCGCGACTGTCAGGTGGTGGTGCTGTCCGACTACGCCAAGGGCGCGCTGCGCGACCCGCAGCCGCTGATCCGCGCGGCACGGGCCGCCGGCCGCCCGGTGCTGGTGGACCCCAAGGGCACCGATTTCTCCGCCTATCGCGGCGCCAGTCTGGTGACACCCAATCTCGCGGAACTGGAGGCCGTGGCCGGTCCCTGTCCGGACACGGCGGCGCTGGAGCGCGCGGCCACCGGTCTGCTCCGCGAGCATGGCATCGAGGCGTTGCTGGTGACGCGCGGCGCGGAGGGCATGACCCTGTTCCGTCCCGACCGGCCGCCGGTGCATCAGCCGGCCCGCGCCCGCGAGGTGTTCGACGTGACCGGTGCGGGCGACACGGTGATCGCAACCCTGGCGGCCGCGGTGGCGTCTGGCGAGACGCTGGAGGATGCGATGCATCTGGCCAACCTCGCCGCCGGGATCGTGGTCGGCAAGCTGGGCACCGCGACGGTCTCGCCGGACGAACTGCGCGCGGCGCGGCACGAGCCGGAGGGCGCCGATCGCGGCGTGGTGTCCCGCGCCGGGCTGATGGCCGTGCTGCAGCGCGCGCGGGCCGCCGGCGAGCGCATCGTGATGACCAACGGCTGTTTCGACCTGCTGCATGCCGGGCACGTGGCCTATCTGGAGCAGGCCCGGGCTCGCGGCGACCGGCTGGTGGTGGCGGTCAACGATGACGCCTCGGTGCAGCGCTTGAAGGGCCCCGGACGACCGGTAACCCCGCTGGAGGGCCGCATGGCCGTGCTGGCCGGCCTGGCGGCCGTGGACTGGGTGGTGCCGTTTGCCGAGGACACCCCGGCGGCGCTGATCGGCGAGGTGCTGCCCGACGTGCTGGTGAAGGGCGGCGACTACAGGCCGGAAGACATCGCGGGGTATGATGCGGTCACCGCGGCCGGCGGCCGGGTCGAGGTGCTGGACTTCGTGGACGGCTGCTCGACCAGCGCGGTGATGGAGCGGATCCGACAGGGCCATTACTGAGGCGAATTCCGGGGCGATACCGACACATGAAAGTACTCTACCTCGTGGGCATGGGCCGCAGCGGCTCGACCCTGCTGGACATCCTGCTGGACGCGCACAGCCAGGTGCGCGCGCTGGGCGGGGTCCGGCGCCTGGCGCATTACGCGCGCAAGCATCCCTGCCCCTGCGGCGCGCCCAGCTTCTGGGCATGCGAGTTCTGGTCGGCGGTCAACGCCCGGCTGGAGGAGCGCCTAGGCTGCAATCTGGAGACCCTGGACGTGCATGCGCGCGACCCGGCGCGCTTCAACGAGCACAACCGCACGCTGTTCGAGGTGGTCTCCGAGGTCAGCGGGGTGCCGTTCGTGACCGACAATTCCAAGTCGGTGCAGCGCCTGCGCCGGCTGATGGCTGCGCCCGACATCGACGTGGTGCCCATCCACGTGCTGCGCGACCCGCGCGGGCGGGCGCAGTCGCTGCGCAAGCGCAAGCAGCAGAACTATATCCCCACCTTCTCCTATTCCCATCGCTCGCTGCGGCTGTACTACCTGCTGCGCAACGAGCCGCATATCGTGGTGAATTACGAGAAGCTGGCCTACGACCCCGAGGACCAGCTGCCGAAGCTGATGGAGCGCCTGGGGCTGGAGTTCGAGCGCCCGCAGCTGGATTCCTGGGCGGAGATGGCGCATCACAACATCGGTTCGGCGGATGTCTTTCGCAAGACCGAGGGCAGCGTGATCTGGCCGGACGATGCCTGGAAGCAGGTGATCCCGCCGTACATGCAGCGCATCCAGAACGTGATCGCCTGGCCCGGACGCGTGGCCAACGACGCCAAGGAGCGTCGCTGGGGTCTGGACTGACGCCCCCGCGTCGTCAGCGCCGGGTCAGCGCGCCTCGCTGACCTGCCGCAGCCATTCCCGGTCGCGCTGCGCGGCGCGCAGAAGACCGCGCCCTCCCGGCCGGGCAAAGGCCAGCGGTAGCGGATCGAGGATCCACAACGCATGGCCGTCGCTGCCCAGCATGCGCGGGTCCCGCCCGCGGAACCGGATCCCGTAGTCCCGCAGACTCGCCCACAGCGTCTCGGCCGCTTCCGGTCCGGGCGGTTGGCCGCCGACCGTCAGCGGGTGCATGTCCGGGATCGCCTCCTGGACCAGCCAGATCATGCCGCAATCCGCGGCGACCACCGCCACCGGCCGCGGCACCGCCAGCCCCAGCCGCCGGAGGGTGAGGGCATGGCTCCAGACCCGACGCGCGGTCCGGCGGGTGAGGGCCGGGCGCAGCAGCGCAGGCAGGGTCTGCCAGGGTGCATCAATCCGCCGGGCCCCCAGCTCGTTGTTCGCCACGGTCTCGGGCAGTTTGCCGGTCGCGTACAGCTGGCGGGCGATCTCGCCGGCCTGCTCGCGCGTAAGCCTGCGTCGATCGTGGATGACCCCGAGGTCGGCGCTGCGAAAACGCGGATAATGTTTCCAGCCGCGTGCCGCGCGGTGCGCAACCCGGCGGGCGTGACGGACGCGGGCGTGGCGCAGTGTCCGCAGGAAACGTTCCAGTTCGGCCTCGGTCGGGTCCCAGCCACGCAGTTCGTGGTAGAGCCGGAAGCCCTCGCGGATGCGCGCCTCGGGCACGCGGGTCTTGGACGCGTACAGCCGCTGCAGGTGGCGCAGGGCGGGCCCGCGGCCCAGCGCTCCGGCGCGGCGCCGGACCCGGTCCCCGTCGATCGCGTACAGCTTTCCGTCGCGGGGGATGAAGTTCAGCCAGTTGAGATCGTTCTGCATGATGCCGGCGCGGTGGTGTTCGGCCAGGGTGGCCAGCAGCCGGGCATGGGCCTCGTGCCCGGGATCGCCGCCGGGCGGTGGCCAGGGGGTATCCGCCTCGACCAGGTCCAGCACCAGCAGCCACGCGCGGTATTGCGGGCAGTAGCCGGCATGGTGCACCGCCGGCGCGGGCACGCCGGCCGCCTCCAGTCGGCGCGCCCCGCGCGTGCCACGGCGCCATTCGGCCCACTGCGCGATGCGCCCGAGATAGAACTTGGCGACCACCGCCCGATCGTCGGGTAATCGGGCGCGAAAGATCCGCCGCTTGCCCGGGTACTCGTGGAGGCAGTCCTCCAGCGCGAGGGTCCCGAGGCCAGGGATCTCCGGGCGGTCACCGGTTTGTGGCAGTCGGGGCATCGAATTCGTACCCCAGCAGGTCTAGGTCGCGGCGATAATGCTGCGCCACCATCTCCGCCAGGGTGTCGTCGTAGTAGCTGCGGTAGTCGTCGCGTTCACTGGCGCGGCGCAGATGCGGGAGCTCGGGCGTCGGGATCCCGATGCGCTGACAGATCGTGCCGAAATCCTCGTGCAGGTTCTCGTAGCGGCCGATGAAATCGACGATCACCCGCCCCTGCAGATCGACGATGTATTCGTGCTGCAGCTCCGCCGAGGTGTCCAGCATGTAGTCGTACGGCCGTTCGGGGTCGAACTTCAGCCGCAGGAAATCTCCGAAGGTTTTGACCCCTTCCAGGACCTCCGGCTTCTCCCGCCGGATGTGGTGCCAGGAACTGACCTGCAGATCCCAGGGGTTGCGCACGATCGCGCACTTGAACAGCTCGCGGTAGACCGGCTCCGGCAGCATCTCCTTGGCCGCGATGGCCTTCGCGTGGCGCGGAAACTTCAGCCCCAGCTTGTGCCGGGGCCGCGTCAGCTGACTGACCTGGCTGGCCGCCCACAGCGGGATGCTGTACCAGCCGCCCCAGCGATACGGCCGCAACGCCGCCCGGATGCTGGTCCCGCCCGTCTTGGCGATGTGCACGAACAGGAAATTCTTGCGATAGGAAATCAGCATGGATCAAGGCTGGCGGGGATCGGTCGCGGTATTGTAACCGCGGCTGCGTCAGGAATCCGCGGGATTGCGTCGGGCATTCAGCGAGCCCAGGGCATGCAGCAGGGTCTCGTCGACGTCGCGTTGCGAGGGCTGGCGGCGCAGCCAGTCGCGGTGCACGAACTGGATTTCACCCACCACCTGCGGGACGCCGACCAGGCGGGCCACCGCCAGCCGATGATTGCCGTTCGCCACCTTGATGAATTCGCCGTCCGGGCCGATGGCCACGCCGATCTCGTCCTTGCCCAGGCCGGCGACGTATCCGTTCTCCGCCATGTTGCGGGCGAGGCCGCGGTAACGCTCGAGGTACTTGTCCAGCGAACGCGTGATCTTCTCCTCGGCCTGATCCTCGGTCTTGCCGCGCGCGCGGTAGTAGTGGCGCAACGCTTCGATGTGTTCCGACCGACTGCGCTGCTCGTCCAGCAGGTGTTCCAGCAGACCGTAGATCGGGTGCTGATCGAAGGGTTCGGTCCGCCGGTGCCATTGACCCCGGCGTACGCGTCGGGGAAGGAACAGACCGTCGATGAAGAACCGGGCCTTGGAGGACCGATCGCGCTTGGCGAGATAGCGCTGCAGGGCCTCGGTCGGCAGGTCGATGAGCAGGGGCGTGGTCATGCGGTGTCGGCCGGTTGCGTTGTGGGTGGCGCGATGCCCAGCGCCTCCAGATAGGCGCGGGCGCTCGTTTCGACGGTGTAGTCAGCGACGGCCTGTTGCAGCAGTCCCGGCTCGATGGGTGCCTCCAGCCCGCGGGCCATCCCTTCGGCCAGCGCGGAGGCATCGCCCACCCGGACGAGCGGGCCAAGGCGGCCCCCGGCGAGGATGTCTCGCGGACCGCTCGGGCAATCCGTCGACACCACCGGTGTCCCGAGCGCCATGGCTTCGACCAGGACATTGGGCGATCCCTCGAAGCGGGAGGACAGCACGAACAGGCTGGCAGCGCGCATCAACGGATATGGATTGGAGCGGAAACCCGCAAGATCGACATGGTCGGCGATGCCCAGTTCGCGCGCCAGGCCTTGCAGGCGGTCCCGCTCCGGTCCTTCCCCCAGGATGATGAGCCGGCACGGTCGCCGGGCATGCAGCAGCGCGAAGGCTCGCAGGAGGGTAGCGAAATCCTTTTGCGGCCGCAGTCGGCCCACCGCCAGGATGACTGGCGTACCAGTCCGTGTGGCCGCTTCCAGCCATGGATGCTCTGCGGCTTCTTCAGCCCTGGCCATCAGGGATGGCGAGATCACCGGGTTGGCGATCACGCGGAAACGCTCCGACGGGATGCCCCCGATGCGGGCGAGGTCGTCGGCCACCGGCTGCGCCACGGCGACGATGGCATCCGCCAGCGGGTACAGTTGCCGGACGGGGCGGTAACGCAGCCATCGCTGCAGGGCGGTCTTGTCGGCCAGCGAGCCGCTGAGGTGCATCCCCATCCGCAGAATGATCCGCGTCGGTACCCGTGCCAGCCGGCGCGCGCGCAGGGCCACGCGGCCGGCGCGGTCCTTGGCGGCCAGCAAGGCGTCGGGGCGCTGGCGACGCAGGTAACGGGTGACCGCGGGCAGCGCCAGCAGGGAGGTGCGCGCATCCAGCCGGATCACATTGACCTCTGCCGGGATATCCTCCACATGGCCGCCGCGGGCCTTCAGCAACAGCAGATCCACCTGCACGCCGGCATCCACGAACCCGCGCAGCAGATGGTTCATCATCTTTTCGACGCCGCCATCCCCGGTGTAGGACACGAGCACGGCCAACCGCGGGGTAGTCATGCCGGTTTTCGTTCCTCGTTGTAGGCCTGAAGCAGGTGCGGCCAGCCGAGGGCGCCGCGCTCGCGAGTCGCCGGCCATTTGTCCAGCGAACGCCGCAGACGCGACAGGTTGTCCTGAAGCCCCCGATGGTGGCCGATCCGGCCCCGGTCCCAGTCGATCACCCAGACCCGCCCATTGTCCTGGATCAGGATGTTGCGGGCGTTGAGATCCGGATGCCAGGCGCCATGGACGTGGAACCGGGCGATCACCCGGCCGATTGCGTCCCACAGTTCGGGCGCGTCCTTTCCGTCCCCGATCCATTCGTCCAGCGGGTGGCTGTCCGGGATGCGTTCGCTCAGCAGATCGCCTCGATACACCGGCCCGTGGCGGCAGACCCGTGCGGCGCCCGGACGCGGGACCGGCAGCCCGAGTTCGTGCAGGCGCGCCAGCAGGCGCCACTCGCGCACCGGACGGCTGCGTTCCAGCCCGGTCCACAGGTAGGTATCCGTGGCAACCCGGGCCATCAGTCCGCCCCGCCAGTAATGGCGCAGGACCCAGTCGCGCCCCTCGTGATGCAGGAAGTGGGTCGCACGCCGACCGCTGCTGCTGCCGGTCCACTGACCTCGTGCCCGCAATGCCTCGGGATCGAACAGATCGTTATTGCACCCCCGGAGCATTCCGGGATCGGACAGGATGCGGCAATGTCCATTCCACGGATGGGATCGCCAGTCTTCAAGTGCGGGCTCGTCGACCTGTCGTGGATTGTCCATGAAGATCACTGGTATTCCAGCTGGTGAATGGCAGGATGAGGGTCTATGTTCCGCTGGCACTCGTCACGGAGGCTCCCTTGAGAGACACACGACGTTTCAGTGGCGTCGCACGCGATGGGTGAGACCGGTCATCCAGAGCGAAAAAGCCTCTTTCCAGTGGCCCGCTCGCGCTCGCCCACGGGCTGCGCGGGAGCAGAGCCTCGGGCGTATCAGCCCGCACCGGACTGCGTGATGAGCCATCACCTCGGCTTCGCGGTCGTTTTCCCGTTCGAGAATCTCGGACAACATGGCATACGGCTTCGGCTGGTCCGGCTCGTGCTGGATCGCGCAGCGCAGATGCTCCCGGGCTTCCTTAACCCTTCCGGCGTTCAGGAGGTTGGTAGCCAGGAAATACCGGGCATCAGATTTGTAAGGGCAAGCCTCCACCCACTCGCGGCTTGTCTTCATATCCTCGGGGGACGGGCGTCCCGAAAGCCGGGGGAGGGGTATCGGATCGTGCCCCAGAAATGCGCAGATTTGTTCCCCGGCGTTGCCGTCTGCGATGTCCACAGTACAAAGGCGATCTGCCTCACCCAGATGTTTCTCAAAATGCTCCCGTACCTGATGCGTGTGTTGTTCGTGGATTTCCGCAAGCCTTCCCTTCGGAAGCTCAGGCAATCGCTGGATGTTTGCATCCACGTAGAGACGGTACTGAATCCGGTTGTAGGGTGACAGTTTCCGATCCTTCATATGGCCGCGGGCGCTACGTTCCCAGTGGTCAGGGTCACGATGGACTAGTATGAAGCGGCTATCTGGCCAGCGCTCGGCGAGCTGCGGGTAAAGGCCCGGAAACGGGACGTCGCTGAAGGCGTCACGTGACTCTATGAGTGGGGTCAGCCGTTGCAGTACCTCTTCAGGATTATCCTCCAGCCCACGTACTGCCTCCATCAGATTCTCGCCATTGAAGAACTTGGGAAAATGGAGTGTGGTGTACCCTAGGCTGGACAGAAGGATGTCCGTGCTGCGAGTCATCGTGCGGTGCAGGGAGATCACAAAAATCTTGCTTTCCGTCACGGGCACTCCTCGAACTCGAAACCCAGCAACTGAATCTCCCTTGCGAAGAAGACCTCCACAATCCTTCGCGTCTCGTCATCATAAAGGCTCACCACATCTCGGCCTTTGCGATACCCCCCCTTGGCAGAAAGGCCCCGGAGAGTTTCGCCTACATCCTCCGGTAGTCCGAGCTCACGGGACACGTCGCCCAGCTCTTCGTTTAGTCGGTCATAGCGGATCAATCGATCTACGCCAAGGATGCCGTTGAGGGTATAGTAGTTGAAATTGCTCTTCAGTCCGTTCCCGGAAAGAATAAATTCCCTGAATGAAAGCCCGGCCTTCCGCTTCTTGGGGTCCCAGAAGTACCGAGAAACCATTTTATCCCAAGGGTTTCGTTCAATGGAAAATTTGTAGTACGAGTTCCAGACTTCTTCGCCCACGCGCTCACGTATCGCCCTGGCGGGCATGTGGTCCCAGTAGCGCTTGGGAGCTCTGGTTGTTGCTCGCAAGGCCTTTTCCCGGTTGCCTAATCGAGTGCCGATAGCTGAACGGAACCAGCGTGGCCATTGTCGGGGCGTCAGGCCGCGCAATGCCTGTTCGAAGTTCTGTGCTGTAGGGTAGCCGCGTTGGTAGCGTTCCTTCTCATCACCCCAGGTAAGTGGAGTGATGATGTCTTCGGGGTCCATGAACCTTGAAAGGGCCATCTCCAGTGATGTCCCGCCGACCTTTCCGGTCTTGATGAAGATGAATTTGTATTTGTGAGAGATCAGCATCGGCTAAAACTACCTTCGTCAATACCCCAGCTGGGAAAGGTCGGTCTCCAGCGTATGGGACAACATTGTATTGCCGCTATGAAACGCTTCCTTTATCTGTGCTCGCAACTCCGGGGTCAGGGTGATTTTTTCGTCCCTGGCCCGATCGATGGTGATGGAAAATAAAGGGCGAAAACAGGGTTCGATTCGGCGAATAACTTTTAATGTCCACTCAAACGCCGAACGCTTGCCTTCGCCCAAAAGGGGCGACAAGAGTTTTTTGCTGTTGAGTGGGCGCAAGCTCCATGTGTCCGGCGCTGATTTGGGACGCACGTTGCGCGGGTGGGACGCAAAGGATTCCCAACGCCAGATCGGTTGCTCCAAATGTAGGAACTCGCTCAGCTGCTCCCAGTATTGCCGTGTCCCGATTAACTCCATCGGTAGTACACAAGTATTGTCCGTTCCCACAGTGGCGGTGATTTGTTCTACCCATGCAGACCACTCGAGGAATGGTTCGGGCGCTCTGATGAGCATCTTTACACGAGCTTCAAAGTCTCTCTGACAAGCACCGGGGATGCGGTTGCTCATATGGCTGTAGTGGGATGCTAGCCAGTCCGCCTGGTTACGCAGGGTGAGCAGAACCTTGACGCGCCCGTCAGGCCACAGCTCTTCTCGAACAGCCTGGAGGAATGCAACGAAAGGTGCAGGGTGGTGCCGATCAGGGAGGTTGCCGACGGTCGATCGTCGGGAACCCGGCTGGATTGGCCACTTGGATACGTGGCCCTTGTTTACAGGCCACATGGCGAGCCGCTCTTCGCTCAGGATGAGAGGACCCGAAAGCTCCCGGTCCGTATGCTGCGCCTGAAAGAGTCGCATGCAATCAGTACGCCACCGGACTAGCTCCTGACGCAGCGACTCGTCCATACCGTTGCGAAAATGGCGTTCCATAAGCCGCGTCAACCCTTGCGCCGCCTCGCGGGTGCCGGACAGGCACCGACCCTGCTTTTCTTTTCCGAGAAAGCCGGGTAGCTGCGAGAATACGTTACCCTGCAGTGTTGTCGTGCCAGTCTTTGGCATGCCCATGTGGATGACGAGGTCAGTCACCGGAGTGCCCTCCATGATTGCGGTCCTTGTTTCTTGCGCGAGCGGCCTCCCTCTTTTTCTTGCGTTTCAGACGTCGATGAATGAAGCGAATTGATTTCGTCGCATCTTCGAAGAGCCATTTTTGGTCTTCCTTCATGCCCGTCGGCCGAAGGACTTCCTGGGCAAGCGGTAATATGCTCAGGTCACGTTCGTAAAGCCACTTCACTTCGGACGGGGTCATGGGTTCGTACGGATAGAATCCGACTTCCCGATACCATTCGGCGAAGCGGTGAAGGAGGCTCTTGCGCCGGAATTTTGAGCTCTCGGCATTGGGGAGCCACATCATGAATGGATACGGTGTAAATCCCATTTTGACGCCGAGTTCGCGAGCCTGCTGGTTGTTTTCGCCTTCGGTAGGCATGAAGCCCCAGTTGGCTTCACGCAGGCGAGCGGTGTGAAACAGCCCGGTGGCAGCAAAATGGGCACGGCGGCTGACTGAGTCATCGCGGAAATAAACTGGCACTTCCGGGTCGATGTGGAAGTTGAGCGAACCGGGGCGCCGGTTGGCCTTGAGGAACGTCGTGGCGAGTTCCACGGCTTCCGGATGGACTGCGAAAAAGCGCTTCCAGTGTTGCTCGTCCCGATCGTTCAGATCCCTCACGATCTGCTGGTCGTCCTGGATGAACAGGGCCAGGTCGTCACCGCCGCGATCATCCAGGGCTTGCTGCATGTTTGCGTAGAGACCGCCCAGATATGCAGTGCTTGCGCGGTCGTTCCGTATCACACGAATCTTCTCGCCAAACGCTTCCAGCGCGGTGTCCACCGCGGGGTCAGTGCTGCCATCATCCATCACCGTAACGGGATAATGGGGTGCATGCCGAAACAGCGAGGCGAGGCAATTTTGCAGGTAACGGCCCCGGTTGTAGGAAAAGACGACAATCCGCACGGTTAGCTCGGTTCGTTGGATTGAATGGGGGGGGCAGTTGGTCGGATGCTGTCCCATCCGAGTTTTCGGGCGAATGCGGCGGCCCACATCACCCCGAACATGATTCCATAAAGGTGTTCCACCCGGAAACGATTAAGATTTGCACTGGCCAGTGATGCGACTAGGAACGTTATCAGGAACGCAGCTGTCGCAAGTGCCAGGAAGCGCGCTGCATTTTTTCGTCTCACCTGAATGCGTATTTCATTGATGGAGAGCAGGATGGTCATGACGATGAATGCGTATCCAATGCCTCCAAACCGGAGCATGATCTCAAGGTGGCCGTTATGGAAATGCCCCTGCCGGCCTTCAAGGACGTCGGGAAGATCAGGGTCCTCGAATCGGAGATATCGCGGATCAGCTGGCCCGTATCCCATCATGGGGCGTTCCATGAGATATTCGAACCCTGTCACCAGATAAGCGGCCCGGATGGCCTGCCCGTCTGAGGGCAGCTCCTCGATCCAGTTGCTCGGTGGTGTGGTGATCATCCCCCGGAGGAATTCACCCTGGTCGCCCGCGGCCCACCGGTCCTGAATGTTGTCCCATGATGAGGCGAGTACCCCTGCCGCCGTGATTACTCCGAGCAGAATGGTGACGCCGATCGTGCGAGAATGTTTCCCCGAGAGTTCCCGCCGGCCGAACCAGAGCATGGCCGGCACCAGGAATAGGAGACCGATCAGAGTGGCAAGCCAGATGGTCCGGGCCTGAAAGACAACGATCCCGACCAACGCCATGGTCGTTGCGCAGGTCCAGAGGGTGATTCGCCATGCCAGTCCCCAGCCTCGTGTCTGTCCCAGCAGGGCGGGCGCCAGGGCGAGAGCCGCTAAAACTAGGGTCGCGAGTTTGAGGCCATCAATCCAGGGGTTGACACCCTCCATGTAGCGATGTCCTTCGAAAATGGCGGCATGCAACTCCGACAAGGAAAAGCCGCTGGCCAGCATCAGCAGGAAGCCCAGTGCCCAGGTGACCACGATGCCGAGCGAATGACGTATCCAGTTGCCGCTCGCTGCCAGCATCAGGCCCATCAGCAGGATGGGGAGCGGCCCGGTTCGGACCCAGTCACCGGTTCCCTCCCATTGTTCGGCAGCCATGTCGGGGCGTTCTAAAAGCGCCGCTGCTGTCCCGCGCCCTATGACGTAGAGGATGAACCCCACCGTTACCCAGAGCATCGGGGAACTGCGCAGTGAAGACCAGTGCCGGATGACGATAATGATGGCCAGCACCAGCATGATTGCCTGGAACAGTTGGCCCAGGGATATGCTAATGGACCCGAAGAAGGCGAAGCCGTATGCCGAGCCTATGGCCCAGTGTCTGAGTGGCCCGAGGCCTTTTTTGCCCTCGGAGCCGGGCTCAGCGGTTGTTTCCATTATGACCATCGCGTCGCTTAAAATTGATATCCGAACGCACGGATCTCGGGTTGGCAGACCCGCTCGATAAGGGTCCTGTCTGATTGGCCGAGTACATCCCGGTATGAGCGTGTGTCTTTCCGGAACCCGCCTTTTGCCTTTTGTTCTGGCAGTTGCAATTGCGTCGCGTCGACCCCGAGCGTTTGCGCGAGTTCGGCCAGATCCGAGTCGAGCCGTTCGTAAAGAAGAACCCGGTCGACGAGCAGGCCATCGTCGATGGCGTAGTGTGCCCAGTTAGAGATCCACTGAGGCTTGTTTTTCTCCATCCAGATCAGGTACTCGGACACGCTGGGGAAATCCGTCTGCCCCTGTTCTTCGCGCCGGCCCTTCATCCACCAGTACCGCGACAGGGCACGGTCCCATGGGTTACGCTCGACCGTGATCTTGAGATAGCTGTCCCATACATGGCTAGGAAGCAGCTCGCGAAGAGTTCGTGCAGTAGTGTGCTGCCTCCAGCGTGCGCGTTGTCCCTGCGTAAGCAGCCGGCGCCACTCCCGGAACCCACGGTGTGCAAGAACGGGCTTCCGGTCGCCGGTGGGGCCATAGCCGCCCTCTTCTTGTCGGAGTCTTTCTTCGCCCCGCTCCGAGCTCAGGCGCGTGACGATGTCTCCGGGGCCGCAAAGGCGGGAGAGCGCGATCTCGATGCTGCTGCCGGCGGTTTTGCGGGTCTTGATGAAGATGAAACGGTGCCGGTGGCAAACGATCATCCGGCGGGCCCCCGGTGTTTGGCGAGATTATCGGTCTTATTACACCACAAACCGAGCAGGGCCGACCAGATGAGCGGCTCATTTGAGCCCGTCACGATTAAGCCGGATGTGGAATTTCGCAGGATGCATCATATGTGTACACGAGATCGAGTATGGTGAGTGCGTGCCTTCATTCCGGCCGAGGAACGGGAGCGGTGGCATTGAGTTCGAGATTGGTGATTTTCGCACCCTTCAAGGCCTGGGGCGGGATCGAGCGCAAGATGCTGATCCTGTGTCGGGAGTTCCTGCAACTGGGCATCCGGCCCCGGCTTGTGCTGACCCGTGGCGGACAGGTGCCCTACCCGGAGGAACTCCCGGCGGCCGTCGAGGTGGTGGATCTTCAGAGCAGGGGCAAGTTCGACAGCCTGTTCAAACTGCGGCGTCTGCTGCGGCAGGAACCACCTGCGGCGGTGCTGACCGCCAAGGATCATTCGGCCAAGGTGGCGGTGCTGGGGCGCATGCTGAGATGGGTGCCGTCGCCGGTGTTCGTGAAGGTGACCAACACTCCCAGCCAGACGTTGCGTCGCCGATTCAAGCGGCGTTCGGCGCGGTGGCTGTACCGGCATGCCGACCGGGTCATCGCGATCTCCGAAGGCGTCCGGGATGATCTGATCGAGCATTTTGACGTGGATCCCGAACGGATCGAGGTAATCTACAACCCGACCGTAACCCCGGACATTCCCGAGCGCGTGAAGGCGCCCGTGGATCATCCCTGGTTCGCCGGTGACGGACCGCCGGTCATTGTCGGGGCTGGTCGCCTGACACCGCAGAAGGACTTTGCCACGCTGCTGGAGGCCTTCGCCCGGCTGCACGAACGGCGTGCGGTGCGACTGGTGATCCTGGGCGAGGGGCCCCTGCGTGAAGCCCTGCTGGACCAGGCACGGCGGCTGGGGGTGGCGGAGGCCGTTGACCTTCCCGGCTATGTCCCGGACCCGTTGCCCTATTTCGCCCGGGCCGGGGTCTTCTGCCTTTCTTCGCGTTATGAAGGACTGGGTAACGTCCTGATCGAAGCGCTGGCGGCCGGAGCGCCGGCGGTGGCCACCGACTGTCCTTCCGGTCCGGCCGAGATTCTTCAGCACGGGCGGATCGGGCCGCTCGTGCCGGTGGGAGACGCGGATGCACTGGCCGCAGCCCTGGAGGCGACGCTGGAAAACCCGCCCGGGGAGGGGCGGATCCGCGAAGGCCTGGATCGCTTCCGCAGCGACCGCGTCGCCCTTCGGTATGCGCAAGTCATGGGGCTCGTGAAGGACGAGTCGCCTGCCGCGCGTTCGTGACACCTTGCCGGCTGCCGTTATCCGGTTCTGGCCGGGGCATTCTCGGCAGACGGGGCATAACCAAGCCGGGCAAGGCGGTCGGATACGCTGGCAGCAAAGGCGCGCAGCTCTTCATTATGCTGCCAGGCGTGGGCTCGGTCGGGACGGAAACTCGTCGCTGCAGCAGCCACCCGTTCGGCATGGGGGGGGCAGCCGCAGAACTCCAGGGCCTGCGGCAGCAGTCGCGCCGGATCTCTCAGCAGGTCCTCGTAAGCGATCTCCATCGCATTGGGTCCCAGGGCCCGGACATGCTCCTGGGCCCGCTGCAGGTAGCTTTCCCACAGAGAGAAGCCGCCTTCCAGCGTACGGCACCGTACCTGGGGAGCGAAACCGCGCCGCGCCGGGGCGCCGGGGTGATTGCGATACCACCCCCGCAGGGATCGATAGCGGCGCACGCGCTTGTCGAAGACCCCGCGGCGGCGGGCGCGCAGGCTTGCCGCCACATCCACGCCGTGCCGCGTGATGTGCAGCACCCGGGCCTGCGGAAAGAGCTCCAGCCACAGCGGCAGCGTGTAGGTATTGCGCGGATCTTTCCAGCCCCAGGGAGCGGTTTGCCCGGGCATGCCGCCGCCGCGCAGACCGCGGCGTAACCCGAGAAAGCGCAGGCTGGCCGGCCCGCGCACGACCCCTTCCATGTAGTCCAGCAGCCACGGCCTGAGTGTTTCGTCCTCCAGTAACCAGTCGAACGACTCCGGGCGGTCCCAGGTCGCGGAGGCCTCGCGGAAGAGCCAGGCGTTGATCGCGTTGGTGAAGGCCGCCTCTTCGTTGCGGCTGGCGCCGACGCCCATGAAGAATCCGGCCTGCTGCAGCACCCGGGTCAGCAGGCTGGTGCCCGAGCGGTGCATGCCGATGATGATGACCGGGGGCGTCGCGTGAGTGGTCATGATGCCGTGCTGAAATAGCGGTAGCCCGCGTACCAGGGGTCCAGACGTTCGTTGATGATGGCCTCGACGTATTCGAGGCTTTCGCCGTCGAGGTATTCGCGGTAGCCGCCGACCTCGCCCTTGCGGGTCTTGTAGCTTTCGGTGTCGTCGGCGTCGCGAGCGGCCAGCGAACTGCTCCCCATCGCGTTGCGGGATTCCAGCTGGCGCATGTTGTCGAAGCGGCCGAAATCCACCGCGGCCCGGAGGGTTTCCTTGGATACGTCCTGCATGCCGATGAATTCGAGCACTCGCCGGAGCTGGCCGGTGGTGTCGGCGTGCAGGTCTTCATAGCGCAGCAACAGAAAATCGCCCGGCACGTCACGGTTGCGCGCCCAGATATTGTAGAAATCGACCAATGTCTCGATCCCGCCGCGCCGTTCCCTGACATAGTCTTCCATGCGGCCCTGGTAGTTCGCGTTGCGGCGGGTCTTCTGGAAATAGGACGAAACGAGGACATCCCGGGGGTCGCGGACCATGAAGACGACCTTGCGCCCCGCATAGTCGCTCTTGTCCTGTTCCAGCTCCTCCGGGAGCAGGAATTCCGGACCGCCGTCGTGGTGCTGCAGGATGTAGGGGATGTCGCGCCAGGGGCGGGCATAGCCCCGCAGGCGCAGCGGCTTGCGCAGACGGATTCCGTAATGCAGTTCGAGGGACTTGCTGAGGAGCACGACCAGCCAGGTCCTCCCGCATTTGGGGTAGGAGATCAGGTGGACGTCCGCACGCCGGCGCCGCCAGCGGCGCCGGATGCGCTGGACACCGCGGCGCAGCGGGCCGCGATTGCGGGAAATGGCAGCCATGTTCAGCCGTCCTCGAAGCGGTAGCCGAAGGCGTCGATCTCGCGCCGGCAGACGCGGTCGATGATCGCCCGGTCGGTATCGGTCAGGATCTCGCGGTAGTCCTGTCGCCCCTGGCGAAAGCCGCCCTTGGCCCGCTGCTCGGGCAGCCGAATGTCGGCATCCAGGCCCAGTTCCTGCTGCAGTTCCGACAATTCGGCATTCAGGTTTTCGTAGCGCAGGACCCGGTCCACGGCGATCTCGTCATCGATGGTGTAATGATCCCAGTTGCTGAGCCAGTGCGGCTTGTTTTCCTCCAGCCAGGCGAGGTATTCGCTAACGCTCGGGAAGTCAGCTCGCCCCTTCTCTTCCCAGCGATGTTTCTGCCACCAGTAGCGCGACAGGGCCCGGTCCCAGGGGTTGCGCTCGATGGTGAAGCGGAAACAGGTCCGCCAGGTCTCGGGCCCGACGAGTGCACGGATCTCCCGGGCGGTTGAGTGCTCGCCGTATTCGGCACGCTGCCCGCGCAGCAGCAACCGGCGCCATTCCTTCCAGCCACGGTGTTCCAGCAGCCGTTTGTGGTGGTTGGAGGGCCCTTGGCCACCTTCGGCCCGGCGCAGCTCTTCCTCTCCGCGATTGGCACTCAGGGGCGTGATGATGTCCTCGGGCCCGCAGGCGCGCGAAAGCCCGACTTCCAGGCTGGAGCCGGCGGTCTTGCGCGTCTTGATGAAGATGAAGCGATTGCGGTGCGAGATGATCACGATGACGGGCCTTGTCGGGCGACTGGCTGGGTGGATTAGATCACAGGCGCGGGAACGCGACCAATCAGTGGTCGGAGGATGCCGGCGGGTGAGCGAGGTCGAGTGCGGCCAGATACGCGCGGGCGGAGCGGGTGGCATCGAACGGGGCGGTGGCCTGTCGCAGGGTGTCCGCCGAGGGGGGGCTGTCCAGCAGCTGCTGCAGTGCATCGGCGAGGGCCGCGTCGTCGCCCACGGGCACGACCGGGCCGTGTTGGCCATGGCCGAGGATGTCGGCCGGGCCGGTGGGGCAATCCGTGGTAACGGCCGGGGTGCCGCAGGCGAGGGCCTCCACCAGCACGGCTCCGGAGCCTTCGCGTCGCGAGGTCAGGGCGAAGGCATCGGCGCGGGCCATCCAGGCGTAGGGGTTGCCCTGAAAGCCGGGCAGGCACAGGTCGTCCATGATGTCGAGTTCGCGTGCCAGCCCTTCCAGGGTCGGACGTTCGCGGCCTTCACCGAGGATGACCAGACGGGCCGGGCGTTGTGTCCGAAGGCGCGCGAAGGCGCGCAGCAGGGTGGCGAAATCCTTTCGCGGTTCCAGAGAGCCGGTGCCCAGGATCACGGGGACCGCCGGGTCGCGGTGTTCCGCCAGCCACGGGTGATCGGGATCCTCGCTGGCCTGTTGCAGCAGGGCCGGGGTCACGATCGGGTTGGGGATGACGTGCAGACGCGATTGAGCCACGCCGGCGAGTCGCTGGAGGTCCTCACCGACACCGGCCGACGGAGCGATCACGGCATCCGCGCGGGGATACCAGCGTTGCATGGAGCGCTGCAGGCGCCGGGCTCTGCGCCCGGGCAGGGCCTCCAGCGTGGCGGCGACTGACATGCCCATGCGGATCGCGACCGGCATGCGCGGTCGGGCCAGTGCGCGCGCGAGCAGCGCCGCGCGATTGAGCCGGTGGCTGGCGGTGTACAGGGCGCGGGGGCGGTGGCGCAGGAGATAAGCGATCAGCGCGGGCAGGACCGTGTTGCGGTGGGCAGCCCGCAGCGGGACATGGCGGACGTTGTCCGGAAGCTCGTCGATATACGGTCCGTGCCCGCCGATCGCTACCAGGTCGAATGGCCGGTCCACGTTTGCGAATTCCCGGACCAGGTTGGCCACCACGCGATCGACCCCGCTGTGTCCGGAGGTCGCGAAGAACAGGGCAATGGGGCCGCTGCCGGGTTCACGCATCGGACGGGGCTGCCTGCTGCAGCGCATCCAGCCGCTCGGTCACCTGAGCGACGGTGATGCGCTCCATCACGTCGGGTTCGCGCACGCGCCGGCCCCAGCGCAGGTTCTCGGGCGGCTTGCCGAATGCCGCCCGGCAGGCCTCGGGGTACTGGTTGACCACCCATTGCCGGCTGCAATAGGGGCCGGTGCGGTCGGGGTTCGAGCCGGCGTACAGGCCGATCACCGGGGTGCCGGTTGCGTTGGCCATGTGGGCGGGGCCGGAGTCGGGCGAGACCAGCACCTGCGCGCGTTCGAGCACCGCCAGCAACTGCTTGAGGTCGGTCCGGCCGACCAGGTTGGTGACGGGGTGGCGGCATTGCGCGGCGATGGCCTCGCCGTATTCGCGCTCGAGCTGCGTGGGGCCGCCGGTCAGCACGATGCCCATGCCGTGGCGTTCGGCGGCGTGGTCGGCCACCGCCGCGTAGCGTTCGGGCGCCCAGTTGCGGAAGTTGCGAAAGCGCGCGCTGGAACACGGGTTGATGGCGAGCCAGGGTCGGTCGGCGGGCAGGTGCTGTTCGGCCCAGGCCCGGGCCTCCCGCGGCACCGGGATGTCCCAGCGCAGGATGCGTTCGCTCACGCCCAGCGCCTCGGCGAAGCCGAAGAAGCCGTCGAGCACGTGTTCGCGCGGGCGGTGGGCGATGCGGTGGCGGGTGAACAGCCACTGGAAGTCGCGTGCGCGCTGGCGGTCGAAGCCCAGGCGCAGACGCGCGGGGACCTGCAGGCCCAGCAGGCTGGCGCGCAGCGAGACCTGCATCTGCAGCAGGACGTCAAAGCGGCGGCCGCGCAGGGCGCGGCGCAGGTCGCCGTAGGCGCGGCGGCCGCGATTCTTGTCCACGACCACGAATTCGACCCCGGGCAGTCCTTCCAGCAGCCGGTGTTCCAGCCGCCCGATGATCCAGGTGATGCGGGTCTGCGGCCAGGCGGCCTGCAGGCTGCGCACCACCGGGACGACGTGGGTGCAGTCACCCAGGGCCGACAGCCGCAGCAGGCACAGCTCATCCGGCGGGGTCTGAATCAGCGGGCGGTCGGCCGAGTACTCAGGGGCCATCGTCCGGGCCCTGTTCGCGGGCGGCCTTCTTGCGCTTTTTCTTCAGGGCCTTCTTTTTCTTGTTCTTCTGCCAGGGCATGCGCCCGATATGCTTGGTCCGTAGGCCCGGGTACGGGTCGGGTACATCCTCGGGCTGGGTCTTGAACCGCCGATGGGCCCAGAAGTACTGCTGCGGCGCGTGCCGGACCGCGTCTTCCAGCACCGCGTTCATGCGGGCGGCGTCGCGGGCGCGATCCTCGCTCGGGTAGTCTTCCAGCGGCGGCCCTACCACGAACTCGTAACCGTCGCCGGCGTCGTTCACGTAATAGAACATCGGCAGTACGCGCGCCCGACCCATGCGCGCCAGCCGCGACAGGCCGGTGGTGGTGGAGGCCTGCATGCCAAAGAACGGCGCGAACACCTGCTCGGTGCGCCGCATGTTCTGGTCGCCGGCGTACCAGATGGTCCCGCCCTTTTTCAGCTTGCGCAGGATCCCGCGGATGTCGTCCTTGGAGATCACGCGTTCCAGCTTGCGCTCGCGGCCGTGCCGCAGGGCGCGTTCCAGTACCGGCTTCTTGTCCATGGGCTTGTAGATCGCGGCCATGGGCACCTGCGCGCCGAACAGCCGACCGGCCATCTCGATGCAGGAGAAATGCCCGGACAGCAGGATCACCGGGTCACCGGCCTCGTGCGCCGCCTCCAGGTGCTCCATCCCGTGGAAGCGGCACGGCACGCGATCCACCGCCGGTCCGCCGAACCAGCCCAGTGCCACCTCGGCCACCCCCCGACCGGTGTAGCCGAAGTTCGCGCGCACCCAGCGTTCGCGTTCTTCCGGGTCGAGGTCCGGGAAACACAGCTCGAGGTTGCGGCGCACCACGTAGCGCCGGTCCCGCGCCAGGTAGTAGAGCAGGTGGCCCAGCCCGGTGCCCAGGCGGATCGCCAGGCGCCAGGGCAGGCGGGCGAGCAACCACAGCAGGGCGATGGCCAGGGCCTGTCCCCAGTTGGCCGGATGCCAGGCTCGTTCGCGGCGTTGCGATGTCATCGTTGGTCGAAGTCGGGTGTCGGGTAGATAATGACGCGCATTGTACATTCGGGACCGCCGGGACGGGGCGTCGCCGGTGGCCGTCTCCGGGGTCGCCCCCCGAAAGTGAGGAATGCGTGCAGGAAGGGATCGCAGCAGAGTTGCAGGCCGCCAGCCGGCTGTTCGGACAACTGGCCGAGGATGCGGAATTCCTCGGGGAGGTGGAGGCCGTCGCGCGGCGCTGGCTGGCCAGCCTGGATGCCGGCGGCCAGATCCTGCTTGCAGGCAACGGCGGCAGTGCCGCGGATGCCCAGCACATCGCGGCCGAGATCGTGTGCCGTTACCGCGTGGTGCGGCCGGGTGCGGCAGCGGTTGCGCTGACGACCGACACCTCGGTGCTGACGGCCATCGCCAACGACTTCGGTTACGAGCATGTATTCGCGCGGCAGGTCGAGGCGCTGGGGCGCCCCGGCGACGTGCTGGTCGGCTTCACCACCTCGGGCGAGTCGCCCAATGTGCTGCGCGCGCTGGAAACAGCCGGGCGCCAGGGCCTGACCACGGTCGCGCTGACCGGCGCGCGGGGGCTGCCCGCCGGCCCCACGGTGGACCACCTGCTGGCGGTGCCGGACGCCGCGACCGCGCGGGTGCAGGAGGTGCACGGGATCATCGGGCATCTATTGTGCGCCGTGGTGGAAGACGCCCTGGTCGCCCGCGCGCAGGGTGGCGCGGCCCCGTGAGCCGGCCGGCGCTGTTCCTCGACCGTGACGGCGTGATCAACGTGGATCACGCCTATGTGTACCGACCCGAAGACTTCGATTTCATGCCCGGGATCTTCGAGCTGGTGGCCCGGGCCGGTGCCGCCGGCTACCCCGTGGTGGTGGTCACCAACCAGTCCGGGATCGGCCGCGGGTACTACGGCGAGGACGACTTCGAGCGGCTGACGCAGTGGATGCGGGCACGGTTTGCCGAACACGGCGGGCGTCTGGATGCGGTCTATCACTGTCCGCACCATCCGCGCGATGCGCTGGAGCCCTGGCGGTGCGACTGTCCGGACCGCAAACCCGCCCCGGGCATGCTGCTGCGGGCGCGCGACGCGCTGAACGTGGATCTGGCGCATTCGGTACTGGTGGGGGATCGCCCCTCCGACCTGGAGGCCGCGCGCCGTGCGGGGGTGGGCACGCGGCTGCTGTTCGCCCCGGAGATCCCGGATGCGGAACAGGCGGCTGCGCTGCAGGCGGATCCGCAGACACGCCGGATCCGTTCCCTGCTGGAGGCGGCGGCGCTGCTGGAGACGGAACGCTCCTGATGCGGCGCGCCGGTTACGCGGTCCTGTCACGCCTGCTGGCGCCGGTCATGGGGGCGGTCCTGTGGCGGCGTGCCGTGCGCAACCACGTCCCGGCGGCGCGGCGTCTGGAATGGTTCGGCCGGGGTGCCGCGCCGCCGACGGGGGCGTGGTGGGTGCATGCTGCCTCGGTGGGCGAGGTGGAGGCCGCCCTGCCGCTGGTGCGGGGGCTGCGCGAGCGCTTTCCCGAAGTGCCCGTGCTGGTGACCACTACCACGCCCGAGGGCGCGGCGCGGATCACGGCGGCGGGCATCGACGACGTCCACCACCGTTTTCTGCCGCTGGATCTCCCCGGGGCCGTGCGGCGCTTCGTGGCGGCGGCCCGACCGCGTGGCGGGGTGATCGTGGAGACCGAACTGTGGCCGCATCTGTTCGCGGCCTGCGAGCGCGCCGGGGTGCCCCTGGTGCTGGCCAGCGGCCGGCTCTCGGATCGTGCGTTCCGGCGTTATCAGGGCCGGCAGCCGCTGATCCGCGAGGTGCTGGGCGTGCCGCGGCGGATCCTCGCGCAGGATGCCGCTGCGGCGGAGCGCTTTCGCATCCTCGGCGCGCCGCCGTCGCGGGTCGAGGTGGGCGGCAACCTGAAATTCGATCGCGACCCGCCTGCGGGGGCCGAGGGGGGCGCGGCACTGCGCGCCGCCCTGTGGTCCGCGGAGGTGCCGGTGTGGGCGGCGGTCAGTACCCGCGAGGGCGAGGACGAGGCCGTGCTGGCGGCCCATGCCGCCTTGCGCCGGCGCCATCCGGACGCGCGGCTGATCTGGGTGCCGCGTCACCCGCAGCGTTTCGATACCGTGGCGCGGGCGGCCGCGGACGCGGGCCTGTCGGTGGCGCGACGCTCGCTGCAGGCGGACGCGCCCGGCCGAGCGGACCGCGAGGCCGACGTGCTGCTGGGGGATACCCTCGGCGAGATGGGGCTCTATCTCGCGGCGGCCGACTTGGCCTTCGTCGGTGGCAGTCTGGTGCCACTGGGCGGACAGAACCTGCTGGAGCCGGCGGCCCTGGGACGACCGGTGCTCACCGGCCCGGACGTGTCGAATTTTGCCGCCGTCGCCCGCGCCCTGGATGCCGTGGAGGCCCGCATCGAGGTTCCCGATGGCGACGCGCTGGGCGCAGCGCTGGCTGGACTGTTCGAGGATCCGGAACGAGGGCGGCGCATGGCCGCAGCCGGCCAGGACGTGGTGGCCTCCGGGCGCGGTGCCGTGGCGCGGGTCCTGGATGTGCTGGAGGAGACGGTGGCGGCAGGCTGATTCCGCGTCGGCGCCGCGCGGCTCCCTGGCACAGAACCGGCCGATCGGTTATGGCCGGATCGAGAGCGTCCACCGGCCAGGTTCGCGTGCTCGCACGCGAACCGGCAGGGTCCGGGGGTGACTTTCCGGAATCGCCGCCAGCCGGGGCAGCGCCGGAAGATCATTCTTCGGGGCCGGCCTGTTCTTCCTCGCCGAACTGGCCCTTCTGCAGCGCGGCGTAATGCCCGCCGGCCTCCATCAGCTCGTTGTGCGTGCCGGATTCCACCACCCGGCCGTCGTCCAGCACCAGGATGCGGTCGGCGTCTTCCACCGTGGACAGGCGGTGCGCGATCACCAGGGTCGTGCGCCCGCGCATCAGCTGTTCCAGAGCGTCCTGGATCTTCTGCTCGGACTCCGAGTCCAGCGCCGAGGTGGCCTCGTCGAGGATCAGGATGGGTGCGTCCTTGAGCAGGGCGCGGGCGATTGCCAGCCGTTGCCGCTGCCCGCCGGAGAGCATCACGCCGTTCTCGCCCACCACGGTGTCGAAGCCGTCGGGCAGGTCGTCGATGAACTCCAGGGCGTTGGCCGCGCGTGCAGCCTCGTGCAACTCTTCGGCGGAGGGTTCGCGTGCCAGGCCGTAGCCGATGTTGTTGGCCACGGTATCGTTGAACAGCACCACCTGCTGGCTGACCAGCGCCATCTGCCCGCGCAGGTCGCGCAGACGGTATTCGCGCACCGGGTGTCCGTCCAGCCGTACCTCTCCGTGCTCGGGTTCGTAGAAGCGCGGGACCAGGCTTGCCAGGGTGCTCTTGCCGCTGCCGGAACGTCCGACCAGGGCCACGGTCTGCCCGGGCTGGATCTCCAGCGAGATGTCGCGCAGCACCCACTCCTCGGTCTCGGGATAGCGGAACCAGACATGGTCAACCTCGATATGTCCCTCGGCCCGTTCCAGGCGGCGTTCGCCGTGATCCGGCTCCGGGGCGGTATCCAGTACCTCGAACACGCTCTCGCCCGCGGCCAGCGCCTTCTGGATCTCCGAGTTGACCTTGACCACCCGCTTGAGCGGCGGGAGCAGCAGGAGCATGGCCGCGATGAACGAAATCATGCCCCCGGGGGTGATGGTTTCCATCACCATGTCCATGGTGGCGAGATAAACGATGATCGCGAGCGCGATGACCGCACCGAACTGTGACAGGGGCTGGCTGGCGGCCTCCACCGTCTTGTAACGCATGAACTGGCGGTGGTGGCGGTCATTGATCTTGCGAAAGCGGTCGGATTCATAGTCCTCGGCGCCAAAGATCTTGACCTCCGAATGCCCGCGGATGCTGTCCTCCGCAACCTGGGCATAATCCCCTACCGAACGCTGCATGCGCCGGCTGAACTTGCGAAAACGCTTGTTGGCCCCGCTGATGACCAGGGCCACCGCTGGCGCCAGCCCGAACACGATCAGCATCAGCCAGCCACTGAGCCAGGTCATGTACATCAACAGGAACAGAATGGTGAAACTGTCCTTCACCAGGATCAGGATGGCCTTGGAGGCCGCGGCACTGATCTGATTGACGTTATAGGTCAGCTTGGCCAGCAGGGTACCGGAGGAATGGCGGTCAAAGAAGCCCGCCGGCAGGCGCAGATACTGATCGAATACCGCCTGCCGGATGTCCTTGACCACTTTGCGTCCGACCCAGGCCACCGTGTACTGCGCGGCAAAGGTGGTGAATGCGTAGAAGAAAAAGATCCCGACCAGACCCAGCGGGACCCAGATGCGGGCATCGGGGTCCTGTTCGATGAACGTGCCATCCACCAGCGGCTGAATGATCCAGGCGAAGGCGGCCTGGCCGGCGGCGGCCAGGATCATCGAGATGATCGCCACGATCCCCATGCGCCAGTAGGGTTTGATGAACTCGAAGATGCGGCGGAACAGGCGCCAGGATTCGCCGGCGCTGGGGTGGGTGGCGTCGAGGGCTTTTCTCTTCATGCGATTGCGGGATCCTGGTCGGAACACCGGCCGCGGGGTGGACTGCGAAACCGGAGCAGCATGATAACAGACCGCCGCCGCATGGCTGGGGCGTCCGTGGGCTCGTCATTCGGCCGGGCGCAGCCATCCCCGGCATTGGCGGCACTGGTAGCGATACCCCTTGTTCCGAATCAGGGCATGGCGTTGCGGACTGAGTGCGTGCTGCGTGCAGTCGCAGATATAAGCATAGGTTCGTTGCCGGCGTGCGGGTGTGAGCGGAGTAGCATGCCGCACGCGCGGCGCGACGCCCAGGTGACCCATGATGGCTTGCCATTCCGCACCATGCGGTCGTACTCGGCGTCCCGGATAAAGGGCATGCACTGCGGCGTGGGCCACTTCGTGTGCGATGGTATCCGGGAAATGCGTGTCCCAGTCGCACACAAAGGCCTCGGGGTTGAAACGAATGGCCATATGTCCGCGGTGAACCCGGAACTGACCGGCGGCTCGACCGCGCAGATCAAAAAGAACCTGTGGGGTACAGGATGCGGGTCGGCCGGTAGCTTCGATATAAAACGAGCGTGTGCGCCGGCAAATTCGGTCGCGCGATTCAGGGTCAAGATTCATGTGATGTTTTGGTTTCGGGCCGGATTTCGTGGCATATTTGTCAAAAGAAGCATCGATCGCAACATCTTATGCCCTGTGGTCTTTTTCGGGGTTTAAATCGCTCGGAACGGGAAGATAACGAAACGAACAATGGAGACAAGCATGACCGTGGATGACAAGAAGGCCTCCGAGCTTTCGGCCGAAGAACTTTATGCCCTGGCGCGTGAACGCGAGCGCGAGGAAGAAGAACGCAAGGAAGCCGAGCGTCGTGAAAAGCGCGAGGCGCTGAGGGAAAAGCGCCGTGAAATGGTGGCCCGGCACAAGGCCGAGCTGCGCGAGATCGACCGCCAGATTGAGGAACTGGGCGGACGCGCCGGCGGGCGCCGCAAGGCCGGTTCCGGGCGTGGGGGGCGCCGCGGCGGCAGCGGTTCCATTAGCCAGAAGCTGTGCGACATCGTCGCCTCGCAGCCAGAAATGAGCGTCAAGGACATCAAGTCCGAGGCCGAAAAGGCGGGTCTGGACACCCGCAACATCAGTCAGACCCTGGCCTATCTCAAACGGCAGGGGCGCCTGACCTCGCCACGCCGGGGCGTTTACAAGGCCGCCTGATCTGCGGGGGTGTGTTCCCGGGCCGGGGTCGGGCGGCCCGCTGCAGCTCACCCCGCGGCCGGGTGAATGCCGACGCCGCTCTGCGCATCGCGCGTCAGGGCGGTCTTGCCCTCCAGCCAGCGCTGGATCTCGGCGCCGGCCACGTGGTGGCGCCAGCCGCTGCCCAGACGACTGTCTTCCGGTCGTCCCCTTATCAGTTCGACCACGTCCTTGCGCTGCGCAATGGCTGCGGGTGTGATCGCCTGCCTGCGGGCGAGTTCTCGCAGCAGGGCCATGGCCATGTCGGCGAGCACCTCTTCGGCTTCCGCCAGAGGCCTCGGTTTCGGCAGTGCCGGCCATTCCGCTTGTGGCCGTTCACGGCCGGTCCGAATCGCCTCCAGCAGGCCCTGCACCCGGTCTTCGTTCATACCCGACGGGAAACCGCGCAGCCCGCGCAGTTGTGCGCTGCCTGACGGCGCGCGGCGCGCGATTTCGAGCAGGAGGTCATCGGAGAGCACCCATTTGCGCGGCCGGTCGCTGCTCTGCGCCGTGCGTTCGCGCCATGCGGCCACGGCCTGGAGTACGGAGAGTTCGCGCGGTTTCAGGCGTTTGTGTCCGGAGACCCGGCGCCAGGCCGCCTCGGGATCCGCGCGGTAGGCCTCTGGGTCGGCGAGGGCGTCCATCTCCGGTTGCAGCCATTCCAGGCGTCCACTGCTCTCCAGTTCCGCGTGCATCTGCTGGTACAGGGCCGCGAGATAGCGCACATCGTCGGCGGCATACGCCAGCTGTTCCGGATCCAGCGGACGGCGCGACCAGTCGGTGCGGGTCTGGCTCTTGTCCAGCTCGTGATCCAGTACCGCGCGGACCAGGTTGGCGTAGCCGACCTGGTCGCCATGTCCCAGCATTGCGGCGGCGATCTGCGTGTCGAACGCCGGAGCGGGCACGTCGCCGGTTTCGCGCAGCAGGATCTCCATGTCCTGCCAGGCGGAGTGAAAGACCTTGGTGACCGAGCGGTCGTGCAGCAGCGGGGCCAGCCGCTTCACGTCCAGGGCCAGCGGGTCGATGCTGGCGATGTGCTCCGGGGTCGCCGCCTGGATCAGGCAGAGCTTCGGGTAGTAGGTCTTCTCCCGCAGGAATTCGGTATCCAGAGCGATCCACGGCGCGCCGTGGATCGCCTGCAGGAATGTCTCGAGCGCCTCCGGTGTCTCGATCAGGCCGTGATCATGCATGGTCGTCGGGGCGGTTCTGCTCGAAGGCCTCCAGCTGCTCGCTGCTGGCCGGCTTCTGATAGCGCTCCTTCCATTCGGAGTAGGGCATGCCGTAGACGATCTCGCGCGCCGCCTCGTAATCGATCGTCTCGCCGCGTTCCTCGGCGGCCGCCACGTACCATTTCGAAAGGCAGTTGCGGCAGAAGCCCGCGAGGTTCATCAGGTCGATGTTCTGCACGTCCTTGCGCTCGTCCAGGTGCTGCAGCAGCCGCCGGAAAACCGCGGCCTCGATCTCGGTCTGCTTGTTCGGGTCCATGGGGTTCTCCGCCAGGGCGATGAATGGAAAGAGTGAGTATGCCGCAGCCCGACGGGGGCGCGCGATGGCTGGCGTACGCTCTCAGGTCAGGTGCAGGAGCCAGCGCTTGCGCGCTCCGCGCAGCAGCACGAAGACCAGGGGCCAGACCAGGGCGCTGGTCAGCACCGGCGCCCAGTACCACACGCTGCCCGGCGGCAGCCCGGTCAGTCCCTGCGGCCAAAGCGCCACCAGCTTGTACAGCGCGATCAGCACGAGGACCACGATCATCTGTTGCCAGACGGGATAGACCCGCAGGCGCGAATGCAGCTGGATGCTCAGGTAGGCGACCAGGGCCATCGCGACCGCGTTCTGGCCCAGCAGCTGGCCGAGCAGGACGTCCAGCAGCAACCCGGTGACGAACGCGGTGAGCACGCCCACCCGCTGCGGAAAGGCCATGGCCCAGTAGATCAGCACCAGCGCGGGCCATTCCGGGCGCACGGGGGGCAGCCCGCCGGGCAGTGGCACGATGGCCAGGGCCAGGGCCGCCAGCAGGCTCAGCGGAATCGGCCAGGGGATGCCCGTGCCGCCGCTCATGGTTGGTCGTCGGCCGCCGGGTCGCGTTCCGCGGGCAGCGGCGTCGGGATGGCGTCGCGGTCCGTGTCACGGGTCCACAGCAGCAGGACCTCGCGCGAGCGGTCCAGCGCCGCCAGCGGCGCCGCTTCGATGGACAGGAAGGCCTCGCCCGGCGGGCGTTCCACCGAGGTGACGCGGGCGACCGGGTAATCCGCCGGGAAGCGCCCGCCCAGCCCGGAGGTCAGCAGCAGATCGCCTTCCCTGATGTCTTCCTGCGGCGGGACATGACGCATTCGCAGGCGCTGGGGGTTGCCGGTGCCGACCACGATGCCGCGCAGGCCGGTGCGCTCACTGAGCACCGGCAGTGCATGCCCGGGGTCGGAGATCAGCAGGGCCGTGGCGCTGGCATGTTCGGCGGACAGGATCTGCCCGACCACGCCGTCGGCGTCGATCACCGGCTGCCCGGAATACACCGCATCCCGCTGCCCCTTGTCGAGTACGATCTGCTGGCGGAAGGGATCGAGGTCCACCGACAGGATCTGGGCGACCTGGACCTCTTCGTCGGCCTGGCGGGCGGTGTTGAGCAGGGCCCGCAGGCGGTCGTTTTCCGCCTGCAGGGCCTCGAAACGCAGCTGGCGGGCGCGCAGCTCGCTGTTCTCGCGGCGCAGGATCCGGTTCTCCACGACCAGATCCTCGCGGCTGGAGAACGATTCCATGACCCGCGAGCCGGCGCGGATGGGCGCATCCACCGCCACCTGGATCGGATGGGCGATGGTCGCCAGTACGCTGCGCACGGTCTGCAGTTCGTTCAGGCGGTGGTCGAGCACCATCAGTGCGATCCCCAGCAGGACCACGAACAGCAGGCGCAGCGTGGGCGAGATGCCCAGTCTGAACAGTGGCTTGCTGATAACCGAACCTCCGGAACGCGGGGCGACTCCCGGGAACGTGCCCGGGACCGGAGTTTACTCCATGGAGAGGAAGTCGACCCGCTTCTCGTCGAGCATTTCCAGGACCCGGCCGCCGCCGCGGGCGACGCAGGTGAGGGGGTCGTCGGCCACGACCACCGGGATGCCGGTCTCCTCCATCAGGAGACGGTCGATCTGCTGCAGCATGGCCCCGCCGCCGGTCAGCACGATGCCGCGTTCGGCGACATCGGACCCCAGCTCCGGCGGGGTCTGTTCCAGCGCCGTGCGTACCGCGGACACGATCCCGTACAGCGGATCCTGCAGGGCCTCGAGGATCTCGTTGGAATTCAGGGTGAACGAGCGCGGCACGCCCTCGGACAGGTTGCGGCCCTTGACCTCGATCTCCAGCAGCTCCTTGCCCGGATAGGCGGAGCCCACCGCGTGCTTGATGCGTTCGGCGGTGGCCTCGCCGATCAGCACGCCGTAGTTCCGGCGCACATAGGCCATGATGGCCTCGTCGAAGGTGTCGCCGCCGATGCGTACGGACTCGGAATAGACGATGCCGTTCATCGACAGCACGGCCACCTCGGAGGTGCCGCCGCCGATGTCCAGCACCATGGAGCCGACCGCCTCGTCCAGCGGGATGCCGGCGCCGATCGCCGCGGCTACCGGTTCCTGCAGCAGGTAGACCTTGCGCGCCCCGGCGCCGAAGGCGGATTCGCGGATCGCGCGGCGTTCCACCTGGGTGGCGCCGCAGGGCACGCAGACCAGCACGCGCGGGCTGGGCCGGAAGATCCGCCGTTCGTGCACCTTCTTGATGAAGTACTGCAGCATCTTCTCGGTGGTGGTGAAGTCGGCGATCACGCCGTCCTTCATCGGCCGGATGGTCACCACGTGCTCCGGGGTGCGCCCGAGCATCTTCTTGGCCTCGATCCCGACCGCTTCGATGGAGCGCGGACCGCCGGGGCCGCGGTCCTGACGGATCGCGACCACCGAGGGCTCGTTCAGGACGATGCCCTGCCCGCGCATGTAGATCAGCGTGTTGGCCGTGCCGAGGTCGATGGAGATGTCGTTGGAGAACAGCCCCAGAAGGCGTTTGAGCATGGGGAACGAACCTGCTTGGGTGAACGGCGGGAAAGTGCGTGACTCTAGCAATCGCCCCGGGTTTGGGCAAGGTCGGGGTTGTGGTAAGTTTGCGCTCCGTCTCAGCATTTCAGCGACTTTGCGTCGAGTATCCTTCTGCCTGCAGCGAGGGCCGCAAGCCATGTCCGTAGATACCGAACACGTCCAGCGCATCGCCGAACTGTCGCGCCTGGCGATGGATGCCGATCAGGCCCGCGAATTTGCCACCGGTCTGAGTGACATCTTCGATTTCGTCGAGCAGCTCGACGGCGCCGACATCGAGGGGGTGGAACCGATGGCCCATCCGATGGACGCGGCCCAGCGCATGCGCCCGGACGCGGTGACCGAACCCGATCGTCGCGAGGACTACCAGGCCATCGCCCCGGCGGTCGAGGCCGGTCTGTATCTGGTGCCGCGCGTCATCGAATGACGCCTGACCCGCCGAATCGCCTGCGGCGCGCCTTGTGCGCCGCTTTCAGCCACGCTTGAAGGAAAGAGTCCCGAGTCCATGACCCAGGAAACCCTGTCCGACTGGGTACGCAAGCTGCGCGCCCGTGAGATCAGTTCGCGCGAGCTGACCCGCCTGTACCTGGACCGCATCGAGCGTCTGGATGCGGATCTCAACAGCTTCGTCACCGTGACCGCCGAGTCCGCGCTGGAGCAGGCGGACGCCGCCGATGCGCGTCTGGCGCAGGGCGAGGAGGCCCCGCTGCTGGGCGTGCCGGTGGCGCAGAAGGACATCTTCTGCACGCGCGGCGTGCGCACCGCCTGTGGCTCGCGCATGCTCGACCCGTTCGTCTCGCCCTACGACGCCACGGTGGTCGAGCGCATGCACGCCGCCGGCGCGGTGATGCTGGGCAAGACCAACATGGACGAGTTCGCCATGGGTTCGTCCAACGAAACCAGCTTCTATGGCCCTGTGCGCAACCCTTGGGACACCACGCGGGTCCCGGGCGGCTCCTCGGGCGGTTCCGCGGCCGCGGTGGGCGCACGCCTGGTGCCCGGTGCGACCGGTACCGACACCGGTGGCTCCATCCGTCAGCCGGCCGCGTTCTGTGGCATCACCGGCCTCAAGCCGACCTACGGCCGGGTGTCGCGCTACGGCATGATCGCCTTCGCCTCCAGCCTGGATCAGGGCGGGCCGATGGCGGCCTCGGCCGAGGACTGCGGACACATGCTCAATGCCATGGCCGGGTTCGACGAGCGCGACTCGACCAGTCTCGAGCGCCCCGCCGAGGATTTCACTGCGGGGCTGGACGCCGACCTCTCCGGGTTGCGTATCGGCCTGCCGCAGGAGTTCTTCGGCGAAGGCCTGGATGACGGCATCCGCGCCGTGCTGGACGAGGCGATCCGGGTGCTGCGCGAACGTGGCGCCGAGATCCGCGAGGTCAGCCTGCCCAACAGCCACCTGTCGGTGCCGGCCTACTACGTAGTGGCCCCGGCCGAGGCCTCGTCCAACCTGTCGCGCTTCGACGGCGTGCGCTACGGCTATCGCTGCGAGGACCCGCAGGACCTGCTGGACCTGTACACGCGTTCGCGCGGCGAGGGCTTCGGCGCCGAGGTGAAGCGGCGCATCATGGTGGGCACCCATGTGCTGTCCGCCGGTTACTACGACGCCTACTATCTCAAGGCGCAGAAGGTCCGCCGGGTGATCGCCGACGATTTCCGCCGGGTGTTCGCCGACGTCGACCTGCTGCTAGGCCCGACAACGCCGGAACTGCCGTTCGAGCTGGGGGCCAAGAGCGCCGACCCGGTCAAGATGTACCTCTCGGATATCTACACCATCGCCGCCAATCTGGCGGGGCTGCCGGCGATGTCGCTGCCGGCGGGCGAGGTGCAGGGGCTGCCGGTCGGGCTGCAGCTGATCGGAAACTACTTCGACGAGGCGCGCATGATCGGCGTCGCACACCAGTTTCAGCAGGAGACCGACTGGCACGCCCGCGTGCCGTCGGCCTTTGCCTGAGGGGTCGCAGCATGGAATGGGAAACCGTCATCGGGCTGGAGATCCACGCCCAGCTCAATACCGTCTCCAAGATCTTTTCCGGGGCGCCCACCGCCTACGGCGCCGAGCCCAACCGTCAGGCCTGCCCGGTGGACCTGGGCATGCCCGGCGTGCTGCCGGTGCTCAACCGCGGGGTGGTGGAGCGCGCGGTGATGCTGGGGCTGGCGCTGGACGCCGAAGTGGCCGGCCGCTCGGTGTTCGCGCGCAAGAACTACTTCTACCCGGACCTGCCCAAGGGCTACCAGATCTCGCAGTTCGAACTGCCGATCGTCGCCGACGGGCATCTGGACATCGAGCTGGAGGACGGCACCACCAAGCGCATCGGCGTGACCCGTGCGCACCTCGAGGAAGACGCCGGCAAGAGCCTGCACGAAGGCTTCGAGGCGATGACCGGCATCGACCTCAACCGGGCCGGTACCCCGCTGGTGGAGATCGTCTCGGAGCCGGACCTGCGTTCGGCGAAGGAGGCGGTCGCCTACATGAAGAAGCTGCACTCGCTGGTGCGCTACCTGGATATCTGTGACGGCAACATGCAGGAGGGCAGCTTCCGCTGCGACGCCAACGTCTCCATCCGCCCGAAGGGCCAGGCGGAATTCGGTACCCGCGCGGAGCTGAAGAACCTCAACTCCTTCCGCTTCGTCGAGCGTGCGATCAACTTCGAGATCGAACGCCAGATCGATGTGATCGAGGGTGGCGGCCGCGTGGTGCAGGAGACCCGCCTGTATGATCCGGACCGCGACGAGACGCGTTCGATGCGGACCAAGGAAGAGGCCAACGACTACCGCTATTTCCCCGATCCGGACCTGCTGCCGGTGGAGGTCGATCAGGGCTTCATCGAGGAGATCCGCGGCCGCCTGCCGGAGCTGCCCGACGCCAAGCGCGAGCGTTTCGTGTGCGAGTACGAACTGCCGGAATACGACGCCGGCGTGCTCACCGCGACCCGCGAGATGGGGGATTTCTACGAGGCGGTGGTGCGGGGCTGCAATGCGCCCAAGCTGGCTGCCAACTGGGTGATGGGCGAGTTCTCCGCCGCGCTCAACCGCTCCGAGGTGGAGCTCGCCGAGGCCCCGGTGGATGCCGGGGCGCTGGCCGGGCTGCTGGCGCGCATCCAGGACGAGACCATCTCCGGCAAGATCGCCAAGGAGGTGTTCGAGGCGATGTGGAACGGCGAGGGCGATGCCGACAGCGTGATCGAGGCGAAGGGGCTCAAGCAGATCACCGACACCGGCGCGATCGACGCCATCATCGACGAGGTGATCGCGAACAATCCCAAGCAGCTCGAGCAGTACAAGGGCGGCAAGGACAAGCTGTTCGGGTTCTTCGTCGGCCAGGTGATGAAGGCCACCCAGGGCAAGGCCAACCCCGCTCAGGTCAACGAGCGGCTGAAGGAACGCCTGGATCAGGCATGAGTGATGCGGGCATGGGCGCGGCATCCGCGCGCGAAGCCGATACCCTGCACCGCTTCATGCTGGAAAACACCGGGGTGCGCGGCGAATGGGTGCACCTCGACCGGGCATGGCAGGCGGTGCTGGAGCGCCACCCCTACCCGCCGGTGGTGCGCGACCTGCTGGGGCAGGCCTGCGCCGCGGTCACCCTGGTCGCCGCCACGCTCAAGTTCAAGGGCTCCCTGATCCTGCAGGTCACGGGTTCCGGGCCGCTGCACATGCTGGTTGCGCAGGCGGACGGGCAGGGCCATCTGCGCGGCGTGGCCCGTTATCACGAGACCCCGCCGGAGGACGGCACGCTGGACGCGATCCTCGGCGCGGACGCGCGGGTGATGATGACCCTGGATCCCGGGGACGGCGGCGAGCGCTATCAGGGCGTGGTGGAACTGCGCGGGCAGACCCTGTCCGACGCCCTCGACGGGTATTTCGAGCAGTCCGAGCAGCTCCCCACGCGGGTGTGGCTGGCCGCCGACGGTCAGCGCGCCGCGGGCATGCTGTTGCAGGGGCTGCCGGATGACAGCGGGCAGCCGCTGTCGCGCGAGAGCGAGGACTGGAACCGCGCGACCACCCTGGCCGCGACCACTACGGCGGCCGAATTGCTGCAGCTGGACGCCGGTTCGCTGCTGGGCCGGCTGTTCGCCGAGGAGCGCGTGCGCCTGTTCGACGGCTCCACGGTGGAATTCCACTGCCACTGTTCGCGCGAGCGCGTGGCCACTACCCTGCAGAGCCTCGGGGTGGACGAGATCCGCTCGATCCTGGCCGAGCAGGGGCGCATCGAGGTCACCTGCGAGTTCTGCAATGCGCAGTACGTGTTCGATGCGGTGGATGCCGAGGCCCTGTGCCGTCCGGACAGCGCGCAGCCGCCGGGGCCCGATACCTCGCAATAGGGCCGCGCCGGCCAGGGGCGTGCCGCCTACGCGGGGTCGCGCTGGCCGCAGACCGGGCAGGCCGGGTCGCGCAACAGGCCGATCTCGCGGAACTGCATGTGCAGGCCGTCGATCAGCAGCAGACGCCCCGCCAGAGTCGGCAGGCCGGCCAGCAGCTTGAGGGCCTCGGTCGCCTGCAGGCTCCCGACCACCCCCGGCAGGCTCGCCAGTACCCCGCTGGTCGCGCAGGTGTCCTCGTCCGCCCCTTCGTCGCCGTACAGGCAGTGGTAGCAGGCCGCCTGCGGGTCGCGGAAATCGAAGGTCGTCAGCTGGCCCTCGAAACGGATCACCGCGCCGGAGACCAGCGGCGTTCCGGTGGCGACCGCCGCGCGGTTGATCGCGCCACGCGCGGCGAAATGGTCGGTGCCGTCCAGCACCACGTCGGCCCCGGCGAACAGCGCGCGCATCGCGTCGGCGTCCAGCCGTTCTGCGCGGGTCTCCACCCGGCAGGCGCTGTTCAGCGCCGCGAGGCGCCGCGCACCGGAGGCAACCTTGTCCGCGCCCACGTCGGCCTCGCCATGCAGGATCTGGCGCTGCAGGTTGCTGGCCTCGACGTGATCCGGGTCCACCAGGGTCAGCCGGCCGACCCCGGCTGCGGCCAGATAGGCCGCCACCGGCGAACCCAGCCCGCCCACGCCCATCACCACGGCGTGCGCCCGGCGCAGGCGTTCCTGCCCCTCGGCCCCGATGGCCGGCAGCATGATCTGTCGCGCGTAGCGCAGGAGTTCGTCGTCATTCATCGGGCGGATTGTAACCCCGTGGTCCGGGGAAGCACGGCTCCATGTATACGTTCCTGCGGGCACTCCGGGGCATGGTTCATCAACCGTGCGAGTTGCGCGAAACGTGGCGCGGTTCACGCCGTGCCCGCGGTGGTTCAAGGGGCGTTCAGACACCCGGGCGCAATCTGGCCACCGGCAATCCCGCCGGAAGACATCAGGAGGGCATCCTCATGCAACCCAACCACAAATCCGTCATGCGGCGCCTGGCCGCCGCCGTGGTGCCGGCCGCGCTGCTGGCATTCGTGATCGTGGCCCCGGCGCAGGCCGCCACCCCGTTGGAGACGGCCGCCAAGGCCGGGGGCACGGCGTTCTCGATCGAGGGCCTGCAGCAGGTGCGCCACGACCGCAACCGCTCCGGCAAGCGTGGCCATCGTCACAGCCGTGGCCATCCGCACTCGAGTCGCGGCCATCCCGGGGCACGCGGGCACAAGCAGTCGCGTCGCGGGCATTCGCGCGGGCGCGGGCCGGGCCACCGTTTCTCGCGAGGGGCCGAACACCATCATCACTACTATTACGGTCGTCCGCACCGTTCCGGGCCGCGGGATCGTCGTGACCGGCGTTCCTCCGGCAGCATCCGCCTTCATCTGCCGCTGCCGCGTCTGTGATTTGCGGCCGGGCCGTTTTCCGGTCCGGAGCATGGCACCCAGGGCCCCCGGTGCATGCGCCGGGGGCCTCGGTATGTCTGTCAGTCAGCGCCGGGCCCGCTGGCGTGCCCCGGTCACGCGGGGATGGCCGGCGGTGTCCGGCCAGGTCGTGATCTCCGTCCACGGCCCGGTCTCCAGTCGTGCCCGTACCGCGGCGTCCTGATCGAATCCGTGTTCCAGCAGCAGCCAGCCACCGTCCGCCAGGTGATCGGGCGCGCTGGCGATCAGTTGATGCAGGTCCGCCAGGCCCGCTTGCGCCGCGACCAGCGCGCCGCGGGGCTCGAAGCGCAGGTCGCCGCGTTGCAGATGCGGGTCGTCGGGGGCGATGTACGGCGGGTTGGAGACGATCAGGTCGAAGCGCGCGGAGGCCGCCAGCGGTTGCAGCCAGGCCCCGGCGAAGAAGCGGACATCCAGATCCAGTTCGCGGGCGTTGGCGCGGGCGCGGGTCAGGGCGTCGAGGCTGGTGTCGCTGGCGAAGCCGTCGATCGTCGGGCGTTCGGCCTTGAGTGCAAGGATGATGGCCCCGCTGCCGGTGCCCGCGTCCAGCACCCGGGGGTGGTCTCCCGGCGCCGCGTCGATAACCCCCAGCGCGGCCTCGACCAGCACCTCGGTCTCGGGGCGCGGGATCAGGCAGGCCGGGGAGACCCCCAGATCCAGGGTCCAGAAGCCGCGCCGGCCGAGGATGTGGGCGATCGGTTCGCCCTGCAGGCGGCGTTGGCAAAGGGCCTCGGCCGCGGCCGCCTGCGCGGGGTCGGGGGCATCGCCGCCGCGAGCGATGAACTGCGCGGTGCTCAGGCCGGTGGCCATGCCGAGCAGCAGGCGTGCCTCCAGCCCGGGGGCCTCCACGCCCGCCTCCTGCAGCCGTTTACGCAGGCTGGCCAGCAGGGCGTCCAGCGTGGCCGGGCGGTCCATCAGGCGTCGGCGAGGGAGGCGAGCTGTTCCGCCTGGTACTCGTGGATCAGCGGGTCGATCACCGGGTCGAGGTCGCCGGCCATCACCTGTTCCAGCTTGTACAGCGTCAGGTTGATGCGGTGGTCGGTGACCCGCCCCTGGGGGAAGTTGTAGGTGCGGATACGTTCCGAGCGGTCGCCGCTGCCCACCAGACCCTTGCGCTCGGCGCTCTGGGCCTCGGCCTGCGCGGCGCGTTCATCCTCGTACAGCCGCGCGGCGAGGAAGTTCATCGCGCGGGCGCGGTTCTTGTGCTGGGAGCGTTCATCCTGGCATTCGACCACGATGCCGGTGGGCAGGTGGGTCAGGCGCACCGCCGAATCGGTCTTGTTCACGTGCTGGCCGCCGGCGCCGGAGGCGCGGAAGGTGTCCACGCGCAGGTCGGCCGGGTTGATCTCCGGCATCTCGACCTCCTCCAGTTCCGGGAGGATCGCGACCGTGGCCGCCGAGGTGTGGATGCGGCCCTGGGATTCGGTTTCGGGGACGCGCTGCACGCGGTGGGCGCCGGACTCGAACTTCAGCCGTGAATAGGCGCCCTGACCGGCGAGGCGGGCGATTACCTCGCGGTAGCCACCGTGTTCGCCCTCGCTGACCGACAGGATCTCCAGCTGCCAGTGGCGCTGTTCCGCGTAGCGGCTGTACATGCGCAGCAGGTCGCCGGCGAACAGCGCGGCCTCGTCACCGCCGGTGCCGGCACGGATCTCGAGGAACACGTTGGCGTCGTCGTGCGGGTCCTTCGGGATCAGGTGGCGGTGGAGTTCGGCCTCCAGTTCCTCGTTGCGCGCACTGAGGGTCTCGATCTCGCCCTCGGCCATGGCCCGCAGTTCGGGGTCGTCCTCCTCCAGCATCGCGCGCGCCTCCTCCAGCGCGGCGCGGTTTTCGTTCCATGCCTTCCACGCCTCGGCAACGGGTTCCAGCTGGCTGTATTCCTGCGACAGACGGCGCAGCTGCTCGGGGTCCTCGGCGGCATCCGGCGTGGCGAGCAGGCCGGCGATCTCGGCGTGGCGTTCGGCCAGGCTTTCCAGTTTGGCGCGAAAGGAGGCCTTCACGCGTCGTCCCTGGTGCTGTCGGATTCCGCGCCGCGGTCAGGTCCCGGTTCGTGTCCGTGATCACGTCCGGGGTCGTCCTCGCGTTCGGGCAGCTGAAACAGCTGGTGCGCGGCCTCCAGCAGGCGGGCGTCGCCCTCGTGGGCCGCGGTGTTGAGACTCTTGCAGGGGTGGTGCATCAGCTTGTTGGTCAGGGTATGGGCCAGCCAGGGCAGGACCTCGTCGGGCGGACGCCCGGCGCGGATCATCGCCAGGGCGCGCTCCACGGTCTCGTCCTTGACCGTCTCCGCGCGTTCGCGCAGCTGGCGGATGCTGTCAATCGAATCGCGCGCGCGCAGCCAGCGCATGAACTCCCCGGCGCGCTGGTTGATGATCTCCTCGGCCTGTTCCGCGGCGGCCTGCCGCGAGGCCATGTTGTCGTCGATCACTTCCTGGAGGTCGTCCACCGTGTACAGGTAGATGTCCTCCAGCTGGCCGACCTCGGGTTCGATGTCGCGCGGGACGGCGATGTCGACCATGAAGATCGGCTTGCGCCGGCGCTTGCGCAGCGCGCGTTCCACCGCACCTTTGCCAAGGACCGGGACCGGCGCGGCGGTGGACGAGATCACGATGTCGGCCTCCGGAAGACGCTCACTCAGGTGATCCAGGCCGATGGGCTCGCCGTCGAAGCGCTCGGCCACGCTGCGCGCGCGATCCTCGGTCCGGTTGGCGACGATCACCCGGCCGATGCCCAGGCCGCGCAGGTGCTGCAGCGCCAGTTCGATGGTTTCGCCGGCGCCCACCACCATCGCGGTCAGCGGCTTGAGGTCGCCGAAGATCTGCCGTCCCAGCGACACCGCGGCGAAGGCCACCGAGACCGCGCTCTGGCCGATCGCGGTCTCGGTGCGCACGTCCTTGGCGGTGGCGAAGGCGTGCTGGAACAGCCGCTCCAGCGACAGCCCGAGGGTGCCGGCGTTGTGGGCGTACTGGTAGGCGGTCTTCATCTGCCCGAGGATCTGCGGCTCTCCCAGGACCATCGAATCCAGGCCGCTGGCGACCCGCAGGGTATGGCGTACGGCCGAGCCGTCGTGGTGCAGATAGAGATAGGGCCGAAGCTCGGAGCGGTCGATCCCGTGGTAGCCGCCCAGCCAGTCGACCACGCGATGTTCGCTGTGCTCCCCGCTTTCGCGGAAATAGACCTCGGTGCGGTTGCAGGTGGACAGGATCGCACTCTCCGGCAGCCGCACACCGGAGCGCAGCGAATGCAGCGCGTCGTCCAGTTCGTGCTGGCTGACCGACAGCCGTTCGCGGATCTCGACCGGCGCCGTCTTGTGATTGATTCCGAGTGCGAAGAGCATAGCCTGCGTATTGTGCCGCAAAATGCCGCCGACGGGTCATTAGTGTAAATGTACGCAGTGCCGGATACAGTGCGACCATGGGTTCCCGCAGGCGGGTCGGCGGTGCAAGGAACCTCGCGCGCCCGTCGGCCGTCACATTGAAAGCTGAAATGCATGGATTGCCCGTAATGAAGAGAACCCTGCTGGCCGCGGCCGTGCTGCTCCTCGCGAGCGGCTGCGCGCATCACAACATCGGTGCCAGCGAATCGCTGGAGACCGAGGAGCCCGAGGTCGTTGCAGTGCCCCAGGCGGGGCTTCAGGAGGACCCCGAGGCGGCGCTGATGTTCAACGTGCTGGCTGGCGAGATCGCGGTGCGCGCAGGTCAGACCGGGGAGGCGGCGCTGTTCTACGGGGCCGCCGCAGCGCTGAGTCATGATCCCGAGATCGCCGAACGGGCGACCCGCATCGCGCTGTTCGCGCGCGAGCGCGAACGGGCGCTCGGTTCGGCGGAACGCTGGCTGGCGCTGTCGCCGGAACACGGCGAGGCCGTGCAGATCGTGGCGCTGCTGCGGGTGAACGCCGGACAGACCGAGGCGGCCGCGGAACTGGTCGACGAATGGATGGAGCGTCGCGCGGGCGAGGATGCCGATCCGCATCGCAGTCTGGTGTCCCTGATGATGCAGGCCGACGACCGCGACCATGCGCTGGAGACCCTGGGCCATCTGGCCGAGCGTCGCGCCGACGATCGCGAGACCTGGCGGGTGTATGCCGAGCTGGCCCTGCGGTTCGACGCCACCGACGCTGCGCTGGACGCGACCGAACGCGGCCTCGAGGAACACCCCGACTCGATCGGTCTGCACCTGCTGCGGGCCCAGGCCCTGGAGCGTGACACGCGTGGAGACGAGGCGCTGGCGCTGCTGCGGGAGGCCGTCGCGGACCATCCCGACAGCCGCGACGCTCGTATCGGCTATGCCCATGCGCTGACCGACCACGCCGATGACCGCGAAGGCCCGCGCGAGATCGCCCGCCTGGCGGATCTGGCACCGGAGGATGACGAGGCGCGGCTGACCCTCGCCCTGCTGAGTCTGGAGAGTGGCTGGAACGACGCCGCGCGCGAGCAGCTGGAGGCACTGGAGGCGCGCGGCGTGCGCGAGGACGAGGTCGCGTACTACCTCGGGCGTCTGTACGAGCTCGAAGACGATGCCGCGAGCGCGCGCGGATACTTCCGCCAGGTGGGGGACGGCGATTACCGTCAGGATGCGCGCCTGCGCCTGGCCGCGCTGACCCTGCGCGAGGAAGGGCCGGACGCCGCGCGCGAGGATTTCCGCGAGCTGCAGGGGCAGGACGACGAGGATGTCGCGCGCGAGGCCTGGGTGGTCGAGGTCAACACCCTGCGCGAGGAGGAATCCTACGAGCGGGCGCTGGAGCGTGCCAGCGAGGGGCTGGAAGTCTTCCCCGAGGAGACCGATCTGCTGTATCAGCGCGGTCTGATCCACGAACGCCTGGACCGGGTCGACGAGGCGCTGGAGGATTTTCGTGCCATCCTCGAGCTCGAGCCGGAGAGTGCCTCGGCGATGAACGCCCTGGGCTACACGCTGGCCGACCGCACCGATCGCTACGACGAGGCCTACGAGCTGATCACGCAGGCCCTGGAGCAGCGGCCCGACGACGCGGCGGTGGTCGACAGCTACGGCTGGGTGCTCTACCGCCTCGGTCGTCTGGACGAGGCCGAGGAACAGCTGCGCCGCGCCTGGAGCCTGATGGAGGATGGCGAGATCGCGAGCAACCTGGCGGTGGTCCTGTGGGAGCAGGGCGAACGCGACGAGGCGCGCGACCTGCTGGAGGAGGCGCTGGAACGCGAGCCCGATCACGAGCGGCTGCAGCGGGTCTACCGCGAGCTTCTGGAATGAGCGGGGCGCTGTCGCGCGCGGCGCTGATGCTGGCGTTCGTGCTGGGGATCACGGGTTGCGCCGCGCTGCCGGAGGTCGATCGCACGGAAGCCGCTCAGGCCGCCTTCGAGGAGCGCGGCGGCCGGCTGGGCGCGCAGCACACCTGGCGGCTGGTCGCGCGTCTGGGGCTGGAAACGGAACACGAGCACTGGTCCGCCCAGCTCAACTGGCGGGTGCAGCAGGGCGCGCACACCCTGGATCTGGCCGGCCCGATGGGGCGTGGCGGCGGTCGCCTGACCCTGGCCGAGGGGCAGCCCGCGCAGCTGGTGACCCGCGATGGTGAGCGCCACAGTGCGCCCGACCCGGATGCCCTGGCCATGCGGCTTACCGGGGACGAGATCCCGGTCTCCGGCATGATCTACTGGGTGCGCGGGCTGCCCGATCCGGCCCGTTCCTTCGACCATGAGGTGGATGCCGAAGGCCGCCCGATCCGCATCCGGCAGGCGGGCTGGGAGATCGAATACACCGAGTACGAAGAGTTTGACGGCGAGGTCATGCCGGTGCGCATGGAACTGCGGCGCGACGCGCTGACCCTGCGCGCCGTCATCCGCCAGTGGCAGATTGGAGACGGATCCGCCTGATGCCGACGTCATTCGCGCAGGTCTTCCCTGCGCCCGCCAAGATCAACCGTTTTCTGCACATCACCGGCCGGCGTGCGGACGGCTATCACGAGCTGCAGACCGTGTTCCAGTTCCTCGGGCTGGAGGATCGGCTGCGCTTCGAGCCGCTGCCCGGCGGGCGCGTGGAGATGGCCGATGCGGCCGCGGTCGACGGTTCGGACAACCTGTGTGTGCGCGCGGCGCGCCGGGTATTCGATGCCGCCGGCCGGCGCGAGGGGGTACGCATCCACCTGGAAAAGCGCCTGCCGGTCGGCGGCGGGGTTGGTGGGGGCAGCTCGGATGCCGCCACTACCCTGGTGGCGCTCAACCATCTGTTCGAGCTGGGGCTTGGCGAGGCCGAGCTGGCGGCGCTGGGGTTGCGCCTGGGGGCCGATGTGCCGGTGTTCGTGCACGGGCGGGCCGCCTGGGCCCAAGGCGTGGGTGAACATCTGGTCCCGGTGGAGCCCGACTGTCCGCCGGCCCTGCTGATTGACCCCGGGGTTCCGGTTTCTACCGGAACCATGTTCTCGGCGGGAGAATTGACACGCGACCGCGCCCCCGAGAGAATTTCGCACTCCGTGGACGGCGCGACGTTCGTGAACGTCTTCGAGCCGGTGGTCCGGCGGCACCATCCGGAGATCGCCCGGGTGCTGGACTGGCTGGGGGCGTGGACCGATCGGGTCCGCCTGAGCGGCACCGGAGGCTGCGTTTTCGGGCTGTTCCCCGACCGCGCCACGGCCGAACGCGCCCGCGGCGCGCAGCCGGAGCCCTGGCGCAGCTGGGTGACGCCGCTGCGTAACGAATCGCCCCTGCGGGCCTGGTTGCCGGGCGACCGACACGGAGCAATGCAGACTACTGGGCCGTAGCCAAGCGGTAAGGCAACGGGTTTTGATCCCGTCATGCGCAGGTTCGAATCCTGCCGGCCCAGCCATACAATCGCCCCGCGCCGCAGGCGAGGGGCGCATGACAACCGGGCGGCAGGATGAGAACCGTGAAAGGTTCGACTCGAGCGGCGCAGCCGCGAGAGAACGCCGCCGAAGGCGGCGGCCCGGAGGGCGGCGCGCAGCGCCGTAATCCTGCCGGCCCAGCCATACAATCGCCCCGCGCCGCAGGCGAGGGGCCATATTCCCGAACCCCGGCCCCGGCCGGGGTTCATTACTGGAGGCCGTGCCATCGGGCGCGGTTTCGCACCACCCAGACCGGGGCGAGTCGTGGTCGACAAGAGTCGCATGATGATCTTCGCGGGGAATGCCAACCCGCGACTGGCACAGGGCGTTGCCGAACACCTCGGCCTGCCGATGGGCAAGGTGACCGTCGGGCGCTTCAGCGATGGCGAGGTCCAGGTCGAGATCCTGGAGAACGTGCGCGGGCGCGACGTCTTCCTGATCCAGCCCACCGGACAGCCCACCAACGAGAACCTGATGGAGCTGGTGATCATGGTGGATGCGCTGCGGCGTGCGTCTGCCGGCCGTATCACCACCGTGATCCCGTATTTTGGCTACGCTCGTCAGGACCGGCGCGTGCGCTCGGCGCGCGTGCCGATCTCGGCCAAGGTGGTCGCGAACATGATCGAGGCGGTGGGCGCCGACCGGGTGCTGACCATCGACGTGCACGCCGATCAGGTTCAGGGTTTCTTCAACGTCCCGGTGGACAATATCTATGCCTCGCCGGTGCTGCTGGGCGACGTCTGGCGGCACGTGTCCGGGGATCTGACGGTGGTCTCGCCGGACGTCGGCGGGGTGGTGCGCGCCCGCGCGATCGCCAAGCGGCTGGATGACGCCGATCTGGCCATCATCGACAAGCGCCGCCCGCGCGCCAACGAATCCGAAGTGATGCACATCATCGGGGACGTGCGCGGCAAGTCCTGCATCATCATCGACGACCTGGTGGATACCGCCGGGACCCTGTGTCAGGCGGCGAAGGCGCTGAAGGGGCACGGGGCGGTCTCGGTGAGTGCCTATGCCACGCACCCCGTGCTTTCCGGCGCGGCGATTGATAACATAAACGGTTCGGCGCTGGACGAGCTGGTGGTGACCGACACCCTGGCCCTCCAGCCCAACGCGCTGGCATGTCCGAAGATCCGGCAGCTCTCGGTCGCGGAGATGCTCGCGGAAACCATCCGCCGCATCAACCGCGAGGAGTCCGTGAGCTCGCTGTTTGTGGACTGAGCCGGGACCGGATTGCCGGTCAGCGCCGCCGGCGGTCGCCGGCTACCCCGAATCCGGGAGGAAGGGCCTCCCGCTTTACGCCTCACCTGGTCGCGGGTGGGGCGCGTTCATTCTGGAGAACGTCATCATGAGCATGAGCTTTACCCTTGAAGCCGAAAAGCGTGACGAACAGGGATCGAGTGCGAGCCGCCGCCTGCGTCGCGCCGGCAAACTGCCCGCCATCCTGTATGGCGGTGATGATCCGGCCGTGCCGATCACGCTGGATCACAACGCGATGGTCCACAACCTGAAGGAAGACGCGTTCTATTCGCACATCCTGACGGTCAAGCTGGACGGTAAGTCGCAGAAGGCGATCCTGCGTGACGTGCAGCGCCATCCGTTCAAGCCGACCATCTACCACGTGGACCTGCTGCGCGTGAGCGCCAATCAGCCGATCCGCGTGAACGTGCCGGTGCATTTCACCAACGAGGAGACCTGCAAGGGCGTCAAGCCCGGCGGTGGCATGATCAACCGCCAGGTCAACGAGATCGAGGTCGAGTGCCTTCCGGACGACCTGCCGGAATCCATCGAGGTCGACATGACCGACGTGGACGTTGGCGAGACCCTGCACCTGTCCGACCTGAAGGGCAATCTGCCGAATGGTGTCGAAATGGTCGCGCTGATGCAGGGCGACGACTACGACTATGCGGTCGTGACCGTGCAGCTGCCGCGTTCCGCCAAGGGCGGCGGTGGTGCCGCTGACGCCGACGAAGGCGGCGAGGGCGAGGACGCCGGAGACGAGGCCGGCGACGAAGAAGCCGGTGGTGAAGAAGACAACGGCTGATCGCCGTTGTCCCGCTCATTGGCATGACCCGCCCGAACGCACCGATCCGTCTGGTGGTCGGTCTGGGCAACCCGGGCCCGCGTTACGCCGAAACCCGGCATAACGCGGGCTTCTGGTTTGTGGATGCCCTGGCCCGCGACCACGGTACCCGGTTTCGCGCGGAAGGTCGCTTCGACGGCGAGGCGGCCCGGCTGACCCTGCCCGAAGGCGACGCCTGGCTGCTCAAGCCGATGTCCTTCATGAATAAGAGCGGTCTGCCGGTGCGCAAATGCACCGATTTCTACCGCATCGCCCCGGAGGAGATCCTGGTGGTCCACGACGAGCTGGATCTCGAGCCCGGGGTGGTCCGCCTGAAGCATGGCGGCGGGCACGGCGGACACAATGGCCTGCGGGACCTGCACCGGCACCTGGGCGGCCCCGAGTACAGTCGTCTGCGCGTTGGCATCGGGCATCCCGGGGAGCGCGATCAGGTCGTGCCCTACGTGCTGGATCGGCCGGGGCGCGACGATGCCCGGGCGATCGACGCCGCCCTGCAGGATGCGGCCCGCGAGATCCCGGCCCTGCTCGCGGGACGCTGGGACGAGGCCGTGCGCAACCTGCACGGCCGTGGCTCCGGCTGAGCCCGCACCGAGCCAGCACCGAGTTACATCCGAGGAAATCCCATGAGCCTGAAATGCGGCATCGTCGGCCTGCCGAACGTCGGCAAGTCGACCCTGTTCAACGCCCTCACCCGTGCGGAAATCGCGGCGGAAAACTACCCGTTCTGCACCATCGACCCCAACGTGGGCGTGGTGGAAGTGCCGGACCCGCGGCTGGCGAAGCTCGCCGAGCTGGTCTCGCCCGAACGGGTGCTGCCCACCACCGTGGAGTTCGTCGACATCGCCGGGCTGGTCTCCGGGGCCGCCCAGGGCGAGGGGCTGGGCAACCAGTTCCTCGCGCACATCCGCGAGACCGACGCCATCGCTCAGGTGGTTCGCTGCTTCGAGGACGACGACATCGTGCACGTATCCGGACGCGTGGATCCGCTGGCGGACATCGAGACCATCAGTACCGAGCTGATGCTTGCGGATCTCGAGACCGTCAACAAGGCCCTTACCCGCCTGACCCGGGCGGCCAAGTCTCAGGACAAGGAAGCGATCGCCCGCCTGCGTGCCGCGGAGAAGGTCGCCGAGGGTCTGGGCGAAGGCATCCCGGTGCGGGCCCAGGCCCTGGAGCCCGAGGAGCTCGGGCTGCTCTACGACCTGCATCTGCTGACCATCAAGCCGCTGATGTACATCGCCAACGTGGACGAGGCCGGTCTGGCCGAGGACAACGAGCAGGTGAGGGCGGTGCGGGATAAGGCCGCCGAGGAAGGGGCGCAGGTGGTAAGCGTGTGCGCCGCCATCGAGGCCGAGATCGCGGTGCTGGAACCCGAGGAGCGCGCCGAGTTCCTGGCCGATCTGGGGCTGGAGGAGCCGGGCCTGGATCGGGTGATCCGCACTGCTTATGAGCTGCTGGACCTGCAGACCTTCTTCACCGCCGGGGAGAAGGAGGTGCGCGCTTGGACCGTGCGGCGGGGCTCGACCGCGCCGCAGGCCGCCGGGGTGATCCACACCGACTTCGAGAAAGGATTCATTCGAGCCGAGGTGGTCGGCTACGACGATTACGTGGCGCACGGCGGCGAGCAGGGGGCGAAGGATGTCGGCAAATGGCGTCTCGAAGGCAAGGAATACGTCATGCGCGAGGGGGATGTTGTACATTTTCGCTTTAATGTCTGACCATCACGGTCGGACTTTGCTGCGGGGTCGGGCAAGCCCCGTCCGCTGCCGTTCCTTGACGCAAACACCCAACAGGCCCGAATCAGGAGTACAGCGATGGACGTAATGGACCGCATTCGCCAGCAGGTGGAAGAAAACCCGGTCGTGATCTTCATGAAGGGGAGCCCGCAGTTCCCGATGTGCGGCTTCTCCAGCCGCGCGGTCGAGGCGCTGAAGCGCTGCGAGCGCGAATTCGGCTACGTGAACGTGATCGCCGACCAGGAAGTCATGCAGAATCTGCCGCGCTTCGCGGACTGGCCGACCTTCCCGCAGGTCTACATCGACGGCGAGCTGATCGGGGGCTGCGACATTACCCTTGAGATGTTCGAGAGCGGTGAGCTGAAGAAGATGGTCGACGAGGCCCACGACAAGCACGCCCAGCGCAACGCCGGCTGAAGCGACCGGCCCGCTCCGTGCCCGGCCCGTCACCGCGATCGCGGTGACGGGCCTTTTTTGTGCTCAGCTGCCGGGCGGCAGTTCCTCGGGGTCGGGCAGCTGCAGCGCGGCCTGCGGCACGCCGATGTGGTCCTGCCAGTGGTTGGCGACCGCGCAGAACACGTCGGCGGTCTTCTCGGCATCGAAGGCCGCGCTGTGGGCCGACTCGTTGTCCCACTCCAGTCCGGCGGCACGCGCTGCACGCGCGAGCACGGTCTGGCCGTAGGCCAGCGCGGACAGCGTCACCGTGTCCAGGCTGCTGAACGGGTGGAAGGGGTTGCGCTTGATGCCGCAGCGCTCCGCGGCCTTGTGCACGAAGCCGAGGTCGAAATGGGCGTTGTGACCCACCAGGATCGCGCGCTTGCACAGGTTCAGCTTGACCTCGCGGCGTACCTCGCTGAACAGTCGCCCCATGGCCTGGTCTTCCGGCCAGGCCGCGCGCAGCGGGTGATAGGGGTCGATCCCGTTGACCTCCAGCGATTTCGGATCCATCTCCGACCCTTCGAAAGGACGCACGTGCAGGCTGACGGTGTGGGCGCGCTCCAGGCGGTCCTGTTCGTTGCGGCGCAGGAACACCGCCGCGACCTGCAGCAGGGCGTGGCGTTCGCAGTCGAAGCCGCCGGTCTCCACGTCCACCACCACGGGCAGAAAGCCGCGGAAGCGGTGGGCCATCGGGCGGTGCGAGGGTTCGAGCTGGGCGGGTGCGGCCATGCGGTTACCTTGGTTCGGATCGGTTCCGGGAAGATCTGTTCACTTCGCCCCTGTTTTACGGGAGATCGGCGCCATAGAACGCTTTCGCTTGACCTGCTGGCAGCACAGTCGGGATACTTGCGCCTTTCTGTCCGCCCGGGCCGCGGCATGTTAGCAGAACCGCCCCGCGCCCGGTGGCAAGGCCCCGCGCCCGCGACCCGTTTCCCAACCCGTTTTCAGGGGAAGACGCATGGACCCGAACGCCATCCCGAACGACATCGATCCGCAGGAAACCCAGGAGTGGATCGACGCCCTCGCCTCCGTGATGGAGGCCGACGGTCCCGAGCGGGCTCATGCCCTGCTGGAGGCCCTGGTGGACAAGGCCCGGCGCAGCGGCGCCTACCTCCCGTACTCGGCCAACACCGCATACGTGAACACCATTCCGCCGCATCTCGAGCCGGTCTACCCCGGCGACGGGGCGCTGGAGCACCGCATCCGTTCCTACATCCGCTGGAACGCGATGGCGATGGTGGTCAAGGCCAACCGGGTGTCGCCGGAACTGGGCGGGCACATCGCGTCCTTTGCTTCCGGAGCCACGCTCTATGACGTCGGTTTCAATCATTTCTGGCGGGCCCCGTCACACGAGCATGGTGGCGATCTGGTGTTCGCCCAGGGACATTCCTCGCCCGGCATCTATGCCCGCGCCTTCCTCGAGGGACGTCTCACCGAGGAGCAGCTGGATCATTTCCGCCGCGAGGTGGACGGCAAGGGCCTGTCCTCCTACCCGCATCCCTGGCTGATGCCGGACTTCTGGCAGTTCCCGACGGTGTCCATGGGACTGGGCCCGATCATGAGCATCTACCAGGCACGGTTCATGCGCTACCTGCAGGATCGCGGGCTGGCGCAGACCGCGAATCGTCATGTCTGGAGCTTCGTCGGCGACGGCGAGGTCGACGAGCCCGAGACCATGGGGGCGATTACCCTGGCCTCGCGCGAGAAACTCGACAACCTGACCTGGGTGGTGAACTGCAACCTGCAGCGCCTGGATGGTCCGGTGCGCGGCAACGGCAAGATCGTGCAGGAGCTGGAGGCGATCTTCCGTGGCGCCGGCTGGAACGTCATCAAGGTCCTTTGGGGGCGCTACTGGGAGCCGCTGCTGGCCAAGGACACCGACGGCCTGCTGCAGAAACGCATGATGGAAGCGGTCGACGGCGACTTCCAGAACTACAAGGCCAATGACGGGGCCTACGTGCGCGAGCACTTCTTCGGCAAGTATCCGGAGCTCAAGGCGATGGTCGCCAACATGTCCGACGAGGAGATCTGGCGCCTGAATCGCGGCGGGCACGACCCGGTGAAGGTCTACGCGGCCTACAAGGAGGCCATGGAGCATACCGGACAGCCGACCGTGATCCTGGCGCACACCGTGAAGGGCTACGGCATGGGGTCGGCGGGCGAGGCCCAGAACCGCACTCACAGTCAGAAGAAGATGGACACGGAGGACATGAAGCACTTCCGTGACCGCTTCAATATCCCGCTGTCCGACGAGCAGGTCGAACGCGCCGAGTACGTCAAGCCGGATCCCGACTCCGAAGAGATGCAGTACATGCACGAGCGGCGGAAAGCCCTGGGCGGCTATCTGCCGCAGCGCCGGCACATGACCACGCCGCTGGAGGTCCCGGAACTGGATGCCTTCTCCGCCCTGATGGAGGATTCCGGCGACCGCGAGATGTCCACCACCATGGCCTTCGTGCGCATGCTGCAGATCCTCGCGCGTGACAAGAAGATCGGCCGGCACGTGGTCCCGATCGTGCCGGACGAGGCGCGTACCTTCGGCATGGAAGGCCTGTTCCGCCAGCTGGGCATCTATTCCTCGGTCGGCCAGCTCTACGAGCCGCAGGACAAGGACCAGGTGATGTATTACAAGGAGGACAAGGGCGGCCAGATCCTGGAGGAAGGGATCAACGAGGCCGGCTCGATCTCCTCCTGGATCGCCGCCGCGACGTCCTACTCCACCCACGGCGTGGCGACCATCCCGTTCTACATCTTCTACTCGATGTTCGGGTTCCAGCGCATCGGCGACCTGATCTGGGCCGCCGGCGACCAGCGGGCGCGCGGGTTCCTGATCGGCGGCACCGCCGGGCGCACCACCCTGGCCGGCGAAGGGCTGCAGCACAACGACGGCCACAGCCACATGATGGCGGCCAACGTGCCCAACTGCATCGCCTACGATCCGACGTTCGCCTACGAGCTGGCGGTGATCGTGCAGGACGGCATGCGGCGCATGTTCCGCGAGCAGGAGAGTGTCTTCTACTACATCACGGCGATGAACGAGAACTACCATCAGCCGGCGATGCCGGAGGGCGCCGAAGAGGGCATCCGCCGTGGCCTGTATCGCTTCCAGGCCGGCGGACGCAAGAAAAAGAAGGTCCGCCTGCTGGGTTCCGGCACTATCCTGCGCGAGGCGATCGAGGCCGCGGCGCTGCTGGAGCAGGACTTCGGCGTGTCGGCCGAAGTCTGGAGCGCGACCAGTTTCACCGAGCTGGCGCGTGACGGTCGCGACTGCGAGCGCCATGCCCGACTGCATCCGGACGCGAAGCCCCGTCGCAGCTGGGTCGAGCAGTGCCTGGGCGACTCCGGGGCGCCGGTGGTCGCGGCCACCGACTACGTGTCGAACTTCGCCGATCAGATCCGCGCCTATGTGCCGGCCGACTATCGCGTGCTGGGCACCGACGGTTTCGGCCGTTCGGACCTGCGCTCCGCGCTACGGCGCCACTTCGAGGTCGACCGCTACCACATCGCGGTGACCGCGCTGAAGGCCCTGGCCGATGCCGGGACCGTCGAGGCGAAGACCGTCCGCGAGGCGATCGACAAATACGAGATCGATACCGATCGTCCCAATCCCCTGCAGGCCTGAGGCCGGCGTCCCGAGGCAGGAGCAGACATGAGCGACACGATTACGGTTGAAGTCCCCGACATCGGTGACTTCAAGGACGTCGAGATCATCGAGGTACTGGTCAAGCCGGGTGACACCGTGGCGCCCGAGGACCCGCTGATCACCCTGGAGTCGGACAAGGCCTCCATCGAGATCCCGGCACCGCAGGGCGGTACCGTGCAGGGCATGAAGGTCAAGGCCGGGGACCGCGTCTCGCAGGGGGATGCGATCCTCGAACTGGCACCCGCGGACGAGGCTGCCGCCAGTGGTGCCGGGGAAGCTCCGGCGGAGGCCGCCGCCGAGCCGGCTGCCTCCACCGGTGGCGAAGAATCGGCATCCGCGGCAGCGGCCAGCGCGCCGGATACCGGGTCCGCGCCGGCCAGGGCATCGGCCGGCGACTCGGGGGGTACCGGCGCGCTGGCCGGCCAGGGCGGCCCGCGGCCATCGCCCACCGCCCATATCGAGAACGAGTCCGCGTTCCGTCGCGCCCACGCCTCGCCCGTGGTGCGCAAGTTCGCGCGCGAGCTCGGGGTCGACCTGTCCAAGGTCGAGGGGAGCGGTCGCAAGGGGCGCATCCTGCGCGAGGACGTGCAGGCCTTCGTCAAGCGCGCGCTCAGCCAGCCCGCCGGTTCCGGACTGGGGGTCGAACCCATGCCGGAGATCGATTTCTCCGAGTTCGGACCGATCGAGACCCGGCCGCTGTCGAAGATCAACCGGCTCACCGGCCAGAACCTGCATCGCAACTGGGTCACCGTCCCGCACGTGACGCAGTTCGACGAGGCCGACATCACCGAGCTGGAGGACTTCCGCAAATCGCTGAAGGCCGAATACGAGAAGCAGGGGGTCAAGATCACCTTCCTGCCGTTCCTGATGAAAGCGGTGGTCTCCGCGCTCAAGGAATACCCGCGCTTCAATGCCTCGCTGGACGCGACCGGCGAGAACCTGGTGATCAAGCAGTACTACCACCTGGGCGTGGCCGTGGATACGCCGGATGGTCTGGTGGTTCCGGTGGTACGCGACGTCGACCGCAAGAGTCTGGTGGACATCGCCTCCGAACTGATGGACCTGTCGAAACGGGCGCGCGAGAAGAAACTCAAGCCCGCCGACATGCAGGGCGGCTGCCTGACCATCTCCAGCCTCGGCGGCATCGGCGGCACCCAGTTCACGCCCATCGTCAATGCCCCGGAGGTCGCCATCCTCGGGGTGTCGAAGGCCTCGATGCAGCCGGTCTGGAACGGCGAGGAATTCGAGCCGCGTCTGGTGCTGCCGATGGCGCTGTCCTACGACCACCGGGTGATCGACGGGGCCCTGGGCGCCCGCTTCACCACCACGCTGAGCGCGCTGCTGTCCGACATGCGGCGCATGCTGCTGTAACGACCGGAGCTTTGTCATGAGTCAGACCACCACCGTCGAGGTCCCCGACATCGGCGACTTCAAGGACGTCGAGATCATCGAGGTCCTGGTCCAGTCGGGCAGCACCATCGCCCCGGAAGACCCGCTGATCACGCTCGAATCGGACAAGGCGACCATCGATGTCCCGGCACCGCAGGCGGGTACGGTCAAGGCCGTGCACGTGAAGACCGGCCAGCGGGTGTCTCAGGGGGATCCGATCCTGGAGCTGGAGACGGGCGGGGAAGCGGCGGGCGGCGAAGCCTCCGCCCCGGCCGGGGACACCGGGAGCGCAGGCTCCGAGTCCGCAGGCGCGGCCGGGGCGTCCTCCGCCCCGGCGCCGCAGGCCGCGGCCGACCCGAATACCGACAGCCAGTGCCAGGTGCTGGTGCTGGGCTCCGGCCCCGGCGGCTACACCGCCGCGTTCCGCGCCGCGGACCTGGGGCTGGACGTGGTGATGGTCGAACGCTATCCGCAGATCGGCGGGGTCTGCCTGAACGTCGGCTGCATCCCGTCCAAGGCGCTGCTGCACGCCGGCGAGGTACTGCACGAGGCCGAGCGCTTCGCCGAGCTGGGCATCAAGTTCGGTGAACCGGAGATCGACCTTGACGGCCTGCGCGGCTACAAGGACAAGACGGTCAAGAAGCTGACCGGCGGCCTGAAGCAGCTGGCCAAGCAGCGCAAGGTGCGCGTGGTGCAGGGCGTCGGCGAATTCACCGGGGCCCACAGCATCGCCGTCGAGGGCGACAATGGCCGCGAGGTGATCGGATTCGAGCACGCGATCATCTCCGTCGGCTCGCAGGCGGTGAAACTGCCCGGCTTCCCCTGGGACGACGACCGGGTGATGGATTCCACCGATGCGCTGGATCTGGCCGACATCCCCGAGCGCATGCTGGTGGTCGGCGGCGGCATCATCGGCCTGGAGATGGCCTGCGTGTACGAGTCGCTGGGCACGAAGGTCACGGTGGTCGAGCTGTCCGACACCCTGATGCCGGGGGCGGACCGCGACATCGTGCGCCCGTTCGAGAAGCGCGCGAAGAAGCGTTTCGAGAACATCTTCCTCAAGAGCAAGGTCAGCGGGGCCGAGGCCACCGATCAGGGCATCGTCTGCCGTTTCGAGGGCGAGGCGAAGGGCCTGCCGGAAGAGGACACCTTCGACCGCGTGCTGGTGGCCGTGGGGCGCAGCCCGAACGGCGCGAAGATCAACGCCGAGGCCGCCGGGGTACAGGTCAGCGAGCGCGGCTTTATCGAGGTCGACAGCCAGCAGCGCACCAATGTCGAGCACATCTTCGCCATCGGCGACGTGGTCGGCCAGCCGATGCTGGCGCACAAGGCGACCCACGAGGGCAAGGTCGCCGCCGAGGTGATCGCCGGGCACAAGGTGCACTTCGACGCGCGCGCGATCCCCTCGGTGGCCTACACCCACCCGGAGGTCGCGTGGATGGGCGTGACCGAGGAACAGGCGAAGGCCGACGGCATCGAATATACCAAGGGCGTGTTCCCCTGGGCCGCCTCCGGCCGGGCAATCGCGCTGGGCGCCGAGGACGGCATGACCAAGCTGCTGTTCGACGCCGAGGGCCGGGTGATCGGCGCCGGGCTGGTCGGGCCGTCCGCCGGCGACCTGATCGGCGAGGCGATGCTGGCGCTGGAGATGGGGGCGGAGATGGAGGACATCGGCCTGACCGTGCATCCGCATCCGACGCTCAGCGAGACGGTGGCATTCGCCGCCGAGGCCGCGCATGGCTCGATCACCGACATCCTGCCGCCAAAGAAATAGTCTCGTATCCGCCTGGCTTCTAGGTGCCGGGCTGATGTTTCTGGCCATCCCGACGGCGGCCGGCACGCTGTTTCAGGAGTCGCTGGAGCGATCCGACTGGACCCGCGTGGAGATCGATGATCTGTGCCGGCTGCAGCAGGAGGTGCGCAACGGCGGTACCCTGCAGTTCGAGACCCGTCCCGGGCTGGCGGTGCGCGCGTTCTGGGATCCGCCCGGGACGCCGCAGTCCGGGGACCGGGCTCCGCTGGAGACCGGGGCCCCGGAATGGCTGCCGGCAGGCGGACCCGAACCGCTGGCGCTGACCCTGCGGGCCGGGCCGGACGGGCGCTTCCGGGTGCCGGACGCCCGGGTGGCCGAACTGAAATCCCGCCTGCTCGCCGGTCAGGACGTGCGCATTGGTTTTCCTGACAGCGACAACATCGTCCATTTCCGTGCGATCCGCTTCGGCCGCCGGATCGATGGTTTCCGCGCCTGCCGCGCGACGCATGATCCGGCGCCCGAGGCCACGGACAGCGAACCGGCACGCGAACGCTGGGTGGTCTATTTTGATTCCGGACGCGTGGACCTCGACGCCGATGCGCGCGCCGTACTGGAGACCGCGGTGGCGACCCTGGAAGGGGTCGAAGGCCCGCGCCTGCGGGTGACCGGCTTGACCGACGGCGAAGGCCCGGACAGGCTGAACCGGCGGATCAGCCGTCAGCGGGCCGAAGGCGTTCGCGAGGTCCTGGAAAAGGCCGGGCTGCGCCGCGCGGAGATCGAGGTCGAGGGCGCCGGCGTCGCGCCGGGTGTGGACGGCGAGGATGCCGACGCCCGCCGGGCCGAGATCCTGTGGCTGGGCGAACGCGAGGGTGCGGAGGACCGGCCTGCGCCCGAACCGGATCCCGGCGACGAGCCCGCGCCGGTGCCGCAGCCGGTGGAGCCGGGCGGCGGCACCGGCTGGTGAGCTAAAGGTCGCCGGCCCCCTGACATTTCAACCCTCCGGGCCATCCCCGGGGTCGCAGAACAACAAGGATTGCATGCCCATGAGTTCCAACATCAAGCGCGTCGTCCTCGCCTATTCCGGCGGCCTGGACACCTCCGTGATCCTCAAGTGGCTGGAGGAGCAGTACGGCTGCGAGGTCATCACCTTCACCGCCGATCTGGGGCAGGGCGAGGAGGTCGAGCCGGCTCGGGCCAAGGCCGAGGCGCTGGGCGTGAAGCAGATCTACATCGAGGACCTGCGCGAGACCTTCGTGCGCGACTATGTCTTCCCGATGTTCCGCGCCAATACGGTCTACGAGGGCGAGTATCTGCTGGGTACCTCCATCGCGCGGCCGCTGATCGCCCGCCGGCTGGTGGAGATCGCCGAGGAGACCGGGGCGGATGCGATCGCCCACGGCGCCACCGGCAAGGGCAACGACCAGGTGCGCTTCGAACTGGGCGCCTACGCGCTCAAGCCGGGCATCGAGGTGATCGCCCCGTGGCGCGAATGGGACCTGAACTCGCGCGAACGCCTGATGGCGTACGCCGAACAGCACGGCATCCCGGTGGACTATGCCCAGGCGGGCAAGAAGTCGCCGTACTCGATGGACGCCAACCTGCTGCACATCTCCTACGAGGGCGGCCCGCTGGAGGATCCGTGGACCGACTCCGAGGAGGACATGTGGCGCTGGTCAGTGTCGCCCGAGGCGGCGCCGGACGAGCCCGAGGTCCTCACCATCGGCTTCGAGAACGGTGACCCGGTCTCCATCAACGGCGAGCAACTGTCTCCGGCAGCGCTGCTGTCGAAGCTCAACGAGCGCGGCGGGGCCCACGGCATCGGCCGGCTGGACATCGTGGAGAACCGCTATGTCGGCATGAAGTCGCGCGGCTGCTACGAGACCCCGGGCGGTACCATCCTGCTGCGCGCGCGCCGCGCGCTGGAGTCGATCACCCTGGATCGCGAGGCCGCCCACCTGAAGGACGAGCTGATGCCGCGCTACGCCAGCATCATCTACAACGGCTACTGGTGGAGCCCCGAACGGCGCATGCTGCAGGCCGCGATCGACGAGTCCCAGGGCGTGGTCAACGGCGAGGTCCGCCTGCGCCTGTACAAGGGCAACGTGATGGTGGCCGGTCGCCAGTCGCCGGACAGCCTGTTCGACGAGTCCATCGCGACCTTCGAGGACGATGCCGGCGCCTACGACCAGAAGGACGCCGAGGGCTTCATCCGGCTCAACGCGCTGCGCCTGCGGATCGCGGCCAGCCGCAACCGCAGCGGGACCTGACGCCATGGCGCTGGCCTGGCGAGGTCTGTGGCGTGCGGCCGTGATCGGGCTGCTGGCCGGACTGGTGGGCTGTGCCAGCGTGCCGTCCGAGGATCGTCACCCGGATGATCCGTGGGAGTCCTATAACCGCGCGATGTTCGCCTTCAACCAGGAGGTCGATCAGGCCGTGCTGCGCCCCACGGCGGTCCAGTACCGCCGCCTGCCCGACACGGTGCAGGCCGGCGTCGGCAATTTCTTCTCCAACCTCAACGACGTAACCGTCCTGTTCAACAACCTGTTGCAGGGCAACCTGGAGGATGCCGCCTCGGACAGCGGCCGGCTGATGTTCAACACCACCTTCGGGCTCGGCGGGCTGATCGACGTCGCCTCGCCAATGGGGCTGGACAAGAACAACCAGGATTTCGGCCTGACCCTGGGGGCCTGGGGCGTACCCTCCGGTCCCTATCTCCAGCTGCCTCTGCTGGGGCCGAGCACCGCGCGGGATGCGCCCGCCCGGCTGGTGGACGGCCATACCAATCCGCGCAACCTGAGCACCATCCGGCGGGATCGTACCCCGCTGTGGGTCGGTCTGGTGGTGGTCGACGTGATCGACATGCGTGCCGGTCTGATCGAAACCGAGGCGCTGATCGAGCAGCTCTCCGACGATCCCTACATCGCCATGCGCCGGGCCTGGCTGCAGCGGCGGGACTTCCTCACCGGGGGGCGTCAGGCGGACGAAAGGGCCGAGGAGATGCTGGACGAGCTCGAGGAACTGGAGGCACTGGAAGCCATGGAGGCCGAGGAGTGAACGGCCTGCTGGTGATGCTGGACATCCTGCGGGCCCGGCAGGGGCCGCAGGATCTGCCGGCGGATCCCGCGCTCGCGGTGTTCTGGACCGGGGTCGCGGTCGCCGTGGGGCTCGCGATCGGCGTGCCGATGTATGGCGCGACCCCGGCCCTGATCATGAACCTGGTGGATGTGGCCGTGCTGTTCGGTTTCGTGGCGCTGGCGCTACGGTTTCAGGGCTTTGTCGGGCGTCAGGTGCAGACCTATACCGCGATGGTGGGCACCGGGGCGATTCTCGGCCTGCTGATGGCGCTGCTGACCCTGGTTGCCCCCATCGACCCCGAGGCCGGGGAGGCCCCGGCGCTGGCCGTACTGGGCATGCTGGCACTGCTGGGCTGGTTGCTGTTCGTTTACGGTCACATCCTGCATCAGGCACTGGAGCTGTCGAACCGCATGGCCGGGGTGGTGATCGCACTGGGCTTCGTGCTGATCTCGTCGGTGATCACCCAGGGGGTGACCGGGGCCGTGGTCGCATGAGCCGTTCCGCCGACCTGCACATCCTCGGGATCGGCGGCACCTTCATGGGCGGGCTGGCGCAGCTGGCGCGCGCCCGTGGCTACCGGGTCAGCGGGGCCGACGGGCAGGCGCTTTATCCGCCCATGAGCGAGCAGCTGGAGGCCGCGAACATCCCGTATCACGCCGGCTACGACGCCGCCGCCCTGCCGTCGGACGTGCCGGTGGTGGTGGGCAACGTGATGACTCGCGGCATGCCGGTGATCGAGGCGATGCTGGATCGGGGGCAGCCGTATGTCTCCGGCCCGCAGTGGCTGGCCGAACATGTGCTGCACGACCGCTGGGTGCTGGCGGTTGCCGGCACCCACGGCAAGACCACCACCAGTTCGCTGCTGGCCTGGATCCTGGAGTATGCGGGCATGGCACCGGGTTTCCTGATCGGCGGGGTGCCCGGCAACTTCGGCGTGAGTGCGCGTCTTGGCGAGTCGCCATTCTTCGTGATCGAGGCGGATGAATACGACAGTGCGTTTTTCGACAAGCGCGCCAAATTCGTCCATTACCGCCCGCGGACCCTGGTGCTGAACAATCTGGAGTTTGATCATGCCGATATCTACCCGGATCTCGCCGCCATCGAGCGCCAGTTCCATCATCTGGTCCGCACGGTACCGGGGCAGGGAAAGATCCTGATGCCGCATGACGACCCCGCGCTGGAGCGGGTGCTGGAGGCTGGCTGCTGGACCCCGGTGGAGCGTCTGGCCACCGGCATGGCCGAGGCCCCGCAGGCGGCGCTATGCGCGCGTTCGCTGAACGCGGACGGCAGCCGCTTCCGGGTCCTGCAGGGTGAGCGGACCGCCGGGGAGGTGGAGTGGGGGATGTGCGGCCTGCACAACCAGGCGAACGCGCTGTCCGCGCTGGCGGCGGCCCGCCATGCCGGGGTCCCGCTGGAGACCGGTCTCGCCGCGCTGCCGGAGTTTCGCGGCGTGCGCCGGCGCCAGGAGCTGCGGGCGGAGATCGAAGGGGTGCGCATCCTTGATGATTTCGCTCACCACCCCACCGCGATCCGCATGACCCTGGAGGGTCTGCGCGGTGGCCTGCCGGAAGGCGGGCGCCTGCTGGTGGCGCTGGAGCCACGTTCCAACACCATGCGCATGGGCGTGCACGCCGGTGCCCTCAGCGAGGCCCTGGATCGTGCCGACGCGGTGCATCTGTACCGCCCGCCGGACCTGGACTGGTCGATCGGCCCGCTGCGCACCCGGCTGGAGGAGCGGCTGTCGGTGGCCGCCTCGGTGGACGACCTGCTGCAGGACCTGCCGGGTGACCTGCGGGCCGGCGATACCCTGGTGATCATGAGCAACGGCGGGTTCGACGGGCTGCACCAGCGCCTGATCGACCGTCTGCGGGAGGAGCGGTCATGAGCCGGCGCCGCATCGCCCTGGCGCTGACCGGCGCCTCGGGCGCGCCCTACGGCCTGCGCCTGCTGGAATGCCTGGTCGCGGCCGGGGTCGAGGTGCACCTGATGGTGTCGAAGCCGGGCCAGGTGGTGCTGGGGCTGGAGACCGATCTGGCCGTGCCCGGGCGTCCGGTCGAGATCGCCCGTTTCTTCACGGAACGCTACGGTGCCGCGCCGGGTCAGATCCACTGCTACGGCCAGGATCAGTGGACCGCGCCGGTGGCCAGCGGGTCGGCGGTTCCCGAGGCGATGGTGGTGTGCCCCTGTACCACGGCCACGGTGGCGGCGGTGGCCGGCGGTGCCTCGCGCGGGCTGATCGAGCGCGCCGCCGACGTGGTGCTGAAGGAGCGTCGGCGGCTGGTGCTGGTGGTGCGCGAGACGCCGTTCTCGGAGATCCACCTGGAAAACATGCTGCGGCTGGCGCGCATGGGCGCGGTGGTGATGCCGGCCAACCCGGCGTTCTACCATCGCCCCGAGGGTATCGCCGACCTGGTCGACTTCATGGTCGCCCGGGTCCTGGATCATCTGCAGGTCGAACATGCGCTGGGGCCCCGCTGGGGGGCCGCGGAGGGCCGGATGGACGAGGAAGGCCGCGAATGAAGACGCTCCCGCTGTTCCCGCTCAATACCGTACTGTTTCCGGGCGGCATGTTGCCGCTGCGCATCTTCGAGACGCGTTATCTGGACATGGTGCGACGCTGCATGCGCGATGACAGCGGCTTCGTGGTGGTGGCGATCGAACCCCCGGCCGAGGGCGAGGAAGCCCCGTCGGAGGCGGACCCGAGCGTGGGCTTTCATTCCCTGGGAACCGAAGCCCGCATCATCGACTGGGACCAGCGTCCCGATGGTCTGCTGGGGATCCTGGCGCGGGGCGCGCAACGCCAGCGCATCCACCAGCCGCGTCGCGGGGCCGACGGCCTGTGGGTGGGGGAAGTGGAGCCGCTGGACGAGTGGCCGGCGGTCAGTCTGCCGGTGGACTATGCCTCGCTGGCCGAGCTGCTGGAGCGCCTGCTGGACCAGCTGGGCACGCCCTGGTCACATCTCGAGCGCCACCCGGACGATTCCGCCTGGGTGGCCGGGCGGTTGACCGAACTCCTGCCGCTGGACCTCGCGATCAAGCAGTCGCTGCTGGAGTCGGACGATCCGATCGATCGCCTCGAGCGGCTGCGTGCGGCCATGCTCGCGCAGTCGTCTTCCTGACAGCATCCGGGCGCCCTGTTAAGGTATTGGGCTGATATTCAAGCCGGAGCCGATCATGGCCGTTCAGGAACTCACGCAGGACAACTTCGAATCCACCATCACCGGGAACGACATCGTCATCCTGGACTTCTGGGCGCCGTGGTGTGGCCCGTGCCAGCAGTTCGCCCCGACCTTCGAAGAGGCCTCGGGCAAGCACGAGGACGTCGTGTTCGCCAAGGTGAACACCGACGAGGAGCAGGGCATCGCCGGCGCCTTCCAGATCCGTTCCATCCCGACCCTGATGATCTTCCGCGAGCAGATCATCGTGTTCTCGCAGCCGGGCGTGCTGTCCGCGGCGCAGCTCGACGAGGTGCTGGGCAAGGTGCGTGAGCTGGACATGGAGGCCGTGCGCGCCGACATCGAGAAGCAGCAGCAGGAGCAGCAGGCCGGCGGCAACGCCTGACACCCCCTCGAGGGCGGGGCGCTCCCCCGCCACGCCCCGGCTGACCCGCAGACGAGGTCCCCGTGTTCAGTGTGATGACCCAGATGGGGGCCCTGATCGTCGCCGGGGTCGGCTGGCGGGTCCTGCGGCCCGGCGGGCTGGATGCCGACACCACCCGCCGGGTCCTCACCACGCTGGTCTACTATCTGCTGCTGCCCGCGCTGGTGCTGCAGGTCCTGTGGACCGCACCGCTGGGGCTGGACTCGGTCCGCATCGCGCTGGTCGCCGGGCTTACCGTGCTGGCCACCCTGGCCACGACGGCCGCGGCCTGTCGTGTGTGCCCCGCGGACCGCGCGGCGGTCGGGGCGATGTTGCTGGCCGCGGCCTGGCCCAACGCTACCTACCTCGGCCTGCCCATCCTCGACAGCCTGTTCGGCGAGCCCGGACGTGCCGTCGCCATCCAGTATGACTTGTTCGCCTGTCTGCCGCTGGTCCTGACCCTGGGCGTTGTGCTGGCGCGGCGTTACGGCGACGGTCGCATGCCGGCGGTCCATCCGCTGCGCGGCCTGCTGGCCGTGCCGTCGATCTGGGCGGCGGTGGCCGGGGTCGGGCTGAACCTTGCCGGGGTGCCGCAGACGGTGTGGCTGGAGGACTGGCTGGGCCTGCTGGCGGATTCGGTGTCGCCGCTGATGCTGTTTGCCCTGGGGCTGGCGCTGGTGTTCCACCGCTTCCACGGGCGTGACGCGCGCCCGCTGGTGGTGGTCACGGTGATCCAGCTGCTGCTGGCCCCGGCGGTGGCGCTGGGGCTGGTGTGGCTGCTGGGCATGGAGGGGATCCCGGCGACCGGCACGGTGCTGGAGGCGGCGATGCCGGCGATGGTGCTGGGGCTGGTCCTGTGTGATCGCTTCGGCCTGGATACCGCGCTGTACGCGGCGGCCGTGACCCTCACCACCGCGCTGTCGCTGCTGACCCTGCCGCTTTGGTTCGCGATCGCCGGGGCCCTGTTCGGGGCCTGAGCCTCAGGACTCCTCGCCGAAGCGGTCGGCCACCAGGTCGGTCAGGGCATCCAGCGCGTCTTCGGCATCGTCGGCCCCGTCGGTGCGGATCACGATCTCCGAACCCTTGGCCGCGGCCAGCATCATGACCCCCATGATGCTCTTGCCGTTCACCTCCTGCTCGTTGCGGGCGACGGTGACCTCGGCGTTGTACTGGCTGGCAAGACTGACGAACTTGGCGGCGGCCCGGGCGTGCATGCCCAGACGGTTAACGATGGGGACTGCGCGCTGCGGCATCACTGCATTCCTGGTCACAGAGAAGGATTCCGTCGTGCCCCCCGGACAGGGCCTTGTTGACCAGTTCGGAGAGCGGTAGATGGCGGTAGTTGAGAACCCGGATCAGCATCGGCAGGTTGACCCCGGCCACCACTCGGGCATCGTGCCCGCGGGCCACGCGACTGGCGACATTGGCGGGGGTGGAGCCGAACATGTCGGTCAGTACCAGGACCCCCGAACCGCTGTCCAGGGTTTCCATGCGACTGCGGGCGCGTTCCTGAATGTCGTCCGGATCGTCGATCTGCGACATCGCCATGGATTCGCAGTCCTCGGGCAGGGTGCCCAGCATGCTTTGCGCGGTCTGCAGGAGGGTGTCGCCCAGGTTTTGATGCGTGATCAGGATCAGACCGACGCCCATGGAACTACTCCGGTTCGGGGGAGAAGGAATCGAGCTCTCGATGCCGGAGGCTAACAGTAACATGTTCGCGCTCGCGCCACGCAGCCCCCAGCCGTTCCACGAGGTAGACCGATCGGTGACGCCCGCCGGTGCAGCCGATCGAGACCGTTGCATAGCTGCGATGGTCGGCCACCAGGCGCGGGATCCAGGTGTCGAGGAACCCGTGAATCGAGTCGAACATCGCGTCGACCTCGGCGTGTCTGTCGAGGAAACGGGCGACCGCAGGATCCAGTCCGGACAGGGCTGCCAGCTCCCGCTCGTAGTAAGGGTTGGGCAGGCAGCGCACGTCGAACACGAAATCGGAGTCCATCGGCGAGCCGTGCTTGAAGCCGAAGGACTGGAACAGCAGTGACAGGCCGGCGGTCTCGCGACTCCCGATCCGGGCCCGCAGGGTGCGTGCGAGGTCGTGCATGGACAGCCGGCTGGTGTCCACGGTCAGGTCCGCCTCCGCGGCGACGTGGCCCAGCCAGTTGCGCTCCATGCCGATCGCCTCGATCAGCGGGACGCCGTCGCGGGCCAGCGGGTGACGCCGGCGGGTCAGGTGGTAGCGCCGCAGCAGGACTTCGTCGGTCGCATTGAGGAACAGCACCTCCACCTCGAGGCCGCTTTCGCGCAGTGAGGCGAGCAGGCCGCCGAAGCCGCTGAGGGCGTCCAGCCCCGAGCGTACGTCCACCCCCACCGCGAGGTAGCGGTCGCCGCCGGTGTCGTATTCGCCGTTGCGGACCTTGTCCACCAGCTCCGGCAGCATCGGCAGCGGCAGGTTGTCCACGCAGAAATAGCCGGCGTCCTCCAGGGTATGCAGGGCGACGGTCTTGCCGGACCCTGATAGACCGCTGACCAGCAGCAGGCGCATGCCCTCAGCCCTCGGGATCGGGATTGGGGACCGTGGTGCTGGGCCCGCCGATGTGGAAGGTCGCGTCCCCGGTGTCCGCGGCGGCACCGTCATCCATGCGGCGGCGCTGGCGGGCCCGCAGGTCGTCCCCGGCGATGTACCCCTGCATGTGCAGCAGGTGGTTGCGCACCGCGGCCTCGATCATCACCGCGATGTTGCGCCCGGGTGCCACAGGGAGGCTGATCAGCGGGATGCGCAGCCCGAGGATCTCGCTCTCGCCACGCCGCCCGTTGAGGCGGTCGTCCGGCACCGGCGATGGTTCGTTGTGGTCGCGCAGGTCGATGATCAGGCGCAGGTATTTGCCGCCCTTGATCGCCGAGTCGCCGTACATCGCACGGATATTGAGCACCCCCAGGCCGCGCACCTCGAGCAGGTCCTGGAGCAGGGCGGGACAGTGTCCGCGCACGATATCCGGGGCAATGCGCGCGAACTCGGGGGCATCGTCGGCGATCAGACGGTGGCCGCGCGAGATCAGTTCCAGCGCGACCTCGCTCTTGCCCACGCTGGAGGCACCCGAGATCAGCACGCCGATGCCGAGGATCTCCATGAACACCCCGTGGCGCACCTCGAAATGGGCCAGGCGCTGCTGCAGGAAATAGCGCAGCAGCGCGATGACCTCGTGCGAGGAGGTGCGGGTGCACAGGATGACCGGCAGGCTGGCGTCGCCGGACGCCGGCATGCGGGTGAAGGGGCAGGTGTCCTCGGCGAAGATCACCATGGTGGTGCCGGTGCGCGCCATCTCCAGCACCAGGTGATCCTGCTGCTCTTCGGACAGGCCGCCGATATAGCGGGCTTCGTAGTCGCCGATGACCTGGATCCGGTTGGGCCGGATCAGGTTCAGGTGGCCGACCAGCGGAAGGTCGCCGTCGTCCGGTCCCAGCAGTTCTCGCTGGCCGGCGGCCTCTTCTCCGTGGACATAGCGCAGATCCAGACGGCTCCCCATCGCCCGTGTGAGCGCGGCGATGGGGATGTTGCTGGCGGTGCCGTCGCCGGCCGCCTCCGTCCGGTCGGCCATGGTCAGTCGTCTTCCAGGGCGCTGGCCAGGGCCTGGCGGATGCCCGCGCTGTCCGTGGCCCGGCGGATCCCGGCCAGGGTGTCGGGGCGTGACAGGCCGCGGGCCAGCTGGGCGAGCAGGTCCAGGTGCTCGCTGGTGGCCTCTTCCGGCACCAGCAGGGCGATCAGGATGTCCACCGGCTCGTGGTCCATCGCTTCGAAGTCCACGCCCCGATCGAGGCGCAGCACCGCGATGCGCGGGGCATCCAGCTCGGCCAGGCGCCCGTGCGGGATGGCCACCCCGTGGCCCAGCCCGGTGGAGCCCAGTTTCTCGCGGGCCGACATGGCCTCGAAGGCGGCGCTGGCTGCCAGCCCGTCCCCGGCCCCGTCGACCAGCAGGTCGGCGAGGGACTCCAGTGCCCGTTTCTTGCTGGAACACTCCGGTTCCAGCCCGATGCGTTCGGGAGTGACGAGTTCGACCGGGTTCATCGGTCTAGGGCGTCTGCTCGCGGTTACGCTGGGAGCCCTCGGCACGGTGATGGTCCTTGACCTTTTCCTTGTGCTTGATCAGCTGGCGGTCGACCTTGTCGATCAGGCCGTCGATGGCCGCGTACATGTCGTCGTGGCTGGCCTCCGCGTGGATGTGGTTGCCGCTGACCTGCAGATTGGCTTCGGCCTTGTTGTGCTGCTTGTGGGTCTTCTCGTGGGTCAGCACCACGTGCACGTCAATCACCTTGTCGAAGTGGCGCTCCAGCTTCTGGAACTTTTCGTTCACGTAGTCGCGCAGGGCGTCGGTGATGTCGACGTGATGTCCGGTGAGGTTGATCTGCATGAGTCAGGCTCCTTTCTGTTTGCTTCCGGTCGGCATGGCGGCCATCTGGCGACGTTCGCTGGAGGATGGCAGGTTCATGCCCTCCCGGTATTTGGCCACGGTACGCCGGGCCACGTTGATGCCCCGATCCGCGAGGATCGAGGCAAGGCGGGAATCGCTGAGCGGCTTGCCCGGCGGTTCCTCTTCGATGAGTTCGCGGATCATGGCACGAATCGCGGTCGCGGAGCATTCCCCGCCGTCGCTGGTGCCGACGTGACTGGAGAAGAAATACTTGAATTCGAACACCCCGCGCGGGGTGTGCATGTATTTCTGCGTGGTCACGCGCGAGATGGTGGACTCGTGCATCTCGAGGGTCTCGGCGATGTCGCGCAGGATCAGAGGCTGCATCGCGACCTCGCCGTGTTCGAGAAAGCCCTGCTGGCGCTCGACGATCGCTCGCGCGACCCGCAGCAGGGTGTCGTTGCGGCTGTGCAGGCTCTTCAGGAACCAGCGCGCCTCCTGCAGCTGATCGCGCATGAACGCGCTGTCGCGCGCGTCGGCAACCTTGCGCACCATGCCGGCGTAGAGGTCGTTGATGCGGATGCGCGGCGCGATCTCGGGATTCAGGTCCACCTGCCAGCCCTCACTGGTGTGGCGCACGTAGACGTCCGGGACCACGTATTCCGGTGGCGTGCTGCTGATCTGCGCCCCCGGGCGCGGGTTGAGCGTGCGGATCAGGTCCAGCGCCGCGGCCAGTTCGTCGGCATCGCGCACCCCGCTCTGACGTTGCAGGGTCTTGTAGTCGCGCCGAGCCAGGCTGTCCATGCCGTGTTCCAGGACCGCCCGCGCCGCTTCGCGCGAGGGCGCATCGGGGGCCAGTTCGTTCAGCTGGACCTCCAGGCATTCGCGCAGGTCCAGCGAGCCGACCCCCAGCGGGTCGCAGTGCTGCAGCCAGTGGCGCACGGCCTCGACCTCGTCGCTGCCCACCGGCGGGTCCTCGCTGCGGCTGATGGTCTCGGCCAGGGTCTCGATATCGCCTTCAAGGTAGCCGTCGCCGCTGATGGTGTCGATCAGCGCGGCGCCGATGCGCTGGTCGCGCGGGGTCAGGTTCGACAGGTGCAGCTGCCACAGCAGGTGGTCCTGCAACCCGCCACCGTCGTCGTCGGAGGTGTTCTCCAGCGGGTCGCGGTCGTCCATCCCGCGGGGCGAGGCGCTGGCATCGTAGATGTCTTCCCAGCGGCTGTCGGTCACCAGTTCGTCGGGGATCATGTCCTCGGAGCCGCCGGCATCCACGGTCTCGGCGGAGGTCGCGGTGTCCCCGGGCTCCGCATCGGCTTCGCCGTCGGTGCCATGTTCGCCGCTGTCCTCGCCGCCCCCTGCCGGGTCGTCGTCCTCGACCTGCTCCAGCATCGGATTGCTTTCCAGCGCCTGCTGGATCTCGGCCTGGAGTTCCAGCGTCGACAGCTGCAGCAGACGGATGGCCTGCTGCAGCTGCGGCGTCATGGTCAGCGTCTGACCCAGCTGCAGATTCAGCCCGGGCTTCAGCATGAGTTCGGGGAGGCGTTGGTCACCATGTGTGAATAGTAATCCCTTGCCGCCGGCTTGTGCACCGGCCGGCAGTGAAGGTCGGGGCGAAATGGCGTCAAAGACGGAAATTCTCGCCGAGGTAGACCTCGCGCACGCGGGCGTCGGCGAGCAGCTCTTCGGGCGTGCCGGCGCTCAGCAGGCGCCCCTCGCTGAGGATGTAGGCGCGGTGGCAGATGCCCAGGGTCTCGCGCACGTTGTGGTCCGAGATCAGCACGCCGATCCCGCGTGCCGCGAGGTGGCGGATCACCGCCTGGATGTCGCCGACCGAAATCGGGTCGACCCCGGCGAAGGGTTCGTCCAGGCAGATGAACCGTGGATCGCCGGCCAGCGCGCGGGCGATCTCGGCGCGCCGGCGCTCGCCTCCGGACAGCGCGATGCCCGCGCTGTGGCGCACCGTCTCCAGCTGGAATTCCTCGATCAGGGCGTCGCCGATGCGCCGGCGTTCGTGGCGGTCGAGTTCCGGGCGCAGTTCCAGCACGGCCTGCAGGTTGTCCTCGACCGACAGGCGGCGGAAGATCGAGGCCTCCTGGGGCAGATAGCCCAGTCCGGCGCGGGCGCGCTCATGGATCGGCGCCCGGGTAATGTCGCGCCCGCCCAGGGTGATGCGCCCGGTGTTGGGCTGGATCAGCCCCACCAGGCTGTAGAAGCAGGTGGTCTTGCCGGCGCCGTTGGGTCCCAGCAGGCCGACCACCTCGCCGGGCACCAGGTCCACGTCCATCGCGTCCAGCACGGTGCGCTGGCCATAGCGCTTGCTCAGCTCGCGGGCGACGAGGTGGTCGTCCTCGGACGGGGTCATGGTTCGTCGTCTTCGCGGGGCTGCAGGCGGATATGTACGCGTTCGTCGTCGGTCTCGCCGCGTTCCGCCTGGATCACGTCGCGTTCCAGGTCGTAGGTGATGCGCTGGCCGCGGGCATCCTCGGCGGCCGTGGTCACCCGGGCCTGTCCGGTCAGGATCACGCGTTCCTCGTCGAGGAAATAATCGATGCGCTGGCCCACGGCGATGCGGTTCTCGCCGGTTTCGGGATCGGGTGATTCCAGCCGGGCCGGTTCGCCATGGGCCTCCATCTCGTATGGACGGCGTTCGCGCATGTGCACGATGACGCGGTCGGCCTCCAGCGTGGTGTCGCCACGCACCACCAGCACGTCGCCGGTGTAGGTCCCGGTGCCGGCGCGTTCGTCCATCTCCGCCTGGTCCGCGGTGATCTCAACCGGCAGGGCGTTGTCTTCCTGCGCGGCGGCTGGCGGGGCCGCGAGGCCCAGCACCAGCAGGCCGGCCATGACGGTCGCCGCCGTGGCGCGGCGGGCGCGAGCGGACAGCGGATACGGGTGCGGGGCCGGATTCATTCGGCGCGGTCCTCCTGCGGCAGGTCGCTGTAGACCGAGTAGACCTCGGCGAGCAGCTCCATGGTATCCGCTTGCGGGTCGGCGCGCAGGCCGGTACCGCGCTGGAACAGTCCCGGTCGCTCCAGGGTGGTGAGGGCGGGCGAGGTGGTCAGGCGAGTGTCCAGCGCCACCCGTACGTCGCTGGATTCGATCACGGTGCGCACGCGGTCTTCGTGTTCCGGACGCACCCCGCGGGTCGGGCCGACGGTGTGCAGCACCTCGCGCTCCGGCTGGTGTACCGCATGCGGTGCCTGCCAGTTCCAGTCCGGCCCGTCGGTATTCAGCAGGTCGAGTACCGGGTCGTCGATGAACTGGACACCGTCACGTCCGTATTCCCGCAGCCGCGTGCCCTGCAGCCGGTGCGTCAGGTGGCCGTCCGCGTCGGTGACATGGGCGGTGAAGCCCTCGACCTCCAGCGTGGCTTCGGCCTCGTCGCCGGGTGCCTCCGGGGCGGGGTCCGCGAGCGGGTCGCGGTCCGCGGCGCCGGCCCCCGCCGGGGCGAACAGCAGGGCGGCACAGGCCAGCACGGCGGCCGCGCGCATCATGCGTGCAAGTAGCTCTCGAGTACGGCCTCCAGTCGGCCGCGCGCGGCCAGCAGGTCCTCGCAGACCTCGCGTACCGCGCCGCGTCCGCCGCCGGCCGTGGTCACCCATTGCGCGTGGCGGCGCACGAACGGGTGCGCATCCGCCACCGCGATACCGAGGGCAACCCGGCGCATCGCGGGCAGGTCGACCACATCATCCCCGACGAAGGCGGCCTCGTCGGCACGATGACCGGTCTGCTCCAGCAGCTGCGCCAGTGCCTCGCCCTTGTCCCGGCGGCCCTGGATGCAGTGACGGATGCCCAGGTCCCGCAGGCGGTGTTCCACCACGCCCGACTGGCGGCCGGTCAGGATCGCGACCTCCAGGCCCTCGTCCATCGCCATGCGCAGGCCGTGGCCGTCGCGGCTGTGGAAGGCCTTGTACTGTTCGCCCGCGTCGCCGAGGAACAGCGCGCCATCGGTCAGCACCCCGTCGACGTCCAGGATCAGCAGTCGGGTACCGCGCTGCAGGTCGGCGAGATCGGTGTCGTAATGCATCAGGCCACCCCCGCGCGCAGCAGGTCGTGCATGTTGATCACCCCCTGCAGCCGGCCGTCCGCCCCGGCGACCGGGAGGGCGTTGATGCGCCGGCTTTCCATCATCTCCAGCGCCTCCGCGGCCAGCCATTCGGCGCGGGCGGTGTGCCCGCCACGGGTCATCACCTCGCCGATGGTCAGGCGCTCCAGGCTCTCGCCCCGGTCCAGGGTGCGGCGCAGGTCGCCGTCGGTGAAGACTCCGAGGATGTGGTCGTCCGTGTCGCTGACGATCACCAGTCCGAGCCCCTTGCGGGTGATCTCGAACAGTGCGTCCTTCAGCGGCGCGTCGGGTGCGATGCGCGGGATCGCCTCGCCGGTGTGCATGATGTCGCCGACGTGGATCAGCAGGCGCCGCCCGAGGCGCCCGCCGGGGTGGGAGCGGGCGAAGTCGTCGGCGGTAAAGCCGCGGGCGTCCAGCACCGCGATCGCCAGCGCGTCGCTCATCGCCAGCGCCGCGGTGGTGCTGGAGGTGGGGGCCAGTCCCAGCGGGCAGGCCTCGCGCTCGACACTGACGTCGAGGTGCGCGGTGGCTTCGCTGCCCAGTCGCGAATCGGGCTTGCCGGTCAGCGCGATCAGCGGTACGTCGAGGCGCCGGATCAGCGGCAGGATGGTCAGGATCTCCTCGGTCTCGCCGGAGTTCGACAGTGCGATCACCACGTCGTCGCGGGTGATCATGCCGAGATCGCCATGGCTGGCCTCTCCGGGATGCACGAAGAACGCCGGCGTGCCGGTGGAGGCGAGGGTAGCCGCCAGCTTGCTGCCGATGTGGCCGGACTTGCCCATGCCGGTGACCACCACGCGCCCGCGGCAGGCGAGGATGTGACGACAGGCCGCGAGGAACGCGTCGTCGATGCGTGCGGTGAGGTTGCGGACCGCCTCGGCCTCGGTCTCGAGGACCGCCAGGGCGAGGCTGCGGGTGCTTGCGGGATTCAGGTTCATGCCGGTGCCGTGATTGCGAGAGAGACAAGGTATCCGCTGAAGCCCAGCAGGAGAAGGCCCCCGTGCCAGCGGCGGATATGGCCGCCGCCGAAGCGCACGGCCACCAGGACCGCCACCGTCAGCGCCAGCATCACCGGGTAGTCGCGGCCCAGCACCCCGGGCTCCAGCGTGAGCGGGGCGACCAGCGCGGGTACGGCCAGGACCGCCAGCAGGTTGAACAGGTTGGAGCCGACGATGTTCCCCAGGGCCATTGCGGTCTGGCCGCGCCGGGCCGCGGCCACCGAGGTGGCCAGTTCCGGCAGGCTGGTGCCGATGGCCACCAGCGTCAGGCCGATCATCAGTTCGCTGACGCCCAGCTGCTCCGCAAGTTCCGTGGCCCCCAGGACCAGGGCCTGACTGCTCGCCAGCAGGACGATCAGGCTTCCGGTCACCCACGCGAGGGCCGCGGGCAGGCCGGCGGGTGCCGCAGCAGGCGGCGTGCCGGGTTCGGGGCCGGTTGTCGAGTCGCTGTCGGCACCCTGGCCCCGGGCCGCGCGCACCATCCAGAAGACCAGGGCGACCAGGCCGGCGAGCATGACCAGGCCTTCCGGGCGGGTGAGCCGTCCGTCCAGCAGCAGGAGCAGCACACCCAGGGTCACCAGCAGCATCAGCGGCAGCTCGCGGCGTACCAGGCCGCGGCCCGCCACCACCGGGGCGATCAGGGCGGTGATCCCCAGCACCAGGCCGAGGTTGGCGATGTTCGAACCGATCGCATTGCCCACGGCCAGCCCCGGAGCGTCCTGCAGTCCGGCCAGCAGGGAAACCAGGATCTCGGGGGTCGATGTGCCGAAGGCCACGATGGTCAGGCCGACCAGCACCGGGGCGACGCCCAGGCCCTGCGCCAGCCCCGCGGCGCCGTACACGAAGCGGTCGGCGCTCACGGCCAGCAGGATCAGACCGACGGCGATGAAGAGCAGGGGCAGCAGCACGGTTGGCCAGATTAGTGCTTGCCGTGGCCGCGCAGGCGCTCCAGGCATTCCGGTGTCGAGACGCGGGGTGCCCAGGCGAGCGCCTCTCGAGCCCGACCGCAGTCCAGCACCAGCGGTCCGTCCAGGCCGCGCACCCAGCCCGGGTCGCCGGCCCGGGCGCTGAGGCGCCAGGCCAGTGGATGCAGCGCGCGGATGAGTACCCCCGGCACCGGCAGGCTCAGGCGCCGTCCGTGGCGGGCCATGGCGCGCAGTGACCAGGCCGGTTCGGTCCCCAGGTTGAAGCAGCCCGGGGCCCGGCGCGTGATCGCGGCGGCGATCGCGCGGGCGGCGTCCTCTTCCCACAGGATCTGCACCGGGGCGCGGACCCCGGCGGGGTGGACGCGGCCGCGCGCCAGCCGCTGCAGCAGCGGATGGGCATTGGGGCCGACCACCGCAGGTGGCCGCAGCACGGTGGTGACCAGCTCCGGGTATTCGCGGGCCACGTCCGCCAGCGCCTGCTCGGTGGCCACCTTGTCCTCGGCGTAGGCGAAGCGCGGGCGCGGGGGGTGATCCTCGGTCAGCGGGACCGGCGAGTCCGGCCACGGGCCGTACACCGCCGCGCTGGACAGGAACAGGATCTGGCGTACGCCGACCCGCGCGGCGGAGTCGAAAACCGCGCGCGACAGCTCCACGTTCTGTCGGCGCACCCATTCGCGGTCGTGGCGCCGGCGTCCGCCGTGGCCGCCCATCAGCTGGAAGGCCAGGTGTACCAGGGTGTCGGTTCCGGTGAGGTCGGCCGGGGTCAGCTCCGCGAGGTCTTTCTGGCGCAGGTCGTAGCGATCCGCCGGCAGGGTCGCGGCGCCGGGGAAATCGGGCGGTTCGCGGTCCAGGGCGATGACCCGCTCCACCTCCGGGGTGTGAAGAAGTTCGGGCAGCAGTACCCGGCCGATGCGACCGGCCGCGCCGGTGACCGCGACGTGCATGGCGTCAGCTCGCCGCTTTCGTGGCCGGGGTGAAGGTCGGCATGACCTCCTTCGCGAAGCAGCGCATGGATTCCTCCGCCAGTTCGCGCGGGACCGCGCCGGCGCCGAAGGCCAGCAGGACGTGGTCCACGCCCGCCTCGCGCAGGACCTCGATGCGCTCGCGGCATTCCTCGGGGGTGCCGACCAGCGTCATGCCCAGCATGTCGAGGATCTTCAGATTGATCCCGGCCCTGACCAGGTGGCGGAAGCGGCCCAGCGAGCGGTAATAGTCGTAGCCCTCGATCAGGCGCTCGAGCACCGGCAGGGTCTGCTGGAACATGTTGCGGTAGAACCATTCAAACGCGGGCTTGGCCTCGCGTCGGGCACGCTTGCCGTCCGGCAGGCACAGCACGCCGAGGGTCATGCCGACCCGGGGCGGGTGCGGGGTGTCGCCGGCGGCATGGGTCCGGCCCTCGCGATACAGGCGGATGTCCTCGCGGATCATCTGCCACGGCTTGAACGGGCCGGCCAGCGCGCCGATGCCCTGCTGCGCCGCCCAGGTGAACGACTCGGGACTGACCGCGGCGGTCCACAGCGGCGGGTGCGGGTCCTGCAGCGTTGCCGGCATCACCGGGACGTCGTCGAGGTGATGGAAGGGCCCGTGCTGGGTGATGCGGCCGGTGGCGAAGGCCTGGCGCAGGGCGTCCAGCCCGGCGTCCACCCGGGCGCGGCCCTCGCTCATCTCGGCGCCGAATGTGGCATATTCCGGCGGCGAGAAGCCACGGCCGATGCCCAGCTCCAGGCGGCCGCCGGAGAGCTGGTCGAGCATGCCGACGCGCTGCGCGACCCGCAGCGGGTGATGATAGGGCAGGGGCACGACGCCCAGCCCCAGGCGCAGGTTCCGGGTGCGCTGGCTGGCCGCGGCGAGCACGAGATCCGGCGCGGTGGAATGCGAGAATTCCGGCATCAGGTGGTGTTCCACCAGCCACGCGGTGTTGAACCCCAGGGTGTCGGCGAGATCCCACAGCGCGAGGGTGTCCTCGATCGCGCGGTGTTCGTCGATGCCGAGGAATTCGGGGACCGAGATCTCGTGGAAGAGGTCGAAGAGCATCACGAAACTGTGCCGCGCCGCGGGGGTGCTGGCAAGTGATCTAGCGGTGACGCAACGGAGGAACGACATGGCAGCAGGGGAATCGCCCGGAACGGACGCGGGTACAGGCACCACGGCGCGGTTGCGGCTGCAGCCGGCGGTGGCTGCGCGTCCGGGGACGCCCGCATGGGACGGGCACTTCCCGGAGCGTCTGCCAGGCGACTGGCAGCTGGCCTATCTCGGCCATTTCCGCTCGCGGGTGCTCCTGCCGGGAGTGCTGGCGGATGACGCCACGGTGGCGGCCCCGTTCGGCGACTGGGACGAGGCAGTGCCCCCCAATCTGCGCCTCACCCTGGTGTGGCCGCGGGCCCTGCCCGTGGCGGCCGGGGCGCAGGCGGTGGTCGGGCTGGCCGGTGAGCTGGGCGAGCGCCTGGACGGCGTGCTGTTCGCGCCCGGGGTGGATGCGTCGGCGGCCCGCGCCGCGCTGCACGATGCCGGTCTGGAACGCCTGATGCTGGCGGGACCGGGCGAGGCGCGCGAGCTGGCGGGTGTCGAACGGGCGTGCTGGTACCCGTGCCTGGCGGGGGGCGAGGGCCCCGGGGTCTGGCACGTGACTCCGGCGGGGACCCCGGACCCGGCGGGCTGGCGCGCGGTGGTCGAGGCGCTGGCCGGGGTCACGCCGGCGGGCCCGGTGCCGGTGTTTCTCGACGCCTCGCCCGGGGTGCTCGACGATGTGCGCACCATCGCGAAACTGCTGGGCTGGGGGCCATGACCGTGGGGTGCGGTTTGACGCCCCGCCCGGGCGCAGCCAGACTCCGGCGACTCCACCCCGGTCGTGCCGTGATGCCACCGGGGCCCGCATCCCGGAGGGGTCGAGCGTGAGTCAGCCCGCAGCCGCCGAAACACCGCATATCGTGGTCGAGGACCTGCATTTCCGGCGGGGCCGCAAGACCATCTTTGATGGCCTGTCGCTGGAGGTCCCGCGCGGTCGGGTGACCACGGTGATGGGCCCCAGTGGCTCCGGCAAGACCACGCTGCTGCGGCTGATCGGCGGTCAGCTGCGTCCGGATGCCGGGCGCATCCTGGTCGACGGCGAGGAGATCGGCCGGCTGTCCACGCGCCGGCTGTATGCGGTGCGCAAGCGCATGGGGCTGCTGTTCCAGACCGGGGCCCTGCTGACCGACCTGTCGGTGTTCGAGAACGTGGCCTTCCCGCTGCGCGAGCACACCGATCTCCCCGAGGACATCCTGCGCACCCTGGTGCTGATGAAGCTGGAGGCGGTCGGCCTGCGCGCGGCGCGCGACATGGACCCGGCCGAGCTGTCCGGCGGCATGGCCCGGCGCGTGGCCCTGGCGCGGGCGCTGGCGCTGGATCCCGAACTGATCATGTACGACGAGCCGTTCACCGGTCTCGATCCCATCACCATGGGTCAGATCGTGACCCTGATCCGGCGCACCAACCACAGCCTCGGGCTCACCAGCGTGCTGGTGTCGCACGACGTGAACGAGGCCATGGGGATCTCCGATCACGTGGTGCTGATCGCCGAAGGGCGGGTGGTGGACGCCGGGCCGCCCGACGCGCTGCAGGCGCGCGCCACCGACTGGTCCGCCCAGTTCCTCGAGGGGCGGCCGGACGGGCCGGTGCCGTTCCATTACCCCGGCGCCTCGTATCAGGACGACCTGCTGGATGCCGGAGGGCGTGACCATGATTGACGCCATCGCGTGGGTCGGTCGCTACAGCCTGAATGCCCTGACGGTACTGGGGCGCGCCTCGATGTTCCTGTTGCGGATCTTCGCCGCGCTGGACGCGGTGGTGCGGCGCTTCGGCCTGACCGTGTGGCAGGTCTACTCGGTGGGCGTGCGCTCGCTGCTGATCGTCGTGGTGTCGGGGCTGTTCGTGGGCATGGTGCTGGGCTATCAGGGCTACATCACGCTGGTGGATTTCGGCGCTGCCGAGGCCCTGGGCGGGGTGGTGGCGCTGTCGCTGGTGCGCGAGCTGGGGCCGGTGGTGACCGCGCTGCTGTTCGCCGGTCGGGCCGGCTCCGCGCTGACCGCCGAGATCGGCCTGATGAAGACCACCGAACAGCTGTCCGCGATGGAGATGATGGCGGTGAACCCCTATCGCCGGGTGTTTGCGCCGCGTTTCGTCGCCGGGTTCCTGTCCATGCCGCTGCTCGCGGCGATGTTCAGCGCGGTGGGCGTGATGGGCGGTTACATCGTCGGGGTCGGACTGCTGGGCGTGGACAGCGGGGCCTATTTCTCGCAGATGCAGTCGGTGACCGACTGGAACGAGGACGTCCTCTCCGGAGTCATCAAGAGCATCGTGTTCGGTTTCGTGGTGACCTGGATCGCGGTGTTCCAGGGTATGGACGCCACGCCGACCTCGGAGGGGATCTCGCGCGCGACCACGCAGACCGTGGTGGTGTCCTCGCTGGCGGTGCTGGGGCTCGATTTCATCCTGACCGGCCTGATGTTCGGCGGGTAACGAGAACAGGAGTGGCAACATGAAGATGCGTTTCGTCGAGCTGGCTGTCGGGGTGTTCGTGCTCCTCGGGGTGGCGGCACTGTTCTATCTCGCGGTGCAGGTCAGCAACATCACCGAATACCGCGACGGTGATACCTACGAGGTGACCGCCTACTTCTCCAACGTGGGCGGTCTGCGGGTGCGCGCCCCGGTCAACATCTCAGGGGTGCGGGTCGGCCGGGTGTCGGATATCCACTATGACCCGGAGGCCTTCGAGGCAAAGGTGACGCTGGCGATCCGGTCCGAACACGACTATCTGCCGGCGGATACCCAGGCGAGCATCCACACCGCCGGCCTGCTGGGGGAGCAGTTCGTCGCGCTGGAGCCGGGTGGCGACTACGATACCCTGCAGGACGGTGACCAGATCCTGTTTACCCAGTCGGCCGTGGTGCTCGAGAACCTGATCGGCCGCTTCATGACCAACATGGCGGACGACTGAGTCGTCCCGGCCACCGATTTCCCAGGGGGTGCCCCATGCGTTTGTTCCCGAATGTCGTTCGTTCCCTCCGTGTCGCCCCGCTGCTGCTGGCCGCGGTCGCACTGCTGCTGGCGGCACCGGCGCAGGCCGAGAGCCCCGCGCAGATGATGGAGCGCTCGGTCAACGAGATCTACGAGATCCTGCGCGAGAACGAGGAACGCGCGCAGGAAGAGCCCGAGTTCGTGATCGAGGTGCTGCGCGAGCACGTGCTTCCGAACGTGGACGTTGACGGCATGGCGCGGCTGGTCCTGGCGCGCCACTGGCGCGATGCCTCCGATGAACAGCGCAGTCGCTTCACCGAGGCCTTCACCACCACCCTGCTCAGGGTCTACGGCGTGCAGTTGGCGGATCACCTCGACAAGGAGGTGCGCATCATCGAACGCCGTTCGCGCGAGGACGACCGCATGGCGGTGGTGGCGAGCGAGATCGTGATGGGCTCGGGGCAGTCCAACCTGCAGGTGAACTACCGCCTGCGGCCGGTCGACGGGGAGTGGAAGGTGTTCGACGTGGAGGCCGAGGGCCTGTCATTCGTCGGCAATTTCCGCAGCCGCTTCGGTGACGAGATCGCCAGCAATGGCCTGGACGAGCTGATCGAGCGTCTTGAGGACGGCGACGAGGAGTTGATCGAGGAAGCGGTGGACGACGTTGTCGAGGAGGCCGACGGGGAATGAGCGACGGCCGCATCACCGCGGATGAGGCCGGTCTGGTGCTCTCAGGGCATCTGACCTTTGCCAGCGTGCCGCAGCTGCATCGCCAGGCCGCGCGGCTGTGGGACGGACTGCCGGAACATGCCCGCGTGGAGCTGGCGGGCACCGGTCGGATCGACAGTGCCGGGCTGGCGTTTCTTGTCAGTCTTTGGCGCGAGGCGCGCCGGCGGGGACATTTTCTGGTGTTCGAGCCGGTCCCCGAACGTCTCGCTCCGCTGCTGGAGCTCTATGATCTGCGCGGGGTGATCAGTGATTCCGCCGCGCGCGCCGCGCAGCCGAGGGGGCTGCACTGATCTGCTGCAGGCGCGGCGAGCGCGCGCCGGCGGCCCAGTTTCGTTATCATTGCGGGTTTTGCCGGTCCGTCCCTGGCCCGGCGCACGAACCGGGCAACACATGGACAAGCTCATCATCACCGGCGGCGAGCCCCTGGAAGGCCAGGTCTGGGTCTCCGGCGCCAAGAACGCGGTGCTCCCCATCCTGTCGGCCACCCTGCTGGCCGACAGTCCAATGGTCATCGGCAACGTGCCGCATCTGCAGGACGTGACCACCACCATGGAGCTGCTGGGGCGCATGGGCGTGAGCCTCACGGTGAATGAGCGCATGCGTATCGAGGTGGATCCCGCCACCCTGACCCAGTGCGTCGCGCCCTACGATCTGGTCAAGACGATGCGTGCGTCCATCCTGGTGCTGGGGCCGCTGCTGGCGCGCTTCGGCGAGGCCGAGGTCTCGCTGCCCGGGGGCTGCGCGATCGGTTCGCGGCCGGTGAACCTGCATCTGCGCGGGCTGGAGGCGCTGGGGGCGGAGATCGATGTCGACGGCGGGTACATCCATGCGCGGGCCGGCCGGCTGCAGGGCGCGCGCGTGGTGTTCGACCAGGTGACCGTGACCGGCACCGAGAACCTGCTGATGGCGGCGACCCTGGCCGAGGGCGAGACCCTGATCGAAAACGCCGCCCGCGAGCCGGAGGTGGTGGACCTGGCCGACTGCCTGACCGCGATGGGAGCGAGGATCCGCGGTGCCGGGACCGACACCATTCGGGTCGAGGGCGTGGAACGCTTGCGGGGCTGCGAGTATGACGTGATGCCGGATCGCATCGAGACCGGGACTTTCCTGGTCGGTGCGGCGATGACCCGCGGGCACGTGCGCACCCGCAACACCCGGCCGAAGCTGCTGGATGCGGTGCTGGCCAAGCTGGACGAGGCCGGTGCGCGGGTGGAGACCGGGGCGGACTGGATCGAACTCGACATGCAGGGGCGCCGCCCGCGGGCGGTCAACCTGCGAACCGCGCCGTTCCCGGCGTTTCCCACCGACATGCAGGCGCAGATGATGGCCATGAATACGGTGGCCGAGGGTACCGGGTCGGTGGTGGAGACGGTGTTCGAGAATCGTTTCATGCACGCCCTGGAGCTGCAGCGGATGGGCGCGCAGATCACCATCGAGGGCAACACCGCGATCGTTGAGGGCGTGGACAGGCTGGTGGGGGCCCCGGTGATGGCCACCGACCTGCGCGCCTCCGCCAGCCTGATCCTCGCGGGGCTGGTGGCCGAGGGCGAGACCGCGGTGGAACGCATCTATCACATTGACCGGGGCTACGAATGCATCGAGGAAAAACTGAGCCAGATCGGCGCGACGATTCGACGGGAGCCCGCCTGACATGATGGAAACCATCCGTCCCCTGACCATTGCCCTGTCCAAGGGCCGCATCCTCGAGGACACCCTGCCGCTGCTGGCGCAGGCGGGCATCGAGCCGCTGGAGGATCCGGACAGTACCCGCAAGCTGATCCTCGACACCACGCGCGAGGACGTGAAGATCGTGGTGGTGCGGGCCACCGATGTCCCCACCTACGTGCAGCACGGGGCGGCCGCGGTAGGCGTGGCCGGCAAGGACGTGCTGATGGAGCACGGCGCCGCCGGCCTGTACGAACCGCTGGACCTCGGGATCGCCCGCTGTCGCATGATGCTGGCGGGGCACCCCGGGCAGCAGCCGGACCCGGGTGCGCGTCTGCGCATCGCGACCAAGTTCGTGAACATCACGCGCAACTATTTCGCCAGCCAGGGTCGCCAGGTGGAGATCGTCAAGCTCTATGGCTCGATGGAGCTGGCGCCACTGGTGGGGCTGGCCGACTACATCGTCGACCTGGTGGATACCGGCAACACGCTGCGCGCCAATGGCCTGGAGCCGCTGGAGGAGATTACCCCCATCAGTTCCCGGTTGATCGTGAATCAGGCAGCCATGAAGATGAGACATGGACTGATTCAAAATCTCATTAAGAACCTGCGCGAGGCCGTGACGCCCGCGACCACGTAATCGAGACCGCAATGACCGCCGATACCGACGACCTCAGGATCCGTGACATCCAGGAGGTGTCCGCCCCGGACACCGTGCGTGACGAGCTGCCGATCACCGATGCGGCCGCCGAGGCGGTGTACGAGGCCCGCCAGGCCTGCCACCGGATCCTGCACGGCGAGGACGATCGCCTGCAGGTGATCGTGGGGCCCTGCTCCATTCACGACGTGGATGCCGCACTGGACTACGCCGACCGCCTCAAGGCCCTGCGCGAGGAGCTCTCCGATGCGCTGAACATCGTGATGCGGGTGTACTTCGAGAAGCCGCGGACCACGGTCGGCTGGAAGGGGCTGATCAATGACCCGGACCTGGACGGCAGCTTCCACATCAACAAGGGCCTGCGGGTCGCCCGCGGCCTGCTGCGCGATCTGGCGATCAAGGGCATGCCGGCGGCCACCGAGTACCTCGATCTGATCAGCCCGCAGTACATCGCGGACCTGGTGGCCTGGGGCGCGATCGGCGCGCGCACCACCGAGAGCCAGGTGCATCGTGAGCTGGCCTCCGGGCTGTCCTGCCCGGTGGGCTTCAAGAATTCCACCGATGGCAGCCTGCGCGTGGCGATCGACGCGATCCGCTCCGCCTCGCGCCCGCACCACTTTCTGTCGGTGACCAAGGCCGGGCGTTCGGCGATCTTCTCGACTACCGGCAACGACGATTGCCATATCATCCTGCGTGGCGGCAAGCAGCCGAATTACGACGCCGAGAGCATCGAACAGGCCTGCCGGGAGCTGCGCATGGCCGAGCTGCCGGAGCAGGTGATGGTCGACTGCAGTCACGCCAACTCGCGCAAGGACCCGGCGCAGCAGGTGGAGGTCGCGCGGGTGCTGGGCGAGCAGATCGCCGCGGGCGATCGCCGCATCGTCGGCGTGATGCTGGAGAGTCACCTGCAGGGCGGACGCCAGGATATCCTGCCTGGACAGCCGCTGAACTACGGTCAGAGCATCACCGATGCCTGCATGGGCTGGGACGAATCCGCGGCGACCCTGCGGGGGCTGGCGGATGCCGTGCGTGCGCGGCGCAAGCAGAACACCCCGGCCTGAGGCCGGGCCACGAGGAATACGCCATGCCTTCGATCAAGCGACTCGACACGCAGGACACCGGTTTCGCGGCGGAACTGGAACGCCTCCTCGCCTGGGAATCCGGCGAGGAGGCCGGGGTGCGCGACGCGGTGCGCGAGATCCTCGACGCGGTAAAGGCCGAGGGCGATGCTGCGGTGCTGCGCTACACCGCGCGCTTCGATCGCCTCGAGCGGGATTCGGTGGCCGGGCTGGAAGTCCCGCCGGAACGCCTGCAGGTGGCCTTGGAGGCGATCCCGGCGGCGCAGCGCGAGGCGCTGGAGACGGCGGCCGAGCGCATCCGGCAGTACGCCGAACACCAGAAGATGCAGGACTGGCAGTTCACCGACGTTGACGGCACGGTGCTGGGGCAGCGGGTGACCCCGCTGGACTCGGTGGGGCTGTACGTGCCCGGCGGCAAGGCCGCCTATCCGTCCTCGGTACTGATGAACGCGGTGCCCGCGCGGGTCGCGGGGGTCGCGCAGGTGATCATGGTAGTGCCGGCCCCGGACGGCGAGCTGAATGACCTGGTCCTGGCGGCGGGCGCGGTGGCCGGAGTGGACCGCGTATTTACCGTCGGCGGCGCGCAGGCGGTGGGTGCACTCGCGTTCGGAACCGCCACCATCCCCGCGGTGGACAAGATCGTCGGTCCCGGCAACATCTTCGTCGCCGCGGCCAAGCGCGAGGTCTTCGGCACCGTCGGCATCGACATGATCGCCGGTCCTTCGGAGATCCTGGTGGTCTGCGACGGCGAGACCGACCCCGAGTGGATCGCGGCCGACCTGTTCTCGCAGGCCGAGCACGACGAGCAGGCCCAGGCGATCCTGGTGTCCTGGGACCGCGAGTTCCTCGAGCGCGTGGACGCGGCCATGGACCGCCTGCTGGCGGACATGCCGCGTGCCGACATCATCCGTACCAGCCTGCAGGATCGGGGCGCGCTGATCGCCGCGCGCGACCTGGAGGACGCGGTCGCGGTGGCCAACCGGGTCGCGCCCGAACACCTCGAGCTGTCGCTGGCCGACCCGCAGGCGGCGCTGGAGGCCGGGCTGCGCCACGCCGGCGCGGTGTTCATGGGGCGCCATACCTCCGAGGCCCTTGGCGACTACTGCGCCGGGCCCAACCATGTGCTGCCGACCTCGCGCACCGCGCGCTTTTCGTCGCCGCTGGGGGTCTATGACTTCCAGAAACGCTCCAGCATCATCCAGTGCTCGCCCGAAGGCGCGGCGCGGCTGGGTCGCACCGCCGCGGAACTGGCCCATGGCGAGGGGCTGACTGCACACGCCCGTTCCGCCGAGCTGCGCGGGGAGCGCTGAACATGGCCGAGGGTCGCCGACCCGGGGACCTGATGCGCCCGGAGGTCCTTGCGCAGCCCGCGTATGCGGTGGCCGATGCCAGCGGCCTGCTCAAACTGGATGCGATGGAGAACCCCTGGCCCTGGCCCGGGGAGCTGGAGCCCGCCTGGCTGGAGGCGATGCGAGCGCCGGAGCTCAACCGCTATCCGGACGCGCAGGCGCGCGATCTGGCCGCGCGGGTGCGCGAGGTCGAGGCCGTCCCCGACGAGGCCGGGCTGCTGTTCGGCAACGGCTCGGACGAGCTGATCCAGATCCTGATCCAGGCGGTGGCCGGCAGTGACCGGCCGGTGATCGCGCCGGAGCCCGGGTTCGTGATGTACGGCGTGCTTGCGCGGGCCCTGGGCGTGGCGTTTCATGGGGTGTCGCTGCGGCCGGATTTCTCGCTGGATCCGGATGCCCTGCATGCCGCCATCCGCGAGCATCGCCCCGCGATCGTGTTCCTGGCGCACCCCAACAACCCGACCGGGCGACTGGAAGACCCGGCGACGGTGCAGGCCGTGATCGAGGCCAATCCCGGGATCACCGTGGTCGACGAGGCCTATGCCCCGTTTGCCGGTCACAGCTTCATGCCGCAGGCGGGGCGCGTCGACGGGCTGCTGGTGATGCGCACGGTCTCCAAGCTGGGGCTGGCCGGGGCCCGGCTGGGCTATCTCGCGGCCAGTCCCGAATGGATCGATGCCCTGGACCGCCTGCGTCTGCCCTACAACATCAATACCCTGACCCAGCGCAGCGTGGCCTTCGCCCTCGATCATCGTGACATGCTCGACGGCCAGGCGCGCGCCATCGTCGCCGAACGCGGCCGCCTGAGCGATGCGCTGCAGGCGCTGGATGGCGTGACCTCGGTGGTCCCGTCGCAGGCCAATTTCGTGCTGTTCCGGGCGCAAGAGGGCCGGGGGGCGGCAGTGTTCGCCGGGCTGCGCGAGCGCGGGGTGCTGATCAAGGACGTGGGCCGCGCGCATCCGCTGCTGGCCGATCACCTGCGGGTGACCGTGGGTCGCCCGCAGGACAATGACCGTTTCCTCGCGGCACTGCGAGAGACGCTGGCGGCCACGGCCTGACGCAACATCCGAGCACCGGGACGCGGTCCCGGGTCAGATCGGCCGCTGTTCGACGTCGGCCTCCAGCTCCTGAGCCTCGTCCGGACGGTGGATGCGGATCGAGAGCGGCTCGCCGGGGGTGGTGCGGGCGATGATGTCCAGTGCGTCGCGCGGCGAGCCGACCCGGTCCCCGTCCAGATGGGTGATCACGTCCCCGGGCCGGATCCCCGCCTCGGCGGCCGGCCCGTCGCGCAGTACCCCGGCGACCAGCACGCCCACCGGATCGTCCAGTTCGAACGAGCGGGCGAGTTCGGGATTCAGCGCCTGTACCTCGATGCCCAGCCAGCCGCGGGTCACGTAGCCCTGCTCGATGATCTGTGTCATCACGTCGCGTGCGAGGTCCGCGGGTATGGCGAAACCGATCCCGTGGGAGCCGCCGGAGCGCGAGAAGATCGCGGTGTTGATGCCCACCAGATCGCCGTGGGCATTGATCAGCGCCCCGCCGGAGTTGCCGGGGTTGATCGCCGCGTCGGTCTGGATGAAGTCCTCGAAGGTGTTGATCCCGAGCCGGTTGCGCCCGGTCGCGGATACGATCCCCTGGGTCACGGTCTGGCCCACGCCGAACGGGTTGCCGATGGCCAGCACCACATCCCCGACCCGCAGGTCGCGCGAACGACCCAGGGTCGCGACCGGCGGGTCATCGACCGTGACCCGCAACACTGCGAGATCGGTGTCGGGATCGATGCCGATGATCTCGGCGGGCCGCGCGCGGCCGTCGGCCAGCACCACCGCGATCGCTTCGGCCTCCTCGATCACGTGGTGATTGGTCAGCACGTGGCCGCCATCGGTCATGATCACGCCGGATCCGAGGCTGGACTCCTCACGCTCCCCGGGCGGCGGGACCTGGCGACCGAACAGTTCCTGCAGCAGCATCCCGGGGTCGGCCTCCACGGTCCGCGAGGCCATGATGTTCACCACCGCCGGGGCCGAGCGTTCCACCGCCGGGGCATAGGAGGCCGGGGCCCCGCCGTCTTCGTCGGGGAGGCCCTCGACGACCTCCACCGCGACATCCTCCCTGCCGGACCCGAGCCAGTGCGGGAAGAAAACCGCAATGGCCACCGCGATCACGACCCCGGTGACGGCTGCTTGCAGGAAGAATCGAGAAAAATTCATCATAAGTCGATTCTAACTCAAAGCCCCGCCCGCTGCCCCGGACGGGGTTCCGACGGAGCCCGTCCCATGCATCGTAACGACCTGCTTGCGGCCCTGAATGCCGAGCTCGCCCCCGACCGGTTTACCGATTACAGCCCGAACGGCCTACAGGTCGAAGGCCGTGCCGAGGTGCGGCGGGTCATCAGCGCCGTGACCGCGTCGGCTCAGGCGGTCGAGGCCGCCGCGCAGCGGGGCGCGGACGTGTTGCTGGTCCATCATGGTTACTTCTGGAAAGGCGAGCCAGCGGTCATCACCGGGATGAAACAGCGGCGGATCCGCCGTCTGCTGGAGGCGGGGATCAACCTCGTGGCCTACCATCTGCCGCTGGACGCCCACCCCGAGCTGGGCAACAACGCCTGCCTCGCCCGCGACCTGGGTTTTTCTGCCGACGCTCCGATGCGCGACGACGGCGTGGGGCTGGTCGGGGCGCCGGACAGCCCGCTCACCGCGGCCGATCTGGTGGCCCGGGTGGCCGGTGCGCTGGGGCGCGAGCCTTTGCTGGTGGAGGCCGGTGACCATCCGATCCGGCGGGTCGCCTGGTGCTCCGGCGGTGCCCAGTCACTTTTGCCGCGCGCTGCGGAACTGGGGGCTGACGCCTACATCAGCGGCGAGATCTCGGAACAGACCACCCACGAGGCCCGCGAGCTGGGGGTCCATTATCTGGCCGCCGGACACCACGCCACCGAACGTGGCGGCCCGCGTGCCCTGGGTGACTGGTGCGCCCGCCACTTCGGTCTGGAGCACGAATTCCTCGATCTCGACAATCCGGCCTGATACCCTGCGCGCCGGCCCCGGATAGACGAGAAGGCACCCGTTACGCGCGGCGGTGTGCGTCCGGGGCGTACTTGACCTTATTAGCGTGTTCGGGAATTCTATTGCGATTTTCCGACCCTGTGTCGGGTTCCAACAAGAGAGCTCCAGGCTCCTTCGAGCAGGCTGTGCCCCGCGGGTGCAACCTCGCATCACGCTTTCAACACGTTGTTTGGAGAGACAAACATGGCAAACCAAGGCGTAAATCGAGGCCGGCGCCGGTTCCTCGTCGCCGCGACTTCGGTCGTTGGCGGAGCCGGCGTTGCGGCGGTAGCCGCGCCGATGCTGGCGTCCCTGCAGCCGAGTGCCCGCGCCCAGGCGGCCGGAGCTCCGGTCGAGGTGGATCTCCGCGAGATCGACGAGGGTCAGCGTATCTCCGTCGAATGGCGCGGCCAGCCCATCTGGGTCGTCCGTCGTACCGAGGAGATGCTCGAAGGGCTGTCGAAGATCACCGACCGCCTGCGTGATCCGGACTCCGAAGTCGAGGATCAGCAGCCTCCCTACGCCCAGAACGAACACCGCTCGATCGATCCCGAGTTCCTGGTGGTCGTCGGTATCTGTACCCACCTCGGGTGCTCGCCCAGCTACCGCCCCGAGATCGGCGATCCCGAGATGGGCTCCGCCTGGCAGGGCGGCTGGCTGTGCGGCTGCCACGGTTCTCGCTTCGACATGGCCGGCCGCGTGTACGCCAACATGCCGGCGGCTACCAACCTCGTGGTCCCGCCGTACAAGTACCTCACGGACGACGTGATCCTGGTGGGTGAAGACGATGAAGAAGGAGGGACCGTCTGATGGCCAGTAATCCGGACGAGAAGATCCAGGGAGGTTTTCTGGGCTGGGTGGACGCGCGCTTCCCCCTGTCCCAGATGTGGAACGACCACCTGGCCAAGTACTACGCGCCGAAGAACTTCAACTTCTGGTACTTCTTCGGCTCGCTCGCCCTGCTGGTGCTGGTGATCCAGATCGTTACCGGCATTGTCCTGACCATGTTCTACAAGCCGGATGCGGAGCTGGCCTTCGCGTCGGTCGAGTACATCATGCGTGACGTGGAATGGGGCTGGTTGATCCGCTACATGCATTCCACCGGCGCCTCGATGTTCTTCGTGGTCGTCTATCTGCACATGTTCCGTGCCCTGCTCTACGGTTCCTACAAGAAGCCGCGCGAGCTGATCTGGATCTTCGGCATGCTGATCTACGTCGTGCTGATGGCCGAGGCCTTCGCCGGCTACCTGCTGCCGTGGGGCCAGATGTCCTACTGGGGCGCGCAGGTGATCGTGAACCTGTTCCAGACCATCCCGTACATCGGGCCGGAGCTGGTGACCTGGATCCGCGGTGACTTCCTGCTGTCCGACGCCACGCTCAACCGGTTCTTCGCCCTGCACGTGGTGGCCCTGCCGCTGGTGCTGATCCTGCTGGTGGCCGCGCATATCATCGCGCTGCACGAGGTGGGCTCCAACAACCCCGACGGCGTCGAGATCAAGGCGAACAAGGACGAGAACGGCATCCCGAAGGACGGCATCCCGTTCCACCCGTACTACACCGTGAAGGACATCGTGGGCGTGGGCGTGTTCCTGATCGTTTTCTTCGCGATCGTGTTCTTCGCCCCCGAGGGTGGCGGCTACTTCCTGAAGCCGGACAACTTCATCCCGTCCGATCCGCTGGTGACGCCGGAGCTGATTCCGCCGGTCTGGTACTTCACCTCGATGTACTCGGTGCTGCGTTCCGTGCCGGATCCGTTCCTGGGCGTGGTCGCCATGGGCGCGGCCGTGGTGATCCTGTTCGTGATCCCCTGGCTGGACCGTAACCCGGTCAAGTCCATGCGCTACCGGTCCTTTGCGGCCAAGTTCAACCTCGCGGTGTTCGTGATCGCCTTCGTGATCCTTGGCTGGCTGGGCCTGCAGCAGGCGACCACCGCGGTCAGCGACATGAGCCTGCGGTTCTCCCAGGTCTACTTCCTGTTCTTCTTCCTGCTGTGGTTCCTGTCGCGGGAACGTTCGGCCTGGTTCAGCATCCTCGCGTTCCTGGTGCTGGTCGCGATCTACACGTTCTACGACGTGGCGCGCTTCGATGCGGATGACGCCGCCCTGATCATGTGGGGCTGGCTGATCCCGACCGTGTATCTGTTCGTGACCATGGTGGCCCCCGTGTTCGCACGTGGTCTGGGCCGTGACCGTCCCGTTCCGCAAAGGGTGACTTCGTGATGAAAAAGCTGATTGCTGCAACCTTCGTGGGCCTTGCGGCCCTGTTCATGGGGCCGGCGGGAACCGCCGGCGCCAGCGAGCTGATGTCGGCCAACGTGGACATCTCCAACCAGAACGCGCTGCAGCGGGGCGCCCGCCTGTTCGCGGACAACTGCATGGGGTGCCACTCGACCAAGTACGAGCGGTATAACCGCGTTGGCAAGGGCATCGGTCTGACCGAGGAACACATGGAAGAGCACTTCATCTTTGTCACCGACGAGGAGGGAGAGCCGGTTAACGTGGGTTCCCTGATGGAGATCGCGATGGAAGAGGACTACGCCGAAGAAGCCTTCGGCGTGGCCCCGCCCGACCTGACCCTGACCGCGCGCATCCACGGCGAGGACTGGCTGTACACCTTCCTCAAGTCGTTCTACCGCGACGAGTCCCGTCCGCTGGGCGCCAACAACACGGTGTTCAGCAACGTGGGCATGCCGCACGCGCTGTGGCACAAGCAGGGCTGGCAGGAACTGGTCGAGGATGATGATGGCAACGAACGCCTGGAGCTGGTGGAAGGCGGCAGCATGTCTCCCAGCGAATACGACCGGGCGGTGCGTGACATCGTGACCTATCTGTCCTACCTTGGCGAACCGGTCAAGCTGGAACGCCAGCGGATCGGTGTCTTCGTGATGATCTTCCTCGCCTTCTTCACGCTGCTGGCGTACTTCCTGAAAAAGGAATACTGGAAGGACGTCCACTGAGGCGGGAGGAGATCCAACCGGTGCCGGACTCGAGGATGAGCCGGCGCCGGCATCCTGTACCGTGGACCCGGCACCTGCAGACGCCGGGGTAGGGAGAATGCCATGGCGCTGGTCGCCAACCGCCGTTCCGTAATGACGCTGTTTTCCGCACACGACTGCGTGCGCTGCCACCGGGTGCGCATCATCCTCGCCGAAAAGGACATCGCGGTGGACGTGGTCAACCTCGGGCCCGACGATCTCCCCGAGGATCTCTCCGATCTCAATCCGTACAACGAGGTTCCCACCCTGGTGGACCGGGACCTGGCCCTGTACGGAACGCACGTGATCACCGAATACCTCGACGAGCGCTTCCCGCATCCGCCGCTGATGCCGGTGGACCCGGTCTCCCGTGCCGCAGCGCGGCTCGCGCTGTACCGCGTGGAACGTGACTGGTACGAGGGGCTCGATGCGATCGCGAAGGCGTCCGGGAATTCGCTCACCAAGGCCCGCAAGGTGCTGCGGGAGAGCTTTCTGGCTTCCAGTGACATCTTCGAACTGAAGCCATACTTTCTCAGCGACGAATTCAGCATCGTGGATGCGGCCATCGCCCCGGTGGTCTGGCGCCTGCCGGCAGTGGGGATCCCGCTGGACGGCCTTCCCCGGGCCATCCAGGAGTACGCTGACCGGGTCTGCCGGCGCGAATCGTTCACCATCAGTCTGACCGAGGCCGAAAGGGAGCTGCGGCTTTGACTTCGTCGCGACCGTACCTGCTCCGGGCGCTGTGGGACTGGATCACCGACAACGGCATGACCCCGCACCTGCTGGTGGATGCCACGGTGGACGGGACCGTGGTGCCGGATGCCTTCGTGGAGCAGGGCAAGATCACCCTCAATGTGGGGCCCAATGCCGTGCAGGGGCTGGAGCTGGGCGACGAGTTCGTCGCGTTTTCCGCCCGTTTCGCGGGCACGCCGATGGACGTGTTTGTCCCGCTGGCTGCGGTGATGGCGGTCTACGCACGTGAAAACGGGCAGGGCATGATGTTCGGCAGCGAGCCCGGACCATCTCCGGACCCGGGTCCCGGCGATGGCCCGCCGGATGACGGCGAGCCGCCGGATGATGACGGGGACGGCGGTGGTGACGAACCGCCGCGACGCAAGGGCGGTCCGTCGCTCACTGTGGTCAAGTAGGCGTCATTCACCGGGGGTGGGCGGCGCCTTGCCCGGGTTCAGGATTCCGTCGGGATCGAACGCCGCTCGTACCCCTTCCATCAGCTCCAGGGCCGCGGGGTCCAGTTCGCGCCCGACGAACGGCCGTTTGACCAGCCCGATGCCGTGTTCACCGGAAAGGCTGCCGTCCAGCGACAGCACCAGGCGGAACACGTCGTCGAGACAGGCCTCGGCGCGCTGCATCTCCTCGGGGTCATCCGGGTTCACCAGCAGATTTACATGGATGTTGCCGTTGCCGGCGTGGCCGAAGTTCACGATGCGGATGGCGTGGCGGGTGGCCAGCTCCTCCAGGCCGCCGATCAATGCCGGGATACGCGATACCGGCACGACGACGTCTTCGTTGATCTTCTTCGGCGCGATGGTCCTCAGTGCGGGCGAAAGGGCCTTCCGAACCTTCCACAGGCGTTCCATGGCCTCGTGCGTATCCGCCATGTCCACGTGCAGTGCCCCGTCGGCGGCGACCGTGCGGATACCGGCGGCCCGCCCGGCAATGCCCTCGGCCGAACCATCGACCTCGATCATCAGGATCGCGCCGGCCTCTTCGGGCAGTTCCACGCCACCATAGCCGCGGATCATCGTAATCGCGGAGCGGTCCATGAATTCCAGCGCCGAGGGCGATTCGGCCCGGGCCATCAGACGGGTAACGGCCTGCGCCGCTGATTCGATGTCGGGGTAGACCGCCTGTAACAGGTGCGTGCACTCGGGGCGCGGGGTCAGCTTCAGTGTCGCCTCGGTAATGATCCCGAGGGTACCCTCCGAACCGATCAGCAACCGGGTGAGGTCGTAACCGACCACCCCCTTGGTCGTGCGCACGCCGGTGCGAAAGCGTTGGCCGGTGCCCGCCACGGCCTCGAGCCCCAGGGTGTTTTCCCGCGGCGTGCCGTATTTCACCGCATGGGGGCCGGCGGAATTGTAGGCAAGATTGCCCCCAAGCGTGCAGAACGCGCTGCTGGTGGGGTCCGGGGGCCAGAAGAAACCATGCTCGCCGGCAGTCGTCTGGATTTCTGCGTTGGTCGCGCCCGGCTGCGCGATCAGCCAGCGATTGCCGGGGTCGACCTCAAGGATACGGTTCATGCGTTCCAGCGACAGCACCAGACCCCCGCGGTCGGGCACCACGGCCCCGGTCGTGCCGGTGCCACGGCCCCGCACCACCAGCGGTGCGCCCAGCCGGCGACACAGGCGCACCAGTTCCGCGACCGTATCGGCATCACGGGCAAAGGCGACCGCCTCCGGGATGGCGTGCAGGCGCGAGTTGTCACTGCCGTAGGCCCAGCAGTCGGCCGGATCCAGCAGCCGGTCTGCCTCCGGCAGGAGTCGTTCCAGTTCTCTGGCCAGCGGGGTCACAACTCGTCGCCCCGGATCGCGTCGACGATCCATTCGATCCCGCCGTCACCGTCCAGCGCCACCACGTCGAACCGCGCCGGGCCGTCCCACTGCTGTTCCAGCATCCAGGTCTCGGCCATGCGCCGCAGCCGCCCCCGTTTGCGCCGGTCGATGCTTTCCAGCCCACCGCCGTAGTCGCTCCGGCTGCGCATGCGCACCTCCACGAACACCACAGTATCGTGCTCGCGCATTACCAGATCGATTTCGCCCCACGGCCGCCGGACATTGCTGGCGAGCGGGCGCAGGCCGCGATCCTCGAGATAGCGGGCCGCACGCTCTTCGGCCTGCTGTCCGGCATCGCCCGGGCGGAACATCAGTCGCCGGAGCCCCCGGCCGCCTCCAGGCGTTGCGGGACGCCCCGAACAAAATGGGCCCAGGTCGGCTCGCGCTGCCAGTCACCGGTCAGGGCGTTGAGTTGCCATTCGCCGGCGTGTCCCGCCACGGTGGCATGCGGCGCGGCATTTGCCGGTTCGGCGCGCACGGCTAGCCGGCGCGCGTCCTGGCCCAGGGCGAAGAAACGTGGCAGCTCCGTGTGGTCACGCAGCGTCGTTCCGCCCTCATCGCCCAGCGGGGCGATCTCGCTGAACAGCAGCGGGGCGTCGGGGAATGCGATGGCGTTCAGGTCGCGATCGCGGGATGGGTCCGGTGCCCCGGGGTAGACGTGCGGAGTGGCCATCATCGGCAGGCTGGAGGCCTGATGGAAATGCAGATGGGGTGCGATCCGGCGGACGTCGGCCCCCTGTCCGGCGATGAACAGGTAATCTATGTCTGCGCGGATCTGCGGGTCCGCCTCGAGGCTCAGGCCCAGCCGCCGCGAGACCTCGCGGATACGCTCCTCGCTCCGGCCAATCCCGACGTGTTCGCCGATCCGCTCGTTCAGGTCCCCGGCATGAGTATCCACCCGGGCCACGTCGCGCGGGGGCTGGCCATGATCCTCGGCGGCCAGCGACCAGGCCGACGCGAGCCGATCACCAAACTCGCCCTCGGGAATGATCGCCAGACCGGGCCCCCAGCCGGCACGGGCCGCGCGATCGGCGACCGCCCGGGCATCGGATTCCGGGTCCAGTGCCAGGGCGCTGAGCCCGCGGGGCAGGGGGTTGTTGGTACGATTGAGCAGGACGCCGGGAAGGTGCTCGTCGAGGTCGGCGATTGCGGCCACGGAATCCCGGTGCAGCGGACCAATGACGTGATCGGCGTCGGCGCGGACCGCATCGCGATACAGGCGGGCTGCCTGTTGCGGATCGCCCCGGGTGTCGCGAACCTGCAGGCGGCCCTGACCCCCGGCCTCGGCATAATGGGCGCGGGTCACGCCATCGAGCACGGCCTCGCCGAGTCCGGCGAGATCGCCGGACAGGGGCAGAAGGACCACGATGTCGCCGGGTGCGTCGGCCTCCAGCGGTGTTGCGGCCAGGAGCGTGGAAAGGTGGCTGTTGGCGGGGTGCCGCGGGAAAGCTTCGCGCCAGCGTTCCGCTTGTGCCATTGCGGCGTCCCCGTCCTCGGCCTGGGACAGCGCCCGGAAGAGTTCGTGCCATCCGGCGGCGCCGGGCGCCGTATCACGTGACAGCCGTTCTCGCTGGGCCGGACGCAGCGCGGCCATCAGGGCCCACACACGGTGGTGGTTGGCGGTCTGCTGATCGGGTTCCATCATCAGCAGGGGGTCGAGCCGCAGGCGCGCCTCCAGGGCCTGATACCATGCCTGTTCGCTCTCCAGCAGCCGCGCATGCAGTTCCAGACCGCGGCGGTGAAACTCCGGGGTTCGGGTGGGGTCGTCGGGGTCGTCGGCACCCAGGCGTTGGGCCGCAAGGTCGGGTTTGTCACGGTGCCAGGCCAGCCAGCCACCGCGGACGCGATCGGCCAGCGGCATGGGCTCCTCGTCGGGCAGCCGGCGCCAGGCCTGCTCGGCGCGTTCAAGCGTCGCGTCGGGGATCGGCTCCAGGGCCAGTGCAGCGTCCACTGCTTCGCGCAGCAGGTCGGTGTCGATCTCGTCGTCGGGAAGTTCTTCCGCGCGTTGCAGCAGGCGTTCGGCCTGCTGTTCCGGCTCGAGCTCGATCTCGACCGGGACCTCGGGTTCCGGGTCGGGGGTCGGGTCCGGCTGGGGCGCGGCACAGCTGGCCACCAGGCCGATGACGGCCAGGGTCAGCAGCGGGCGCGGGAGCAGGGTGGCCGGGCGCAGATAACAGGCCGGACGGAAAAGGGTTGGGAGTCGGGTCACGGCAAATGTCGAGTCAGCGGTAAGGAGTCAGTATTGGAAGCGCAGCAGACAGTGTCAACGCGGGCCGGAACACTGTGGGTGGTGGCCACCCCCATCGGCAACCGGGCCGATCTTGGGCCGCGCGCCAGAGAGGTATTGTCGCATGTCTCGCGCATCGCGGCGGAGGATACCCGTCACAGTCGGGCCCTGCTCGCGCCGATGGGCATCGACACGCCGATGGTGAGTCTGCACGAACACAACGAGGAGCAGCGCGTGTTCAGTCTGCTGGCCGAGCTGGAGGGCGGTGCGGACGTGGCGCTGATCTCGGATGCCGGCACTCCGCTGGTCTCGGATCCGGGTTTTCGTCTGGTCCGGGAGGCACGCGAGCGCGCTCTGGAGATCCGGCCGGTGCCCGGACCCAGTGCCCCGCTGGCCGCGCTGGCGGTGTCGGGGCTGCCCAGTGACCGGTTCTGTTTCGACGGCTTCCTGCCGCATGCCGCTGGTGCGCGGGAGCGGCGCCTGAGTGAACTGCTGGCGCGGCCGCAGACCACCATCGTGTTCGAGTCGGCCCACCGGATTGCCGCGACCGCGAGCGAGCTGGCCGCACGGGCGCCGATGCACACCGTGTTCCTCGCGCGCGAGCTGACCAAGCAGTTCGAGGAGCATTATTTCGGGCCGGCCGGGGAGCTGCCCGGCTGGCTGGAGGCCGATGGCTGGCGCACGCGCGGGGAATTCGTGCTGGTGCTGGCGCCGGCGGAGGCTGCTCCGACGGAGGGGATCCCGGCCGAACACGAGCGGCTGCTGCTCGCGCTGGCCGAGGAGCTCCCGCTCAAGCGCGCGGCGCGCCTGCTGGCGGACGTCACCGGGCAGCCGCGCAACCGGCTGTACGCGCGAGGCCTGGAGCTGAAGGCCGCCGGTTCCCGGGAGGACGGGGGCGGCTGAAGGGCAGCTGGCGGCCGTTCGGGTCTTGCAAGTGCGTGGTGTCGCGCGTACAAGGGTTGCGGGAGTCGGCCGGACGGTCGCTGCGCCCCTGTGGCGTGGAGGAAAGTCCGGGCTCCGCAGGGCAGGACGCCAGGTAACGCCTGGGCGGCGCGAGCCGACGGAAAGTGCCGCAGAAAACAGACCGCCGATGGCCTTCGGGCACAGGTAAGGGTGAAAAGGTGCGGTAAGAGCGCACCGCACGGCTGGTAACAGTCCGTGGCACGGCAAACCCCGTCCGGAGCAAGGCCAAATAGGGGTGCATGGTGTGGCCCGCATCGCACCCGGGTAGGCTGCTTGAGGCGTCCGGTGACGGACGTCCCAGAGGAATGATCGTCCTCGACAGAACCCGGCTTACAGGCCGGCTCCCACTTTTTCCCACCTGCCGGGCTGTGCGCCCCGCGGGACCTGAATACCGGGTTGCCGCAAAATCATAAAGTAATTTCTCAAAAGGGCGCCTCAGACCTCTGGTTTCGGGTGCTTCTTTTCCCTCTGTGCTGCCGTCTCTGCAGGGCTTCATAAGTCTCTGTGATGAAAGGCTTATTTTTCTCCAAAGACCCCTTTTTTCCTTGACCGGTTTCAGGGGTGTACCTATAGTGGGTCCAAGTGGGGAGAAGTGGGAGAAGGTGGGAATACCACCATGACCGGCCATGTTCCGAGGCGTCAGTCAGCTCAATCTGGATGCGAAAGGGCGCCTGGCCATGCCGGCGCGCTATCGCGATGAGCTTGTGGCCTCCTGTGACGGCCAGCTGGTGGTGACCGTCCACCCCGACCGCTGTCTCCTGGTGTATCCGCGTCCGGAATGGGAGCGGGTCGAGCAGAACCTGATGTCGCGTCCCAACCTGAAGCCGGCGGTCGTGCGCCTCCAGCGCCTGCTGGTCGGTCACGCTTCCGACTGCGATCTCGATGGCAGCGGCCGTCTGCTGTTGCCGCCGCCCCTGCGACGGTTCGCCAGTCTCGACAAGCAGGTCGTGCTTCTCGGGCAGGGCAAGAAGTTCGAGATCTGGGATCAGGCCACCTGGGATCAGAATTGCGAGCAGATGTTCGAGGATGGCATCGATGCAGACGAACTCGATTCAATCTCGCTGTGATGGCCGGCTCCTCGCTACAGGCGCATGTCCCGGTGATGCTGGACGCCGTGCTGGAGGGGCTGGCGGTGCGCGCTGACGGTTTCTACGTCGACGGCACCTTTGGTCGGGGCGGCCACAGCCGGGCGCTTCTCGAACGTCTGGGGCCGGACGGTCGCCTGCTGGCGATGGACCGGGACCCCGAGGCGGCCAAGGCCGCCTCTTCGTTTCTGGGCGATCCGCGGTTCGCCTTCGAGGCCGCCGCGTTTTCGACCATGGCCGAAGTGCTGCGCCGGCGTGGCGATGCCGGCCTTCCCGCCGGCGTTTTCCTGGACCTCGGGGTTTCCTCGCCGCAGCTGGACGATGCCGAACGCGGATTCAGCTTCCAGCACGACGGCCCGCTGGACATGCGCATGGATCCGGGTACCGGCGAGAGCGCCGCGGACTGGCTTGCACGGGCCACCGAGCAGGAAATCGCCGACACCATCTACCAATACGGCGAAGAGCGGTTTTCGCGGCGCATTGCCCGTGCGATCGTGCGGGCGCGCAGCGAGGCGCCGATCACCCGCACCGGGCGGCTGGCGGAGCTGGTTCGTGGCGCCGTGCCGCGGCGCGAGCCGGGCAAGCACCCCGCGACACGCACCTTCCAGGCACTGCGCATCCGGGTGAACGATGAACTCCGGGAGCTGGAGCGCTGGCTCGCGACCATCCCGGAAGCGCTGCCGAGCGGCGCGCGCGTGGTGGTCATCGCGTTCCATTCCCTGGAGGACCGCATGGTCAAGCGCGCCTTTCGCGGTGACCGCGAAGATGCGCCGCGTCTGCCACGCGGCCTGCCGGTGAACCCCGAGCCGGTGCAGCGTCCCCTGCGTCCGCTGGGCAAGCCCGTGCGTGCCGATCGCGCGGAACAGCAACGCAATCCGCGGTCGCGCTCGGCGGTGCTGCGCGTGGCGGAGCGTACCTGATGGTCTGGCGCGGCCTCGCCATCGTCGCACTTTCGGTGGGCGCGTTCGCCTCCGCGCTGGGGGTGGTCGTGGCTCGCCACGAGGCACGTCAGGTGTTCGTCGACCAGCAGGCGGTGATGGCCGAGCGTGATCGCCTGAACCGGCAGTGGGCGCAGCTGCAGATCGAGCAGTCGACCTGGGCGACGCCGGGGCGCATCGAACGTCACGCGCGTGACGAGCTGGGGATGCTGCAGCCGGATGCCGAGCGGCTGGTAGTGATCGGGGGTGACGCATGGGGGCGCTGAAACGCGAGATCTCCATGGCACGCCTGTACACCGTGGGCGTTCTGCTGCTGCTGATGCTGGTGGCCCTGGTGCTGCGTGCGGCCGACCTGCAGGTGTTCAAGAGCGACTTCCTGTCGGCCCAGGGCGAGGCCCGCCAGGTGCGCACCCTGACCGAGACCGCCCACCGCGGGACGATCACCGATCGCCATGGCGAGCCCCTGGCGATCTCGGCGCCGGTACACACCGCGTGGGCCGTGCCCGGCGACCTGCTGGACGCCCCCGAACGCTGGGACGAGCTGGCCGAAGCCCTGCAGACCGATCCCGAGGAGCTCGCCGGGCGCATCGAGGAACGTGCCGATCGCGAGTTCATGTATCTGCGCCGGCACATGCTCCCGTCCCAGGCCGAGGCGGTGGAGGAGCTGCGGGTGCCGGGGGTCTCTCTCGCGCGCGAGTTCCGCCGCTACTATCCCCACGGCGAGGCGGTTTCGCATGTCCTCGGATACACCGACATCGACGACCGTGGCCAGGAAGGGATCGAACTTGCGTTCGATTACTGGATGACCGGCCAGCCCGGAACCAAGCGAGTCCTGCAGGATCGGCACGGGCGGACGATCCGCGATGTCGCCAGCATTCGTGCCGCGCGCGACGGTCAGGCCCTCGGCCTGACCCTGGATGCACGCCTGCAGTACCTTGCATACCGCGAGCTGAAGGCCGCGGTGCAGCGCCACGATGCGCGTGGTGGCTCGGCCGTGCTGCTGGATGCGCGCAGCGGTGACGTCCTGGCGATGGTCAACCAGCCCGGCTTCAATCCCAACAATCGCGGGTCGATCCGCTCCGAGCGGGCCCGCAACCGCGCGGTGGTCGACGCCTTCGAGCCCGGGTCCGTGCTCAAGCCGTTCACGGTGGCGGCCGCGCTCGACTCCGGGGCGGTCGATCCGCACGAGACCCTGGACACCGCACCCGGGACGATGCGCGTGGGGCAGCTCACGGTGCGCGACCTGCGGGACTTCGGCACCATCGACCTGACCACCCTGATCGCGCGCTCGTCCAACGTGGGCGCCACCCGCCTCGCGATGGACACCGATCCGGCGGAATTCTGGCGGGTGTTGTCGCGTGCCGGTTTCGGTCAGTCTGCGGGGCTCCATTTCCCCGGCGAGGCCCGCGGCACCCTGCGCGATTTCACCGCCTGGCGCGAGGTGGAACAGGCCACCCTGGGTTATGGCTACGGCATGGCCGCTACCCCGTTGCAGCTGGCGGCGGCATATACCGCGTTCGCCAACGAGGGCCGGCGCATGCCCGTGCGGCTGGTGGAAACCGCCGATGATGTCCGTGAGCCCGAGGCGGTCATGAGCCCCGGGACTGCTGCCCGCCTGATGGCGATGATGGAACACACCGTGGGGCCCGAAGGTACCGCCCGGCAGGCCGTGATCGACGGCTACCGCGTGGCCGGCAAGACCGGTACCGCACGCAAGGCGGTGGCCGGCGGTTATGCCGAGGATCGCTATTACTCGAGCTTCGTCGGCCTGGTACCGGCCTCGGACCCGCGTTTCGTGATGGCGGTGGTGGTCGACGAGCCTGCGGACATGCATTACGGCGGCGCGGTCGCGGCCCCGGTGTTCCGCGAGGTCGCCGCCTCCGCCCTGCGCATGTACAACGTCCGTCCGGACGCGATGCCCGAGATCCCGATGCAGATCGCGGCCGGCGAAGAGGGGCAGCCATGACCCCCGCGGCCGCCGATACGCCCATGACGGCCGTGCCCCTGCACCGGCACTTCCCGGAACTGTTCCGCGGGCAGGCCGAGGTCAACGTAACCGACTTGGTGCAGGACAGCCGCGCGGTGACGCCGGGTGCCGGTTTCGTCGCCCTGCGCGGTACCCGCGAACACGGGCTCGTCCATGCCGTGGACGCGGCGGCACGCGGGGCCTGCGTGATTCTGTGGGACGAGGACGGTGAGGCCGAACCCGCGGAGATCGCGGATACAGGGGTCCCCGCCCTGCGGGTGCCGGGCCTGCGTTCCCGTCTTCCTGCGCTGGCCCGCGCGGTATTCGGGGCGTGGCCGGAGGATGCGCCGGTCGTCGCGGTTACCGGCACCGACGGCAAGACCTCGGTGACCCATCTCGTCGCCGCGGCGCTCGAACAACTCGGCACTCCCGCCGGCGTGATCGGAACCCTGGGGGCCGGGCGCCCCGCCGCGCTGCATCCCGCCGGTCACACCACTCCGGGGGTGCTTGAATTGCACCGGCATCTTGCGGATCTGGCGCGCAACGGCTGTCGCGCGGTCGCGCTCGAGGCGTCCTCGCATGGCCTGGTGCAGGGGCGCCTGGACGGCATCCCGGTAAGTGTGGCGGTACTGACCCGGCTGGGCACCGATCACCTGGATTTTCACGGCAGCCAGGCCGCCTACGCGGAGGCCAAGGCGACCCTGTTCGACCGTCCCGGGCTGCACACCCGGGTGATCAATGCGGACGACGAGCTCGGCCGTGAACTGCTGCGGCGCCCGGTCCCGGCCGGGGTCGCCGACCTCACCTGGGGAGCGGATCTGTCGACGGCGATGGTGCGCGCCGAGGCGGTCGAGGCCACGCCGCAGGGGCTGGCCTTCACCCTGGTCGCCGACGGGCAGCATTGGTCCGTTCGCTCGCGGCTGTACGGCCGCTTCCAGGTGGAGAACCTGCTCGCCACCCTTGCGACCCTGCATGCCCTCGGTCACTCCTGGGAGGCCGCCGCCGAAGCGGTGGCCGGGCTCCCGGGGGTGCCCGGGCGCATGGAGCGTTTCGAATTGCCCAGCGGCGCCCTGCTGGTGGTCGATTACGCCCACACCGCGCAGGCGCTGGAGGCCGCGCTCACCGCCCTGCGCCCGCATTCCCGTGGACGTCTGAGTGTGGTGTTCGGCTGCGGCGGTGATCGTGACCCGGGCAAGCGCGCGGCGATGGGCCGGGTCGCCGCCCGCCATGCGGATCGGGTGATCGTGACCGACGACAACCCCCGCCACGAGGACCCGGCGGCGATCCGTGCCGCGGTGCTCGCTGGCTGCGGGGCCGCCGGCGAGTGCTGCGAGATCGCCGACCGCGAGGCGGCGGTACGGGACGCGGTGGCCAATGCCGGTGCGGGCGACATCGTGCTGCTGGCCGGCAAGGGACACGAGACCACGCAGCAGGTGGGCGACACGCAGCGACCGTTCAGCGACCGGACGCTGGCCGCCCGGCTGGCGCACGAACCCATCGGGGAGGAAGGGTAATGATCCGGATGACGGCGGGCGAGCTGGCGACCGCAGTGGGCGGGCGTCTGCAGGGCGATCCCGGGACCGAATTCAGCGGTGTGTTCACCGATACCCGCAGTCCGCGGGAAGGCGGGCTGTTCGTCGCATTGCGCGGGCCTCGCTTCGATGCCCACGATTACCTGGACGCCGCGCTGCCGGCTGCCCCGGTCCTGCTGCTGCGCCGGGCGCGCACGGACCTCCCGGTGGCGCAGGTCGTGGTCCCGGACACCGGCGAGGCCCTGGGGCGCCTGGCCGCGGCCTGGCGTGCGCGCTGCGACGCGCGGGTGATTGCGCTGACCGGCTCCAACGGCAAGACCACGACCCGCGAGATGCTGCGCAGCATCCTCGCGCGCATGGGGCGGGTGCATGCCACCGAAGGCAACCTGAACAACGAGGTCGGCACCCCGCTGACGCTGCTGGCGATGCCCGCAGATACCGAATTCGCGGTGATCGAGCTGGGTGCCAACCACACCGGCGAGGTGGGGCGCATGGCCGCCTGGGCCTCCCCGCAGGTGGCCCTGATTACCAACGCGGGCCACGCCCACCTCGAAGGCTTCGGCAGCCTCGAGGGGGTGGCCCACGCCAAGGCCGAGATCTTTTCCGGCCTGCCCTCCCAGGGCGGTACGGCCGTGGTCAACCTGGATGATCCGTTCGCCGATTACTGGCTGTCGTTGAACGAACACCATCATCGCCAGCGTTTCTCGCTGGAGGGTGGCGGCGAGGTCGAGGGCGCATGGATCGCGCCGGATCGCCTGCTGATCACGATCCTCGGGGCCGGGCGCGAGGTCCGTCTGGCCAGCCCCGGGCGGCACGTGGCCGCCAATGCGGTGGCCGCGGCGGCGGCGGCCAACGCGGTGGGTGCCGGTATCGATACGGTTGCCGCCGGCCTGGCCGCGTGGCGTCCGGTCGCCGGCCGCCTGCAGGCCTGCCGCCATGCCAGCGGGGCACGGATCTGGGACGACAGCTACAACGCCAACCCCGATTCCCTGCGGGCCGGGCTGGAGGTCCTGGCGAGCGTACCCGGTCGCCGCCTGCTGGTGCTCGGCGAGATGGGCGAGCTGGGAGCCGAATCGGCCGAGTTGCACGCCGCGATCGGTCGCGAGGCACGGGCCATGGGCATCGACGCCTGCCTGGCCCTGGGTGAGCAGGGCCGCGCCGTGGCCGAGGCCTTCGGTGAAGGCGGCGAGTGGTTCCTGGATCATGCTGCGTTGGTCGCCCGCCTGGAAGGGTTGCTGGACGAACACACCACGGTGCTGGTCAAGGGGTCGCGCAGCCAGCACATGGAACGCATCGTGGAGGCGCTGGACGCGCAGCCCCTGGACCCGGAGGCGGTGGATGCTGTTCGCGCTGACTGAATATCTCGCCCAGTTCCACAGCGGGTTCACGGTCTTTCAGTACCTGACCCTGCGCGCCATCCTCGGGGTGGTGACGGCGCTGGCGATCGCCCTGCTGATCGGTCCGGCGGTGATTCGCCGCCTGACCCTGGGCAAGGTCGGCCAGAACATCCGCGAGGATGGACCCGAATCGCATCTGAGCAAGGCGGGGACGCCGACCATGGGCGGCGCGCTGATCCTGGTGGCCGTGGCGGTGGCCACCCTGCTGTGGAGCGACCTGACCAACCGTTTCGTCTGGATCGTGCTGCTGACCACCCTGGCGTTCGGCGCGGTGGGGGGCTGGGATGACTATCTCAAGCTGCGCTACGGCAACAGCCAGGGGCTGTCGGCGAAATCCAAGCTGCTGTGGCAGACCCTGTTCGCGCTGATCGCGGCCGGGGTGATCATGCTGACCGCCCAGGACCCGGTGGAGACCACCTTCTATCTGCCGGTGTTCAAGGAGATCGAGTTCAGCCTCGGCTGGCTGTTCATCCCCTTGGTCTGGCTGGTGGTAGTGGGCTCGTCCAACGCCGTCAACCTGACCGACGGGCTGGACGGGCTGGCGATCATGCCGGCGGTGCTGGTGGCCGGCGCCCTGGGCATCTTCGCCTATGCCGCGGGCCATGCGGTGTTCGCCGACTATCTCGGCATTCCCGCGGTCCCCGGGGTTGGCGAGGTAGGCATCTTCGCCGCTGCGCTGGTGGGCGCGGGGCTGGGCTTTCTGTGGTTCAACACCTATCCGGCGCAGGTCTTCATGGGCGATGTCGGGGCCCTGGCGCTGGGCGCCGCTCTGGGGATGATGGCGATCCTCACCCGCCAGGAGATCGTGCTGCTGATCATGGGCGGCGTGTTCGTCCTGGAGACCGTTTCGGTCATGCTTCAGGTCGCGTCCTTCAAGCTGACCGGCCGGCGCATGTTCCGCATGGCGCCGCTGCACCATCACTTCGAACTCAAGGGCTGGCCGGAGCCGCGCGTGATCGTGCGCTTCTGGATCCTGACCGTGGTGTTCGTCCTCATCGGGCTGGCAACCCTGAAGGTGCGCTGATGGAACGGGTGCGAAGTGACAACCTGATCGTCGGGCTGGGTGCCACCGGGCAGTCGGTGGCGCGCTACCTGCTCGCGCGCGGGATGTCGTTCGCGGTCACCGATACCCGTAGCGAGCCGCCGGCCTGTGACGACCCCGAGCTGGCGCGGATCCTGAACGAGCGCCGGGTCGGCCCGCTGGATGGCCTGGATGCCACCGGCGTGCGCCGCCTGATCGTCTCGCCGGGGGTCGCACTGGAGCACCCGGCGATCGCCGCCGCAGGGGAGGCCGGGGCCGAGATCACCGGTGACATCGACCTGTTTGCCCGCGAGGCCGCCGCCCCGGTGATCGCGATCACCGGTTCCAACGGGAAGAGCACCGTGACCGCGCTGACCGGCGAACTGCTGGATGCGGCCGGTTACGCGGTGGCGATCGGGGGCAACTACGGGACCCCGGCGCTGGATCTGCTGGAACGCGATCCGGAGATGTTCGTGCTGGAGCTGTCCAGCTTCCAGCTGGAACGTTGCCACGATCTGGCGCCCGCCGCGGCGGTGGTGCTCAACCTGTCGCCGGATCACCTCGATCGCTATGCCGATATGGCCGCCTACCTGCGTGCCAAGCAGCGGGTATTCCGGGGCGCCGCTCGCGGGCTGGTCAATCGTGATGACCCGATGCTGGCCGACATGCCGACCCCGCCCGCAATGCAGCGCGAGACCTTTGGCCTGCAGGCCCCGCCCTCCGCGACCGACTGGGGCCTTTGCCCCGGAGTGCACGAGGACGGACCGCAGTTTTGCCGCGGCGACCAGGCCCTGCTCGCCACCGCCCGTCTGCGCCTGCGGGGACACCACAACTGGGCCAATGCCCTTGCCGCGCTGGGGCTGGTGTGGCCGTGGCTGGATGCGCCCGAACGCCGTGCGCGGGCGCTGGCCGCGCTGGCGGATTTCCCCGGCCTGCCGCACCGTTCGCAGTGGATCGCGTCCATCGACGGGGTCGACTGGATCAACGATTCCAAGGGCACCAACCTGGGCGCGACGATGGCCGCCCTGCGCGGCACGCCGGGCCCCCTGGTCCTGATCGCCGGCGGTCAGGCCAAGGGTCAGGACTTCTCGCCGCTGGCCGATCAGCTGGCCGGCAAGGTGCGTGGCGCGGTCCTGCTGGGAGAGGATGCCCCGCTGATCTCGCGTGCGCTGTCCCCGGTGGTGCCGGTGCATCATGTCGCCGACATGGATGCCGCCGTGGCCAGTGCCGCGGAGTGGGCGCAGCCGGGCGACAGCGTGCTGCTGTCCCCGGCCTGCGCCAGCCTGGACATGTATCCGGACTATCGCGCCCGCGGCGACGACTTCGCCCGCGCGGTCAGGGAGCGTGCGGCGTGACGGCCCCGGTCGCATACGGTCGTCCGGGCGCACTGGACCGGCTGCGGCAGGAAATGGATCTGCCCCTGCTGGCGGTCACCGCCGCACTGGTGGCGCTGGGACTGGTGATGGTCGCGTCCGCGTCCATGGAGATGGGGGCTCGGGATTTCGGCAACGCCTGGCATTTCCTCCAGCGCCAGGTATTGTTCGCGGCGTTGGGCGTGGTGGCCGCGGTGGCGGTCTGGAACATCCCGCTGGCGCGCTGGGAACGGGCCGGACCCTGGCTGCTGGCGCTTTTCCTGCTGATCCTGATCGTGGTCCTGCTGCCGGGGGTCGGCCGCACCGTCAACGGTGCGACCCGCTGGATCCCGCTGGGGCCGTTCAACCTGCAGGTGGCGGAGCTCGCCAAGCTGCTGGTGGTGACCTATCTGGCGGGTTATATCGTGCGGCACTATTCCACTCTGCGGCTGCAGCTGTCGGGCTTCATCCGTCCGCTGGTGGTGCTGGGCCTGGGTACGGTGCTGTTGCTGCTGCAGCCCGATTTCGGCGGTGCGGCCATGATGCTGGCGATCGGCATGGGGATGCTGTTCCTCGCCGGGGCCCGCATGTGGCAGTTCCTCGCCCTCGGCGTCACCATCGCCATCGGCATGGCGATCGCGGCGGTGGCGGCGCCCTATCGCATGGCGCGCCTGACCGCGTTCCTCGATCCCTGGCAGGATCCGTTCGCCAGTGGTTTCCAGCTGACCCAGTCACTGATCGCGATCGGTTCCGGCGGGGTCACCGGCTCGGGCCTGGGCGGTTCGGTGCAGAAGCTGTTCTACCTGCCGGAGGCGCACAACGACTTCCTGTTTGCGGTGTTTGCCGAGGAGTTCGGTTTCATCGGCGTGCTGGTGCTGATCGCGCTGTTCGCCGTGCTGGTGTGGCGCTGCCTGCGCATCGGTCTGGAGGCCCAGCGCAGCGGCCATGCCTTCGGTGCCCATCTGGCCTTCGGGGTGGCGATCTGGCTGGGCCTGCAGTCGGCGCTCAACATGGGCGTGAACATGGGGCTGCTGCCGACCAAGGGCATGACCCTGCCGTTCCTGTCCTACGGCGGCAGCTCCCTGATCGTCAGTCTGGTCGCGGTGGGGCTGGTTCTGCGGGTGGCGCGCGAGGCGCGTACCCCGGCGCCGGCGCCCGTGCCGCGCCGGCGCACCCGGACCGCCGGTCCCCGCGGAGGTGCGGCATGAGCGCGCCTGCCGAACCGGTCCGCGTGCTGGTGATGGCCGGCGGTACCGGGGGCCACGTGTTCCCGGGACTGGCGGTGGCCGAGGCGTTGCGCGAGCGTGGCACGGAAGTGGTGTGGCTGGGCACCCGCGAGGGCGTGGAGGCGCGTCTGGTCCCCGATGCCGGCATCACCCTGCACACCCTTCCGATCGCCGGTATCCGCGGCAAGGGGCTGACGGGCCTGGCGCTCGCCCCGTGGCGCCTGGGCCTGTCCCTTTGGGCGGCTTTGGTGCTGCTGCAGCGGATCCGGCCGCAGGCGGTGATCGGGTTCGGTGGCTTCGCCGCTGGCCCGGGCGGGCTCATGGCCGCAGCGCTCGGGCGCCCGCTGGTGATCCATGAGCAGAACGCCGTCGCCGGACTTACCAACCGCTGGCTCGCCCGGGTGGCCGACCGGGTGTATGCGGGCTTCGACGGGGCCTTCCCGCCGCGTGCCGGCGCGCAGGTGGCGGGCAATCCGGTGCGCCCGGCGATCGCGGCACTGCCGCCGCCGGCGGAGCGTTTCAGCGGACGCAGCGGGCCGCTGAACCTGCTGGTGCTGGGCGGCAGCCTGGGGGCGCGTTCGCTGAATCACTCGGTCCCGGCGGCGCTGGGCCGGCTCCCATCCGATCAGCGCCCGCAGGTCCTGCATCAGGCCGGGACCCGCACCCTGGAAGAGGCGCGCGCGGCGTACGCCGAAGCCGGGGTGGAGGCCCGGATCACCGCGTTCATCGACGACATGGAGAGCGCCTGGGCGCAGGCCGACCTGGTGATCTGCCGGGCCGGGGCCCTGACCGTGGCCGAGGTAGCGGCGGCCGGGGTGGCCGCGATCTTCGTGCCCTATCCGCATGCGGTGGACGATCACCAGTTCGCCAATGCCGAGGCCCTGGTCGCGGCGGATGCGGCGTGGCGCTTCCGCGATGCCGAGCTGGACCCGCAGGCCCTGGCGCAGCTGCTGGGGGCGCTGGATCGCGACGCGCTGCTGCAGCGCGCCGAACGTGCCCGCGCCCTTGCCAGCCCCGACAGCGCCAGGCGTCTGGCCACGGCCTGTCTCGAACTGGCGGGGGCCGCGCCCGCGGGAGGGGAGTCATGAGTCACGCACGCCTGCCCGAACACGCCATGCGCCGGATCCGTCGTATCCACTGCGTCGGGATCGGCGGCTCCGGGATGAGCGGTATCGCCGAGGTCCTGCATCAGCTGGGCTACCGGGTCTCGGGCTCGGACCTCGGGCGCTCGCCGATGATCGATCGCCTGGTGGAGATGGGCGTGCGGGTGGTCGGCGAGCACCGGCCGGAGAACGTGGCCGAGGCCGACGTACTGGTGGTGTCCTCGGCCATCGACCCGTCCAACCCCGAGGTCGCGGCGGCGCGCGAGCGCGGCATCCCGATCGTGCGGCGGGCGGAGATGCTCGCCGAGCTCATGCGTTTCCGCTTCGGCATCGCGGTGGCGGGCACCCATGGCAAGACCACCACCACCAGCCTGGTGGCCAGCGTGCTCGCCGAGGCGGGCATGGATCCCACGTTCGTGATCGGCGGGCGCCTGAATTCCACCGCCAGCCATTCCAGCCTGGGGGCGGGTGACTATCTGGTCGCCGAGGCCGACGAGAGCGACGCCTCGTTCCTGCATCTGCAGCCGCTGCTGGCGGTCGTCACCAATATCGATGCCGATCACCTCGGCACCTACGGCAACGACTTCCGCCAGCTCCACGCGACCTTCCTGGAGTTTCTGCACCACCTGCCGTTCTACGGCCTCGCGATCCTGTGTGTCGACGACCCGCAGGTGCGCGAACTGCTCCCCGAACTGGAACGTCCGCGCCTGACCTATGCGATCGACGCCGAGGCCGACGTGCGCGCCCTGGACGTGCGCCAGGAAGGGGTGCAGACCCATTTCCGCCTGCAGCTGCCGGAGGCCGGCGAGCCGTTCCCGGTCACCCTGAATCTCCCCGGGCGTCACAACGTGCTCAACGCGCTGGCGGCCGCGGCGGTGGCCTGGGAGCTGCAGGCTCCGCGCGAGGCGATCGCCACCGCCCTGGAAGGCTTCCAGGGGATCGGCCGCCGCTTCCAGGTGCAGCAGTGGCAGGGTCCTGCCGGACCGGTGACGCTGGTCGACGACTACGGCCATCACCCGCGCGAGATCGCCGCCACGCAGGCGGCGGCCCGTGATGCGTGGCCGGAGCGCCGGCGCATCACCGTGTTCCAGCCGCATCGCTACACCCGCACACGCGACCTGTTCGAGGACTTCGTCGAAGCGCTGTCGGAGACCGACGTGCTGATCCTGCTGGAGGTCTATGCCGCCGGCGAATCCCCGATCGCCAGCGCCGACGGACGCAGCCTGGCGCGGGCGATCCGCCTGCGCGGACGGGTCGAGCCGATCTTCGTGGAGCAGGCGGCGGACGTGGCCGGAGTGCTGGAAGGACTGCTGCGACCCGACGACGTGATCATCGCCCAGGGGGCGGGCGACATCGGCCGGCTTGCGGCGCTGCTCCCCCGGGAACTCGCGGGAGGTGAGCCATGATTCCGCTGGATCCGGCCCTGGCGGGGATTCACGACCTGCGCGATCTGGCACCGCGCGGCGAACTGCGTGCGCGGGCCCCGCTGGCGCCGCTGACCTCCTGGCGCGCGGGGGGCGTGGCCGACTGGCTGTTCCGGCCGGCCGATCGTGACGATCTTGCCCATCTGCTGGCCGCGCTCGCGCAGCGCGCGCCCGATCTGCCGATCACCTTCCTCGGGCTGGGCAGCAACGTGCTGATCCGTGACGGTGGTATCGCGGGACTGGTGGTGCATCTGCAGGGCGTGCTGGCGGAGCGCGAGCGCCTGGAAGGCGACCGCGTGTTCCTCGGCGGCGGACTGGCCTGTGCCCAGGCCGCACGCTTCTGTGCCCGCGAGGGCCTGGTGGGCGCGGAATTCCTGGCCGGGATCCCCGGCACGGTGGGCGGGGCATTGCAGATGAACGCCGGCGCCTGGGGCGGCGAGACCTGGCCGCTGGTGGAATCGGTGGAGGTGATCGATCGCGCGGGACGCCGCTCGACCCGCGCCCCGGATGCCTTCCGCGTGGGATATCGCCGGGTGCAGGGCGGCGATCCGGGCGAGCGGCTGTGGTTTACCGGGGCGACCCTGCGGCTGAGCCCGGGGGACCCCGAGGCCGGCACCCGGCGCATCCGCGAGTTGCTGCGCGAACGCTCGGCGAAACAGCCGCTGGGCCAGCCCTCCTGCGGCTCGGTGTTCCGCAATCCGAAGGGCGACCATGCGGCGCGGCTGATCGAGGCGGCGGGCCTCAAGGGACTGCGGTCGGGCAAGGCCGAGGTCTCGGCGGTGCATGCGAATTTCATCACTCACGACGGTACCGCCCGGGCCGCCGACATCGAGCGTCTGATCGATACCGTGCGCAACACGGTGGAACAGCGTTTCGGTGTCCGCCTGGAGCCGGAGGTCCGCATCCTGGGTCGCTTCACTGACCCGGGCGAAGATGGCGAGGGGGAGGCATGAACCACGACGACATCCAGCCGGGTGACTATGGTCGGGTGGCCGTACTGATGGGCGGCTGGTCCGGCGAGCGCGAGGTCTCCCTGGCGAGTGGCAACGCCGTGCTGGCGGCCCTGCGTCGCCGGGGCGTGGATGCCCATGCGGTGGATCTCACCCGCGAGCATCTCGAACGTCTGACGCTGGACGGGTTCGACCGCGCGTTCATCGCCCTGCACGGGGAGGGCGGCGAGGACGGCGCCCTGCAGGGCTGCCTCGATCTCGCCGGTATCCCTTATTCCGGCACCGGCGTGCTGGGGTCCGCGCTGGGCATGGACAAGCTGGCCTGCAAGCGTCTGTGGGCCGGCAGCAACCTGCCCAGTGCGCCGTACCGTCTGCTGACCCCGGGGTTCGATCCGGACGCGGTGGCCGAGGCCCTCGGGCTGCCCCTGATCGTGAAGCCCGCGCGCGGGGGCTCCAGTCTCGGGATCACGCGCGTGGATCGCGCCGCGGATCTCCCGGCGGCCTGGGAGGCGGCCCGCTGTCAGCCGGGTCAGATCTTCGCCGAACAGTGGATCGAGGGCCGTGAATACACCGTGGCCATCCTCGAAAACCAGCCCCTGCCGGTGGTGGAGATCCGTGCCGACGGCGGGTTCTACGACTACCACGCGAAATATGAATCGGATGCGACCGGCTACATCTGCCCGCCGCCGCTGGACGAGGCCGAGCTGCTCGAGCTGCAGTCGCTGGCCCTGGGCGCGTTTGCCGCGGTGGAGGGCTGTGGCTGGGGGCGGGTGGACATCCTGCAGGACGAACACGGTGACAACCACCTGATCGAGATCAACACCGTTCCGGGCATGACCGATCACAGCCTGGTGCCCAAGGCGGCGGCCGAGGCCGGGATCGATTTCGACAGCCTGTGCCTGCGCATCCTCGATTCGAGTCTGCGCTGCGGAGGCCTGCGATGAATCGCCGCGTGACCGCCCCGGCGCCGCGTTTTGCGCGGCTGCGCGCCCTGGCCGGCCCCGGGCTGCGTCTGCTGGCGGGCATGGGGCTGGCCGCCCTGCTGGTGGGTGCGGCGCTGATCGTGGCTCGTTTCGATGCCGATGCGGTGCTGCCGGTAGAGCAGGTGAAGGTGACCGGGGATCCGCGCCACGCCGATGTCGACGAGGTGCGTGCCCTGGCTCGCGAACATGCGCCGGGATTCGTGACTGCCGATCTTGCGGCGCTGGAGGCCTCGTTGCTGGCCGAGCCCTGGATCGACGGTGTCCGCCTGCGCCGGCAGTGGCCGGGCACGCTGGTGGTGGAGCTGCGCGAGCCGGTGCCGGTCGCGCGCTGGGGCGAGGAGCAGCTGGTCGATCGCCACGGTCGGGTATTCGGTCCCGTGGACCAGTCCGACTGGGACTACCTGCCGGCGCTGGAAGGCGAGGAGGGGCGTCAGGTGGTGCTGATGCGGCGCTACCTCGAGGTCTCGGCGCGGCTGGCCGATGCCGGTCTGGAGGTGGCGGGGGTCGCCGAGGGGCGCCGCCACGACTGGACCATCCATCTGGAGTCCGGGGCGAAGATCCTCATGGGACGGGACACCGACACCGGTCGTCTCGGCCCGCTGGTCCGGGCCGCCGATGCGGTGCGCGAGCGCCGTGACGCGCCGGTGGAACGCTGGGACCTGCGTTATCCCCACGGGATGGCGGTGGCCTGGGCCGATGAAGACGGGGGCGCCGCCGGCGCCTCCGGGACACATTGAAAGGACGCGGGGAGATGATGGCAAAGAAGGCGGAATCGGGTCTGATCGTCGGGCTGGATGTCGGGACCTCGAAGATCGAGGCCATCGTCGGCGAACTGAAGGACGATGGCGAGATCGAGATCATCGGCATCGGCTCGTCGCCCTCGCGCGGCCTGAAAAAGGGCGTGGTGGTCAATATCGAATCCACCGTGCAGTCGATCCAGCGCGCGGTGGAGGAAGCCGAGCTGATGGCCGGCTGCGAGATCCACTCGGTGTACACCGGCATCGCCGGCAGTCACGTGAAGAGCTACAACTCCACCGGCGTGGTGGCCATCAAGGACGGCGAGGTGGGGCCGGGCGACGTCGAGCGGGTCATCGATGCCGCGCGGGCCATCGCGATTCCCGCCGACCAGCGCATCCTCCACGTGCTCCCGCAGGAATACATCATCGACGAGCAGGAGGGCATCCGCGAACCGGTGGGGATGTCCGGCGTGCGCCTGGAGGCGAAGGTCCATCTGGTCACCGGTGCGGTCTCGGCGGCGCAGAACATCGTCAAGTGCGTCGAGCGCTGCGGGCTGCGCGTCGACGACATCATCCTCGAACAGCTGGCCTCCTCGTATTCGGTGCTGACCGAGGACGAAAAGGACCTCGGTGCCTGCCTGGTCGACATCGGTGGCGGGACCACCGACATCGCGGTGTTCTCCCACGGCGCCATCGCGCACACCGCGGTGCTGCCGATCGCCGGCGACCAGGTCACCAACGACATCGCGGTCGCGCTGCGCACGCCCACGCAGTACGCCGAGGAACTGAAGATGAAATACGCCTGCGCGCTGCGCTCGCTGGCCGATCCGGGGGAGTCCATCGAGGTCCCCGGGGTGGGCGACCGCGAGGCGCGCCGGCTCTCGCGCCAGACCCTCGCCTCGGTGGTGGAGCCGCGTTACGAGGAGCTGCTGCAGCTGGTGCAGGCCGAGCTGCGCCGTTCCGGAACCGAAGAAATGATCGCTGCCGGGGTGGTTCTGACCGGCGGATCGTCGCGAATGGAAGGTGGGGTGGATCTCGCCGAAGAGGTCTTCCACATGCCCGTTCGCCTGGGGGTCCCGCAGCACGTGACCGGGCTGCTGGACGTGGTCCGCAACCCGGTGCACGCCACCGGAGTAGGGCTGCTGCTGTACGCCCGCGAGTCGCGGGCGCAGCAGGAAGCCCGCCCGGTGGAATCCGGGTTCCAGGGGATCTGGGCGCGCATGAAGCGCTGGTTTTCCGGGCAGATCTAGGACGGCCCGGTACAGGGGCCGGACCGCTCTCCGGCCATCACAAGGGAAAGACATGTACACGCGAAACAAGAGGACGCAACCATGACGTTCGAACTGATGGATACCTTTAGCCAGAGCGCCACGATCAAGGTCGTCGGCGTCGGTGGTGGCGGCGGCAACGCCGTTCAGCACATGGTCCACTCGCAGCTTGAGGGGGTGGATTTCATCTGCGCCAATACCGATGCCCAGGCCCTGAAGAGCCTGGATTCCAAGACCCTGCTGCAGCTGGGCGGGGACATCACCAAGGGTCTCGGCGCCGGCGCCGATCCGTCGGTGGGCCGCGAGGCCGCGCTGGAGGATCGCGAGCGGGTGCAGGACCTGCTGCACGGCGCCGACATGGTGTTCATCACCGCCGGCATGGGCGGCGGCACGGGCACCGGCGCGGCCCCGGTGGTGGCGCAGATCGCCAAGGAGATGGGCATCCTGACCGTGGCCGTGGTCACCAAGCCGTTCCCGTTCGAGGGCAAGAAGCGCATGCAGGTCGCGATGTCCGGGATCAAGGCGCTGACCGAACAGGTGGACTCGCTGATCACCATCCCCAACGAGAAGCTGCTCACGGTGATGGGCAAGAACACCACCCTGCTGGATGCCTTCAAGGCCGCCAACGACGTGCTGTTCGGCGCGGTGCAGGGCATTGCCGAGCTGATCACCCGTCCCGGCCTGATCAACGTGGACTTCGCCGACGTGCGCAACGTGATGCGCGAGATGGGCATGGCGATGATGGGCACCGGCACCGGCTCGGGCGAGGATCGGGCACGCCAGGCCGCGGAGGCGGCGATCGCCAGCCCGCTGCTGGAAGACATCGACATCTCCGGTGCGCGCGGCATCCTGGTCAACGTGACCGGTGGCATGGACGTCGGCATCGGCGAGTTCGAAGAAGTGGGCGAGGCGGTCAAGGCCCTGGCCTCGGAAGACGCCACGGTCGTGGTCGGTACGGTCATCGATCCGGAGATGAGCGAAGAGATGCGGGTGACTCTGGTGGCCACCGGGCTCGGGGCACAGAGCCAGCAGCCCGAGCGGCCGCAGGTGCGCGTGGTGGATGCCCAGCCGCAGCAGGCCGCGGCGGGTTCGGACGTCGATTTCGACCGGCCCACCCATCAGCGCCAGCGGCGTGGCCAGCAGGACGAGGTGGCTGCGGATTACGGCACCGGCAGTTCGCAGTCGAACATCGATGTGCTCGATATCCCGGCATTCCTGCGCAAGCAGGCGGACTGAAGGGGTTGACATGCAGGAAGAGCGGAATCCTGCAATAATGAACCTTTCGTTGTGTGCATGAATGGAGCCCGGGAGGGCCCGGGCTTCCCTCCATGCGCTCTCGCAGAAGAGGCAGTGCGTTGATCAGGCAAAGAACGCTGAAGAACAGCATCCGGGCCACCGGTGTCGGGCTCCATACGGGCGAGAAGGTCGTGCTGACCCTGCGCCCCGCCCCACCGAATACCGGTGTCGTGTTTCACCGTGATGACCTCGACCCGCCGGTGGAGATCCCGGCGCGGGCCGAGAACGTGGGGGATACCCGGCTGTCGACCACCCTGGTCAACGGCGATACGCGGGTCTCCACGGTGGAACATCTGCTGTCGGCGGTGGCCGGCCTGGGCATCGACAACCTGTTTGTCGACGTGAGCGCCGCGGAGGTGCCGATCATGGACGGCAGCGCGGGACCCTTCGTGTTCCTGCTGCAGTCCGCGGGTCTCAAGGAGCAGGACGCTCCCAAGGAATTCATCCGGGTGAAGCGCAGCGTGGAGGTTCGTGACGGCGACAAATGGGTACGCTTCGATCCCTACGACGGGTTCAAGGTCGGTTTCTGCATCGACTTCGAACACCCGATGTTTACCGACGGAAGCCAGCGGGCCGAGCTGGATTTCTCGTCCACCTCGTTCGTGAAGGAAGTGTCACGGGCCCGGACCTTCGGTTTCATGCGTGACATCGAGGCCCTGCGCGCCAACCAGCTGGCGCTGGGGGGCAGTCTGGACAACGCGGTGGTGCTGGACGATTTCAAGATCCTCAATGAAACCGGCCTGCGCTACGACAACGAGCTGGTGAAACACAAGATCCTCGACGTGGTCGGGGATCTGTATCTGCTGGGGCACAGCCTGATCGGGGCCTTTACCGGGCACAAGTCCGGCCATGCCCTGAACAATCAACTGATCCGCCAGCTGGCCGCCGATCGCACGGCCTGGGAGAAGGTGACCTTCGAGGATCCCTCCGAGCCGCTGCCGATCTCGTTCGGCCAGCTGGAGCCGGGTGCCGGCACTGCCGGCTGAGTCTGCTTCACTCCTGCGGTCCCGTGTGCAGGCGGGCGAGCCGCCGCAGGGCCGAAGCCAGGCGGGTGTCATCCATCGCGGCTGCCGTCTGCTCCAGCGATTCGCGGGCGCTGTCCGGGATCGTGCGCCGGTGGGGTTCGGCCACGGGTTCGCTGGCACGGGTCGCACCGCCCAGCGCGACCCGCATGCGTTCGACCTGTGGATAGCCGCCCGCCCGCACGGTCTTGATGATCTCGCGCTGCTGGAAGCGCAGTTCGGTGCACAGGGCGCGGTCGCGGCACACCGCCACCAGGGTGTCCTCCTGGCGTACCAGCTGCAGGCGGCCGCTGGCGATCTGCGGACCGACCAGGCCCGCCAGTGCCTGTTCCAGTCCCGGATCGGGTGCCGCCCGCTGCTGCCAGGAGCCGCGGATGAAGCCGGAAATGCGGCGGGGTGTCATGGCAGTTGACATGGCGTCGGTCTTGCGGGAATCAACGGAGGTTGCATGGATCTGATGCTACTACGAGCGGGCGGTGTCTGTACCCGGGTGCCGCTGTGGCTGGTGGTCCCGGCCTTCCTGGTCTTGCTGGCGGGGGCGGTGGCCGCAGCATTTTTCGTGGGGCAGCAGCAGCGCGAGGTGGTGGAGATGCCGGCGCCTCCGGTCCCGGCCGCTCCGGACCTGGATGCTGCGGAACGTGAACTGGCGCGTGAGGGAGTGGAATCGCTGGCATCGCGCCTGGTGGAACTGGAAACCCGCCAGGCCCGCCTGGACCTGCGCATGCACACCCTCGGCGACGCGCTGGATTTAGACGACGAGGCCCTGGAACCGGACTCCGGGGGGCGTGGTGGTCCGCTGGCGCCGGACACGGCGTCGGATCTGGATCGCCGTGTTGCGGCCCTGGATAACCTGCTTGAGCGACGCGACGAGGCGGTCTCCCGCCTCGATGACGCCGTGCGCATCGACTCGATGGAGGATCGCATGCGACCCGGCTTGCGGCCGGTAGAGTCCGAGGCCTGGGTCAGCTCGGCCTTCGGCTATCGCGAAGATCCGTTTACCGGGGAGCGCCGCTTCCATGCCGGGATCGACTATGCCGGCCGTGAAGGGTCGGAAATCCGCGCGGCTGCCGACGGCATCGTGGTGCAGGCCGGGACGAACGGCGGTCTGGGGCGCAGCATCGACATCGTCCACGCCGACGGGATGCGAACCCGATACGCGCACAACTCCGAGCTGCTGGTGGAGCCGGGCGAACGGGTGGAGGCCGGCCAGGCCATCGCCCGCATGGGCAGCACGGGCCGGGCCACGGACACCCACCTGCATTTCGAGGTCCATGGCCCGGATGGCCCGGAAAACCCGGCGAATCACGTCCACGACTGATCCCTTCGCGCACCGGCATCCGACAGGCAGAGCCCTGCCGGATGGTTTATCCTAGGCCGGTTTCACGCAATCTCCCGGATCCCCATGAAGCAGCTCGTACGCAAATTCTTCGGCAGCCGCAACGACCGCATCATCAAGCGCTATACGAAAAAGGCCGAGCGCATCAATGCGCTGGCCCCGGACATCGATGCCCTTCCGCAGGAGGAGCTGCGTCACAAGACGGACGAGTTCCGGCGCCGGATGCAGGCGGACGAGGATGTCGATGCGCTGCTGCCGGAGGCGTTCGCGGTCTGCCGCGCGATGAGCGATCGCGTACTCGGACTGCGTCATTTCGACGTGCAGCTGATCGGCGGGATGGTGCTGCATGACGGTCGCATTGCTGAGATGCGCACCGGTGAGGGCAAGACCCTGGTCGCGACCCTGACCGCCTATCTCAACGCCCTGTCGGGCGACGGCGTGCATGTGGTGACGGTCAACGACTACCTCGCGCGCCGCGACGCCGCCTGGATGGGCCGGCTCTATCACGCGCTGGGGCTGTCCGTGGGGGTTATCAACTCCTCCGGGGGGCAGTCGGGCGGTTCCTCCTCGTTCCTGTTCGACCCGGAATACGTGGCCGGCGAGGACGGCATGGACGGGCTGCGTCCGGCCAGCCGCAAGGAGGCTTATGCCGCCGATATTACCTATGGAACGAACAACGAGTTCGGCTTCGACTACCTGCGCGACAACATGGCGTTCTCCGCCGATCAGCGGGTCCAGCGCGGGCTCAACTACGCGCTGATCGACGAAGTCGATTCGATCCTGATCGACGAGGCGCGGACCCCGCTGATCATCTCCGGACCCTCCGGTTCCGGCTCCGACCTGTACGAGCGGATGAACGCGATCCCGCCGCAGCTGACGCGACAGGAAGACGAAGAGGGCGAGGGCGACTACTACGTCGACGAGAAGGCCAAACAGGTCTTCCTCAGCGAGGAGGGCCACGAGAAGGCCGAGGCCCTGCTGCGCGAGGCGGGGCTCCTGGAGGAGGACCAGTCGCTGTACGATGCCGGCGCGATCGCGGTGCTGCACCATCTGAACGCCGCGCTGCGCGCGCACGCGCTGTTCCATCGGGATGTCGACTACCTGGTGCGCGACAACAAGGTACAGATCATTGACGAGTTCACCGGCCGCATCATGAGCGGGCGGCGCTGGTCCGAGGGGCTGCATCAGGCGATCGAGGCGAAAGAGGGCGTGCCGATCCAGCGCGAGAACCAGACCCTTGCCTCGATCACCTTCCAGAACTACTTCCGCCAGTACGACAAGCTGGCGGGTATGACCGGCACCGCGGATACCGAGGCCTACGAGTTCCAGACCATCTATGGCCTGGAAGTGGTCGTGGTGCCCGGCAACAAGCCACTGATCCGCGATGACATGCAGGACCTGGTGTACCTGACCCAGGACGAGAAGTACGCCGCGATCGCCAAGGAGATCCAGTGGTGCGTCGACCGCGGCCAGCCGGTGCTGGTCGGCACGGCCTCGGTCGACAGCTCCGAGCGGCTGGCAAAGTCCCTCAAGGAGAAGGGCATCGAATTCGAGGTGCTCAACGCGAAGCAGCACGAGCGTGAGGCGCATATCATCGCCCAGGCCGGTCGCCCGGGCGCCGTGACCCTGGCGACCAACATGGCGGGACGCGGGACCGACATCGTCCTCGGCGGCAGTCTGGATGCCGAACTGGCCGGTGTCGACGACGAGGCGCAGCGTGAACGCATCCGCGAGGAGTGGCAGAAACGCCACGACGAGGTCATCGCTGCCGGCGGCCTGCACATCATCGGCTCGGAACGCCACGAATCGCGGCGCATCGACAATCAGCTGCGCGGTCGGTCCGGGCGCCAGGGCGACCCGGGTTCCAGCCGTTTCTTCCTGTCGCTGGAGGACAACCTGATGCGGGTGTTCGCCTCCGATCGGGTGAAGTCCCTGATGAGCCGCCTGGGCATGAAGGAAGGCGAGGCGATCGAGAACGCATGGGTCTCGCGCGCGATCGAGAACGCCCAGCGCAAGGTTGAGGCGCACAACTTCGACATCCGCAAGCAGCTGCTGGAATACGACGACGTCGCCAATGACCAGCGCCAGGTGATCTACGAACAGCGTGCCGAGCTGCTCACCACCGAGGACATCAGCGACACCATCGACGCGCTGATCAGCGACGTAATGAACGCGCAGATCAGCGAGTACATTCCGCCCGGCAGTATCGAGGATGAATGGGATCCGGAAGGCCTGGAGCGGGCGCTGCAGAGCGAATTCGGACTCGAGCTGCCGGTGAAGCAGTGGCTGGATGACGAAGACGACCTGCACGAAGAACCGCTGCGCGAGCGCATCATCGAACACGCGCGCGAGGCTCTGAGTGGCAAGCGCGAGCAGCTGGGCGATGCCACGATGAACCGCCTGCAGCGCGACGTGATGCTGCAGGTGCTGGACTCCCAGTGGAAGGAGCATCTGGCCGCGATGGACTATCTCCGCCAGGGGATCGGGCTGCGCGGTTACGCCAACCGCAATCCGAAGCAGGAGTACAAGAAGGAAGCGTTCGCGATGTTCCAGTCCCTGCTGGAGCGCATCAAGCATGATGTGATCAAGATGCTGCTGCGCATTCAGCTGCGCTCTGCGGACGAGGCCGAACAGCTCCAGCCCGAGAAGCAGGCGCCCGAAACCGGGGCGATGAACTTCCAGCACGAAAACCCCGACAGCCCGCTGTCGGCCAGTGAGGAGGAACCGGCCGACGCCGACGAGTCGCGCAAGGTGGCCGACGGTGATGAGCCCTACCGGCGCGAAGAGCCCAAGCTGGGCCGCAATGAGCCCTGCTGGTGCGGTTCGGGCAAGAAATACAAGCACTGTCACGGCCGGCTGTAGTCGGTCGGGCGCGGGAGACATCGGATGGCCGTAGGTTTGCAGGAACCGGAGGCACCGCCGGCCGTACCGGGGATCCGTCTGGCCTCGGCGGCGGCCGGCATCCGTTATGCCGGGCGGGATGATCTGGTGCTGATGGATGGTGGCGAGGACGCGACGGTTGCCGCGCTGTACACCAACAGCGCCTTCCGTGCGGCGCCGGTGCTCGTGGCGCAGGATCACCAGGCGCGCGGACGGCCGCGCTGGCTGCTGATCAACGCGGGCAATGCCAATGCGGGTACCGGCGAGCCGGGGCTGGAGGCGGCACGGGGCAGCTGCGCGGCGCTCGCGCGTCTGGCCGGAGGCGATCCGGCCGAGGTGCTGCCGTTCTCCACCGGGGTGATCGGAGAACCCTTCCCGCTGGACCGGCTGGAAGCGGCCCTGCCGACGGTGTACCACGGGCTGACCGAGGACGGGGCTGCCTGGCTGGGTGCCGCGCGGGCGATCATGACCACCGACACCGTGACCAAGCTTGCGAGCCGCACGGTTGTACTGTCGGGCGGTACGGTCCGCATGAACGGCATGGCCAAGGGATCCGGCATGATCCACCCCGACATGGCGACCATGCTGGCGTTCCTTGGCACCGACCTGCAGATTGATGCCGCCGATCTCGACGCGTTGCTGCGCGAGGCCAGTCGCGAGAGCTTCAACGCGATCACGGTGGACGGCGATACCTCCACCAATGATGCCCTGGTGTGCGTTGCCAGCGGGACCAGTGGCGTGCGCCTGGCGAACGACGACGATCGGGCGGCGTTCGCCGGCGTGCTGGAGTCGCTCTGTCTCGAACTGGCCACGGCCATCGTGCGCGACGGGGAGGGGGCCACCAAGTTTGTCACCGTCGAGGTGAGCGGGGCCGCCGAACGTTCCGAGGCCGAGCGCGTGGCGGAGACCGTTGCGCTGTCACCGCTGGTGAAGACGGCGTTGTATGCCAGTGATCCGAACTGGGGCCGGATCCTGGCCGCCGTGGGCCGGGCGGGTGTCCCGGATCTCGCCATCGAAGGCGTCGCCGTCGATATCAACGGTGTCGCGATCGTGCGCGGCGGCGGGCGCGCGCCGGACTACCGCGAGGAGTACGGCCAGGCCGTCTTCGCGGCCGCAGAGATCACCATCGTCATCGATCTCGGGCGAGGTGCCGCGCGCGCCCGCAAGTACACCTGCGACTTCTCCCACGAGTACGTGCGCATCAATGCCGAATACCGTTCCTGACGCGCCCGTCGTGGAGGTGGCGCTGGGGGTGGTGGAGGACGCTGCCGGGCGCGTGCTGGTCGGGCAGCGCGGCGCGGACCAGCATCTGCCGGGGCGGCTGGAATTCCCGGGAGGCAAGCTGGAACCCGGAGAAGACCCCGTCGAGGCCCTGACCCGCGAGCTGTTCGAGGAAACGGGTCTTACCGTCCATCGCGCGGTGCCCTGTCTGCAGCTGGAACATGATTACGGCGACCGGCGGGTCCGGTTGCACGTGTTTCGGGTCCACGGCCACGACGGCCGGGTCGCGGAACGTGAGGGACGAGTCCTGTCCTGGCAGGATGCGGCTTCCCTCGACCCGGCGGCCTTCCCGGCGGCCAATGCTCCGATCCTGCGCATGTTGCGCCTTCCCCCGTTTTTGCTGGTTACGCCGGATCCTGGCACCGCCGCGGCGATCGACGCGACGGTGAAGCGGGTCGCGACGCGTCTGCAGGACGGCGATATCGGGCTGTTGCAGATCCGCGCCCCCTCTCTGGGGTTCGGTGATTACCGGAGCCTGGTCCGGGAGCTGATGGCGCAGGTCCGGCCGACGGGCGTGGAGGTGCTCCTGAACGCGCCTCCGGACTGGCTGGATGCCCTGCCGGCCGCCGGGATCCATCTGCCGGAACGGCGCTGGCGGGGGCTGACCCGACGCCCGGAGGTTTCCGGACCGGTCGGGGTCTCGGTGCACGATGTCACCGGTGCCAGGGAGGCGGCGCATCGCGTCGCTCCGGATCTTGCCGTGGCCGGACCCGTGCGGCCGACGTCCACCCATCCCGGCGCACCCGTGCTGGGATGGACCGGGCTGGCAGAGCTGGCCGCGGCGAGCCCGGTGTCGATCTATGCGCTCGGAGGGCTGGAGGCGAGCGACCTGTCGCGGGCACGTGCGAGCGGTGCCTGCGGGGTCGCGGCCATACGCGGCCTGCTGGAGCGCAGCGGCGCCTGAGTGGCTACAGGGCGCAGCAGCAGAGCTGGAATTCGATGTCCCGGCGCACCGGGTTGGGGCGTACGCGGAAGTCACCGGGATCCATGAAACGGACCGTGAACCGCTGCCGCCCGCCCGAGATCTCCGGATAGATCCCCAGCGCCGGGTCAACGCCGACCCGGATCAGCTGCCAGGCATGCTGGTGGTCCAGGGCCTGTTCAAAGAAGCCGTCTTCCGCGGTTACGCTGCGGTCGATGCCCGACCCCCGGATATAGTGCAGCACATGCTGGGTGGCCTCGGTCACGGCCTCCAGGGGCTGGAACCACTCGCTCAGCAGTTGTGTGCGCTCCGCCGGTGGCTGGGATAGCCAGTGGTGATAGATTGGCAGATCGAAATCGAAGGCGCCACCGGGCAGGGACATGCGCTGGCGTACGCTGTTGAAGAACTCGTTTTCGCGCACCCGCCCGTCAAGTGCCCCGGCCTGGGCCTCCAGGGCCGAATGCAGGCGTCGCTGATCGTCCATCGTGCTGCGAAAGCGCGACGCGTCGACCTCCGGCTGGTCGGCCAGACGCTGGAGATTCGCGGTCTGGCGTTCGATCTCGCCCATCAGCTCCCGCTTGATGTCGACCCGGGTGACGAGCGCGTAGATGTCCACCAGCGAGACCAGGGCCTCATGGTGGTCATAGGGCTTCCCCGCATCCAGGGCATCCCCGAACCGTTTGGTCAGCGCCTCCAGCCGCAGCAGCAGGCGGATCCGTTCATGGAGAGGCTGTTCGAAGATCAGCGGAGCGGTCACGGCAGGGCCATTGGCTTGGAGATCCTGCAGTATCCCCGATTGCCGGGGGATGTTTCTACCCGCCAGAAGTCAGGACTCGCAGATGGCGGTCCGCAGCCAGAACCTGTTCTCGTAATTGCCCGTCGTCAATGCAGTCGCGGTTGTCGATACAGATGTCGGCCCGGCGGCGACGCGCGTCGCTATCGAGCTGACGCTCCATCATCGCGCGGACCTCCTCGCGGGTGCGGCCATCGCGGCGGGTTACGCGCTCGACCTGCTCTTCGGGCGTGCACTCGACGGTGAGGATGTGGAAAAAATCGGTTTCCCAGCCCGCCTCGAACAGCAGCGGTACCACGATCAGCGCGTACGGTGCTCCGGAGGGCTCGCCTTCCAGTCGGGCATGGATCTCGTTGCGTACGGCCGGGTGGACGATCGCTTCCAGGGTCTCGCGTTCCCCGGCGTCGGAGAACACCCGCGCTGCCAGGGCCCGTCGATCGAGGTGCCCGCGCGGATCGAGGATGCCCGGTCCGAACCGTTCGACGATCGCCCCGTGCAGTGGTTGTCCGGGTTCCTGCAGTTCGCGCGTGACGCGATCGGCATCGAGTACCGGGATCCCCTGTTCGGCGAACAGCGCCGCCACACGGGATTTCCCGGATCCGATCCCTCCCGTCAGTCCTGCTCGCTCCATAACCGCATTATAGGCCGTGTGGGAAATAGATGCGCAGCAGGGCGTCGCCGGTGATCAGCGTCAGCCATCCGGCCGCGGCCAGGTAGGGGCCGAACGGGATCGGGATGTTGCGATCCCGCCCGCGCAACAGGATCAACGCGATTCCGACCACTGCGCCCACCAGGGAGGCCAGCAGCAGGATCACCGGGATCGCCTGCCAGCCAAGCCATGCACCCAGCGCGGCCAGCAGCTTGAAGTCGCCGTAACCCATGCCCTCCTTGCCGGTGAGCAGGCGGAAACCGTGGAACACCAGCCAGAGCAGCAGGTAACCCGCCATCGCGCCGAACACGGCGGACTGCAGGTCGGTGAACAGGCCGAAGCTGTTGACCAGGAGGCCCAGCCAGAGCAGCGGGAGGGTCAGCTGGTCGGGCAACAGGGTGGTGCGGGCATCGATGCCGCCGGCTGCGATCAGCACGCCGGTCAGAACCAGCGCAAGGCCCGCCTCGGCGCCGACACCAAAGTGCCACAGGGTTATCGCGAAGAGGATCCCGGTCAGCAGCTCCACGATCGGGTACTGCCAGCTGATGCGCGCACCGCAGCCGGGACAGCGTCCGCGCAGGAACAGAAAACTGAGCAGCGGGATGTTCTCGATCGCGCGGATGCCACGCTGACAATCGGGACAGCGCGATCGGGGACGGATCAGGTCGAAAGGCTCCGTGGTGGCGTCTGACGCGGGCTCCTCGCCATGAAGGACGTAACGGGCTTCGGTCTGCCACTCCCGTTCCAGCATGATCGGAAGTCGGGCGATCACCACGTTGATGAAGCTGCCGATCAGCAGCCCCAGCAGACCGGCGATGATCGCCAGCGCCACCGGGTTCGCGAGCAGCTCGTTCATGTGCGGGGCAGACCGCCGGGCATCAGATCACCTGACCCATCTGGAAGATCGGCAGGTACATCGCAATCACCAGGCCACCGACCAGCACGCCCAGGACCACCATGATCAGCGGTTCCAGCAGGCTGGAGAGGCTGTCCACTGCGTTGTCGACCTCTTCCTCGTAAAAGTCGGCGACCTTGGCCAGCATCGAATCCAGGGAACCGGACTCCTCGCCGATCGCGACCATCTGCACCACCATGTTGGGGAACACCGCGGTGTTGCGCATCGACCACTGGAGCTGCCCGCCGGCCGCGGTCTCGTCGCGCATGCGTTCGGTGGCCTCGCGATACACCGCGTTGCCGGTGGCGCCCGAGACCGAGTTGAGGGCGTCGACCAGCGGCACGCCGGCGGCGAACATGGTGGAGAGGGTCCGGGCGAAACGGGCCACTGCGGCCTTGCGCAGGATGGGCCCGAAGGCCGGGGCGCGCAGGATGGCGATGTCGAGGAAACGATCGAATTTCGGGAGCCGCTGACGGGCCTGAATGAACAGAAATCCCGCCAGGATCGCCGCACCAAGGACCGCCCACCACCAGGCCTGCATGAACTCGGACATGTTGATGACCATGCGCGTGAAGACCGGCAGGTCGGCGCCGAAGCCCTGGAACAGGGCCTCGAACTGCGGTACTACATAGATCAGCAGGATGGCCGTGACCACGATCGCGACCACGATGACCGCGGCGGGATAGAACAGCGCCTTGCGGATCTTCGCCTTCAGGGCCTCGGTCTTTTCCTTGTACGTGGCGACCTTGTCGAGCAGGGTCTCCAGTGTGCCCGACTTCTCGCCGGAGTCGACCAGGCTGATGACCAGGTCGTCGAAATGTTTGGGGTGGCGCGACAGTGCGGTCGCAAAGGTGTCACCGCCCTCGACGTCGCTCTTGATCTGCATGATCATGTCGCGCATCGAGGCCTTTTCGTTGCCTCTCCCCACGATTTCGAAGGCCTGCACCAGCGGGACGCCGGACTGCAGCATGGTGGTCATCTGCCGCAGGAAATAGGCGATGTCCGCCGGGATGATCTTCTTCTGTCCGCCGCCCAGCAGGGGTTTGGGCTTCTTCTTGATCTTGAGTACGTTGACGCCGTTCTTGCGCAGTTCGGCGCGTGCGGAAGCCTCGTTCTCGGCGGGTACCTCGCCCTTGACGCGGTCCCCGTTCTTGTTGAGGCCTTCCCAAGTATAGATGGTGCCGGAATCGGCCATTCCCTGTCCCCCTTGCCGCTAGTCGATGGTCACGCGGTTGACTTCTTCCAGGCTGGTCAGCCCCTCGATGACCTTGTGCAGGCCCGCCCGGCGCAGATCCTTGATGCCTTCCTTCTCGGCCTGTCGGGCCAGCTCGGTGCTGTTGCCGTTCTCCAGGATGATGCGTTCAATTTCTTCGGAGATCGGGAGGACCTGATAGATGCCGACGCGCCCCTTGTAGCCGTTGGTGCACTGGTCGCAGCCGACGGGCCGGTACACCGTGAACCCCTGTTCCAGCTCCTCGTCGGTGAAGCCTTCGTCGCGCAGGGTTTCCTCGGGAAGCTCCTCCGGAGCCTTGCAGTTGGGGCACAGGCGCCGCGCCAGCCGCTGGGCGATGATCAGCAGGATCGAGGAGGCGATGTTGTAGGGCGGGACGCCCATGTTCGCCAGGCGCGTCAGGGTCTGTGGCGCGTCATTCGTGTGCAGGGTCGAGAGCACCAGATGCCCGGTCTGTGCGGCCTTGATCGCGATTTCCGCCGTCTCGAGATCGCGGATCTCCCCGACCATGATCACGTCCGGATCCTGGCGCAGAAAGGCACGCAGCGCGCTGGCGAAGGTCAGCCCGACCTTCGGGTTGATGTTGACCTGGTTGACGCCCGGCATGTTGATCTCGGACGGGTCCTCGGCGGTGGAGATGTTGCGATCCGTCGTGTTCAGGATCCCGAGGCCCGTGTAGAGAGAGACGGTCTTGCCCGACCCCGTGGGGCCGGTCACCAGGATCATCCCGTAAGGCCGGCTCAGTGCGCTGAGATACTGTTCCTTCTGCTCTTCCTCGTAGCCCAGCTGGTCAATGCCCATCGAAGCCGAGCTGGGGTCGAGGATCCGCAGCACGATCTTTTCGCCGAACAGGGTCGGCAGCGAGCTGACACGGAAATCGATGGCGCGCGTGCGCGAGAGCTTCAGTTTGATCCGCCCGTCCTGCGGAATCCGGCGCTCGGCGATGTCCATGCGTGACATGACCTTCACGCGTGCCAGGATGCGTGGCGCGAGGGAATTGGGTGGGCGCGCGACCTCGTGCAGCACCCCGTCGATGCGGAACCGGACCCGGAAATCCTTTTCGAAGGGTTCCAGATGGATGTCGGACGCCTTGCGATTGATCGCATCCATCAGCAGCTTGTTGACGAAGCGCACCACCGGCGCATCGTCCACCGCGTCATTCTGCTCGGCGCCGTGGTCGCCATCCGGGTCGGATTCGACATTCAGGCTGTCGAGGTCATCGTCGCCCAGATCCTCCATCAGCTGGGAGGCCGCGTTGAGCGCGTTGTCGATCGCCTTGTCGAGCTTCTTCGGTTCGACCAGCACCGCCTCCACCGGCATGCCCGTGGCGAACTTGAACTCGTCGGTCGCGACCAGGTTGGTCGGGTCGGAGATCGCGATGAACAGCCGGTTGCCGCGCTGCATCAGGGGCAGGGCGTGGTGCTTCTGCACCAGCTTTTCGTTGAGGTGGTCGCGCGGGATCACCTCGTCGTCGAACGCCGCCAGATCCATGATGGGCAGCCCGAATTCCTCGGCGGCCGCCTCCACCAGGCGGGGCTCGGGAACGTCACCCTTGGTGGCCAGCAGCGCCATCAGCGGGGTTTGCTGGGAGCGGGCTTCCTCCACCAGCTGCTGCGCGATGTCCTGCGCGATCAGCCCGCCGTCGACGAGGCGTTTCGCCAGTCCCGGAAGTCGGGGCACCGTATTGCTGTTGGCCATGGGTGTTCGCACACGATGTAAGGGATGGTCCACACTGTACGTGGCGTGGAACGGAAAGAAAACGCGCAACCGCCCCGGGGTCGATGCTCGGATGGCTCGATCATAGGGTGGTTATTCCGCCGAATACAAGGATGCGGGCAAGGTTTTTGCCGACCGCGTGAAGGGCGCCACGATCCGTGCCCCGGCGGTGGCGTCCCCGGGGTTGACTTGCGCGCGCAAGCCTCTCAGAATGCACGGCTTGGTTCAGGAGGGATACCCAAGCGGCCAACGGGGGCAGACTGTAAATCTGCTGGCACAGCCTTCGGAGGTTCGAATCCTCCTCCCTCCACCATCCGGTTTTCATGCCAGTAGCCCGAGCGGGTACGGCGAGAAGGCCAGGGCTCTGCGGGTGTAGTTCAATGGTAGAACCTCAGCCTTCCAAGCTGATGATGTGGGTTCGATTCCCATCACCCGCTCCAGATTCTGGCTTGCAGGTCCGGCTCATGTAGCTCAGCAGGTAGAGCACTTCCTTGGTAAGGAAGAGGTCACCGGTTCGAGTCCGGTCATGAGCTCCATTATTTGTATGCAGCAGCCTGCGGGCTGCCGCCGCAACGACAGCGTCACGATCCGGGGAAGCGAGATATGTCCAAGGAAAAGTTCGAACGCAAGAAGCCGCATGTGAATGTGGGGACGATTGGTCATGTGGACCACGGGAAGACGACGCTGACGGCGGCGTTG
>NZ_KB898725.1:121290-182804 GCF_000377785.1 Thioalkalivibrio sp. ALJ24 | reverse complement strand
GATCAGCCCGATTGCGATGGAAGACGGCCTGCGCTTCGCGATTCGCGAAGGGGGCCGCACCGTCGGTGCCGGCGTCGTCTCCAAGATTATCGAGTGACCGGCTGACCCATTTTTTACCAGGCATCTAGCCCGCGGCTGCGCCATCGTGCCCTCCGCGGGCGTGTCTGTCTTTCACGATTACAGGCCAGTAGCTCAATTGGCAGAGCAGCGGTCTCCAAAACCGCAGGTTGGGGGTTCGAGTCCCTCCTGGCCTGCCATCTTTTGCGATGGCGGCAAGCACCGGGTGAGACGATCTCATGAGTGAACAATCGGAAGGCAGCGGCGCGCTGGATACCTTCAAGCTCGCCGTCGTTGTGGCCCTGCTGATTGCCGGCGTCATGGGCTTTTACTGGTTTCAGGACGAATCGACCCTCGTTCGCGTCGTGGGTCTGCTCGCCGTCGTCGGGGTTGCGGCCGGGATTGGCCTCACCACGTACAAGGGCCGTCAGCTGAGCGCATTCATGGGGAATGCCCGCACGGAAGTGCGCAAGATGGTGTGGCCCACCCGCGTGGAGACGACCCAGACCACCCTCGTGGTGATCGCGGTTGTCATTGTGGTGGGGATCTTCCTCTGGCTCCTGGACATGTTCCTGGGGTGGTCCGTCAGTCGTTTCATCGGATAGGCATCAGGAATCTACCCCATGGCATTACGCTGGTATGTAGTACAGGCATTCTCCGGGTTCGAGACCCAGGTCAAGCGTTCGCTGGAGGAGCGTATCGAGCGCTTCGGCATGCAGGATCATTTCGGCGACATCCTCGTCCCGACCGAAGAGGTCGTGGAGATGAAGGATGGCCAGAAGCGCAAGAGCGAGCGGAAGTTTTTCCCCGGTTACGTGCTGGTCCAGATGGATTTCAGCGACGAGGCCTGGCACCTGGTCAAGGCCGTCCCGCGTGTGCTGGGTTTCATCGGCGGAACCGCCGATCGCCCGGCACCCATCAGCGACAAGGAAGCCGAGGCGATCCTCAACCGCATGCAGGAAGGGGCGGAGAAGCCGCGGCCCAAGGTCCTTTTCGAGGTCGGGGAGATGGTCCGCGTGATCGACGGTCCGTTCAACGATTTCAACGGCGTTGTCGAAGAGGTCAACTACGACAAGAGCCGCCTCCTGGTGGCGGTCCAGATCTTCGGGCGTTCGACCCCGGTAGAGCTGGAGTTCCATCAGGTGGAGAAGACCTGACGCATTCTGCGTCCAACATCTTGATCGGGGAGCCGCGAGGCGTTCGCACCCGAGGGAGTTATCATGGCAAAGAAGATTGAAGCCTATATCAAGCTTCAGGTGGGGGCCGGCAAGGCCAATCCGAGTCCGCCCGTGGGCCCGGCGCTGGGCCAGCGCGGCGTCAACATCATGGAATTCTGCAAGGCGTTCAACGCCGAGACCCAGGACATGGAGCCGGGTCTGCCGATTCCGGTGGTGATCACGGTCTACTCCGACCGGTCGTTCACCTTCGTCACCAAGACCCCGCCGGCGCAGATCCTGCTCAAGAAGGCCGCGGGCATCCAGTCCGGATCCGGAGAGCCGAATACGCGCAAGGTCGGCAAGGTCACCCGCGAACAGCTCGAAGAGATCGCGCGCACCAAGGAACCCGACCTCACCGCGGCGGATATGGATGCCGCCGTGCGGACGATTGCCGGAAGCGCCCGCAGCATGGGCATTGATGTGGAGGGGCTCTGAGATGGCGAAGCTTGGTAAACGCATGCAGGCGATCCGCGAGAAGATCGAACCGGGTCGTGCCTATCCGGCGGACGAGGCCTTTTCCCTCCTGCGCGACCTGGCCAGCGCGAAGTTCCGCGAGTCGGTGGATGTCGCGGTGAATCTCGGCGTGGACCCGCGCAAGTCGGATCAGGTCGTTCGTGGCTCCACCGTGCTGCCGCATGGCAACGGCAAGACCGTGCGCGTCGCCGTATTCACCCAGGGCGCCAACGCGGATGCCGCGAAGGAAGCTGGGGCGGACGTCGTGGGTATGGATGATCTCGCCGAACAGGTGAAGGCCGGGCAGCTGGACTTCGACGTTGTGATCGCCTCCCCGGACGCGATGCGCGTGGTCGGCCAGCTGGGCCAGATCCTCGGTCCGCGCGGTCTCATGCCGAACCCCAAAGTCGGTACGGTAACGCCGGATGTGGCCACGGCTGTCGCCAACGCCAAGGGCGGTCAGGTTCGCTATCGCACCGACAAGGGCGGCATTGTCCACTGCACCATCGGCGCGGCCGACTTCGAGCCGGACGCGCTGAAGGACAACCTGAACACGCTGCTGCAGGACCTGGTGAAGATGAAGCCCGCCACGTCCAAGGGGCAGTATGTTCGTCGGGTGACGGTCTCCACCACCATGGGCCCCGGCCTGCAGGTGGACAACGCTACCCTTAATCTCTGATTGCGCCCACGGGCGCGATCCATCGATTGGTCGGCTGTCGCGTGAGCGGCACGCCATCCAAGACCGCAGGCGGGGCACCGTGTGTCCCTTAATACCCCAGCCTGCGCAGATGGTGTAACCCGATTCAGGAATGGCCTGCGACGGGAGCACCTGAGTACCGGTCCGCGGACCGGTTCACGACCGTTTTCGGACGGTCTCAACAGAGGAGAGTCAACGTGGCTTTGAATCTCGATGACAAGAAGCAGATTGTCACGGAACTGGCTGCGATTGCTGCCTCGGCGCACTCCGCCGTGGGTGCGGAATATCGAGGTCTCTCGGTCGCGCAGATGACCGAGCTGCGCAAGCAGGCTCGGGAGCAGGACGTTTATCTGCGCGTGGTGAAGAACAATCTCGCCAAGCGTGCGCTGGCAGGTACGGATTTCGAGTGCATGCAGCCCGAACTGCATGGGCCGTTGATCCTGGCCTTCAGTCAGGAGGAGCCTTCCTCCGCCGCGCGCCTGGTGCGTGATTTCGCCAAGACCAACGATCAGCTGAAGGTGCGGATGGTGTCCTTCGGCGGCGAGCTGATGGGAGCGAACGATCTCGAACGCCTCGCCAGCCTGCCGACCCGCGAGGAGGCCCTGAGCCAGCTGATGGCCACGATGCGCGCACCGCTCGACAAGTTTGCCCGGACCGTCAACGAGGTCCCCGGCAAACTGGTGCGCACCGTTGCAGCGATCCGCGATCAGAAGCAGGCAGCCTGATCCCGGTTCCACGAACCTATTCGCAAGCACATTTCTGAATGCGGGATGTTCCGCAGGGAGAACCAAACAATGGCCGTTTCGAAAGAAGATATCCTGGAAGCCATCGGCAACATGACGGTCCTCGAGATCGTGGACCTCATCAGCGAGATGGAAGAGAAGTTCGGCGTGACCGCGGCGGCTGCCGTGGCCGCGGCCCCGGCCGCTGCCGGTGGTGGCGAAGGTGGTGGTGAAGCCGAGAAGGACGAGTTCGATGTCGTGATGTCCTCGTTCGGCGACAACAAGGTCGGCGTGATCAAGGTCGTGCGCGGCCTGACGGGCCTAGGCCTGAAGGAAGCCAAGGAGATGGTCGAAGGCGTGCCCGCCACCGTGAAGGAAGGCGCCGCCAAGGACGAAGCCGAGAAGATGAAGGCGGAGCTGGAAGAAGCCGGCGCGTCCGTCGAACTGAAGTAACAAGGGGCGTTTCGCCCGTTGTCAGACGTGTCCTCCACGGACATGCGGAGCTGGCGGTCGCGAGGCCGTCAGCTTCCGCCCGTGGTGGCGCGGATATATTGCGCGTTGTTCTGCTAGCCCCCGAGGTATTCCATGGCCCTCAGTTATACCGAAAAGAAACGCATCCGCAAGGATTTCGGGAAGCGTCCCCAGATCCTGGACGTTCCCTACCTGCTGGAGACCCAGCTGACCTCCTACCGCAACTTCCTGCAGGAAGACCGCGACGCGGACAGCCGTGAGGGTCTCGGCCTGCATGCGGCGTTTCAGTCGGTATTTCCCATTGTCAGCTATTCCGGCCATGTGCAGCTCGAGTACGTGAGCTATCGCCTCGGGGAGCCGGGGTTCGACGTGAAGGAATGCCAGATCCGTGGCGTGACCTACGCCGCGCCGCTGCGCGTGCTGCTGCGTCTGGTGATCCACGACAAGGACGCACCCGCGGGCTCCACCGTGGTCAAGGAGGTGAAGGAGCAGGAGGTCTACATGGGCGAACTGCCCCTGATGACCGAAAACGGGACCTTCGTGATCAATGGCACGGAACGGGTGATTGTGTCCCAGCTGCATCGCTCGCCGGGCGTGTTCTTCGATTCCGACAAGGGCAAGACCCAGGGCAGTGCGCAGAAGCTGCTGTACAACGCGCGCATTATCCCCTATCGCGGCTCGTGGCTGGACTTCGAGTTCGATGCGAAGGACGGGGTGTACGTGCGCATCGACCGTCGCCGGAAGCTGCCGGCATCCATCCTTCTGCGTGCACTGGGGATGGACACCGAGCAGGTCCTGGACACGTTCTTTGATTTCAACCAGGTCACCCTCGACGAAAGCGGCGGTGAGCTGGACCTGATCCCCGAGCGTCTGCGCGGGGAGACCGCGGTGGTCGATATCACCGACGGCGACAAGGTGATCGTGGAAGCTGGCCGGCGGATCACGCCGCGCCATATCCGCGAGATCGAAAAGGCCGGCATCCGTACCCTGCGGGTCCCGGATGAATATCTGGTGGGGCGCGTGCTGGCACGCACGATCATGGATCCGACCACCGGGGAAGTGATCGGCAACGCCAACGACGCCCTCACCCAGGACCTGCTGGACCGGTTGCGGGCGGAAGGCATCCATCAGTTCGACACCATCTACACCAACGAGTACGACCACGGGCCGTACATGTCCGATACGCTGCGTCTGGATCCCACCAAGACGCAGCTGGAGGCGCAGGTCGAGATCTATCGCGTGATGCGTCCGGGCGAGCCACCGACCAAGGACGCCGCGGAGAACCTGTTCGCCAATCTGTTCTTCTCCGAGGATCGTTACGACCTGTCGGCCGTGGGCCGCATGAAGTTCAATCGTCGGGTCGGGCGCGATACCGACGAAGGCGAGGGGGTGCTGTCCACCGATGACATCCTCGACGTGCTGAAGGTCCTGATCGACCTGCGAAACGGCAAGGGCCGCACGGACGACATCGACCATCTGGGCAACCGCCGTATCCGCTCGGTGGGCGAGATGGCGGAGAACCAGTTCCGCCTGGGCCTGGTGCGCGTGGAGCGCGCCGTGAAGGAGCGGCTGACGGTCGCCGAGAGCGAGGGCCTGATGCCGCAGGAGCTGATCAACGCCAAGCCGGTGGCGGCCGCGATCAAGGAGTTCTTCGGTTCCAGCCAGCTGTCGCAGTTCATGGACCAGAACAATCCGCTGTCGGAGGTGACCCACAAGCGCCGGATCTCCGCGCTGGGTCCGGGCGGCCTGACCCGCGAGCGGGCCGGGTTCGAGGTGCGCGACGTGCACCCGACCCACTATGGCCGGGTGTGCCCGATCGAGACGCCGGAAGGGCCGAACATCGGCCTGATCAACTCGCTGGCGGTGTACGCCCGTACCAACCGTTACGGGTTCCTCGAGACCCCGTACCGCAAGGTCGAAGACGGCCGGGTGACCGACGAGATCGCCTATCTGTCCGCCATCGAGGAAAGCCAGTACGTCATTGCCCAGGCGAACGCGGCGATGGACGAGGACGGGCGGCTGACCGATGACCTGGTGTCCTGCCGGTACCAGGAGGAGTTCACCATCTCCTCCCCGGACAAGATCCAGTACATGGATATCTCGCCCAAGCAGATCGTGTCCGTGGCGGCCGCGCTGCTGCCGTTCCTCGAGCATGACGACGCCAACCGCGCGCTGATGGGCGCCAACATGCAGCGTCAGGCGGTCCCCTGCCTGCGGGCGGACAAGCCGCTGGTGGGTACCGGCATCGAGCGCACGGTCGCCATCGACTCGGGTTCCGCGATCGTGGCCCGCCGCGGCGGCACGGTGGACTCGGTCGACGCCGGCCGCGTGGTCGTGCGCGTCAACGACGACGAGACCCAGGCCGGCGAACCGGGCGTGGACATCTACAACCTGACCAAGTACTCGCGCTCGAACCAGAACACCGCGATCAACCAGCGGCCGCTGGTGGCGGTGGGCGACGACATTGCCCGCGGGGACGTGCTGGCCGACGGCTCGTCGACCGACATGGGCGATCTCGCCCTGGGGCAGAACATGATGGTCGCGTTCATGCCCTGGAACGGCTACAACTTCGAGGATTCCATCCTGATCTCGGAGCGTGCGGTGCACGAGGATCGTTACACCACGATCCACATCGAAGAACTCAATTGCACCGCCCGCGACACCAAGCTGGGTCAGGAAGAGGTCACCGCCGACATCCCCAACGTCTCCGAGTCGCTGCTGTCCAAGCTGGACGAGTCCGGCGTGGTGTACGTCGGGGCCGAGGTGAAGCCGGGGGATATCCTGGTTGGCAAGGTCACGCCCAAGGGCGAGACGCAGCTGACGCCGGAAGAGAAGCTCCTGCGTGCGATCTTTGGCGAGAAGGCCTCGGACGTGAAGGACACCTCGCTGCGGGTGCCGTCCGGCATCGAGGGGACCGTGATCGACGTGCGAGTCTTCACCCGGGACGGCGTGGAGAAGGACGCACGCGCCAAGTCTATCGAGAAGGACGACCTCGATGCGGTGAAGAAGGACCTGAAGGATCAGCTGCGGATCTACGAGGACGACATCTACGCCCGCGTGGAAAAGCTGCTGGTCAACACGGTCGCCGCCGGCGGACCCGATGGCCTCGGGGACGGCTCCAAGGTCACAAAAAAATACCTGCAGGGTCTTTCGCGGGATCAATGGTTCGAGATCCGTCTGCAGGACGACGACGTGAACGCACGGCTGGAGGACCTCGGGCGCCAGCTCAAGGACCAGCACGCGGCGTTTGACGAAAAGCTCGAACACCAGCGCTCCAAACTGGCGGCCGGCGACGATCTGCCCCCGGGCGTGCAGAAGATGGTCAAGGTGTACGTCGCGGTGAAGCGGCGCCTGCAGCCGGGCGACAAGATGGCCGGTCGTCACGGGAACAAGGGCGTGATCTCGATGATCGTGCCGGAGGAAGACATGCCCTTCCTCGACGATGGAACTCCGGTCGACGTGGTGCTCAACCCGTTGGGCGTGCCCTCGCGCATGAACGTCGGCCAGGTCCTGGAGGTGCATCTGGGCTGGGCGGCCCGGGGGCTGGGCGACAAGATCAACCGCATGCTGGAGGCCCAGACCGAGATCGCGAAACTGCGCGAATTCCTGGACCGGATCTACAACCATCGTGAGCGCAAGGTCAACCTCGACGAACTGAGCGACGCCGAGATCATCACCCTTTGCCGCAACCTGCGCGGCGGTGTCCCGATGGCGACGCCGGTGTTCGACGGCGCAGCGGAAGAGGAGATCAAGGAGATGCTCCGTCTTGCGGACCTGCCGGAGACCGGGCAGGCGACGCTCTATGACGGCCGCACCGGGGAGGCGTTCGACCGGCCGGTGACGGTGGGCTACATGCACATGCTCAAGCTCAACCACCTGGTCGACGACAAGATGCACGCGCGCTCTACCGGCCCGTACTCCCTGGTGACCCAGCAGCCGCTGGGCGGCAAGGCCCAGTTCGGCGGCCAGCGCTTCGGCGAGATGGAGGTCTGGGCGCTGGAGGCCTACGGCGCGGCCTACACCCTGCAGGAGATGCTGACGGTGAAGGCGGACGACGTGCAGGGCCGCAACAAGATGTACAAGAACATCGTCGACGGCGAGCACCAGATGGAGGCCAACGTGCCCGAATCCTTCAACGTGCTGATGAAGGAAATCAAGGCGCTCGGCATCAACATCGAGCTCGAGCAGGACTGAAACGGTCCGCTCGCGACGTGATGATCCGACGGGGCGCGTGGCGCCCCTCGAAAACTAGCTGTGAGGCAAGTGAATGAAAGACCTCCTGAATCTGTTCAAGCAGCAGACCCAGCCGGAAGAATTTGACGCCATCCGTATCGGCCTGGCGTCCTCGGATCAGGTCCGCTCCTGGTCGTTCGGCGAAGTGAAGAAACCGGAGACCATCAACTACCGGACCTTCAAGCCGGAACGCGACGGCCTGTTCTGCGCCAAGATCTTCGGTCCGGTGAAGGACTACGAGTGCCTTTGCGGGAAGTACAAGCGCCTGAAGCACCGCGGCGTGGTGTGCGAGAAGTGCGGCGTCGAGGTGACCCAGACCAAGGTGCGCCGCGAGCGCATGGGGCATATCGACCTGGCCTCGCCGGTGGCCCATATCTGGTATCTGAAGAGCCTGCCGTCGCGCATCGGCCTGCTGCTGGACATGACCCTGAAGGACATCGAGAAGGTGCTGTACTTCGAGTCCTTCATCGTGACCGACCCGGGCTTCACCACACTGGAGAAGCGTCAGCTCCTGACCGACGAGGAATACCTCGAGGCGATGGAGGAGCATGGTGACGACTTCACCGCGATGATGGGCGCGGAAGCGGTCCTGAGCCTTCTGAAGGAGCTGGATCTGCAGTCCGAGGCCGCGCGCATGCGCCAGGAACTGTCGGAGACGGGTTCCGAAACCAAGATCAAGCGCCTCGGCAAGCGCCTCAAGCTGATCGAGTCGTTCCTGGAGTCCGGCAACAAGCCGGAGTGGATGATCATGGACGTGCTGCCGGTGCTGCCGCCGGACCTGCGTCCGCTGGTTCCGCTGGATGGGGGCCGCTTTGCGACCTCCGACCTGAACGACCTGTACCGTCGGGTGATCAACCGCAACAATCGTCTGCGCCGCCTGCTGGAGCTGAACGCTCCGGACATCATCGTGCGTAACGAAAAGCGCATGCTGCAGGAATCGGTGGATGCGCTGCTGGACAACGGCCGTCGCGGGCGTGCGATCACCGGCACCAACAAGCGTCCGTTGAAGTCTCTGGCCGACATGATCAAGGGCAAGCAGGGCCGCTTCCGCCAGAACCTGCTGGGCAAGCGTGTCGACTACTCCGGTCGTTCCGTGATCGTGGTCGGCCCGACCCTGCGGCTGCACCAGTGCGGCCTGCCCAAGCGCATGGCGCTGGAACTGTTCAAGCCGTTCATCTTCGGCAAGCTGCAGCGTCGAGGCCTGGCCACCACCATCAAGGCCGCCAAGAAGGCGGTGGAGAAGGAAGGTCCCGAGGTCTGGGACATCCTCGAAGAGGTGATCCGCGAGCACCCGGTGATGCTGAACCGCGCGCCGACCCTGCACCGTCTGGGCATTCAGGCCTTCGAACCGGTGCTGATCGAGGGCAAGGCGATTCAGCTGCACCCGCTGGTCTGTGCCGCGTTCAACGCCGACTTCGACGGCGACCAGATGGCCGTGCACGTGCCGCTGTCGCTGGAGGCCCAGCTGGAGGCGCGCACGCTGATGCTGTCCTCCAACAACGTGCTGTCGCCGGCGAACGGCGAGCCGATCATCGTGCCGTCGCAGGATATCGTGCTGGGGCTTTACTACCTCTCGCGCGAAAAGGTCAATGCGAAGGGCGAGGGCATGGTTTTCGCCGACGTGGACGAGGTGCACCGGGCCTACGAGAGCGGCAAGGTGGACCTGCACGCCCGCGTACAGGTGCGCATCGAAGATCCGTCCGCCGAGCACGCCGACGCGGAAGGCGATCGGCCGCGCGTCCGTCTGGAGACCACCGTGGGGCGCGCGATCCTTTCGCGAGCCATGCCGCGCGGGCTCCCGTTCGAACTGATCGACAAGGAGCTCGACAAGAAGAGCATCTCGCACCTGATCAATGCCTGCTACCGGCGTCTGGGGCTGAAGGACACCGTGGTGTTCGCTGACCAGCTGATGTATGCCGGCTTCTATTATTCGACCCGGGCCGGCGTGTCCTTCTGCGCCGACGACATGGTGATCCCGGCGGAGAAGCAGCCCATCCTCGAGAACGCCGAGGAGCAGGTGAAGGAGATCGAGGAACAGTACGCCTCCGGCCTGGTGACGAAGGGCGAGCGCTACAACAAGGTCGTGGACATCTGGGCGCACTGCAACGATCAGGTCGCCAAGTCGATGATGGAGCACCTCGGCAAGGAAGAGGTGACCAGCCGCGATGGCGAAGTGGTGGAGCAGCGGGCGTTCAACTCGATCTTCATGATGGCCGACTCCGGCGCGCGAGGTTCGGCCGCGCAGATCCGTCAGCTCGCCGGGATGCGCGGGTTGATGGCCAAGCCGGACGGCTCCATCATCGAAACGCCGATCACCGCGAACTTTCGCGAGGGTCTGAACGTTCTCCAGTACTTCATCTCGACCCACGGCGCGCGCAAGGGGCTGGCCGATACCGCGCTGAAGACCGCGAACTCGGGTTATCTGACGCGGCGTCTGGTGGACGTGTCCCAGGACGTGGTCGTGACCGAACCGGACTGCGGCACAGAGCAGGGTCTGCTGATGAAGCCGATCATCGAAGGCGGCGACGTGGTCGAGCCGCTGCGCGATCGCGTGCTAGGCCGTACCACGGCGGTAGATATCCTGCGCCCGGGAACGGACGAAGTCCTGGTGCCGCGCAACACCCTGCTGGACGAGGCCCTGGTGGATGAACTGGATGCCGCCAGTGTCGACGAGGTCCTGGTACGCTCGGCCATTACCTGCGAGACCCGTCAGGGTATCTGCGCGAAGTGCTACGGCCGCGACCTGGCCCGCGGGCACGAGGTCAACTCCGGAGAAGCGGTCGGCGTCATCGCCGCGCAGTCGATCGGCGAGCCTGGAACCCAGCTGACGATGCGGACGTTCCACATCGGTGGTGCGGCGTCCCGAGCGGTGACGGTCAGTGCGATTCAGGTGAAGAACGCCGGCCACATCCGGCTGCACAACATCAAGACGGTCGAGCACAAGTCCGGCAACCTGGTCGCGGTTTCGCGTTCCGGCGAGCTGGGCGTGATCGACGAGTCCGGTCGTGAGCGGGAACGCTACAAGGTCCCTTATGGCGCCACCATCATGGTGCACGAAGGGGACAGCGTGGACGCCGGGCAGGAGATCGCGACCTGGGATCCGCATACCCATCCGATCGTCACGGAAGTGGCCGGCACGGTGAAGCTCGTCGATTTCGTCGAGAACGTGACCGTGACCAAGGAGACCGACGAATTCACCGGTCTGTCCTCCAACGTGGTGCTGGATCCCAAGAGCCGGTCGTCGGCCGGCAAGGATCTGCGTCCGACGGTCAAGCTGCTGGATGACGAGGGCAACGAGGTCTACATCCCGGGCACCGACATGCCGGCACAGTACATGCTGCCGGCCAACGCGATCTTCAACCTGGAGGACAACGCCCGGGTCGAGGTTGGCGACGTCATCGCTCGCCTGCCGCAGGAATCCTCCAAGACCCGTGACATCACCGGCGGCCTGCCGCGCGTCGCGGACCTGTTCGAGGCGCGCAAGCCGAAGGAGCCGGCGATCCTCGCCGAACTCTCCGGCACGGTGTCGTTTGGCAAGGAGACCAAGGGCAAGCAGCGCCTGGTCATCACCCCGGACCGCGGCGATCCGCACGAGATGCTGATCGCCAAGCAGCGCACCGTGAACGTGTTCGAGGGCGAGCGCGTGGAACAGGGCGAGGTGATCGTAGACGGCGAGCTGGATCCGCACGACATCCTGCGCCTGCGGGGCGTCACGGCCCTGGCCGAATACCAGGTCCAGGAGATCCAGGACGTCTACCGGCTGCAGGGCGTGAAGATCAACGACAAGCACATCGAAGTGGTCGTCCGCCAGATGCTGCGCAAGGTGAACATCGTCGATCCGGGCGACACCCGTTTCCTCTCCGGCGACCAGGTGGACCGCACCCGGGTGCTGGAGGAGAACGAGAAGCTGTCTGCGGATCAGCAGCCGGCGACCTACGAGCGCGTGCTTCTGGGCATCACCAAGGCCTCGCTGGTGACGGAGTCGTTCATCTCTGCGGCGTCCTTCCAGGAGACCACCCGGGTTCTCACCGAGGCCTCCACCCGGGGTGCGCGCGACGACCTGCGCGGTCTGAAGGAGAATGTGATCGTCGGACGCCTGATCCCTGCGGGGACCGGGCTGGCCTATCACAAGGAACGCCGCCGCAAGCGGGCGCTGGAGATGCCGGAGTTCGAGACGGTGAGCGAAACCGCCGCCGAAACGGAGACTGCCGGTCCGGCGCCCGACGAATCGGGTGCCGAAGGCGGGCCGGAAGCGGGTGCATCGGGCGATTCCGCGGAGTGATGCGGAATCGAGTTGACAGTCAAGAGGGCGCGCATTAAACTTCCGCTCCCTCGACAGGCCGGTCTCGGCACCGGCCTGTCGTTATTTTTAGGCTAGGAGAAAGGGTTTCATGGCCACGATCAACCAGTTGGTACGCAAGCCTCGCAAGCGTCCGGTCGAGAAGAGCGACGTGCCGGCGCTTCAGGGTTCGCCGCAGAAGCGCGGTGTATGCACCCGTGTCTACACCACCACGCCCAAGAAGCCGAACTCGGCGCTGCGCAAGGTCGCGCGCGTCCGGCTGACCAACGGTTACGAGGTCAGCTCCTACATCGGAGGCGAGGGGCATAACCTGCAGGAGCACTCGGTGGTTCTGATCCGGGGTGGTCGTGTGAAGGATCTGCCGGGCGTGCGTTATCACACGGTCCGCGGAAGCCTGGACACCCAGGGCGTGCAGAAGCGCGCGAAGGGGCGCTCCAAGTACGGCACCAAGCGTCCGAAGAAATCCTAACCGTGTTCAAGTCCGGGAACTGAAACGATGTCGAGAAGAGCAGCCGCACCGAAGCGTCACATCCTCCCCGACCCGAAGTTCGGGAGCGAACGTCTGGCGAAGTTCATCAATACCGTGATGCGTGATGGCAAGAAGTCCGTCGCCGAGCGGGTCGTCTACGGCGCCCTCGACCAGATCGAGTCGAAGCAGGGTGACGGCCTCGGTGCGCTGGAGCGCGCCCTGGACAACGTGCGGCCCCGCGTCGAGGTCAAGGGTCGCCGGGTCGGTGGCGCCACCTATCAGGTGCCGGTCGAAGTTCGCGCGGTGCGTCAGGACGCGCTGGCGATGCGCTGGGTGGTCGAGGCCGCGCGCAAGCGGGGCGAACGTACCATGGCGCTGAAGCTGGCCGGCGAGCTGATGGACGCCGCCGACAGCAAGGGATCGGCCGTCAAGAAGCGCGAAGACACTCACCGGATGGCAGACGCGAACAAGGCGTTTGCGCACTTCCGCTGGTAAGAACGAAGAGGCACCTCAGTGGCACGCAAGACCCCCATCAAGCGCTATCGCAATATCGGCATCAGCGCGCACATCGACGCCGGCAAGACCACGACGACCGAGCGCATCCTGTTCTACACCGGTCTGTCCCACAAGATCGGCGAGGTGCACGAAGGCGCCGCCGTGATGGACTGGATGGACCAGGAGCAGGAGCGCGGGATCACGATCACATCCGCGGCCACCACTTGCTTCTGGCAGGGGATGGCGAAGCAGTTTCCCGAGCACCGGATCAATATCATCGATACCCCTGGGCATGTGGACTTCACCATCGAAGTCGAGCGTTCCATGCGTGTGCTGGACGGTGCCTGCATGGTCTATTGCGCGGTCGGCGGGGTGCAGCCGCAGTCCGAAACGGTGTGGCGCCAGGCAACCAAGTACGAAGTACCGCGCGTTGCGTTCGTCAACAAGATGGACCGCGCCGGCGCCGATTTCGAGCGGGTCTACAACCAGATGCGCGAGCGCCTGAAGGCGAACCCGGTCCCGATCCAGCTCCCGATCGGTGCCGAAGACTCCTTCAAGGGCGTGATCGACCTGGTCAAGATGCAGGCGATCCACTGGGATGACGACAACTACGGCATCAGCTTCGAATACGGCGAGATCCCGGCCGAGCTGAAGGATGAAGCCGAGCAGTGGCGGGAAAACCTGGTGGAATCCGCCGCCGAGGCATCCGAGGATCTGATGGAGAAGTACCTCGGCGAAGGCGAGCTGAGCGAGGAGGACATAAAGGCAGCGCTGCGCAAGCGCACGCTCGATCTCGAGATCGTGCCGATGATGTGCGGCTCCGCATTCAAGAACAAGGGTGTCCAGGCGATGCTGGACGCCGTGGTCGAATATCTGCCGTCGCCCGAAGAGGTGAAGGCGATCAAGGGCGTGAAGGCGGGCACCGAGGAGCCGATCGAAAAGAAGGCGACCGACGAAGAGCCGTTCGCCGGGCTCGCGTTCAAGCTGATGAGCGATCCCTACGTGGGCAGCCTCACCTTCGTCCGGGTGTATTCGGGGGTGGTGAAGGCCGGCGATACGGTGCTCAACACTCAGAACAATCGTCGCGAGCGCATTGGGCGCATCCTGCAGATGCACTCGAACTCGCGGGAAGAGATTCCGGAGCTGCGGGCCGGCGACATCGGTGCCGTGGTCGGCCTCAAGGATCTGTATACGGGGACCACGCTGTGTGCGCCGGATGATCCGGTCGAGCTCGAGCGCATGGAGTTCCCGGATCCGGTCATCTCGATCGCGGTCGAGCCGAAGACCAAGACCGACCAGGAAAAGATGGGCATGGCGCTGAACAAGCTGGCGCAGGAAGACCCGTCGTTCCAGGTCCGCACCGACGAAGAGTCCGGGCAGACGATCATCTCCGGAATGGGCGAGCTGCACCTGGAGGTCCTGGTCGATCGTCTGAAGCGCGAATTCAAGGTGGAGGCCAACGTCGGTCAGCCCCAGGTGGCCTATCGCGAGACGATCACCAAGCCGATCGAGCAGGAAGGCAAGTTCGTCAAGCAGTCCGGCGGCCGAGGTCAGTATGGTCACGTGTGGCTGCGCATCGAACCGCAGGAACCCGGCGAAGGGTTCGAGTTCAAGAACGAGATCGTCGGTGGGGTGGTGCCGAAGGATTACATCCCGGCCGTGCAGAAGGGCATCGAGGAACAGATGAAGAACGGCGTACTCGCCGGGTTCCCGATCGAAGATGTGAAGGTGGCGCTGTTTGACGGGTCCTACCATGACGTCGACTCGAACGAGAACGCCTTCAAGGTCGCGGCCTCCATGGCATTCAAGGAAGGGGCGCTGCGCGCCGGCGCCGTGCTGCTCGAGCCGATGATGAAGGTCGAGGTCGAGACCCCCGAAGAGTACATGGGCGACGTGATGGGCGACCTCAACGGACGCCGCGGTCTGGTGCGGGGCATGGAGGACGTGGCCGGGCAGAAGCTGCTGCACGCCGAGGTCCCGCTGTCCGAGATGTTCGGGTATTCCACGCAACTGCGTTCGCTTACCCAGGGCCGCGCCACGTATTCCATGGAATTCGAGAAATACGCGGAAGCGCCGGCGCAGATCGCCGAAGCCGTCGCCCGCAAGGCGTCCTGATTCCGCCATTCCGTAGAGAACGATTTAAGAGGTCTTAGCTGTGTCCAAGGAAAAGTTCGAACGCAAGAAGCCGCATGTGAATGTGGGGACGATTGGTCATGTGGACCACGGGAAGACGACGCTGACGGCGGCGTTGACGGTGGTTCAGGCGAAGAAGTTCGGGAGCGATGCCCGTGCTTTTGACCAGATCGACAACGCGCCGGAAGAGAAGCAGCGCGGGATCACGATTGCGACGGCGCACGTGGAGTACGAGTCGGATACGCGTCACTATGCGCACGTGGACTGCCCCGGGCACGCGGACTATGTGAAGAACATGATCACGGGTGCGGCGCAGATGGACGGCGCGATTCTGGTGGTGTCGGCGGCCGATGGTCCGATGCCGCAGACGCGCGAGCACATTCTGCTGTCGCGCCAGGTGGGCGTGCCGCACATTGTGGTGTTCCTGAACAAGGCGGACATGGTGGACGATCCGGAGCTCCTGGAGCTGGTGGAGATGGAAGTCCGCGATCTGCTGTCGAGCTACGACTTCCCGGGTGACGACACCCCGGTGGTGACCGGTTCGGCGCTGAAGGCGCTGGAAGGCGACGAGGGCGAGATGGGTGCCCAGGCGATCCACAAGCTGGTCGAGGAGATGGACAACTTCATCCCCGAGCCGGAGCGCGCGGTCGACGGTGCGTTCCTGATGCCGGTGGAAGACGTGTTCTCGATTTCCGGTCGCGGCACCGTGGTGACCGGTCGTGTCGAGCGCGGTGTGGTCAAGGTCGGCGAAGAAGTCGAGATCGTGGGTCTGCACGACACCCAGAAGACCACGGTCACCGGCGTGGAGATGTTCCGCAAGCTGCTGGACCAGGGCGAGGCGGGCGACAACGTTGGTGTGCTGCTGCGCGGCACCAAGCGTGACGACGTCCAGCGCGGTCAGGTGCTGTGCAAGCCGGGTTCGATCACGCCGCATACGCAGTTCGAGGCCGAGGTGTACATCCTGAACAAGGAAGAGGGCGGTCGTCACACGCCGTTCTTCAACGGATATCGTCCGCAGTTCTACTTCCGCACGACCGACGTGACGGGATCGGTGGAGCTGCCCGAGGGCACCGAGATGGTGATGCCGGGCGACAACGTGAAGATGACCGTGTCGCTGATCAGCCCGATTGCGATGGAAGACGGCCTGCGCTTCGCGATTCGCGAAGGGGGCCGCACCGTCGGTGCCGGCGTCGTCTCCAAGATTATCGAGTAAAGATCCATGGCTAATCAGCGTATTCGTATCCGTCTCAAGGCGTTCGACCATCGGTTGATCGATCGGTCGGCCGCCGAGATTGTGGAGACCGCCAAGCGGACCGGGGCGCGGGTCAAGGGCCCCATCCCTCTGCCGACCAAGCGGGAGTCGTATACCGTGCTGACCTCCCCGCACGTCAACAAGGACGCGCGGGACCAGTACGAGCTCCGCACCCACAAACGGCTGATGGACATCATGGATCCGACGGACAAGACCGTGGATGCCCTGATGAAGCTGGACCTGGCCGCCGGCGTGAATGTGCAGATCCGACTTAACTAAGCGGAAACTTTCTGTCATAATATTGGGCTTTCCGTGGCCCGGCGTTCGGCGCCGGGCCACGACTTTGGGGCGCAGGGCCGCGCCGGCGATTACGAAGAGGTTGGAAAATGGCTCTTGGACTCATTGGTCGCAAGCTTGGAATGACGCGCGTGTTCACCGAAGAGGGCGCGTCGGTGCCGGTCACGGTGCTCGAGGTGGACAGCAATCGCGTGGTCCAGGTGAAGCGTGCCGACCGTGATGGCTACGATGCCGTGCAGGTGACTGCCGGCTCGCGCAAGCCGCAACGGGTGAACCGTGCGGTGGGCGGGCATTACGCCAGTGCCGAGGTCGAGCCGGGCCGCGGTCTGTGGGAATTCCGCGTCGAGGCCGACGAGGCTGAAGGCATGAATGCGGGTGATCCGATCACCGTGGACTGCTTCGAAGAGGGGCAGCGTGTCGATGTGACCGCGCGCAGCAAGGGCAAGGGGTTTCAGGGTGCGGTGAAACGTCACAACTTCCGCACCCAGGACGCCACCCACGGCAACTCGCTGGCCCATCGCGCCCCGGGATCCATCGGTCAGAACCAGAGCCCGGGCCGGGTGTTCAAGGGCAAGAAGATGGCCGGCCAGATGGGTTCGGAGCGCAAGACCATCCAGAATCTGAGCGTGGTTCGGGTCGATACCGATCGCGGCCTGCTGCTGGTGAAGGGCGCCATTCCGGGCCCGTCCAGCGCGGACGTGATGATCCGGCCGGCCGTCAAGGCGAAGGGTTGATAACGATGCAGATGACAACAGCCGATACCGGCGCCAGCGTGGACCTGTCGTCCGCCTGTTTCGAGCGCGAGTTCAACGACTCGCTTGTGCATCAGGCGGTTGTGGCTCAACTGGCGGGCGCACGCCGAGGTACCCGTGCGCAGAAGACGCGTTCCCAGGTTTCGGGGGGCGGTATCAAGCCGTTCCGCCAGAAGGGGACCGGCCGTGCGCGCGCCGGGACGATCCGCAGCCCGTTGTGGATTGGCGGCGGCAAGGTGTTCGCTGCGCGGACCCGGGATTTTTCGCAGAAGCTGAACCGCAAGATGTACCGCGCGGCCTACGCGTCGATCCTTTCGGAACTGGTGCGTCAGGAACGCCTGAAGATCGTCAGCGGGTTTGCCGTCGAGTCTGGCCGTACGCGCGACGGGGTCGCGGCGCTGGGTAAGCTGGGCGTCGACGGAGGGCTGGTCGTGCTGGACGAACGGGACGAAATGACGGAGCGCGCAGTGCGGAATATTCCGCGGGTACAGCTCACCACGCTGGCGGCCGCCGGTCCTGCCGACCTGGTCGGCGCCGAGTCGGTGGTGATGACCGAGGCCGCCGTACGCCGGATCGAGGAGTGGTTGGCATGAATGGCCGTCTGATGCAGGTAATCCAGGGCCCCGTGGTCTCGGAAAAGTCGACCATGGCTGGCGAGGTTGGGCAGTACGTGTTCAAGGTCCTGCCCGATGCAAGCAAGGCCGAGGTCAAGGCGGCGATCGAGCAGCTGTTCGAGGTCCGCGTCGAGGCCGTGCGCACGCTGCGCCAGCAGGGCAAGAACAAACGGTTCGGGCGTCAGTTCGGGCGGCGCAACCACTGGAAGAAGGCCTATGTCTCGCTGGCGCCCGGCGAAAGCATCGACATGGGTGAAGGGGAGCAGCTCTGATCATGGCTATCATCAAGACCAACCCCACGTCCGCCGGTCGTCGGCATACGGTCCAGATCCGCGGTGACGGTCTGCATCGTGGCGAGCCCTGGCCCGGGCTGGTGGAGAAGAAACAGCGTACCGGCGGCCGTAACAACACCGGCCGGATCACTACCCGGCATATCGGTGGTGGTCACAAGCAGCGCTACCGCAAGGTCGACTTCAAACGGACCAAGGACAACATTCCGGCCCGCGTGGAGCGTCTGGAATATGATCCGAACCGCAGTGCGCACCTCGCGCTGTTGCTGTATCGCGACGGGGAGCGCCGTTATATCCTCGCACCGCGCGGGCTGAAGGTGGGCGACACCGTTTCGAGTGGATCGCAGGCGCCCATCCGCCCGGGGAACGCCATGTCACTGCGTTCGATTCCGGTCGGCACGACCGTTCACGGGATCGAGCTTAAGCCCGGGAAGGGCGCGCAGCTGGTGCGTTCCGCCGGTGTCGGTGCCCAGGTGGTGGCGCGCGAAGGGCAGCAGGCCACGATTCGTCTGGCCTCGGGCGAGATGCGCCGCGTTCCGTCGGAATGCCGGGCGGTGGTGGGCGAGGTCGGTTACTCGGAGCACTCCCTGCGCAAATACGGCAAGGCCGGCGCGCGTCGCTGGCAGGGCAAGCGACCGACCGTACGCGGTACGGTGATGAACCCGGTCGACCATCCGCATGGCGGTGGCGAAGGCCGCAACTTCGGACGCCATCCGGTGACCCCGTGGGGCCGCCCGACCAAGGGCTTCAAGACGCGAAATAACAAACGAACCGACCGCATGATCGTGCGGCGGCGCAAGAAGTAACGGAGCACGAGCATGCCGCGTTCACTGAAAAAGGGTCCGTTCGTTGACCATCACCTCCGCCAGAAGGTCGAGGCGGCGGCGGAAAAGAACGATCGTCGTCCGATCAAGACCTGGTCCCGGCGTTCCATGATCATCCCGCAGATGGTCGGGCTGACCATCGCGGTGCACAACGGGAGGCAGCATGTCCCGGTGCTCGTGAACGAGAACATGGTCGGGCACAAGCTGGGCGAATTCGCTGCGACGCGGACCTTCAAGGGTCACATCGCCAACAAGAAATCGCGCTGAGGACGGATTGATGGAAACGATCGCAAAACTCCGGTTCGCGCGCATGTCGCCGCAGAAGGCCCGTCTGGTGGCCGACCAGGTCCGCGGTATGCCCGTGGAAAAGGCCCTTAACGAGCTGACCTTCAGCCGCAAGAAGCCGGCCGCCATCGTCAAGAAGGTTCTCGAATCGGCGATTGCCAATGCCGAGAACAACGACGGCGCCGACATTGATGAATTGCGCGTGTCGCGCATTCAGGTAGATGAAGGCCCCGTGCTCAAGCGTATGCAGGCGCGGGCCAAGGGTCGCGGCAATCGAATCATGAAGCGCACCAGCCACGTGATCGTGGGTGTGAGCGAGAAGGGGGCGAAGTAAACATGGGTAACAAGGTACATCCGACCGGTATTCGCCTCGGCATCTCGCGCCCGTGGTCCGCAACCTGGTACGCCGATGGCGAAGACTTTGGCGATACGCTGAACAACGACATCCAGCTGCGCGAATTCCTCCTCAAGCGGCTTTCGCACGCTTCGGTCAGCCGGGTAATCATCGAGCGTCCGGCGAAGGCGGCCCATATCACGATCCAGACCGCGCGTCCGGGCATCGTGATCGGCAAGAAGGGCGAGGACATCGAGAAGCTGCGGCGCGAGGTCTCACGCGAGACCGGTCTGGACCAGGGTTCCGTAAAGATCAACATCGAAGAGGTCCGCAAGCCGGAGATCGAGGCCCAGCTGGTCGCGGAAGGCATTGCCCAGCAGCTCGAACGCCGCATCATGTTCCGCCGGGCGATGAAGCGAGCGGTCGGCAATGCGGTCCGTCTCGGCGCGGAGGGCATCAAGGTACACGTCTCGGGTCGTCTGAACGGTGCCGAGATCGCGCGCTCCGAGTGGTATCGCGAAGGCCGCGTACCGCTGCACACCCTGCGTGCGGACATCGATTACGGATTCGCCGAGGCGCGCACGACCTACGGGATCATCGGCGTGAAGGTCTGGATCTTCAAGGGCGAGGTTTTCAGCCTGGAGCCAACCGAAGGCAGCCGCGCCGCCGCCAACGCGAGCTAGGACACAAGCCATGTTGCAGCCTAAGAGAACCAAGTTCAGAAAGCAGTTCAAGGGCCGGAATCGCGGCATGGCGTCGGTGGGCGCCAAGGTCAGCTTCGGCGAATATGGCCTGCAGGCCGTCGAGCGTGGCCGGATCACGGCGCGCCAGATCGAGTCGGCGCGACGCGCGATGGTCCGTCACATCAAGCGCGGCGGGAAGATCTGGATTCGGGTGTTCCCGGACGTTCCGGTGACGAGCAAGCCCCTGGAAGTGCGTATGGGCAAGGGCAAGGGTGGCGTGGAGTACTGGGTCTGCAAGGTGCAGCCGGGCCGCGTCCTGTATGAAATGGAAGGGGTCAACGAGGACGTCGCGCGCGAGGCCTTCCGGCTCGCTGCCGCGAAGCTCCCCGTGAAGACCGTGTTTACGCGTCGGCAGGTGATGTGATGAAAGCGTCCGAACTGAGGAACAAGTCCGATCAGGAACTCAAGGACGAGCTTGAAGGCCTGTACAAGGAACAGTTCGGCCTGCGGATGCAGCAGGCCATCGGGCAGCTCTCGCGCCCGGATCGCATGAAGGCGGTACGCCGGGATATCGCCCGGATCAAGACGCTGATGAACGAACGCAGAACGGCGGGTTAACGAGATGAACCAGGAAACGACGAAAACCCAGCGCTCCGTGGTGGGTCGGGTGGTCAGCGACAAGATGGACAAGACCCGCACGGTTGTGGTGGAACGCCGGGTTCGGCATCCGCTGTATGGCAAGTACATCCGCCGGTCGACCAAGCTCCGCGTCCACGACGAGGACAACGTGTCGAAAGAAGGCGATCGCGTGCGGGTCCGGGAGTGCCGGCCCATGTCGAAACAGAAGCGCTTTGCCCTGATCGAAGTGGTCGGGCGCGACGCGCTGTGAACCGGATCCCGGGAGAACATCCATGATTCAGATGCAGACCGTCCTTGAAGCCGCCGACAATTCGGGCGCCCGCCGCATGCAGTGCATCAAGGTCCTGGGCGGATCGCACCGGCGCTACGCGCGCATTGGCGACGTGATCAAGGTCTCCGTGAAGGACGCGATCCCGCGGGGCAAGGTTAAGAAGGGTGACGTCTACAACGCGGTCGTGGTGCGTACCGCGTCCGGCGTGCGCCGCCCCGACGGTTCCGTGATCCGGTTCGATCGCAATGCGGCAGTGCTGTTGAACAATCAGTACCAGCCGGTCGGGACCCGTATCTTCGGCCCGGTGACCCGTGAACTGCGTGGAGAGAAGTACATGAAGATCATCTCTCTTGCGCCGGAAGTGCTCTGAGGACGTCATGAAAAAGATTCGCAAAGGTGACGATGTCGTCGTGATCGCCGGCAAGGACAAGGGCCGGCGTGGCACGGTGATCAAGGTGCAGGACGACAAGGTCGTGGTGCAGAACATCAACATGGCGAAGAAACATCAGAAGCCGAATCCCCAGCAGGGCGTCAGCGGCGGCATCATCGAAAAGGAGATGCCGATCCACGCGTCGAACGTCATGCTGTATAACCCGGCCACCGCGAAGGGTGACCGCGTCGGGATCCGTACCCTGGAAGACGGCCGTAAGGTTCGGGTGTATCGCTCGAACGACGAGGTCGTGGACGCCTAACTGCAGGAATAACGGTTTATGGAACGCTTGAAAGAAGAATACGAGTCCAGGATCAAGCCGGCCCTGCAGGAGCAGTTCGGTTACGGCAACGTGATGCAGATTCCGCAGGTGACGAAGGTCACCCTGAACATGGGGCTCGGCGATGCGGTCGCGGACAAGAAGATCATCGAGCATGCGGTGAGCGACATGACCGCGATCGCCGGTCAGAAGCCGGTGGTGACGCGGGCGCGTAAATCGATCGCCGGCTTCAAGATCCGTGACGGCTATCCGATCGGGTGCAAGGTCACCCTGCGCCGTCGGCAGATGTACGAATTTCTTGATCGCCTGATCAATATCGCGCTGCCGCGTGTCCGGGATTTCCGCGGCTTCAGCCCCAAGGCGTTCGACGGCCGCGGGAACTATACCCTCGGCATCAAGGAACAGATCATCTTTCCGGAGATCGATTACGACCGTGTCGATCGCCTCCGGGGGATGGATATCACGATTACGACCAGCGCCAAGACGGACGCGGAAGCTCGGGCTCTCCTGGAGGCCTTTAACTTCCCCTTCCGGCAGTAACGAGGTAAGAGGAATGGCCAAGGTATCGATGATCCAGCGCGAGCGTAAGCGCGAGCGTCTGGCGAAGAAGTACGCCGCCAAGCGGCAGGAACTCAAGGCGATCCTCGTGGATGAGAATCGCTCGGGAGAAGAGCGCCTCGCTGCGATGAACGCGCTGCAGAAGCTGCCGCGCGACTCCAGCCCCGTGCGCCAGAAGAACCGCTGTGCGGTTACCGGGCGCCCGAAGGGATACTATCGCCGCTTCGGCCTGGGCCGGAACAAGCTCCGCGAATACGCCATGAAGGGCGAGATTCCGGGGCTGCGCAAGGCCAGCTGGTAAGGAGAACACGCCATGATGACCGATCCGATTGCCGACATGCTGACTCGGCTGCGCAATGCACAGCGCGCCGAGAAGGAGCAGGTGTCGATCCCGTACAGCAAGAACAAGGAAGCGGTTCTGCGCGTGTTCGCGGACGAGGGCTTCATTTCCGACTATCGCACCGAGGGCGATGGTGCTCGCAAGGTGCTCGTCGCCACGCTGAAGTATTTCGAAGGCCGTCCGGTGATCGAGACCGTTCAGCGCGTGTCCCGTCCGGGCCTGCGGATCTACCGCGGGAAAAACGAGCTGCCCCGTATCAACGCCGGCCTCGGCGTCGCGGTGATCTCCACGCCGCGTGGCGTGATGAGTGACCGTGCGGCCCGGGAAATCGGGCAGGGCGGCGAAGTGCTCTGCAAGATCTACTGAGGACGATTCCATGTCTCGCATTGCCAATCTGCCGCTGGAACTGCCCCAGGGCGTATCGCTCGACCAGCAGGGCGACAGTATTACCGTCAAAGGCCCGAAGGGCGAGATCTCGCTTTCCGTGCCCGAAACGGTGGAGGTGTCCGTGGACGGAAACACCGTGCGCGTTCAGCCCAGCGAGAAGGCGAAGAACTACGCCATGGCCGGGACCATTCGGTCTCTCCTCGGCAACCATGTGCACGGCGTCAGCCAGGGCTTCGAGATCGTGCTCGAGCTGGTGGGTGTCGGTTACCGTGCGCAGGTTCAGGGCCGCAACCTGAACCTGACCCTGGGCTACTCGCATCCGATCGATTTCGCGATACCCGAGGGCGTGAACGTCGAAGCGCGTTCGCCCACCGAACTGGTGGTGCAGGGGCATGACCGTCAGAGCGTCGGCCAGGTGGCCGCCGATATTCGTGCGCTGCGTCCTCCCGAGCCCTATAAGGGTAAGGGTGTGAAGTACAAGGACGAGCGTATCCAGCGCAAAGAAGCCAAGAAGAAGTAGGTAGGCACCAGTGGACAAGAAACAGGCCAGAATCAAGCGGGCGCGCCGGGCGCGGTTCAAGATTCGCGAGCGGGCCGTGCATCGGCTCTGCATCCATCGCACCCCGCGTCATATGTATGCGCAGCTGATCGCGCCGGGCGGCGCCAGCGTCGTGGCCTCCGCTTCTACGGTGGAGAAAGACCTGCGCGAGGGCGGCTACACCGGTAACGCTGAAGCGGCGGCACGCGTTGGGCAGAAGATTGCCGAACGGGCAAAGGCCGCGGGCATCGAGGAGGTCGCTTTCGACCGCTCGGGTTTCCGGTATCACGGCCGCGTGAAGGCCCTCGCCGACGCCGCCCGCGAGGGCGGGCTGCAGTTCTAGTACGACGGACCCAGCGGAGTAGAAAATGGCACGAAATGATGTGAGTGAAGCCACCGATGGGCTCCAGGAAAAGCTGATCGGCGTGAATCGGGTTGCGAAGGTCGTCAAGGGCGGCCGGCAGTTCCGTTTTGCCGCGCTGACGGTTGTCGGCGACGGCGAGGGTCGAGTCGGCTTTGGCTACGGCAAGGCCCGCGAAGTCCCGCAGGCGATCCAGAAGGCGATGCAGCAGGCGCGCCTGGAAATGCGGGACGTGGCTCTGCAGGACGGGACGTTGCACTATGCCGTGAACGGCCGCCACGGCGCTGCGAAGGTCTACATGCAGCCTGCCTCTGAGGGTACCGGCGTGATTGCCGGGGGTGCGATGCGCGCCGTCCTGGAAGTCGCGGGGGTGAAGAACGTGCTGGCCAAGTGCGTAGGTTCGCGCAATCCGATCAACGTGGTGCAGGCGACCATCAATGGCCTGACCATGGTGAATTCGCCGGAGCGCGTGGCTGCGAAGCGCGGCAAGTCGGTTGAAGACGTGAAGAGCTGATCATGAGCAAACTCAAGGTGAAACTGGTGCGTAGCCCCGCCAATCGCATCGAGAGCCACAAGGCAACCGTTCGCGGGCTCGGGCTTCGGCGCATGCACAGCACGGCGATCATCGAAGCGACGCCCGAAAATCTCGGGATGGTGCGGAAGGTGCGCTATCTCCTGGACGTAGAGGAAGTCTGAAATGCGACTCAACGACATTGCCAGCCCGCAGGGGGCACGCAAGGCGGCCAAGCGCGTCGGTCGCGGGATCGGCTCCGGTCTCGGCAAGACGGGAGGGCGCGGCCACAAGGGTCAGAAGTCGCGTTCCGGCGGGTTCACCAAGACCGGCTTCGAAGGCGGCCAGATGCCGCTGCAGCGCCGGCTGCCCAAGGTGGGCTTCCGGTCGCGCCGCGGCGCGGAGACGGCCGAAGTCCGCCTGGGCGAGCTCAAGCGCGTGGACGGTGAGGTGACGGTGGAGTCGCTCAAGGCGGCCGGCGTGATTCCGTCCGAGGCGCGGGCTGCGAAGATCTTTGCGTCGGGCGAGCTGCCCGGCGCGGTGACCGTGCGTGGAGTGCGGGTCACGAAGGGCGCGCGCGCGGCGATTGAAGCCGCCGGCGGTTCCGTCGAGGTCTGAAGAGAATGGCGCGTGGACCGGCATCCCGTTCAGGCGGTGGAGGCGGACTGACCGGCTTCACCGAGTTGCGCAAGCGCCTGCTGTTCGTGCTGGGCGCGCTGGTGGTTTACCGGATCGGTACGTTCATTCCGGTTCCGGGGATCAATCCGGTGGCGGTCCAGCAGTTCTTCGATCAGCAGAGCGGCACCATCCTGGACATGTTCAACATGTTCTCGGGTGGGGCGCTGGAACGACTGTCGGTGTTCGCGCTGGGCGTGATGCCGTACATCTCGGCAGCCATCATCATGCAGCTTCTGGCTGCGGTGGTGCCGTCTCTTCAGCAGCTGAAAAAGGAAGGGGAAGCGGGCCGCCGGAAGATCACGCAGTACACGCGGTATGGCACCGTGGTGCTCGCTCTGTTCCAGAGTATCGGGATCGGCATCGCGCTGAACGGGCAGACCATCCAGGGCATGCCCATGGCGTTGAACCCGGGCCCGATCTTCATTTTTACCGTGGTCGTTTCTCTGGTGACCGGGACCCTTTTCCTGATGTGGCTGGGCGAGCAGATTACCGAACGCGGTATCGGGAACGGCATCTCGATCATTATCTTTGCAGGGATCGTCGCCGGTCTGCCGGGCGCGATCGGTGGAACCCTGGAGCTGGCGCGCACCGGTGAGCTGGCCGCCGCGTTCGTGGTGATCCTGCTGGTCCTGGCACTGGCGGTGACCGCCTTCGTGGTGTTCGTCGAGCGCGGGCAGAGACGGATTACCATCAATTACGCGAAGCGCCAGGTCGGTCGGAAGATGGTCGGGGGGCAGTCGTCCCACCTCCCGCTCAAGCTGAACATGGCGGGGGTGATTCCACCCATCTTCGCGTCCAGTATCATCCTGTTCCCGTCGACCCTGGGTCAGTGGTTCGGACAGGCGGAAGGTATGGACTGGCTGCGCGAGCTGTCGACGACGCTGGCGCCCGGACAGCCGCTGTATGTGGGTTTCTATGCTGCGGCCATCATCTTCTTCTGCTTCTTCTATACCGCGCTGGTGTTCAACTCGCGCGACACGGCCGAGAACCTGAAGAAGCAGGGCGCGTTCATCCCGGGGATCCGTCCGGGGGTGCAGACGGAACGCTACATTGATGGTGTGATGACCCGGCTGACGGCCGTGGGCGCGGTGTACATCACCGCGGTATGCCTGCTGCCGGAGTTCCTGATCCTCTACTGGAACGTGCCGTTCTACTTCGGCGGTACTTCGCTGCTGATCATCGTGATTGTGGTGATGGACTTCATGGCGCAGCTGCAGTCGCATCTGGTGTCGCACCAGTACGAAGGGCTGATGAAAAAGGCGAATCTCAAGGGTTTCGGCGGGACCGGAATCCGGTAGACCAGGAGAACTGAAATGAAGGTACGTGCATCCGTTAAGCCGATCTGCCGCAACTGCAAGGTCGTGCGCCGCAACGGGACCGTGCGGGTCATCTGCACCGAGGCCCGCCACAAGCAGCGTCAGGGCTGAAGCTTGGCCGCTGGCGGAATTGCTGATATTATAGTCGGCTTTGCCGAATCTTGATGGAGAAGTTGGATGGCTCGCGTCGCTGGAATCAACATTCCTGATCAGAAGCACACGGTGATCGCCCTGACGTCGATCTACGGCATCGGCCCTACGCGTGCCCGGCAGATCTGTGAGGCCGCCGGGGTGCGTCCGGACATGAAGGTCCGGGATCTAACCGACGCCGAGGTGGACAGCCTGCGCTCAGAGGTGGACAAGTTCCCCGTCGAGGGGGATCTGCGGCGCGAGATCAGCATGAACATCAAGCGGCTGATGGACCTCGGTTGCTATCGCGGCGTGCGCCACCGGCGCGGCCTTCCGCTGCGCGGGCAGCAGACGCAGACCAACGCGCGCACCCGCAAGGGCCCGCGCCGTCCGATTCGCAAGTAACACGACTGGGATTACAGGTTAATGGCACAAGCGCAGACCCGGACCAAGAAGAAGGTCCGCAAGAATATCGCGGAGGGCGTCGCGCATGTCTATGCGACGTTCAACAACACCATCATCACCATTACCGATCGCCAGGGGAACGCCATCAGCTGGGCGACCTCCGGTGGATCCGGGTTTCGCGGCTCGCGCAAGTCGACGCCGTTTGCCGCGCAGGTTGCGGCGGAGCGCGCCGGAACTGCGGCGGCGGAACACGGGGTGAAGAATCTGGACGTCGAGGTGCGCGGGCCGGGTCCGGGTCGCGAGTCTGCGGTACGTGCGCTGAACAACGCGGGTTTCAAGATCACGAACATCAGTGACGTGACGCCGATCCCGCACAATGGTTGCCGGCCGCCCAAGAAGCGGCGCGTCTGAGGCTGGAGTCGAATTATGGGTCGTTACATCGGACCGAAGTGCAAGCTGAGCCGTCGCGAAGGCGCGGACCTTGGCCTCAAGAGTCGCGCACGCGCGCTCGAAACGAAGTGCAAGCTGGATCAGCCGCCGGGCCAGCATGGTGAACGCCGTACGCGCCTGTCGGATTACGCCGTGCAGCTGCGCGAAAAGCAGAAGCTGCGCCGGACCTACGGTCTCCAGGAAAAACAGTTCCGCAATTACTATCACAAGGCCGCGCAGCGCAAGGGCTCCACCGGTGAGAACCTGCTGAAACTGCTGGAAGGGCGGCTGGATAACGTGGTGTACCGCATGGGCTTCGGCTCCACGCGGGCGGAGGCGCGTCAGCTGGTTTCGCACCGGGCGATCCTGGTCAATGGCCGGGTGGTGAACGTCGCGGCCTATCAGGTGCAGCCGTCCGACGTCGTGAGTGTTCGCGAGAAGGCGCGCAAGCAGGTGCGGATTCAGGATTCCATGACCCTGGCGGAACAGAGCGGTCTGCCTGAGTGGGTTGAGGTCGACAGCAGCAAGTTCGAAGGGACGTTCAAGGCCCTGCCCGACCGTTCGGACCTGCCCGCCGATATCAATGAATCGCTCGTCGTCGAGCTTTATTCGAAGTAACCGCCATCGGGCTTTTCGCCGGGAGCAGCAATGCAGTCGAACGAACTGGTCAACAAGCAGCAGATCGAGGTCGAGTCCGAGGCGCGCAATCAATCGCGGGTCGCTCTGGAGCCCCTGGAGCGCGGTTTCGGGCACACCCTCGGGAACGCTCTGCGGCGCGTACTGCTGTCCTCGATCCCGGGCGCGGCGATCGTGGAGGCGCGCATCGGGGGCGTGCTGCACGAGTACACCTCCATCGAGGGCGTGCAGGAGGATGTCGTTGACATCCTGCTGAACCTCAAGGGAGTCGCTCTGCGGATGCATTCGCGGGACGAGTCCTCCCTGAGCCTCAAGAAGAAGGGCCCTTGCATCGTCACGGCCGGGGACATCCAGGTCGACCACGATGTCGAGGTTGTCAATCCGGAGCACGTGATTGCGACCATCAACAAGGACGTCGAGCTGGACATGACGCTTACCGCGCGCACCGGCGAAGGGTACGAGCCGGTGACCGCGCGGCAGACCGGCGGGGAGAGTGACGATACCGGGATCGGTCGGCTGCAGCTGGACGCATCGTTCAGCCCGATCCGGCGGGTCGCCTACCGTGTGGAAAGCGCGCGTCTCGCGCAGCGGACCGACATGGACCGCCTGGTGCTGGAGCTCGAGACCAACGGTGCGATTGCGCCGGATGATGCGGTGCGTCAGGCCGCGACCATCCTGCAGCGTCAGCTGTCGCCGTTTGTCGACCTGCAGGAAGAGGCGGCCGAGGCCGCCACCGGTGGCGCCAGTGCGGTGGATCCCGTGCTGCTGCGTCCGGTGGATGAACTGGAGCTGACGGTGCGCTCGGCCAACTGCCTGAAGGCCGAGAACCTGTATTACATCGGTGACCTGGTGCAGCGCACCGAAGTCGAGCTGCTACGTGCCCCGAACCTGGGCAAGAAATCGCTGACCGAGATCAAGGACACGCTGGCGACCCACGGGCTGTCCCTGGGGATGCGGCTGGAGAACTGGCCGCCGCCGGGTCTGCGCGACGAGAACGAGTAAAACGGCGGGCTTAACGCCAAGAGAACTCAGAGGATATTCCCATGCGTCATCGTCATTCCGGCCGCCAGCTTGGCCGTAACAGTTCGCACCGCAAGGCTACGATGCAGGCGCTGTCGAACGCGCTGTTCCGGCACGAGCTGATCAAGACGACCCTGCCCAAGGCGAAGGAACTGCGCCGGGTCGCCGAACCGCTGATCACGCTGTCGAAGGAAGACAGCGTCCATGCGCGGCGGGTCGCGTTTGCGCGGCTGCGCGACAAGGAAACGGTGGGCAAGCTGTTTACCGAGCTCGGCCCGCGATACCAGGAGCGCCCGGGGGGCTATCTGCGCATCCTCAAGTGTGGCTTCCGCGCGGGTGATAACGCGCCCATGGCCTACGTCGAGCTGGTCGACCGGCCGATGGCCGAGGACGACGAAGAGGCGGCCTGAGGCACTCCGCGCGGGATTCCCGCGCTGCTGAGCTCAAAAGAGGGCCGGTCCCGCGAGGGGCCGGCCTTTTTGTATTGCGCCTGGTGGACTGCCAAAGGGGAGCAACGGCTTCAGGCGGAGGAATCCGCTTCGGTCGCGCGCTCCCAGGGGGTGAGCATCGGGCCGAGGAAACGGCCGGTGTGGCTGCCCGGCGTGGCGGCCACCTCTTCCGGTGTGCCTGCGACCAGTAATTCCCCGCCGCCACTGCCGCCTTCCGGACCGATGTCGACCAGCCAGTCGGCCGTCTTGATGACGTCCAGGTTGTGCTCGATGACCACGATGGTATTGCCGTGGTCGCGCAGGCGGTGGAGCACTCGCAGGAGCTGTGCGATGTCCTCGAAATGCAGGCCGGTGGTCGGTTCGTCGAGGATGTAGAGGGTACGGCCGGTATCGCGTTTGGACAGCTCGCGCGCCAGCTTGATGCGCTGGGCTTCGCCGCCGGACAGGGTGGTCGCGTTCTGTCCCAGCTGAATGTAGGAGAGGCCCACCTCCATCAGCATTTCCAGCTTGCGGTGGATCACCGGGACGGGCTGGAAGAAGTCCAGTGCCTCTTCGACGGTCATCTCCAGGACTTCGTGTATGTTGCGGCCCTTGTAACGGACCTCGAGGGTCTCCCGGTTGTAGCGCTGGCCGCGGCAGACATCGCAGGGGACGTAGACGTCCGGCAGGAAGTGCATCTCCACTTTGATCACGCCGTCGCCCTGGCAGGCCTCGCAACGGCCGCCGCGTACGTTGAAGGAGAAACGGCCGGGCTTGTAGCCGCGCGAACGCGCCTCCTCGGTGGCGGCGAACAGTTCGCGGATGGGCGTGAACAGACCCGTGTAGGTTGCCGGGTTGGAGCGTGGCGTGCGGCCAATGGGGCTCTGGTCGATATCCACGACCTTGTCGATGCGGTCGAGGCCCTCGATGCGTTCGTGTTCGGCCACTGCGTGACGGGCGTGGTGCAGGGCGTTGGCGGCGGCCGGATAGAGGGTGGCATTGACCAGCGTGGACTTGCCCGAGCCCGATACACCGGTGACGCAGGTGAACAGGCCCAGAGGAAATTCGAAGTCACCGCCGCGCAGGTTGTTGCCGCGTGCGCCGCACACCCGGATCACGCGCTCGGGGTCGGCCGGGTGGCGCTGCTCGGGGATCGCGATCGCGCGCCGCCCGGAGAGATAGGCCCCGGTCAGGGAGTCCGCGCTGTCGGCGATCTCGGCGGGCGTCCCGGCGGCCACCACCTCGCCGCCGTGACGGCCGGCGCCGGGCCCGATGTCGAGGACGTGGTCGGCCTCGCGGATCGCGTCCTCGTCATGCTCGACCACGATCACCGTGTTGCCGAGATCGCGCAGGCTGGCGAGGGTATTGAGCAGTCGGGCGTTATCGCGCTGGTGCAGGCCGATCGAGGGCTCGTCCAGGATGTACATCACCCCCACCAGCGCGGATCCGATCTGCGAGGCCAGCCGGATGCGCTGGGCCTCGCCCCCGGAGAGGGTTTCGGCCGAGCGGTCCAGGGTCAGGTAGTCCAGGCCAACGTCGACCAGGAACCCCAGGCGTGCGGCGATCTCGCGGACGATCTTCTCGGCGATGCGCGCGAAACGCCCTGGTAGCTCCAGTTCGTCGAAGAAGGCCTGCGCCCCGGCCACGCTCATGCCGGTCACCTGCGGCAGGTTGTGTCCGCGAACGAAGACGTGCCGGGCGGCGGCGTTCAGGCGGCTGCCTTCGCAGTCCGGGCAGGGCTGTTCGGTGAGGTAGCGGCCCAGTTCCTCGCGCACCGCCGCGGAATCGGTCTCCCGATAGCGACGCTCGAGGTTGGGGATGATCCCTTCGAAGACGCGGTGATCGGTGCGCAGGCGACCGTTGGCGGCCGGGGTGCTGAGCGGGATCTCCTCGCTGCCGGAGCCATGCAGGATCACGGCCCGCACCTCGGCCGGCAGGTCCTGCCACGGGGTTTCGACATCGAACCCATAGTGGCGTGCGAGGCTGGTCAGCAGACTGAAATACCAGGCGTTGCGCCGGTCCCAGCCACGTACTGCGCCGCCGGCGAGGCTGATCTCGGGCTGGCCGACGACCCGTTCCGGATCGAAGAACTGGCGCACGCCCAGACCGTCACAGGTGGGGCAGGCCCCGGCCGGGTTGTTGAAGGAGAACAGGCGTGGTTCCAGTTCGCGCAGCGCGTAGCCGCAGACCGGGCAGGCGAAGCGCGCGGAGAAGGTGATCGGTTCGCGCTCCGGTTCGTCCATCCACGCGACCAGGGCGAGGCCGTCGGCCAGTTCGGTGGCGGTCTCGAACGATTCGGCGAGGCGCTGGCGCAGGTCCTCGCGGATGCGGAAACGGTCGATCACGATCTCGATGTCGTGCTTGCGGCGGGGGTCCAGTTCCGGGAGCGCGTCCAGTTCGTGGATCTCCCCGTTGATACGTGCCCGCAGGTAGCCCTGGGCGCGCATCGATTCGAGCAGCTTGTGATGCTCGCCCTTGCGCCCGCGCACGACCGGCGCCAGCAGCATCAGTTTCTCGCCTTCGCGCATCGCCAGGACCTGATCGACCATCTGCGAGATGGTCTGCGCGTCCAGGGTCTCGCCGTGTTCCGGGCAGCGCGGTTCTCCGGCGCGCGCGAACAGCAGGCGCAGGTAGTCGTAGATCTCGGTGATGGTGCCGACCGTGGAGCGCGGGTTGTGCGAGGTGCTCTTCTGCTCGATCGAGATCGCCGGCGACAGGCCGTCGATCTGGTCGACGTCGGGTTTCTCCATCATCGACAGGAACTGGCGCGCGTAGGTCGACAGGCTTTCCACGTAGCGTCGCTGGCCCTCGGCGAACAGCGTGTCGAAGGCCAGCGAGGATTTGCCCGAGCCCGATACCCCGGTAATCACGATCAGCCGCTCGCGCGGGAGTTCGATATGCAGGTCCTTGAGGTTGTGGGTGCGTGCGCCACGGATCTGGATGTTCTGCATCATGGGGGTACGCGTACTCCGGACGTGTGGTGGAAGATTGCCAGCCGGCCATGGTAACACCCGGCCGTGGTCCGCCGGGTCGCGGGGCCTCTGGTAGACTTTCTGGCCCCTTAGTTTGTTGCCGAGACCCTTCCGGAGTCCTAACCGCATGACTGCCCGCGAGTTGCGAGCCATCACCGGACTGGCGGCCATCTATGGCGTGCGCATGGCCGGGCTGTTCCTGATCCTGCCGGTGTTCATGCTGCACGCGGACCAGATCCCCGGGGCCACCCCGCTGCTGGCCGGGCTGGCACTGGGGATCTACGGCCTGACCCAGGCACTGCTGCAGATCCCGTTCGGGCTGGTCTCGGACCGGCTGGGACGCAAGCCGCTGATCGCCGCGGGGCTCGGCCTGTTCGTGCTGGGCAGCCTGGTTGCCGGGCTGGCCGAGGACATCCACGGCATCATCCTCGGGCGCGCCCTGCAGGGGGCCGGGGCGGTGGCCGCGGTCGTACTGGCGCTGACGGCCGATCTGGTGTCCGAGGAGCGCCGGACCCGGGCGCTGGCGGTGATCGGCCTGACCATCGGGCTGACGTTCACCGCCTCCATGGCGCTCGGCCCGGTGCTGGATCGGGTCGTCGGTCTCTCCGGGATCTTTCTGGTGGCCGCTGCGCTGGGTGTGCTGGCGGTGCTGATCCTGTGGTGGTGGGTGCCGTCCCCCGGCCGTCGTCGCCCGCATCCGGACATGGCCCCGCAATGGACCGCCCTGCCACGGGTGCTGGCGGCCCCGGCGCTGACGCGGCTGAATGCCGGCATCTTCATCCTGCATCTGGTGCTGGCCGCCAATTTCCTGGTACTGCCGCCCTTCCTGGTCGCGGGGGCAGGGCTGGATCCGGCCGAACACTGGGCCTTCTACGTGCCGGTGCTGCTCGCCGGGTTTGCTCTGATGCTGCCGGCGGTGATCCTCGGCGAGCGCCATCGCCGCATGCACCGGGTGCTGAGCGCGGCCATCGTGCTCCTGTTGATCACCCAGGCCGGTCTGGCCCTGGCATTTCATCAGGGCGGTGGCGTGTGGGTGCTGGCGTTCCTGATGGTGGCCTTCTTCGCGGCCTTCAACCTGCTGGAGGCCGGCCTGCCGGCGATGGTATCCCGCGCTGCTCCGCTGGCCCACAAGGGCACGGCGATGGGCGGCTTCGCCACCGCGCAGTTCCTCGGCATCTTCGCCGGCGGAGCCCTGGGCGGGGCGCTGCTCGGGTTTGGCGGGCCCGTGGCCGTCCTGATTGCGACTCTGCCGGTATTGCTGGTCTGGTGGTGGCTGGCCCGCGGGCCAGCTCCGGAATACGGCGCGACCCGGGTGTTCGCGGTGCCCGAGGTGTGGCGGGGCAGCCCCCTGCGCCTGCTGGAAGAACTGCGCGGTCATCCCGGGGTGGCGGAGGCGGCGCTGTCGCCGGATGCCGGCGAGCTCTACCTGCGCGTGCGTCCGGACGGCCCCGGGGACGAGGTCCTGCGTTCGGTGATGGAACGCGGGCCCGCGGACTGAGCCGGGCGGTCGGGCTCAGTCCGCGGCACACGCGACCCGTATCACGCGGGCGGGTTCTGTCTCTGCCTGTGGCGGCTGCTACACTATTCCATTCTTTACAACGTCGTGCCCGACACAAGGAGTTACCATGGCCCGCGGAGTCAACAAGGCGATCATTCTCGGCAATCTTGGCGCCGACCCGGAAAAGCGCGAGACCCCCGGCGGGGCGACCGTCACCAACTTCCGCGTGGCTACCACCGAACAGTGGACCGACAGGAACAGTGGCGAGAAGCGCGAGAATACCGAATGGCATCGCGTGGTGATGTTCGGCCGGCTGGCCGATATCGCCGCCCAGTACCTGACCAAGGGCTCCCAGGTGTATATCGAAGGCCGCATCCAGACCCGCAAGTGGCAGGGGCAGGACGGACAGGACCGCTACACCACCGAGATCGTCGCCAGTGACATGCAGCTGCTGGGCGGTCGTGGCGGCGGTGCGGCCGGAGGCGGTTACGGCGGTGGTTATGATCCGGGCCCGGGCGGCGGTGGCGACGGCTTCGGGGGCGGTTCGTCCTCCCCGTCCTCCGGCTCCGGCGGGCCGGGCGCCTTTGACGATGACGACGTACCGTTCTGAGGGGATCCAAGACCGCATGACCCGCAAGATCTACATCCAGACCCACGGCTGTCAGATGAACGAGTACGACTCCGACCGCATGCTGGACGCCCTGAGGGCGGACGGCGGCGCGGAGCGTACCGACGACCCCGAGCAGGCCGATGTCCTGCTGCTGAACACCTGTTCGATCCGCGAAAAGGCTCAGGAAAAGGTCTTCTCGCTGCTGGGCCGCTGGCGTGCGATCAAGGAGCGCCGGCCGGGGATGGTGATCGGGGTCGGTGGCTGCGTGGCGAGCCAGGAGGGCGAGGCCCTGCGTCAGCGCGCGCCGTACGTGGATCTGGTGTTCGGCCCGCAGACCCTGCACCGCCTGCCGGAGATGATCCGCGAGGCGCAGCGGGCACGGGCCCCGGTGGTGGACATCTCGTTCCCCGAGATCGAGAAGTTCGACCGCCTGCCCGAACCGCAGGCCGAGGGCCCCACGGCCTTCGTCTCGGTGATGGAGGGCTGTTCCAAGTACTGTTCGTTCTGCGTGGTGCCCTATACCCGCGGCGACGAGATCTCGCGCCCGTTCGACGACGTGATCGCCGAGGTGGTGGCGCTGGCCGAGCAGGGGGTGAAGGAGATCAATCTGCTGGGGCAGAACGTGAACGCCTATCGCGGTCCGATGGAGGATGGCGACACCGCCGACCTCGCGCTGCTGATCCATTACGTGGCGGCGGTGGACGGGATCGAGCGCATCCGCTTCACCACCTCGCACCCGGTGGAGTTTTCCGACTCCCTGATCCAGGCCTTCGCCGACGAACCCAAGCTGGTCAGCCACCTGCATCTGCCGGTGCAGAGCGGCTCCGACCGGATCCTCGCGCAGATGAAGCGCGGCCACACCATCCTCGAGTACAAGTCGAAGATCCGTCGCCTGCGCGAGGCGCGGCCGGATCTGGACCTGTCGTCGGACTTCATTGTCGGTTTCCCCGGCGAGACCGACGCCGATCATCGGGCCACCATGGACCTGATCGAGGAGCTGCACTTCGATTTTTCCTTCAGCTTCATCTACAGCGCGCGTCCGGGCACGCCGGCGGCCTCCCTGCCGGACGACGTGCCGACGGCGGTGAAGAAGGCACGGCTGGCGGAGCTGCAGGCCGTCATCGAGCGCCACGGCCGCGAGCGCAATCAGTCGATGGTGGGCAGCGTCGAGCCCGTGCTGGTGGAGGGCCCGGCGAAGCGCAATTCGGACGAGCTGGCCGGGCGTACCGCCAACAACCGCATCGTGAATTTTCCCGCCGACCGCTCGCTGATCGGCCAGATGGTGCCGGTGGAGATCACCGAGGCGCTGGCCCATTCCCTGCGCGGGCGCCGGGTCACCGAGCCCGTGGCGGCCGCCGTGACCGCCTGAGCCGCCGATGGGAAACCGACTGGATTTCACCCTGGAACCGGGCGACCAGGAGACCCTGGCCCGTCTGTCCGGGCCGCTGGACGCCCACCTGCGTCTGATCGAGAACCGTCTGGGCGTGGCCGTGCACAACCGCGGGCCGCGCTTCAACCTGACCGGCCCCAGTGCAGCGGTGGATGCCGCCGGCGCGCTGATCCACGACCTGCACCGCATGGCGCAGGAGGAGCCGGTCTCCCTGGAACAGGTCCACACCGCGCTGCAGGAGGCGCATGTCGATTCCCTGACCGACGAGGGCGGCGTCGATCGGCCCGACCCCGTGCTGCGACTGAAGCGTGCCGCGATTCGCGGTCGCGGTCCGCGCCAGTCGCGCTATATCGCCGGTATCGGCCGCAACGACCTGACCTTCGGCATCGGTCCGGCCGGTACCGGCAAGACCTTTCTTGCGGTGGCCGCGGCGGTGGCCGCGCTGGAGCAGGACCGCGTGCAGCGTCTGGTGCTGGTGCGCCCGGCGGTGGAGGCGGGCGAGCGCCTGGGCTTCCTGCCCGGGGACCTCGCACAGAAGATCGACCCCTACCTGCGGCCGATGTACGACGCCCTGTACGAGCTGATGGGGTTCGACCAGACCGCGCGCCTGATGGAGCGCCAGGTGATCGAGGTCGCGCCGCTGGCGTACATGCGCGGGCGCACCCTGAACGAGGCCTTCATCATCCTCGACGAGGCGCAGAACACCACCGTCGAGCAGATGAAGATGTTCCTGACCCGCATCGGCTTCGGCTCGACCGCCGTGGTCAACGGCGACGTGACCCAGGTGGACCTGCCGCGCGGGCAGAAGTCCGGACTGTGGCATGCGATCCGCATCCTCGAAGGCGTGGAGGGCGTGGGCATCCATCACTTCCGTGGCGAGGACGTGGTGCGGCATCCGCTGGTGCAGCGCATCGTGCAGGCCTACGATGCCCACGAGGAGGATGCGGGCGATGACGCTTGAGGTGGCGGTCCAGTATGCGGTGCCGCGCGCCGGGGTGCCGGCGGCCCGGCGTCTGCATGCGGCGGCCCGCGCGGCCTGGCGGGGTACGGGGGCGGCGGGCGTGACCCTGCGCATCGTCGATGCCGAAGAGGGGCACGCGCTGAACCATGCCTTTCGCGGTCGCGACCGGGCGACCAACGTGCTGTCGTTTCCCGTTCCCGAGGACATGCCGCTGCCGCCGGGCGACGGCCCGGCCGGGCTCGGTGACATCGTGCTGTGTGATCCGGTCCTGCGGCGCGAGGCGGAGGAGCAGGGCAAGCGCCTGGGCGATCACTACACCCACATGGTGGTGCACGGCATGCTGCATCTGCAGGGATTCGACCATCAGGACGCCACCGAGGCGGCTGTGATGGAGGCCCTGGAGACCCGCGTCCTGGCCCGGCTGGGGGTCGCCGATCCCTACCGGGCGGCGGCGTCGGACCCGGCCGCCAGTCGCGAGTGCGAGCGGGACGTTCATGGCGTCTGAGAGCGAAACCGCCGCCCTCGGTCGACTGCCCTGGTGGCGGCGGCTGCTGGAACCGTTGCTGCGCCGGCTGCGGCGCGAACCCCGCAGCCGGCGCGAGCTGGTGGAGACCCTGCGCGGGGCCCACGGGCGCGAGCTGCTGGATCCCGAGGCGCTGACCATGCTGGAGGGCGTGCTCAACGTCGCCGACATGCAGGTGCGCGACATCATGATCCCGCGCGCGCAGATGGAGGTGGTGCGCCGCGATGCCCCGCTGTCGGAATTCCTGCCCGACGTGGTGGCGTCGGCGCACTCCCGCCTGCCGGTGGTCGGCGATCATCGGGATGAGGTCGTGGGTATCCTGCTGGCCAAGGACCTGCTGCGTTTCTTCGGGGATCCGGACGACGCGGCCTTCGACATGCAGGAGATCCTGCGCCCGGCGGTGTTCGTGCCCGAGAGCAAGCGCCTTAACGTGCTGCTGAAGGAATTCCGCCTGAGCCGCAATCACATGGCCATCGTGGTCGACGAGTACGGCGGGGTGGCCGGCCTGGTGACGATCGAGGACGTGCTGGAACAGATCGTCGGCGAGATCGAGGACGAGCACGACGTCGAGGACTATCTGACCCAGATCATGCAGCACCCCGGCGGGCGCTACACCATCAAGGCGCTGACCCCGCTGGACGAATTCAACGCCTATTTTCAGACCGCCTACGACGAGGATGCCTTCGACACCGTGGGCGGGCTGCTGCTGTCGCATTTTGCCCATGTGCCGCACCGCGGCGAGACCCTGACCCTGGACGGGATGAAGTTTCGCGTGCTGCGGGCGGACAACCGCCGGTTGCACCTGCTGGAGATGCGGCTGGTGGAGTCGACACCCGCGGAGTCCGCTCCCGGGGATGAAAGCGGTCCGGAGGAGCCGCCGCGATGAGCGGACTGCCGCTGCCCGACCTGAGCGGCCGCTGGGTCGGTGGCCTGCTGGCCCTGCTCGCGGGGGCGTTCGCGGTGCTGGCATTCGCGCCGGTGGGGCTGTTCACCGCCGCGCCGCTGGCGCTGGCGGTGTGGTTCGGGCTGCTGGTGCGGGTGCAGGGGCGGCCACGGCGTGCCGCGTGGTTCGGCTGGCTGTTCGGCCTGGGATTCTTCGGCGCCGGCACGTCCTGGATCTTCAACAGTCTGCTGGTGTTCGGCCAGGCCCCGCTGCTGGTGGCCAGCGTGATCACCGTGGCCTTCGTGCTGGTGATGGCGCTGTACCCGGCCTTGTTGAGCGCGCTGGCCGCGCGCTTCCTGCCGCTGCACCGGATGGAGGGCATCCTGGCGCTGGCGGGCGGGCTGGTGCTGCTGGAACTGGCGCGCTCCTGGCTTTTTTCCGGGTTCCCCTGGCTGCTGTTCGGCCATGCCACGCTGGAGACGCCGCTGGCGTCCTGGCTGCCCCTGGGTGGCGAGCTGGCGGCCAGCCTGATGGTGGCGCTGATCGCCGCCGGGCTGGTGCTGGCGGCCGGGCGGCGTTCGCGCGGCATCGGCGTGGGGCTGGTGGCGGGCGTGGTGGTGGTCTCTGCGGCCCTGCTGCCGTTGCAGTGGACCGAGCCCGACGGCGAGCCGGTCAGCGCGACGCTGGTGCAGGGCAACATCGAGCAGGAGCGCAAATGGGCCCCGGACGGCATCCGGCACTCGCTGGAGGTGTATCGCGAGCTGACCGCGCAGGCCGAGCCGGCGGATCTGGTGGTGTGGCCGGAAACCGCCATCCCCGCGCTGACCGGCGAGGTGGCCGGAGCGCTGGAACAGGTGGCCGCGGAGCTGCCGGCTGAGGACGCGCAGCTGGTGACCGGGCTGTTCGACGGTCACCGCGACGGGGATATCCATAACGCGATCCTGACCTATCCCGGCGGCGAGGCCTATCACAAGCGTCAGCTGGTGCCGTTCGGCGAGTATATCCCGCTGCGCGAGCAGCTGGCCTGGCTCGACCGGCTGCTGATGATCCCGATGTCCGATCTGACCCCGGGGGAGGATGGCGGGCGGATCACGCTGGCGGGGCGCACCGCCGGGGCGAGCATCTGCTACGAGTCGGCCTATGCCCGGCACATCCGTTCCGCGCTGCCGGAGGCCGGGTTCCTGGTTAACGTGTCCAACGATGCCTGGTTCGGCGACAGCCTGGCGCCGGCCCAGCACCTGCAGATCGCGCGGGTGCGGGCGGTGGAGACCGGACGTCCGATGCTGCGGGCGACCAACACCGGGGTATCCGCACTGATCGATGCGGACGGCCGCCTGATCGATGCCACGCCACTGTTCGAGCCGACGACACTGCATGGCGAGATCCAGCCCCGCAGTGGCATTACCCCGGCGGCGGCGAAGGGCGAGGGCCCCGCGGTGCTGGCCGCACTGGTGCTGGTGGTGCTGGGCGCGGCGGTCGGTCGGCGGCGGGCCGGTGCCGAAGACCGGGACTGACCGCCGCCCCGGGTTTGCTCGACGCGGATTCACTCGACCCGGGCTGCCCCGGCACCGCGGATCTCAGCCGGCGTCCGCCTCCGGCGGCGGTCCGCGGCGAAAAGCCGTGTGGTGACACTGCGCGCATGGTGGGATGCGCCCGACCTTCTCCATGTGCAGCGGGTGGCCGCAGTGCTTGCAGACCAGCTCGCCCGGCCCGGTGATCTCGCCGGTGTGCCACTCGCCCATCACCTGCGCGCGGGCCGTCAGCTCGGTGATCTCCACCCGGGTGCGATCCGCGATGCGCTCCAGGGCATTGATGATGCTGGCCTCGATCAGCCCGATGTCGATCCGCAGCCAGCTGCGCCAGTCCTCGCTGCGCGACTCGATGTAGGCGCCGAGGTCCTGGAGGTCACGGCGCAGGTACTCCATTACCTCGTGGGCCTCTTCGCGCGTCAGATCGGTCGCATTGTGTACCCGGTCGCGAGCGCCCTCGAGGGCCTGGTTGATGGCCTTGCCGGTGCGCTCCTCCAGTTTTTCGAGGTCGTCGGTGACCTCGTGCAGCATGCGATGGTAGGCATCGCTCAGGCGTGATTCGCGTTCCTGGTCGTGCTCGTCCCCGGATTTCTGGCTCTCGTCGTTCATCGGGCTCCCTCCAGTGCATCGGTGTCTGGTCGCAACGTTACGTTAGCACGCCAGCGCCCCGCGTCGTGGCAAGAGTGGCGCATGAGGAGCGGGGGCGGTGTTTGCGCCGTCCCCACCCGTGGTCGACCTCAGCGCGGGGAAGCCCCCGGGCGGTGCATCAGGCAGCGCCCGGAGGGATGGGGGTCAGTGCGGTTCGACCAGGTCGCGGTAGGCGTGCCACATGGCGTAGCCCAGCCAGGGGAAGACCACGATCAGCGCGACCAGGGCGGTGGCCACCGATACCCCGAACAGCACGGTGATCAGGGCGGCCCAGACCAGAGTCGCGGCGGGGCTGGTGCGCAGGGCCTTGAGGCTGGTTCCCATTGCGGTCGCCAGGTCGGTCCGGCGGTCCAGCAGGGTCGGGATCGTGACCACCGAGAGCGCCAGAACCACGACCGCGAGAGCCGCACCGGCGACGACCAGACCGGCCAGCGAGATCAGTCCGCTGGTGCTGCCCAGCAGGACCGGAAGGGCCTCGTGCAGCGGGCCCAGCAGACCTGCGTGGCCGACGTTGAGTACGCCCATCCACAGCCAGACGAAGGCGGTCCAGGCGAGGAAGATCGAGGCCAGCACGGCGGCGAAGGCCCAGATCGCACCACCGACGTCCTCCAGTGCCCCGAAGCCCGAGCGCAGGCCGATGGTCTCGCCGCGTTCGATGCTCCGGGCGAGGCCGTTGAGGCCGCTGGCCAGAACAGGCCCGACCAGGAGGAAGCCGGTCAGGGCGGCGACACCGGCCCACGGCCAGGACCAGAGCACCCCCATGATGACGGCCCCGACCGCGGTGACCATCAGGCCGTGCAGCAGCCCGGCCGGGGCTCGCCGCAGGTCGTGCCAGCCGGCGCTCAGCCAGCGCAGCGGGCGGGCGGCCTCGATGCGGCGCACTTCGGGCGTGGCCTCCTCGTAGCCGTGGCGGGGCTGGATTTCGGAAAGGTCGTCCGGATAACGGCGCTGGATCAGGGAGATCATGCTGCACCTCCTTCGCATCGGTCGATGCGTTCCGGGTATGTGTCTTGAAGTTTAGAAAGCCGGAGGTGAGTTTGCGGCGCCGGTTTGCGGAACCATTCGGCAGATCTCGCAGCGACAGGGTTGGATGTACGCAAGCACAAAAAGGGGCGTACACACGGTGGCGTGTGTACGCCCCCGGTGCATGGTTCGGACGGGCGTCGTCTGCCTTACGAAGTGGCCGGGGCCCGTTCGGCGGGCGCCGCGACCAGGTCGCGATAGCCATGCCACATCGCGAAGCCCAGCCACGGGAAGACCACGGTCAGGGCCAGGAATGCGGTCGCGATCGACACCAGTCCCAGCCCGGTGATGGCGGCCCCCCAGACCAGCACGGGCCGGAAGTTGTGGCGGATGGCCTTCAGGCTGATACCGAGCGCATCCAGCAGCCCGGCGTGGCGATCCATCAGAGCGGGAATGGTGACCAGGCTCAGCGCGAATGCCAGCAGTGCGAAGGCCGCACCTGCCACCAGTACGCCGGCCAGCGAGGCCACGCCCGCGGCGGAGGACAGCAGCGCCGGTATCATTTCGTGGGCCGGTCCGAGCAGGTTCGCGTTGCCGACATTGAGCACGCCGATCCACAGCCAGACGAAGCTGGCCCAGGTGACGAACACCGCCGCCAGCAGCCCGGCAAAGCCCCACACCGGTCCGCGTACCGCGCGATGGAAGCCGAAGCCGCTGCGCAGGCCGACCGGTTCCTGCCGGTCCAGCAGGTGGCCCATGTGATTAACCCCCACGGCCAGCACCGGGGCGATCAGGAACAGCCCGGTCAGGGCGACAAACCCGACCCAGGGCTGCGACCACGTGACCCAGGCCAGCCCCGCCCCGATCACGGCGAGGAACACGCCGTGCAGCAACGCGGCAGGAGCCTGCCACAGGTCGCACCAGCCGGCCGCCAGCCACTGCAGCGGCTGGCGCGGCGAGATTTCGCGTACCGGCGCCATGGTATCTTCGAGCGTCCGGGCCTCCCGGACTTCCGCGAGGCTCTCCGGATACGTCCGATTCAGCAGCGATTTCATGGATATCACCTCCTTCCTCGGCTATCCGGATGTTGAACCCTTGCGTCTGAGGTGACCGCTGAGGGTCTTTGCAAGTTCCTGAAAAATCAATGAATGTGTCTTTCGGTCCTCCGGGGTGTGCGGCCGGATGTGCTGGAAGGGGGCAAGGGCGGCTGGTATTCTGCGCGGTTCACTGGTTTGAGCCTGGCAGGTAAGACGCATGCAGGAACACTATTCCCCGGAACAGGTGGAGACCGAGGTCCAGCGTCGCTGGGACGAGACCGGCTGTTTCCGGGCGCGGGAAGATGCCGCGGGAGAACCCTTCTACTGCCTGTCGATGTTCCCGTACCCGTCGGGCAAGCTGCATATGGGACATGTGCGCAACTACACCATCGGCGACGTGATCGCCCGCTTCCAGCGCATGCAGGGCAGGAGCGTGCTGCAGCCGATGGGCTGGGACGCCTTCGGCCTGCCGGCGGAGAATGCGGCGATGCAGAACAATGTGCCGCCGGCGACATGGACGCGCCAGAACATCGAGCAGATGCGCACCCAGCTCAAGCGCCTGGGCTTCGCCTACGACTGGTCGCGCGAGTTCGCGACCTGCGATGCCGATTATTACCGCTGGGAGCAGTGGCTGTTCGTGCGCCTGCTGAAAAAGGGGCTGGTCTATCGCAAGAAGGCGACCGTGAACTGGGACCCGGTGGATCAGACCGTGCTCGCCAACGAGCAGGTCATCGAGGGCCGCGGCTGGCGCTCCGGCGCGCCGGTGGAGCGTCGCGAGATGCCGCAGTGGTTCCTGCGCATCACCGACTACGCCGACGAGCTGCTGGAAGCACTGGACGACCTCGACGGCTGGCCGGACCAGGTGCGCACCATGCAGCGCAACTGGATCGGGCGTTCCGAGGGCGTGGAGCTGGAGTTCGCGGTGGAGGGCGGCGAACCGCTGACCGTGTTCACGACCCGGCCGGACACCCTGTTCGGGGTCAGCTACATGGCGCTCGCGCCGGAGCACCCGCGGGTGCAGGCGCTGGCGCAGAACGATCCGGAACTGGCCGCGTTCGTCGCGGAATGCGGCCAGGGCGGGGTGGCCGAGGCGGACCTCGCCACGATGGAGAAGAAGGGCCGCGCGCTGGGCTTCACCGCCCGCCACCCGCTGACCGGCGAAGACATACCGGTGTGGGTCGCCAACTTCGTGCTGATGGAATACGGCACCGGCGCGGTGATGGCGGTGCCGGCACACGACGAACGCGACCACGAGTTCGCCAGCCAGTACGGCCTGCCGATCCGCCAGGTGATCGCCCCGGCCGACGGCGCCGAGTGCGACGTTCAGGCCGCGGCCTTCACCGAGCCCGGCGTGCTGGTGAACTCCGGTGACTTCACCGGGCAGGACTCGGAGGCCGCGAAGGCGGCGATCGCCGAACACCTGGAGCAGGCCGGGCTCGGCCGGCGCCGGCGCAACTATCGCCTGCGCGACTGGGGCATCTCGCGCCAGCGCTACTGGGGTTGCCCGATCCCGGTGATCCACTGCGACGACTGCGGCGCGGTGCCGGTGCCGGAAGCCGACCTGCCGGTGCGCCTGCCGGAGGACGTGATCCCGGACGGTGCCGGTTCGCCGCTGGCGCGCATGCCGGAGTTCTTCGAGGCGACCTGCCCGGAATGTGGCAAGCCGGCGCGGCGCGAGACCGACACCTTCGATACCTTCTTCGAGTCCAGCTGGTACTTCGCGCGCTATGCCTGCGCCGACAACGACACGGCGATGCTGGACGAGCGCGCCGACCACTGGCTGCCGGTGGATCAGTACGTCGGCGGCATCGAGCACGCGGTGCTGCATCTGCTGTATGCGCGCTTCTTCCACAAGCTGCTGCGCGACGAAGGGCTGGTGGCCTCGGACGAGCCGTTCACCCGGCTGCTGACCCAGGGCATGGTGGTGGCGCCCACCTTCTACCGCGAGCGCGGTGATGGCGGGAAGGACTGGATCAACCCCGCCGATGTCGAGCTGGAGCGCGCGGAGGACGGCTCGGTGAAGGCCGCGCGCCACCGCGAGGACGGGCAGCCGGTGGCGATCGGCGGCATGGAGAAGATGTCCAAGTCGAAGAACAACGGCGTGGACCCGCAGGCGCTGATCGAGCGCTTCGGGGCCGACACCGCGCGGCTGTTCACCATGTTCGCCGCGCCGCCGGACCTGTCGCTGGAATGGTCCGACTCCGGCGTGGAAGGCGCGCAGCGCTTCATCCGCCGTCTGTGGCGTGCGGTGCGCGAGCATGTCGAGGGCCCGGCCCCCGCGCCGCTGGATCCGGAAAACCTGTCCGATCCGGCCGCAGAACTGCGGCGCAAGCTGCACGACACCATCGCCAAGGTCACCGACGACATTGGTCGGCGCCAGACCTTCAACACCGCAGTCGCGGCGAACATGGAGCTGCTGAACGAGCTCGGACGCCTGCCGGAGGATGCCGAGGGCGCCATCGCGGTACGTCAGGAGGTGCTGGAGGGCGTCGTGCGCATGCTGGCACCGATCATCCCGCACGTGACCGAGACCCTCTGGCGCGCGCTGGGCCATGACGAGCCGGTCGCGACCACCGCCTGGCCGCAGGTCGACGAGGCTGCGCGCCAGGCGGCACAGGAGACCCTGGCCGTGCAGGTGAACGGCAAGCGCCGCGCCGAGATCGCGGTGCCCGCCGGCGCCGACCGCGACGCGATCGAGGCGGTGGCCCGCGGCGACGAGAACGTGCAGCGACACATCGCGGGGCAGGCGGTCGTCAAGGTGATCGTGGTCCCGGGCCGCCTGGTGAACTTCGTGGTCAAGCCGCAATGATTCCGGCCCTGTCGCGGGTGCTCGCGGTGCTGGTGCTGGCGGCCTCGCTGGCCGCTTGCGGGTTCCAGCTGCGCGGTGCCGGCGACTGGCCGGCGCAGCTGGACCCGGTGGAGATCCGTGGCCTGCAGCCCCGCGATTCGCTGTATCAGGAACTGGCCCGCGGTCTGCGCGCCTCCGGGGTGGAGGTCGTGGACAGCCGGCCGGAGGAACGGGGCGTGACCCTCGAGATCCGCTCGGTGGACGATTCGCGGCGCGCGCTGTCGGTCTCCGATCAGGCGCGGGTCAGTGAATACGAACTCGTCCGTCGCGTGCAGGTCCGGCTGCATCCGGCCGATGGCGAGGCGGTGGATCTCGAGCCGTTGCGGGCAAGTCGCACCTATGTCTACGACGAGACCGCCGTGCTCAGCCGCTCGGAACGCGAGGAGGACCTGCGCGACACGATGAATCGCGATCTGGTCGCGCTGCTGCGCCGCCAGGTGGAGGCCCTCGAACGGCCGGCGGACGGCGACTGAGATGGCGGTCGATCCGGCACGTCTCGGCTCGCTGTTGCAGAAGGGTGCGGGCCCGCTGTACATGCTGCTGGGCGAGGAGCCGCTGCAGGCCATCGAGGCTGCGGACGCGATCCGCGCCGCCGCGCGCGAACAGGGTTTTGCCGAGCGTACGGTGCTGGACATGTCCGCGCAGTCGGACTGGTCGGCGCTGGACGCGGCGGTGCGCGACCGCTCGCTGTTCGCCAGCCGCTCGCTGGTCGACCTGCGCCTGCCCACCGGCAAGCCCGGGCGCGAGGGCGGCGAACGGCTGAAGGCGTATGCGGCGGCGCCGGAACCCGACATCGTGTTGCTGCTGCAGCTCCCGCGTCCGGATCGCGACATGCGCCGGGCCGCCTGGTTCAAGGCCATGGAGTCGGCCGCGGTGGTGGTGCACGCGCGGCCGGTACCGCCGGACCGGCTCGCCGGCTGGATCCGTGAGCGTCTGGCCGGGCACGGGCTGCGCATCACCGATGACGCCCTGCAGTTACTGGCGGCCCGGGTCGAAGGTAACCTGCTGGCGGCGCGCCAGGAGGTGGAGAAGCTGGCGCTGGCCGGGGTGCGGGAAATCGATCTCGAAACGCTGGCCGAGGCCACCGCGGATGCCGCGCGCTTCGACCTGTTCGGCCTGTCGGCGGCGGCCCTGCGCGGTGACACCGCGCGTGCCCTGCGCATGCTGGAGGGCCTGCTGGACGAAGGCCAGCCGGAGCCGCTGATCCTGTGGGTGCTGGCGCGCGATGCCCGGCTGCTGGTGCAGATCGTCGAGCGCCGGGCGGCCGGGGCGAACGACCGCGAGGCCTTCCAGGGCAGCTTCGGCGAACAGCAAAAGGCCCTGCGTCAGGCGGCGGGACGTCTGGACCCGGCGCGTGCACGCGATATCCTGCGTCGGGCCGCGCGAGCGGACCGGGCCATCAAGGGGCAGGATCCCGGCAACCCCCGGCAGCTGTTGCTAGACTTGGTGGCCCGCATCGCCGGACGACCGCTGACCCTTTCCGTGCCCGAACTCGAGACCGTCTGAACATGAATGCCGTGACCCAGGAAGACCCCGCCATCGACGCCGATCTGTTCGAACGCATGCAGGCGCTGGGCCGTGCCGCCCGCGCGGCCTCGCGCCACATGGCCGAGGCCGGGCCGGGGGCCAAGAACGCGGCCCTGGAGGCCATCGCCGAGGGGATCGCCGAGCGCCGCGCGGAGCTGGCCGAGGCCAACGAGCAGGATCTGGAGGCCGGGCGTGCGCGCGGGCTGGACGCCGCGATGCTGGATCGCCTGGCGCTGACCGATGCGCGCATCGACACCATGATCGAGGGCTGCCGGCAGGTTGCGGGCCTGCCGGATCCGGTGGGTACGATCTCCGACATGGCCTATCAGCCCAGCGGCATCCAGGTGGGGCAGATGCGCGTGCCGCTGGGGGTGATCGGCATCATCTACGAGTCGCGGCCCAACGTGACCATCGACGCGGCGGCGCTGTGCCTGAAGTCGGGCAATGCGGCTATCCTGCGCGGTGGCTCCGAGGCGGCGCATTCCAATCGCGCGCTGGCCGGCATCATCCAGTCCGGGCTGGCGGCGGCGGGGCTGCCGCGCGAGGCGGTACAGATCGTCGACACCACCGACCGTGCCGCGGTGGGGGCGCTGCTGCGCATGCCCGAGTACGTGGACGTGATCGTGCCACGCGGCGGCAAGGGGCTGATCGAGCGCATCAGCCAGGAGTCGCGCATCCCGGTAATCAAGCATCTTGACGGGGTCTGTCACGTGTACGTGGATGCCGCGGCGGATGCGGACAAGGCGCAGGCGGTGGCGGTGAACGCGAAGACCCAGCGCTACGGGACCTGCAACACCATGGAGACCCTGCTGGTGCACGCCGACCGCGCGGAGGGCTTCCTGCCGGCGGTGGCGGCCGAACTGGACGGTCTGGGGGTCAGCCTGCGCGGCTGCCCCCGCACCCGTGCGGTGCTGGACGATGCCGCCATGGAGGTGGCCGAGGCGACCGAGGAGGACTGGGCGGCCGAATACCTGGGGCCGATCCTGGCGATCCGCGTGGTCGACGACCTGGATGCCGCGATCGAGCACATCAACACCTGGGGCTCGCATCACACCGACAGCATCGTGACCGAGAACTGGGGCCATGCGCGGCGATTCCTGCGCGCGGTGGATTCCAGCTCGGTGATGGTCAATGCCTCCACCCGCTTCGCCGACGGGTTCGAGTACGGCCTGGGCGCCGAGATCGGGATCTCCACTGACAAGCTGCACGCGCGCGGTCCGGTGGGGCTGCACGGCCTGACTACCCTCAAATACATCGTGTTTGGTGACGGCCATGTGCGTGGCTGAGTACCGCGGGAAGGTGGCGGCTTGATCGGGATCCTCGGCGGGACCTTCGATCCGATCCATTTCGGCCACCTGCGCCCGGCGCTGGAGGTGCAGCAGCACCTGGGGCTGGACCGGGTGCATTTCGTGCCATGCCACGTGCCGCCCCATCGCGCCAGTCCGGGGACCTCGGGCGAGGATCGCCTGGCCATGGTGGAGCGCGCAGTGGCCGGCGTGGAGGGTTTCGTCGCCGACCGGCGCGAGCTGGACCGCACCGGTCCTTCATACACCGTGGACACCCTGCTGACGTTTCGCGAAGAGCTGGGTGACCGGGTGCCGCTGGTGCTGATCATGGGCATGGATGCGTTCGCCGGGCTTTCTTCCTGGCACCGCTGGGAGACCCTGTTCGAACTGGCACACGTCGCCGTGTCGCACCGTCCCGGCAGTCCCGCCTCGCAGGACCTGGGCGACTGGCGCGGGGGCAGGGTGACCGAGGACCCCGCCGCCCTGCGATCCAGCCCCGCCGGGCGGGTCTATTTCCAGCCGGTCACCCAGCTGGACATCTCCGCCACCGCCATCCGGGCGCAGCTGCGCGAGGGTTCGAGCCCGCGCTTTCTGCTGCCCGGCACCGTGGACCGTTACATACAGGAGCGCGGGCTGTACCGGCCCGCCGCAGGAACCGCATCGACATGACATCCGACGCCAACAACAGCGAAGCCATGCTGGAATGGGTTCTCGAGACCCTCGAGGACATGAAGGCCCGCAACATCCGCAGCATCGACGTGCGCGGCAAGACCACGCTGGCCGATTTCATGGTGATCGCCTCCGGGACCTCCGGGCGGCATGTGCAGTCCACCGCCGAGCGCGTGGCCGTCGAGGCCAAACACCGTGGCGTGCAGCCTCTGGGCGTGGAGGGCCAGGAGGGCCAGGAATGGGTCCTGGTCGATCTCAACGACGTGATCATCCACGTGATGCTCCCCGAGACCCGGGAGTTCTACAACCTGGAGAAGCTGTGGCTGGCCGAGGAGGCCGGCGGCGACGAGGGCGGACCCGGGGGTGTCGACGGGGATGGCGACGATGGCGACCCGGGAATGCAGCGGGTGCGCCGGCTGCGGGGTTGAGGCGGCCCGGCGGCGATGCGCCTGCACCTGATCGCCATCGGCCGGCGCATGCCCGACTGGGTGGCCACCGGCTTTGCCGAATACCGCGACCGCCTGCCGCGCGAATGGGGGTTCCAGCTGCACGAGCTGGCCGCACCTTCGGGCTCGAAGTCGATGGATCCGACCACCCGCCTGCGGCGCGAGGGTGAAGCCCTGCTCAAGGCGGTACCCGAGGGTGCCCGGATCATCACCCTGGATGAACGCGGCCGTGCGGTGGACACCCGCGGACTGGCGCAGCGACTGGCGGGCTGGCAGGACGACGGGCGCGACGTCGCGCTGCTGATCGGCGGTGCCGACGGTCTGGATACGGCCGTGCGCGAACGGGCCGAATGGGCCTGGTCGCTGTCGCCGCTGACCTTCCCCCACATGCTGGTGCGGGTGCTGGTGGCGGAACAGCTCTACCGCGCCTGGTCGCTGCTCAACAATCATCCCTACCATCGCGCCTGACCGCACGGTATTCACCATGGCCTTCAGCGATCCCGCAAACCGCGCCGACGCCATGCCGTTGCTGCTGGCCTCGGCCTCCCCGCGCCGGCGCGAGCTTCTGACGCAGATCGGCGTGGCCCATGAGGTGGCGTCGATGGATGTCGACGAACGGGCGGAAGCGGGCGAGACCGCGGCTGCGATGGCGGAGCGCCTGGCCGCCCTCAAGGCGGAGGCCGCGCGCGGGCATGCACGCCCGGGGCAGTGGGTGCTGGCGGCCGATACCGTGGTCGCGATCGACGACGAGGCGCTGGGCAAGCCGGAGGACGATGCGGCAGCCGCGGCCATGCTGCGCCGGCTGTCCGGGCGCGAACATCGGGTGGTCACCGGCATGGCCCTGCTGCGCGACGACCGACCGGTGCGTATCGGGCGCGGCGAGACACGGGTATGGATGCGGCCCCTGGAGGAGGCGGACATCGCCGCCTATCTGGCCAGCGGCGAGCCGCGGGACAAGGCCGGGGGTTACGCCCTGCAGGGGCGGGGTGTGGCATTCGTCGAGCGCATCGACGGATCCTGCAGCAACGTGATCGGGCTGCCGCTGTTCGAGCTGGAGCAGTGGTTGAATGCGGTGGCGGATCCGCCGGCGCGCGTCTGACTATTCGATCCCGAGTTTCTTCAGGCGGTAGCGCAGCTGGCGGAAACTGAGTCCCAGCAGCCGTGCTGCGGCGGTGCGGTTGCCACCGGTCTGGTGCAGCGCGGTCTCGATGGCCTGACGTTCCTGGTCGGCCAGGTGGTCGTCCAGGCCCACGTCGTCGTAACGCACCGACGGCGGGGTCTGGCGCTCCTCGAGCTCCGGTGGCGGATTGCCCTGCGCGGGGGAGCGCCGTTCCCCGGTATCTTCCGGCGCCGGTGTCGAGGCGGGCAGGTCGACGTTCGACGCGTGGATCGTCGGGCCTTCGGCGAGGGTGGCGGCCCGTTCCAGGATATTCTCCAGCTCGCGCACGTTGCCCGGAAAGTGATGTCTTTCCAGCAGCTCCATGGCGTCCGGCGCCAGGCGGCGGGCCTCCAGGCCCCATTGCTCCGAGATGCGTTGCAGCATCTCCGCGGCCAGCCGCGGGATGTCACCGTCGCGTTCGCGCAGAGGCGGGACGCGCAGTTCGATCACGTTGAGACGGTAATACAGGTCCTGACGGAAACGGCCTTCGCGGACCGCGCGTTCGAGGTCGTGATGGGTGGCCGAGAGGATGCGCACGTCCACTGGCATCTCGCGTGAGCCACCGACCGGCTTGATCGCGCGCTCCTGGATCGCGCGCAGCAGCTTGACCTGCATTGCCAGCGGCAGGTCGGCGACCTCGTCCAGAAACAGGGTGCCGCCCTCGGCCGCCTGGAACAGCCCGGCGTGGTCCTGGGTCGCCCCGGTAAACGCCCCCTTGCGGTGACCGAAGAACTCGCTCTCCATCAGCTCCGCCGGGATCGCGCCGCAGTTCACCGGCACGAAGGGACGGTCGGCGCGCGGCCCCAGCCGATGGATCTCGCGCGCCACCAGCTCCTTGCCGGAACCGGATTCTCCGGCGATGAACACCGGGGCCTGAGAGCGCGCCAGCTTGCGGATGGTAGCGCGCAGCTGCTGCATGGGGCCGGATTCGCCCAGCAGCGGGCTTTCGGGGTCGACGGGGGGCTTGCCGGCGGATGGGTGCGTGTCGGACGCGGCCGGCGCCGGCGAGGTGGACTCCATGCGCAGGGCGCTGTCGATCAGTTCGCGCAGCTGCTTGAGGTCGACCGGCTTGCTGACGAAATCGAAGGCCCCCAGCTTGAGGGCCTGCACTGCGGTGTCGACGCTGCCATGGGCGGTTATGACCGCGACCGGCAGTTCCGGCCGGGCGGCCTGGATATGGCGGACGAGATCGAGCCCGTCGCCGTCCGGCAGGCGCATGTCGGTCAGGCACAGGTCGAAGCTGCCTGTTTCCAGCAGATCCCGGGCCGGCTGCAGCGCGCCGGTAGAGGTCGCCTCCAGGCCCATGCGGGCGAGCGTAATCTCCAGCAGCTCGCAGATGTCGGGTTCATCGTCGACAACCAGCACGTGCTTGATGCTCATGATCCCGATCCCTGGTGTTGTTCGTCGGGGGCAAACAGGATGCGGAAGCAGCCCCCGGTGGGCGCGTGCACATATTCCAGCGAGGCCCCGTTGTTTTCGCACAGCATGCGCGAGATGTACAGGCCCAGACCGGAGCCTCCGGAATGGCCGGAGACGAAAGGCTCGAACAGCTCCTTCTCGGTCTCGGGATCGATCCCCGGGCCGGCATCGAGGACGTCGAGGCTGACCACGCGGGCCACCTGGCCGGCCCCCCCGCGCAGGATGATGGGCGGGCTGCCGGGCTGGTCGTGCCCGCCGTGCACGCGCGCATTGTTGCACAGGTTCCACAGCACCTGATTGAGCTGAGAGGGGTCGAACAGGACTGCGGAATTGTCGGGCTCGACCTTTACGTGCAGGGTCTTGCGCGGGATCTGCAGGGCACTGCAGAACTCGTCGGCAAAGCGTTCCAGTTCCTCGCGCAGATGGAGCCGCTGGCGTTCGCCGGATTCACGCCGCGACAGGCTGAGGACGTTGGCGATCAGGCCGTTCACGCGGTCGCTCTGCTTCTCGATGATCGCCAGCAGGCGCTGGTCGGCGGCGGACAGGTCGGGGGATTCGCGCAGCAGCTGCGCGCTGTGGGAGATCGCCCCCAGCGGGTTGCGGATCTCGTGGGCGATACTGGCTGTCAGGCGTCCCAGTGCCTGCAGCTTGCTGGCCTGAGCCTGGCGCCGCAGTTCGGCGGCGTCCTCCAGGATCAGCAGGGTCCCCTGGTCGCCCCGGTTTCCCAGTGGGGCCAGGCGTACCTGCAGGGCCGGCTGTTCCTGGTCGCCGGACAGGTGCCGGGTGCGGGTGGCAGGAAGCGCCTCCTCCTTCCACAGACGCAGTGCGCGGGCCAGCCGCGGGGAGATCGAGGACAGGTGACGCCCGGGCCTCGGCGGCAAGAGCTGGCGAGCGGCCTCGTTGATGGAGCGGATGTAACCCTGCGGGTCGACCGCGACTACCCCGGCGCCCATGCGTGCGATGATCTGGGCATTCAGTTCGGCCAGGTTGGCGAGGTCGACCTCCTGCTGCTCGACCTGGGCGCGACTCTCGTCGGCGCGGCGGCTGAAATGGTGGGCGAGCAGCGTGCCGGCGAGCAGGGCGGCGGCCAGCAGGCCGGCCTGCGTCAGGCTGTCCAGGTTGCCGGGTGCGATCAGGATCGCGAGGCCCTCCGCCCCCAGCAGCCCCGCGGTGGCCACGGCGGCCAGTGGCAGCCCGAGGCGTCCGGCCGACAGCAGCGCGGTGGCCATCACCGCAGGGATCAGCAGCAGGCCGATCCCGGTGTCCACCCCGCCGGCGACCACCATCAGTGCGAGCAGGCCGATGGTGTCCCCGGTGCCGCCGACCAGGATCATCTTGCGGAACTGGGTGGTGCGTTCGGGTTCACGGTTGCAGTGTTCGGCGAACGCGGCCATGAAGAGGGAAAACACCAGATAGCCGCCCGCCAGCGCGGGGTAGACCTCCGGAAGCGCGGGTTCCAGTCCGACCGGCAGACCGGGGAAAAGCCCCATCAGCAGCAGGACCAGACCGACAAACGCCCGGTACAGTGCGTACAGGCGGCTGGAACGCTGGGTGTCGGCGTCGATGACCATCGGGAGCTGGAATCAGTCGTCGCTGCGGTGGCCCGCCTTGGCGTGCTCCGCCGAGCAGTAGCGGTCCTCGCCCCGGTGCACGGCCTGATCCTCGGGGATGTGCACCCCGCAGTGGGCGCAGCGCACCATGGCGCCGCTCTCGCGCAGGCGTTCCGGCGGTTCGTCGCGCTGCACGCGGTGGTGAGCGCCGCTGGAACGCACCAGGGTGCGCACGGCCAGGAAGATGGCCACGATGGCGATGATCAGCAGAAGAAGCCTCATGCCGCGAGTCTAAAGGAATGTGCATCCGCATGCCGTCCGCGGGTCTTTGCCGGACCCCCGGGGGTGTGGAACAATGCAGGAACTCAAGAAGCGTCTGGTTGCGGCAAGTGATTGATTGCGATGGGTTCCGACCAAATGTAGGCATCATCCTGTGCAACCGGGAGCGGCAGTTGTTCTGGGGCAAGCGCGCGGGGCAGGAGGCCTGGCAGTTTCCGCAGGGCGGCATACGCACCGACGAGACGCCGGAAGAGGCCCTGTTCCGTGAGCTGCACGAGGAGACCGGTCTGCTGCCGGAGCACGTGGAGCTGCTGGGTAGTACCCGGCGCTGGCTGCGCTACCGGCTGCCCGAGCGCATGATTCGCCGGCATCGCAGTCCGGTGTGTGTCGGACAGAAGCAGCGCTGGTTCCTGCTGCGCATGACGGGCGAGGAGAGCGATGTGACGCTGGATGCGATGGACTCGCCGGAATTCGATGCCTGGTGCTGGATTGACTACTGGCGTCCGGCGCGCGAGGTGGTGTACTTCAAGCGCAACGTGTACCGCCGCGCCCTGTGCGAGCTGGTGCCGCTGATGTTCCCCGAGCTACGGTCTTCCGCGGACTCGGCGGAGCAGTCCTGCGACTCGTCCGCGGTGTCACGTTGAGCACGCCGGCCGGTCCTCTTTCCATGCTCCAGGTCCTGCGCCGTGTGGTGCAGGAGGTCAACGGGGCGGCCGATTTCTTCGAAGCGCTGCACATCATCGTCACCCGCGTACGCGCGGCGCTGGATATCGACGTCTGCTCGATCTACCTGAAATCGCCCAGTTCCGGTCGCCTGGTGCTGATGGCTTCGGAAGGCCTGCACGCCGAATCGGTGGGGCAGGTGGAGATGGATCCGTCCGAGGGTCTGGTCGGGCTGGTGGCCTCGCGCGCCGAGCCGGTCAACCTCGACAGCGCCCAGGACCATCCGCGCTTTCGCTACTTCCCGGAGACGGGCGAGGAACGCTTCCTCGCCTTCCTCGGGGTCCCGATCATCCACCAGCGCAACATGCTGGGCGTGCTGGTCGTGCAGCAGCGCGAGGCACGCCGCTTCGACGACGAGCACGTGTCCTTCCTGATCACCCTGGCCGCGCAGCTGGCCGGGGCGATCGCCTACGCGGAATTCAATGACGAGATCTCCAGCGAGACCCCGCTGATCGGCCACCAGAACGTGGAGGCCACCGGGATCGCCGGCTCGCCGGGGGTAGCCATCGGCCATGCGGTGGTTGCCTATCGGCTGGCCGATCTCGACTCCATCCCCGATCGCGAGGGGGCGGGTCCGGAGACCGAGCTGGAAAGCTTCCGCCAGGCCGTCAGCGATACCCGCGACGAGATCCAGGACCTCAAGCAGCGCATGGGCGAGGCCCTGGGGCCGGACGAGCAGGTGCTGTTCGATGCCTATCTGATGCTGCTCGGCTCCGACTCCCTGGTGCACAAGACCGAGGGGCGGATCTCCGCCGGCCAGTGGGCCCCGGCGGCGCTGCGCGACACGGTGCGCGAGAGCGTGCGGGTGTTCGAGGACATGGAGGACCCCTACCTGCGCGAGCGCGCCGCCGACGTGCGCGATCTCGGGCGGCGCGTGCTGTCGCATCTGCTGCCGGCGAATCGCAGCCAGGACGAATTCCCCGAGGGCGGGATCCTGGTGGGGGACGACCTGACCGCGTCGCATCTGGCCGAGGTGCCGATCGAGCACCTGGGGGCGATCGTGTCGGCCCAGGGCACCGGTTCCTCGCATATCGCCATCCTGGCGCGGGCGCTGAACGTGCCCGCCGTGATGGGGGTGTCGGACCTGCCGGTCAGCCGACTGGAAGACCGCGAGATCCTGGTGGACGGCTATCGGGGCCGGCTGTTCGTGAACCCCAACGCCGAGCTGCGCGCGGAATTCGAGCGCCCGGTTCGCGAGGAGCGCGAGCTGGCCGAGGATCTGCGCGCCCTCGCGAAGGATCCCGCGACGACCCGCGACGGGCACTCGGTGCCGGTGATGGCCAATTCCGGGCTGCTCGCGGACATCAAGCCATCGCTGGAGTCGGGTGCCGAGGGGGTCGGGCTGTACCGAACCGAGGTCCCGTTCATGATCCGCGACCGCTTCCCCGGTGAGGAGGAGCAGGTCCGGCTGTACGAGCAGATCGTGGCCTCGTTCGACCCGATGCCGGTGACCCTGCGGACCCTGGACATCGGCGGCGACAAGTCCCTGCCCTATTTCCCGGTGCAGGAGGACAACCCCTTCCTCGGGTGGCGCGGCATCCGCATCTCGCTGGACCACCCGGAGATCTTCCTGACCCAGCTGCGGGCGATGCTGCGCGCGAGCGGCGAGCACGACAACCTGCAGATCCTGTTCCCGATGATCTCCGCGCTGGACGAGCTGAAGGGCGCGATGGCGCTGCTCAACCGGGCCCGCGAGGAGCTGCTGGACGAGGGTTACCGCATCCCGATGCCGAAGGTCGGCGTGATGGTGGAGGTGCCGGCTGCGGTTTATCTGGCGGAGACGCTGGCGCGGCGGGTGGATTTCCTGTCGGTGGGCACCAACGACCTGGTGCAGTACCTGCTGGCGGTAGACCGCAACAATGCGCGCGTTGCCAACCTCTACGACACCCTGCATCCCGCCTGCATCCGCGCGCTGGAAGCGGTCGCCGAGGGGGCTCATCGCGCGGGCAAGCCGGTGTCGGTGTGCGGCGAGATGGCGGCGGATCCGGCGGCGGTGATCCTGCTGGTGGGTATGGGGATCGACAGTCTCAGTGTGAGCGTGTCGGCGATCCCGCGGGTCAAGTGGGTGATCCGTTCGTTCTCCACCGATCGCGCCGAGGCACTGCTGGCCCAGTGCCGCCTGCTGGAAAACCCCGAGCAGATCCGCTCGCTGCTCAACAATGCCCTGGTCCAGGCCGGGCTCGGCGGCCTGGTGCGCGCCGGCAAGACCTGAACCCCCGGAAGACGGTCCCCGGTGTCAGCCCGTGTTGCCGCGGGCCCGGCGCCAGGCGACCGCGGCGGAGACCGCAAACAGCAGCAGGATGACGCCGATGCCGATCAGCGCATCGGTGATCGAGCGGTTGATTGCCAGGATCACGACCCCCACCAGCACCGGCACCGGCAGCTCGTTGAACCAGCGATACCAGTAGTGGCTGCGGATGTTGCGGTCGGCGGCGAAGTCCGCGACCAGCTTCCCGCACCACAGGTGATAGGCGATCAACAGGGCCAGCAGGGTCAGCTTGAAATGCATCCACGGCTGTTCCAGGTGGGCCGGCACCAGCGCCAGCATGATCCCGCCGAAGATCACCGTGAGAATGCCCCCCGGCGTCATGATCCCGTAAAACAGCTTGCGTTCCATGACCTTGAAGCGCTCGTTGCCCGGGGCGTCGTCGGTCGTCGCGTGATAGACGAACAGCCGCGGCAGATAGAACAGCCCCGCGAACCACGTGACCATGAAGATCAGATGGAGGCTGAGGAACCAGGAATAGGCTTCATGCATGGTGGCGTCCTTCGCCGCGCGGGGCGCTTCTTCCGTTTCCGGGGGGGCGGTTCTCAGGAGAGCCAGCGTTCCAGGTGGGTTCGAATCTGGTCGAAATCGGGGTCGCCCAGCTTCTGGTAGACGATGCGCCCACGCGGCGAGACCAGGAACGTGGTCGGTGTCAGGCGTACGCCGCCCCAGGTCGAGGCCAGGTCGCCTTCTTCATCGTGGATCACGGTGTAGGCGATCTCGCGGTCCTCGCTCATGGAGCGCACGCGGCTCTCGCGGTCGTGCTCCATGGCGATGGCCACGATGTCGAAGCCGCGGTCGCGGTATTCGGCATGCAGCTCGTTGAGCGTGGGGATCTCGCGGATGCAGTCGGGGCAGTCGGTGGCCCAGAAGGACACGAGTAGCGGGCGGCCCTCGTATCCTTCGAGGGAAACCGGCTCGCCGTCCAGATCGCTGGCCGCGAATCCCGGGGCCTCGCGTACGCCGTCGCCGGTCATCCACGCCGCGATCACGGCGGCCAGAACGAGCACAATGAAGATGCCGCCGATCGCGGCCTTGCGGTCCAGCCTGAGCTTGCTCATGTTTCCGGTTCCTGTTGGTTGATGTGTGTCCTGGTGCGATCTTTGCGATCTAAAGGACCACGCAACGGGCGCTGCGTTCCGCCGCGCGCCGCAAGCCGTTATCATGCCGCAGCATGAGCCCTGTAACCAGTAGCAAACCCGCGCGCGTCGGGGTGGTCGGTGCGACCGGCTACGCCGGCGTGGAACTCCTGCGTATCCTCGCCGGGCACCCGGCGGTCGAGCTGCACGCGGTGACCTCGCGTGGCGAGGCCGGTACCCGCGTGGCGGACCTCTTCCCCAGTCTGCGCGGCGCGGTGGACGCGGTCTTCCGCTCCCCGGATCCGGCGCTGCTTGCCGAATGCGACCTCGTGTTCTTTGCGACACCGCACGGTGTGGCGCATGCGATGGCCGGCGACCTGCTGGCCCGCGGCGTCCGCGTGATCGATCTGTCGGCCGATTTCCGGATCCGTGATCCCGAGGTCTGGGCGCAGTGGTACGGCCAGCCGCACGGGGCGCCGGAATACCTGAGCGAGGCGGTGTACGGCCTGCCGGAACTGCATCGCGGGCGGATCGCCGGGGCCAGTCTGATCGCGGTTCCCGGGTGTTACCCCACGGCCATCACCCTGGCCCTGCTGCCGCTGCTGGAGCAGGGCGTGGTGGATGCCGGCGACATCATCGCGGACGCCAAGAGCGGGGTCAGTGGCGCCGGACGGCAGGCCCGGATCGGCAGCCTGTTCGCCGAGGTGCAGGAAAATTTCCGTGCCTACGCCAGCGGCGGTCACCGTCACTGGCCGGAGATCCACCAGACCCTGACGGAGGTGTCGGGCGCAGAGGTGGGTCTGATCTTCCAGCCGCATCTGGTGCCGATGACGCGCGGGATCGAGGCCACCCTCTATCTGCGTCCGCTGGACGGCGGTGACTGGGATGTCCTGCTGCGCCAGCGCTATGCCGACGAGCCATTCGTCGACGTGATGCCCGCCGGCTCGCATCCCGAGACTGCCTCGGTGCGCGGAACCAACGGCTGCCGTCTGGCCGTCGCCTCGCCCCCGCACAGCGGGCGCCGCATGGTGCTGTCGGTGATCGACAATCTGGTCAAGGGCGCGGCGGGACAGGCCGTGCAGAACATGAATCTGATGCTGGGACGCCCGGAAACGGAGGGGCTGGAGATGCTTCCGGCCTTCCCCTGATCCGTGCGTCTGCCAAGGCGTCCGCGGGTTCCCGCGCCACGGCGACTGCGCAGGCATCCCCTTCGCCGCGCGCTGGCGCCGCTGCTGCTGGTCCTGCTGCTGATCACGGTAGCGGTCTGGTGGTGGCAGCAGGTTGGCCATGAGCCGGATGCGGCGGAAACCTCCACCCTGCGTGACGCGCGGCTGGACGAGTTGCAGGCCGCGCTGGCGGAACTGGCCGACGAGCGCGATGCCGCGGTGCGCGAGCGCCTGCGCGGTGAACGTCGCGCGGATGTCGCCGAGGCGGAGCTGGCGGCCTGCCGGCGGGAGGCCGAGGCCCGCGAGGCCGAGCTGCTGGCGCTGCGCGACGAGCTGGCGTTCTACCAGAGGCTCGCCGACGACGCTGGCGGGGACCGCGTCGGTCTGCGCAACGTGGCGGTGCACGAGACCGGCCTCGCCGATGAATACGAATTGCTGTTTCAGATCTATCGCAGCGGTCTGCGCGGGGAGTTCCCGCTGAGCTGGACGCTGGAGCTGGAAGGATACGAGGACGACAACGCAGTGACCCTGGAGGCGGCCGATCTGGGCCTGGAAGACGCAGATGAGCGCGAATTCGCGCTGCGTTTTCTGCGCACCGTGCAGGTGCGCCTCGTGCTGCCGGAAGGTTTCAGCCCGGAGCGGCTGTCCTTTACAGTGGACCCCGACGAGGACGGGCCGGACCGGATCGAGAAAACGACAGGCTGGGCCGCAGCCCGGAGGGCAAGTGAATGATGGGACGCAAACGCAAGCAGAGGGCCCGGCGGGTCGACACCCTGATCGGTGCGAATACCACCGTCCACGGGGATCTGGAATTCAGCGGCGGTCTACATCTGGAGGGGCAGATCGTCGGGGATGTCCGCGCCCCGTCCGACGGCTCGGCGGTGCTGGTGGTCGACGAGAAGGGGCAGGTCGAGGGCCAGGTGCTGGTCCCGCACCTGGTCCTGAACGGAACCGTACGCGGTGATGTCCATGCCAGCGAACACGTGGACCTGGGCGAAAAGGCCCGCCTGGAAGGCAACCTGTATTACAGTGTGCTGCAGATGGCCGAAGGTGCCACGGTGGACGGTCAGTTGCGGCGTCGGGAGGCAGACGCCGCCGTGGAACGTGAAGCACCGCTGACCGCACTGACCGATGACTCGCTTACGGCCCGTGACGATTCTTGACTCTTGGAGTCAGTCTTTATAGCGTGATGCCCGAATGATGACAGGAGACACCGCATGTCCGAAACGATGACGTCCAACGCACAGGCCGAGACGGATGACATGGACATCCCCAGCCCGCTGGTGTTTACCGATGCCGCGGCGAGCAAGGTTAAGGGGCTGATCGAGGAAGAGAACAACGACAACCTCAAGCTGCGCGTCTTCGTCAGCGGCGGTGGTTGTTCCGGATTCCAGTACGGCTTCACCTTCGATGAGACCATCGGTGACGGTGATACCGTGGTCGAAAATGGCGGGGTGACCCTGCTGATCGACCCGATGAGCTTCCAGTATCTGGTGGGGGCCGAGATCGACTACAGCGAGGGCCTGGAGGGTGCGCAGTTCGTGATTCGCAACCCCAACGCCTCGACCACCTGCGGCTGCGGATCCAGCTTCTCGGTCTGAGTCCGGACTGTCCGGATCCGGCAGGCCCGGCCTCCGCGAGGAGCCGGGCCTTTTTTGTTTACGGTCTCCGGTCTCAGTCGTTCCCCCCGGAACCGGGGATCACGCAGCCGAGGATGCGCGCGCCCCGTGCGCCGGTGACCGCGGGCAGATTCCCCGGGCGCTGGTTAAGGGTGCGAAAGGCCAGCCAGGCGAACGCCACGCCTTCCACCTGTTCTGCAGGGATGCCCTCGTCGTCGGTCAGACGGACTCGGGTCTCCGGCAGGGCCGCCGCCAGGCGTTTCAGCAGGAAATCGTTGCGCGCCCCGCCGCCGCAGATCAGTACGTCTTCCGGGGGCGTGCCCGGGCGGGCGAGTTCGTCGGCGATGGCCCTGGCTGTCAGCTCGACCAGGGTCGCCTGCACATCCGCTGCATCCCGGTTCGTCAGCATGGTGCCGCCGCGCTCGGCAAGCCACCGGGGCGAGAAATGCTCCGGACCGGTGCTCTTCGGCGGCGGACGGCGGAAGTACGGGTCCTCGAGCAGGGCCGCGAGCAGCTCCGGGTCGCGGCGT
>NZ_KB898725.1:81290-116290 GCF_000377785.1 Thioalkalivibrio sp. ALJ24 | reverse complement strand
GGTCAGCGACTTACTTTCAGTGGCAAGGTTAACCGTACAGGGGAGCCATAGGGAAACCGAGTCTTAACAGGGCGACCAGTCGCTGGAAGTAGACCCGAAACCGGGCGATCTATCCATGGCCAGGGTGAAGGTGGGGTAACACCCACTGGAGGCCCGAACCCACTAATGTTGAAAAATTAGGGGATGAGCTGTGGATCGGAGTGAAAGGCTAATCAAGCTCGGAGATAGCTGGTTCTCCTCGAAAGCTATTTAGGTAGCGCCTCATGTATCACTTCCGGGGGTAGAGCACTGTTATGGCTAGGGGGCCATCCCGGCTTACCAAACCATTGCAAACTCCGAATACCGGAAAGTGCGAGCATGGGAGACACACGGCGGGTGCTAACGTCCGTCGTGGAAAGGGAAACAACCCAGACCGCCAGCTAAGGTCCCCAAATCATGGCTCAGTGGGAAACGATGTGGGAAGGCAGAGACAGCCAGGAGGTTGGCTTAGAAGCAGCCATCCTTTAAAGAAAGCGTAATAGCTCACTGGTCGAGTCGGCCTGCGCGGAAGATTTAACGGGGCTAAAGCCATGTACCGAAGCTGCGGACCTGCTTTGCAGGTGGTAGAGGAGCGTTCTGTAAGCCTGTGAAGGTGTGTCGAGAGGCATGCTGGAGGTATCAGAAGTGCGAATGCTGACATGAGTAACGATAAGATGGGTGAAAAACCCATCCGCCGAAAGCCCAAGGTTTCCTGCGCAACGTTAATCGGCGCAGGGTTAGTCGGCCCCTAAGGCGAGGCAGAAATGCGTAGTCGATGGGAAACAGGTTAATATTCCTGTACCTCGCGTTAATGCGATGGGGGGACGGAGAAGGCTAGGTGATCCGGCTGTTGGTGTCCGGTTCAAGCATGTAGGGAGCACTCCTAGGCAAATCCGGGAGTGCATATCCTGAGATGTGATGACGAGCTCCCAAGGGAGCGAAGTCACTGATGCCCTGCTTCCAGGAAAATCCTCTAAGCTTCAGTTGACGCGAGACCGTACCCCAAACCGACACAGGTGGGCAGGGTGAGAATCCCAAGGCGCTTGAGAGAACTCGGGTGAAGGAACTAGGCAAAATGGTACCGTAACTTCGGGAGAAGGTACGCCTCGGTTGGTGACGGGACTCGCTCCCCGAGCTGATCGAGGTCGCAGAGACCAGGCCGCTGCGACTGTTTACTAAAAACACAGCACTCTGCAAACTCGAAAGAGGACGTATAGGGTGTGACGCCTGCCCGGTGCCGGAAGGTTAATTGATGGGGTTAGCTTCGGCGAAGCCCTTGATCGAAGCCCCGGTAAACGGCGGCCGTAACTATAACGGTCCTAAGGTAGCGAAATTCCTTGTCGGGTAAGTTCCGACCTGCACGAATGGCGTAACGATGGCGGCGCTGTCTCCACCCGAGACTCAGTGAAATTGAAATCGCAGTGAAGATGCTGTGTACCCGCGGCTAGACGGAAAGACCCCGTGAACCTTTACTACAGCTTCACACTGAACTTTGAGCTTGTTTGTGTAGGATAGGTGGGAGGCTTTGAAGCCGGGACGCCAGTCTCGGTGGAGCCATCCTTGAAATACCACCCTTGCAAGTTTGGAGTTCTAACTCAGGCCCGTTATCCGGGTCGAGGACCGTGTGTGGTGGGTAGTTTGACTGGGGCGGTCTCCTCCCAAAGAGTAACGGAGGAGTGCGAAGGTACCCTCAGCGCGGTCGGAAATCGCGCGACGAGTGCAAAGGCATAAGGGTGCTTGACTGCGAGACAGACACGTCGAGCAGGTGCGAAAGCAGGTCTTAGTGATCCGGTGGTTCTGTATGGAAGGGCCATCGCTCAACGGATAAAAGGTACTCCGGGGATAACAGGCTGATACTGCCCAAGAGTCCATATCGACGGCAGTGTTTGGCACCTCGATGTCGGCTCATCACATCCTGGGGCTGAAGCAGGTCCCAAGGGTATGGCTGTTCGCCATTTAAAGTGGTACGCGAGCTGGGTTTAGAACGTCGTGAGACAGTTCGGTCCCTATCTGCCGTGGGCGTCGGAGATTTGACAGGATCTGTCCTTAGTACGAGAGGACCGGGATGGACGCACCTCTGGTGTTCCGGTTGTCACGCCAGTGGCATTGCCGGGTAGCTAAGTGCGGAAGGGATAACCGCTGAAAGCATCTAAGCGGGAAACCCACCTGAAGATGAGATCTCCCTGGACCCTCGAGGTCCCTGAAGGGCCGTTGAAGACGACAACGTTGATAGGCTGGGTGTGGAAGCGCGGTAACGCGTGAAGCTAACCAGTACTAATTGCCCGTGCGGCTTGACCATATAACACCCAAATGGTTGTTGGTCTCTTCTGACACATCACCTATATGCATTCCGAATTTGGACAGCATGAGCTGTCCAGCCAGTTTGCCTGGCGGCCATAGCGAGTAGGAACCACCCGATCCCATCCCGAACTCGGAAGTGAAACTGCTCTGCGCCGATGGTAGTTAGGGGCCTCCCCTTGTGAGAGTAGGTCACCGCCAGGCATTTACAGTGAAAGCCCGATTCCTCGTTCGAGGGGTCGGGCTTTTTTTATGGTCAGTGCCGAGGTGGGAGCAGCGATGTCGAACAAACGAATCGATGGAGGCCTGGTGATCGTGGGCCTGGTCCTTATCGGGGTAGGGTTGTATGCGCTGCTGGGGCAGCAGGTCCATTTTTCGCCGGTTGCGCCTCGCGAGGACGGGGGTTTCGGCGGCTGGATCGCGACCGTGATCGGTGTGATCATGATCCTCGGGGGGCTCTATTTCCTGAAGGAGTCGCGCAAGTGATGCGGCCCTGGGGGTCCGGGGAGCGGCGCTGCCGTCAGAGTGTTCGCCAGGGAAATCCCTGATCCTGGGTCGCGACCTCCATGTCTTCGGGTGTGGCACCTACGCCCCGCGCGAGGGCATCACGGGCGAGGTCGGGGGCGTTGTTGTCGGCTGAAAGGTGCATGCCGATGAGGGAGCGCAGGTGGTTGTTGGCTGCGCGGGCGAGCAGATCGCTTGCGGCATGGTTGGGCAGATGTCCCCAGCCCCCCCGGATCCGCTGCTTCAGGCGGTACGGATAGCGACCCGCCTCCAGCATTTCCGGATCATGGTTGCATTCCAGCAGAAGGCCGTCGGCGCGCGCAGCGATGGCCACCATGTGCGGGGTGACGTGTCCAGCGTCGGTCATCAGTGCCAGTTCCCGGTCTCCGTCGGAGAAGGTGAACTGTGTGGGTTCGCGCGAATCGTGCGGAACGGTGAAAGGGGTGACCTGGAGACCACGGATGGCGACGGGGGCGTCGCTGCTGACCTCCTGCAGGCGCGGGAATCGCGCATCGCGGGCGGCGTGCACGGTACCGTGAGAGGCGTAGACGGTGACGTCGTACCGGCGGGCGAAGGCCCCGGCCGCACCGAGGTGGTCGCCGTGTTCATGGGTGACCAGCAGGGCGTCCAGTCCGTCGGGAGTCAGCCCCGCCTGCGCGAGGCGGCGTTCGATTTCCTGCACGGAAAAGCCGCAGTCCACCATCACCCGAGTGTCGGCGGTCTCGACCACGAGGGCGTTGCCTCCGCTCCCGCTTCCCAGTGAACAGAATCGCAGCATCCTTTGACCCTTCGGGGGCGGGGCCGCCCGGCACTGCCGCCGGCCCGGGATTACCGGCGGAAGGCTTCCTCGATTCGTTCCAGGACGAAGCGGGCGTCGTCCTCGTCCAGCATCTCGCCGTCGAGATCGCGCACGCGTACGGTGGCGGCGCCGTCCTGCTCGGTGAGTTCCACGCGGTAACGGGTGTCGGCACGCTGATCGCCGCGCCCGAACATGCGACTGAAGAAGCCGTCGCGTTCTTCGCCGGTGGCATCCGGGCGATAGGTGACCTCGTGGATACCGCTTCTGCGGTCGCGATCGTCGATCAGCAGGCCGGCTCGATCGAGACGCGTACCGAGGTGACGCCAGACGCGCTCCCCGTCGGCATCGAAGCGTAGCGCCGGTTCCCCGTCTCGGTCCTCCAGGGTCGCCCCGGGGACTCGCTGCATCTCGGACTCTTCGGCGCGCTCGCCACCTTCGCCCGGTTCACCGGTCAGCAGGAACAGACGCAGACGGTTCAGCATCTCCGCTTCGAGTTCCGGGTCCGCAGGACGCGTGACCCAGACAAAGCGCTCGTCGCCCAGTGGTTCTTCCTCGGCCCCGCGATGGGTGATGTAGACCGCGGTAGAGCCGTCGTCTTCGCGCTCCACGCGCAGGCGGTACTTGTCACGGGTGCCGGTGTCGTAGAGGCCGCCGATGGTGCGCGCGAAGAAGCCGCGGGCCCCGCTGAACGGGATGCCGGCACGGTCTTCGGCCCATTCCGTCTCCATGATCCCGACGTCGGGCTCGTTGCGTTCCAGCGGGAGGTTCTGGCTGTCCCAGAATGCGGCGAGGCTGTTCCACAGGGCGTCGGGATCCTCGTCGACCGTCAGCCAGCGGGTGTCCCCGTCGCGCCACAGACGGACGTCGCTGTCCTCGGGCAGGACCCGGACGTCATCCGCGCGCGCGGTGGCGGGAGTGCCGGGTGCCGCGGCGGCTTCGGGTTGCTGCATCTCGCGGGCGCTGACGCGCTCGCCGGGGGCATCGGGGACGCGATGGCCGTCGCGGCTGTCCGGCGCACTCAGTTCGGGAGGGACTTCCAGGTCGGGAGCCTGACGCGATTCCTGGTAGACCGGGCCGCGGTCATCGGTACCGGCGCAGCCGGCCGTACCCACCGCCAGCGCCACGGCCAGCGGCAGTGCGGCGGCCAGTGCGGGGCGCGAGGCGTGACGGGCGGAGAGAGGTACAAGACGGGTCATGAACGATTCAAACCTCAATGCCGGCCTGACGCATGGCGTCCAGGACCGGCTCGTGAAACGGAGCCGACAGCGGGGTCAGCGGCAGGCGGATGCCTTCTTCCATCAGGCCCATCTGCTGCAGGGCCCACTTGACGGGGATGGGGTTGGCCTCCAGGAACAGTGCCGAGTGCAGACCATCAAGCTGGCGGTTGATCTCGCGCGCGCGCTCGGCATCGCCTTCGCGGACGGCGCGACACATATCGGACATCAAACGTGGCGCGACGTTCGCGGTCACCGAGATCACGCCGTGCCCGCCGGCCAGCATGAAGGCGAGGCCGTTGGCGTCTTCGCCGCTGTACAGGCCCATCCGGTTGCCCACGCGCTCCACCAGTTCGGCGGTGCGTTCGTTGCTGCCGCTGGCTTCCTTGATGCCGACGATGTTGGGGATCTGCGCGAGCCGTTCAACGGTCTCGGGTAGCAGGTCCACTGCGGTGCGCCCGGGCACGTTGTAGAGGATCTGGGGGATGTCCACCGCCTCGGCGATGGCCTTGTGGTGCAGGTACAGGCCTTCCTGGGTCGGCTTGTTGTAGTAGGGGGCGACCAGCAGGCAGGCGTCCGCTCCGGCATCCCGGGCACAGCGCGTCAGGGCGATGGCCTCGCGGGTGGAGTTCGCGCCGGTGCCGGCGATGACCGGCAGTCGGCCATCGATGCGTCGCACCACGTGCGCGATGGCCTCGCAGTGTTCGTCGAAATCCAGGGTGGCCGACTCGCCGGTGGTCCCCACCGCAACGATCGCATCGGTGCCGGCCTCGACGTGGAATTCCAGCAGCCGATCCAGCGCTGGCCAGTCCAGGCTGCCATCCGCGTGCATGGGGGTCGCGAGCGCGACCATGCTGCCTTGAAACATCGCCCCCTCCAGGACAAGTAATGGTGCAGTCTAACGGGGGACTGTCAGACCGTTCAAGAAAGCGGCGCGTTGGCCTGTACCGGGGGAGGTGGTATGTTCGCCGGACCATGATGCAAACGACGCGCAAGCACTGCTGGCCGGTCCCCGACGCGTGCGAGCGCCCGGATGGAGGCGTGCGTGGCTGAGGTGGTCGGGGCCGGCACTCACACCCATCTGGTGCTGAGCCTGATCGGCCCGGACGGCCCGGGCCTGGCGACCGCGGTCACCCAGCACGTGGCCGAGTCCGGCTGCAACCTGGAGGCCAGCCGCATGGTCGTGCTCGGCGGATACGCCTGCATGGCGGTGACCGTCAGCGGCAACTGGAAGACCCTGGCGACCCTGGAAGGCCGTCTCGAGCGGCTGGAACGCGAGACCGGCCTGGCGGTCACCGCACGCCGCGGGCCGCTGGAGGAGTCGGGCGAGGCCGCGATGGCCTACGCGGTGGACGTGATCGCACTGGACGGGCCGGGCCTGCTGCATGCTCTGGCGAACTTCTTTGCCTCGCGCGGCGTCAACCTGCGTGACGTGCAGAGCCGCGTCTACACCGCGCAGCAGACCGGGGCGCGCATGTTCGCCGCGAACATCGTCATCGATATCCCGGCCGCCCAGCATCTGGCGACGCTGCGCGGGGAATTCATGGATTTCTGCGACGAACTCAACCTCGACGGGGTGCTGGAGCCGATCAAGGCCTGAACACCGCCCCGTCCCCGACCGGAGACACGAGAATGACGGTAGCGATCGATCAGCCCGTACCCGCCGACATCCGCCTGCCGGCCACCGGCGATCAGGAGCTCGCGCTGGAGGATTATCGCGGGCGCATCGTGGTGCTGTATTTCTATCCCAAGGACGACACCCCGGGGTGCACCAACGAAAGTCGGGACTTCGCCGAACACCTGGCCGATTTCGAGGCGGCCGGGGCGGTGATCCTCGGCTGCTCGCGCGACAGCGTGAAAAGCCACGAAAATTTCCGCACCAAGCAGGAGCTGCCGTTCGACCTGCTCAGCGACGCCGACGAACGGCTGTGCGAGGCCTTCGACGTGATCGGCATGAAAAACATGTACGGCAAGCAGGTGCGCGGCATCGAACGCTCGACCTTTGTGATCGACGCTGACGGTGTACTGCGCCGGGAGTGGCGCAAGGTGAAGGTGCCCGGACACGTCGACGAGGTCCTGGCCGCGGTGCGCGAGCTCGCCGGCTGAGCCTCGGCCCGCGCCACCCTTTCATGCCCATGGTGGAGACCCGATGAGCGAAGACCGCGAGGAAGGCCGCCGCCTGTTCGTGCTGGACACCAACGTCCTGATGCACGATCCCACCGCACTGTTCCGGTTCAAGGAACACGACGTCTTCCTGCCGATGGTGGTGCTCGAGGAGCTCGACCGCGGCAAGAAGGGGGTCTCGGAGGTCGCGCGCAACGTGCGCCAGGTCAGCCGGTTCATCGACGAACTGATGACCGGGGCCACGCACGAGGCGATTGCCGCCGGCCTGTCCCTGACCGCCGCCTCGCTGGACGAGTCGGATCTCGGCGGGCACGGTCGGCTGTTCTTCCAGACCCGCAACCTCGATTCCAGCCTGCCCGCGTCGCTGCCGGGGTCCTCGGCGGACAACGACATCCTGAGTACGGCCCGAGCGCTGGAGGAAGAGCTTGCGGATGTCTCCGTGACCCTGGTGTCCAAGGACATCAACCTGCGGATCAAGGCCGCCATCATCGGCCTGCACGTGGAGGATTACCACAACGACCAGGTGCTGGATGACGTCACCCTGCTGTACTCGGGCATGCAGGAGCTGCCCGCGGATTTCTGGGAGACCCATGGCGCGGCGATGGAGTCCTGGCAGGAGGCCGGACGGACGTATTACCGGGTGAAGGGACCGCTGATCGAGGAGTGGCATCCCAACCAGTTCGTCTACCGCGAGGGTGACCAGCCCCTGAGTGCCATCGTGCTCGAGATCGACCGGCCGGCCGAAACCGCGGTGATCGAGCTGGTGGACGACTACGTGAACCCCCGGCACACGGTCTGGGGCATCAACGCCCGCAACCGAGAGCAGAACCTGGCGCTGAACCTGCTGATGGATCCGGAGGTCGATTTCGTCTCGCTGGTGGGGGCGGCGGGGACCGGCAAGACCCTGCTGACCCTCGCGGCCGGGCTCGCCCAGACCCTGGAGGACGGCACCTACAAGGAGATCATCATGACCCGGGTGACCGTGCCGGTGGGCGAGGACATCGGCTTTCTCCCGGGGACCGAGGAAGAGAAGATGACCCCCTGGATGGGCGCCCTGATGGACAACCTGGAGGTGCTCGGGGGCAACACCGAGGGGGCCGGCGAGTGGGGCAAGGCGGCCACCGGCGACATCCTCACCAGCCGCATCAAGATCCGTTCGCTGAACTTCATGCGCGGGCGCACCTTCCTCAGCCGCTTCATCATCCTGGACGAGGCGCAGAACCTGACCAGCAAGCAGATGAAGACGCTGATCACCCGCGCTGGGCCGGGCACCAAGATCGTCGCGCTGGGCAACATTGCGCAGATCGACACCCCGTATCTCACCGAGACCACCTCGGGGCTCACCTACGTGGTGGACCGCTTCCGCGACTGGACCCACAGCGGGCATGTCACGCTGACTCGCGGCGAGCGCTCAAGGCTGGCGGATTACGCCTCCAGTCACCTGTAGCGGTGAGGCTTCTCCCGGCCCGGTTTACTCGGCGTAGCGCACGCAGGCGCGGTCGGTTTCCCACAGGGTCAGGGCGCTGACCCGCAGCCCGGGGCGATCGAGGCGCGTGGCCAGCTCGCGGAAGAACCACTGCGCGATGTTCTCGGCGGTGGGGTTCACCGTGTCGAACGGGGGCACGTCGTTGAGGTAGCGGTGATCCAGCTGCCCGGCGATCTCGCGCGCGGCGTTCTTGACCACCTTGAAGTCCACCGCCATCCCGGTGTCGTCCAGGCTCTCGGCTTCGACCTCGGCCTCCACCTTCCAGTTATGGCCGTGCATGTTGGCGCACTGCCCCGGATAGTCGCGCAGGGTGTGCGCGGAGGCGAAGTCGGTCAGGACGCGCAGGGTGTAGCGGGCACTCATGTTCGGATTCCGGAAGCGTTCGGCCGGCAGGCCGGATGGCTGTCAGCTTCCGAAGCCTAGCCGGCTGCCCGCGGGGGTGCAATTCTCCCGCCCGGCCGCGTGGCGAATCGCCGCCAGCACGCCGGCGGTGTCCAGGCCGCACTCGGCCAGGATGGTCTCGCGCGCGCCATGCTCGGTGAAGACATCGGGGATCCCCAGCACCTCGCAGGGGATGTCCGCGCCTTCGGCGGAAAGCCATTCGAGCACCGCGCTGCCGGCGCCGCCGGCGCGCGCATGATCTTCCAGCGTCACCAGGCGGTCGTGCTCCGCCACCAGGCGGCCGAGGCATTCGCTGTCCAGCGGCTTGACGAAGCGCATGTTGACCACCGTCGCGTTCAGCGCCTCGCCGGCCTCCAGGGCGGTCTCCAGCAGGGCGCCGAAGGACAGGATGGCGATACGTTCGCCGTGCGCGTCGCGCCCGCCCTCGCGGCGGATCTCGGCCCGACCCACCGGCAGGGTTTCGAGGTCGGCGCCCGGGAGGGTGCCCGGGCCCTGGCCGCGCGGGTAGCGCACTGCGGCGGGGCCGTCCCAGGTGAAGCCGGTCGCCAGCATCCGGCGGCATTCGGTCTCGTCCGCCGGGGCCATCAGCAGTATGCCGGGGACGCTGCGCAGCAACGCGATGTCGAAGGTGCCGGCATGGGTGGGGCCGTCCGCCCCGACGATGCCGGCCCGGTCGATGGCGAACAGCACCGGCAGGTTCTGCAGGGCGACGTCATGGATGACCTGATCCATCGCCCGCTGCAGGAAGGTCGAATAGATCGCGACCACGGGTTTCTGGCCCTCGCACGCCATGCCCCCGGCCAGCGTGACCGCATGCTGCTCGGCGATGCCGACGTCGAAGTAGCGCTGCGGGTACTGTTCGGAGAACGCGACCAGGCCCGAGCCCTCGCGCATCGCCGGTGTGATCGCCAGCAGGCGCTCATCCGCCGCCGCCTGATCGCACAGCCACTGGCTGAAGATGTCGGTGTAGGTGGGCGCCTTCGGCGCGGACGGCTTCAGACCGTCTTCCGGCTCGAACTTGGAGACCCCGTGATAGCGGCAGGGGTCTTCCTCGGCGGGGGCATAGCCCTGCCCCTTGCGCGTGACCACGTGCAGCAGCTGCGGACCGTGGCTGCCGCGCAGGTTCTTGAGGATCCCGGCCAGGCCGCTCACGTCATGGCCGTCCACCGGCCCGAAATAGCGAAAGCCCAGCTCCTCGAACAGCGTGCCGGGGACCAGCATCCCCTTCATGTGCTCCTCGGCGCGCTGGGCGAAGGCCTTCATCGGCGGGACGAACTCCAGCATGCGCTTGGAGCCCTCGCGCACCGAGCTGTACAGACGTCCGGACAGCAGCCGGGTGAAGTACTGGTTCATCGCGCCCACGTTGGGCGAGATGGACATGTCGTTGTCGTTGAGGATCACCAGCAGGTCGCAGTCCAGCTCGCCGACATGGTTGAGGGCCTCGAACGCCATGCCGGCGGTCATCGCGCCATCGCCGATCACCGCCACGTGGCGCCGGTCGAGCCCCGCGTGGCGGGCGGCCAGGGCCATGCCGGCCGCCGCGCTGATGGAGGTGCTGGAATGCCCGGCGCCGAAGGCGTCGTATTCGCTCTCCGCGCGCTTGGGGAAACCGGCCAGCCCGCCGTGCTGGCGCAGGGTCGCCATGGCATCGCGCCGACCGGTGAGGATCTTGTGCGCATAGGCCTGATGGCCGACGTCCCAGACGATGCGGTCGTCCGGGGTGTCGAAGGCGTAGTGCAGCGCGATCGCCAGTTCCACCGTGCCGAGGTTGGCGGCCAGATGGCCGCCGGTGCGCGAGACGCTGTCGATCAGGAACGCTCGCAGCTCGCCGGCCAGTTGCGGGAGGTCGGAGGCCGCCCGGGCGCGCAGGTCGGATGGCCACTCGATGGCATCCAGAAGGGGCGTGGCTTGCATGGAGGGCGACACCGGCTCAGTGAATACGGTCAACGATGTAGCGCGCGAGGTGGCGAAGCAAATCGGCCTCCGCGCCCAAGGGTTGCAGGGCCTCCAGGGCCTGATCGACCAGCGCCACGGCGCGCTCGCGCGAGGGCTCCAGGCCCATCAGCGCGGGGAAGGTGGATTTCTCCAGCCGCGCGTCGGCCCCGCAGGCCTTGCCCAGGGTCTCCGGGTCGCCTTCGACGTCGAGGATGTCGTCGCGGATCTGGAAGGCCAGACCGATGCACCCGGCGTAGTCGGTCAGGCGGGCGAGCAGGGCCTCGTCCGCGCCGCCGGCCAGCCCGCCCAGACGCACCGAGGCGCGGATCAGCGCCCCGGTCTTCAGGCGGTGCATGTGCTCCAGCGCCTCCAGTCCGAGCTGGTGGCCGCTCGCGCCCAGATCGATCGCCTGGCCACCGGCCATGCCGTGCAGGCCCGAGGCCAGGGCCAGCTCCTGCAGCATCGCCGGGGCACGGGGGGCGGGCAGCGCGGAGGCGCCGGTCGACAGGGTGACGAAGGCCTGCGCCTGCAGCGCGTCGCCGGCCAGGATCGCCGTCGCCTCGTCAAAGGCGCGGTGACAGGTCGGGCGTCCGCGGCGCAGCTCGTCGTCGTCCATCGCCGGCAGGTCATCGTGGATCAGCGAGTAGACGTGGATCATCTCCACCGCGGCCGCGGCGGCGTCCAGGGCCGTACCGGGCGCGTCCAGCGCCTCGCCGGTCGCGTAGACCAGCAGCGGGCGCAGGCGCTTCCCGCCGGAGAGCGTGGCGTAGCGCATCGCTTCGATCAGGCGCGCATCGGGGGCGGCGGCCGGGTCGAGTGCGCGGTCCAGCACCGCCTCGATGCGTTCCTGATACGCGGCGATGGCCTGTTCGGGCGGGATCGCGGTATTCACGGCAGGCGTTCGGGGAGCTGGCGGAGAGGCGTCAGAACGGGGCGGCATCGTCGTCGCCGGGAACGTTGCCGGTCCCGGCGCGGTCCGTTTCCCCGGAGGTCGGTGCGGTGGCTTCCGACGTGCCGGCGGTCAGGGACTCCATGCGCCGCTGGGCTTCGTCCAGCGCTTTCTGACAGCGGTCCACCAGCTGCATGCCCTGCTGGAACTCCTCCAGCGACTGTTCCAGCCCCAGTTCGCCCGATTCCATGCGGGCGACCAGGGTCTCCAGGGCCTCCAGGCTGGCCTCGAAGTCAGCGGGGGTAGCCGGGGTGTTGTCGGGCGTTTCGTCGGGCATGGTGGCGGTCGGCTGGGAAAACCGCCAAAGTACCGGATCCGCCCGCGCGTGAAAAGGCAGCGGATGCCCGCCCGGCCCGGTTGACAGGGTCGGGAGCAGGGCATACATTTGCGATACGGTTTAGACAGAGTCTAAAAAACCGGCGAGACACCTCGAGTGTTTCGCAGTGCAGAACCCACCCAGAGAAGGAGAGACACCATGGATCTGAAAGGCAGCAAGACCGAAGAAGCCCTGAAGGAAGCCTTTGCCGGCGAATCGATGGCCAATCGCCGTTACCTGTACTTCGCTTCCAAGGCCGACGTCGAAGGCTACAACGACGTGGCCACCGTGTTCCGCTCCACCGCGGAAGGTGAAACCGGCCATGCCCACGGTCACCTCGAGTACCTCGAAGACTGCGGCGATCCGGCCACCGGCCTGGAGTTCGGTTCCACCGAATCCAACCTGAAGACCGCGGTTGCCGGCGAGACCCACGAGTACACCGACATGTACCCGGGCATGGCCAAGACCGCCCGTGACGAAGGCTTCGACGAAGTCGCCGACTGGTTCGAAACCCTGGCCAAGGCGGAGCGTTCCCACGCCAACCGCTTCCAGAAGGCGCTGGACCAGCTGGACGACTGATCACGGTCATTCCGTGGTACCCCGCGGGGCCGGCCCGGCCGGCCTCGCTCCGGGGAACACGGAAGCGCCCGTTTTCCGGGCGGTTCCGTGTTCCCGCCGACGTACCGATTTCGTAGTTCATCGATCTGCAACGGATACCGGAGGGACGCATGTCTGCGCCGACGCATCAACGTGAAGGAAGTCTCGAAGCCCCCACCCGCCACCCGCTGGACTGGAAGAACCCCGAGTTCTACAACGAGGAATCGCTGTTCTCCGAGCTGGAGCGGGTCTTTGATATCTGCCACGGATGCCGGCGTTGCGTCAGCCTGTGCCATTCCTTCCCCACGCTGTTCGACCTGGTCGACGAGTCCGAGACCATGGAAGTCGACGGCGTCGACAAGCAGGACTTCTGGAAGGTGGTCGATCACTGCTACCTGTGCGATCTGTGCTACCTGACCAAGTGCCCGTACGTGCCCCCGCACGAATGGAATGTCGACTTCCCGCACCTGATGCTGCGGGCCAAGGCCGTGCGCTACCAGAAGGAGGGCGCGAAGACCTCGCACAAGCTCATGTCCAGCACCGACACGGTCGGCAAGCTGGCGGGCATCCCGGTGGTCGCCGGCGCGGTCAACGCGGCCAACAAGAACGGCGCCGTACGCAAGATGCTCGACAAGACCATGGGCGTGCACCCGGACGCCCCGGTCCCCGAATACCACTCGAACAAGGGCCGTTCGCGCCTGGCCAAGGTCGCCAGTGGGGTGAGCAACCCCGAGCCGGCCGGCGCCACCCAGGGCAAGGTCGCGCTCTACGCCACCTGCTACGGCAACTACAACGAGCCGCACCTGGTCGAGGACCTGGTCAAGGTCTTCGAGCACAACGGCATCGAGGTCACGCTGGTCGAGAAGGAGCAGTGCTGCGGCATGCCCAAGCTCGAACTGGGTGACCTCGAATCGGTGGAGGCCTCCAAGGACGCGAACATCCCGGCGATGAAGAAGATGATCGACCAGGGCTACGACATCGTCGCCCCGGTCCCGTCCTGCGTGCTGATGTACAAGCAGGAACTGCCGTTGATGTTCCCCGACGACGCTGACGTGGCCGCGGTGCGCGACCGCATCTTCGACCCGTTCGAGTACCTGATGGAGCGCCACAAGGACGGCAAGCTGAACACCGACTTCCCCGAAAAGCTCGGCAAGATCGCCTACCACGCGGCCTGCCACCTGCGGGTCCAGAACATGGGCCTGAAGACCCGCGATCTGCTCAAGCTGGTGCCCGACACCGAGATCGACGTGGTCGAACGCTGCTCCGGGCACGACGGCACCTACGGCGTGAAGAGCGAGTTCTACGAGACGGCCAGCAAGATCTGCCGGCCCGTGGTGAACCGGGTGCAGAAGGCCGAGGCGGACCACTTCTCCAGTGACTGCCCGATGGCCGGACACATGATCGAGAACGGACTGCAGGGCAAGGGCGAGGACAAGGCACCCGAGCATCCGCTGACCCTGCTGCGCCAGGCCTACGGCCTGTAACGACACTAAGGAGGGGAGTCTTCATGGCCAGCGACAGCTATCACGAACCCGTTGCGGAACTGAGCGACGAATCGCGCGAGATGCACCGCGCCATTTCCTCGCTGATGGAAGAGCTCGAGGCGGTGGACTGGTATCAGCAGCGCGTCGATGCCTGCAAGGACGACGAACTGAAGGCGATCCTCGCGCACAACCGCGACGAAGAGATCGAACATGCCGCGATGGTGCTGGAATGGATCCGGCGCCGGAATCCGGTGTTCGATCGCGAACTCAGAGACAATCTCTGGTCCGACAAGGACTACACCGATAAAAGCCAGCATCACGACCACTGATGCCCCGTGTGGGTGATGTGGCTCCCGGTACTCGAGGAGGTGAGAACATGGTAACGGAGGAAAACGTGGACAAGCTCAGCCGTGACGACCTGTATTCCCTGGAACAGTATTCCGAGGTACGGCCCCAATTCCGCCGCGACGTGATGGAGCACAAGCGCCACCGCGTGCTGCAGATCGGCCCGGCGGTGACCCTGCATTTCGAAGACCGCATGACCATGCAGTACCAGATCCAGGAGATGCTGCGGGTCGAGAAGATCTTCGACCGCGAAGGCATTGAGGACGAACTGGGTGCCTACAATCCGCTGATCCCGGACGGCTCCAACTGGAAGGCCACCATGATGGTGGAATACCCGGACATCGACGAGCGCAAGGTGCAGCTGTCCAAGCTGATCGGCATCGAGCGAGCGACCTGGGTGCAGGTGGAAGGCCACGACAAGGTCTACCCCATCGCCAACGAGGACCTCGATCGCGAGACCGAGGACAAGACCTCGTCGGTGCACTTCCTGCGCTTCGAGCTGACGCCGGCGATGGTGTCGGCGGTCAAGTCCGGCGCGGCCATCGCCGCCGGCGTGGAGCACGAGAACTACAACCACCGCGTGGATGCCGTGCCCGAGGGCATGCGCGAATCCCTCGCGGCGGATCTCGACGCCGTCAATTGACGGTGAGGCCAGTCCGGCCGATTAAGAAAGGGCGCCCCGGCGGGCGCCCTTTTTTATGGATTCGGAGTGGTCGTTGCCGGCTCTGCCCGGCCCGTTATGCCGACTTCCGGCTTACAGCGCGTCTAGGACCTCGCCCAGGCGCGAGACGGCGACCACATCCATGCCCTTGATCGGCTTGCGCGGGGCGTTGGCGGCGGGGGCGATGGCGCGGGTGTAGCCGTGCTTGGCGGCCTCGCGCAGGCGTTCCTCGCCGTTGGGGACCGGGCGGATCTCGCCGGCCAGGCCCACCTCGCCGAAGGCCAGCAGCTCCTGTGGCAGGGGTCGGTCGCGCAGGCTGGACAGGGCGGCGGCCAGCATTGGCAGGTCGGCGGCGGTTTCGGTCACGCGTACGCCGCCGACCACGTTGATGAACACGTCCTGGTCGAACAGGGCCACGCCGCCATGGCGGTGCAGCACGGCCAGCAGCATGGTCAGGCGATTCTGCTCCAGGCCCACGGTGATGCGCCGTGGCTGCGAGGCGTGGCTCTCGGCGACCAGGGCCTGGACCTCCACCAGCAGGGGGCGGGTGCCTTCGCGGGTGACCATCACCACGCTGCCGGGCACCGGGTTCTGGTGGCGTGACAGGAAGATCGCCGAGGGGTTGGAGACCGGTTTGAGGCCGGTCTCCAGCATCGCGAACACGCCCAGTTCGTTGACCGCGCCGAAGCGGTTCTTGACCGCCCGCAGCATGCGGTAGCGCCCGTCCGGGTCGCCCTCGAAGTACAGCACGGTGTCGACCATGTGTTCGAGGATGCGCGGGCCGGCGAGCTGCCCGTCCTTGGTCACGTGGCCGACCAGGATCACGGTGATGCCGCGCTGCTTGGCGAGCCGTACCAGGGCCGCGGCGGCATCGCGCACCTGGCTGACCGATCCCGGGGCGGACTGCGAAGCGGCGGTGAACAGGGTCTGGATGGAGTCGATCACCAGGACCCCGGGGCGTTCGCTCTCGCAGGTGGCGATGATGTTTTCCACCTGCGTCTCGGTCAGCAGGCGCAGGCCGTCCACCTCCAGCCCCAGGCGCTGCCCGCGCATGCTCACCTGCTGGGCCGATTCTTCGCCGGTCACATACAGGGTCTGCTCTGCCGGCAGGGCGGCCAGGGTCTGCAGCAGCAGGGTCGACTTGCCGATGCCGGGATCGCCGCCGATCAGGATCACCGAGCCGGTGACCAGGCCGCCGCCCAGTGCCCGGTCGAGTTCCGAGATGCCGGTGGAGGTGCGCGGCAGCTCGCCGGTCTCGACCTCGCCCAGCCGGGTGATGCGTGCGCTCTCGCCGGCATAGCCGCCGCCGCGCGGCCCGGCGGAGGCGACCGGCGCGGCCTCCTCGAGGGTGTTCCAGGCGCCGCATTCCCCGCACTGGCCGGCCCATTTGGGCGAGGTCGCACCGCAGGCGCGGCAGATGTACTGGGTCTTGCTGCGGGCCATGTCAGTCTTCCGCGGTGGTCGGGCTGTGGTGTTCCGGCGGGATGCGCACGGTGCGGATGGTGTTGTTCTTGATCTGCACGATGTCCATCACCACGCCGTTGATGCGCACGCTGACCGGGGCTTCGGGGATGCTCTCGAGGTGCTCCACGATCAGGCCGCTGAGGGTGCGCGGGCCGTCCAGCGGCAGGTCCAGCGCCAGCGCCCGGTTGATCTCGCGCAGGTGGATGCCGCCGTCGACCATCGCCGCCCCGTCTTCCTGGAACAGCACGTCGTCGCTCATGGTCGGCGAGTCGGTGGTGAACTCGCCGACGATGTCCTCCAGCAGATCCTCCAGGGTGATCAGTCCCTGAATGTCGCCGTATTCGTCCACCACCAGGCCGATCCGGCGGCGCTGCTGCTGGAAGTTGATCAGCTGGCGGTTCAGCGGCGTGCCCTCGGGGATGAAGCAGGGCGGCGTGACGACCTGGCACAGCTCTTCGGGCCCGAATTCGTCGCGCTCGATCAGCGGCAGGACATCGCGCAGGTGCAGAAAGCCCAGCACTCGGTCCAGCTCGCCCTCGACCACCGGCAACCGGGTGAAGCTGCCGTGCAGCAGCTGGTCCAGGACCTCGTTCCACGGTTCGGTCAGGTCCAGCACCACGATCTCGTTGCGCGGGATCATGATGTCCTCGACCGTGGCCCGTTCCAGGTCCAGCAGGTTGAGCAGCATGCGGCGATGGTTCGACGGGATCAGCGAACCCGCTTCGGAGACCACGCTGCGCAGTTCGTCCGTGTTCAGGGCCGAGCGCTGGCGGGCATCCACCGGCACCCCGAACAGGCGCAGGAAGTTGTTGGCCAGCAGGTTGACCAGCCACACCACCGGCCACATCACCCGCATCATGACGCGATACACCCGCGCTGCGGGGTAGGCTACCCGCTCGCTGTGCAGGGCCGCCAGGGTCTTGGGGGCGGTCTCGGCGAAGATCAGCAGGGTCAGGGTCAGCACGCCGGTGGCGATGGCCACCCCGGTGTCGCCGAACAGTCGCCAGCCGATGATGGTCGCGATCTGGGCGATCAGGATGTTGACGAAGTTGTTGCCCAGCAGGATCAGGCCAATCAGGCGGTCGGGCTGATCCAGCAGGCGCGCGGCGATGGCCGCCCCGCGATGCCCGGTCTGGGCGCGATGGCGCATGCGGTAGCGGTTCAGCGCCATCAGCGCCGTCTCCGACCCGGAGAAGAAGGCCGACAGCAGGAACAGCACGAGCAGCGCGCCGAACAGGACGGACAGCGGGATCTCTTGCAACGGGGGGACCTGCGGTCAGGTGTGGGCGGATTCCATTTCAGGCAAGCCCCGCGGGGCTGTCAACCTGGCGCGCGCTCACACGCGTCCGAGGATAACCTCCAGCACGAGCTTGGTGCCGAAATAGGCCAGCACCAGCGCGACGAAGCCGCCGGTAGTCCAGGCCAGCGCGCGCGAGCCGCGCCAGCCCAGCCGCCAGCGACCGATCAGCAGCACCGAGAAGATGCCCCAGGCGAGGATCGACAGCACCGACTTGTGCACCAGGTCCTGAGCGAACAGGTCATCGACGAAGATGAAGCCCGAGAGCAGGCTCAGCCCGAGGAACAGCCAGCCGATGAAGATCATGCGGAACAGCCACACCTCCATCGAGAACAGCGGCGGCAGATAGCGCACGATCCCGCGCGTGTGGTGATCGTGCAGGGCGCGGTGCTGGGCGGTCATTACCGCGGCCTGGGCGGTGGACAGGGCGAGGAAGGCCCAGCCCAGCGCGGAGAACATTACGTGTACCGCGATCCCGGCCGAGGTTGCGTAGCGGGCGTCGCCGTCGCACAGCAGGGCGGTCAGCGCGGCCAGCACGGTCAGTGGCAGGACCACCATGCCCAGGATCGCCAGCGGATGGCGCAGGGCGGTGACCCACAGCAGGGCCGCCACCAGCCACATCGAGGCCGACAGGGCGTTGCCCAGGCACAGGTTCCAGCCGGTGCCGGTGGCGATCGCCGGTACCAGCGCCACGAGGTGCGCGATCAGCGCCAGCAGCCACACGGCCAGCGGGCCGCGCGGTTGCCCCGCGGCCAGTGGCCGGTCGCGCACGCTCAGCGCCAGATGGCCCAGCGCGATCAGGTACAGGAAAATGGCGATGATTCCGGCGATCGAACTCATGCGCGGATTATCCCCTGTCGCGCCGGCGAATGCACTTCGTCCCCGGGGCGCTGCAGGACACCCCGGCTCACGGGTATACTGGACGATTCGATGCGGGATGCCCCGCCGTTTTATTCGCAGGAGATTCGCCCCATGTTCGACGGCCTTTCCAGTCGCCTCCAGGACACGATGAAGCGCCTGAAGGGCCAGGCGCGCCTGACCGAGGACAACATCCAGGAGGCCCTGCGCGAGGTGCGCATGGCCCTGCTCGAGGCCGACGTCGCGCTGCCGGTGGTGCGCGAGTTCGTGAAGGACGTCAAGGAAAAGGCCCTGGGCAAGGAGGTCATCGGCAGCCTGACGCCGGGGCAGGCCCTGATCAAGGTCGTGCACGACGAGCTGGTCGCGACCATGGGAGGCGAGAACGCCTCGCTGAATCTGGCCGCGCAGCCGCCGGCCGTGGTGCTGGTGGCCGGTCTCCAGGGCGCGGGCAAGACCACCAGCATCGGCAAGCTGGCGAAGCTCCTGCGCGAGCGCGACAAGAAACGTGTGGCGGTGGTCAGCTGCGACGTCTACCGTCCCGCCGCGATCCAGCAGCTGGAGACCCTGGCCGGACAGGTCGAGGTGACCTTCTACCCCAGCGATACCTCGCAGAAGCCCGACGACATCGCCACTGACGCGGTGCAGCGGGCGCGGCGCGAGGGGGTCGACGTGCTGCTGGTGGATACCGCCGGTCGCCTGCATGTCGACGAGGACATGATGGCCGAGGTGCAGAGCCTGCACGCAGCGGTCGAACCGGTGGAGACCCTGTTCGTGGTCGACTCCATGACCGGGCAGGACGCGGCCAACACCGCGCGTGCCTTTGGCGACGCCCTGCCGCTGACCGGCGTGGTGCTGACCAAGGCCGACGGCGACGCCCGCGGGGGTGCCGCGCTGTCGGTGCGCCAGATCACCGGGGTGCCGATCAAGTTCATCGGCACCGGCGAACGCCCCGACGGGCTGGAGCCCTTCCATCCGGAACGCATCGCCTCGCGCATCCTCGGGAAGGGGGATGTCGTCTCGCTGGTCGAGGAGGCCTCGCGTCAGGTCGATCAGGCCAAGGCCGACAAACTCACGCGCAAGCTGAAGAAGGGGCGCGGCTTCGACCTCAATGACCTGCGCGAGCAGCTGGATCAGATGGAAAAGATGGGCGGCATGGGCAGCATGCTGGAGAAGCTGCCCGGCGGCGGCAAGATGCAGGAAGCCATCAAGAATCAGGCCGGCGACAAGGAGATCCGTCGCATGCGGGCCGTGATCTCGTCGATGACCGACGAGGAGCGCCGCAACCCGGACATCATCAAGGGGTCGCGCAAGCGACGCATCGCCGCGGGCTCCGGCTGCCAGATCCAGGACGTCAACCGCCTGCTCAAGCAGCACACCCAGATGAGCAAGGCGATGAAGAAATTCTCCAAGGGGGGCGCGTCGAAAATGATGCGGGCCCTCGGAGGGCAAATGGGCGGCATGGGCGGCCCCGGAGGTCCCGGAGGGGGCCTGCCGAAACGCTGACGACCGGGCTTCGGCCTTGTCTTGGCGCTGCAATTCGTTATAATCGCGCGTTTTCTCGCGAAACCGAACTTCACGGGGTTCAAGACTTCATGCTTACAATTCGTCTGTCACGCCGCGGCGCCAAGAAGCGCCCCTTCTACTCGATCGTGGTGACCGACTCCCGCGCCCGCCGCGACAGCGGCTACATCGAGCGCGTCGGTTTTCACAATCCGGTGGCCCGCGGTCAGGAAATCCCGCTGAAGATCGACCTCGAGCGGGTCGATTACTGGCTGAGCCACGGCGCCAGCATGTCCGAGCGCGTGGAGCACCTGGTCAAGGGCTACCGCAAGCAGCAGGCCGCGGCCGCCTGATCCGCGGGAGGCGCAGGTGAACGGGGCGGATGGGCGCATCCGCGTCGGACGCGTCTCCGGGGTTTACGGCGTCAGGGGCTGGGTCCGGATCTTCTCCGAGACCGAGCCGCGGGACGCCATCGCCGACTTTCCGCGCCTCTGGATGAAGCGCGCGGAGGGCTGGGAGCTGGCGGAGGTCGAAGGCGGCCGCGCACATGGCCCCGGCGTGGTGATCAAGTTCGCCGGGGTGGCCGATCGCGATGCGGCTTACGGCCTGATGGGCGCGGAGCTCGCGATCGAGCGCGACTGGCTGCCGCCGGCGGAAGAAGGTGAATACTACTGGGCCGATCTGCAGGGCCTGTCGGTGGAGCACGTCGACGGCACGCCGCTGGGAACGGTCACCGGTTTCATGGAAACCGGTGCCAATGACGTGATGATCGTCGGCGGCGAGCGCGAGCGGCTGATCCCCTGGGTGCAGGGGCTGTACGTCCTCGAGGTGGATCTTGCGGACGGACGGATCCGGGTCGACTGGGACCCGGAATACTGACCCGGGCATGCGTTTCGACGTCATTACGCTGTTCCCGGAGCTGGTCGAGTCCGTGGTGCAGTGGGGCATCCCGCGGCGTGCCGCGGAGGCCGGCCAGCTGGAGCTGCGGACCTGGAATCCGCGTGATTGGGCGACCGGGGTCCATCAGGCGGTGGACGACCGCCCCTACGGTGGCGGACCCGGGATGGTCATGCAGGTGCCGCCGCTGAAGGGTGCGCTGGATGCCGCGCGGGCCAATGGCGAAGCGCCGCTGCACGTGGTGGCGCTGACGCCGCAGGGCCGGCCGCTGGATCAGGCCCGGGTGCGGGAGCTGGCGCAGCGGTCGCGGGTAGCGCTGGTCTGCGGACGCTACGAAGGGATCGACGAACGCTTCATCGAGGCCGAAGTCGATGAAGAACTCTCGCTGGGAGACTACGTGCTCTCCGGCGGTGAACTGGGCGCCATGGCGGTGATCGATGCCTGCGCCCGCCTCCGGCCCGGGGTGCTGGGGCATGCGGATTCCGCCGAGCAGGATTCCTTCACCGAGGGCTTGCTCGACTGTCCGCATTACACCCGGCCGGAAGAACTGGACGGTCACCGCGTGCCGGCTGTCCTGCTGGGCGGGGACCACGGGGCAATCCGCCGCTGGCGCCGTCGAGAGGCGCTGGGGCGCACCTGGAGTCGCAGGCCGGATCTGCTGGCCCGACTCGAACTGGCGGGGCCGGATCGGGACCTGCTGGACGAATACCGCGCGCGTCACCCTCGGGGTGGCGCCCGCTCCGAAAGCGATGATTGAGGTCGAGCAATGAATAACGTCATTCAGCAACTGGAAGCCGAACAGATGAAATCCGATGTGCCGGATTTCGGTCCCGGCGATACCGTGGTGGTGCAGGTCAAGGTCCGGGAAGGTGACCGCGAGCGCCTGCAGGCCTTCGAGGGTGTGGTCATCGGCAAGCGCAACCGCGGCCTGAACTCCGCTTTCACGCTGCGCAAGACCTCCTACGGCAACGGGGTGGAGCGGACCTTCCAGACCCACAGCCCGCAGATCGCCGAGATCCAGGTAAAGCGTCGCGGCAAGGTCCGTCGCGCCAAGCTGTACTATCTGCGCGACCGTACCGGCAAGGCCGCGCGCATCAAGGAAGACGTGCGCGCTACCCGTCGCGGCTGAAGCCCCGACGGGCGCGGTCCGCCGCGCAAGCACCATGCAGGGCCAGCGCTGCATCCTCCCGGGTGTACCGCTGGCCTTTGTGTTTCAGCCGGAGGCCGCCGGGCGCCACGGCCGGATCGGCTGGGAGGGCTTCGAGGCCCGCGTGGAGATTCCGCCGCGGCTGCCCTTCGATGTCGATGCGTATGCCCGTGACCCGCGCGCCTGGAGGGCCCCGGCGACGCTGCCGTCCGGAACCTCGCACCAGCGCCGGGTCTGGCAGGCACTGACCGATATTCCGGTCGGCGAGACCCGGAGCTACGGGCAGATCGCCCGTGCCATCGACTCCTCCCCTCGGGCCGTGGGGCAGGCGTGTCGTGCCAACCCCTGGCCCCTTCTCATCCCCTGTCATCGAGTCGTCCCCGCGGGTTGCGGTCCCGCGATCGGGGCAACCGGCGGCTACGCCGGAAAGCTCGGCGGTCCGCTTGCCGCCGTGAAGCCGGCCCTGCTCCGCCACGAGGGCGGTCTGCCCGATTCAGGAACTTTTTTGGTCAAAGCGGAATAGATCCCCCTCCCCGGCCGTCTGCTAGTCGGTGCTTGAGTGCAAAAACCCCTGTAAAACAGACTTTTAGGAAACGCTAATATAGCGTTTGTTTGTTGACAGGATGTTCATGCATTCCGCACTCTGCGATACAGGTCCGGACATCGCGATCCGGATCCATCGAATAAAACCGTGTGATGGAGGTTTCCATGTTCAAGAAAGCATTGCTCGCCTTGCCCGTAGCAATGGCGCTCGGCGGCCTGGCCGCCGGGGGCGCGGCCCAGGCCAGCGAATGGCAGGATCCGACCGACGTCCTGCAGAAGCTGCTCGACAACAACCCCGACTCGAAGTATCTGCACCAGAGCGAGCAGAACATCATGATGATGCCGGACAACCCGGCGCTGTGGGTGGCCGAGGATGGCGAGCAGCTTTTCTACGAAGAGCGGGGCCCGAACAACGCGTCGCTGGAATCCTGCGACTTCGGCAAGGGCCCGGGTGTGCTGGAAGGCGCCTACGTCGAGCTGCCGCGCTACTTCGAGGACACCGGCAAGGTGATGGATTTCGAACACCGCCTGGTGCACTGCATGAAGGAAATCCAGGGCTTCGACGCGGACGATCCCGAAGTGGCTCAGCGTCACGGCAACGATACCGACGTGATGCAGCTGACCACCTACATCGCCATGCAGTCCTCCGGCATGGAGTGGCAGCCGGCCAACGAGCACCCGAAGGAGCAGGCCATGCTCGCCGCGGGCGAGAAGCTGTTCTTCCGCCGGGGCGGGGCCATGGACTTCAACTGCGCCTCCTGCCACGGGGAATCCGGCAAGCGGGTCCGCGCCTCGCGCCTGCCGAAGATGCGTGACTCCCAGGAATGGACCAAGGCGGTCTCCTGGCCGGCCCACCGCGCCGGGCATGACAACGTCCGCAGTCAGGGCCACCGTATCCGCGGCTGTGCCTGGCAGATGCGTCACGCCGGCATCAAGCCGGATTCGATGGCCAACACCGCGCTGATCGCGTTCTGGAACGAGGCGGCTCGCGGCGAGCCGGCCGTCCTGCCCGATCTGAAGCGGTAAACCCGGACGCAATAGGAGACAGCCAGTATGTTCAAGAAAAACACTGTTGCGGCCGGTGTGGCCGCCTTCGCAACCATCGCCCTGGCGACCGGCTGCGCCGTGGCCGAGGGCAACAAGTCCGACGAGGTCGACATCACCGCCATGAGCGCGGAAGAGCTCGCGGAGTACATCATCTTCGAGAGCGACAGCTTCCGTCTCGAACAGGAGGCTCAGGAGGGTGGTACCGCCAGGGATCGCATGGTTCAGGACGACCTCCAGAAGGCCTGCTCCTTCGAGGGTGAGCCGGACGGCGAGACCGCCGGTGAAGTGGTCGCGATGGCCCGTGCCGAGTACGAAGCGCCGGAAGGCGACATCGAGCTTGGCGACTGGGAAAAGGGTCAGGAACTCGCGTTCTCCGGTTACGGCTACCGTATCGGCCACAACAACGACGACCACGGTACCCGCGAGCCCGGCGGCAACTGCGTCAACTGCCACGTGTTCGACCCGGAGGGTCCGACCCAGGGCACCATCGGCCCGAGCCTCGAAGGCTATGGCGCCACCCGTGGTGATAGCCAGGAGATGCGCGAATACGTGCATCAGGTGATCAGCAATCCTCACCAGTTCTTCCCCTGCGCCCAGATGCCGCGGTTCCAGGGCTTGCTGGATGAGGAGCAGATCAGCCACATCATGGCCTACATGCTCGATCCGGACTCCCCGGTCAACAACTGAGGCCGGGCCGCCCACCGGCGGCATGACGATCCGCACGGCGGATCGTGATCCGGGTTGCCGCGGCCTCCGCGGCAACCCGCTCCCGGGGCCTCTCGGTCCCGGGACCCTTTCATCATCTTCCCTTGCAGCCATTCAGCGACCGTGAGTCGGGGAGCATTTCGGCCATGTTCGGGCAGGTTGCCCGAACGGTGCCGATTGCGTGCGACGGACGCAGGGTGCAGGGCGAAACGGAAACCGGGAGACACCAGGGATGCCAGCCCAGACCTTGCGTCGGGGAACGCTGCCGGCCGCGATCGGCGCGGTCGTTCTGCTTTCCGGTTGTCAGTTCTTCGACAGCGACGACGGCGACGTCGACATCACCGCGATGAGTCCCGACGAGCTCGCGGACTACATCGTGCTGGAATCCGGCAGTTACCGTCTCGAGCAGTCGGTCCAGGAGGGCGGCTCGGCCCGCGGCCGGATGGAACAGGACGAGCTGCAGCGGGCCTGCTCCTTCACGACCTCCGAAATCCCCGAGGGACTCTCGGGCGAGGTGATCGAGATGGCGCGCGCCAGCTACGAGGAACCGCCCGGTGGTCCGCGCCTGGGTGACTGGGAGCGCGGTGCCGAACTGGCCCGTTCGGGCTATGGTTTCCGTGTTGGCCACAATATCGATGACCACTCCTCCCGCCCGCCGGGCGGCAACTGCTACGCCTGCCACCAGATGGATCCCGACGAGCCGGTCTACGGCACGATCGGCCCAAGCCTGGCCGGTTACGGCGACGCCCGAGGGACCGATGACGCATCCCTGTCCTATGCCCATGAGGTGATCTCGAACCCGCATCAGTACTTCCCCTGCACGACGATGCCCCGCTTCGGCGCCAATGAACTGCTGAGCGAGCGCGAGATCAGCCATATCATGGCCTATCTGCTGGACCCGGAGTCCCCGGTGAACCAGTAAACTGCACCCGCAGCGGGCGCCGTGCTCCGTGACCCGGAGCCGGCCGGAAGGAAGTCCAGCCACCGTGGTCCGCCACGGTGGTTTTTTTATGGTCGGGGAACGGAACGAACCATGCTCAGCTATCAGCACGACTACCACGCCGGCAATTTCGCCGACATCCACAAGCATCTGGTGCTGCATGCGGTGCTGGCGGCATTGCAGCGGCGAACCAAGCCGTTCGTGGCGCTGGATCTGCATGCCGGGGCCGGGATTTATGACCTGGGCGGCGAGCGGGCGCGCAAGACCGGCGAGGCGGCGCTCGGCATCGAGCGCCTGCGCGCCTGTGCCAGTGCAACCGCGCTGCCGGAGGCGGTGACCGGGTTTCTGGAGACCGTGCAGCAGGTGGCCGGGACCGACGGGTATCCGGGGTCCCCGGCGTTGATCCGTGCGGCCCTGCGCGAGAATGACCGGCTGGTGGCCTGCGAGATGCACCCCGAGGCCCACCAGCGCCTGCAGCGCGCGTTCGCCGGGGATGCACGCTGCCATGTGCACCGGCGCGATGCGCGCGAGGCCGCCCGAGGGCTGTTCCCGCCGCAGCCGCGGCGCGGGTTCGCCCTGCTGGACCCCTCGTATGAACGGCCGGCCGAATACCGTGAAGTCGCGGAGATCGCGGAGACCATCCTGGAGCGCTGGAACACGGGAATGCTGCTGATCTGGTATCCGGTCCTGGCGGGGCGTCCGGATCATGCCCTGGTCGAACGGCTGTGCACCCGGAGCATCCTCTGGCTGCGCAGCGAGCTGCGCCTGCGTGATGATCCCGGCGTGGAACGCGGGACGTCTCCCGGGCTCGCGGGATCCGGCATGCTGGTGCTCCGGCCGCCGTGGCAGCTGGAAGAAGAACTGGCCGCAACGCTGCCTGCGGTGCTGGGCTGCCTCGATCCGGAGGGCGAGGGGGCGCTTTATCGCGCCGAGGGCCTTGAAGAAGGTCGCGGCGACCCCAGACTCCGGCGTGTTACCAATGTCTGAACCCATCCGAACCCATCACGGAGTCGTAACCCCATGACCGAAACCCGGACCGAGCAAGCCGCCGGCGCGGAAACCCGCCAGTTCGAGACCGAGGTCAGCCAGCTGCTGCAGCTGATGATCCACTCGCTGTACTCCAACCGCGAGATCTTCCTGCGCGAGCTGATCTCCAACGGCGCGGATGCCTGCGACAAGCTGCGCTTCGAGGCGACCGCGAACCCCGACGCGATCCCGCAGCCGGCCGAGCTGCACATCGACGTGGATGTGGACAAGGACGCCCGCACCGTGACCGTGCGCGACAACGGCATCGGCATGTCGCGCGACGAGGTAATCCAGCAGATCGGGACCATCGCCCATTCGGGTACCCGGGCCTTCCTCGAGAAGCTGACCGGCGATCAGCAGAAGGATGCCCAGCTGATCGGGCAGTTCGGGGTCGGGTTCTATTCCTCGTTCATCGTGGCCGACCACGTGCGCGTGGAGACCCGGCGCGCGGGTACCGGGGTCGAGGCCGGCACGCGCTGGGAGTCGAAGGGCGATGGCGAATACACCCTGGCCGAATGCGAGCGCGCGGAACCGGGTACCGAGATTACCCTGACGCTCAAGGAAGACGCCGACGAGTTCCTCGAGCCGATGCGCCTGCGCCACGTGATCGGGCGCTACTCGGACCACGTGGCCTTCCCGATCCGCATGCGCAAGCAGGACGACGAAGGCAATCCCACGGACGAGTGGGAGACCGTCAACCGTGCCAGTGCGCTGTGGACGCGGCCGAAGAGCGAGATCTCCGACGAGGAATACCGCGAGTTCTACAAGCACATCGCGCACGATTTCGAGGACCCGGTGGCCTGGACCCACAACCACGTGGAAGGCCGCCAGGAGTACACCACGCTGTTCTACATCCCGGGGCGCGCCCCCTTCGATCTGTGGGACCGCGACGCACGCCACGGGGTGAAGCTGTACGTGAAGCGCGTGTTCATCATGGACGACGCGGAGAAGCTCCTCCCGAACTACCTGCGCTTCGTGCGCGGGGTGGTGGATTCGTCCGACCTGCCGCTGAACGTCTCGCGCGAGATCCTGCAGGACAACCGCCTGGTGGATTCCATCCGCTCCGGCTCGGTGAAGAAGATCCTCGGCCTGCTGGAGAACATCGCGAAGAACGAGCCGGAGAAGTACGCCGGGATCTGGGACAACTTCGGCCGCGTGCTCAAGGAGGGCCCCGGCGAGGACTTCGCCAACCAGCAGCAGATCGCGGGCCTGCTGCGCTTTGCCAGCACGCACAACGACGATGACACGCAGAACGTCTCCTTCGCCGATTACAAGGCCCGCATGAAGGAGGGGCAGGACGCGATCTACGTGATCAGCGCCGACAACGCCGCCGCCGCGCGCAACAGCCCGCACCTGGAGGTGTTCCGCAAGCACGGCATCGAGGTGCTGCTGCTGTCCGACCGGGTGGACGAATGGCTGCTGTCCAACCTGCGCGAGTTCGACGGTACCCCGATCAAGAACGTTGCCAAGGGCGATCTCGACCTGGACAGCATCATCGGCGAGCAGGATTCCGACGACGCGGAGAATGCCGAGGACCGGAAGGATGACGAGCTGGGCGACCTGCCCGAGCGCATCCAGAGCGCGCTGGGTGACCGGGTCGACTCCGTGCGCCCGTCGAAGCGGCTGGTGGACTCGCCGGCCTGCATCGTCCTCGGCGAGCACGAGATGGCGCTCTATCTGCAGGAGCTGCTGAAGCAGGCCGGACAGGAGACCTTTTCCTCGAAGCCGGTGCTGGAGGTCAATGCGCAGCACCCGCTGGTGGAACGGCTGAAGACGGCGGAAGGCGACGACTTCAACGACCTCGCCTCGCTGCTGTTCGAACAGTCCCTGCTGGCCGAGGGCGGACAGCTGGAGGATCCGTCCGGGTTCGTGCAGCGCCTGAACCGGTTCCTGCTGCAGGCGGCCTGATCGGTCGCCCGTCGCGGAACCTGTACGCAACGCCTGCGCCGGGCTCCTGCCCGGCGTTTTTGTTTGCGGGACCGGATTCCGGCACCGTGACCGGGGGCTGTGACGCGAAGGGGGCGGTCACGTTACCCTGTCGGGCCATATCTCAAGAGAGCAAAGCCCAATGCAAGTCGCGCAGAACTCCGTGGTGTCCATCCACTACAAGCTCACCAACGACGCCGGTGAGACCATCGACAGCTCCGAAGGCCGCGAGCCGCTGGCCTATATGCACGGCAACGGCCAGATCGTGCCGGGCCTCGAGCGCCAGCTGGAAGGCAAGGCCGCGGGCGACAAGGTGCAGGCCACCGTGCCGCCGGAAGAGGGCTACGGCGAGAAGATCGACGCCATGGTCCAGGAAGTCCCGATGGAGGCCTTCCAGGGGGTCGATTCGATCGAGCCGGGCATGCAGTTCCAGGCCCAGACCGAAAACGGTCCGCTGACCGTGACGGTCACCAAGGTCGAGGGCGACACCGCCACGGTGGATGGCAACCATCCGCTGGCCGGCCAGACCCTCAACTTCGATGTCGAAGTCGTGGACGTGCGCGAGGCCTCCGCGGAAGAGCTGGAACACGGTCACGCCCACGGGCCGGGCGGTCACGAGCACTGATCCTGCCTGCCGGACCGGCCCCCGCCCGGTCCGGGCCCCCCGGCGGTCGCATCCCCGTGGCCGCCGGGACTTTCTTCCCTCTCCCGTTTTCCTGAAGACCTAAAGTGCCAGCCGTGGCCAGTGCGCCGGCATGCGCCGGGGAGCGTGGGTCACGATGACCGTCTGCCGCGCCTCCAGCCAGGGCCCGATGCGCTCCAGGATCGCCGCCTCGGTGGCTTCGTCCAGTCCCGCGAAGGGTTCGTCCAGCAGGGCGACCGGGCGGTCCTGCAGCAGCAGCCAGGCCAGCGCCACCCGGCGTGCCTGCCCGCCGGAGAGGTTGCCGGCATCCTCGCCCAGCGGATACTCCAGGCTGTAGCCCATGCGCTGCAGCAGCGGCGCGATGCGCACCTGATCCAGCACGGCCCACAGGCGGTCGGCGGGCAGATCGGGGCGGCCCAGGCGCAGGTTGGCGGCCAGGCTGTCGTCCAGCAGGCGCACGCGCTGGGGCAGGTAGCCGATCACCCGGTGACGGGTGTCGGGATCCAGCGTGGTCAGATCCTGCTCGCCCCACCGCAGCTCGCCGCCGGTGGGTGCCAGCTCGCCGGCCAGGGTCTCCAGCAGGGCGGTCTTGCCGCGCCCGCTGATGCCGTGGATCACCAGCGGATAACCGGGCTCCGGCCGGATGTCCAGCGGGCCGGCCAGCGGACGGTCGGCGCGGAAGCCGACGCTCAGGCCGCGCGCTTCCAGCGGGCCGGAGGGCAGCTCGACCGGTTCTGCCCCGACGGGCTCCGGACCCTCGGCTCCGGCCTCGGTCTCGCGCAGGCGCCGCGCCGCTTCCAGGCTCTCGCCCAGGCGCCACCAGGCGCCGGGCAGGCTGCCCAGCGCCTCGTTAAGGCCCAGGGTCATCAGGGTGAGCAGCACGGCGACCGGCCCGGAGATCAGCCCCTCGGCGTAGGCATGCAGCGCGTAGCCCAGCATGGCGAGGGTGGTCAGCATCACCACCAGCTGCACGCCCTGTTCGCCCAGCACCCCCGCGCGTTCCTGGGTCAGGCGGCGAGCCGCACCCTCGCGGGTTCGCCGGGCCAGGGCCGCGCGGCGTTCCTCCAGGCGGCCAAACGCAGTCAGTTCCGGCAGTCCGCCGAAATAGTCCAGCAGGGCCACGCGCTCATCGGATTCTTCCTGCACCAGCCGGCGGCCATGGCGCTGACCGGCCGCCGCCGCGAGCCCGGCGGTGATCAGGGTGATCGCGGCGGCAACCAGCAGAATGGCCGCGGCGAGCGGTGGGGCCAGCCACAGCGCGATCGCCACGGCGCTGACCAGTGCCAGCAGGGCCCCGGCCATCGGCCCCACCACCCGCAGCGGGATGGCGTCCAGGGTATCGATGTCGCTGGTCAGGCGGGCCTGCAGGTCGCCGCTGCGCAGAGTTGCCAGGCTTCGCGCCGGCCAGCGCGCCAGTTGGCGGAAGGTGGTCGCGCGCAGGTCGGCGAGGATGCGCAGGACCGCTTCGTGTCCGGTGACGCGCTCGAAGTAGCGGGCGACCGTGCGCAGTACTGCCGCCGCGCGAATCCCGCCGGAGGGCGAGTAGATGTCGAGGGTGGCCAGCACACCGGCCCCGGCCAGCGCCGTGGCGGTGATGAACCAGCCCGACAGGGCGAGCAGCACGATGCCGCTGATCCAGGTAACCGCCAGCAGCAGCCAGGCCAGCAGGCTCCAGCCGAGGCGGGCGCGGAACAGGCGTTGCAGGTATTCGCGGTCCGTCATGCCAGGCTCTCCACGCGGCCTTCGGCCAGCCGGACCACCCGGCTGGCACGTTCCCGGACGGCCTCGCGGTGGGCCGCGATGACCAGGGTGATGTCGTGTTTGGCGGCCAGGGCGAACAGGGTGTCCAGCAGGGCGGCCTCGGTCGCCTCGTCGAGCGCGCTGGTGGGTTCGTCCAGCAGCCACAGCGGATGCCCGGCGAGGATCCCGCGGGCCATCGCGATGCGCTGGGCCTGCCCCCCGGAGATCCCGGTGTTGCCTTCGCTGATGGCGGTATCCAGCCCGTCCGGCAGCTGCGGGTCATCCACCGGCAGGCCGGCGCGGGCGAGAGCGTCATTCATCGCAGCTTCGCTTACCGGTTCGGCGCTGGCCAATTGCAGGTTGTCCCGCAGGCTGCCGTGGAACAGGTGGGCGTCCTGGCCGATCCACACGAACCGCTGCAGGTCGTCGGCCACGCGGATCTCGCCGCCGGCCGGGCGCAGGAAGCCGGCCAGCAGCGCCAGCAGGGTGGACTTGCCGGAGCCGCTGGGGCCGGTTACCGCCAGGTGTTCCCCGCGGCCGATCTGCAGGTCGATGTCGTGCAGGGCCGGTTGGGCGGTATCCGGATACTGCACCTGCACTCCGGCCAGGTGTACCGCCGTGCGCGGGCTGTCCGGCGCCCCGGGCGGGGCGGTGGCGGGGCCACCGGCCGGCTGCAACAGGGGCGCCAAGGACTCGGCCGCGGCCAGCGCGGCGGCCCGGTCGTGATAGCTCTGCGCGAACTGGCGCAGGGGCAGGAAGTATTCGGGCGCCAGCACCAGGATGAACAGCCCGGTGAACAGGGTCAGGCTGCCGGCCGGACCGTAGTCGATCGCCCCGAACAGGCCGAAACCGATATAGATGGCCAGCAGGCCGATGGCGACCGCGCTGAAGAATTCCATGATCGCCGACGACAGGAACGCGACCCGCAGCACGCGCATGGTCAGGCGGCGGTGTTCGTCGCTGGCGGCCACTACCGCTTCGCGGGCCGCCTGCGTGGCGCGCGCGCGGCGCAGGAAGTCGAGGCTGCGCAGGCGGTCGAGGAAGTGCCCGGCCAGGCGGTTCTCCTCGTCCTGCTGGCGGCGGTGAATCTGTTCGGCGCCCATGCCGACCAGGGCCATGAAAGCAGGGATCAGCGGCGCGGAGAGCAGCAGCAGGCCGGCGGCGAGCCAGTCCAGCCAGGCGACCGTCAGCAGCAGCACCAGCGGGGTCAGGATCACCATGCGGGTGCCGGGCAGGTAGCGCGCATAATGGCCCGTCAGGTCTTCCACCCGCCGCAGGTAGTGATCGACCCAGGCCCCTGACGGAGCGCGGTGGGCCAGATGCACGGGGCCGTCGCGCCGGGCGGCCTCCAGCAGCTCCTCGCGCAGTTCACGCTTGACCGCATCCGCCAGACGATGGCCGGCGCGATCGCGCAGGGCCTGCAGGGCATAGCGCAGCACCGCCGCCACCGCCGCGCCCGCCAGCACCATGCCCAGTGGCAGGCGTTCCGGTGCGAACAACGCCATGTGGACCGCCCAGGCGATCAGGCCGGCCAGTGCCACGGTGGCGAGGGTGGCGCCCAGACCGGCGGCGGTGGCGCCCAGCAGCCATTTTCGGTGGGGACGCAAGCGTGCCTGCAGCCAGGCACCGGGGCGAGGAAGGCCGGAATCGGGGGTGTCGGCGGGCATCGGGGTCCTGGCCGGGGGCATCGAGGATGATGTCCTGAAGCTAGTCCATAAGTAATCACTGATCAATGAGCCGGGTCCCTCATGGGGTGGAATCCATGTCAGGAATTAATGTTGAAAACCATTCTCATTAGCGGTAGTGTCCCGGTATCATCGTTCCACAAGGGGCGGAGCCGTCTGAAGATGATCGTGTGTGTCTGCAATGCCGTGCGTGAGCGCCAGATCCGGGAACTGGTGGCGCAAAGTGAAACGCAAGTCCGCATGCGGGATCTGCGCGAACAGCTGGGCGTATGTAGTGACTGCGGCAAGTGCGCCCGCCGGGCCCGGGGTATCCTGCGGAAATACGGTGGCGGGGCCGGCGCCGTATCGCCCGACGCGACGGCACCGGGGGGCATCGCGGGTATCCCGGTGACGGCCACAACCGGCGTGCGGGCCGCCCCCTGACCGTTCTTCTTTCCAGCCTTCAGGACACAACATGAACGCAATGATCGAATCCCTGGCGGGTGAACGCATCGCCGGGTTTCTGGACGCGGGCGGCCCGGTGGTGGCCATCCTGCTCGTGGCGTCGGTGGTCGCGCTGGCCTTCGTGCTGGTCAAGCTGTGGCAGCTGTGGCGCATGCGGGTCACCGACGTGCGCCCGGCGGAGCAGGCCCTGGAGCTGTTTCACGGTGGCGACCCCGAGGGCGCGATCCGCCACGCCGAGGCCACGCCCAATCCGGCCGCCCGCGCAGTGGCGCGCGGCATTCGCGGTCTGCGTTCGGGTGCCCCCGAGGCGGTGGTGCGCGAGGAGGTCGTGCGCTACGGCAATGCGACCATCCAGTCCCTGCGCCAGGGGCTGCGGCCGCTGGAGGTGATCGGTGCGCTGGCGCCGCTGCTGGGCCTGCTGGGGACGGTCATGGGCATGATCCGGGCCTTCCAGGCGCTGGAGGAGGCCGGCAGCCAGGTGGATCCGGCGGTCCTGTCCGGCGGGATCTGGGAGGCGTTGCTGACCACCGCCGTGGGTCTGGCCGTGGCGATCCCGGTGGTGGCCGCGCTGAACTGGCTGGAGACCCGCGTGGAGCGGGTGGCCCATCGCATGGATGACGCGGTGACCCGCCTGTTCACCGGTGAACTGTATGCGGTGGCCGCACGTGTCGACGGTCAGGCCGGGCCGGCGGCGGAGACGGCTGACCGATGACCGGGGCCCCGGCGGAACAGCCGACACTGGACACCGGCCGTCCGCGCCGGCGCAACCTGATCAGCCTGACACCGCTGATCGACGTGGTGTTCATCCTGCTGGTGTTCTTCATGCTCGCCTCCAGTTTCCTCGACTGGCGCGCGGTGGAGCTGGAGGCCCCGGCCGAGGCCGGCGGCGCCGGCGCGATGGAGGGCGCGCTGCTGGTGGAGGTGCGGCCGGATGATCTGCGTCTGGGCGGACTGGCGGTCGCGACCGGGGAGCTGCACGACCAGGTCGCGTCGCGGCTGGCGGACGAGCCGGACACGCGGGTCCTGGTGATGCCGACGCCCGGGGTCAGCATGCAGCGTACCGTCGAGGTCCTGGAGGGCCTGTCCGAGCTCGGGGTGAGCGACCTCTCGGTGATCCGGGAGGGCGAGCCATGATCGGGCACCGCCGGCATTTCCACGTCGCGCACCGGCCGCGCAACGATGACGAGAGCATCCTGCCGCTGATCAACATCGTGTTCCTGCTGCTGATCTTCTTCATGGTGGCGGGGCAGCTGAGCGCCATCGATCCGTTCGAGATCGAGCCGCTGGAGTCCGCGGTGGACGGGCAGCCCGGCGCGGACGAGTTCATGGTGATCGTGGGCAGCGAGGGGCAGCTGGCGGTCAATCAGGACGAGACCGATCTCGAAGGCATGACGGGGCTGGTACGCGAGCATCTGGAGCGCCACGGCGATGCCGCCCGCGTGCGCGTGAAGGCCGACGGCCGGGCCGAGGCCGTGGAGGTGGTGGGCGTGCTGGAACAGCTGCGCGAGGCCGGGGTGGAACGCATCGATCTGCTGACCGTGCCGGAGACCTGATTCATGCAGCCGGGCATTCGACACTGGGTGGTGGCGCTGATCCTGGCCGTGGTTTTGCACGGGCTGGTCGCGATGGCCCTGCTGCTGCGCGAGCCGCCCGCCGGGGCCGAGGACGCCGGGGTCGGCGGACTGGAGATCTCCATGTCGGCCGGTGGTGGCGCGCCCCCGGTGGAAGCGGCGGAACCCGCGGAGACGGTCGAGGCCGAGCCGGTGGAACCGGAGGCCCCGGTAACCGCCGAAGCGGAATCGGTGGAGCCGGAGCCGGCCGAGGTCCAGGAGGCGGAGCGCCAGCCGGTGGAGGAGGCCGAAGAAGTCGAGCCCGAACCCGAGCCCGAGCCCGAACCTGAGCCGGAGCCCGAGCCCGAGCCCGAGCCCGAGCCCGAGCCGGAGCCCGAACCGGAGCCCGAACCGGAGCCCGAACCGGAGCCCGAACCGGAGCCCGAACCGGAGCCC
>NZ_KB898725.1:0-81190 GCF_000377785.1 Thioalkalivibrio sp. ALJ24 | reverse complement strand
CCGGAGCCCGAACCGGAGCCCGAACCGGAGCCCGAACCGGAGCCCGAACCGGAGCCCGAACCGGAGCCCAAACCGGAGCCCAAACCGGAGCCCAAACCGGAGCCCAAACCGGAGCCTGAGCCCACGGACACTGAGCACGCCGCCACCGAGGAGGCCCCCGAGGCCACCGACGCCGAGGCGGCCGAGGACGAGGAAGGCGCCGAGGGGACCGCGGAACAGCCGTCCGCGGACGATGCCGAGGGTGGCGGGCAGCCGGGCGCCGATCCCGACTACATGGCGGAGCTGCAGGCCTGGGTGGAGGATCACAAGCGATATCCCAGGCAGGCGCAGCGCCGTCGCGAAGAGGGTACCGTCGAGGTGTGGCTGCAGCTCGACCGCGATGGCAACGTGATCGATTACCGGATCGAAGAGAGTTCCGGGTCGGATCTTCTGGACCGGGCGGTGGAAGAGATGGTGGACCGCGCCGATCCGTTCCCGGCTCCGGATGCCATCGGCCGGGACGAGTTCGAGATCGTGGTACCGGTCAACTTCTCCATCCGCTGATCCGGCAGGATCGGCGGTCCTGAGACCGACAACGCAGGAGTGTGGCATGAAAGTGTGGAACAGGACCCTGGCCGGGGTCGGCCCGGTGGCGTTGCTGCTGTCCCTGGCCGGCGGGGTGTCGGCCGAGGAGCCGGCGGGGATCGGCGTGCAGCTGAACAAGCTGGAGCCCGACGGCGACGATTGCCGGGCCCATCTGGTGCTGGAAAACGGTATGGATCAGTCGCTGGAATCCTTCCAGCTGGATCTGGTGGTGTTCGATGACGACGGCATCATCCAGCTGCGTACGGCGGTGGAGATGGCCCCGCTGCGCCCGGGCGAGACCTCGGTGCGGGCCTTCCGCATGGCGGACACCGCCTGCGGCGACGTCGGACGCGTGCTTCTCAACGAGGTGACCGCCTGCGAAGGTCCGGACGGCGCGATCGAGGGCTGTGGCGAACGGGTTGAGGTGGAAAGCCTCGCGGATCAGCCATTCATCCGTTGAGAAGGTTGGCGTAGCGAAGGGCCGGTCGTGGCCATCGCGACATCGATCTTTCGAATCAGTGTTGCAAACCGTTCTCATTCGCTATAGCATTCCCGTTCAATTTAGGCTGCTTGAACCGCAGCGGGTCGGCGCCGGATCCTGAGAAGGGCGGCCGGTGCAATGGCATGGCCGCGGACGAGCGGTGCGAACCGCAACAGGCGAAACGATCAGAAGGAGAGTCGCGATGCAGGGCGATAAGGAAGTAATCCGTTACCTCAACCAGGCACTCAAGGGCGAACTGACGGCCATCAACCAGTATTTCCTCCATTCCCGCATGTTCCGGGACTGGGGTCTGGAGAAGCTGGCCGCGGCCGAATACGAAGAATCGATCGACGAGATGAAGCATGCGGACGAGCTGATCAACCGCATCCTGTTCCTGGACGGGCTGCCCAACCTCCAGGACCTGGGCACGCTGAACATCGGCGAGAACACCCGCGAGATCCTCGAGGCCGACCTGGCGCTGGAACACGAGGGCGTGCCGGTCTATCGCGAGGCGATCGCCCACTGTGAACAGGTGCGGGACTACGGGACCCGCGATCTGCTCCAGAAGATCCTGGACAGTGAGGAGAACCACATCGACTGGCTGGAGACCCAGCTGCAGCTGATCGAGCGCATCGGCCTGCAGAATTACGAACAGAGTCAGACGGGCTCCACGGAATAGCCGTCGGGATCGCGAATGCGGCCGCCCCGCGAAATCCGGGGCGGCCGGGGAGGCACCATGAGTTCCAGCGAGCAGCCGGATCAGCCGGCTTCGGGCCCGGGCGGTGACGCGCCGCTGCCGGCGAAGGAAAGTCCGGCCGGCGGCCCGCGCGAGGTGACCTCCGACGAACTGCTGTGCGATGCCGATCGGGTGTACATCCACCACGAAGGGCAGTGCTACACCCTGCGGGTGACCGCCAGCAGGAAGCTGATCCTGACCAAGTAACCATCACCGAAGCAACAACAGGCAAGCCAGCCCCGAGCCGTCGATCCCGGCGGTCACGCCAGCCAGCCTCCCGCGACCGTGCCGGCGAACGGTACGGCCATCACTGACAACAAGGGAGACGAATCATGATGCACAAACAGGGGCTGGCGCTGGCGGCCGGCGTGGCGCTGGCGAGCACGGGGGTACATGCGCAGGACGGGACGGCCGGCGGCACGGAACGGCTGTCGCCGGTGGTGATTACGGCCGGCGGGGCGGAGCAGGACCTCGAACAGGCGCCCGCCAGTATCTCCGTGGTCACCCGCGAGGAGCTGGAAGGGCGCGAGATCACCAGCCTCGCGGATGCGCTGGAGGGGGTCGAAGGGGTGAACGTGCGTTCCCTGGACGCCCGCAGCGGCAAGACCGGCAATCAGACCATCAGTCTGCGCGGGCTGCCCGAGGAATACACCCTGGTGCTGATCGACGGCGTGCGCCAGAACGTCTCCGGCACGGTGGCGCCGAATGCCTTCACCGACGCCTCCAGCGTGTTCATCCCCCCGGTGGCCGCGATCGAGCGCATCGAGGTGATCCGCGGCCCGATGTCCACCCTGTACGGTTCGGATGCGATCGGCGGCGTGGTCAATGTCATCACCCGCGACCCGGGCGACGAATGGGAAGGAGCGGCCTCGCTGGGGCATACCTTCCAGTCCGACTCCGACTTTGGCGGCCATTCCACGCTGGAGGGCTACCTGTCCGGCCCGCTGGTGGACGACCGCCTGTCCATGCAGCTCTACACCCGCCTGTACGAGCGCTCGGCGTCCAGTATCGACATCCCCGGTACCGAGCCCAGCCTGACCGACAACCGCACCATGGGACAGAATCCGACCGGCGCGAATGTCGAGACCTTTGGCGGTCGCCTGCTGTTTACGCCGAATGCCCGGGACGAGTTTTCCCTGCGTCTGGACACCACGCGGCAGAGCTATGACAACTCCCGTGGCCAGCTGGGGCGTCTGACCGGGACCGGGGATTCGCGCGATGATTTCCTGCGCGGCTATTCGCGGGAACTCGAGTTCCAGCGTGATCAGGTGCGCCTGGGGCATCGCGGGGACTACGACTTCGGCACATGGGAGACCACGCTGACGCAGGACCGGGTGGAGACCCTCGGGCGGACCATCAACGAAGGCGCCGTGCCGGACGAATCCCGCGAGGGCGCCTCGCGTACCCTGCAGCTGGATACGACCATCCTGGATACGCAGCTCGTGACCTGGGCGGGCGACCACGTACTGACCTTCGGCGGCCAGTATCTGCGCCCGGAGCTGGAAGACGGCATCCTGCCGGATTCGCTGTCGTTCCGGCAGTACAGCCTGTTCGCCGAGGACGAGTGGTTCATGACCGACCGCTTCACCCTGACCGGCGGCGTGCGCTTTGATGACAACGAGAACTTCAGCAGTCAGTTCACGCCCCGGCTGTACGGGGTGTTCAGTGCCACGGACACGGTCACGCTGAAAGGTGGCATCGGGCAGGGGTTCCGGGCCCCCTACATCGAGCAGATCAGCGACGGGGTCATCGGCTATGGCGACGGGGGCTCGGAGCCGCTGCGCGGCAACCCGGATCTCGAGCCGGAGCGCAGCACCAACGTCGAGTTCACCGTCGCCTACGACAACCGCCAGGACCTTTCGGCCCAGGCGACCTTCTTCCACAATGAGCTGAAGGACAAGATCGAGCGCGGGACCGGCGCGAACGAAGGCATCGACGTGAACATCGGGGAATCGGTCGTCCGGGGCCTGGAGCTGTCCGGGCGCTATCGCCTGGCCGAGGACTGGGCGGTGTCGGCGAACTACACCTGGACCGACAGCGAGGTGAAGGAGGGCGGGACTGCCGCCAGCAAGGTCGGGGATCCGCTGGCCAGCGTGCCCGAGCACATGTTCAACGCCCGGCTGGACTGGCAGGCCACCCCGGAGGTCGGGGCGTTTACCGAGCTTGAATATCGCAGCAGCGCCTTCCGTCCGCGCAATTACCACGAGCCGCAGGATGGCGGCAGTGCCCAGGGCGCGTATGACGCCCTCGGCGATTTCCACGGCTTTACCCTGGTGAATCTGGGCGCGGCCTGGCAGGTGTCCGACAACGTGACCCTCAACGCGACCATCCACAACCTGTTCGACAAGGATTTCCGCGATTACCGGCCCTATGAGAGAGAGGACACCGGCGAGATGACCTACAGCAACGTCTACAACAATATCTACGAGCCGCGGCGCCTGTCGGTGTCGTTGAACGCCCGGTTCTGATTCGGGCGGCAGGCATAAAAAAGACCCGGTCGGGGCGGATGCCCGACCGGGTCTTCGATGGCGTCATCGTGACGGGAGATCAGAACTGCGGTTCGCCGCCTTCATCACCGTCCATGTCGCCCCCCATGTCACCTTCCGGCGGGGCGCCTTCCTGCATGCCTTCACCGCCCATGTCGCCGCCCATGTCACCTTCGGGCGGGGCGCCTTCCTGCATGCCGCCTTCCATACCGTCCTCGGCCGGCGGCGCGCCTTCTTCCATCTGCTGTTCTTCGAACTCGTCCATGCCCATGTCGTCACCGCCGCAGCCGGCGATCAGCAGGGCAAAGGGCGCGATGGCGGTGGCCGCCAGCAGTTTCGTAGAACGTTTCATTGAGGTCCTCCTCATTGGGACAAGGGAAAAATCAGGGACAGGGTCCCGTCATTCCTGTGTCTCCCCATCCCCCGGGGTGAGTTCCTGAAGCGGGCCACCCTGACCCCGTTGCAACCGGGGTCTCCGAAAAAACTGTGACGTGTATCACGTTCTATGGATATCGTGCCCGGCCGTCGTGGGGGACATCGACGCTCCGTGGAGCGGGCGTTACAGTCCGTCGAATATTTTCCCGACAGGTTGATCCATGAGCGCATTCGCCGATCCACGAGACCTGATGGGCCAGGCGCGCGAGGCCTGGCAGGCGGGCGACGTGGCCCGGGCCGTCGATCGCTGGCAGCAGGCCGCTACGGCCGGCGAGCCCCTCGCTGCCTACAACCTGGGTGTACTGCTGGACGAGGGCGAGCATCTGCCCCGCAACCCGGCCCGCGCCGCGGCCTGGTACCGGCAGGCGGCCGAAGCCGGTTGGCCCGATGCCGCGTTCAATCTGGCGGTGCTGTGCGAACAGGGCGACGGCATTCCGACCAGCCCGAACGAGGCGGCGCGCTGGTTCCATGCCGCCGCGCAGGGTGGCAACGCGCAGGCGATGTTCAACCTCGGGCTGAAGTTCGACGAGGGGCGGGGGCTGCCGCAGGATGCGGAACAGGCCGCGCAGTGGTATCTGCTGGCGGCCGAGGCCGGCGAGGGGCGCGGGGCGGCCAATCTGGGGCGGCTGTTTGCGATGGGCGAGGGCGTGGAGCGCTCGGATGTCTCCGCGTTCAAGTGGTATGCGATCGCGGCGGAGATGGGCGTCGCCAGTGCCGCGCGTCATCGCGAGCGCGTGGCGCGCGAACTCAACCCCGATGAGCGCCTGCATGCGGGAGAGCGTGCGCGGGAGTGGCTGGCGGAGTATTGGCGACAGGGGCGCCGGGGGGACGCCTGAACCCCCGCGCTTGCGCGGCGGCGTTCAGACCACGATATTCAGTTCGCGGCGCGGTTCTTCCGCCGGGCCGGCAAAGCTGAAGGCCAGTTCCACGCGCCGGCGCAGGGCCTCCAGGTCGGACCCTTCGACGGGGGCGCCATCGGCGATACGATCTTCTTCGCGATCCTCGCCTTCGGCACGGGTCTGAAAGGCGTCGATCTCGGCCGCCAGGCGGGCCTGACCGGCGAGTTCGCGGTCGCTGCGCGGTGGCAGCAGATCGCTGCGGGGTTCGCCCTCGTCACCGTTGCGGTTGCGTTGCTGCTCGGAGTTTTCCTCGATCGGGCGGCGCGCGGCACCCGCCTCGGGGTCATTCAGCGGACGATCGGATTCGGAGGGAGCGGACAGCTGGCCCAGACCCAGACGATCCGACCCGCTCGGCCGCGAGGCCGGGACGGTCGGCGGTGCCGGATTGGTGAGCGGTGCTTCCATCCGAGTAACAGTCCTCCGAACGCATCAGGCACGAACGTCGAGCAGGCTCCCGACCATGCGATCCTCGGCCTGCAGGGTCTTCACGTTGGCCTCCACATGCCGCTGGCTGGCGGTCATCTCCACCATTGCGGTGTTGCTCTCGCGGCTGCCCGCGTTCTCGGTGGCCACCGTGTGGGCCTGCTGACGCATCTGCGTCACGCCCTTCTGGATGCCCTGCAGGGCATTGCTGCTGCCTTCGATCATGGTGTGGTCCAGATTGCCCTTGGTTGGAAGTATAGACCAGACCCCCGGCAATATGCTAAAGGGCCTCTTCCGGCCCGGAAATGTCGAGGGCCTTGCGCAGATGCGCGGCCACCCGGTCGCGGGCTTCGGCCTGGCGCTGCTGCCACGCGGAGAGCCGGTCGGCCGGGGTGTCCGGGTCGGTGACGGATCCGGCCTTCACGGTCGCGAGGATGGCGGCCGCCACGGCCTCCGGGTCCTCGCCCCGGCGGATCAGACCGGTGACCTCCGCCGCCCGGCGCAGGCGGGCCTCGGTCTGCGCGGACTCGCCGCTGGCGGCCGGTCCGGTCACGATCGCGCTCCCGCTGGCCAGCGGCCGGGCGAGGTCCGGCGGGGTGCCGGTGGCCGCGAGGGTGCCGCCGGGCAGGGTGACATCGGCGCAGGCATACGCCATCTCCAGGGTCTGCGGATCCTCGATGTAATACACCCGGTTCTTGCGCGGGACGAACGAGGTCATGAACCGGTTGTGGCGCACGATCGGCAGCGAGTACTTGATCGCGTCGCGATACACCGGCTCATGGCGATCCGGGTCGGCCGGTGCCAGCAGGAGCAGCGCGGCGGTCCTGCGCAGCACGGCGAACAGCACCGCAAAGGCGAAGGCCTCTTCTCCGGGGCCGGTGTTCGGCGCCAGCAGGATCGGGTGCCCGCGCTGTCGGTACTCGTCGAACCGCTCGCAGAAGTCGTGGTCCGGCGTCTCGATTTCCGGAAGTTCCACCGGCCCGGCGACCGGGTCGCCGACGGTCTCGGCATCCAGCTCCGCGGGTGCGGACCCGTCGCGGGCGGCCAGCACGGTGGCGAACGTGACGCCCTCCGGAGCGGGGCCGGTGGCGTTGACCCAGGCCACCGGCACGCGCGGTCCGTTCAGGGCCGTGCCCGTCAGCTCGCAGGGACCCAGCAGCACCAGTGCCCGCGGTCGCAGACGCGACAGGCGGGCGGGGGCGAGTTCGCCGGACAGCGCCAGCGCCGGCAGGTCGTCCGGCAAACCGGGGATGCGCGCCTCCGCGTCGCGAGCAGCATCGCTGACGCCCAGCAGCAACGGGCCGATGGCCTGCTGCAGCTCGGACAGCCACTCGCCGGCCGCTTCGAGTTCGCGCCGCGGGGCGATGATGACGGTACGGCCGATGCCGGCAGACGGGACCGAGCGAGCCGTGATCCAGGCGGACAAACGTGAGATCATTCGCGATCGGGCGCGGGGCGCCGGGTGGTTGGAAAGCGGCCCAGTATAGCGATCCGCGCCGGTTTTCGTGCAGGCCGGATTTTCGTGCGGGGGAATGTCCCCCGGGAGCAACGGGCAGAATGAACGTACGCTGGATCATCGGGGCTGTGGCCCTCGCGGGCATCCTGGCCCTGGCCATGTTTGTCTACCTGCAGACGGGTGAGCAGCAGTCGCGGCAGTTCGAGAACCTGCCGTGGCAGGTGAACGTGGTGGACGAACGCCGCACCCGGGTGCTGGGGATCACCCTGGGCGAGACCACCATGGCGGATCTGATGGGGCGCCTCCCGGTTCCGGATATCCGCATGTTCCGTGATCCGGACGGGACCCGCTCGGTGGAGGCGTACTACGTGAACGCCCGCATCGAGCCGTTCGAGACCAACCTGATTCTGCGTCCGGACCTCGACGAGGCCGACCTGGACCGCATCGAGGAGGGGGTCTCCTCCGAGCGGCCGATGCCCTCGGGTGCCCGGCGTTACGGTCTGGACGACGATACCCTGGCCTCGCTGGGCAATGTCCCGGTGGTGGAGATGAGCTACGTGCCCCGTGCCCGCTGGGACGCCGATCTCCTGCAACGGCACTTCGGCGAGCCGGCCGAACGCATGCAGATCGACAGCGACCACGCCTACTGGCTGTATCCCGACCAGGGCGTGGCGGTGCTGCTGCCCGACCGCGGCCGGCCCACCATGCACTACACCACGCAGGAGCGCTGGAGCCGGGTCGAGGAGCGCCTGCGTGACGAGGGTCGCCGGCGGCTGGGCGAAGAGGACCATCAGGCGGAGACGCCGTGAGCGACGACCGGCCGTTTTACGAGCGCCCGCTGGAGACCCTGGACGCCGCCGAATGGGAGGCCCTTTGCGACGGCTGCGGGCGCTGCTGCCTGCACAAGTTCGAGGACGAGGATACCGGCGAACTGGCCCACACCTGGCTGGCCTGCGACCTGCTCGACTGCGACACCGGCTATTGCTCCGACTATGCCCGGCGTCGCGAGTCCGTGCCGGACTGTCTGCAGCTGACTCTGGATAAGGTGGCGCAATACGACTGGCTGCCGCCCACCTGTGCCTATCGGCTGCGCCATGCGGGCCAGCCGCTGCCCACCTGGCATCCGCTGCTGACCGGTGATCCCGACAGCGTACGCCGCGCCGGGGTGTCGGTGGCCGGGCGGGTCCTGCGCGAATGCGATGCCCCGGACCTGCCGGTGCTGGATTACGTGGTCGACTGGCCGGGCGAGATCCCGCTGGCGGCGCGCCTGCTGCAGCCGGTGGAGCCGGATTCGGACCCCGGGCAGGAAGCGCCCTGGGGCGGGGGGCGCGAGGACGGCGAGCAGGAGAAGCGGTGAGCTACGTCGACCTGTTCGTCTACGGCACGCTCAAGCGCGGGCACGGCAACCATCGGGCCTTCTGCTCGCAGGCCCTGGAGATTACCCCGGCGAGCGTGCCGGGACGGCTGTACGACCTGCCGCGGGGCTATCCCGGCGCGGTCATCCCGGCGTCCGCGATCCTCGCCCGGGCGTCGGGGGATCCGGAGGTCGATGCGGCGCTGCAGCGGGCCTGCTTGCCGCCGGCGCCGGGCGGACCCGAGCTGGCGCGTGAACGGGTGTACGGCGAGATCATCCGCCTGCCGGAGCCGCGCCGGAGCCTGCCGCCGGTGGATGCCCTGGAGGATTTCCGGCCCGACGGGCGGGGCATGTATCGCCGCGCACTGGTGTCCGCGGCCACCGACCACGGGACGCGCATCGTGTGGATGTACTGGATGCCCGAGGTGTTCCTCGGGCACTACCTGCCGACCGGGGTCTGGCCGCCCGGTGAGGAAGGCTCGCCCGCACCGGGCGCCGGCTGAGGCAGCCCTCTTCGCTCAGTCCCGGCGCAGCCGCGCGGCGAGCTGGCCCGGATGGTTGCCCGGCTGGTTATCGAGATAGGTCGCCAGGCGGTCGGCGAAGTCCGCGGGCACCGAGTCGCGAACCGCGTCCATGCTCTCCAGCCACGCCCAGCGTGCCGCCAGCGCCGGGAATTCCTGCGGATCCCACGGACTGTCGTCGAGAGCGGGGTCGGCCTGCGCCAGCAGGGCGTAGCGCATCAGCAGCGGGGCGAGGGTGGCGTCCACCAGCGAGAAATCCGCGGCGGCGAGCGTGTGGTCCGTCGCCATCTGCCGCTCCAGGCGCTGCAGGCCGCGGGCGGCTTCATGTGCGGTCATCTCGACTGTGTCGTCGTCGGCCGCGGTCATCCAGCGATACTGGGCGAAGGTCTGCTCCGAGAGGTACTCGATCCAGGCCCGGGCACGGGCCCGCTCCAGCGGATCCGCCGGCAGCCGTTCGGGCGGGGTGATCGCGTCGATGTACTCGTTGATCACCGCCGACTCGAACAGCACCGTGTCCCCGTTCACGATCAGGATCGGCACCTTGCCGAGCGGCGAGCGCTCGCGGAACCAGTCCGGCGGGTCGGCCAGATCGATGCGGGTGAGTTCGTACGGCGCTTCCTTGTAATTCAGCGTGATCAGGCTACGCTGAACAAAAGGACAAATGGCAAAGCTGACCAGGTGCAGATGCGGAAAGTCCATGGCATGGGCCGGCGGCGCGCGGGCGGCCGGTTCCTCCTCCGTAGCAAGGCGTGGATAAAGGCGGCATTCTCGCCGTTCGGCGTCGCCGGCAAAACCCCGCGGGAGAGGGCATGAGAAAGTCCTCCGCCGCGGTCGCCGATGGCGGTAGCCTGCGACTCGACAAATGGCTGTGGGCGGCGCGCTTCTTCAAGACCCGCGCGCTGGCGACCGAGGCGGTCGCCGGCGGCAAGGTGCACGTGAACGGCGAGCGCTGCAAACCGGCGCGCAAGCTGCATCCCGGGGATCGTGTCCGTGTGCACAAGGGGAGCTGGTCCATGGAGGTGGACGTGGTAGCGCTGGATGACCGCCGGCGGCCGGCCCCCGAGGCCGAACAGCTGTATGCCGAAACCCCGCAGAGCCGGGAGTGGCGTGAACAGGAGGCCGACCGGCGGCGCGCCGAGCGCGCGGCGCAGGGGCCGGCGCCTGCCGGGCGGCCGGACAAGCGCCAGCGGCGCAAGATCCGGCGGTTCGTGCGCCAGGATCAGGGAGGAACCGATGAGTGACCGACGCCCGCGTACCCCTGCCCTCGCGGTGGATCTGGTCATCCGGCACGCCGCCGAACCCGGTCGCATCCTGGTGATCGAACGCCACAATCCCCCGCATGGCTGGGCCCTGCCCGGGGGGTTCGTCGACCTCGGCGAGAGCGCGGAACACGCGGCGGTGCGCGAGGCGCGCGAGGAGACCGGTCTGCGGGTAGAGCTGCAGGCCCTGCTGGGGGTGTATTCCGCGCCGGATCGCGACCCCCGCGGGCACACCGTCAGCGTGGTCTACGTCGCCCAGGGCGAGGGGCATGCCCATGCCGCCGATGATGCCCGCGACTGTGCGTGGCTGGATCCGGGCGATCCGGGGCTGGCGCTGGCCTTCGATCACCGTCGCATCGTGGATGATTATCTGCGCTATCGCCTCACCGGAGAGGTGGCGCCGGTGAGAACACGGGCACATTAGCTGTTAAGATACGCGCCCGAAGCCATTGTGACGGCCCCGTGTGACCCGCTCAGAGAACGAAAGCCCGGCCCCGGCCGCAACCCGCCCCGACGATGATGCCCCGCACCCCGGCGGCGGGCACGTGGTACCCCGCGTCTATGCCCGCGAGGAGCACGGCATCTCGCGCGGCGCGATCGACAACAACGCCCTCAAGGTGCTCTACCGCCTGCGCGATGCGGGCTATCGCGCCTGTCTGGTCGGCGGTGGCGTGCGTGACCTGCTGCTGGGCCGCGAACCCAAGGACTTCGACGTGGCCACCGACGCCACCCCCGAGGAGGTCCGCGGGGAGTTTCGCAACTGCCGTCTGATCGGCCGGCGCTTCCGCCTGGCGCACGTGCTGTTCGGCCGCGAGGTAATCGAGGTCGCGACCTTCCGCGCCCCGCACGACGCCGGCGGCGACGATGACGACGACGGCGATGTGGCCCTCAGCGATGACGGGCGCATCCTGCGCGACAATCGCTACGGCAACATCGAGCAGGACGCCCTGCGGCGCGATTTCAGCATCAACGCGCTGTACTACGACATCAACGACTTCACGGTGCTGGACTACACCGGCGGCGTCGAGGACCTGCGCGCGGGCGTGCTGCGCCTGATCGGCGACGATCCCGAGACCCGGCTGCGCGAGGACCCGGTGCGCATGCTGCGAGCGGTGCGTTTTTCCGCCAAGCTGGGTCTGCGCATCGACCCGGCGGTGGACGAGGCGATGCACCGTCTGGCGCCGCTGATGCAGGAGGTCGCACCGGCGCGCCTGTTCGACGAGGTGATCAAGCTGTTCCACAGCGGCGAGGCGGTCACCTGCCTCGACGAGCTCGAGCGTTTCGGCCTGTTCGAGGCGATGTTCCCGTCCACCGCCGAGGCCTTCGACGACCCCGATGACCCCGAGGCCGGGATCAGTCAGCGCGCCTTTCTGGTCGAGGCGCTGCGCAACACCGACAAGCGCCTGGCCGAGGATCAGGGCGTGCATCCCGCCTTTCTGTATGCCGCGCTGATGTGGGCCCCGCTGCGATGGGAGGCCGCCGCGCGCATCGAGGACGGCGAGAACCCGGCGCCGGCCTGGGACCAGGCGATGTCGCAGATCCTCGACGAACAGGCCGAGACCATCACCATACCCCGGCGCTTCGTGCTGGTGATCCGCGAGATCTGGGAGATGCAGAACCGCCTCGAGACCCATTCCGGGGCACGCGCCCTGAAGCTCCTGACGCATCCGCGGTTTCGCGCCGGCTACGACTTCTACTGCCTGCGGGCGAAGGTCGGCGATGCCGATGCGGAGATCTGCCGCTGGTGGACGGAGCTGCAGGAACAGGACGAGGCCGGACAGCGGAAGATGGCCGGGGCCGGCGGGGGCGGGCGGCGCAAGCGCCGCAAGCGCAAGCCGCGCTCGCGCAGCGGCGGTTCGGGCGCCGCCGCGGCCGGGGACGGCGCGGCATGACCTCCGTCGGGGCCGAAGGGCACGCCGCCGGGGTGTTCGCCTATATCGGGATCGGTGCCAACCTGGGGGACCCGGTGGCGCAGGTTCGTGACGCGTTTGTCCGCCTGGCTCGCGAGCTGCCCGACACCCGGCTGACCGGGCGCTCGCGGCTGTACCGCAACCCGCCGATGGGGCCGCCCGACCAGCCTGATTACGTGAACGCGGTGGCGCGTCTGCAGACCCGTCTGAGCCCGCGCGAGCTGCTGCATGCGCTGCAGGCCATCGAGCAACGCTGCGGGCGGGTCCGCGATGGCCAGCGCTGGGGCCCGCGACTGCTGGACCTGGATCTGCTGCTGTTCGGTGACCGCGAGCTGGATGAGCCGGGGCTAGCGGTCCCGCACCCTGGAGCGGCCGAGCGCGATTTCGTCGTGCTGCCGCTGCTGGAGCTGGCGCCGGGGCTGGAGATCCCCGGGCGGGGGCCGCTGGAGGTGCTGGCACGGGCCTTCGATCCCGCGGCCCTGATCCCGGTCGAGGAGCCGGTGGACGAGGCCACGGAGGTGGCGCCCCGCGCGGGGGCGGGCGCATGAGCCTCGCGGGGTTCGACTTCATCGCGGTCGAGGGGCCGATCGGCGTGGGCAAGTCCTCGCTGGCGCAGCGCCTCGCGGAGCATTTGCGCGCGGAACTCCTGCAGGAGGCCCCCGACGAGAATCCTTTCCTGGACCGGTTCTATCAGGATCCGGCCAAGCACGCGCTGGCTACCCAGCTGTATTTTCTGGTGCAGCGCGTGCGCCAGTTGACCCCGGTGGCGCAGAAGGGGCTGTTCGAACAGGCGCATGTGGCCGATTACCTGATGGACAAGGATCCGCTGTTCGCGGAACTGAATCTGGCCCCGGACGAGCTGGAGATCTACCACGAGATGTTCCGCCGACTGCGCGCGGGACTGCCGCGGCCGGACCTGGTGATCTATCTGCAGGCACCGGTGGACGTGCTGCAGGAACGCATACGCCAGCGGGGAAGGGCCTACGAGCGCCGGATCGAAACCGCCTATCTGGAACGGCTGAACGCCGCCTATGCGGATTTCTTCTATCATTTCGAGGGGCCGGCGCTGGTGATCGTCAATGCGACCGAGATCGACTGGGTGAACAATCCCGCCGATTTCGACCAGCTGCTGCAGTTTCTCGAACCGATCCAGGGCGGGCGGCACTACTTCAACCCGCTGCCGATCACGCTGTAGGGGGCACGCATGGGTGCGATCACGGTCAACACCCTGGCCGAACGCCGGCGCAGCGGCGAGCGCTTCGCCTGCCTGACCGCGTACGACGCCGGCTTCGCGCGCCTGCTGGACGAGCAGGGCGTGGAGGTGATCCTGGTCGGGGATTCGCTGGGCATGGTGGTACAGGGACATGCGACCACCCTGCCGGTGACGCTGGAGGACATGGTCTATCACACCGCCGCGGTGGCCCGTGGTGCGCGGCAGGCGCTGATCATGGCGGATCTCCCGTTCCTGGGGGATGCCGACCCGGCCACCGCGCTGGCCCAGTCCGGGGCCCTGATGCGGGCCGGGGCGCAGATGATCAAGATCGAATGCGGTGCCTCGCAGATCCCGGTGGTGCAGCGGCTGGTGGACGCCGGCATCCCGGTGTGCGCCCACCTGGGGCTGACCCCGCAGGCGGTGCACCGCATGGGCGGCTACCGCGTGCAGGGCCGTGACGCCGCCGCCGCGGCCGAGCTGGAGTCGCTGGCCGGGCGGCTGGAACGGGCCGGGGCCCAGGCCCTGCTGCTGGAGGGCGTGACCGAGGTGCTGGCCACCGCGGTTGCGCGCGCGGCCGACGTGCCGGTGATCGGGATCGGAGCCAGTCCGGCCTGCGACGGCCAGGTGCTGGTGATCGCCGACGTGATCGGCCTGACCCCGAATCCGCCGCGCTTCGCCCGTGATTTTCTCGCCGAGAGCGGGTCACTGGCCGGGGCGGTGCGGGCTTATGTCGGCGCGGTGCGCGACGGGCGCTTCCCCGAGTCCGGCGTGCATACCTTTGTGTAGCGAACCCCGGTTCAGACGAGGCTCGGGACGGCCATGAGAATCCTTCGAGATCGACCCCAGATCCAGGCGATGCGCCGCGAATGGTCGCGCCGTGGCGGGCAGGAGACCATTGCCCTGGTACCCACCATGGGCCATCTGCACGAGGGCCACATGGCTCTGGTGCGCGAGGCGCGGGCGCGGGCCTTGCGCGTGGTGGTTTCGATCTTCGTCAATCCGCTGCAGTTCGACCGCGAGGAGGATCTCGCGAACTACCCGCGCAGTCTCGACGAGGATTCGCGCCGGCTGGCGGATGCCGGCGTCGACGCCCTGTTCTGCCCGGACGAATCGGTGATGTACCCGGACGATGGCCTGCCGCCGGTCAAGGTGGTGGTCCCGGTGCTCTCGGAGATCCTCGAAGGCGCGTTCCGCCCCGGCCATTTCGACGGTGTGGCCACGGTGGTGACCAAGCTGCTCAACCTGGTGCGTCCGGATATCGCGCTGTTCGGAGAGAAGGACTACCAGCAGTTCCGCCTGATCGAGCGCATGGTTGGCTCGCTGGACATGCCGGTGCGGGTGGATGCGGTGCCGACCGTGCGCGAGTCCGACGGGCTGGCCTGTTCCTCGCGCAACAGCCTGCTCACGGCGGAGTCGCGCGCGCAGGCACCGGCGCTCAAGCGCGTGCTCGACGAGGTCGCCATCGTCTGCCGGCGGGACCGCAGCGGCGCCGCCGACCGGGTCACCGAGATCGAGGCCGAGGCCTGTGACCGCCTGCGCGAGGCCGGGCTGGATGCCGAATACGTGGCCATCCGGCGGGCGGTGGATCTGGCCGAGCCGGTGGCCGGCGTGCCACTGTGCGAACAGGAGCTGGTGGTCCTGGGCGCGGCCTGGCTGGACAGCGTGCGCCTGATCGACAACCGGCGTCCCTGATCTCCGGCCCGGTCAGCGATGCGGGGCGTTCACTTCCCGCGCGGGGGCGCAGGGACATTGCCGCTCCCGAGTGCATCACGCATAATCCTCGGTCCCGTGAAACGACCGTTCGCCAACGGAAAGACGCTTATGCTGGTCACCATGCTCAAGGGCAAGCTGCACAAGGCCCGGGTCACGCACTGTGAACTCGAGTACGAGGGGTCCTGCGCGATTGATACGCGTCTGCTGGAGGCGTCCGGGATCCTGCCGTTCGAGCAGATCCAGATCTACAACGTCGACAACGGCGAGCGTTTCACCACCTACGCCATCGAGGCGGAGGCCGGATCCGGGGTGGTCTCGGTCAACGGTGCCGCCGCGCACAAGGCCTCGGTGGGCGATCGCGTGATCATCTGCGCCTATGGCCAGCTGGACGCGGCCGAGGCGCGCGAGTTTACCCCGGACCTGGTGTATCTGGACGCGGACAACGTGATCGTCCGCACCGGCCACGACATCCCCGTCCAGGCCGCCTGAGCAGGCGTTTCCCGGCCCGGGGCCCTGCGTGCGCCCCGGCTTCCGGACGGCCCGTGTCCCGTGCCGGACTCAGCCGGTGTTGCGCATCCCCGCGGCGATCGCATTGATCGAACGCAGCAGCGGCGAGATCCACGGATTGTCGTTTTCGTCGTGGTTCTCCGCCTCGTACCCCCGCGACTGGCGCAGCAGATGGATCTGGATGCTGTTGAGCGGATCCAGGTAGGGATTGCGTCGCTGCAGCGAACGCGCCAGCAGGGGCGTTTCTTCCATCAGCCCGTCCAGCTGAGCCACCCGCAGGACCTCGTTGACCGTGCGCGTGTGCTCCTCGCGTACCCGTCCATAGATGCGTTCGGCCAGCTCGGTGTCGTGCGACAGCCGGGCATACTGGGCGGCGGTGCGCATGTCGGCCTTGGTCAGGGCCATCTGGCAGTTGGACAGCAGCGAGCGGAAAAAGGGCCATTCCTGGTACATGCGCTGCAGCTGTTCCAGGCGTTCCGGGTCGTCGCCGCGCCAGCGTTCCAGTGCGGTGCCGATGCCGTACCAGGCCGGCAGGGTATGGCGCGACTGGGCCCAGCCGAACACCCACGGGATCGCGCGGATGGAGCTCTTGGAGCGGTCGGTCTTGCGCCGGTGCGAGGGCCGCGAGCCGATGTTGAGGTAGCCGATCTCCTGCACCGGGGTGATCTCGTAGAAGTAGTCCAGCGTGCCCGACGTGCGGTCGATCAGGTCGCGGTAGGCCTCCTCGCCCAGACGCGCCAGTTCCTCCATGGTCTCGCGGTAGTCGTCACGGTCGCAGCGCGGCGGGCGGATCAGGCTGCGCGAGGCGAGCATCAGCCCGGTCGCGCCCATGCCCAGCTCGTATACCGCGGTTTCGACGTTGGAGTACTTGTACGACAGCACCTCGCCCTGCTCGGTGAACTTGATGCCGCCCTGCACGGTGGCCGGGGGCTGGGCAAGGATGGATTCGTGGGTCGGGCCGCCACCGCGCCCGACGGTGCCGCCACGGCCGTGGAACAGCTGGCAGCGCACGCCGTAACGGTCGGTAATGCCGACGATCTTCTTCTGCGCCTCGTAAAGGTTCCAGCTGGATGCAAGGATGCCGCCGTCCTTGCAGGAGTCGGAGTATCCCAGCATCACGTCCTGGACGTTGCCGGAGGCGGCCAGCATGCGCGCGTACACCGGGTTGCCCAGCAGGCCTTCGAGCACGTCCTCGACATGCAGCAGGTCCTCGATCGTCTCGAACAGCGGCGAGATCCGCAGGTGGCAGAACGGTCCGGATTCCGGGTCCTCGCCGGCCAGTCCGGCCAGGCGTCCGAGCAGCAGGACCTCCAGCACGTGCGAGGCCGCATGGGTCATGGAGATCACATAGGTGCCAATGCCGCGCGGGCCGACCTCGCCGCGCATGCGGCGGATCACGTCGAACACCTCCAGGGTCTCGCGGGTGCCCTTGCTCAGGTTGTCCGGGCGGGGCAGATCGCCCTCGCGCGCGATCATCTCCGCCAGACACTGCTGGCGGGCCGTCTCGTCCATGGCCCTGTAATCCAGTTCGGGATCCATGGTGTGCAGGATCTCGGCGACCGCCTCGGTGTGCACCGTGGATTCCTGGCGCACGTCCAGATGGTGCAGGTGGAAGCCGAAGGTCTCGACCAGGCGGATCAGGTCGGTGAGCGCGCCGCTGGCGATGTTGCGGTCGCCATGGCTGATCAGGGAGTCCCGGATCAGCTTCAGGTCGTGGAGGAACGACTCCGGGCTGGCGTAGGCGCTGTTGGTCGGCAGCACGGCGGCCTCGCCCCGGACCCGTCGGCTCACCGTGTCCAGGGTCTCGCGCAGGCGATAGCGCATGATGTAGAGCTTGCGCCGGTAGGGCTCGGTCTCGAAGCGGTCGGAGGCCCCGTGGAACACCGCGTTGGAGATGGTGGCGTCGGCTTCCAGGCTGGCGAGGAATTCCGCCGACGGCTGGCACATGTAGGAGGAGTGGGTGAGTACGTTGCGCAGCTTGTTGACCCGCTTGATGTACTCGCGCAGCACCTGTTCCATCGCCAGCCGGGAGGCCAGTGCAGTGACCTCCGGGGTCACGTTGGGGTTGCCGTCACGGTCGCCGCCGATCCACGAGCCGAAATGCAGGAATGCCGGGATCTCGACCGGCAGCGAACCGTCCGGGTTGACCCCGTAGGTGCGGCGGATCGCCTTCTCCAGAAAACGGTAGCTCTGGGGCACCGCCTCGAACAGGCTCTCCTCGAAATAGAACAGGCCGTACTTGATCTCGTCCTGGACCTCCGGCTTTCTTACCCGCACCTCGTTGGTGCGCCACAGGATCTGGATCTGGCTCTCCAGTTCCTCGGTGATCAGGCGGCGTTCCTCGTCACCCAGTCCCGGCTGGTTGAGCCGGTCGGCGGTCTCGAACACCCGGCGCTGGTTTTCCATGGTGGTGCGTCGCCGGGCCTCGGTGGGGTGCGCGGTGAACACCGGCTGATAGCGCAGCTGCCCCAGCAGTTCCTCCAGTTCCCGCGCGGTCACGCCGTCGTCGTGCAGCTCGCGCAGTGCCTGGTCGAAGGAGCCCACCCAGAGCGGCTCGCCGCTGGAGACCTGGGCGCGGCGCCAGCGATAAAACAGGTCTTCCTCGGCGATGTTGACCAGCGAGAAATAGATGCTGAAGGCGCGGATCACGCGTTCGGTCAGGGTCGTGTCGAACTGCGTGATGTCGTCCATCAGGCGCTGGCGCAGCTCCGGGTCTTCCTCCTTGCGCAGGCTGACAAAGCCGCGGCGCAGGGTCTCCACCGCATCGAAGACGGCCTGGCCCTCGAGTTTCCAGATGACGTTGCCCAGCAGTTCTCCGAACAGGCGCACCCGGGCGCGCAGTTCCTTGTCCTGTGGCAGGAAACGGTCGTTGTGATCGGCTTGGTTCATGAGGCGGCCCGCGCAGGGGGCCGACTGCTGCCGGCCCCGCCGTGGTGGTTGCTTGCCTGCCGGCCCGTGCCGGTCGGCGGCGAAAGCCGGCGATTATAGCGCAGATGCGCGCGAACGCGCCTGCGGCCGGTGCCGGCGGTAGAGATCGAGATAGGCGCCGGCGGCGACCTCCCAGTCGAAGTTCTGCTGCATGCCGGTGCGCATCAGCCGTTCCCAGCGGCCATCCGTCCGGTTCCGGTACAGCGTCAGGGCCCGTTCCAGGGCGTCGCCGAGCGCCGGGATGCTGTCGGGCGTGAAGCTGAAACCGGTGGCGCTGCCGTCATCCACAGCCTCCGGCGTGGCATCCACCACGGTGTCGGCCAGCCCGCCCGTGGCATGGACCACCGGTGGGGTCCCATAGCGCAGGCTGTAGAGCTGGTTGAGCCCGCAGGGCTCGAAGCGCGACGGCATCACGAACAGATCGGCGCCGGCCTCGATCTGGTGCGCCAGGGGTTCGTCGTAGCCGATGTGGACACCCACCCGGCCCGGATGGGCCCGCGACAGCGCGCCCGCGGCGTGCTCCAGATCAGCCTGCCCGGAGCCGACCAGCGCCAGCTGGATACGACCGGCCCTGGCCAGCGGCGCGGCCACCGCCAGCAGCAGGTCCATGCCCTTCTGTTCGACCATGCGCCCGACGTGGCCCAGCAGCGGGATTTCCGGATCTTCGGTCAGGCCCATGCGGCGCTGCAGCGCGGCCTTGCAGTCGGCCTTGCCGGCGAGGTCGTCGGGCCCGTAGGCAGCGGCGATATGGGGATCCCGGGCCGGATCCCAGGCCCGGTAATCGACCCCGTTGAGGATACCCCGGAACACGTTGCTCCGCGCCCGCAGGACCCCGTCCAGACCCATGCCGTGTTCCGGCTCCTGGATCTCCCGGGCATAGGTGGGCGAGACCGTGGTGATCGCATCGCTGAACATCAGCCCGGCCTTCATGAACGACAGCTGCTGGTGGAATTCGAGGCCGTCCGGGTGCCAGAGCTCGGCGGGCAGTCCGAGGGTCTCGCGGGTGGAGGCCGGGAACAGGCCCTGGTAGGCGAGGTTGTGGATGGTGAATACCGAGGCCGGACAGCTCTGGGTGCCGCAGGCCTCGCGCAGATAGATCGGCAGCAGTCCGCACTGCCAGTCGTTGCCATGCACGATGTCGGGGGCCCAGTCGAGTCCGACGTTGTCCGCGGCGACCCTTGCCACGGCCCGGGCGAAGCCGGCGAAACGCTGCGCGTTGTCCGGCCAGTCCTGACCGTTGGAGGCGGTGTACGGGTTGCCGGCACGCTGGAAGTACTCCGGCCAGTCGACCAGATAGACCGGCATGCGGGTCCCCGGCAGCTGTCCCTCGATGATCTGCCAGGGGGCGTCGTCGGGCCCGGGATGGGTGACCGGCCGACGCAGGCGCTGTACCGCCTCGGGATAGGCCGGCAGGATCACGCGCGCGTCCTGTCGTCGCCGCCGCAGGGCTGCGGGCAGGCTGGCACTGACATCGGCGAGACCGCCGGTCTTGACCAGGCCGTAGACCTCGCTGGTGGCGAACAGGATGCGCATGACGGAATCTCCGTGGGGGATGCTCAGAGTTGCCTTCAGTGTATCCGAGGGCGGGGCGGGCGTGCTGACGGCCGCGGGCACGCGGATTATGCTGATCCGGTATCCATCACGCGAGGAAGCCGCAATGAACCGTTCCGACCGTATCGCCGCGCGCGAGGCCCTGCAGGACCAGGCGCGGCGCCTGCAGCAGGAGTCCCTGCGCGATCTGCTGGAGCGCGAGCCGGAACGGGTGGAGCGCGATGTCGCGGAAGTGGCCGGGGTGCATCTGGACTGGACGCGCCAGCGGCTGGACGCCGGTGCCTGGGAGACGCTGTTCGCCGCGGCCCGGGCCGCGGATGTGCCGGGGGCCCTGGGGCGCCTGTTCGCCGGCGAACGGGTCAACGTGACCGAGGGGCGGGCCGCGCTGCACACCGCGTTGCGCCTGCCCCGTGAAGCCCGCTGCGAGCTGGACGGCGAGGATGTGGTGCCGGCGGTGCATGCGGTGCTGGACCGCATGGAGGCTTTCGTGCGGGCGGTGCACGAGGGTGCTCATCGGGGCTTCAGCGGAAAGGCGATTGACACCGTGGTGAATATCGGCATCGGCGGCTCCGACCTGGGCCCGCGGATGGTCAGCCGGGCGCTGGCGGATCATGCCTGTCCGGGCCCGGCGGGAGATCCGCTGGCGATGCATTTCGTCTCCAATATCGATGGCGAGGCGCTGTCGCGGGTGCTGCGGCAGGTGGACCCGGAGACCACGCTGTTCGTGGTCGCGTCCAAGACCTTCACCACCCAGGAGACCCTGACCAATGCGCGGGCGGCGCGCGACTGGCTGGTGGCTTGCGCGGATGGTGATGGCGCGGCGGTGGCGGCGCATTTCGTGGCGGTTTCGACCGCGCGCGAGCGGGTCACCGAGTTCGGCATCGACCCCGAGCACATGTTCGGATTCTGGGACTGGGTGGGCGGACGCTATTCGGTGTGGTCGGCGATCGGCCTGCCGCTGGCCCTGATGCTGGGGATGGACGGGTTTCGCCGGTTCCTGAGCGGGGCCCATGCGATGGATGAACACGTGCGCAATGCGGCACCGGAGGGCAACGCCGCCGTGCGCATGGCGCTGGTGGACCTGTGGAACCAGGACACCCAGGGCGCGGAGTCGCGCGCGGTGCTGCCCTACGACGAACGGCTGTTCTTCCTGCCGTCCTACCTGCAGCAGGCCGAGATGGAAAGCCTTGGCAAACGGGTGCGCCTGGACGGGACCCCGGTGGAGGGGCATACCGGGGCGCTGGTCTGGGGCGCGGTGGGCACCGATGGCCAGCATGCGTTCTATCAGCTGCTGCACCAGGGCACGCGCCGGGTGCCGGCGGAGTTCATCGGCGTGGCACGTCCGGGGCATGATCTTCCGGCACAGCATCCGATGCTGCTGGCCAACCTGGTGGCCCAGGCCGAGGCGCTCGCGCTGGGTCGCACCGAGGAGGAGGTGCGGGCGGAGATGACGGCCGCGGGCCATACGCCGGCCGAGGTCGACGCCCTGGCGCCGCATCGCAGCTTCCCCGGGGATCGTCCGAGCACGCTGATCCTGCTGGAGGACCTGGATCCGGAGCGTCTGGGGGCACTGATTGCCCTGTTCGAGCACAAGATCTACGTGCTCGCGAGCCTGTGGGAGGTCAATGCGTTCGATCAGTGGGGCGTGGAGCTGGGCAAGCAGCTGGCCGGCCGGGTGCTGGCGGACCTCGATCCCGCCGGCCGGCCGGGGCCCCACGACCCGGCCACCACGGCGACCATTGAATGGCTGCGTGGCCGGCTGGGCGGAGGGGGCTGAGCCGCGGCCCCGCCCCGGCGCCCCGGGGCGTCAGGCCTGGATTGCGTCGTCGCTGTCGGGCAGAACCGGGACGTCGGTGGGCAGGGTGATGTCGTGGGTCTCGCCATCCAGCCAGTAGCGCAGCTCCGCCTCCTCGCCATCGGGCGTCGCGCCCACCGCTTCGAGGAAGTCGATGGGGGTTTCCGGGGTACGGCCGTTGACCTCCACGATCAGTGCCCCCTGTTCCAGTCCGGCGCGTGCCGCCTCGCTCTCCGCACGGCTGACCAGGACCCCGGCCTCGTCGTCCGGCAGGCCCAGCGCTTCGCGCAGGTCTTCGCGGGCCTCGATCACGGTGATGCCCAGCGCGGTGACGATCTCCTCGTCGCCCGGGGCCTGGAAGTCGAACGGCCTGTCGGCGTCCAGCACCTCCGGGGCGACCGCGATGGAAGACCCGGTGCGCACCGCCAGGGCCAGCGCATCGCTGGGGCGGGCGTCGATGCGACGCGGTTCGTCCTCGCCCGGGACGCGCAGCTCCAGCATCCCGAGGTAGGTGCCGTCTTCCAGCCCGTCCACGACCACCCGCTCCAGTTCCGCGTCGAGGTCGCGCATCAGGTTGACCATCAGGTCGTGGGTCATGGGCCGCGGGACGTCGACCTCCTGCATCGCCATCAGGATCGCGCGGGCCTGGTCGGTGCCGATCACGATGGGCACCACATCCGCGGACTCGGGGTCGCGCAGCAGGGCGATGGGCCGGCCGGTCTGAGAGTCCACACCCACCGTGGCCAGCTCTACCGGGAGCAGGGTGTCGGGGTCGACCGCGAGATCGCGTGCCTCGGCGGCCGAGGCCACAAGCAACCCCGGCGCGAGGCTCAGCAGCAACACGAGGCGGCGCAGCAGGTTGCGCGGGTGAAGGCGGATCGGGTCACGGCACATGGCGATATCCGGGCGTCAGGGGGTTGTTTCGATCATGGCAGCCCGGGGCCGGCGGCGTCCACCGCGCACCCGCGCGGGGTACGGGTTTGCCCGCGCCCCGGACGGGTACGGCCTATGCTGGCCATTGCTGTTCAGAAACCTTGCCTTTCAGGAGTGTCCTCATGCAGCCCGATCATCGCCCCTACGCCCCGGCGGCCGAGCAGAACCGCGAGCCCATCCTGCAGGTGCTGCAGCAGTGGTTCACCGATCCGGGGACGCTGCTGGAGGTCGGCGCCGGGACCGGACAGCATGCGGCCTTCATGGCGCCGCGCATGCCGCATTTGCAGTGGCTGCCTACGGATGTCGCCGAACACCTGCCGGGGATCGAGGCCTGGCGGCGCGAGGCCGCGGCCCCCAACCTGCGGCCGCCGCGCGCGCTGGACGTGCAGGCCGACGCCTGGCCGGAGGGACCGTTTCGCTATGTCTACAGTGCCAACACCGTCCACATCCTGCACTGGCCGGGGGTGGAGGCGCTGTTCGCCGGGGTCGCCCGGGTGCTGGAGTCGGGCGGGCGGTTCGCGCTGTACGGGCCGTTCGCCCACGACGGTCAGCACACGGCCGACTCCAACGCGAGTTTTGACCGCTCCCTGCGCCAGCAGGACCCGGGCATGGGGGTGCGCGATCGCGCCGATCTGGATGCGCTGGCGGCCGCACACGGCCTGAGTCGGGAGGCGGTGGTGGACATGCCGGTGAACAACCAGATCCTGATCTGGCGGTGCGCCCCGGACCCGGGGTCAGTCTGAGACAAGGGCGTGAAAGCGTTCTCTTTTTCGCGGGAACTTACGGGACGAGTGTTGTCTAAGTCAGATTGGTCCATGGAGAGGAGGAGAGGGACCGATCTTGATAGGCAGAGACGATCGCTGTGATTGAGACAATAGAATTCCAATCATAAGTATTCGCCGATATATTGATGCACATGATCCGCAGCGATCATCTTCACCAACCAAACCGAATGAACGGAAACAAGCAAAGGAGATAGCGATATGACGCTTCGTCTGGGCGATACCGCACCGAATTTTCAGATCGACACCACCGCCGGCAAGATCGATTTCCACGAGTGGATCGGCGATTCCTGGTGCTTCTTCTTCAGCCACCCGGCTGACTTCACCCCGGTGTGCACCACCGAGATGGGTCGCACCGCGCAGCTCGCGAAGGAGTTCGCGGACCGCAACGTGAAGCCGCTGGGCCTGTCCACTGATACGGTGGAAGAGCACAACAAGTGGATCGAGGACGTGAACGACACACAGAACACGACCCTCGAGTTCCCGATCGTCGCCGACGCCGACAAGAAGATCTCGGAACTCTACGAGATGATCCATCCCGGCGAGAGCGACACCGCGGCGGTGCGTTCGGTCTACATCATTGATCCGAACAAGAAGATCCGTCTGATGATGACCTACCCGATGTCGCTGGGCCGCAACTTCGACGAGATCCTGCGCGCCATCGACGGCCTGCAGACCGCCGACAAGCACGGCATCGCGACGCCGGCCGACTGGACCCCGGGTGACCAGGTGATCATCCCGCCGACGGTCAGCAACGAAGAAGCGCAGAAGAAGTTCCCGCAGGGCTTCGACGAGATCCGCTCGTACCTGCGTTACACCAAGGTCTGAACCTCCGGGTTCTGACCACCGGCCCCGGGGTTCTGCCTCCCCGGGCCGGGTCTCTCCGGGCCCCTCCGGTTCTGCCGGACGGGGCCTTTTTCGTGTGTGCGGCGCGCGTGGGTTTCAGGGCAGCAGCGGGGCGAAGCCGGCACGGTAGTCGGGGTAGCGGAAGCGGTAGCCGGAGTCCTGCAGGCGACGGCTGTCGCAGCGCCGGCCGCGGGCCCCGTCGCGGGCATCCACGCGGTGGACCGCCGTGTCTGCCGGCAGGGTGCCCAGGCGGGTCGCCAGCCAGTGCAGCACCTCGCTCTTGAGCGCCGGTTCGGTGTCCACGCCCAGATAGATCGGGTCGGGGTCGGCCAGCGTGAACAGGTGGTGCAGGATGCCGACCGCGTCATCGCGGTGGATGCGGTTGGTCCACGTCGGCGGTTCGTCATCGCCCAGCTGGCCGGCGCGCGCCAGATCCAGCATGCGCTCGCGGCCCGGGCCGTAGATCCCGCCCAGACGCAGACGGATGCCCCGGTATGGCGAGGCCTCCAGCAGGCGTTCGGCCTCCAGCAGGCGGCGTCCGGAGAAGCGTTGTGGCAGGGCGGGGGTGTCTTCGTCGACCCGGCTGCCGTCATCGACGCCGTAGACCCCGGTGGACGACACGAATATCACGCGTTCCGGCTGCAGGCCCTGGCGCTCCAGGGCGCCCAGCCCATGCCGCAGCGCATCGACATAGGCGAGGCGATAACCCGCGTCGTCCATCCGGTCGGGCGTGGTGATGACATACACCGCCCGTACCGATCGTGGCAGCTCCGGCAGGCCGTCGGGCTCCGTCAGGTCGCCCCGCAGCGGGTGGATCCATTCGGGCAGGTGTTCCGGGTGGCGGCGCAGGCCCCAGACCCGGTGCCCGGCGTCGTGCAGCCGGCGGCCCAGCCCGGTGCCGAGGTCCCCGCAGCCGAGGATCAGGACGTCGTCCATCTGCTTCACTCCGGCGAAGGTACGCGGTTACGCTACGATCTTTACCGCAACGCTGTCAGTTTCCGTGGCAGTTCGAGGGGGTCATGGGCCGTCGCAAAGCGAAATCCTCCGCCGGGTCGTGCCCCTGCGGTTCCGGCGTGGCGCGTGAACGCTGCTGCGGGCCGCGTATCGACGGCAGCGCCCCGGCGGAGACCGCCGAGGCGCTGATGCGTTCGCGTTACACCGCCTATGCCGAAGGCAACGAGGCCTACATCCTCGCGACCTGGGATCCGCAGACCCGTCCGGCCTCGCTGGAGCTGGATCCCGAGCGGCGCTGGCTGGGCCTGAATGTGCGCGACACCGAGGCCGGCGGACGGGATGACACCACCGGCGAGGTCGAATTCGTTGCCCGCGCGCGACTGCGCGGCCAGGGCATGCGCCTGCACGAGCGCAGCCGTTTCCGGCGCATCGATGGTCACTGGTACTACATCGACGGCGACATGCCGGACGCGACGTGAACCCGCCGGTCGATCCAGCCATGGATGCGCGCAGCGGGGTGGATACCGAGGTCGATCCGGGGCTGCTGGCGGCGGTGGAGCAGGGCGTGCGCGCCCAGGCCGAGGGACAGACCGAGCACGCGCTGATCGCCCGCCTGCGCGATGCGGGGGTGGTACCTTTTGCCGGGGCCGACCTGCGCGAGCCGCTGGGACTGTTCCGCACCCATTTCCTGCTGTTTCACTGCCTCTATCGCCTGCGCGACCGGTTGGCCGGCGAGGGCGCATGGCTGCGCATCCACTGCCTGGATATCGGCCTTCAGGCGCGCGCCCCGGAGGACGCGCGGGGCGCGGCGACTTCCGGAACGCGGCGTGCGGGGCTGGTGCGCGAGGATCCGCTGCGGGCCTATTACCTCGACCTGACGACCCTGGATCACATGGACGCAGCCGCGGTGCAGGCCCTGCTGGACGGCTTCTGGCGGCGGATGGACGGTGGTGACCGCCGGGCAGCGGCGCTGGCGGTGCTGGAGCTGGCGGACCCGGTGGACGATGCGGAGATCCGGTCGCGTTACCGCCGCCTGGCACAGCGCCACCACCCCGACCGGGGCGGCGACACGGCCATGCTTCAGCGCCTCAACGAGGCGCGCTGGATCCTGCTGGGGGACTGACGCGGGGGCGTCAGTCGTCGGCGTCGTCCATGGTGGTCACGAAGGCCTGCTCCACGGTGTAGGTGCCGGTCCCCTTGTAGCTGGTCTGCACCCAGCCGTGCTCCTCCAGCCACTGGCTCATCTCGCGGTTCATCGCGGGGTTGCCGCACAGCATCACGCGATCCTGCTCCGGATCCGCGGGCGGGAGATCCAGCGCCTGGAACAGCTCGCCCGAGCGGAACAGCTCGGCACCACGCCGGTTATTGTCGAATGGCTGCTGCGCGATCGGGCAGGCGAAGTCGTGATCCTCGCGGGTCACCGTGGGCACGTAGCGGAAGCGGTCGCTGATCTTCGCTTCCAGTTCCTCGCGATAGGCCAGTTCCTCCACGGTGCGCACGCTATGCACCAGGATCACCCGTTCGAAGTGCTCGAACACCTCGTCGCCGCGGACCAGCGAGATGAATGGCGCGATGCCGGTGCCGGTGGCCAGCATGTACAGATGCCGCCCGGGCTGCACATAGTCTACCGTCAGCGAACCGGTGACCTTGGTGTTGATCCAGATGGAGTCGCCGGGTTCGACATGGGCGAGGCGGCTGGTCAGGTCACCGTCGGGCACGTGGATGCTGAGGAACTCGAGCTCCTCGCTGGACGGGTCGGAGACGATCGAATAGGCGCGCGGGATCAGCTTGCCTTCCGGACGCAGGCCGAGGGTGACGAACTGGCCGTTGCGGAATTCGAAGCCTTCCGGCCGCGTGGTGGTGAAGCTGAAGGTCTTGTCCGACCAGCGCTGCAGGGACGTGATCTGTTGTTCCGAATAGGGCATGGCAATAAGAATATCCGAGTATTTTGATCAACAAAATACCAGAGCGGCCACGGCGTGCCCATACCGCCGCTGACGGACGGGTTATTGATCGGTTTCAGCTTTTCTTCAGTAGCGGTAGCGTTCGGTATCCGGGAGGGGCCGCGCGGGGGGTGAGACGGGTACGGGTCCATGGAAGATCAAGTGTCGCCGCGGCCCTGTCCGTTTCCGTGTGCGCATCGCGGTTGGGCCATTCCCGGCAGGGAAATCCGCCGTGCGGACTTGAAGCATGCCCCGGCCGGCCCCATGGTTCGGGTCAGTTACCAATTTGTGCGAGGAACAACCGAATGCGAATGGATCGCCTGACAACCAAATTCCAGAGCGCGATCTCCGACGCCCAGTCGCTGGCCGTGGGGCGGGATCACCAGTTCATCGAACCCGCCCACCTGCTGCTGGCCATGCTGGATCAGGAGGGCGGCACCACCCGCCACGTGCTCGACCGCGCCGGTGCCAACGTGCGCCAGCTGCGCTCCGCGCTGGGCGAGGCGCTGGACCGCATGCCGAAGGTGGAGGGCTCCGCCGGTGACGTGCGGGTCTCCAACGACCTCGGCCGCATGCTCAATGTCTGCGACAAGCTCGCCCAGGAGCGCAAGGACCAGTACATCCCCAGCGAGCTGTTCCTGCTAGCCGCGATCGACGAGAAGGCCGGTGTGGGCGAGATGCTGCGCAATGCCGGGGCCAACAAGGACAGCCTCGAAGATGCGGTGGAGCAGATCCGCGGCGGGGCTCAGGTGGACGACCCCAACGCCGAGGAGAATCGGCAGGCGCTGGAGAAATACACCACCGACCTGACCGAACGCGCCGAACAGGGCAAGCTGGATCCGGTCATCGGGCGTGACGAAGAGATCCGCCGTTCGGTGCAGGTGCTGCAGCGCCGGACCAAGAACAACCCGGTGCTGATCGGCGAGCCGGGGGTCGGCAAGACCGCGATCGTCGAGGGCCTGGCGCAGCGCATCGTCAACGGCGAGGTGCCCGAGGGGCTCAAGGACAAGCGCGTGCTGTCGCTGGACATGGGCTCGCTGCTGGCCGGGGCCAAGTACCGCGGTGATTTCGAGGAGCGGCTCAAGTCGGTGCTCAACGAGCTGTCGCAGGAAGAGGGTCGCGTGATCCTGTTCATCGACGAGATCCACACCCTGGTGGGGGCCGGCAAGGCCGAGGGCGCGATGGACGCCGGCAACATGCTCAAGCCGGCGCTGGCGCGCGGCGAGCTGCACTGCATCGGCGCGACCACGCTCAACGAATACCGCGAGAACATCGAGAAGGACGCCGCACTGGAGCGCCGCTTCCAGAAGGTGCTGGTGGACGAGCCGACCCAAGAGGACACCATCGCCATCCTGCGCGGGCTGAAGGAGCGCTACGAGGTGCATCACGGGATCGAGATCACCGACCCGGCGATCGTCGCGGCCGCGCAGCTCTCGCAGCGCTACATCACCGACCGCCAGTTGCCGGACAAGGCGATCGACCTGATCGACGAGGCGGCCAGCCGGATCAAGATGGAGATCGACTCCAAGCCCGAGTCCATGGACCGCCTGGAACGTCGCCTGATCCAGCTGAAGATCGAGCGCGAGGCGCTCAACAAGGAATCCGACGAGGCCTCGAAGAAGCGTCTGGGCACGCTGGAGGAGGAGATCGAGCGCCTGGAGCGCGAGTACTCCGACCTCGAAGAGGTGTGGAAGTCCGAGAAGGCTTCGGTCTCCGGCGCCGCGCAGCTCAAGGAAGAACTGGAGCGCGCGCGCCAGGAACTGGAGACCGCGCGCCGCGCCGGCGACCTGTCGCGCATGTCGGAGCTGCAGTACGGGAAGATCCCGGATCTGGAGAAGTCCCTGGCCATGGCCCACGAGATGGAGAGCCAGGAGACCCAGCTGCTGCGCAACAAGGTGACCGACGAGGAGGTCGCCGAGGTCGTTTCGCGCTGGACCGGGATCCCGGTGGCCAAGATGCTGGAGGGCGAGAAGGACAAGCTGCTGCGCATGGAAGAGGCCATCGGCGAGCGCGTGGTCGGCCAGAACGAGGCGGTCACCGCGGTGGCCAACGCCATCCGCCGTTCACGTGCCGGGCTGGCGGATCCCAACCGTCCGAACGGCTCGTTCCTGTTCCTCGGCCCGACCGGTGTGGGCAAGACCGAGCTGACCAAGTCGCTGGCCGGCTTCCTGTTCGATACCGAGGAGGCCATGGTGCGCATCGACATGTCGGAGTTCATGGAGAAGCATTCCGTGGCGCGGCTGATCGGGGCGCCCCCGGGCTATGTCGGTTACGAGGAGGGCGGCTATCTGACCGAGGCCGTGCGCCGCAAGCCGTACTCCGTGATCCTGCTGGACGAGGTGGAGAAGGCGCATCCGGACGTGTTCAACGTGCTGCTGCAGGTGCTGGATGACGGCCGCCTGACCGACGGTCACGGGCGCACCGTGGACTTCCGTAACACGGTGATCGTGATGACCTCCAACCTGGGCTCGCAGCAGATCCAGGAGATGGCCGGCGAGGACAACTACGATCGCATGAAGGGCGCGGTGATGGAGATTGTCGGGCAGCACTTCCGGCCGGAGTTCATCAACCGCGTGGACGACGTGGTGGTGTTCCACCCGCTGGAGCGCGAGCAGATCCGGGCGATTACCGATATCCAGCTCAGGTACCTGCGCGAACGTCTGGAGGAGCGCGAACTGGGGCTGGAGGTCTCGGATGCGGCACTGGATCACCTCGGCGAGGCGGGCTTCGACCCGGTGTACGGGGCGCGGCCGCTGAAGCGGGCGATCCAGACCCAGCTGGAGAACCCGCTGGCGCAGCAGCTGCTGTCCGGCGAGTTCGTCTCCGGCGACACCATCCGCGTGGACATGGAGGGCGGGGCCCTGCGCTTCGTCAAGCACGCCGAGGCGGCCTGAGCCGCCCCGGTTCGCCCCTGACCCCCCTCCACTTCATCATGGATGACACGAAGGCCCGCCCTATGCGGGCCTTCGTGCGTGCGGGCCGGTTGTCGGCTAGTCCGCCGGGTCCAGGCGGTACAGGCCGCTGTCGCCGTGGTCGGTGATCACGTACAGATGGCCGTCCGGTCCCATGGCCACGTCGCGGATGCGTCCCGGGGTGCCCTCGAGGATGATCTCGTCCTCGACCACCTCGTCGCCGTCCACCCGTAGACGCCACAGCTGGCCGCGCACCAGCGAGCCGGCGAACAGGTCGCCTTCCCAGTCCGCCACCGGTCCGCCCCGGTACACGCTCAGGCCGGACGGGGCAAACGAGTCTTCCCAGTAGAAGATCGGCTCGTTGACCCCGGGGGCCTGACGCCCGATCCCGACCGCCTCGCCGGTGGAGTATTCGTCGCCGAAGGCGACCTGCGGCCAGCCGTAATTGGCCCCGGCCTCCAGGCGATGCAGCAGGTCACCGCCGGACGGACCGTGTTCGGTAGTCCACAGCTCGCCGGTCTCCGGGTGGCGGACCATGCCCTGGTTGTTGCGATGACCGAAGGAGTAGATCTCCGGCAGCGGGCCGGCCGGATCGGCCGCATCCGCGAAGGGATTGTCGTCGGGTACCCGGCCGTCTTCCGTCAGGCGGATCATGGCGCCGCCCGGGTCGCGCACGTTCTGCGACGGATGGCGCAGGCCTCGGTCCCCGATGCTGAAGATCACGGTGCCGTCGCCGGGGAACAGGATGCGCGAGCCGTAGTGCCGGCCGGGGTCGTAGCGCGGGGTCTGCGCGAACAGGGTCTCGCGGTCCTCGAGCTCGGTGCCGTCGTCGCTCAGGCGGGCCCGCGCCAGCGCGGTACCGGTGCCGTAGTCGGCGTCGCCGACCACGCTGTCGGTGTCCCCGGGACTGGAATAGGTGAAGTAGATCCAGCCGTTGTCGGCGTAATCCGGATGCACCGCGACATCCAGCAGGCCGCCCTGGCTGCCGCCCTCGGGGGCGGTCCTCTGGGTCGCTTCGGCCTCGATGGCGGGCAGGTTGCCGATCTCGGTGGCCTCGTCCCCGTCGATCAGCCACAGCCGGCCGGGACGCTCGGTGATGATCTTGCGCCCGTCGGGCAGCCAGTCCACGGCCCAGGCGTGTTCCAGCCCCTCGACCACGCGCACCACGTCCAGCTCGGTGGCATCGGTGGTGACGCCGGAGGCCACGGTCTCGTTGCTGACCGCGACCCCGGCTCCGGCGGCCGTGCTGGCCGAGAGCAGGGCCACGGCCAGGCCGCCCGCGCCGGCACGACGGACCGTGGGGCGCCTGTTCGGGAAAGCTGTCTGCATCGCGCATACCTCCGTCTTTCTGGCTGGATGTTTTATCCTGAAACCGCATCGACGGGGTTGCAAACGCGAACATGCGCATGGATCGCGCTTCGCTGGTGCTCGGCGCCACCGGCCACCGTTACGGTGGCGGTGTGGATGGTGCCGGTGAGCGGGGGCCGGCGCCGGCAGCACCGGGCCCGTGACCTCAGATGTGACCCATGGCCTCCATCGCGCGGGCGACCTTGACGAAGCCGGCGATGTTGGCACCGGCCGAGTAGTTGCCCGGCGAGCCGTATTCCTCGGCCGTCTCAAAGCAGGTCTGGTGGATGTTCGCCATGATCTCCTGCAGGCGTGCTTCGGTGTATTCGAAGCTCCAGGAGTCGCGGCTGGCGTTCTGCTGCATCTCCAGCGCACTGGTGGCCACGCCGCCGGCATTGGCGGCCTTGCCGGGACCGAAGGCGATGCCCGCCTCGCGGAAGGTCTGAATGCCCTCCGGGGTCACCGGCATGTTGGCGCCTTCGGCGACCGCGATGCAGCCGTTTTCGACCAGCGCCTTCGCGTCCTTGCCCGTCAGTTCGTTCTGCGTGGCGCAGGGCAGGGCGACCTCGCAGGGGATCTCCCAGATGCAGCCGTTCTCACGGTATTTCGCGCTCGGCTTGCGTTCGGCGTAGTCCGAGACCGGGCCGCGTTCACGCTCCTTGATCTGACGCAGCAGGTCCAGATCCAGACCGTCCTCGTCGAGAATCACGCCACGCGAGTCGGAACAGGCGATGACCTTCGCGCCCAGCTGCTGCGCCTTCTGCGTGGCGAAGATCGCCACGTTGCCGGCCCCGGAGATCACCACCCGCTTGCCTTCGAGGGAGTCGTTGCGGGCCTTCAGCATCTCCTGGGTGAAGAATACCGCGCCGTAGCCGGTGGCCTCGGTGCGCGCACGGCTGCCGCCCCAGTCCAGACCCTTGCCGGTGAACACGCCCGATTCGAAGCGGTTGGTCAGGCGCTTGTACTGCCCGAACATGTAGCCGACCTCGCGCTGGCTCACACCAATGTCGCCCGCGGGCACGTCGGTGTATTCGCCGAGGTAGCGATACATCTCGGTGATCAGGCTCTGGCAGAAGCGCATGATCTCGCCGTCGGAGCGGCCCTTGGGATCGAAGTCACTGCCGCCCTTGCCGCCGCCGATCGGCAGGCCGGTAAGCGCGTTCTTGAAGACCTGGGAGAAGCCGAGAAACTTGACGATGCCCAGGTACACCGACGGGTGGAAGCGGATACCGCCCTTGTACGGCCCTAGTGCGCTGTTGAACTGCACGCGGAAGGCCCGGTTGATCTGCAGTTCGCCGCGGTCGTCCTGCCAGGGCACGCGAAAGATGATCTGGCGTTCCGGCTCGCAGACGCGCTGGATGATCTTCAGGTCGGCGAATTCCGGGTACTTGACCAGAACCGGGCCCAGGGTCTGCAGCACCCCGTGCACGGACTGATGGAACTCCGTCTCGCCCGGGTTGCGATGCAGGACTTCCTGATAGATCGGTTCGAGTTTCTCGTCGAGACTTCCGTTCATGTTGTGTCTTCCTGTGTGAATCGTGGGCGCGCATTAAGGCACAAGCCGGTATCCGGGACAATCCTTGCTGCCTCTCGATGGTGCGTCATGCACCCCGGTGGTGCGGGCTGGACGGGCAGCCCGCCGCGCGGGAATATGCCCGGAATGCAAGCATCGGGGCCCGCCGGAGGCCGGGCCGGAGGGTGAGACCATGGACGAGCGGGCAGGGCGGCGTGACACGTTCCGGCGGTTGACGCGGCGGCTTGTGCGGGTGGTGGTGCTGGCCATGGCGGCGGCCGCGAGCGGCTGCACGCTGCTCGAGGCGCGCGGCCAGTTCGCTGCGATGCAGGGCGCCTGTGTGATCGAGGGCAGCATCGAAGGGGCAGCAGAAACCAGTATCGCGCCGGAGGATGGTGCCTATCGGGTGCTGGCGGTGCGCGAGCGCGGCGAGGGTCTGCCGCCGGAGGTCGTGGATCACGTCCTGACCGGGCCCGGGGGGCGCTGGTTCTTCGCCCTGGAACCGGGGGAGTGGTCGGTGCTGGGGTACTGGCAGGACGGTTCGGATACCGACTCGGGTGCGGATCCGGCGGCGGTGGCGGTTCATGGCCTGGAACACGGCCCCGCGATCCACTGCGCCGCCGGCGACCGCCATCTGGACCAGCGCATCCGCCTGGATAACCCCGCCACGCGCATCCCGGGGGCCTTCGCCGAGGGCGGGCTGGTGCTCCCGGCTGCCGGCCCGGAGCGCGCCGCGGGCGAGGATGCGCTGTTCAGCCTCGGGCGGATGACGACTTTCGGGGAAGTGGCCTCGCTGGAGGACCCGCGTTTTGATCCCGCGCTCGCCGCCGCGAGTCAGTGGCGGCCGCTCGATTTTGTGCGCGAGGGCCACGCCGGGGTGTATTTCCTGGATGGCCAGCACGATGCCGAGCGCGAGCCGGTGCTGTTCATCCACGGCATGAACGGGTCGCCCCGTTCGTTCGCGGCCCTGATCGAGGATCTCGACCTCTCGCGCTTTCAGCCCTGGGTGTACTACTACCCCTCGGGGGTGCCGCTGGAGGCGGCAGCGGTACACCTCGCCCAGGTCATGGAGGAGCTGGAGCTGCGCCACGACGTGCAGCGGTATCAGGTCGTGGCCCACAGCATGGGCGGTCTGGTGGCTCGCGGTTTCCTGCTGGAACGCGAGCGCCGCGCGGCGCCGGCCGAGGTGCCGCTCCTGGTGACCCTGGCCACCCCCTGGGACGGGCACCGGATGGCCGCCACCGGGGTGTCGCGCGCGCCGGTGGTAGTGCCGGTGTGGCGGGATCTGGCGCCGGGCTCCGAGTACCTCGAGCGCCTGTTTGCCCCCGGGGCGGAGATCCCGGCACAGACCCATCTGCTGTTCGCGCACCGGCGCGACAGCGGCCGCAGCCGCGAACTGACCGACGGCGTGGTCAGCCTCGAGAGCATGCTGCGGCCGGAGGCCCAGGCCGCGGCCACGAGCATCTACGGGGTGGATACCTCGCATGCCGGCATCCTCGAGCACCCGCGAACGCTCACGCGGGTGCGGGAGCTTCTGGAATCCCGCTGACGGCGGGCCCGCGAGGGCGTACTCTGGAACCGTTACCCGTGGCGGGAGGTGCCCATGGAGCTGTTCGAATGCGATGCCTGTGGTATGGCGGTCCACTTTGACAATACCTGTTGTACCGCCTGCGGGCACCGTCTGGGTTTCCTGTCGGATCGCCTGCGGGTGGCGGCCCTCCTCCCTGATGGCGAGGGTCGGGATGCCCGCGGGCAGGAGATCCCGGGCGGCTGGTGGCGGGTGGCCGGCGAGGTCGATGGTGTTCGCTATCGCCAGTGCCGGCACTACGCGGTGGACGGGGTCTGTAACTGGATGGTCCCCGAATCCGACGCGCATCCGTTCTGCCGTGCGTGCCGTCTGAACCGGACCATCCCGGATCTGGGTGTGGCGGGCAACCGCACATTGTGGGCGCGTCTGGAGGCGGAGAAACGGCGGCTGGTGTACGGCCTGCTGCGGCTGGGTCTGCCGCTGGTATCGCAGCGCGAAGATCCGCAGGGCCTTGCCTTCGATTTTCTGGCCTCGACCACGCCCGCGTTTCAGGAAGGCGGGGGTGTGGTGACCGGGCACGCGGCCGGGCTCATCACCCTCGACATCGCGGAGGCCGATCCGGCGGTGCGCGAGCGCATGCGCGAGGCGATGGCCGAGCCCTACCGCACCATTCTCGGCCACTTCCGCCACGAGAGCGGGCACTATTACTGGGAACGTCTGGTGCGCGGCGGACCGGCGCACGAGGACTTCCGCCGGGTGTTCGGTGACGAACGCGCCGACTACGACGCCGCGCTTCGCCGGCACTATCGCGAGGGGCCGCCGGCCGACTGGCAGGGCCGGTTCGTCAGCGCCTATGCCAGCGCCCATCCGTGGGAGGACTGGGCCGAAACCTGGGCGCACTACCTGCACATCGTCGACACCCTGGATACCGCCCGCGCGTACGGCCTGCACGTGGGCGCGCCGGCTCTGGCGGGTGCGTCCATGCGGCAGACACCGGATTATGATCCCTACAACGCCCCGGATATCGATACTCTGATGGACCACTGGCTGCCGCTGACCAACGCGCTCAACAGCCTGAACCGCAGCATGGGGCACGGCCATGTCTATCCGTTCATGCTGACCCCCGCGGCGATTACCAAACTGCAGTGGGTGCATGCGATGATTCGCGACCATCGCGAGACGCCCGGCCCGGTTTCGGGTGCGGCGCCGCCCGGCGGGGCGGCCACGACCGGCGCGGCCGCCGGCGGTTGCGCGACCGACTGACCTCGAACTGCAGGGGATTGCATGTACAACGTTGCCACCCGCGGACCGTTCAAGGGCCTCAACCCCCGGGTTGCCCTGGTGTCCATCATTGCCGTGCTGATCATCGTGGCGCTGGCGATCTACCGCACCGATCAGGTCGATGCCGCGGTCAGCGGCGCGCGCGATTTCCTCAATCCGCTGCTGGAGTGGTATTACGTGGTGGCCATGGCCTTCTTCCTGGTGCTGGTCATCTGGCTGGGGGTCGGGCGTTACAAGGACGTGCGCCTGGGCCATGACGACGAGGTCCCGGAGTTCACCACCCTGTCCTGGCTGGCGATGCTGTTCGCCGCCGGCATGGGGGTGGGTTTGCTGTTCTGGGCCGTGGCCGAGCCGCTGAGTCACTACGGCGGCAATCCGTTCGTGGCCGGCGACGGCGATCCGGCCGCCGCCGACATGTCCATGGTGCTGACCTATTTCCACTGGGGGCTCAACGCCTGGGCGGTGTTCGCGCTGCTGGCGCTGATGCTGGCCTACTTCGGTTTTCGCCGGGGCCAGCCGCTGGCGCTGCGCTCGGCCCTGCATCCCATCCTGGGCAAGTACGTGCATGGCTGGCCGGGGGACATCGTCGACCTGCTGGCGATCCTCGCGACGGTATTCGGCATCGCCACCACCCTGGGCCTGGGCATCCAGCAGCTGGGGTCGGGGCTGGATCACCTGACGGGTATGGGCACCTCGGCGACTACCGAGGTGGTGATCACCGCGGTGCTCACGGTGATCGCGGTGCTGTCGGTGGTGACCGGGCTGCAGTCCGGCGTGCAGCGGATCTCGCAGGCCAACATGTGGCTCAGCGCGGGGCTGCTCGCGCTGCTGCTGATCTGGGGGCCGACCCAGTACCTGCTGGCGCTGGTGGTGCAGTCCGCCGGTTCCTATCTGCAGAACCTGATGGGGCTGTCGCTGTACACCCATGCCCACCATACCGACGGCTGGCATGCGGAATGGACGGTGTTCTACTGGGGCTGGTGGCTGGCCTGGGCACCGTTCGTCGGACTGTTCATCGCGCGCATCTCGCGCGGGCGCACCCTGCGCGAGTTCGTGATGGGCGTGCTGCTGGTGCCCACCCTGATCACCTTCGTTTGGCTTGGGCTGCTGGGGGGCACCGCGCTGTACGCCGAGTCCGAGGGGATGGCCGGCATCGCCGCCGCGGTCAGCGAGGACATGACCCGCGCGACCTTCCTGACCATGGAGACCCTGGAGCCGGGGGTGGTCGCACTCGGTGGCAGCCTGCTGGTCACGGTTCTGATCGCGACCTATCTGCTGACGTCCGCGAACGCCGGCATCGTGGTGATCAACACCCTGCTGGCCCACGGCTCCACCGAGCACCGCACGGTGCACCTGGCGATCTGGGGCGGGGCGATGGGCCTGCTGACCGCGGTGCTGCTGCTGGCCGGCGGGCTGGAGGTGCTGCAGAGCGCGGTCATCCTCGCGGCCCTGCCGTTCTCGCTGGTGATGGTGGTGATGATCGTCGGGCTGATCCGCGGTCTGGAGGAGGAACGCTGGGCGCCGCGGCCGGGCGCGCACAACATCCTGCCCTCGGAGCCCTGGCAGGTGCCACCGGACCGGGCCTACGAGGATTTCGACGTGGATGACGATGCCCCGCTGGCCGAGCATTCGCCGGATGCCGATGACGAGGCCTGGCGCTCGCGCCAGGGCTGAGCGAGGCTGCGGTCCCGGGGAAAGGCCCGCCGGCACGCGGGCCGACTTTCGGTGTGCGCGGGCATGGCTTAGGGTGCCGGTCTGTACAACTCAAGAGCGCGAACGGAGACCGCCACATGAGCGACGAGACCCTGCAACTGTCCGGTGAACTGATCCAGAAGGTCCAGGGCGTGCTGGCCGAGGCCGACCCGCGTGCCCAGCAGCCGCTGGTGGCCGTGCAGTATCTGAGTGCGATCACCGGCTTTCTGCTGGCGCAGATGCCCGAGTCGGTGGATGAACGCAAGGACTATCTCAAGCAGCTCGCCGCCTTCACCGAATCGGTGTTCGACGACGTGGAAGGCCAGAAGCAGCAGCAGCCCGCTGCGCCGCAGGAAGCCAGCGGCGTGTGGCGCCCCGGCGACGACTGAGCCGGCGGTCGGCGACGGGGGCGCCGGAGCGGCCGGTCAGTCCTCGTCGTCCTGACGGCGCTGCCGCATCTGCCGCAGCATCGCCTCCTGTTCGTTGAAGCTGGGCATGCGGCGTTTCCCCCCGGCATCGCGATCGCGATCGTTGGCACCGGCGGGGCCCGGCTGGCCCGGGCGTTCGCCTTCCTTGACCTCCTGGTATTCCTGCAGCTCGCGTTGGGCGTCCTCGTCGGAGGTGTAGCGTCCGCGATAGTCCTGCGGCGGACGATGGCCCTTGCGCAGGAAGGCCCGCATCCGCAGTTCCTTGTTGTAGCGCGTTACGCGACGGTCGATCCACACCAGGTCGAAGGCCGCCAGCCCGGCGACCGGGACCGCCGGCAGCAGCCACCAGAGACCGGGCGCCAGGGCTGCCAGTGCCGCGGTTGCCACGCTGCCGGCCACGAACGCGAACCCGCCCAGTGGCTCGTGCAGGTAGAAACGGTGCGCCCCGGCCGGGAACAGGACCCAGGCGGCATAGGCGGCCGGCCGCGAGCGCATGGCTGTGGCGAGCCGGGCGTTTACCGCCTGCAGCCCGCCGCCTTCCAGATCGAGTTTCTTCCAAGCCTTGCTCATGCTCGCAGTTTAGGGAACTCCGTGGCCGGAGGCGATTGCGGGCGCGTGGCGCGGGGACTTTGCGTGTTGCCCTTGCGCGCCCTGGCGGACGTGGGGCCGGTTCAGGTGGCGGGCTGCGCCGTGCGGCGCGTGCGGGCCCAGTGGATCAGCTCGTCCAGCGGCATGGGGCGGGCGATGCCGTAGCCCTGCACGGCATCGCAACCCAGTTGGCGCAGCTCGCTCAGGGTCCTGTCGTCCTCCACGCCCTCGGCCACCACCTGCAGCCCGAGGTCGTGTCCCAGGCCGATCGCCGCGCGGGTGATCCGGCCGTCCACCCGTTGCTGTGCCATCTCGCGCACGAAGGCCTGATCGATCTTCAGTGCATGCACCGGCAGACGGCGCAGGTAGGCCAGTGAGGCCTGTCCGGTGCCGAAATCATCGACCGCGAGGCCGACGCCCGCGGCCTGGAGGCGATCCAGCGCGGTGATGACCTCTTCCGGATCGGTCATCACCGCGGTCTCGGTAAACTCCAGCTCCAGGTCGCCGGGTCGCAGGCCCGCGCGCTGGATGATCGCGAGGACGTGTCCCGCAAACCCGGGATCGATGAAATTGCGTGCCGACACGTTCACGCTGACCGGGATGGCGATGCCGGCTTCGCGAAGTCGCCGGGTGTCGGCCGCCGCGCATTCCAGCAGCTCGCGCGTCAGCGGATGGATCAGTCCGGTCCGTTCGGCCTGGGGAATGAACTCGTCGGGCGGGATGAGCCCGTATCGCGGGTGCTCCCACCGCAGAAGGCCCTCCACCCCCAGCAGCCGGCCGTTGCCGGGATTGGTCTTGGGCTGGTACCACAGGTGCAGCTGATCGCGTCCCAGGGCCTCCTGCAGGGCGCCCAGGCGGGCCACGGTGCGCCGCGAGCGTTCATCCTGGCGCGGGTTCCACTGACGGCAGGCGTGCCCGCTGGTGCGTGCCTCGTGCATTGCCATCCATGCTCGCGTCAGCAGGCGCGCGGGATCGTCGTCCTCGCTGTCGGGGAAGGTGGCCACGCCGGCGTGGGCGCCCAGATAGACCGGGATGCCGTGCAGCTCGAACGGTGCCTGCAGGCGTTCCACTGCCTGCTGGGTGATGGTCTGGCAGGGCCGCTCGCCGCTGTCCGTCAGCACCAGCACGAAGTGGTCGTCGTGAATGTGGTAGAGGCGCCCGTCGCCCGTCCGGGCCGAGACCTGCAGCCGCTCGGCGATCGCCCGCAGCAGGGGTTCTTCGGCCCCGAGGCCCAGCGCGCTGATGGTGTCCTCGTAGTTATCCATGCGCAGGCTGGCCAGGCGGGTGGCGGGCGGCGACCCCGCGCCGGCCGGTGCGAGCGCGAAATGGTCGCGGAGGTCGTTTTCCAGTGCCTGGCGGTTGGGCAGTCCGGTGACCGGGCTGGTGAGGGCCTGGTTCACCAGCTGGCGGGCGTGGCTGTGCAGCTGGCCGAACATCCAGCCGGTAGCGCCTCCCAGGAATACGTACAGCCCCGTGCGGGTGGTCCAGCTGAGCAGGGGCTGCATCTGCCCGGTGGTGGTGTCCATGGGCATGAACGGCCCCAGCGCCAGACCGGCCAGCAGGCCCAGCGCCGCGCCTCCGCGCGCTCCGAAGATCGCGGCCCCGGCCAGGATCGGGATCAGGATAAAATTGAGATAGGCCGTTGCGGTGCCGCCGGTGCGCAGGACCAGAGCGATCACCGCGCCCATCTGGATCAGGATCAGCAGCAGCGCCGCCACGCGCCGGAACCCGGCGATCTCCTGCCAGGGTTCGGGGCGCCAGCGGGATTCGAGCAGCCGATGAATGTCCATGGAACTCCCGGGCGGGTGATGGCGGTGCGCGCGTACCCGTGCGGGTCCGAGCATAGCCCATCTGGCCGGCAGAGCCACGGCCGGCCGTGCGACCTGGTGTACGCTGATCCGCGTTTCCCTAACATGACGCTCCCGAGGGAGCGCGGAGGAACGGAGTCGATGGCCGATCGACGTTTGCAGGTATTTCTGACCGTGGCACGGCAGCTGTCCTTTACCCGGGCCGCGGAGACCCTGCACATGACCCAGCCGGCGGTCACCTTCCAGATCCGGCAGCTGGAGGAACAGCTGGAAGCGCGGTTGTTCGACCGCAACCACAACCGGGTGGCGCTGACCGAGGCAGGCGAACTGGTGCGCCGCTATGCCGAGCGCATCTTCGATACCTACGGCGAGATGGAAGCCGCCCTGCGCGAGCTGAAAGGGGCGGCCGGGGCGCTGGTGATCGGCGCCAGCACCACGGTGGCGGAATACATGCTGCCTTCCCTGCTGGGCGCGTTTCGTCGCGCGCACCCGGAGATCGGCATCCGCCTGCGGGTGGGCAATACGGTGACCGTGGTGGGCATGGTCGAGGAGGGCAGCGTGGACCTGGGAATCGTCGAGGCCTCGGTGGGCCAGCGCAACCTGGAGGTGCAGGCTTGTTTTGGCGACCGCCTGCGGCTGGTGGTGCCGCCGGACCATCCGCTGGCCGGACGCGTGCAGGTCGGGGTCGAGGACTTCATCCATGCCCCATTCATATGCCGTGAGGAGGGTTCCGGGACCCGCGAGGTCATCATGGAGTACCTTGGGCAGGCCGGGTACGACCGCAACGCCCTGCGCGGCTGCATGGAACTGGGAAGCCCCGAGGCCATCAAGGGGGCCGTGGCCGCCGGAATGGGGGTCTCGGTGCTGTCCGAGGCCGTGGTGGCCAAGGAACTGGCGCTGGGCGAACTGGTGGCGATCCCGCTCGACCCCGCGCTGGAAAGGCCGATCTCGCTGGTCCACGCGCGGCAGAAATTCCGGGTGCCGACGCTGGAGGTGCTCAAACAGTTCCTGCAGGACTACTGCCGGCCCGGTCCCGACATGCCCAAACAAGGATAAAGTGCGATGAAGAACTACTGCGTAGTACAGCACACCTATTCCGAGTTCCTGGCCCTGATCGAGGCCCAGCTCGAAAAACGCGACATCGGTTTCTCCTATTACCGCCCCTTCGTCGGGCAGGATCTGCCCGGCTCGGCGGCCCAGTTCGACGGCCTGTGGCTGCTGGGTGGCGCCTGGCCCACGGCGGACCGCGAGAACAACCCGCAGGTCCCGGACGAACTGTCCCTGATCGACATCTTCCGCCGCTCGCAGCGCCCGGTGGTCGGGCTCGGCATGGGCGGGCTGCTGGTGGCCGAACAGGCCGGGGGCACGGCCCGCGAGGAGCCGCCCTACGTGGCGCGCTTCACCACCGCCCACAAGACCGCCGCCGGCGAGGGTGATCCGGTGGCCGAGGAGATGGACGGCCAGCGCGTGCTGCAGCTGCACCATGGCTCGGTGGAGCTGCCCGATGGGCTGGAGCCGGTCATGGTGGACGACGACGGCCAGTGGCTGGTAGTGCGCCCGGACGAGCTGACCTATGGCATGCTTTTCCGGCCGGAGGCCAAGCCGGGGATGCTGGAAGACATACTGATGGAAGCCGACCACAATCCGCCGCCGAACATGGGCGAATTGCTGGGCGAGGCACGCATGGAATGGAACGGGATGCAGCAGGTGACCGACAGGCTGATCGTGGCGCTGGTCAAGCAGCTGTCGCTGATGCAGGAGCGGCGCAAGATGCCGGTATTCAGCCTGCAGATCGAGGGTGATGGATGATCCCGCCGAAGGGCTCCACGGAGGGCGGCCTGCCCGGGGGACTCGAGCAGGTTCTGGCCGCCGGCCAGGGCGGGCGGCGGCGTGACGCGACCACCGAGGCGATCGCCGAAGTGGCCGCGCGGCTGTCCGAGTCCGACCGCCAGAGCCTGCTGAAATTCGCGCGATTCCTCGAATCGCAGGGTGACGGGGCGGATCCGGGGGACGGCGACGCCGGCGAACCCGAACCCGCCGGTGTCCCGGAGCCCGAACCGATCCCGCGGCCCGAAAACGAGTCGGTGATCAAGGCGATGCGCCGCCTGACCGCCACCTACTACATGCTGGATCGCGGCAAGCTGCTCAACGAGGCCTCGTCCTTGATGGCCCAGCACGTGATGCAGGGGCGCGAGGCTGCCGAGGTGATCGACGAACTGGAGACGGTTTTCTGGTCTCACTATCAGGCGAAGGTGCAGGCCGAGGACCCGCACCGCGGCGGTAACGAAAGGGAAGGCCCGACGTCATGATCGACATGCTCCGCCAGTGGTACCGGCGGCATTTCACGGATCCACAGGTCGTGATCCTGGCCATGCTGCTGCTGGTCGGGCTGCTGATCATCATGTTTGCCGGCCGCATCCTCGCGCCTCTGCTGGCGAGCGTGATCATTGCCTACCTGCTGGAGGGAGCGGTATCCAAGCTCCAGCGTCTGCATGTGCCGCGCATCATCGCGGTGGTTCTGGTGCTTCTGGGCGCGTTGCTGGCGACCGTGGCCGCGCTGTTCAGCGTGGTGCCGTTGATGTCGCAGCAGGTGACCCAGCTGGTGCGAGAACTGCCGGGCATGATCTCCGAGGGTCAGGCGCTGCTGCTGCAGCTGCCGGAGCGCTATCCACAGCTGATCACGGACGAGCAGGTGTTCGAGCTGATGGGCGCGATCCGCGCCGAGGCCACCCAGATGGGGCAGCAGGTGGTCACCTTCTCGCTGGCCTCCGCGCGGCATCTGGTGGACGTGGTGATCTACCTGATCGTGGTCCCGCTGATGGTGTTCTTCATGCTCAAGGACCGCGACCAGATCCTGGGCTGGATCCGCGGCTTCATGCCCCGCGACACGCACCTGGCCAGCGAGGTCTGGGGCGAGGTGAACCTGAAGATCGCCAGCTACGTGCGCGGCAAGTTCATCGAGATCCTGATCGTCTGGGCGGTCAGCTTCGCCACCTTCCACTGGTTCGAGCTGGAATACGCGGTGCTGCTGTCGTTCATGGTCGGGATCTCCGTGATCATCCCCTATATCGGTGCCGCGGTGGTGACCATCCCGGTGGCCGCGGTGGCGTACTTCCAGTTCGGTTTCAGCTCCGAGTTCGCCTGGGTGCTGGTGGCCTACGGCGTGATCCAGTTCCTCGACGGCAACGTGCTGGTGCCGCTGCTGTTCTCCGAGGTGGTCAACCTGCATCCGGTGGCGATCATCGCCTCGGTGTTCATCTTTGGCGGTATCTGGGGCCTGTGGGGCGTGTTCTTCGCCATCCCGCTGGCGACTCTGGTACACGCGGTGATCAAGTCCTGGCCCCGCAACCTGCCGTCCGGGCCACCACCGGACGAGAAATCCCGGCCGCAGGCCAGTGATACTCCGGGCGATGCGCCGCCCGCGCGCGACCCCGCCTGAGGCGGGGTCGCGTTCCCTGTTTTTTTACCCCGACCAAAGATCCCGCATGACCGGAACCGAACTGCTGATGAACGTCACGCCCCAGGAGAGCCGGGTGGCCCTGGTCGAGAACGGCGTGCTGACCGAGCTGCACATCGAGCGCGCCCGGCAGCGGGGGATCGTCGGCAACATCTACAAGGGCCGCGTGGTGCGCGTGCTGCCGGGCATGGACGCGGCGTTCGTCGAGATCGGGCGTGACCGCACCGCCTTCCTGCATGCCTCGGACGTGATCCCGCGCAACGCCGGCGAGGGCGAGGGCCGCGGCAACGAGGGGATCCGCGACCTGCTGCACGAGGGTCAGGAGCTGCTGGTGCAGGTGACCAAGGACCCCATGGGATCCAAGGGCGCGCGCCTGACCACCTACATCACGGTGCCGGCACGCCACCTGGTGCTGATGCCCAACCAGAACAACGTGGGGGTCAGTACGCGCATCGAGGACGATGCGGTGCGCGCCCGCCTGCGCGAACAGGTCGAGGCCCTGCGTGACGAGCTGGCCCCGCAGCACGGCTTCATCGTGCGCACCGCGGCGGAGCTGGCCGATTCCGAGGCGTTGCGCATCGACACCGCTTTCCTGAAGAAGATCTGGGACAGCCTCCAGGAGGCGGCCAGCACCGCCCCGGCCGGGACCGAGGTGTACGCCGACCTCCCGCTGGTGCAGCGCATCCTGCGCGACATGGTCGGGGTGGATCTGGAACGCGTCCGCATCGACTCGCGCGAGACCTACCAGAAGATCGCGGATTTCTCCCGGCGCTACCTGCCGGAGCTGAGCGAGCGTATCGAGCACTACCCGGGCGAGCGGCCGATCTTCGACCTTTTCAACATCGACGAGGAGATCCAGCGCGCGCTGGAGCGCAAGGTCGAGCTCAAATCCGGCGGCTACCTGATCTTCGACCAGACCGAGGCGATGACCACGGTGGACATCAACACCGGCGGGTTCGTCGGCCACCGCAAGCTCGAGGAGACCATCTTCAAGACCAACCTCGAGGCGGCCCAGGCCATTGGTCGCCAGCTGCGCCTGCGCAATCTCGGCGGGATCATCATCATCGATTTCATCGACATGCAGGACGACGAGCACAAGCGCCAGGTGATCCGCGCACTGGAGAAGGCGCTGGAGCGCGACCACGTGAAGACCCAGATCTGCGACGTGTCGCCGCTCGGTCTGGTGGAAATGACCCGCAAGCGTACCCGCGACAGCCTCGAGCATCAGTTGTGTGAGCCCTGTCCCACCTGTGGCGGCCGGGGCTATCTCAAGACGGCCGAAACCGTGTGTTATGAACTGTTTCGCGAGATCCTCCGGGAAGTACGCCAGTACGATGCCCGCGAACTGCGGGTGCTGGCCTCGCAGAGCGTGATCGACCTGCTGCTGGACGAGGAGTCGGCTAGCCTGGCGGAGCTGCAGAGCTTCGTTGGCATCCCTATCCGTTTCCAGGTCGAAACCCTCTATACCCAGGAGCAGTTCGACGTGGTGTTTGTCTGACCGGAGGTTTCCCAGCGTGAATGCAGCGGAGCGAGCCGGACGCGGCGGGCGCGGGATGCGGAGGGTGGCCCGCAGGATCCTCCGGGTCGTCCTCCCCCTGCTGCTGTCCGCGATCCTGCTGCTGATCATCACGCTGCTCGCGCTGCGCCTGCTGCTGCCGCACTGGGACGGCCTGCACGAACGCCTGGAGGCGGGTGTCTCCGCTGCCGCGGGCATGGAGATGCAGGCCGAGACGGTGGATCTGGGCTGGCGCGGCTGGGCTCCGGAGCTGGTCGTGCGCGAGGTGCGCATGGCCGCGGCCGGGGCCGATCCGCTGCGGGTCGAGGAGGTCGGCGCCACGCTCGACCCGGTGGCCTCGCTGCGCGACCGCGCGCCCCGCCTGCGTCTGCACGTGGCCGGCATGCAGGCGCGCCTGGTGCGCGAAGCGGACGGCCGGGTGGTCTTCCATGGACGCAGCCTGGGGACCGGGGAGGGGGCAGTCCTGGAACACGCGATGGAAAACTGGCCCGAGCTGGACGCCGAGCAACTCTCCCTGGCCTGGGAGGATCGCGTGGCCGGAGTCACTTCGGCGATTGCCCTGGAACACGTGCATTTTCGCATCGGCGCGGACGGCGACGGCCTGCTGCGGCTCGCCGGTGCGCTGGATCCGGAGACCGCCGGCGGCTTCCATCTCGGTGTCAGGATCCCGGCCTCGGCGGTGCGCGATGCGCGGTTCTTCCTCGACGGGCATGATCTGGAACTGGCGCACTGGGCGCCCTGGCTGGCCTATCTGGGGCTGCCGGTGGTGGACGGCGAGGCCGACGCGCAGGTCCACGGCGAGCTTGCGGACGGACGGATCCGTAAGCTGAGCGGTTCCCATGCCGCCCGGCTGCATGGCGATGAAGGGGCCCGCGATCGCGAGATCGGGCATCGCTTCCGCTGGCGGGTTGCGGATGACTGGCACGAGTCCTCGTGGGTCGGGACGCATCCCGGATCGGGTGACCTGCGCATGCGCTACCGTCTCGAGGCGGACGCCGAAGGCCCGCGGGTGAATGATGTCGAGCTGGTCGCGCGCGAGATGGACGCCGGCGCGTATGCCCCGCTCAAGCCCCTGCTGGAGCGTGTGGCCCCCGAGCTCGCCCCGCAGCTGGTCCGCCTGCGGCCGCGCGGGCGGCTCGCGGAGGGCGTGCTGGTGGCGGGGCGCGAGGGCGAGGATCTGCGGATCCGCGAGGCGGAGGGCGACCTGCGTTCGGTCAGCCTGCAGAGCGACGGGGACTGGCCGGGGATTCGCGGGATGGACCTGCTGGCCTGGTGGGACGGGGACGCCGGCGAGGCCGGCGCGCGTCTGGACGCGCAGCAGGTGCGGGTCGAGTTCCCGCGAGTGCTGGGCGACGAGATCCTCTGGCTGGACGCTTTGCGCGGCAGGCTCCTGGCGCGCAGGCACGCCCCGGGGGACTGGTCGGTCAACGCCGAGGGGCTGGAGCTGCAGGCCGATCAGGGGGGCGCGACCCTGCGCGGCGATCTGCGCCTTGACGGCCACGATCAGGGTCCGCTGCTGGCGATGGCGATGGACATCCACCACGCCGACGGCGCGTATGCCGCACGTTATCTGCCCGAGCGCTATCTTCCGGCCACCACCCATGACTGGCTGGCACACGGCATCGTCGACGGCCGCGGGACCGGAGGGGCTATGGCCTATCGTGGCCGTCCGCAGGCCTTCCCGTTCACCGATCACCAGGGCGTGTTCGACCTGTGGGCCGACATCGAGGACGGCGTGCTCGACTACCAGGAAGGATGGCCGCTCGCCGAAGACCTGGAAGGGCGGCTGCTGTTCCGCAACCAGGCCTTCCGCACCGAGGGCGCACGCGGTCGCATCCTCGATACCCGCATCACGCGTGGCGACGTGGAGGTCACTGACATGACCGGCGAGCCGGACCTGGAGCTGGACGCCGCGACCGAAGGCGATGCGGCGGACCTGCTGACGTATCTGCGGCAGGCGGGGCTGGGCGACGAGGTGGCGGATCTGCGGGATGCGTCCAGCGCGTCCGGGCCCGTCGGTCTGGACCTCCAGCTGTTGCTGCCGCTGTCGAGCGAACGCATGGATGATCTGCGGGTGGCGGGCCGGTTGCGCCCGCAGGACGTGGCCCTGGACGTGCCGCAATGGCCGGTGGCGCTGTCGGGCGTGGCCGGCGAGATCGCCTTCGACAGCATCGATCGGGTACAGGCCGAGGCGCTGGAGGCCGGTGTCCACGGCGAACCGGTGTTGCTGGACCTGGACTGGCCGCTGGATGGCTCGGCCGCGCGCCTCGCGCTGCGCGGTCCCCAGCCGCTGGGACCCTGGCTGGAGGATCTCCCGGAACTGGCCGCCCATGCCCGCGGACGCGCCCACTGGGATGCCGAACTGCGTCTGGGCGGCGAGCGGGACGGCATGCGCCTGGATCTGCGCTCGGACCTGGACGGGGTCACCATCGACTGGCCGGCGCCGGTGGGCAAGGCGGCCGATGAATCGCGCAACCTGGAACTCTCGCTGCCGCTGGGGAATCGCGAGCCCGCGACCGGCGAGCTGATCCTCGGCGATGTGCTGCGGGCGGACCTGCGCCTGCAGCCGGAGGCCGATGATGACGATGAATCCCCGGTGCTGCAGGCACTGGCGCTGGGACTCGGTCGGGCCGCCGCGCAGCCCCCGGAACTGCCGGCGCAGGGGGCGCAGGTGGCCGGACATTTTGCCGAACTGGACGCCCGCGCCTGGGGCGAGGCCCTGCAGGACGCCCCGTGGGCTGGCAACGTACAGGTCGCCGCGCCCGATGCGGATGCCCCGGAGGAAGTGACCACCGGCTTGCCCCTGAACCGTCTGGACCTGCGGGTCGACGAGGCGCTGCGCTGGGACGACCTGAGCGTGACGGGGACCCGGCTGGAGGCGGTCCGGGATTCCGGCGGCTGGTGGCTGGACAGCCGCTCCGACTGGGTCGAAGGACGCGCCGGCTGGCGCTATGGCATGACCGACCGGCGCGATCACCTGAATCTCGATCTCCAGCGGCTGGAGCTCCCGTGGCCGGAGACCGGTGACGAACCGGCGGACGACGAGGCCCCGCCCCCGGTCGAGGGGGTCGACGACCCGCGCAACTGGCCCTCGGTGCGCCTCACGCTCGACAGCCTGCGGCTGGGGGATTACCGTTTCGCCGGCATCCGGGGCGATCTGTCTCCGGATCCGGACGGCCTGGAGCTGGGTGAGCTGCTGGTCGAGACCCCCGAGCCCGGGGTCCGCGCGCGGGGCGACGGTGGCTGGCGTGTGGATGCCGACGGGCGCGGGAACAGTCGCCTGCGGCTCGAACTCGAAGGCGAGGACTGGGGCGGCGGTCTGGAGTCGGCCGGGCTGACCCGCGCCCTGCGCGGGGGCGAGGGCAGCGGGGCCCTGCAGCTGGACTGGGCCGGAGCGCTGTATCGCCCGTCGCTGCGACGCCTGCAGGGCGAGATGGAACTGGCCCTGAACGATGGCGGGCTGAGCGATGTCGAGCCCGGGGCCGGGCGTCTGCTGGGGCTGGTCAGCCTGGACCTGCTGCCGCAGCGGCTGCGGCTGGACTTCCGTGACCTGTTCACCGAGGGGTTTGCCTTCGGTGAGCTGGATGGGCGCGCGCAGCTGGGTGACGGCGTGCTGAACGTGGAAGGCCTGACGCTGGAGGGGGCCTCTGCCGAGGTGCGTGTCGGTGGGCGCACCGACCTGGTGGCGCGCGAGTATGATCAGCAGGTCGTTGTGGTCCCGCGGCTGCGCAGTGCCCTGCCGATCGCGGGTGCCCTGCTCGGCGGTCCGGTGACCGGGGCCGCGGTGCTGCTGGTCGAACGGGTGCTGGGCATCGGCGATCACATGGAAGAGGCCGCCCGGGTCGAATACCACGTGACCGGCCCGTGGGCCACGCCACGGGTGGAGACCCGGGTGGAACCGGCGGACGAAGAACAGGAATGAAGAACACGATGAACAGGCATCCCGAAAAGGAGCGCGCATGACACCGGTAGCGGCCATCCAGATGGCATCCGGAACCCAGCCACAGGCCAACCTGGCCGACGCCCGCCGGCGCATGGCCGAGGCGGCGGAACAGGGTGCCCGGGTGCTGGTCCTGCCGGAGAATTTCGCCTTCATGGGCATGCGGGAGACCGATGTCCTCGATATTGCCGAGGCGCCCGACGGCCAGGGGCCGCTGCAGAAGTTCCTCGCCGAACAGGCCCGCAGCCTGGGGGTGTGGGTCGTCGGTGGCACCATCCCGCTGCAGGCCCCGGACGGCGAACGCGTGCGTTCGGCCTGCCTGGTGTACGACGAGCACGGCGCGGTGGCGGCGCGCTACGACAAGATCCACCTGTTCGACGTGAACCTGCCGGACAACAACGAGGCCTACACCGAATCGCGGGTGTATCAGCCCGGCGAAGAGGTGGTGACGGTGGATACCCCCGCCGGGCGCCTGGGGCTGGCGATCTGCTACGACCTGCGCTTCCCCGAACTGTTCCGTGCGCTGCTGGATCAGGGGGCCGAATGGGTCGCCCTGCCGTCGGCGTTCACCGCGCAGACCGGGCAGGCCCACTGGGAGGTCCTGCTGCGGGCGCGCGCGGTGGAGAACCAGCTGTACGTGGTGGCCGCCGCACAGGGCGGTTTCCACGTGAACGGTCGCGAGACCTGGGGACACAGCGCGGTGATCGATCCCTGGGGCCGGGTGCTGGGCGAGATGGGGCGCAACCCCGGGGTGCTGCTGGGCGAGATCGACGGCCGCGAGGTGGAACGCATGCGTTCGGTGTTTCCGACCGTGTCGCACCGGCGGCTGGGCTGCTCGATCCCGGAGTAAGCCCGCATCGGCGACGGGCTTGAAAGCACCGGCCCGCCCCCAAACGTCATACTTCAGTAAATACCCGAATCGGGGGACGCATGATCGACAATCTGGCCCGACAAACCCTGCTGGATCCCGCCGGGCTCGGCGAATCCGAGCTTTCCCGTCTGCTCGGCACCACCTTCGGCCGCGAAGGGGTGGATGGCGGTGACTGTTATTTCCAGTTCGCCTGCCAGGAGGGCTGGTCGCTGGAGGACGGGATCGTCAAGTCGGCGAGCTTCAACATCGAGCGCGGCGCCGGCATCCGCGTGGTGCGTGGCGAGCAGACCGGCTTCGCCTACTCCGACGACCTCGCGATGCCCGCACTGCTGGAGGCCGCGGGCACCGCATGCAGCATCGCCCGCGCGGGCCAGAGCGGCAGCGTCGCGGTGCAGGGGCGCACCCCTGCGCGCGAGCTGTACGTGCCCGACAACCCCATCGACTCGCTGGGTGAACAGGAAAAGATCGACCTGCTCAAGGAAGTCGACGCCGAGGCCCGCGCCGCGGATCCGCGCGTGACCCAGGTGATGTGCTCGCTGGCCGGTTCGCGCGAGGTGGTGATGGTGCTCAACGCCCGTGGCGAGCTGACCACCGACGTGCGCCCGCTGGTGCGCCTGAACGTGCAGGTGATCGTCGAGCAGGGCGGTCGCCGCGAATCGGGCAGTTCCGGTGGCGGCGGCCGCTTCGGCTATCGCCATTTCCGCGAACACGGACAGGCCGCGGCGCATGCCCGCGAGGCGGTGCGCCAGGCGCTGGTGAACCTCGAGGCGGTGGACGCTCCGGCCGGCAGCATGAAGGTGGTGCTGGGGCCGGGCTGGCCCGGTGTGCTGCTGCACGAAGCGATCGGCCACGGCCTGGAAGGCGACTTCAACCGCAAGGGGACCTCCGCCTTCGCCGGACGCATCGGCGAACGGGTGGCGGCCGAAGGCATCACCATCGTGGATGATGGCACGCTGGCCGAGCGCCGCGGTTCGCTCAATGTCGATGACGAGGGCAACCCCACCGAGGAGACCGTGCTGATCGAGGACGGCATCCTGCGCGGCTACATGCAGGACGAGCTCAATGCCCGCCTGAGCGGCACGCAGACCACCGGCAACGGTCGCCGCGAGTCCTATGCCCATCTGCCCATGCCGCGCATGACCAACACCTACATGCTGGGGGGCAATGCCGATCCCGAAGAGATCATCGGGTCGGTGGAAGACGGCCTGTATGCGGTCAATTTTGGCGGCGGTCAGGTCGACATCACCTCCGGCAAGTTTGTGTTTTCGGCCTCGGAGGCCTATCTCATAGAGAACGGAAAGGTGACGCGGCCGGTGAAGGGTGCGACCCTGATCGGCAACGGTCCGGATGTCCTGACCCGCGTGTCGATGGTCGGCAACGACATGCAGCTCGACCCCGGCGTGGGTACCTGCGGCAAGGAGGGGCAGGGGGTGCCGGTGGGCGTGGGCCAGCCCACGCTGCGCATCGACGGCATGACCGTGGGGGGCACCCGGGCGGCATGACTCGTCCGCACCGGGGCGTCACCGGACCGGATCTGGCGAGCAACCAAAGGAGAGCCGCATGAATACCGATTTTCTGGAACAGGAACGCTCCCTCCCGGAAGGCCACGGCCATGACAAGGTGGTGCAGTGGCACGTGTTCCGGGCCCGTGACAAGGCCGAGGAGTTTGCCCGGCACGTGCAGCTGGGCGAGGGTCAGGAGCTGATTGGCGGCTGGACCCGCGACAGCGTCGGCATGCTGTACTGGGTCGGCGTGCACGTGGACGACCTCGAACGCTGGGGCAACGCGGGCGCGGTCCACAAGCACGGCGCACGCGTCTAGTCCGTCTTCCGCACGGGGTCCGTGCCCGCCACCGGCGCGGCGGGTGCGGGCCCCTTGGTTTTTTCTCCCCATCGAACAACCGAGCCGAATCCGCATGAGCCAACGTCCCGCAGTCGAGACCCCGGAAGCCGCCGCCCAGGCGCTCTCGCACAGCCCCGAATCCCTGCGCGCCCGCGTGCAGCAGGCGCTGGAAGAGGCGAAGAAGCGCGGTGCCAGTGATGCGCAGGTGGTCGTCAGCCACAGCGTGGGCCTGGACCTGGGGGTGCGCAAGGGCGAGATCGAAACCCTGGAGCACGAACGCGACCAGAACCTGTCGCTGATCGCGCACTTCGGCCAGTCCAAGGGCGCGGCATCGACCACCGATTTCAGCGAGCAGGCCCTGCTCGACACCGTCGAGGCGGCCTGCCGCATCGCGCGCTACACCGAGCCGGATCCGTATGCCGGCATGCCGTCGATCGCCTTCAAGGCGGTGGACTGGGAGGATCTGGACCTGGATCACCCCTGGGAGCTGTCCATCGCGCAGGCCACCGAGCTGGCGCAGCGCACCGAACAGGCCGGTTTCGACGCCGAATCGCGCATCGAGAACTCCGAAGGCGCCTCGGTGAATACCCGCCGCGCGATGGCGTTCCTCGGTGACACCCAGGGCTTCATGGGCGGCTATCGCAGCACCCGCCATTCACTGTCCTGCGCCCTGGTGGCGCGCGGCGATGACGGCATGCAGCGTGATTACGCCTACAGCGTCAGCCGTCGCGCCGCCGATCTGGGCATCCCCGAGGACATCGGGCGCGAGGCGGCGGAGCGCACCGTGCGCCGGCTGGGCGGGGAAAAGCTTTCCACCCGCAGCTGCCCGGTGCTGTTCGCCCCGGAGATGGCGCGCACCCTGATCGGCAGTTTCACCCGCGCGATCTCCGGCCCGGCCCAGTTCCGCGAGAGCTCGTTCCTGCTGAATGCCCTGGACGAACGCATCTTCCCCGAATGGATGCGCATCGAGGAGCGCCCGCTGACCCCGCGCGGGCTGGGCAGCGCGCCGTTCGACGGCGAGGGCGTGCAGACCCGCAACCGGCCGCTGGTGGACCGCGGCGTGCTGCGCAGCTACACCCTCGACAGCTACGCCGCCCGGCGCCTCGGCCGCGAGACCACCGGCAACGCCGGCGGCGCGCGCAACGTGACGGTGCGCCCGGGGACGCTGGACGCCCCGGGCATGCTGCGCGAGATGGGCACCGGGCTGCTGGTGACCGAGCTGATCGGTCAGGGCGTGAATCCGGTGACCGGCGACTACTCGCGCGGTGCGGCCGGGTTCTGGGTGGAGAACGGCGAGATCGTCCATCCGGTGGAGGAGATCACCATCGCCGGCAACCTCAGGGACATGTTCCGCGCCATCGTCGCCACCGGTTCCGACGTCGACTACCGCGGGAACATCCGCACCGGCTCGATCCTGATCGAGTCGATGACCGTCGCCGGGGAATAATCAGCCCCCGCAGCAGCGGTTGCGGCCGGCGTTCTTCGCCCGGTACAGGGCCGCGTCGGCCCTTGCGAGCACCGACTGCGCGTCGGCTCCGGGTTCTCCGACGGGGTCGAGGGTCGCGGCCCCCAGGCTCACGGTCACCACGGGGGCCGCGCTGGAATGTTCATGCGGCAGGGCCAGCTCCTCAACCGCTTTTCTCAGTTTCTCGGCGACCTCCAGCGCGCCGGATGTCGGCGTCCCGGGGAGCAGGGCCACGAATTCCTCGCCGCCATAACGGCACAGGCTGTCCCCGGGCCGGTTCAGCGTCCGCGCCAGTGTTTCAGCGACCTTCTGCAGGCAGCGATCCCCGGCCCCGTGCCCGTAATGGTCGTTGAAGCCCTTGAAGTGGTCGATGTCGAGCATGATCAGTGACAGGGGTTCTCCCTCGCGCTGGCTGCGGCGGGTCTCCCGGTCCAGCTGCTCGTCGAAATAGCGACGATTGGGAACGCCGGTGAGGCCGTCGAGCATTGCGTACTGTTCCAGCAGGTCGGTCCTGCGCTTGAGCTTCACGTGCGTGTTGACTCGGGCGCGGACGATCGCCGGGCTGAACGGCCGGGCGATGTAGTCCACGGCGCCCAGGTTCAGTCCGTGCTCTTCGTCGCGCGCGTCGTCGAGTGCCGAGACGAAGATGACGGCGATGTTGCTGGTGTGCGGGTCTTCCTTCAGGCGGCGACAGACCTCGTAGCCGTCGATGCCGGGCATCTGGATGTCCAGCAGGATCAGGTCGGGGCGTTCCGGGGCACCCTCTGCGGCCAGCGCCAGGGCCTTCTCGCCGTTGTTCGCAACCCGAATGCGGTAATCGTCCTTCAGAAGGTGTCCCAGCGCCTGTATGTTGGTCGGTTCGTCGTCGACCAGCAGCAGGGTCGGCTTCGGTTCATCGTGGTTCATGTAATGTTCCCCTGATCAGGCCCCTGCCCGGGTGTCAGCTCGTCCAGGGTTTGCAGGGCCTCATCGAATGCCATGCGTTGTACCTGCGCTTCCAGTCTCTCGCAGTCCAGACCGCGACCCCGCAGCCATGCCAGGGCCTCGCGCAGGGTTTCCTCTTCGATCAGTTCGCTGGCTTCCAGTTGCTGGCGCAGGGTGGCGACCGCGTGCATCGAACCAGCCGCATTGTCTTGTGCAATGTCGGGAAGGTCTGCAAGCGATTGCGCGGCTTCCCGGAATGCGGTTTCCAGATGATGTATGAGCCCGGTGGACACCGGGTCGCCGTCCTTGATCAGGCGGTCGATCTGCTCGGCCAGGGACTGCAGGGTCGTGGCGGCGAGGGTACCGGCGACCCCCTTCAGGTTGTGCGCGAGCCGGTGCGCGTCGTCGTCCCGCGAGGCGCGCAGGTGGTCGATCAGCGGCTCGTAATCAGAGACCAGTCGGTCCCGGAAGTTGTGCAGCTGCCGGGAGTAAAGGGCTGCATCGCCGCCGAAATGCCGCAGGCCCCTTGCCGGGTCGAAGCCCGGCAGCGTGGCGGGAAGAGCAGGGGAGGAAGAGTCTTCCTCTTCTGCGCCGGGCGTGGGCTCCGTTGTGGATGCGTCGAGGTGGGTCGCGAGTGCGGCGTAGAGTTCGGTGCTGTCGACGGGTTTGCCGAGGTGTCCGTTGACCCCGGCATCCCGCGCGCGTTGGCGGTCTTCTTCCATGACCGCCGCCGAGAGGGCCAGAACGGGGCCCGTGTAGCCATCGGCCCGCAGGCTCCGGGTTGCATCGAAACCGTCCATTACGGGCATCTGCAGATCCATCAGCACCAGATCGGGCTTTTCCGCGCGCACGGCCTCGACCGCCTCGGCGCCGTTGTCGGCCGTGGTTACGCGGGCGCCGGTTTTTTCAAGAAGCTCTCTGGCCACTTCCTGGTTGATTTCGTTATCTTCCACCAGCAGCACTCGATGGCCGCCCAGCTCCGGCACCCGGGCTGCCGGCGGAGCACGATCGGGGGTCCCGCTACCATCTGCCCGCACCAGGGCATCATAGAGCGAGGAGGTGGTGATCGGCTTGGCCAGGTAGTCGGTGGTCAGTCCTTCAGGCAGGGTGATTTCATCCCGGGCGTAGGCGCTGACCATCAGGATCGGGGGCCGCGTCTGCTTCAGTTCGCCGCGCTGGCGCAGGTGCTCGAGGACTTCGCAGGTTTCGCTGCCATTCATGCCACCCGGCATCATCCAGTCCATCAGGATGAAGTCGAACGCTTCGCCGCGTCGTTCCGCCGCCACCACCTGCTCGACGGCGGCCTCGCCACTGTCGGCCTCCTCGGTGAGGTAATGGCAGTGGTGCAGGAGTTCGCGCATGATCTCTCGTGCACTTGCCTGATCGTCAACGATCAGCACCCGGCGGCCCGTGGTCTCGGGGCACTCGACAATCGCCTGTCGGTCCTGGCCCAGCGGCAGGGTCAGGGTGAAGGCGAAGGTGCTACCCTCGTCGGGGACCGACTCCACCTCCAGTTTGCCGCCCATGGCCTCGACCAGGCGGCGGCTGATTACCAGCCCCAGGCCGGTGCCGCCATACTTGCGGGTGGTGGAGGTGTCGGCCTGGCTGAAGGGGCGGAACAGCCGGGCGAGCTGCTCCTCGCTCATGCCAATACCGGTGTCGCGTACAAAAAAGCGCAGGGTGGCCTGACCATCCGTCACCGGCCCGGCCGCGCGGATCCCGAGCTCCACCGTCCCGCCGCGCTCGGTGAACTTGGTCGCATTGGCGAGCAGATTGCCGAGCACCTGGGACAGGCGCAGGTCGTCGCCAACCAGGGCGCGCGGCAGGTCGGGCTGGATGTCGTAGAGCAGCTCCAGTCCCCCGGCGTGGGCCTTCTCGCCGAACAGCGTCGCCATCTGCTCGACCACCTCGCCGAGTCTGAAGTCACGCGCTTCCAGCTCCAGCTGGCCGGCCTCGATCTTGGAGAAGTCGAGGATGTCGTTGATGAGGCCGAGCAGCATCCGCGAGGATTGCTGGATCTTGTGCACCTGATCGCGCTGCTTCGCGTCCAGCTCGGTCTGTTCCAGGAGCTGGCTCAGGCCGATGACCGCGTTCATCGGCGTGCGGATCTCGTGGCTCATGTTGGCCAGGAACTCGCTCTTGGCGCGGCTGGCCCGCTCCGCCTGCTCGCGTGCCTGCTCGGACTGCTGCTGGGCCTGCTTGATCTCGGTGAGGTCGTCGTAGACCGCGACGATCTCGCCGGAGGAGAGACGGAAGACCCGGTTCTCGCGCCAGGCGGCGATGCGGTCATCGTTGTACTGGGAGATCGGCAGTTGTTCCGGTTTCCCGCTCCGGGCCACCCGCTGGAAGACCTGCAACAGCCCCATCTCGCGGACACCGGGGAAGCATTCTGTGAGCCGATGTCCGATGACCGCGTCGCGGGTGGTCCGGTCCATCTGTGCCGCCGCGGGATTGTAGTCGACGAACTCGAAGTCCTCCCCGTCGTCGACCGGGCGGTAGACCGCCACCCCGCTGCTGGTCTGCTGGAAGATGCCGCCGAATCGCTCCTTAGCTTCGCGCAGGGCCTGCTCCGCATGCCGACGGTCGGTGACGTCGCGGATCAGACAGGCGAAACGTCCGGGCTCCGGCTGGAAGGCCGTGGTGGAAAAGTACCGTCCAAGCTCGGCGGCATAATCCTCGATGGTGCAGTTCTCTCCGGTCAGTGCGACGCGTCCGAAGTTTTCGATCCAGTGTGATTCGACCCCGGGAAGGATTTCGCGCACACGCCGGCCGACCGTCGTTTCGGCTTTCAGTCCGGTGAGTTGCTCGAATGCGGGGTTGACCGCGAGATAACGGTAATCCACCGGGTTCCCGTCGTCGTCGCAGATGATCTCGTGCAGGGCGAAGCCGTCCTGCAGCTCGCGGAACAGCATCTGGTACTGCTCCTGCGCGCGCTGCTGTTCTTCCAGCAGGCGGATCTTGTTCCTGGCCAGCTCGACCAGGCCGGCAACCGAGGCGAGAAAACCGAGTTGCTGCTCGTCCGGTTCCGGCTGACGGTCCAGCCAGTTAAGGGCGACAAGCTGGTAGCCGTTTTCATGGAAACTGAACGGATACCACAGCAGGGTTTCGATACCCATTTCCTCGTGCACGAGGGTGGCCGAGCCGTCGGCGACCAGGGCCGGATGGGGCGCGTCCGCATGACTGGTCAGCCACGCCTGTCCGCGACGGACCGCGCGGGCTCCGCCCGCGAAGGTTGCTAGCGGGTGGGTTGTGACGGACGGCGTGATGGCAGGCCGGTCCGGGTTGAGCCATTCCTCCTCGCCGATGACCAGCTCGCGTTCAAAATCGATGTCGTAGACCAGCGTGCGGTCGGCACCCAGGGCCTCGCCCAGGTGGCGGCAGGTGGCCTTGAGGATTGCCCCGACATTGTCCTCCGCGGCGATGGTATGGGCGATGGCGTCCACGGCCGTCCGGTGCCGGCGTGTTGTCGACTCGATCTCGGCGGCGCGGGCTTCGGCCTGCTTCTGTTCGGTGATGTCGAGGATGAAACCGTCCAGCCAGGCGACCCCGCCCTGTTCGTCACGCACGGCGATGCCCCGTTCCTGGGCCCAGCGAATGGATCCGTCGCGATGCCGGATCCGGTACAGGGTCTCCCACGGCCGGTCGTCGGCGACGGCCTCCGCGACGGTCTGGTCGACCCGGTCGGCATCATCGGGGTGGATCAGCTGTGCGTACGAGACGACGGTGTTATTGATCAGATCCGATGCGTCATAGCCCGTCAGCGGGTCGGCTGCCCGGCTCATGAAGAGCATGGTCCAGGCGTCATCGTACAGGCAGCGGAAGGTGATCCCGGGGATGTTCTCCACCAGCGAGGCAAACTGGTTGCGTGCGTCTTCCAGTTCCTGGCGCGTTCGTTCGATATCGGAGATGTCCTGGATGATCGACCAGATCACCTCGCGCCGGTCCGGTGCCGTGGTCCTGAAGCCGTGGAGCAGGACCGGATAGCGTGAACCGTCCTTGCGGATGTACTCCTTCTGGAACGGCCCGTAGCGGCCGGTGCGCTGCATCGATTCGAGCATGGCCTGTTCGTCGGCCATGTACTCTTCGGGAGTGACCTCCCAGTAGCTCAACTGCCGGAACTCCTCCCGGGTGTAGCCGGCGGGCTCATTGACGGCGGCATTGAAATCGAGGAATTCACCGGTGGCGAAGTCGTTCATGGCGATACCGACCGGGGAAAGCTCGAACAGCCCGCGGAATTTCGCTTCCTCGGCGGCGAGCCGCTGGCGGTTCGCCTCTTCCTCGGTGATGTCGCGATTGACGCCGACAACCCGGGTGGCCTGGCCGGCACTGTCCCGGATGACCTGGGCCTGACCTTGCAGGATGCGGAAGGAACCGTCATCGGCCCGGCGAATGGTGATCGGGATGTCGAACAGTTGATCGGATTCCACGGCGGCTTCAAAGGCGGCCACCGCCGATTCGCGCGATTCCGGTGTCAGGGCCCGGGCCCAGTCCTCGAAGGCATTCCCGAACTCGGCGGGGTCGACGCCGTAGAGGCGGAACATGCCGTCGTCCCATTCGAGATGGCCGCTGGCCAGGTCGTAGTCCCAGATCCCCAGGCCGGCCGATTCGGTGGCGAGACGCAGGCGCTCGCGGCTGCGTTCCAGCGCGACTTTGGCCGTTTCCTCGACCGTAATGTCGCGGAACACGGCCAGAAAGAGGGTCCGCTCCTCGAACGGCAAGAGAACCACCGAGACGCGGACATCGATGATCGTGCCGTCCTTGCAGCGGTGCCGGGTCACGAAGTCGTCCCGCCCCTGCTCGAGGATGGCCCGGATGTGCGCTTCGATCTCTTCCGGTGTCTTCTGTGCCTCGTAATCGCCGATACGCAGACCGGCGAACTCCTCGGCGGTATAGCCCAGCTGCTCATGGGCCAGGCGGTTGAACTGCACCGGCAGGCCGCTCTCCGGATCGATCAGCAGCGTGGCATCGGGGTAGAGCTCGAACAGGGTGCGGAACCGCTCCTCGCCCGATGTCGAGGCCTGCGCAGAACTGCCGTCATCGAGGGGAGGGGTCGTCATGCCGGGATGCACGCACTGGCTGGATGTGACGAAAGTCTCGCGCATTCCGGGGCCGGTTGCGAGAGCCCGCTCGTGGTGGTCGGTTCCTCTCCGATCATGGGGGGCGCCGGCGATGAGGTTCCGGCAGGATGGAGAGACATCACCGGAGAGGAGGAAGGTATATGCTGGATGCATCAGGGAGGCAGCGCAGGTTCGGACGGCATGCGGGCGGGGTCGCCACGATATTCGGCCTGATGGTGGGGGGCGCGATGGCCGGACCGCCGCAGGACATGGGCGAGGCCGCCACCGATTTCGTGGAAGCGGAAGGCTACCAGCGCTTCGCGAGCGAGGAGGTCCCGGAGCTGCTGCGCGAGCGTCTGCCGCCCGAGCAGCGCGAATCGGCCCGGCCGTTCGAACGGGCCGGTCCGTGGACCGTACCCATCCTGTTGCTGGAGGGCCACGAGGGCCTAGCGGAACCCGCGCGCTACCGGATGCAGGCCGGCTTCGAGTGGATGGAGGGCAGTCCGCCCGGACGGATGCAGGACGTCCATTTCGTGCAGATCGACCGCTTTGAACCCCCGTACGAGAACACCAACGACGGTGACGCCGGCGGGGCCCGGGAAGGGGTCTCCTGGCGCATGGTGATGAGTCCGATCCAGGGGTTCCCGGGTCACGTGGTCGCGGCCTCGCGCCGGAGCCTGGATGCATCGGCCATCGAACAGGCCCGCTGCCTCGAGCAGGCCTGTACCGACCCCGAACCGCTGGGCGACCGGGTCACCGACTGGCGTGACAACGGCGAGGAACTGTGGGATTTCGTCCCGCCATCGCTGCCCTCAACGCCGGAGGGCACCCCGGCCCCGGCGGCCCTGCTGGGGTCCCTGCTGGATACCCGGCCGGGACAGCTGGAGGCCCGCGAGAGCGTCGGCTTCGCCGAACCTTTCGCCGAGGCGGTGGTGGAGGTCGGGCTGGAGGAGCCGGGCGGCGTGGAGGTCCTGCTGCGCGACGGCGACCTGATGGACCACGAGCTGGAGGCGATCTGGCAGCGCCTGAGTGTCGGGCCGGACGCGCAGGTCCGCACCGCCTGGGCGGTGGACCGGCGTCCGCCGCCGCCGTGGCTGGACGAAGATGACGCCCCGGATGCCACTCCGGGCGACGCCGGGAAGGACGCCGGGAAGGACGCCGGGAAGGACGCACGGGATGCCGAGTACGGCAAGGGCGGCCAGCCCGCCGGTGTGCTGCAGGGATCGTGGCGTGCGGCGCTGGTCGAGGGTGACGTGCCGCTGGCGTATTTCAGCGTGTTCCACGGCCGTGGCGAGACCCGCGCGCAGGGCGATTTCCTGATGGGCAATGCCCGCGGGCCCGGGCTGGACGGCGCCAGCGGTGATCTGGATGCGGTGGAGCTTGCCGCAGACGGGGACCGCGTGGAACTGGTGTGGAACCCGACCCCGGACCAGCAGGAGAGCTATCACCTGGAGCTCGAACGCCTGAATGCGGACACCTGGGAGGGCCGCTTCCATGCGGCACGCTATCCGCACGAACATGCGGTGCGGATGACACGGCGCGGGGATTGAGACAGACGGCCGGGGACGGGCGCCGGCCGGCGGGTCACAGGTCGAAGATCTCGGCCTTCAGGCCCCACTTGGAGGCCAGGGTCTCGGTGGCGTTTAGGAATTCCTCGGAGCGGGCCGGGTGGTTCCACTGGCCCTTCGCGATCCAGTTGAGCGCGGTTTCGCGATCGGGGGCCAGCGACAGGACGTGGATCAGCTCGCCGGCGTCACCGCCGATCACCTCGCCGCCCAGCAGGCCGCCGGTGTCCATGTCGCCGATCAGGCGGACGAAGCCCTCGGGCTCGTCCTGCCCAAGGGCGCGTGGCGAGGTCTCGAACGCGGCGAAGCCGACCGCGGGTTCCAGTTCTTCGTCCTCGGCATCGTCCTCGTCCATGCCCAGACGCGCCATCTCCACCGCCGAATAGATGGCGATCGGGACGTAGCGCTCGTCCTGCTCGCGGGTGTTGCCGGTCTGGATGTTCTCCACCGCGATGGTGGCATCGGCCAGCGCGTGGTTGGCGGTCTGCCATTCGCTGGCGACGTCGCCGATGGCATAGATGTGGTCGACATCGGTCTGCAGGGTGGCGCGCCGCTGCACGAAACCGCGCGCGTCCGTCTGCACCCCGACGCCTTCCAGGTTCAGGTCCGCGGTATGCGGCGTGCGGCCGGTACCCAGCAGGACCCAGTCGACCTCGTGGCGCCCGCCGTCCTGATCGGTGATGACGACGCCGTCATCGGTGGTTTCCACACTCTCGTAGCCCTTCACCCGGATCGGCTCGACGCCGTTCTCGCCCAGCTTGTCCTTCAGCGTCGACAGGGCCTGCGGGCTGAACTTCTGGCCGTTCAGGGGCTTCGAGCGGGTCAGCCAGGTCACTTCCTTGCCAAGCATGGAGAAGATGAAGGCGAATTCGGTGGCCACCACGCCGGAGCCGATGATCGCCACCCGGCGGCCCTGCGGCGGGCGCTCGTCGAACAGCATGTCGGTGGTCAGCACCCGGCCGGGGACGGCCTCGAACGGTGCGGGCACGGTGGCGGTGGCGCCGGTGGCGATGATGGTGTGCTTCGCTTCCAGGGTCTCGCTGCCGTCGGCGCTGGTGACCTCCAGGGTGGTGGCGTCGCGAAAGCGGGCGGTGCCCTCGCGGTACTGGATCTTCAGGTGCTTCATGTACTCCAGGTAGGAATCGCGCACCGTGGTCACGACCTCCTTCTGGTGGTCCCAGGCCGGGTCCATCTCCGCGCTCAGCGAGCCCCGGATGCCGCGGCCTTCGAAATGGCGCTGGGCGGCGACGGTGCGCGCGGTGTGGTACCAGTCCTTCTTGGGCACGCAGCCGCGGTTGAGGCAGCAGCCGCCCCAGGTGTCCTTCTCGATGATGACGACGGAGAGTCCGCGCAGGGCGCCGAGGACGGCGGCGCGATAACCGCCGGGGCCGCTGCCGATGATGGCCAGGTCGAAGGTTTCGCTCATGGATGTGCTCACGGATTGGGGTCTTCGGTCAGGTCGATGATGGGTTCGTGCCATTCCAGCGCGGTCAGTTCGAGTTCGAACACGCGCCCGCCGGCCTCGTAGTCGAAGCGCACCGGGAGATGGCTGAGGGCGGGGGCGAACCAGGCGGCGAGCTCGACATCACTGCCGTCGCTGCGACGCACCAGCCGCACGGTCTCCAGCGAACCGATACCGGAGTCCACGGTTTCCTCGCCGTCGCGGCGGAATTCGTATTCGCGCAGGCGGTCGCGCTCCAGGGTCCGGATGGTGGTGGTATCGCCGGTCGCCTCCAGTTCGCCATCCTCCAGCTGCTGCATGATCGCGTACAGTGAACCGAGAAAATCAAGGGTGTCCTTCGGTACCTCCGCGTCGAAACGTTCACCGTTGATGTGGCCGATTGCCATCTGTTCCTCATGGTCCAGCCGGGTCTCGACCTCGCGTTCGTCGCGCGGGGTTACCTGGTGGGAACGCGAGGAGACCAGATGCAGGCCGCTGCTGTTGGTGTTCAGCAGCGACTCGCGGCTCAGCTCGAAGCGCCCCAGCACCCGCAGCAGACCGGTGACATGCGCATCCATCGCCATGCGCGAGCGCACGTCCTCGTGGTTCAGGCTCATGGATGCCTTCAGTGTGCTGCCCATGGCCCTGGCTTCAAAGCTGGCCGTGAAGGCCGGGATCCGGGAGCTGTCGTCGGAGGCCAGGGTGGCCGCGGGTGCGGCCAGCAGCATGGCCAGGGCGAATACGCAGGCGGTCAGGATCGGCGCCGCGGAAAACCGGCGGGAAGGATCAGGTCGCTTCACCTGGGGCATCGGGGGTCACCTCGTGATCGAGCTGCAGGGGCGCCTCCAGCGGGGCGCCGTCATACTGGAGCGTGGGTTCCGACCACTGAATCCGGCCTGAACACACCAGCCCGGCCGCCGCGGGGTAGAGCCGGTGTTCGGCCTGCTGAACGCGCGCGGCCAGCGAGGACTCGGTGTCTTCGGCCCGCACCGGCACCCGCGCCTGCATGATAACCGGACCACCGTCCAGTTCCGGCGTGACGAAGTGCACGCTGGCGCCGTGTTCGCGCTCGCCATCGGCCAGCGCGCGTGCATGGGTGTCCAGGCCGCGGTATTTCGGCAGCAGCGACGGATGGATGTTCAGCAGACGGCCGGTGAACTGCTCGACGAATCCCGGGGTCAGGATGCGCATGAAGCCGGCCAGCAGGACCAGATCCGGCTCGAACGCCTCGATGGCCTCGGCCAGCGCCGCATCGAACGGCTCGCGCCCGGCGTAGGTGCGGTGGTCGAGGACCCGTTCCGGGATCCCGTGGTCCCGCGCGAACTCGAGTCCGCCGGCATCGGGGCGGTTGCTGATCACGCCGACCACGCGGGCGTTGATCTCGCCGCGTTCACAGGCCTCGATCAGGGCCCGGAGGTTGCTGCCGCGCCCGGAGATCAGCACGACCAGTCGCTGAGGGCGGGGCTGGCTCATCGGGCGGTATAGACGACGCCGGGTTCGTGTTCCGCGCACTCGGCAACCACGCCGATCGGCCAGGCCGGGACGTCGGCGGCGGCCAGTTCCGAAGACACCGCTTCCACGCTCGCCTCCGGCAGGATCAGCGTCATGCCGATCCCGCAGTTGAAGGTCAGCAGCATCTCCTCGTCGGCGATGCCGCCCTGCTGCTGCAGCCAGCGGAACACCGCCGGCCACTGCCAGGCATTCGTGTCGATGCGCGCGTGCAGGGTCTCCGAGAGCAGCACGCGCGGCAGGTTCTCGGTCAGGCCGCCGCCGGTGATGTGGGCCGCCGCGTGCACCGGATGGTTTTCCATGACTTCCAGCAGCGGCCGGGCATAGATGCGCGTCGGCGCCATCAGGGCCGAGCCCAGGGTCTCGCCGTCGCCGCCCGGCAGCGGGGCGTCGAGGTCCGCCTGGGCGTGTTCCAGTACACGCCGGATCAGCGAATAGCCGTTGGAATGCGGGCCGCTGGAGGCCAGCCCCAGGATCACGTCGCCCGCGGCCACCTGACTGCCATCCAGCAGCTGATCCTTCTCCGCGATGCCGACCGCGAAGCCGGCGACGTCGTAGTCCTCGCCCTGGTACATGCCGGGCATCTCGGCGGTCTCGCCGCCGATCAGTGCGCAGCCGGCCTGTTCGCAGCCCTCGGCGATGCCGGTGATCACGTCCCCGGCGATGTCGATGTCGAGGTGGCCGGTGGCGTAATAGTCGAGGAAGAACAACGGCTCGGCGCGCTGCACGATGATGTCGTTCACGCACATCGCCACCAGGTCGATGCCGATCGAGTCGTGACGGTCGGTCTGCTGGGCAAGGCGCAGCTTGGTGCCGACCCCGTCGGTGCCGGATACCAGCACCGGGCGGCGGTAGCGATCCACGGGCAGTTCGAACAGCGCGCCGAAGCCGCCGAGGCCCGCCAGGACCTCGGGGCGCAGGGTGCGCTGCGCGTGCGGCTTGATGCGTTCGACGAGTTCTGCTCCGGCGGCGATGTCGACGCCGGCCTCGCGATAGGTCAGACCGGAAGAGCTTTCGGACATGGGCGATGTTCCCGAGCAGGAGGGCCGTCTGGCGGGGGCGGGGCTTCCCCATATGGCCCCGGCCCGAAACCGGGCATGTTAGCCGTCCGTGCCGGGGTGTGCAAAGCGCCGTAACGCGGCGCTATGCTATCTTGAGCGCCGTGTCTTTCTCTGCGTCCTTTCCCGCAATGATCCCCATGCCCCGTCTCTCGCGTTCGCCGTTCCTGGTCTGCCTGCTGGTGTCACTGGTCGGCCTGCTGCCGCTGTCCGGTGCGGCCGCATCGGTGGCGGTGGAAAGCGATGAGGAGGAGCGCGAGGCGGCGCTGGCCGATGGCCTGCATGCCGCGCTGGTGCGGCTGGCCGGGCTGGATTCCGACGCGGTGCGCGGGCTTGCCGACGAGCTGCTGGAGGCCGCGGATGAAGAGGGCCTGCCGGCGGCGCTGGAGCGCCAGCGGGCGCGCGAGGACGGCGGCTACCGGCTGGAATTCGACCGCGAATCACTGCGTCGGTCGCTGCGTGATGGCGCGGTGCCGGTACTCGTGGGGTCGCGCCCGTCCCTGCTGGTGTGGGCGGTGGAGGAATCCGCCGGCCGGCGCGATCTGCTGGGCACCGCCGGGGAGGATACCGGGGTGCTGGCGGGGCTGGAGGCGCTGGCCGGCGAGCGGGATATACCGCTGCTGTTCCCGCTGGGGGACCTGGAAGACCGCCGCGAGGCGCGCGTCAGCGACATCGTCGGCCGCGTGACCGAACCGCTGTTCGAGGCCGCCCGGCGCTACGGCCCGGACGGCCTGATCCTGCTGCATCTGCGCAGCGCGGGCGGCGAGACCCGCGCGCGGTCCCTGCTGGTGCATCGCGACCGGGAGTACCGTGCCGAGGCGACTGCCGAAGACGCCCCGGACGCTGCCCGCCGGGCCACGGCCGACGCGCTCGACCGGATGGGTGCGCAGCTGGCCCGCGTGCCGGACGAGCCGGACTGGGTGACAGTGGGCTTCACCGGGGTGTCGGGCTTTGATGACTTCCGGGCGCTGCGCGCCGAACTGGGGGCGATGGAGGCCATTGAACGCGTGCAGCTGGATACGCTCAGCGGCGCTGCCCTGACCCTGCGGGTGCTGACCGGGCTGGATGCCGAAGGGCTCGGCGATGTGCTGGCGGATGCCGGCTACGCCGAGGACGAGCGGGCCGAAGAAGGAGAAGACCTCCCGGAAGCCGCGCTGTGGCTGGACATGCGCTAGGGGCGGGTTGCGATGAGCGCCGAGGGAACGACGCTGCCCGGCAGTCCGGGCCCGAGTCCGGGTCGAGGGAATGCATCCGCCGCCACCGTGGCCGCCCTGCTGGGACTGCTGGTGGTGGCCGGGGCGCTTTATCTGCTGGCCCCGATCCTGATGCCCTTCCTGGTCGCGCTGCTGGTGGGGTATCTGTTCAACCCGCTGGTGACCCGCCTGGGGCTGCGTCTGCAGACCTCGCGCACGGTGGCGACGCTGGTGATCTTCCTGCTGGTGATGCTGCTGCTGGCGACCATCGTGCTGGTCCTGATCCCGCTGGTGGCGGCCCAGCTGGAGCGGCTGTTCCTGTTCCTGCCGGAGGTCATGGCCTGGTTCGACCGCCAGGCGCGGCCGTGGCTGGAGGCGCGCTTCGGGGATGACCTGCCGGCGCTGGATCCGGGCGCGCTGCAGGACCTGGTGGCGCGTCACTGGCAGGAGGCCGGGGGCCTCGCCGGCGGGGCGCTTCACTGGATCGGCAGTTCCACCACCGCGCTGGTGATGGGCGTGCTCAACCTGGTGCTGATCCCGGTGGTGAGCTTCTATCTGCTGCGCGACTGGCCGCGTCTGATCGATGGTCTGCATGACCTGCTGCCGCTGGCCTGGCGCCCGTCGGTGGAGACCTTTGCGCGCGAATCCGACGAGGTGCTGGGCGCGTTCCTGCGCGGGCAGCTGCTGGTGATGAGCGCACTGGGGCTGTTCTACGCCATCACCCTGTCACTGGCCGGGGTGGAGCTGGGGCTGGCCATCGGGGTGATCGCGGGCGTGGTGAGCTTCATCCCGTACGTGGGCGTGATCGTCGGCATCACCCTGGCCAGTGCGGCGGTGCTGTTCGCCGGCGACGGCTGGATCCTGCTGCTGGTGGTCTGGGCGATCTTCGCGGTGGCGCAGATCCTCGAATCGGTGTGGCTGACGCCGTGGCTGGTGGGGGACCGGACCGGCCTGCACCCGGTCGCGGTAATCTTCGCGGTGCTGGCGGGCGGGCAGCTGTTCGGCTTCGTGGGCGTGCTGCTGGCGTTGCCGGTCACGGCGGTGCTGGCGGTCGCCGTGCGCCATGCGCTGGCGCACTATCGCGCGCTCAACCAGCCGCGCCCCGGGCACGACGGGGCCGATGAAGATCAGCGCGAGCATGACGCAGGGGCCGGGCCATGAGCCGCGAACTCGCCCAGCTGCCGCTGGACCTGCGTCTGCGTGACGCCTCGCGCCTGGCGGAATACCACGCAGCCGGGAATCGCCTGGCGCGCGACACCGTGGAGGCGCTGGGACACGACAGTGGCCTGACCCAGCCGCAGGTCTACCTGCACGGGCCGGGCGCGACCGGCAAGACCCATCTGCTGCAGGCGGCCTGTCATGTCGCGCACGAGCGCGGGGAGCGCGCCGCCTACCTGCCCCTGTCCGAACTGGCCGCGGCGCCGCCCGTGGCGGTGCTGGACGGCCTCGAGCGCGCGGGGCTGGTGGCGCTGGACGATCTCGCGGCGGTGGTGGGGGTGCCGGCCTGGGACGAGGCGCTGTTCGGTCTGCTGAACCGCCTGCGCGACGCCGGCTGCCGGGTGCTGATGGCGGCCCCGGAACCGCCCGATGCGATGGGGGCGACGCTGCCGGATCTGACCTCGCGCCTGGCCTGGGGCCCGGTGTTCCGGCTGGAGCCGCCGCAGGAGGACGATCTGCGGCGCATCCTGGTGGAACGCGCCCGCCGCCGCGGGCTGGAGATGCCGGACGCGGTGGCCAGCTATGTGCTGCGCCATCATCGGCGGGACGTGGCCGGGCTGCTGGCGCTGCTGGAACGCCTCGATCTGGCGGCGCTGGCCGAGCAGCGCCGCCTGACCATCCCCTTCGTACGCGATCAGCTGGGCCGGTCGCCGGTCGCCGACTGAGCGGCGCGGGCACGCCGCGCGTCCAGCTTCACGAACATCAGGCAGCCGGTGAACCAGGCGAGGCTGAAGAACGTGACCAGTCCGCCATACAGGCGCTCATCGGCGTTCGCTGCCAGGGTGATACCCAGGGTGATATAGGCCAGCGCCAGCAGGCTGGCCCAGGCATGGGTGTAGCGCCGCGCATGCAGGATCCCGCGCAGCGGGAACAGCAGCGGCACCAGCAGGATCGCCAGCGCGAGGGCGCGCGGCAGGGCCTCGGGTGGCTGCAGCCACCCGGTGAACGCCAGCAGCGTGGCGAACAGGCCGAACCAGCCGATCAGGGCCATCCAGCGGAACAGGGCGACGCCGTTCATGCGTCTTCGGCCCCGGACCTCAGCCGCTGCGCCAGCCGCCCGACGCGCTCGCCCAGCGCGCTGGCGATGCGCTGCTCCTCGCGCGAGACCGGCGCCTCCCCGCGTTCGCCCGCCACGTGGCTGGCGCCGTAGGGTGTGCCGCCGGTGGTAGTCGTGGAGAGTTCCGGCACGGTGTACGGCACGCCGGCCCACAGCATGCCCTGATGGATCAGCGGCAGGGCCATGGTCAGCAGGGTGGTTTCCTGACCGCCGTGCTGGGTGGCGGTGCTGGTGAACACGCCGAACGGGCGGTCCACCAGGCCGCCGCTGGCCCACAGCCCGCTGGTGCCGTCGAGGAAGTGCTTCAGCGGCGCGGCCATGTTGCCGAAGCGGGTCGGCGAGCCCAGCACCAGCCCGGCGCATTCTTCCAGATCGCGGGTCTCGGCCCACGGCGGGCCGCTGTCGGGCACCGCCGGGGTGTCGCCCGGGGTGCCGGTGGTCACCGGCGGGACCGTGCGCACCCGGGCGGTGGCCCCGGACTGCTCCACGCCGGTGGCCACGTGGCGCGCCAGTTCGGCGGTGGCCCCGTAGCGGCTGTAGTACAGCACCAGGACTTCCACGGCGCCGCTCACGGGAGGATCTCCAGGATCTGTTCGGGCGGCCGGCCGATGCGTGCGGCGTCGCCGTGGATCAGGATCGGGCGTTCGATCAGTTTCGGGTGTTCGACCATGGTCCGGATCAGCGCCTCGTCGTCCAGCTCGGCGTCCTTCAGGCCCAGTTCGCGGTATTCGGCCTCGCCGGTGCGCAGGACATCCCGCGGGCCCAGGCCCAGGCGGGCGAGGATTGCACGCAGGGTGTCGGCATCCGGCGGGGTCTTCAGGTATTCCACGATCTCCGGCTCGATGTCGCGTTCACGCAGCAGGGCCAGCGCGGCGCGGGACTTGCTGCAGCGCGGGTTGTGGTACAGCGTAGGGCGTGGCGATTCGGACATGCACGGACTCCGGAGGTGAAGGATTCATGACTGAGGCCAATGATAACCGGGCCCGCCGCTGGCGTGTCAGCGGCCGGGTGCAGGGCGTGTTCTTCCGCGCCTCGACGCAGAAACAGGCGCGCCCGCTGGGCCTGACCGGCCATGCCCGCAATCTCCCCGACGGCAGCGTGGAGGTGCTGGCGGTGGGCTCGCCCGAGGCCCTCGACCGGCTCGGCGCATGGCTGCAGGAGGGCCCGCGCCAGGCCCGGGTGGATGACCTGCAGGCCGAGGACGTCGCGGTCCCGCAGCCGCCGCCGGAGCGCTTTACCACTGGCTGAGCCGGGGCGGGTCTTTCCCCCGGTGCATTGCGGGTGTAGATTAGAACGAACGTTCGTTTTAGTGAGGCCTCGATGACCGCCAGTCCCGGAAAGGCCGTACGCGGGGAGACCCTGCGCAAGCTGGTGCTGGACACCGCCCTGGAGCGCTTCAGCGCCGACGGCTATTTCAATACTTCCATTCACGACATCCGTCGCCAGGCCGGGGTGTCGATCGGTTCGATCTATCACCACTTCGGCAACAAGGAGGCCCTGGCCAAGGCGTTGTATGACGACCTGCTGCAGCGCATGGACGCCGGACTGCAGCAGGTGATGGAAGAGGGTCAGGACTGCCGCGCGCGCTGCGACGGGATCATCGCCTTTCTGTTCGACGCCACCGCACAGTCCCCGCAGACCATGCGCTTCGTGCTGGAGTCCCGTCACCGGGAGTTCCTGCCGGATGAACCGCCGGTGTGTTCGTCGCAGCCGTTCCAGCGCATGCGCGAATGCATCGAGCAGGGGATGGCGGCCGGCGAGGTGCGGCCGATGGAGGTGCCGGTGGCGGCCACCGTGGCCTTCGGCGGTGCCATCCGCCTGCTGCACCTGTACCTCGACGGCGTGCTGGACCGGCCCCTGTCCGACTTTTTGCCCGACATGCAGGAGGCGGCATGGCGGGCGATTGCGATGGATCCGCCTCGCAACACCACCCGGGAGAACGCATGATGATGAAAAGAATGGCCGTACTGCCTTTGCTGCTGTCGCTGGCCGCCTGGCCGGCGCTGACCGTGTCCGCCGACGAAGCCGGCGCCGAACCCACCGACGCGAAGGCGCTGGAGGGCGTCGAGACCGGGCGCGTGGTGTTCGATCTCAACAACAGCGACCCCGAGGGGCTGGCGCTGTACCTGATGGTGATCCGCGAGACCCACGAGGACTTCACCGACCAGGGCGTGGAGCCGGACATCATCCTGACCTTCCGCGGCCACGCGGTGACCATGGTCAGCGAGGACCGCGAACGGTTCGAACTGACCGAGTTCGACCATCTGGATGCGGTCGAAGAACACCTCGAAGCGCTGCGCGAGAAGGGCGTGCGGATGGAGGCCTGTTCGGTGGCCACGCGCCTGTTCGACGTGGATCACGGCGAGCTGCTTCCCGGCATCGAGCCGGTGCGCAACACCTTCGTGTCGCTGACCGGGTATCAGGCGCAGGGCTACGCGGTGATCCCGATCTACTGAGACCGGTAGCGGAAGCCGGAAAACCACCAGGAGGAGAAATCGATGAAAAAAACCATAATGAGCATCTTTTTCGCATGCGTCCTGCCGCTTGGCCTGGCCGTGCCCGCGGTCGCCGACGACGAGGGCCTGGACAACCGCGAGGCGACCCAGGGCATCGAGACCATGCGTGCGGTCTACGATATGCGCAAATCCGATCCGGACGTGATGCTGGCGTACCTGCGCGGGATCGCCACCAACCACGAGAACCTGCTCAAGGAGGGCGTGGAGCCCGATCTGCGCATGGTGTTCATCGCCGAGGCGGTCAAGTTCATCACCACCGATCCGGAGCCGGAGGTCGACATCGACCACGCGGAGACCCTGGAGGAGATCGCGAAGGCGGTGGACCGGCTGGATGAGCTGGGCGTGCAGATGGAAGTCTGCGCCGCGGCCACGCAGGCCTATGGCGTGGACAACGACACGATCCTGGAGCCGATCAACGTCGTGCGCAGCGGATTCATCGCGGTGATGGGCTATCAGAACCAGGGCTACGCGCTGGTGCCCGTCTACTGAACCCGCACACCCCATCACACGGGGCCTTTGGGCCGTCGCATCCGTGCGGCGGCCTTTTTTTTGTGCAGACGGCTGCGGGCGTAGCGCCCGCCGGGGTTCAGCCGCGCGCCAGCCGGCGGTTGAGCACCCATACGGACAACGGCGCGAACACCGCCGCGATCCCCGCCGCCCAGGCCAGCGATGCGAGCGCCGGGGCCGCGACCGCCCCGTCGGCGTTCATCAGCCCGCGGGCGGCCTCGGTCAGGAGTGACACCGGGTTGGCCTGGACGAAGCCCTGCAGCCACTCGGGCATGGTCTCCACCGGGACAAACGCCGAGCTGACGAACGTGACCGGGAACAGCGCGGTGAAGCCGAACAGCTGCACGTGTTCCGGGTCGCGCGCGAGCACGCCGACCAGCACCATCACCCAGGAGAACGCCACCGCGAAGGTCAGCACCAGCAGCACCATGACCAGCAGATGGCCGAAGGAGGTGGCCAGACGGAAGCCCAGCAGGTAGCCCACGATCAGCAGCAGGCCGATGCACAGCACCTGCTTCACTACGTCCGCGAGGATGCGCCCGGCCAGCGGCGCCCAGCGCGGGATGGGCAGGGCGCGGAAGCGGTCGAACACCCCGCGGGTCAGGTCGGTGTTGAGGCCGTGGCCGACATACACCGTGACGAACAGCATGTTCATCACGATCACGCCCGGCAGCACGAAGGCGAGGTAGTCATCCGGTGAGCCGGCGATGGCCCCGCCGAACACGAACAGGAACAGCACCAGAAACAGGATCGGCTGGATGGAGTAATCCCCCAGCTCCCAGGGGTTGCGGCGCACCTGCACCAGGCTGCGCCAGGCCAGCGCGAGGGTCTGGTCGAGGGCGTTCATGCGGCATCCTCCCCGCTGTCCCCGGCGGCATCGGCCGGCGCGTCGCCGCTGCCGGTCTGTCCGGTGAGTGACAGGAATACGTCGTCCAGGCTGGCGCTGCGCAGGCCCAGTTCCGCGACCTCGATCCCGGCGGCATCCAGCTCGCGCAGCACCGCCGGCAGCAGCGAGGCCTCGGCCACCGGTGCGCTGAGGGTCTCGCCTTCCACATGCGGTTCGCTGCCGGTGAGCGTGGCCACCTGGCGGGCGGCCGCATCCGCCTGGTCCGCCCGCGCCAGGCGCAGGAACAGCGTACGCGTGCCGACCCGGGCCTTCAGTTCCGCGGCCGTGCCCTCGGCGATTACGCGGCCCTGATCCAGCACCACGATGGAATCGGCCAGCGCATCGGCCTCCTCGAGGTACTGGGTGGTCAGCAGCACCGTGGTGCCGGCGTCCTGCAGCCGGCGCACCCGCGCCCACAGGTCGCGGCGGGCGCGCGGGTCCAGACCGGTGGAGGGTTCGTCGAGGAACAGGATGCGCGGGCGGCCGACCAGGCTGGCGGCCAGATCCAGCCGCCGGCGCATGCCGCCGGAATAGGTCTGCACCGGGCGGTGCCCGGCCTCCCGCAGGGAGAAGTCGACCAGCAGCTCGTCGGCACGGGCCCGGGCGGCGGCGCGCTTCATTCCCAGCAGGCGGGCGATCAGGATCAGGTTCTCGCGCCCGGTCAGCTTCTCGTCCACCGAGGCGTACTGGCCGGTCAGGCCGATGATCTCGCGCACCCGCGCCGCCTGGTCGACGACATCGAGGCCGCCGACCCGCGCGCGACCGGCGGTGGGGGACAGCAGGGTCGCCAGCATGCGCACCGTGGTGGTCTTGCCGGCGCCGTTCGGGCCCAGCAGCCCGAGCACATGGCCGGCCGGAACCTGCAGGCTGACCTCGTCCACCGCGCGGGTGCCGGCGAAATCCCGGACCAGGCCTTCCACCTCGATGGTGTTGTCCACGCTTGCCTCCGTTTGCGGACGGTCAGGCGTGCTGCAGCTCGCGCGTCAGCTCGCGCCGGATCATCCAGTCCACGTACACGAACCCGAAGGGCACCACGCCCATGATCAGTACCAGCAGCCACTTCAGAACCGACCAGCCGCGCAGGTGGCTGGCCACCACCGTGGCGGCCGCATAGATCAGGAACAGGATGCCATGGATCCAGCCGACCCAGGTGACCGCCATGTGCATGTCCGCATAGGTGCGCAGCGGCATGGCGACAAACAGCAGAGTGATCAGGGAGATGCCCTCGAGCACGCTGATCGCGCGGAAGTATTTCATGGATTGCCGGAATCCCTGGTGAAACGGCCGCGCAGGGTAGCACGGGGCCCGAGTGCCGGCGCCATTGCCCGGCGCAGGGCCCCGGAACTTCCCCGGTGCCAAATCCGACAGGCTCGTTCAGTCGGCGGGACTGCACGGGCCCGGCGCCCGATGCTGGCAGCGGATTCAGGATGGCCTGGAGTTGTTCCAGTTGTGACAAGGAATCTCACGCCTACTGGGTAGGTGCCGGGTGCACCTGTTATGTCCTAACCGCTCGGAAGGAGGCAGTCATGCGCATTGCGAAATCCGAAGTACCCGAGGTATTCAGTGCACCGGGGGCGGTTGCCCGCCAGGCGCTGGAGTTTGGCGACGCGTCCGGTTACACGCAGATGACGGGGGAGTATTTCTCGCTGGATGCGGGCACCGACATCACCCCGTTGCTCCATGGTTTGAAGGAGGATCTGTGTCAGTCACCCCACTGGGGTTACATGATTCAGGGCCGCCTGATCATGACTTACCGCGACGGCAGCGAGGAGGCCGTAGCGGCCGGGGATCTCTTCTACTGGCCTCCCGGACACACCCTCCGGGTGGAGGAGGACGCCGAGATCATCCTCTTCAGTCCGCAACATGAGCACTGCGAGACCCTGAACCACCTGAAGCAGCAACTCGACAGTTAACCCCGCGGACAACACCACCACGGCACCGGGGCAGGCCGGCGATCCGTTCCTCCGCCTGCCCCGGATACGGCCGAGCCCGTCAACAGGCCGCAAGGGGTAGCCCGGAGCCGGAGTGCCGGCGTCGTTGTGCGGCGCAGACGGCCTATGGGGTAATCGTGACCGGGGGCTCGAGAGCCCCGAGCAGGGTGTCGCCCTGCGGGCCGGCCAGCAGCGGGCTCTCGCGGCCGAGCACCACTTCGGCTGCCGGCTGACGTTCCAGTGCGCGGAGCAGCTCGCGGGGAGCGCTCGAGCGCAGCGAGTGAACCCGGACCGGAGGGTCGGTGGCCGCGATCCACTCGCTCAGGCCCCGGTCCCGCTCCCGCGCGGCGTTAGGATCGTCCAGCGGGGTGAGCAGCACGGTCAGCGGGCGTCTTTGCTGGCGGGCCCGGGCGCGGGCGAAGGCGAGGGCTTCGTGCGCGGTCTCCGGGGCATCGACCACCACCAGGACCGGGCTGTCGGGACGTGTCGGCCGGGTTCCGGTGAGGTGGACCCGTCCCGGGGCTTCATGGACCAGGCGGCGCGCGGTGGAGCCCAGGCGGCTGCCGGTCGCGGCCGACCATCCGATCTTGCCCAGCACGAGGAAATCATCGGGGGTGGTCAGCGCGAGCACCTCGCGGTGCACCGATCCGCGCCGGACCTCGAGCGAGCAGCGGATCTTTGCACGCGCGGCGGCCTGTTCGGCCGCACGGCGGAGGTGGGTGGCCCGGCGCCGCAGACGGGTCTCCAGCGGCCCGGTTTCCAGCGGCCGCGGCTGCCCGGAGAGCGAACCGATCTCGCGGGTGAAGGGAAAGGCGGCGCTGCGCAGCAGATCGGCCTCCTCGACAAAGATCGCCTGCAGTTCGCCCTGCAGCGTCGAGGCCAGCGTCGCCGCGGCCTCGAGCGCGGCCTGGCTGGCACGCGAGGCGTCGAGCAGGACCAGGATGCGCCCGGCCCCCGCCGAAGGGGATGGCTGCGTGCCCGCTGGGTCAGTCATCGTCCTCGTCCAGAGAAACGGGTTCGGCGTCCTCGTGCCGGCGATGCCGCGCGAGGCGGGCGAAGGTCGCCAGCCGGTCGGCGACCGCGCGGTTGAAGCTCTCCGCCGGGAACTCGCCTTCGGCGTCCGCTTCCCCGGGGGACATCTCGGCGAGCAGGGCAACGGCGTCGTCCACCGTGCGCAGCGGGTACACGTGGAAGCGGCCGGCGGCCACGGCCTCGCGCACGTCGCGCCGCAGCATCAGGTGCTCGACGTTGCTGGCGGGGATGAGCACGCCGTGGCCGTTCATCTCGCCCGCCTCCCGACAGACATCGAAGAACCCCTCGATCTTTTCGTTGATGCCGCCGACCGCCTGGACCTCGCCGTGCTGGTTGACCGATCCGGTCACCGCCAGCGCCTGCTTCAGCGGGATCCGCGCGATGGCCGACAGCAGGGCACAGATCTCGGCGACCGAGGCGGAATCTCCCTCGATCCCGCCGTAGGACTGTTCGAAGGCGAGACTGGCCGACAGCGACAGCTCCGCATCCCCGGCGTAACGGCTGGCGAGAAAGCGTGAAAGGATCATCACGCTCTTGCTGTGGATCGGTCCCGCCAGTCTGGCCTCGCGCTCGATGTCGATGACCTGGCCCTTGCCCGGCCGCGCGGTCGCGGTGATGCGCAGCGGGCGTCCGAACAGATGGCTGCCCAGCTGCATTACGGACAGGCCATTGACCTGGGCCGTCTGCCTGCCTTCGGTGGCGATCATCACCGTGCCGCGGCGGATCTGCTCCAGGCTGCGCCGCTGCACGCGTGCCGAGCGCTCGATGCGTTCCTCGATCGCGCGTTCGATGTGGGCGGCGCCGATGGTTTCGGCCTCTGCCTGACGCGCCCAGTGGTCGGCCTCCATCAGTAGGTCGCGCAGGGTGCGGTCGTGGGCGGTGAGTTTCGTCTGGTCCCCGGCCAGACGGCTGGCGTGTTCGATGGTGCGGGCCACGGCACCGCGGTCCAGCGGGCGCAGCTTGTCGCGCCGTGCCATGCTGGCGAGCATGCGCGCGTACAGGGCGTAACCAGCCTCGTCGCGCTCGAGGTCGTCCTCGAAGTCGGCCTCGACCTTGAACAGCTCGGCGAAGTCCGGGTCGTAATGCGACAGCAGGTAGTACAGCAGGCGGTCGCCCACCAGCACCACCTTGGGCGATACCGGGACCGGTTCGGGTTCCAGACTGACCGTGCTGACCAGGCCGTAGAGCCGCTCCAGCGATTCGATGCGGATCTCGCCGGAGAACAGCACGCGCTTCAGGCTGTCCCAGGCCATCGGCTGCATCAGCACCCGCCGGGCGTCGAGGATCAGATAGCCGCCGCTGGCATGGTGCAGGGCACCGGCGCGGATCAGCGAGAAGTCGGTGTACAGCGCGCCGTTGTGCACGTGGTGTTCAATCTGGCCGGTCAGATGCTGGTGATTGGGCAGGTCCTCGTAGATCACCGGCGCCCCTTCGGTTTCCGCATGGTCCACCAGCAGATTGGCGCGGAAACGGGCCAGCAGCGCTTCCGGGGGCGCGTGATCCTGCCCGCTCTGCGCATCCTGCCCGCCGTGTTCGTCGTGGCCGCCGCGGAAGATCTCCGCGTGTTCCACCACGTGCCCGTGGATGGCGTCGAGCTGTTCCGCCACGCGCGGCAGGTGCGCCCACTTCTCCTTCAGTTCGCGGATCGGGCCGCCGAGGGTCAGCTGCACCATCTCCTCGTTCAGCGAGTGGACCTTCTCCCGCAGCTCCTTGCGCAGGCGGGGCACCTGCTGGATGGCCTGCTGCAGTTGTTTCTGCAACTCCTCGGCCTTTTGCTCGATGCGCTCGCGTTCTTCCTCCGGCAGCTTCTCGTATTCCTGCGGGTCCAGGACCTCGCCGTCACGCACGGGCGCGAAGGTGAAGCCGCTGGGGGTGCTGACCAGCTCGATGTCGTGCTTGTTGGCCTCTTCCTGGACCTCGCGGACGCCTTCGTTCTGGCGTTCGGACATCTCCTCCTGCAGTTCCCGCAGCCGCCCCTGGTATTCGTCGCTCTCGAAGGCGGCGGGGATGCTGGTGCGCATCTCCTCGACCAGATTCTCGAGATCATCGCGCAGCTGACGTCCCTCGCCGGCCGGCAGACGGATCGCGTGGGGGCGTTCCGGCCGGTCGAAGTTGAAGACATGGCACCAGTCCGGCGGGACCGCCTCGCTGGCCGCGCGGCGGGCGAGAAAGCGGCGCACCAGGTCGTGCCGGTCGCTGCCCTCGGGGCCGAGCACGAACAGGTTGAACCCCGCGCTGCGCATGCCCGCCCCGAATTCCAGCGCACGCAGCAGCCGGTCCTGGCCGCAGGGGAGTTCCAGTTCGTCCAGCTCTTCGGTGGTGTCGAACTCGAGCTGCTCCGGCGGGCAGCGATGGTAGGTCCGTTCCGCGTCCAGGGGTGTCGGTCGGGTCATGCTAGCTCTCCTTGATCCGTACCCCGGACCATAGCCGGATACCCGCCCCGGCGACAAAGACCTGCGCCCCGGGGTTGCCGGGCCGCGCTCCCGCGGCCGGGATCAGCCTTGCGTGTGGACAGGACCCAGTTCCAGCAGCTCCAGGCGGTGATTGCCCGAGGGATGTGGCTCGGACGGGCCCTGGACGAGGAGTGCCAGGCCTTCGTTGATGCCGTTCTCCGCGAGCCACTGGTGCGCAAAGTCGTTCCAGTCGCTGCGGTCCTCGGCCACGGCCTCCGGCCGGACACCGTAGGAAAACTGCAGGCCCCGAGCGGTTTCGGGGCGCGGGGTAAAGGCCGCGATCCAGCAGGGCAGGCCCAGGCCGGCGATGCGTCGGGCGGTGGCCCCGCTGAGCGTGGGCACCAGCGTGACCTGCGGTCGGCTCCGGTGCGCGGTGTGGAATACGCTGCGCGCGATCAGGTCGGCGGCGCGCTCCTGCTCGGGCAGGTCGGGTTCGTCGGGGTGGTCGGTGCCCGCGGCGGCGTCGCGTTCCGGTTCGATCGAGCGGGCGATGGCCGCCAGCATCGCCACCGATTCCACCGGATAGCGCCCCATCGCGGACTCGCCGGAGAGCATCACGCAATCGGTGCCGCCGAGGATGGCATTCGCCACGTCGGTGGCCTCGGCGCGCGTGGGCCGGCGCGAGTTCACCATCGACTCCAGCATCTGCGTGGCGGTGATCACCGGGCGGTTGTGCCGGTTGGCGCGGCGGGTGATGCGGCGCTGGGCCAGCGCGATACTCGCGATCGGGATCTCTACCCCCAGGTCTCCGCGCGCCACCATGATGCCGTCGGCCGTCTCGAGGATGCTGTCGAGCTGCTCCAGCGCATCGGCGCGCTCGATCTTCGCGATGATGAAGGGGTTGTAGCCCAGATCCTCCGCGGCCTTGCGCACCGCCAGGATGTCCTCGCCGTCGACCACGAAGCTCTGGCTGATCGCGTCCACCCCGTGCTCCGCGGAAAACCGCAGCCATGCGTGATCGTCCAGCGTGAAGGCGCGGATCCCGAGATCGATGCCCGGCAGGTTCAGCCCCTTGCGCGAACGCAGTTCCCCGCCGGTCTGCACGCGGCAGTAGACGTCGGGCCCGGCGACCGACACCACCTCCAGCTCGATGTAGCCGTCGTTCAAAAACAGCGCATCGCCCGCCTGCACCGCCTCCGGCAACCCGGAGAACGACACGCTGACCCGCGAGGCGTCCCCGATGCACTCCTGCGTGGTCAGCGTGATGCCCTCACCCGGCTCCAGCTCGATCGGCTCGTCGATCAGCTCGCCGATGCGCATCTTGGGCCCCGGCAGATCCCCGAGGATGGCCACACGGGTGCCGGTCTCCTGCGCCGCTTCGCGGATCTGCGCGATCAGGCCGGCGTGATAGGCGGGGTCGCCATGCGAGAAGTTCAGCCGGACCACGTTCAGCCCGGCCTGTATCATCCGCCGCAGCGTCTCCGGAGAATCGGACGCCGGCCCGACGGTGGCCACGATCTTGGTCTTCTGTGCGGGAAACGGCATCGCTCAGTCCCTTGCTCGATCACTGCCCCCAAGGGTAAATGGTCCGCGCCAGCCTGTCTCCGACGAGCCATCACCCGATCTCGCGTTCGCTTCTTCCAAATGCACGATACGCAGGGCGAAATGCCGGAGGGATTCGCGACCTTTACGGGCGTGATGGAGATAGGGGTGGAGAACGCGGGCGCGCGTGGCGGGAACTGTCGTGCAGGTTTTGCCGAGCAGGCCCCGAGCCGTCCAGTGGCCGCGGCCTGCTCTCATTCCTTCGATCGGTCAGTGGACGGAAGGTGACCCGCCTGCGGGGGCTGGCGAAGCAACCGGCGCACGGCGCCGATAAAACCAGCCCAGGGCCAGCAATCCCGCACCAAACAACCACATCGAGGCCGGAACCGGCACTTCGCCATTGTCGATGACAAACCGACCACTAAGGAACAACTCCTCGAAACCGTTATTCAGGTCATCCATCTCGAAATCGATGCCGAACCAGTAATTCGAACCGGTGTAAAGGCTCAGGTCCATGGTCGGCGCGAAGACGATGTAGTCCAGCCGGCCGCTACCCAGGTTGTGGTTGGCCACGTACTGCTCCCCGGAATCCCCCACCAGTTCCACTTCGCCAGAGGCGAGAGCCCAGTCGCCTGTCCCATCGTCAAAGTACCAGCTGGCTACACGCTCGCCGGTGCTGGGGTCCTCGATGTAGACCTGGGCCCTCACCAGCAGGTCGGGTTGTCCACCGGTCTGATTATGATCGAACAGGAATACCGGGATGGTGGCACCGGGGTTTACGGCATCCAGGTAATCCACCAGGTCATCGACCAGGACCGGGCCGTTATCCTGGTCGCCAATCCCCCAGCTGCCACTGAACTCGCTGGTGCTGCCACTGGGGAACGGCATTGGGTCCTCAAAATAATAGTCGCCCCCGGGTCCGATGTCCTGATTATTGGCCCCGCCAGAGCCCGTACCCACAATCAGGTCGAGGGTGCCGGTACCCTGCCCGGTATATTGATCTTGAGTGAGGTAATCCCACTGGCGTAGCAACGAGCCGGAATAGGAGTAGAAGTCGTTGAACTGAAGGGTCAAAGGAATGCCGTCGTAAGTCTCATCCACGTTCGGCAGATCGATCAACGCCGCATTGGCCACTGAACAGGCCATTCCGCCGGCCAGTAAGGCGGCAGCGCCAAAAAACCTGGTTTTCATCGGTGTTCACCTCTCGCTAAGGCGTAAGCTTCCCATCCACGAGGACCAGTGGTTATTAGAGTGCTCTGGCACAATCGAGGTCGAGCCGCCGGGAGGGGAGCCATGCGGAAGTCACGCTTCAGCGAGAACCAGATCCTGTCGATCCTGAAGGAGGCGGATGCCGGGCAGTCCGTTAAGGAGATCTGCCGCAAGCACGGGATCAGCCAGCCGACGTTCTACAACTGGAAGTCGAAGTACGGCGGCATGGCCGCCTCGGACCTCAAGCGCCTCAAGGAGCTGGAGGAGGAGAACCG
>NZ_KB898724.1 GCF_000377785.1 Thioalkalivibrio sp. ALJ24 | reverse complement strand
CAGCCCCTGAGTCCCCACCACCTCGGTGGCCCCCAGTTCCGAGGTCCGCGCATCCACGCCATCCACGGCAATGGTCTGACCCTGGTTCGCGCCCACCTGGAAAAACAGATCCTCCACCGTGCCATCCAGGATCCGGCCACCGTTGAACTCCGCCGAGTTGGCCACGCGGCTGACCTCTTCCATCAGCTGCTGCACCTCGTCGTTGATCGCCTGACGGTCGGAGGCCGAGTTGGTGTCGTTCGCCGCCTGCACCGACAACTCGCGCGCACGCTGCAGCGCATCCCCGACGGTATCCAGCGCGCCCTCGGCGGTCTGCGCGAACGAGATGCCGTCGTTCGAGTTGCGCACCGCCTGATCCAGACCGTTGATCTGGCTGGTGAAACGCTCCGAGATCGCCAGGCCCGCCGCGTCGTCCTTGGCGCTGTTGATGCGAAGACCCGACGACAGACGCTCCAGCGACTGCGACAGCGCCCCCTGCGACTCGTTGAGATTGCGCTGCGCGTTCAGCGACAGCACGTTGGTGTTGATGACCTGGGACATGATGCCCTCCTTGTTTTGCTCGCTCTGCCAACCGGCCAGTCATTGCCGTTCCGGCAGCAATGACAGGTTCGGAATTGCCTCTCACACCCCTTAACGACCACCCCCCGGCAACCTTTAACCCCGATCGGCAAAAAATTTCCGCCCCATTTCCGCAACGGCAAAAACCGCCAAGCCCGGCCCAAACCATCCCCGGTAGGAGCGCGCTCGCGCGCGAAAACCCTACCCGCCCGAACCACCGGCCCCGAACCCACTAACGCAAAAAGGCCCGCCCCGATCACTCGGGGCGGGCCCAGGGATGGGCCGCAGCACGGGCCCGGAGGAAGCCGTAGCCTTACTGCAGCAGACCCAGCACGTTCTGCGGCACCGCATTCGCCTGGGACAGCACCGTGGTCCCCGCCTGCTGCAGCACCTGCGCCCGCGAGAGTTCGGCGGTCTCTGCCGCGAAGTCCGCGTCCCGGATCCGCGACCGCGCATCCGACAGGTTCTCCGATCCGATCTCCAGGTTCGCGATCGTGCTCTCAAAGCGCGTCTGCACCGCACCCAGCTCCGCACGCAGCGAGTTTACCTTGGTCAGGGCTCCGTCAAAGGCGCCGATTGCCTGGGTCGCCGTCTCGCGTGTCGCCACGTCGACGTCGTTCAACGTGACGTCTTCCGATTCCGCATCTTGGAACAAATCAACCTCGGTGTCGTCGCCGTCATCCAATGTGACCACGCCTCCATCAACCGTGAGGTTTTCCGTCCCCAGGCGCGAGGTAACCGCGATGGTCGTGGTACCGTCGTTCCTGACCCTCAGTGCGGCTTCCAGGTCGGCATCCGCAACCTTTTCCGCGTTTTCGTCGCCGGCGGAAGCAGCGTCGGTGATGGCCGCATTGATCATGCGAACCGCATCTTCCAAGGTTGCCGCAGGCTCGACGTCATCATCCTCATTGCCCGAGAGCGGGACCTCGATGTTTTCATCGAAATCATCACTGCTGATGGTGATGTCTGTGAATGGACCATCGAATCCATCCACCTCGGCGATCTGGCCGATCTGTTCCTGAGTAAGGCCTGCTTCTTCGGCCTCGGCGACAAACTCGGTCGCCCCAAGCTGGGAGGTCCGCGCATCCACGCCATCCACCGCAATGGTCTGCCCCTGGTTCGCGCCCACCTGGAAGAACAGGTCCTCCACCGTGCCGTCCAGGATCCGGCCGCCATTGAACTCGGCGGAGTTGGCCACACGGCTGACCTCTTCCATCAGCTGCTGCACCTCGTCGTTCAGCGCCTGACGGTCGGAGGCCGAGTTGGTGTCGTTCGCCGCCTGCACGGCCAGCTGCCGCGCCCGCTGCAGCGCATCGCCGACGGTGTCCAGCGCACCTTCGGCCGTCTGCGCGAACGAGATGCCGTCGTTCGAGTTGCGCACCGCCTGGTTCAGACCGTTGATCTGCGTGGTGAACCGCTCCGAGATCGCCAGACCGGCCGCGTCATCCTTGGCGCTATTGATGCGCAGGCCGGACGAGAGGCGTTCCAGCGACTGGGCGAGATCGCCCTGGGTCTGGTTCAGATTGCGCTGGGCATTCAGCGAAAGAACGTTGGTGTTGATGACCTGAGACATGCTTGCTTCCTCCGGAACTTGAGTGCCGGCCGAGCCGGCTGAGGCAATCCCTGGGCGGCCTCATGCCGCCTTCGATTCCCTTAACGACCGTTCCGGCAAGGGCTTTAGGGATCCGGATGATTTTTGTCCCGGATGAAGGGGATGCACGCGACCGGTCGGGCACAGCCGAATCGGCCAGGGGCCGGCTTCGCGGCCGGGGCCGCTCCTACGCAGGGAGGGTGAGGGTCAGGGCCATAACCACCAGGGCCACGGTCTCGACGGTCTCCAGGGTGGCACCGGCGGGATCGCCGGTGAATCCGCCGAGCCAGCGGCGGAAGAACGCCGCCAGGGCGGCCACGGTGGCGCCGGCGAGGATCAGCGCGATGATGGCGCCGGGCAGGCCGCCGGCCACGCCGAGGATGACCACGGCGATGGCGGTGGCCACCAGTACTCCGGCCGCAGGCCGTTCGGGCAGGTGCGCCGCCATATCGGCGCCCAGGCCGGCGGGGTTGAGGTAATCGGCCAGCCGGAACAGCAGCACCAGGGCGGCACGGCCGAGGACCACGGCGATCACCAGGGCCAGCCACTGGGCGGCGGCCACCAGCGGCACCAGCGCGGCGAACTTGACCAGCAGCACCAGCATCACGGTGGCCACCGCGATCGGGCCGGAGGTCGGGTCCTTCATGATGGTGCGGGCGCGCTCGGGGTCGCCGTGGCTGCCCACGCGGGCATCCACCGTGTCGGCCAGCCCGTCCAGATGCAGCGCGCCGGTGATCGCCACCCAGCCGGCCAGGACCAGCGCGGCCAGCAGCAGCGGTTCGGCACCCGGCAGCAGGGCCAGCAGCATGCCGCCGGCGGCCAGCAGCAGGCCCAGCACCAGCCCCACCAGCGGGTAGAACAGCAGCGAACGTCCGGCGTCTTCCGGGCGCGGGGCCTCGGGCAGCAGGCGCGCCGGCAGCGGCACCCGGGTGAGGAACACCAGCGCCAGCCACAGCGGGGCGAGCGTGGCCGGCCGGCTCATGCCTGCACCCGCGCGGGGTCGACCCAGTGCAGCACCGCCAGCGGGGCCTCAATGTTCAGCAGTTCGGCCAGGGGGATGCCCTCGAAGTGCGCGCGCAGCACGCGGATGACGCCGCCGTGGGTCACCACCAGCGTGCGCGCGGTGCCGGGTGTGGCCACGCTCTCGCGCCAGCCGGCCAGCACGCGCTCGCGGAACGCGCCCAGCGCCTCGCCTTCCGGCGGCGGGCAGCCCTCCGGGTCCTGCCAGAAGCGGCCCAGCGCGTCGGCCTCGGTCTCCATCAGTGCGGCGGCGCTGCGGCCCTCCCAGGTGCCGAAGTGCAGCTCTTTCAGTCGCGGTTCCACCACCAGCGGCACGTCCCAGCGCTCGGCCCAGGCCGAGGCCGGCCCCTGACAGCGCTGCAGCGGCGAGGTTACGATGCGGTCCCAGGCCGGTTCGCCGGAGGCCAGGCCCGGCGGGCGCCGGCGTGCCAGCTCCCCCTCCATCGCCGCCTGGCCGCGCGCGGTCAGCGGCACGTCGCTGCCGGCGCCGCAGAAGCCCTCGCCGGTGGTCTCACCGTGGCGCAGCAGCCCGACCCGCGCCCCGGCGCCGGCGGACGCCCCCGTACTCACGCGCCCGCTCCGGACTCGTCGTCCGCCACGCCGGCCTCGTCGAAGGTCGCCATGCCGGCGTGCAGCTCGCAGGCCATGCGCAGCAGCGGCACCGCGGTCGCCGCGCCGCTGCCCTCGCCCAGGCGCATGCCCAGATCCAGCAGCGGCTGCGCGCCCAGCGCCTCCAGCACGCGGTCGTGCCCGGGCTCGGCGGAGCGGTGGGCGTAGAAGAACCAGTCCCCCGCCCCCGGGCACAGCCGGGTCGCCACCAGTGCCGCGGTGCTGGCGATGAAGCCGTCCACCAGCACCGGCTGACCGATCTGCGCGCTGGCCAGAAACGCGCCGGTCAACCCGGCGATCTCGAAACCCCCGACCCGCCGCAGCCACTCCAGCGCCGAATCCCCGGCCTCGGCGTGCAGGGCCAGCGCGCGTTCGATCACCTCGGCCTTGTGCCGCACCCCGGCCGGGTCCAGCCCGGTGCCCGGGCCCGCCAGCGCGTCCGGCGAGGCCCCCAGCACACCGCAGGCCACGGCCGCCGCGGCGGTGGTGTTGCCGATGCCCATCTCGCCGCCGATGAACAGCCCCGCCCCGCCCTGGCGCGCCCGTTCGGCTGCCTGGCGCCCGGTGTTCAGCGCGCGCTCCAGCTGCGCCGGGGTCATCGCCGGCTCGCGCGCGAAGTTGGCGGTGCCCGGGCCCAGCCCGGCGCGGATCACGCCCTCGGGCTCGGGGCCACCGGGTACCGTGCCCAGGTCGATGATCTCCAGCCCCGCATCCAGGCTGCGCGCGAGCACGGCGATGGCCGCCCCGCCGGCGGCGAAGTTGGCGACCATCTGCCCGGTCACGGCCTGCGGAAAACGCGAGATGCCTTCGGCGACCACGCCATGGTCGCCGGCGAACACGGTGATCCACGGCTGCGGCGGGCGCGGGCACTCGCGGCCCTGCAGCCCCGCCAGACGCTCGGCCAGGGTCTCCAGGCGGCCCAGCGACCCCGGCGGCTTGGTCAGGCGTTCCTGCCGCGCGCGGGCACGCGCGGTCGCCGCGGGATCCAGCGGCGCGGCGGGGACGTTCAGCCAGTCACAGTCTTCGGTCACGCGCGTTCCTCGCGGGTCGATGCGGTCATCAGGCGTTCACCACCGGGCCCTTGAGCACGTGCGGCAGCCCGGCCACGGTCAGCACCACGCGGTCGAGATCGGCGGCCAGGCGCTGGTGCAGCGCCCCGGCCTCGTCGGCGAAGCGCCGTGACAGCGCATCCAGCGGCACGATCCCCAGCCCGGTCTCGTTGCTCACCGCGACAATGGTACCCGGCAGAGTCGGCAGCGTGGCGATCAGCGCCTCGCGCTCGCGCTCGATGTGCGCCTCGTCCCCGGTGCACAGCAGCTGGGTCAGCCACAGGGTCAGGCAGTCGATCAGCAGGCAGCGGCCCGGCGCCGCGGCCTCCTGCAGCCGCACGGCCAGGTCGTCGCCGGCCTCGATCAGATCCCAGCCGGCCGGACGCCGGCGGCGGTGCTGTTCCACCCGCCGCAGCATCTCGGCGTCGTCGGCGCGCGCGGTGGCCACGTAGGTCACCGGCTGGCCGGAACCCAGCGCCAGCTGCTCCGCCATGCGGCTCTTGCCCGAACGCACGCCGCCCAGGATCAGGGTTCTCATGACCGGGTGCCCCCTTGTGGCACGTGCAGCAGGTCCAGCAGTCGGTCGATGTCCATGTGTTCCTCCAGTGCGTCGGCCAGACGCTCCAGGCTCGCCTCGCGCAGCGCGTCCAGATCCACGGCGGCGCCGTCCGCCTCCAGCCCCGCCCAGGCCAGCAGCGCCCCGGCGGCGGCCGGCTCGTCGAACACCCCGTGCACGTAGGTGCCGGCCACTGCGTCGTCCGCCGAACGCGCGCCGTCCGGCCCCGCGGCCAGTTGCAGCACCGGGCGCTCGCAGTCCGCCCCGGCGGTGTGCCCGGCGTGGATCTCGTAGCCGTGCACCGGCGCCGCCCGCTCCATCACGCCCTCGCCGGTCACCTGCCGCAGCTGCTTGGCCGGACGCAGCGTGGTCTCCACGTCCAGCAGGCCCAGCCCGATCGAGGAGCCCGGGGTGCCCTCGATGCCTTCCGGGTCGTGTACCGCGCGCCCCAGCATCTGGTAGCCGCCGCAGATCCCCAGCACCCGACCACCGTAGCGCAGGTGGCGCATCAGTTCGCGTTCGAAGCCCTGTTCGCGCAGCCAGGCCAGGTCGTCGCGCACCGCCTTGGACCCCGGCAGGAGCACCAGATCCGCCGGCTGCAGCGACTCCCCCGGCCCGGCGAAGCGCAGCGACACCCCGGGGTGCAGGCGCAGCGGGTCGAAATCCGTGTGGTTGGAGATCCGCGGCAGCGCCGGCACCACCACCCGCAGGGGCTCGTCCCCGCCGCTCGCCCACGCGTCACTCGCCGGGGCCGCCTCGCGCAGCAGCGCGTCCTCGGCATCCAGCTGCAGCCCGGACAGATACGGCAGCACGCCCAGCACCGGCTTGCCGGTCTCGGCCTCCAGCCAGTCCAGCCCGGACTGCAGCAGCGCCGGATCGCCACGAAAGCGGTTGATCACGAAGCCGGCCACCCGTGCCCGTTCGCTTTCCGCCAGCAGCGCCAGCGTGCCCACCAGATGCGCGAACACCCCGCCGCGATCGATGTCCGCGACCAGGATCACCGGGCAGTCCACCGCCTCGGCGAACCCCATGTTGGCGATGTCGCCCGCACGCAGGTTGATCTCCGCGGGCGAGCCGGCCCCTTCCACCAGCACCGCGGCATATTGCGCCGCCAGACGCCCGTGCGCCGCCAGCACCGCCTCGCGCGCCACCGGCTTGTAGTCATGGTAGGCGCGCGCGTCCAGCTCCTCCACCGCGCGGCCGTTGACGATCACCTGCGCACCGCGGTCGCTGGAGGGCTTGAGCAGCACCGGGTTGAAGTCGGTATGCGGCTCCAGCCCGCAGGCGGCGGCCTGCAGTGCCTGGGCCCGCCCGATCTCGCCGCCCTGCGCGGTCGCCGCGCTGTTGAGCGCCATGTTCTGCGGCTTGAACGGCGCCACCGCGATCCCGCGCCGGCGCAGCACACGCCCCAATCCGGCCACCAGCACGCTCTTGCCGGCATCCGAGGTGGTGCCCTGGACCATCAGCGTGCCGCCGGTATCAGTCATCACTCAGCTCCGACAGTGCGGTCTTCAGGCGCTGCCAGCCCGCCTCGTCGCCGGGCAGCCCGAAGCGCAGGCTGGCCGGCTCGTCGAAGCGCCGCACCAGGATGGCCGCGCGCGCCAGTCGGTCCTGGATCTGCTCGGCCCGTTCGCTGCGCACCCACTGGAACAGCGCGGTACCGCCATCCGGGGCGAGTCCGTGCGCGCGCAGCAGGGCCGCCAGGCGCTCGCCCTCGCCCGCCAGCTGCATGCGCCGCGCCGACTGCCAGCCATGATCCGCCAGCGCCCCGGCCGCGACCTGCCGCGACGGCCCCGGCACGCTCCACGGCCCCAGACGCGCGCTCAGCGCCCGGCGCAGCGCCTCCGGCGCGAACACGAACCCGACCCGGGCCCCGGCCAGGCCGAAGAACTTGCCCAGCGAGCGCAGCACCACCAGCCCGTCACGCGGGCCCTCCGGCACCAGGCTCAGCTGCGGCTCGCTGTCGACGAAGGCCTCGTCCACCACCAGCCAGCCGCCGCGCCGCGCCAGCCGCGCATGCCACTCGCGCAGCTGCGCGGGCTCGAAGCGCGTGCCGGTGGGGTTGTTGGGGTGGATCAGCACCAGCACGTCGAGCGCATCCAGCACGGCCTCGATGGCGCCGGCCTCGGGCTCCACCGGCTGCACCGCGTGGCCGCTGGCGCTCCAGGCGCGGGCGTGCTCGTTGTAGCCGGGGTGCAGCACGCCGACACGCGCCTGCTCGCGGCCGGTGCCCTCGCCCCACAGCGCCGGCAGGGACTGGATCGCGGCCTGGGACCCGGGCAGCGGCAGCAGGGCGTCGCTGCCGTAATACGCGGCGGCCGCCGCCTCCAGCCCGTCATCGGCCTCCGGCAGCCGCGTCCAGGCCTGCGGCGGCAGCGGCGGCACCGGCCAGCCCCGCGGGTTGATGCCGGTGGACAGGTCCAGCCAGTCCTCGACCGGATGCCCCCAGCGCCGGGCCGCCGCGCGCACGCCCCCGCCATGGCGCGACTCCGGGGGCGCGCCGTCCCAAGATCCGGACCGCGCGTCAGGCGAGGACAACGAACGACACTCCGATCACGATTACCGCCATCCACAGCGCCAGCGCGCGGTCCACCAGTGCCATCGCGCGGCGGATGCGCGCGGCCCCGGACGCGGCGCCATCTTCCGATGCTTTCTCCGGGGCTACGTCCGGGACCGGGTCGGGCCCCAGCGACGGCCGCCATTCGCGCCGGCCGTGATAATACGCATAGCCGCCCAGCCGCACGTCCAGTGCGCCCGCGCCGGCGGCCATCACCGGCCCGGCGTTGGGGCTCTTCCACGCGGCGGCCTGTTCGCGCCAGCAGCGCAGCGCGCTGCCCATGCGCCCGGCGGCGGCATAGGCCAGCGCGGTCAGGCGCGCGGGGATGTAGTTGAACACGTCGTCCAGGCGCGCGGCGGCCCAGCCGAAATGGCGGTGGCGCGGCGTGCGATAGCCCCACATCGCATCCAGGGTATTCACCAGCCGATAGGCCACCACCCCCGGCGCGCCGGCCACCAGGAACCAGAACACCGTGGCGAACAGCGCGTCGTTGCCGTTCTCCAGCACCGATTCCACGGTCGCGCGGCTGACTCCGTCGGCATCCATCTCGTCGGTCGCGCGCGACACCAGCATTCCCGTCCCGGCGCGCGCCCCGTCCAGGTCGCCCTGCTCCAGCGACACCGCCACCCGCTCGGCGTGTTCGTCCAGCGAGCGCCAGCCCAGTGCCAGCACCAGCACCAGCAGGCTCACGATCCAGCCCCACGCGAGGCTGGCCGCCCAGCCCGCCAGCAGCACCGAGGGCAGCACCAGCACCGTCAGCAACAAAGCCCCGCGCAACCGGCTGTCCGCGTGGAAACGCTGTTCCAGCCCCTGGGCAAGACGGCCGAAGCCCGCCAGCGGATGGAAGCGCCGCGGATCACCGAACAGCCGGTCCAGGGTCAGGGCACCCAGCAAGACGAGAAAGGCAGTCACGCGCCGTCCCCGTCCTGCGGGTCGGCCACCGGGGTCGAACCCGCCCGGCCCCAGCGGTCCTCGAACACCAGCTCCTCCAGCGGCCGCCGGGTGTCCCAGCCCTCGGTCTCCAGCATCGGCTCGTCGTAGAACGCCTCCACCTCGCCCAGGCACAGGATCGCGATCGGGTGCGCCCCCTCCGGCATCTCCAGGGTGCGCGCCAGCCACTCCGGCTCGAACAGCGACACCCAGCCCATGCCCAGGCCCTCGGCGCGCGCCGCCAGCCACAGGTTCTGGATCGCGCAGGCGGCCGAGCAAAGGTCCATCTCCGGCAGCGTGCGCCGACCCAGTACGTAGGGTTCGCGCCCGTCGGTCAGCGCGACCACCAGGATCTCGCCGGCGTCGCGGATGCCCTCCAGCTTCAGCCGCTGGACCTCCGCACCGCGCTCGCCGCAGGCCTCGGCGGTGCGCTCGTGTTCGGCGGCCACATGGCCGTGGATGCGTTCGCGCAGCGCGGGATCAACGACCCGCACGAAGCGCCAGGGCTGCATGTAGCCGACGCTGGGGGCGCGATGCGCGGCCTCCAGCAGGCGCCCCAGCACCTCCGGGTCCACCGCGGTACCGGCACGGAAATGTCGCATGTCGCGGCGCTCGTTGATCGCGCGGTAGACCGCCGCGGCCTGGTCGGGCGGGAAAGCGTTGGCGGAAGGGTCCGCAGAAGAGGCCGATCCACTGGCGGGCGGCGAGACAGAGGGCGGGGTATTGAAGGACATGCGAAGACGTCTCCCGGCAGCGGGAAAGAGGGTGCTAGGGGTGTCGCGAGGATCCGGATCATGGCCGGACAAGGAGAGCAGATGATACGCGTTCGCACCCGCCCCCTCCAGTGCACCCCGTCACATTTGGCCCGGCAGCGAACGGGCCCGCCCGCCAGCTATCGGTGAGTCCTGTTATCATCTGGCGCCTTCACGCCGGCCGTGCGCCTGACCGGCGCCGCACGCGGCGACACCGTTCCAGGAATCAGGAACCCATTCGTATGTTATACCGTTCGACCCTGTTACCCGCCCTGCTCGCGGCAGGTGCCCTGCTGCTGAGCCCGGCCGCCAACGCTGACGACAACGGCTCCATTTCCGTGACCGACGACACGGACCGGGAAGTCCGGCTGGACACCCCGGCCGAGCGGATCGTGAGTCTGGCGCCGCACATCACGGAGGTGTTGTTCGCGATCGGTGCCGGCGACCGCGTGATCGGCGCGACCGATCACAGTGACTACCCCGAGGAAGCCTCGAACATCCCGCGCATCGGTGGCTACACCAGCCTCGATCTGGAACGCATCCTCGCCAAGGAGCCTGACCTGGTAGTGGCCTGGGACAGCGGCAACTCGCGCTCGCACGTCGAGCGCCTGCGCGAACTGGGCCTGACCGTCTACACCTCCGAACCACGCGGGTTCGACGGCGTGGCTTCCAGCATGGAGCGCATGGCGAAACTGGCCGGAACGGGCGATCAGGGCCGCGCCGAGGCGGAACGCTTTCTCGACGAAATCGAGGCGCTGCGCCAGAAATACGCGGATCGCGAGCCGGTCCCGCTGTTCTATCAGGTCTGGGACCAACCGCTGATGACGGTGAACGACGATCACCTGATCGCCGAGGCCATCGCGGTCTGTGGCGGCGAAAACGTGTTCGGCCATCTTGACCGCCTGGTGCCGCGCATGGACCGCGAAGCGGTGATCGAGGCCGACCCCGAGGTCATCATCGGTGGCGGCATGGGCGAGGACGACCCTACGTGGGTCGAGGACTGGCGCCAGTGGGACAACATGCTCGCGGTGCGCCGCGACAACCTGTTTTTCCTGCCGCCGTCGCTGCTGCAGCGCCACACCCCGCGCATCGCCGAGGGCACCGCCATGATGTGCGAGGAACTGCAGAACGCCCGCGACCGGCGCCCCGATTCGCCGTAATCCCCCGTGACCCGTTCCTTCCTGCTGGCGGCGGGCGTGCTGTTGCCCGCCTCGCTGCTTTCGCTGGTGGTGGCGCTGGCCTGGGGCAGCGTCGCCATCCCGCTCGGTGAGCTCCCGCGGGTGCTCACCGGCGAGGCCTCGGCGCTGCACGCCACCCTGATCACCGAATTGCGCCTGCCGCGCGCGCTGGCCGCGTTCGCCGCGGGCGGGCTGCTGGGCGTGGCCGGCGCGCTGATGCAGGTGCTGCTGCGCAACCCGCTGGCCGACCCCTACGTACTGGGCCTCTCGGGCGGCGCCTCGGTGGGCGCGCTGCTGGCGATGCTCGCCGGGCTGTCGATGTTCTCGGTGTCGGCGGCCGCGTTTGCCGGTGCCATGCTGTCCACGCTCATCGTGTTCGGCCTGGCACATGGCACCGGATCCTGGACCGCCACCCGCCTGCTCCTGACCGGCGTGGTGGTGGCCGCCGGCTGGGGGGCGCTGATCAGTTTCCTGCTGGCGGTGAGCCCCACCGAGGAGCTGCCCGGCATGCTCTACTGGTTGATGGGCGACGTCTCGCATGCCCGCCATCCGGGCCCGGCGTGGGGCGTGCTGGTGTTCGTGGTCCTGGCGGCCCTGCCGCTGGGCCGCACCCTCAACGTGCTCGCACGCGGCCCGATGCAGGCCGCTTCGTTGGGCGTGTCGGTGCGGCCGGTGGAATGGTCGATCTACATCGCCGCTTCGCTGATCACCGCCACCGCGGTCACCCAGGTGGGCGCGGTGGGCTTCGTCGGACTGATCGTGCCGCACATGCTGCGTCTGGTGTTCGGCAACGACCAGCGGGTCATCCTGCCCGCCTCGGCGCTGGCCGGCGGGATTCTGCTGACCCTGGCCGATACCCTCGCGCGCACCATCATCGCCCCGGAGCAGTTGCCGGTCGGCGTGATCACCGCGATGCTTGGCGTGCCGGTGTTCCTGTTCCTGCTGTACCGGAGCCGCTGAGATGAGCCCCGCCGACGCACACGCCGATGTCTCCGCCGCGGCCCTCAGCGTGCACGAGGCCCCCACCGCCGACACCCTGCTCGCCACCCGCGACCTGGTGATCGACATCCCCGAACGGGCCGACTCCTCGCCGCTGCACCTGACCGTGAACCCCGGCCAGTGCTGGGGCATCCTCGGGCCCAATGGCGCCGGCAAGAGCACGCTGCTGCACACTCTCGCCCGCTTGCGCCCCCCGCGCGCCGGCGGGATCGAACTGACCGGGCAGCCCCTGGGCAGCCTGTCCCGGCCGGATCTGGCACGGCGCCTGGGTCTGGTGTTCCAGAACCACCACGACGGCTTCCCCGCCACCGTCCTCGAAACCGCGCTGATCGGCCGCCACCCGTACCTGCGCCCCTGGGACATCGAGACCCGCGAGGACGTCGATGCCGCCCGTGCCGCGCTGGCCACCGTGGATCTCGACGGCATCGAGGGCCGGCAGGTGGATACCCTCTCCGGCGGCGAACGCCAGCGCCTGGCGCTCGCAACCGTACTGACCCAGGACCCGCAGGTCCTGCTGCTGGACGAACCCACCAGCCAGCTCGACCTGCACCATCAGGTCAGCGTGCTGCAGCGCGTGCGCGGCATCGCCGCCGGCGAACGCCGCGCCGCGGTGATGGCCCTGCACGACGTGAACCTGGCCGCCCGCTTCTGCGACCATCTCCTGCTGATGTTCCCCGACGGCGGCGCCTGCTGGGGCCCGACCCGCACCATGCTCGTGCCCGCCGCGCTGGAACGCCTGTACAATCAGGCGCTCAGCGTCGGCGAGGTGGACGGCCATCCGGTATTCCTGCCCAGAGTGGAGTAGCCCCATGGAGTTCCATCGCATCCTGACCGGCACCACCGATCCCGCCACCCTGCAGCAAAGCCTGACCGTCCCGGCGCTGCCGACGGCCTGCGAACTGGTCGACAACCTGGTCGAAGATCAGGGGGCCGACCAGGGCGTCATCTATTGCCTGTGGGGCGAGTTCCGCGTGAACCGCGAGCTCATCCACGGCGGCGTGCGCTTCAGCCTGCCGGAATGTCCCAACGGCGTAGCCTGGACCGTCACCACAGGCCACCCGCCCGACGAATCGGCCGTCGTGCTGCACCTGACCATGCATCGGCGTGAACACGAGCCCGACTTCATCGAGAGCCTTGAGGCCTTTGCCGACGCCTGGCAGCTCCCCTGAACAGGCCCGACGGGCCCCGCCGCGCCTCCCTGTGCACGATGCAATTTTCTTTTCGTTTTGCGGTCGGTATCGTGCAGACTTGATGCGAAGGAGAACGCCATGACACCCACGCCACCGGACAGCATCCGACACACGCACCCGACCCAGGACGGCGTGGGTGTGAAGATCCGTCGTATCCATGACTTCGGCGGCGGCCTCGATCCGTTCCTGATGCTGGACGAGCTGAAGACCGCCCCGGGCGACGAGGACGTGGGCAGCTTCCCCGATCACCCGCATCGCGGCTTCGAAACCCTCACCTACCTGGTGCGCGGCGGCGTCAGCCACCAGGACTCCATGGCCAACGAGGGGCATGTCGAGGCCGGTGGCGCACAGTGGATGAGCGCCGGCCGCGGCATGATCCATTCCGAAACCCTGCGCCCGGGCCCCGAGGGCCTGCACGGCTTCCAGGTCTGGGTGAACCTCCCCGCCGGGCGCAAGATGGACCCGCCGCGCTACCGCGACGTGGGCGCCGACGTGATGCGCCACCTGCCGGAAGAAGACGCCCCGCTGGACTTCAAGGCCGTGGCCGGGTCCTGGCAGACCAGCGCCGGCGACACCGAGGGACCGCTGGGCCAGATCGGCGAAGGCGCCGGCATGGCGGATCTCACCCTGCCGGCCGGCTACCGCCTGTCACTGGCCGTACAGCTGGACGAGCGTGTGCTGGGCTACGTCTTCGAAGGCGAACTCACCGGCCTGAAAACCGGCGAACTGGGCGTATGGCACGGCCACACCATGATCCACCTGATCGCGCGCCAGGACAGCCGCGTGCTGCTGTTCAAGGGCCGCCCGCTGGAGGAACCCATCGCCCACTACGGCCCGTTCGTGATGAACACCGACACCGAGATCCAGCAGGCCATCTCCGACTACCAGTCCGGCCGCCTCGCCGCCCGCCCCGCCAGCATCGACTGACACCGGGGCGAGGCGCCCGACCGCCCTCCCGACTCCACCGGGGTCACGCGTACATCAACCCGCCGCGAGGTTCCGGCACCGGAAGGTACCGCACCACAACACCCCGCGACGCGAGCCTACCCGCACGCGTCGCGTTCCCAGTTCATGCAGCGGCGTACGGCTTCCTTCCAGCCGTGGTACTGCCGGTCGCGGGTGGCGGCGTCCATCCGTGGCTCGAACACGCGTTCGATGCGACTGAATGCACGCAGATCGTCGCGAGTCCACAGGCCCGTGGCGAGTCCGGCGAGGCCGGCGGCGCCCAGCGCGGTGCTTTCGGTGATGGCCGGGCGTTCCACGCGTACCCCCAGCTGGTCGGCCTGGAACTGGACCATCAGCTCGTTGGCCACCGCGCCGCCGTCCACGCGCAGGGTCTTGAGCGCCAGGCCGGAATCGGCCTGCATGGCCTCGATCACGTCGCGCGTCTGGTAGGCCAGTGCGTCCAGGGTGGCGCGGGTCACATGCTCCTTGCGCGTGCCCCGGGTCAGGCCGAAGATCGCCCCGCGCGCATGCGGATCCCAGTACGGCGCCCCCAGCCCGGCGAAGGCCGGCACCACGTAGACGCCGCCGGCGTCCTCGACCCGGCTCGCGAAATACTCCGAGTCCGCGGCCGTATCGATCAGGTGCATCTCGTCGCGCAGCCACTGCACGGCGGCCCCGGCGATGAAGATGGAGCCCTCCAGGGCGTATTCCACCTGGCCGTCCAGTCCCCAGGCGATGGTGGTCAGCAGGCCGTGTTCCGAGGTCACCGGGCGGGTGCCGGTATTCATCAGCAGGAAGCAGCCGGTGCCGTAGGTGTTCTTGGCCATGCCCGGCTCGAAACAGGCCTGGCCGAACAGCGCCGCGTGCTGGTCCCCGGCCATGCCGGCCACCGGCACCCGCGCGCCGCCAAACATCTCGGCCCCGGTGTGGCCCAGGACCTCGCTGGAGGAGACCACCTCGGGCAGCATCGCGCGCGGGATGTCCAGCGCGTCCAGCAGGGTGTCATCCCACTGCAGGCGGTGGATGTCGAACAGCATGGTGCGCGAGGCGTTGGTCACGTCGGTGACATGGCGCTCGCCGCGCGTCAGGTTCCACACCAGCCAGCTGTCCATGGTGCCGAACAGCAGATCGCCGTTGCGGGCCTTCTCGCGCGCGCCGTCCACGTGGTCGAGGATCCAGCGGATCTTGGTGCCGGAGAAATAGGCGTCCGGCAGCAGCCCGGTGGTCGCGCGGATATGGCCCTCCAGGCCCTCGTCGCGCAGGCGGTCGCAAAGGTCCGCGGTGCGCCGGTCCTGCCACACGATGGCCGGATGGATCGGCCGGCCGCTGTGACGATCCCACACCAGCGTGGTCTCGCGCTGGTTGGTGATGCCGATGGCCGCCAGCTGCGCGGGCTTGATGCCATTGCGCTCCAGCGCCTCGCGCGCCACGCCGATCTGGGTGCCCCAGATCTCCATCGCGTCGTGCTCCACCCAGCCGGAGTGCGGGTAGGACTGGGCGAACTCCTTCTGCGCCACCCCGGCGATGCCGCCCTCCTGGTCGAACAGGATCGCCCGGCAGCTGGTGGTGCCCTGATCCAGGGCGAGGATGTATCCGTTGGCCATGTTCTCCTCCCGCTTGATCCCACTCACCCCAATTTCAGGCGAGCGCGTCCGCATCCGCAAACTGCAGCGCCGCCAGCCGCGCATACAGCCCGCCCTGCGCCATCAGTTCGGCGTGCGTGCCCTCGCCCACCACGAGTCCGCCGTCGAGCACCACGATGCGGTCCGCCGACTGCACGGTGGCCAGCCGGTGGGCGATGGTCAGTACCGTGCAGCGACCGCGCACCCCGGCCAGCGCCGCCTGCACCTCGCGTTCGCTTTCGGCGTCCAGCGCGCTGGTGGCCTCGTCCAGCAGCAGCACGGCCGGCTCACGCAGCAGGGCGCGGGCCAGCGCCAGGCGCGCCCGCTGGCCGCCGGACAGACGCACGCCGCGCTCGCCCAGCGCGGTGTCCCAGCCCTCCGGCAGCGCCTCGATGAACCCCCGCGCATGCGCCGCCTCGGCGGCCGCCTCCAGCGCCGCGTCGGATGCGTCCGGCACGCCGTAGGCCACGTTCTCGCGCACGGTTCCGGAGAACAGCACCGGCTCCTGCGGCACCACCGCGATGTGCCGGCGCAGTTCATCCGGCCGCAGGCGGCGCAGGTCGTGCCCGTCGAACAGAACGCGTCCGGCGTCCGGGTCGTGAAAGCGCAGCAGCAGCCGGAACAGGGTGGACTTGCCGGAACCCGAGGGCCCCACCAGCGCGACCGATTCACCCGGGCGCACATGCAGCGAGACCCCGTCCAGCGCCGGCGGATGCGGGCGTGTGGGATAGGCGAAGACCACGCCCTCCAGTGCGATCTCGCCGCGCACCGGTTCCGTCAGGTCTTCGGGGTGCCGTGGCCAGGGCGGGCCGGAACGGACCTCCGCGAGCTCCAGCAGGCGCTCCGCGGCCCCGGCCGCCCGCAGCAGTTCGTTGGTCACCTCGCTGAGCGCGGCGATCGACCCCGCCACCAGGGCCGCATAGAACAGGAACGCGGCCAGCTCGCCCGGGGTCATCACCCCGTCCAGCACGCGGTGGCCACCGATCCACAGGACACCGGCGATCAGGCCGAACATCAAGAGCATCACCGCGGCGGCCAGCAGTGCGCCGGTGGCGGCCCGGCGCGTGGCCATGCCGAAAGCGGCTTCCACCGCCGAGGCATGCCGGCCGCGTTCGGCGTCTTCCTGGCCGTGGGCCTGTACCGTCTCGATCGCGTACAGGGTCTCGTCGGTGCGCGCGCCCACGTCCGCGACCCGGTCCTGGGTCCGGCGCGACAGCCGCCGCACCCGCCGGCCGAGCAGCCACACCGGCACGGCCACCGCCGGCAGGCCGGCCACCAGCAGGGCCGCCAGCGGCGGGCTGGACAGGAACATCAGGACCAGCCCGCCAATGATCAGTAGCAGGTTGCGCGCGGCAATGGTCAGGGTCGTGCCGACCACGGTCTGGATCAGCGTCGCGTCGGCCGTCAGGCGCGAGATCACCTCGCCGGTGCGGGTCTGCTCGAAAAACGCCGGATCGAGCCGGATCACGTTGGCGAACACCGCACGGCGCAGGTCCGCCACCACCCGTTCCCCGAGCCACGTCACCAGATAGATACGCGCACCCACGCCGATGGCCATCACCGTCACCACCACCAGCAGCAGCACCAGCGCACGGTTGAGCCCGGAGGGGTCCTCGGGGCCCAGACCGGCGTCCACCAGCAGGCGCAGCACGCCGCCAAAGGCCAGGATCGCCCCCGAACCCACCAGCAGCGCCACCAGTCCGAACACGATGCGCCGCCGGTACGGCCGCAGAAACGCAAGCAGCGGCATCAGGACACGCAGGTTGCGGGCCGCGGGGCGCGGGGTTTCGGCGTCGTCCCAGTTCACGGGCACGGGCGATGTCCGCAGGGTAAGGATACGGATGTGCGACCGCCGCGGGCCGTCCGGGAGAACGGCAGGCTCATGCGTCGTGTTCGACCAGTTCGATGGTGTTGCCGTCCGGATCGCGGACGAACGCGGCCGCTCGTCCGGAGCGACTGCGCTGTGCCGGGAACCCGGCCGTCTCGAGGCGGGCCAGCAGCGCCTCCAGCCCCTCCACGATCAGGGCCAGGTGACGGTCGCGACCACCGGCCACTCCACGCTCCACGGGATCCGGGTTCGGAACGGCCAGCAGATGCAGGGCACGCCCGTCACCCAGATCGAACCAGTAACCGGGAAACTCGAGGTCGGGCCGCGGCAGCGGCGTCAGTCCGAGCAGATCGGCGTAGAACCCGCGCGCGCCTTCCGGATCGGACACCACCACGCTCACGTGGTGCACCCCGCGCACCACGCCGTCACTCATGCGGCCTCGCCGTCCCCCGGCGGCTGCAGCAGCACCACCGCCTGCGCGGCGATGCCCTCCTCGCGGCCGGTATAGCCGAGGCGTTCCGTAGTGGTCGCCTTCACGTTCACCGCGTCTCCCGGCAACCCGGTATCCGCGGCGATATTGGCGCACATGTGTTCGACATGCGGCCCCATGCGCGGGCGCTGGGCGATGATGGTGGCGTCGACGTTGACCGGCACCCAGCCCGCCTCGCGCACCCGCCGCAGGGTCTCCTCCAGCAGCTCGCGGCTGTCGGCGCCGGAAAACTGCGGGTCGCTGTCGGGAAAGTGGCGGCCGATGTCACCCAGGCCGGCCGCCCCCAGCAGCGCGTCGCACAGGGCGTGCAGCAGCACGTCGCCGTCGGAATGGGCACGGATCCCGTAATCGAACGGGATCCGCACGCCGCCGACCACCACATGGTCTCCGGCCTCGAAGGCATGGACATCGAATCCCTGACCTACCCGCATCGCCGCCATCACCGGTACCCCCCGTCGAGTCGTCCCTGTTCCAGCAAGTATAGACGGGCGAGTTCGAGGTCTTCGGCGCGGGTGATCTTGATGTTCATGGGCGAGCCTTCGATCAGCCGGGGGCGCAGCCCCGCCCATTCGATCGCGCTGGCCTCGTCGGTGACCGCGTGCCCGGCCGCGCGTGCCCGCGTGTTGGCGTCGCTCAGGGTGCCCAGACGAAACATCTGCGGGGTCAGGGCGCGCCAGACGCGCTCGCGATCCAGGGTGGACTCCACCCGCTGTTCGCCATCCGCCCACTTGATGGTGTCGCTCACGGGTGCGCCCAGGATCCCGCCCACCGGATCCTCCCGCAGTTCGCGCAGCATGCGATCGAGGTCATCCGGCGGCAGACAGGGGCGCGCGGCATCGTGCACCAGCACCCAGTCTTCGGGAGCGGCTCGCTCGTGCAGGAAATCCAGGCCGTTCTGCACCGAATCGGCGCGTTCCTCGCCGCCGGCCACGCGAAACAGGCGGCCGCCGGCCAGCGGCAGATCCAGGGCGTCGGGGTCCACGTCCGGCCCCAGCACCAGGATCACGCCACGGATGCGCGGGTGTTCGAGGAATATCGACAGGGTATGGGCCAGTACGCTGCGCGGGCCCAGGGTGAGGAACTGCTTGGGACGGTCGGTGCCCATACGGCGGCCGATCCCGGCCGCCGGGATCAGCGCCCAGAAGACGCCCGAATCTTCGGGGGCGCCGGCTTCACTCATCGAACGGGTCCTCCTCGCTCGCTGCGTCTTGTTCGTCCAGCTCGGGGGCCAGGGCGCCCGAATCCGCCTCGGGGTCGGCTGCGTCCTCCGCAGGTTCCGATTCGGGAATCAGCTCCGGCAGATCGTCCGGCACCTCGTCGTCCTCGTCCACAATGAAGAAAAAGGTCTCGTCCTCGCGGATCATGCCCAGATCCCGCCGCGCGCGCTCCTCCACCGCAGCCAGACCCTCCTGCAGATCACGAACCTCGGCCTGCAGCGCCTCATTGCGCTGGAGCAGCCGTTCATTCTCCGCTTCCTGCCGGGCCATCTCCGCGCGCATCTCGCGCACATCAAGCCAGCCACCCTCGCCGAACCACAGCGGCCATTGCAGCGCCAGGACCAGCGCCAGCAGGCCGCCGGGCAGCAGCCAGCGCATCGCTCAGGCCTCCCGCCGGGACAAGCCGGCTGCCGCCGCGCTCAGCGCCGGATCCGGAAGGCATCCATGCCCGGGAAACGGGCGCGCGTACCGAGGTGTTCCTCGATCCGCATCAGCTGGTTGTACTTGGCCACGCGGTCGGAGCGCGACAGCGAACCGGTCTTGATCTGCCCGGCGCCGGTGGCGACCGCCAGATCGGCGATGGTCACGTCCTCGGTCTCGCCCGAACGATGCGAGATCACCGAGGTATAGCCGGCCTCGCGCGCCATCTCGATCGCCTGCAGGGTCTCGGTCACCGTGCCGATCTGGTTCAGCTTGATCAGGATGGAGTTGGCCACGCCGCGATCGATGCCCTCGCGCAGGATCTGCGTGTTGGTCACGAAAAGGTCGTCGCCCACCAGCTGCACGCGCTCGCCCAGACGCTCGGTCAGGATCTTCCAGCCCTCCCAGTCGTCCTCGGCCAGCGCATCCTCGATGCTGAGGATGGGGTACTGATCGACCCAGTGCGCGAGGTAGTCGCAGAACTGTTCGGCATCGAAGGATTTGCCTTCCGAATCCAGGTGATAACGGCCGTCGCGATAGAACTCGGAGGCGGCGCAGTCCAGGCCCAGCCAGATGTCACGCCCCGCCTTGAACCCGGCCTGATGGATCGCCTCGAGGATGATCTCCACCGCCGCGGCATTGGACTCCAGGTTGGGTGCAAAACCGCCCTCGTCGCCCACGCCGGTGCCCAGACCGCGCTGGTTCAGCACCTTCTTCAGCGCGTGGAACACCTCGGCCCCATAGCGCACCGCCTCGCGCACGCTGGGCGCGCCGACCGGCAGGATCATGAACTCCTGCATGTCGACACTGTTATCGGCATGTTCGCCGCCGTTCACGATATTCATCATCGGGACCGGCAGCAGGTGCGCATCCGGGCCGCCGACCGTCTCGAACAGCGGGCGCTCGGCATCCGCCGCCCGAGCATGCGCCACGGCCATGGAGACCGCCAGCAGGGCGTTGGCGCCCAGGCGCGACTTGTTCTCGGTCCCGTCCAGCTCCAGCATCCGCTGGTCGACCGCGGTCTGTTCGGCATCCATGCCGCGCAGGGTGTCGCGGATCTCGCCATTCACGTGGCCCACGGCCTTTTCCACACCCTTGCCGCCGTAACGGGCCGCGTCGTCGCGCAGTTCCAGGGCCTCGCGCGCCCCGGTGGAGGCGCCCGACGGGACCGAGGCGCGGCCGGTGGCCCCGGAAGCCAGGACGACATCGGCCTCCACCGTCGGGTTGCCGCGGGAATCGATGATCTCGCGCGCGTGGATCTCGGCAATCTGGGACATGCTCGTATGCTCTCCTTGACTCGTTCGGTTCGGGGCCGGACGCCCCCGGGTCATCCCGGGGTCAGCCCAGGCCGTATTCGGTTTCCGCCAGCGGACGCGACTTGGTCGCCGCATCCAGCGCCTTCAGGGTCTCCAGCAGCTCGCGCATGCGCGGCAAAGGCCAGGCATTGGGTCCGTCGGACAGGGCATTCGCGGGGTCCGGATGGGTCTCCATGAACAGCCCGGAGATCCCGGCCGCCACCGCAGCGCGCGCCAGCACCGGCACATATTCGCGCTGCCCCCCGGAGCTCGCGCCCTGCCCGCCCGGCTGCTGCACCGAGTGGGTGGCGTCGAACACCACCGGGGCGCCGGTACGGCGCATGTCGGCCAGGCCGCGCATGTCGGAGATCAGGGTGTTGTAACCGAAGGACACCCCGCGTTCGCACACCATCACCGACTCGTTACCGGCCTCGCGCGCCTTGTCCACCACGTTGCCCATGTCCCAGGGGGCCATGAACTGACCCTTCTTGATGTTCACCGGGAGCCCCTGACGGGCCACGTTCTGGATGAAATTGGTCTGGCGGCACAGGAATGCCGGGGTCTGCAGCACGTCGACCACCGCGGCGACCTCCGCCAGCGGGGTGTCCTCGTGTACGTCGGTCAGCACCGGCACGCCGATGCGCTCGCGCACCGATTCGAGGATGCGCAGGCCCTCGTCCATGCCCGGCCCGCGATAGCTGCGGGTGGAGGAACGGTTGGCCTTGTCGAAGGACGACTTGTAGACGAACGGGATCTCCAGCTCGCCCGCGAGTTCGGCGAGCTGGCCGGCGGTCTCCTGCGCCAGGGTCTCGGATTCGATCACGCAGGGCCCGGCAATCAGGAACAGCGGCCGGTCCAGCCCCACGGGAAAACCGCACAGATCCATACCGCCTCCTCAGTCGGCCAGCGCCGTGCCCACGTCCGGCGCACGTTCGTTCTGGTAGTCCCGCGCCGCGCGGATGAAGCCCGCAAACAGCGGGTGACCGTCGCGCGGCGTGGAAGTGAACTCGGGATGGAACTGGCAGCCGACAAACCACGGGTGGTCCCCGAGTTCAACGGCCTCCACCAGTTCCCCGGATTCGGACACCCCGGAGATCACCAGCCCGGCCTCTTCCAGCCGCGCGCGATAGGCGTTGTTGAACTCGTAGCGATGCCGGTGACGCTCCTCGATGCAGGACTGGCCGTAGGCGCCGGCGATGCGCGAGCCCTCGCGCAGACGGGCGGCCTGCGCCCCCAGACGCATGGTACCGCCGAGGTCGCTCCCGGCGTCGCGCTGTTCGATGCGGCCCTCGCGGTCCTGCCACTCGGTAATCAGCGCGATCACCGGGTGCGGGGTGGCCGGGGCGAATTCGGTGGAATGCGCGCCGTCCAGACCGGCCACGTGGCGGGCGTACTCGATGACCGCCACCTGCATGCCGAGACAGATCCCCAGATACGGGATGCCCTCCTCGCGCGCATGGCGTACCGCCTCGATCTTGCCCTCGACGCCACGTTCGCCGAAGCCGCCCGGCACCAGGATCGCATCCAGCCCTTCCAGCTCGGCACGCGCCTCGGGGGTATCGCCTTCCAGCTTCTCCGAATCCAGGTAGCGGATGCGCACCCGGGTGCCGACCTCGATGCCCGCGTGGGTCAGGGCCTCGTTGACCGACTTGTACGACTCGGTCAGCTCGACGTACTTGCCGACCATGCCGACGGTGACCTCCGACTCGGGGAATTCCATCGCGTTGACCACGTGCTTCCAGTCGGACAGGTCGGCGACCGGCAGGTCCTCGATGTGCAGCTTGCGCAGCACGATCTCGTCGAGCTTCTGCGAATGCAGCCACAGCGGGATCTTGTAGATGTTGTCCACGTCCACCGCGGAGATGACGGCCTTCTCCTCCACGTTGGTGAACAGCGCCATCTTGCGCCGCTCGCCCTCGGGGATCGCCTGACTGGAGCGGCACAGCAGAATGTCCGGCTGGATGCCGATGGAGCGCAGCTCCTTCACCGAGTGCTGGGTCGGCTTGGTCTTGATCTCCCCGGCGGCTTCGATGAACGGCACCAGGGTCAGGTGCATGAACAGGGCGTTGTCATGCCCCAGCTCCACGCCCATCTGCCGGATCGCCTCGAGGAACGGCAGGGACTCGATGTCCCCCACCGTGCCGCCGATCTCGATCAGCGCGATGTCGGCGCCCTCGGCCCCCTCGCGAATGGAACGCTTGATCTCGTCGGTGATGTGCGGGATCACCTGCACCGTGCCGCCGAGATAGTCTCCGCGGCGTTCCTTGCGGATGACGTTCTCGTAGATCTGGCCGGTGGTGAAGTTGTTGAAGCGCGAGGTGCGGATGCGCACGAAACGCTCGTAGTGCCCCAGGTCGAGGTCGGTCTCGGCGCCGTCGTGGGTGACGAACACCTCGCCGTGCTGGAACGGGCTCATGGTGCCCGGATCCACGTTGATGTAGGGATCCAGCTTCATCAGCGTGACCTTCAGGCCACGCGCCTCGAGGATCGCCCCCAGCGAGGCGGATGCAATACCTTTGCCCAGAGACGAAACTACGCCTCCGGTAATGAAAACGAATCGCGTCATGCGGGAAACCTGGCCGGGACCGACGGGGGTCGAAATGCCCACAAAGGGTACCAGACCCCCCCGTCCCCGCTCAATCGCGCGCCGCGCCCGCGGCGCCGTCTCAGGCCCGCCATGACGGGCCTTGGGGGGATCCGCCGGGCGCCGGGACGAGAACCGGTTTCCGAAGGTGTGACACGGACACTCGCGCTCCCCGCCTGACCGGGCCCGCCCGGTCCGTGGCGGTTCAGTCGTCCCCTTCTGCGTCCATGCCGGCCGCCGACCCGCGCGGCCAGATCACCGCCCGCGGCGTCCCGCCGGGCGGGCGCAGCAACGGGATCCGATCGCGCCGCCAGGGCGGGATCCCCTGCTCCTGCATCAGCGACTTCAGTCGGCGGTGGTGCCCGCCGACCGGTACCCGTTCGCCCCCGCGTCGGAACACCACCTCCACCGCGCCGGCCAGCTGCGGATCGGCGAACGCCGGATGCTCGCGGGTCAGCACGCGGCCATCGGGCAATCGCAGACGGTGCTGCCGCGCCGGCCACGGGATGACCGTCGCGTCCGCCGCCGTTGCGGGGGCTTGGCCGGACATGTCACCGGGCGTATCCCGCCCCTCGGGCGGGTCCAGATACAGGGCATCGCGATAGCGGCGCAGACAGCCCGCCCCCCAGTCCAGACGCGGCTGCCGGTCCGCGCCGGCCTGCAGGGCCTGGCGCAGGAACTCCTCCAGGCGCCGGTGCCCGGGCGGGCGCAGCCCCTGGTCACGGATCCAGTGGCGCAGCAGCGCGCGCCGGCGCGCCGGCTCATGGACGCGGAGCGCCGCCAGAGGCAGATGCCCGCCGGCACCGGTCGCCGCCAGGACCCGCCCGAGTGCAGTCTCGTCGACAGCCGCGACCTCGGCCTGCCAGTGCGCGGCCCGCGCGAGCCCGCCGGTGGCGGCGAACCGGGTGTTCAGACGCGGCAGGATCTCGCGGCGCAGGAAATTGCGGTCGAAGCGCAGATCGGCGTTGGAGGGATCCTCGACCCAGGTCAGACCCGCGGCCCTTGCAGCCAGCGCGGCCTCGCCCACCTCCAGCAGCGGGCGCGCCAGCCAGCCCTCCCCCTCAAAACGCCACGGGGCCATGCCGCGCAGCCCCTGCGGCCCGCTGCCGCGCAGGGCCGCCAGCAGGAAGGTCTCGGCCTGGTCCCCGGCATGATGCGCGGTGACCAGCACCCCGGCGGGTCCCAGACCCTCGCGCAGCAGTGCATAGCGGGCATGCCGCGCCGCGGCCTCCACACCCTCGTCGGCACGGTCGAGATCGCGCACCCGACGGTATTCGAAACGCAGCCCCAGCGAATGCGCCACCGCACGGCAGTGTTCCGCCTGCGCCCCGGCCTGCGCATGCAGGCCGTGATCCACGTGCCAGGCCTCGGGATCGGGAGCATTTGCGGCCCGACAGGCGGCGGTCAGGGCATGCAACAGGACGGTGGAATCGCGCCCGCCGCTGAAGGCCACGCGCAGCGGCCCGCCGGCGGGACATTCCGTGAGGAAACGCCGCAGCGCGACGTCGACGGGATCAGGCGCCGGCTTCCTGGAAGGCACCGTAGTCCATCAGCCGGCGGTAGCGCCGTTCCAGGCGCTTGCCCGGGTCCAGCCGTTCCAGGCCGCCCAGGGTCTCGGTCAGTGCCGTGCGCAGATGTTCGGCCATGGTTTCCGGGTCGCGATGGGCCCCGCCCGACGGCTCCTCGATCACGCGGTCGATCAGGCCCAGCTCCTTCAGGCGCCCGGAAGTGATGCCCAGGGCCTCGGCGGCGTCGGCGGCCTTCTCCGCGCTCTTCCACAGGATGGAGGCACAGCCCTCCGGGGAGATCACCGAGTAGGTCGAGTACTGCAGCATCAGGGTCGCGTCGCCCACGCCGATCGCCAGCGCGCCGCCGGAACCGCCCTCGCCGATCACCGTGGCGATGATCGGGGTGTCCAGCCGCGCCATCACCCGCAGGTTGCGCGCGATCGCCTCGCTCTGGCCGCGCTCCTCGGCCCCCACGCCGGGATAGGCACCCGGGGTGTCGATGAAGGTGAAAACCGGCATGCGGAAGCGCTCGGCCATCTCCATCAGGCGCAGGGCCTTGCGATAGCCCTCCGGGCGCGGCATGCCGAAATTGCGGTGCACCTTTTCGCGGGTCTGGCGCCCCTTCTGGTGGCCGATGATCATCACCGGCCGCCCGTCGAAGCGGGCGATGCCGCCGACGATCGCGGGGTCGTCGGCATAGGCGCGATCGCCGTGCAGCTCCTCGAACTCCTCGAACAGGGCCGGGATGTAGTCCTGCAGGTACGGGCGCCGCGGGTGGCGCGACAGCTGGGCGATCTGCCACGGCGTGAGCTTGGAGAAGATGCTCTCGGTCAGTGACTGGCACTTGTCCTGCAGTCGCTGGACCTCTTCCTGAATATTGACCTCGGTGTCATCCCCCACGTACTGCAGGTCGCGGATGCGGGCCTCCAGCTCGGCGATCGGCTGTTCGAAGTCGAGAAATTCCGGGTTCATGCAAGGTTTCCAGTCAGTCGCGGATTCGGGTCGCGAGTGTAACGAATTGACAGCCCTGCCGCTTTACACCAACGGGCACGGCCGGTCACTGGCGGTACAGCAGCCGGGCCTCGCAGGACGGCCCCAGGGTCTGCTGGATCCCGCGCAGCAGCGATTCGTTGGGCAGAACGCGCCAGTCCTCGGGCACCTTGAGCTCCGCCTCCATGCCGTCGCGGCGGTAGCGCAGGCGCAGCGGGCACCCCGACGGCGCGGCCTCGGCTTCTTCCTGCGCCATCGCTTCGTTCTCCCCGCTGGCCCCGCTGGAACCGTTGCCCCCGGCGCCGTTGCCGGCGCGCGGACGATGTTCCTGCAGCAGGCCGTGCAGCCCCGCGATCTGCTCCGGCCGGACCTCGCGCAGGTCCAGACACAATGCCCGCGCCCACTGCGCCCGCGCCTCGTCGAGGGTCAGGACCCGGCGCGCGCGCATGCGCACCCCGCCGGCGTAGTCGTCCAGGGCCACGGTGCCCTCGGCCACCAGCAGGCTGTCCGGCTCCAGCCGGTCGCGGTACTGGTTGAAGTCGTCGTTGAACAGCACCAGCTCCGCGCGCCCGCTGCGGTCGTCCAGGGTCGCCACGCCCATGCGCCCGCTGTTGGTGTTGCGCACCCGCACACCGACCACCAGCCCGGCAATGCGCACGGTCTCCTGACGCCCGCGCCCGCGATTCTCGCCCTCGTCCGGTCGCTGCTCCAGCTTCGCCTCCAGCTCGGCCAGGCTGGTGCCGGTCAGGCCGCGCAGCTCCTCGCGATAGCGCTCGACCGGGTGCCCGGTGAGATACAGCCCTAGGGTCTCCTTCTCCCCGCGCAGCCGGTCATCGTCCTCCATCTCCGGCTGCGTCTCGCTCTCCGGCACCACCGCAGCCGCCGGGTCGCCGAACAGGTCCACCACGCCGAGGCTGGCGTTGCGTTCGGTCTGTTCCGCCGCGGCCACCGCGGTGGGGATGTCGGCCAGCAGGGTCGCGCGGTTGGCCCCCAGCGAATCCAGCGCACCGGCCCGCACCAGGGTCTCCAGCACCCGCTTGTTGAGCTTGCCCAGATCCACCCGCTGGCACAGGTCCACCAGCCCGTGGAACGGCCCGCCCTCGTTGCGCGCCTTCAGCAGGGTCTCGATCGCGGATTCGCCGACGCCCTTGATCGCCCCGAGGCCGTAGACCACGGTCTGCGTGTCCTGCACGGTGAAGCGGTAATCCGACTGGTTCACGTCCGGCGGCAGCACCGCCAGCTCCATGTTGCGGCATTCCTCGATCAGGCCCACGACCTTGTCGGTGTTGTCCATGTCCGCGGACAGCACCGCCGCCATGAACGGCGCCAGGTAATGGGCCTTGAGCCAGGCGGTCTGGTAGGCCACCAGGGCATAGGCCGCGGAGTGCGACTTGTTGAAGCCGTAGCCGGCGAACTTCTCCACCAGGTCGAAGATGTAGGTCGCGGTGTGCTCCTCCACCCCGCGTTCCACCGCGCCATTGACGAAGATCTCGCGCTGCTTGGCCATCTCCTCGGGCTTCTTCTTGCCCATCGCGCGGCGCAGCAGGTCGGCACCGCCCAGGGTGTAGCCGGCCAGCACCTGGGCGATCTGCATCACCTGCTCCTGGTACAGGATCACGCCGTAGGTCGGCTTGAGCACCGGTTCCAGATCCGGGTGCGGGTATTCCACCTCGGAGCGCCCGTGCTTGCGGTCGATGAAGTCGTCCACCATCCCCGACTGCAGCGGCCCCGGGCGGTACAGCGCCACCAGCGCGATGATGTCCTCGAAGCTGTCCGGCTGCAGGCGACGGATCAGGTCCTTCATGCCACCGGATTCCAGCTGGAACACCGCGGTGGTCTGGTAGGCCTTCAGCAGGCGGAAGGTCGCGGGGTCGTCCAGCGGCACCGCGTCCAGGTCCACCTCGATCTCCGGATCCATGCGCCGCAGGTTCTGCACCGCCCAGTCGATGATGGTCAGCGTGCGCAGCCCGAGGAAGTCGAACTTGACCAGGCCCACCGCCTCGACGTCGTCCTTGTCGAAGTGGGTCACCAGCGAGCCACCGTCGTCTTCGCAGTACAGCGGGGAGAAGTCGGTCAGCGCCGAGGGCGCGATCACCACCCCGCCGGCGTGCTTGCCGGCGTTGCGGGTCAGCCCTTCCAGCTTCATCGCCAGATCGATGATCGCGCGGACCTCCTCGTCCTCGTCGTACTGCGCCTTGAGGTCCTCGCTCTCGGTCAGGGCCTTCTCCAGGGTCATGCCCAGCTCGAACGGGATCAGCTTGGCGATCCGGTCGACGAAGCCGTAGCCGTGCCCCAGCACGCGCCCGACGTCGCGTACCACCGCCTTGGCGGCCATGGTGCCGTGAGTGATGATCTGCGAGACCTTGTCGCGGCCGTAACGCTCGGCGACGTATTCGATCACGTCGTCGCGCTTCTCCATGCAGAAGTCGACGTCGAAGTCGGGCATGGAGACGCGTTCAGGATTGAGAAACCGCTCGAACAGAAGCTCGTAACGCAATGGATCCAGGTCAGTAATGCCCAGCACATAGGCCACCAGCGAGCCGGCACCGGAACCGCGCCCGGGCCCCACCGGGATCCCGTTGTCCTTGGCCCACTGGATGAAGTCGGCCACGATCAGGAAGTAGCCGGGGAAGCCCATCTGGCAGATAACGTCCAGCTCGCGCGTCAGCCGCGCCTCGTAGTCCGCGGTGTCGGCGAACTGGAAGCGTTCCAGACGTGCGCGCAGCCCCTGAGCGGAGATCTCGCGCAGATGCTGCTCCACCGTGCGTCCTTCGGGCACCGGGAACTCCGGCAGCACCGACTCCCCGAGCGTCAGGCGCACGCTGCAGCGCCGGGCGATGGCCACGCTGTTGGCCAGGGCCTCGGGGATGTCCTCGAACAGGGTGGCCATCTCCTGCGGCGTGCGCAGGTACTGCTGCTCGGAGTAGCGCCGCGGCCGGCGCGCGTCGTCCAGGGTGTGACCGTCGTGGATGCAGACCCGCGCCTCGTGGGCCTCGAAGTCCTCGCCGCTGAGAAAACGCACGTCGTTGGTGGCGACCACCGGCAGTCCGTGGCTCTCGGCGGCGCCGATCGCGGCCTCGATCCAGGCCTCCTCGCCCGGCCGCCCGGTGCGCGTGAGCTCCAGATAGAAGCGCCCGGGAAAGCGCTCCAGCCACGGCCGCAGCACGGCCTCGTCCAGAGTCTGAGCCACGCCGCTGCCGCTGACGAACAGCCCGTCGATGGTCCCGGATAGCGCGATCAGCCCCTCCGCCGCGCCACCGTCGAGCCAGGCACAGTCGATCCGCGGCACGCCCTTCTCCTGGCCCTCCTGCCAGGCACGCGAGATCAGGCGGGTCAGGTTGCGGTAGCCGGGGTCGTTCTGCGCCAGCAGGGTCATGCGCGCCGGGGTGCCGTCGGCACGCGCGTCGCGCACCAGCACGTCGGCACCCACGATCGGCTGCACGCCGGCGCCGATCGCGGCCTTGTAGAACTTCACCAGGCCGAACAGGTTGCAGTGGTCGGTGACCGCCACCGCCGGCATCCCGGCCGCGGCCACGCTCTGCACCAGCGGCTTCAGGCGCACCAGGCCGTCGATCAGGGAGTACTCCGAGTGCACCCGCAGATGCACGAACCCCGGATCATGCAGCCCGGCATCGGCGGTTGTGGCGGGGGAGTCGGTCACGCGTGCCCCCGTTCTTCCGCGGTCGGTTCCTCGGCAGACGCCAGTGCGCGCGCCACCGGGCCAAAGCTGCGACGATGCGCGGGACACGGACCGTGGCGTTCCAGGGCCGCACGGTGCGCGGCGGTCGGGTAACCGGCATGGCGGTCGAAGCCGTATGCCGGCCACTGCTCGTGCAGCGCGCGCAGCTCCCGATCCCGCGCCACCTTGGCGATCACTGAGGCGGCACTGATCGCGGCGACGCTGCCATCACCGCCCACCCGTGCCTCCGCGGTCCACGGGCCCTCCGGTGTGAAGCGTCCGTCCACCAGCAGGTGCGTCGGGGCCGGATCCAGGGCCTGCACCGCCCGCTGCATCGCCAGCAGTGTCGCGCGGTGGATGTTCAGGCGGTCGATCTCGGCGGCCTCGGCACGCCCCAGGGCCCACGCCAGGGCACCGTCGCGGATCTGCTCGTCCAGGGCCTCGCGCCGGCGCGCGGTTAGTTTTTTCGAATCCGTCAGGCCCGGGGCGTCGAACTCCTGCGGCAGGATGACGGCCGCGGCCACCACCGGCCCGGCCAGCGGTCCGCGACCCACTTCGTCGACCCCCGCGACCCACTGCGCCCCGCCTGCATTCCCGCTCATCCAGCCGCTCCCGCTTTCCGCGTGCGATCCCCGTCCGGCCGCGCGCCGCACGCCATCCGGGGGATCCGTTACAATGGCGCAGAAATCCTAGCATAGCCCCCTCCGGACCGAGCATCCCAACATGTCCCAGAATCCCCTGCGTTGCGCCGCCGTCGGTGTCGGCCATCTCGGCCGCTGGCATGCGGCCAAATACGCCGCCCTCCCGGATACCGAGCTGGTGGCGGTGGCCGATGCCGACCCCGACACCGCCCGCCGGATCGCCGACGAACACGGCTGTGCGGCCGAGACCGACCACCGCGCGCTGATCGGCCGGGTGGACGCGGTCTCCATCGCCGCGCCCACCACCCTGCACTACGCGATCGCCCGCGATTTCCTCGACGCCGGCTGCCACGTGCTGGTGGAAAAGCCGATCACCGCGACGCTGGACGAGGCCGAGGCCCTCAATCGGCTGGCCGAGGAACGCGGGGTGGTGCTGCAGGTCGGGCATCTGGAACGCTTCAACGCCGCCCTGCGCCAGCTGACCGAGAATCCGCTGCACCCGCGCTTCATCGAGTCGCACCGGCTGGCGCCGTACAAGCCGCGCGCGACCGACGTCTCGGTGGTGCTGGACCTGATGATCCACGACATCGACATCATCCTCGCCCTGGTGGATTCGCCGCTGGCCGAGATCCGCGCCTCCGGGGCCCGGGTCCTGACCGGCGACATCGACATCGCCAATGCGCGCCTGGAATTCGAGGACGGCTGCGTGGCCAACGTCACCTCCAGCCGCATCAGCACCAAGTCCGAGCGGCGGATGCGCATCTTCCAGTCGCATGCCTACGCGTCGGTGGATTTCCAGAACCGCATCCTGTCGTTCAACCGCCTCGGCGATGTCGATCCCGAGACCGGCGCCCCCGACATCCACCGCGACGAACGCGTGTTCGAAGAGGCCGACGCGCTGCTCGCAGAGATCCGCGCGTTCGTGGCCGCCGCGCGCGGCGACGCCCCGGTGCTGGTCAGCGGCCGCGCCGGTCAGCGTGCGCTGGAGACCGCCAGCCGCATCACCGAGCTGGTGCAGGCCAACCTCAACGTGATGGGCCGCGCGGATGGCCCGCACACTTCTCTCGAACCGGCAACAGGAGCCCGCCCGTGATCCCCATGGTCGACCTGCAGCGGCAGTACCAGTCGCTGCGTACCGAGATCGATGCCGCCCTGCAGGAAGTCCTGCAGGGCGCCCGTTTCATCCTCGGACCCAATGTCCAGGCGCTGGAAGAGGAGCTGGCCGACTACCTCGGCGTGGAACACGCCATCACCTGCGCCTCCGGCACCGACGCCCTGCAGCTGGCTCTGCACGCCGCGGGCGTCGGACCCGGTGACGAGATCATCACCACGCCGTTCACCTTCATCGCCACCGCCGAGGCCATCCGCTACCTCGGCGCCGAGCCGGTGTTCGTGGACATCGAGCCGCGGACCTTCAATCTGGACCCGGAGCAGATCGAGGCGGCGATCAGCCCGCGCACCCGTGCCGTGCTGCCGGTGCACCTGTTCGGCCAGCCGGCCAATCTGCCGCGCATCCGCGAGATCGCGGAGCGCCACAAGCTGCTGGTCATCGAGGACTGCGCCCAGTCCTTCGGCGCGAGCATCGACGGCGCACAGACCGGCTCCACTACCGCATTCGGGGCGTTCAGCTTCTTCCCCAGCAAGAACCTCGGCGCCTTTGGCGACGGCGGGCTGGTGACCACCTCCTGTCCGTCCTCGGCCGAGGCCCTGCGCCGCCTGCGCAACCACGGCTCCAGCGTCCGCTATTACCACGACGAGATCGGCTACAACTCGCGCCTGGACGAGATGCAGGCCGCGATCCTGCGCTGCAAGCTGCCGCACATCGACCACTACAACGCCGAGCGCCGGCGCGTGGCCGCGCGCTACAGCGAGGGCCTGAAAGGTCTGCCTGTGGAGACCCCGCACGAGGACGGGATCGGCGTGCACGTGTATCACCAGTACACCCTGCTGACCGACCACCGCGAGGCGCTGATGAGCGCGCTCACCGAGGACGGCATCGCCAACGCGATCTACTACCCGGTGCCGTTGCACCAGCAGAAGGCCTTTGCCGAGCCCGATGGCGAACCCGAATCGCTGCCGGTGACCGAATCAGTGGCCGCGCGCTGCCTGTCCCTGCCGATTTTCCCCGAGCTGGAAGACGCCCAGGTCGATCGCATCGTCGAACGGATCCGCCGCACCCTGGCATGAGCCGGGAAGTCGTCGTCTGCGCCGGGGAGACCTCCGGCGACGCCCTGGGCGCGGGGCTGGTGCGGGAACTCTCCGGGCATGCCGACGACCTGCGTTTCTCCGGGATGGGCGGCGAACGCATGCGCGCCGCCGGCGTCGACACCCGCATCGACGTGGAAGAACTGGCGGTGGTCGGGCTGGTGGACGTGCTGGTGAACTACCCACGGCTGCGGCGGCTGTTCCGCCGCATGTGCGGTCACCTCGAGACCACCCGCCCTGCATTGCTTGTACTGGTCGACTACGTCGAATTCAACCTGCGCCTGGCCGCGCATGCCAAACGCCTGGGCATCCCGGTGCTGTTCTACGTCAGCCCGCAGCTTTGGGCCTGGCGCAGCGGTCGCATCCGGCGCATCCGCCGCCACGTGGATGCGATGGCCGTGCTGTTCCCGTTCGAGACCGCGATCTATGAACGCGCCGGCGTTCCGGTACGCTATGTCGGCAACCCCCTGGTCGACCGCGTGCAGGCGCCGGAACCGCCCCTGCGCGAACGCCTGGGCGTGGCAGCCGATACCCGGGTGATCGGCCTGCTCCCGGGCAGTCGCAGCGGCGAGCTCAAGCGCCACTGGCCCCTGCTTCTGGAGATCGCGCGGCGGCTGCACCATCGACATCCGGATCTGCGCTTCGCGGTGGGTCTGGCCCCCGGGGTCACCCCCGAGCGGCTGGCCGGACTGGCGCCCTCACATGGCGAAGATTCAGAGCCCGGCGGCGCACCGCCGCTGGACTACGTCGGGGGCGAGGACGGTACCCACGCGGTGATGGCGGGTGCCGACCTGCTGCTGACCGCCTCCGGTACCGCCACCCTGGAGGCCGGCCTGCTGCGCGCACCGATGCTGGTGTTCTACCGCATGGGCGCGCTGTCGCATTTCGTGTTCCGCCGGCTGGTGCACCTGGAGCACATCGCGCTGGTCAACATCGTCGCCGAGGAAGGGGTCGTCCCCGAATACCTGCAGCACGACGCGAACCCGCAACGCCTAACCGACGACGCCGACGCCCTGCTGCGGGAACCGCAACGCCTGGAGGCGATGCGCGAGCGCCTGTCGCGGGTACGGGAAAGACTGGGCGACGGCGGCGCCGATCGCCGCGTGGCCGCGGCGGCCGCCGAGATGCTGGAGCACGGACACCTGCTGCCCGCCGACTGACGCGCCGTACGGGGTCAACGCGTTTGTCCCTGGTTCGCCGGCAAGGCGGCCCCTGCATGCCGGGGCCCGACACATGCCCCGTGCGATCAGTGCTGGCGACCGCCGCGCAGGATGCCGCGGCGCGAGCCCTGGACGAAATGGATCAGGTCACGCACCTCGGGGATGTCGGTCTCCGCGAGCATCTCGTCGAGATGCGACTCGCGTCCGGCGCGCCCGCGCATGCCGCGGATAAACACCCGATGCAGACCCTGGATCGCCTCGTCGCTGAACCCGTTGCGGCGCAGCCCGATCTTGTTGATGCCGATCAGCCGCGCGTAGTTGCCACTGGCCAGGCAGTACGGCGGCAGATCGCGGTTGAGGGCCGAGCCCATGCTGGTGAAGGCAAAGGTCCCCACGCGGCAGAACTGGTGCACCAAGGTGAAACCGCCCAGGGTGGCCTTGTCATGGATCTCCACGTGCCCCGCCAGCGAAGTGGCGTTGGAGAAGATGATCTCGCTGCCGATGGTGCAGTCGTGGGCGATGTGGACATAGGCCATGATCAGGTTGTCATGACCGATCACCGTCTCGCCCAGGCCCTTGGCGGTTCCCCGGCTGAGGGTCACCGATTCGCGGATCACGTTGCGGTCGCCAATCACCAGCCGGGTGGGCTCCCCACGATAGCTCGTATCCTGGGGCTCCTCGCCGATCGAGGAGAACTGGAAGATGCGGTTGTCGCGACCGATCTCGGTGGGACCGTTGATCACCACATGCGGCCCGACCCGGGTGCCCGCGCCGATCTGCACGTTGGGGCCGATGACCGAGAACGGCCCGACCTCCACCGAGCTGTCCAGCTCGGCGCTGGGATGGATGTCCGCACGCGAGTCGATCACGCCTCGATTTCCTTGCCCGCACACATCAGTTCGGCGGTGGCGCAGGTCTCGCCGCCGACTTTCGCCTCGGCGTCAAAACGCCAGATCCCGCGCACCGTGCGCGTCAGTTCCACCCGCAGGTCCAGCTGGTCGCCGGGGACCACCTGGCGACGGAATCGCGCCTCGTCGATGCCCACGAACAGGTAGAGCTGCTGCTTGTCCTGATTCTCGCCGCGCGCCTCCTCGGTCTTGAAGGCCAGCAGCCCGGTGGCCTGCGCCAGCGCCTCCAGGATCAGCACCCCCGGCATCACCGGCTTGACCGGGAAATGCCCCTGAAAGTACGGCTCGTTGATGCTGACGTTCTTCAGCCCCACCAGATGCTCGCCGGGTTCGCACTCCACCACTCGGTCCACCATCAGGAACGGGTAGCGATGGGGGAGGTACTGCATGATCTGCTGAACGTCGAGGGCATCCACGGGGCGTATCCTGTGTTCTTGTCTTGTTGTTGTGCCGGGCGTCCTCGGATGCCCCGCTGCTTTCAGTCGCGCGCGCGCCGACCCAGGCGCCGCAGCCGGGCCAGGGTCCGGTTCCACAGCCGGGCCTCCTGGTGGGGCACCCCCGAGGCGTAGTGCCCGGGCCGGTCGATGCTGCGGGTCACCAGGGTCATCGCATGGATCGTCACGTGATCGGCAATCCGCAGATGCCCGAGGATCCCTGCCCCGCCACCGATGGCGCAGTGCCGGCCAATGCGGGCGCTGCCCGCGATCCCGACACACCCGGCAATCGCCGTATGGTCTCCAATCTCGACGTTATGGGCAACATGAACGAGGTTGTCGATCTTCACACCATCACCGAGGCGGGTATCCTCCAGCGCCCCCCGATCGATGGTCGAATTGGCCCCGATCTCCACGTCGTCGCCCACGCGGACCCCGCCCACCTGCTCGATCTTGAGCCATGCCCCGTCCTCCGGGGCAAAACCGAAACCATCGGCCCCGAGCACCGCCCCGGCATGCACGATGCAGCGCTCGCCCAGCACCACCCCATCCAGCACGCAGGCCCCGGGGTGCAGGAAGGTCCGCGCCCCGATACGGGCATCGCGGCCGACGTACGCGCGCGCCCCCACCACCGCGCCCGCCCCGACCCGGGCCCCGGCGGCGATCACCGCCCCCGCGCCCACGGCCGCCTCCGGATCCACCTGCGCGGACGGATCGACGCTCGCCGATGCCGCCACGCCCGCCTCGCGCCGGCGCGCGTTCGCGGCCAGCGCCTGACTGATGCGGGCGTAGGCGGGATAGACGGATGCCACACGGATGCAGGCGGCGGTCGCCGGCAGCCTGTCGCCAGGGAGATCGGCGGGCACCAGCAGCGCCCCGGCATGTGATTGCGCCAGACCGGGTGGCGGATCATCGGCCCGCATCACGAACGCCAGCCGATCCTCAGAGGCCCGCTCGGGCGTCGCCAGCCCGCGGATCCGGCGGCCCGGATCCCCCTCCAGTTCGCCCCCGACCAGACGCGCGAGGGTCGCGGTATCGATGCCGTTCGGGTCAGTCACTCTGCATCGCGGCCAGCACGTCGTCGGTGATGTCCACGCGATCCGAGGCGTAGAGCACGTTGCGCTCGGTCAGGATCACGTCGATGTCGCGCTCGCGCGCCAGTTCCGCGATGGCATCGTTGATGCGCCGCTGCAGCCGCGACAGTTCCTCGTTGCGGCGCACGTTGAGGTCCTCCGAGAAGCTCTCCTGAGCACGCCGGAACTCGCGCGAACGCGCCGAGAACTCGCGTTCCAGCGAGGCCCGGTCGGAGGGGTCCATCATGTCCCCCTCGCGCTCCAGACGGTCGCGCATGCGCTGCAGTTCCTCGCGCTCGGCCACCAGCTCGGAATCGCGCGGGGAGAACTCCTCCTCCAGCTCGCGCATCGCCTGTTCGGCCTGGGGCGAGTCCTCGAGGATCCGGTTCATGGTCACATAGCCCACGGTCTGGGCACCGGCCGCGGCGGGTACCGCCATCCAGCCGGCCAGCACCAGTGCCAGGCCGATTCCGCCCGTTATCCAGGCCTTCATGCCTCCTCCCGGGGCGTCGCCGCCCCTCAGAATCCCGCACCCAGCTGGAACTGGAAGCTCTGGGTGTCGTCACCCGGCTCGTCGTTCAGCGGCTCGGCCACGCTGAAGCTCAGCGGCCCCACCGGCGAGAACCAGGTCAGGGCCACGCCGGCCGCGGCGCGCAGTTCGCCGGCATCGAAATCGCCCGGGTCATTGAACACGTTGCCGGCGTCCACGAACGTGCTCATGCGGATGCCGTCGTTGTCCACGGCGAACGGGGCCGGGAAGAACAGCTCGCCGGACAACGTGGTGCGCAGACGTCCGCCATAGGGATCGTCGTTCTCGTCCCGGGTCGCGGGCTGGCCGTTGCGCAGCGGGCGCAGGTCGCCCAGCCGGTTGTCCTCGTAACCACGCACCGACCGGATCCCGCCGGCGAAGAACCGTTCGAAGAACGGCAGCTCGTCACTGCCAAAGCCATCACCATAGCCAACGCCACCGGAGAACGAAAAGGTGAACCGCTCGCTCAGGCGGAACAGCTCCTCGCCCGAGTAGGTCAGCTTGTAGAACTCGCGATCACTGCCCGGGATCGCCAGCTCCGCACTCACGCGATGCCGCCGGCCCTGAGTGGCAAAGGTGGTGGAATCACGGGTGTCGTGGATGTAGCTGGTCTCCAGCTTGAACAGGTTGGCGGTATCGCCGAACTCGTCCAGCTCGTCGCGGATCTCCACCGGGGTGCCGGTCCGTCCCCCGGTGTGGTCCACGGTATTGACCGCGATGTGCTCGAAGCCGGGACGGATCCGCAGCCGGTCGACTTCCGACAGCGGGATGCCGTAGGTCACGTTGAAGCCGTAGCGGTCGGTGGAATAGCGCGAGATGTTGGCCTCCTCGGCATCGACCTCGCGGTAGAACACCGAGAACCCGCGACTGGCACCCGCCGGGGTGTAGTGCGGGTTGGTCAGGTCCATGCGGAACACCCGGTTCACGTCAGAGGTACTGATCTCCGCGGAGAAACGGTTCCCGGTGCCGAGGAAGTTGTCCTGCGAGATCGAACCGGACAGCAGCAGGCCCTGGTTCTGCGAATAGCCGGCGCCCAGCGACAGCGCGCCGGACTGGCGTTCGGTCACGCTGATGTCCAGGTCCACCTCGTCGTCCGACCCCGGCACCCGCCGCGTCTCGACGTTGACGCTGGCGACGAATGGCAGGCGCTGCAGCCGCACCCGCGAACGTTCGATCAGCGCGCCGTTGTACCAGGCCGACTCCATCTGCCGCAGTTCGCGCCGATAGACGTTGTCCTCGGTGTTCTCGTTGCCCGAGATGTTGATGCGGCGCACGTAGACCCGCGGACCCGGGTCCACGAAGAAGGTGACCGTGACCTCGCGGTTGTCCTCGTCAACGTCGGGCACCGGGTTCACGTTGGCGAAGGCGTAGCCCTCGCGCTCCAGGCGTTCGGAGATGCGCTCCGCGGATTCGGTCACCTGACTGCGCGAGAACGGCTCGTCCAGGTCCACCTCGATCAGCGAACGCAGTTCGTCCTCGGGGATCACGAACTCCCCGGCCAGCTCGGTCCCGACCAGGGTATAGGGCTCGCCCTCGTCCACGTTGATCGTGATGAACAGGTCCTCACGGTTGGGCGACAGGGTCACCTGAGTGGAATCGACATCGAACTCGAGGAAGCCCGAATCCAGATAGCGCGAGCGCAGGGTCTCGAGATCCCCGGAGAGTTTCTCGCGCGAGTAGTCGTCGCGGCTGGAGAAGAACTGCCACCAGCGCGGCACGCCGGACTCGAAGTCACCCAGCAGCTCGCGGTTGTCGAAGGCCTGGTTGCCGACCAGGTTCACGCCGCGGATCTTTGCCTGCGGACCCTCGGTGATGTCGATGTCGACATCCACCCGGTTGCGCGGCAGTTCCTGGATGTCGACGTCGATGGCCACGTTGTACCGCCCGCGGGCGAAATATTGTTCGCGTAGTTCGTTCTCGATGCGGTCCAGCAGTGTCCGGTTGAACACCCGGCCGCTGCGCAGTCCGACCGATTCCAGCGCCTCCTGCAGGCCCTCGTCCGGGATCTCGTCGTTACCGGAGAAGCGGATCTCGTTGATCGCCGGGCGCTCGGAAACGATCACCACCAGCACGTCGCCGCGGCGGGCAAGCTCAACGTCATCAAAGAAACCGGTGCGGAACAGTTCGCGGATCACCTCCGGGGTCTGGCTGTCGTCGAAGGTGTCGCCGACCTCGACCGGGAGATAGCTCAGGGCGGTCCCCGCGGTGATGCGTTCCAGCCCCTCGATCTCGATGTCCTCGATCTGGTAGGCCTGTCCCCAGGCCGGGCCCGCGAGGGTCACCAGCCCGAGCAGGGCCCATCCTTTCAAGCTATGTCGCGCCATGCTGTCCGCCAGGTGGAGGGCGTCCGGCACCGGTTCAGGTCAGCCGAACAACCGTGTCAAGTCGTTGTAGAAGGCGAGGATCATCAATGCCGCGACCATGAGCAGACCGATCTGCTGTCCCACGATCTGGGTGCGCTCCGACACCGGACTGCCCTTCACGGCCTCGGCCGCGTAATACAGCAGGTGCCCGCCGTCCAGCATCGGAATCGGCAGCAGATTGATGATCCCCAGCGACACGCTGACGATCCCGAGAAATCCGAGAAACGCGGAGATCCCGATGACCGCGGACGTGCCGGCAAACTCCGCTATGGTAACCGGTCCGCTGATGTTTTTGACCGAGGCCTCGCCGGTGATCATGCGCCACAGGATCCCGAGGGTCAGCGTGGTCACCTCCCAGGTCCGCACCACGCCGGAGCCCGCGGCCTCCAGTGGGCCCTGACGCACGATCACGCCGAGCTCGCGCATGCCCGGCTGATCGGTGTCGACGCCGGCGCCGATCCGCCCGATGGTCCCCTCGTCGGTCTCCACCGCATCCGGCGTCAGGGTCACCTGCTGCCGGGCCCCGTCGCGCTCCAGCGTGACCTCCAGTTCGGTACCGGCGCGCGCCTGGATCCGTTCGACCCAGTCGCTCCAGTCCTCCACGGTGTCGCCGTTCATCGCCACTACCCGGTCGCCGGGTTGCAGCCCGGCGCGGTCGGCCGGCGAGCCGGACTCGACCTCGCCGATCCGGGGCTCCAGCTGGGGCCGGTAGGGGGCGATGCCCAGACGATCGAGAAACTGGCCCTCGCCCAGCAATTCCGAGCGCGCACCCAGATCCAGCCGCCGTTCGACCTCGCGACCGTCGGCGTCGCGCACCACGAGCGGCACCGTATCACCCCGTACGGCATGGTCAAGCAGGCGCAGGTTGGCCTGCTCCCAGTCGGTCACCTCGCGCCCGGCGATGCGCACGATCTCTTCGCCGCGCTCGAGGCCGGCCTGCGCCGCCGGCGAGTCCGGAGTAATCTCGCCCACCACCGGCCGCACGCCGCCGACGCCGATCATGAACATCAGCGCGAACACCGCGATGGCCAGCAGGAAATTGGCCCCCGGACCGGCCAGCACCACGAACGTACGCGCCCCCAGCCCCTTGCGGTCGAAGGCACGGTGCTCCTCGCCGGGCGGGACTTCGCTCTCGCGCCCGTCGAGCATCTTCACGTAGCCGCCCAGCGGAATGGTGGCCACCATGAACTCGGTTCGATCGCGACCGAACCGGCGGGACCAGAGCGGTCGCCCGAAGCCCACGGAGAAGCGCAGGACGCGCACCCCCATCAACCGGGCGGCGAGGAAATGGCCGTACTCGTGCACCGTGACGAGCACCCCGATCGCCACGACAAACGCCAGCAGGCTGGTCAGAAATCCCGTCACACCGCTTCACGCCCCCGCATCTCGAGCCAGTCCCGCGCGTGCGCCCGTGCGCGCGCGTCGGCATCCAGTACGACTTCCAGCGTATCCGCGGGTTCCGGCTCCACGCCTTCCAGCGTCGCCTCGATCAATGCGGGAATGCCATCGAACGCCAGCGCCCCGTCGAGGAAGGCCTCGACCGCCACCTCGTTGGCGGCATTGAGCACCGCGGTGGCCGTCCCGCCCTTTTCCAGCGCACGCTGGGCCAGGCGCAGGGCCGGATAGCGCGTGGCGCAGGGCTCGGAGAATTCCAGCGCCCCCATGCTCAGCAGATCCAGCGCCTGCACCCCCGACTCCATGCGCTGCGGCCAGGCGAGGGCATGGGCAATCGGCGTGCGCATGTCGGGATTACCCAGCTGCGCCAGCACCGAACCGTCCTCGTAGGCGACCATGGAATGCACGATGCTCTGGGGATGCAGCACCACCTGGATGCTCGAGGGCGGCACCGCGAACAGCCAGCAGGCCTCGATCAGCTCCAGCCCCTTGTTCATCATGGTCGCCGAGTCCACCGAGATCTTGCGGCCCATGTCCCAGTTCGGGTGGGCACAGGCCTCGTCCGGCGTGATATCGCCGAAGGTCTCCAGCGCCCGCTCGCGAAACGGCCCGCCGGAGGCGGTCAGCCAGATGCGGCTGGCCCCGTGCGGGGTCACCGGATCGGCGCAGGTGTAGCCGTTCGGCAGGCACTGGAAGATCGCGTTGTGTTCCGAATCGATCGGCAGCAGCCGGGCACCGGAGCGGCCCACCGCGTCCATCAGCAGGGCGCCCGACATCACCAGCGCTTCCTTGTTCGCCAGCAGCACCCGTTTGCCATGCTCCGCCGCCGCCAGGGTGGGCAGCAGCCCCGCCGCGCCCACGATGGCTGCCATCACCGCATCCACCTCGGGCGCTCGGCTGACCTCAACCAGCGCCTGCGCTCCACCGCGCACCTCGGTGTCGCAGCCGGCCGCGGCCAGGCAATCGCGCAGCGCGTCGGCCGCTTCGGGCTCAACCATCACCGCAACCCGCGGACGGAATTCGAGGCACTGCGCCACCATGCGTTCCACGTTGCGTTGGGCGGTGAGCGCGTACACCTCGAAGCGCTCCGGCTGCCGTGCTACCACGTCCAGGGTGCTGAGCCCGATCGAGCCGGTGGAGCCGAGGATGGTGATCTGTTGCTTGCTCATGGGATGCTCGCGAATCGGTGCGCCCCGCGCCCTGCGTTCAGATGGCGGGTGTCGGCCACAGCTGCAGCCAGTAGAGTCCGCCCGCCAGCACCGGCGCGGCGGCCAGGTGACTGTCCACCCGGTCCAGAATACCGCCGTGCCCCGGGAGCAAGGAACCGCTGTCCTTGGCCCCGGTGCGGCGTTTGAGAATGCTTTCGAAAAGGTCCCCCACCACCGAGATAAGCCCCACCACCAGCGACAGCAGGACGAACGGGAGAGCGTCCATCGGGTCCAGATCCGTGGCCACCGCAACCAGCACTGCGAACACGAACACCATGGCCATGCCGCCCATCAGCCCCTCGCGGGTCTTGCCGGGGCTGATCTCGGGGGCCAGCGTGGTCCGGCCGAAGCGGCGCCCGGCGAAATACGCCCCGGTATCCGCCAGCCCGATCATCACGATCAGGTAGACCACCAGCAGCGGTTCAATCCGGTGCAACGCGAGAATGGCCGCCCCTGCCGGGATGATCATCAACAATCCCGCGATCTGCAGCAGCGGCCGCCACACGGCATCCCGTGCGGTGTCCGGATGATAAAAAGGCAGGGACAGCGCCGCCGCGCCCCACACCACCACGCCCAGCAGCACCAGCGCCAGCTCCGCACCGGCACCGCCCAGCGGCGCGGCCAGGGCGATCCCTGCGACCACCGCCGCGGTCCAGGCCACGCGTGTGCCGGTCCCCGGTAGCTGCGCCAGGGTCGCCCACTCCCAGGCCGCCAGCCCGAGGGTTGCGGCCACCAGGATCAGCACCGCCCAGGCCGGCCCCCAGGCGATCAGCGCCAGCGCCGGCAGCCCCAGCGCACTGGCCGTGATCACCCGCTGCTTAAGCATTCACCGCCTCGCCCTGCGTCCCGGGGACACCGCCGAACCGCCGCTGGCGCCCGGCATACCATTGCAGCGCCCGCTCGAAATCGTCCGTGGTCATGTCCGGCCAGAGGGTATCGACAAACAGCAGCTCGGCGTAGGCCGCCTGCCACAGGAGGAAGTTGCTGATGCGCTGTTCTCCCCCGGTGCGAATCAGCAGGTCCACGTCCGGCAGCCCGGCGGTGCTCAGGTAACGCGCAAGCCCGGCCTCGTCGTCCGCGCGGGCTTCATCGCCCTGCGCCCGGGCCCAGCGCAGCGCGGCCTGCTGCATGTCCCAGCGCCCGCCATAACCCAGTGCGATCACCAGTTCCAGACCACCGTTCTCCGCGGTGCGCCTCTCGGCCTCGCCCATCCGCTGCTGGAGTTCATCCGGGAATCGGGCACGCTCACCGATGAAACGCAGGCACACGCCCCGTTCCAGCAGTTCCGGGAGTTCTCCCTCGATCGCGGAGACGAACAGATCGAACAGCGCCTCCACCTCTTCGCGCGGGCGGCGCCAGTTCTCGCTGCTGAAGGCGAACAGGGTGAGCGCCCGAACGCCGCGTTCACCGAAGAAGCGCACGGCTTCACGGGTCGCGCCCAGCCCCTCGCGGTGACCGGCCGCCCGTGGCTGACCGCGGGTCTCGGCCCAGCGGCCATTGCCGTCCATGATTACCGCCACATGGGCGGGCAACACGGCATCGACGGCGGTCATGGTCGGATCCGGATCCGGCATGACGCGTTCCGTCAGACCTCCATCAGCTCGTTTTCCTTCTCGCCCAGCATCTTGTCGATGCGGGCGATGTGATCGTCCGTGAGCTTCTGGATCTCGTCCTGTGCGCGTTTCTCGTCGTCCTCGGAGATCTCCTTGTCCTTGACCTTCTGCTTGAACACGTTGTTCGCGTCGCGGCGGATGTTGCGCACCGCCACCCGCGCGCCCTCGGCCTCGGACTTGACCACCTTGACCAGCTCACGCCGGCGTTCCTCGGTCAGCGCCGGCAGCGGCACGCGGATGACCATGCCCTGCGACGAGGGATTGAGCCCCAGATCCGAGGTCATGATCGCCTTCTCGATCTTGCCGATCATGTCCTTCTCGTAGGGCTGCACTGCCAGCGTACGGGCATCCTCGGCATTCACGTTGGCCACCTGGTTCAGTGGCACCTCGGTCCCGTAGTACTCGACGTGCACGTGATCCAGCAGGCTGGGGTGGGCACGTCCGGTGCGGATCTTTCCCAGTTCCGCACGCAGCGATTCCAGCGTCTTGTCCATGCGCTCGCGCGCATCCTTGATCGTCGCATCTGTCATTGCCTGGATCCCTCGACCAGGGTTCCTACCGATTCGCCCATCACCAGGCGCTGCAGGTCCCCCTTCGCAAACATGTTCATGACTCGTATCGGCAGCTGGTTGTCACGGCACATCACCAGAGCGGTGGTGTCCATCACGCCCAGCCGGCGTTCCAGCGCATCGTCGAACGTCAGCCGGTCGAAGCGCCGGGCATCCGCCTGCGTGACCGGATCGGCATCGTAAACCCCGTCGACCTTGGTCGCCTTGATCATCAGATCGGCGTTGATCTCGATCGCCCGCAGGCTGGCGGCCGAGTCGGTGGTGAAGAACGGATTGCCGGTCCCGGCGGCGAACACCACCACGCGACCCTTCTCCAGATGTCGCACCGCCCGACGGCGGATGTAATCCTCGCAGACCTGGTTGATGCGGATCGCCGACATCACCCGGCTGAACCGCCCGGCCCGTTCGATCGCATCCTGCAGCGCGAGGGCATTGATGACCGTGGCCAGCATGCCCATGTGATCGCCGGTCACGCGGTCCACGCCGCCCTCGGCCAGCCCCGCGCCGCGGAAGATATTGCCGCCGCCGATCACGATGCCGACCTCGACCCCGCGCCGGGACAGTTCACAGACCTCCTCGGCCACCTGCGACAGCACCGCCGGGTCGACACCATAGTGGTGTTCTCCGAGCAGGGCCTCTCCGCTCAGCTTCAGCAGGATGCGTCGGTAGGCGGGCTGCGTGTCCTGGCTCATCGGGCTCCTTTCTCGGGCTGGAACGGGTAAATCGGGGCGGAACGGAATCCTGTTACGAAATCCGGTTGCAGAAAAAGGGCCGGACCTCCCGGTCCGGCCCGTCGACTCAGGCTCCGCGGGCCTGCGCCATGACTTCTTCGGCGAAGTTCTCGGTCTTCTTCTCGATGCCCTCGCCCACCTCGTAGCGGACGAAGCCGGTGACCTTCGCGCCCTTCTCCTTGAGCAGGTCGCCCACGGTCTGGTCGGGGTTCATCACGAACGCCTGCCCCACCAGGGTAATCTCGCCCAGATATTTGCGGATCCGGCCTTCGATCATCTTTTCGATGATATTCTCCGGCTTGCCCGACTCCTCGGCCTGGGCCTTGAACATCGCGCGCTCCTTCTCGAGCATTTCCGCCGGCACCTCGTCCTCGTCCACGCACACCGGATGGCTGGCGGCGATGTGCATGGCGATGTGCTTGGCCAGCTCGTCATCGGCCTTGTCCAGCGCAACCAGCACGCCAATGCGTGCGCCGTGCTGGTAGGCACCCAGCGAACCCTCGGCATTGAGGCGTTCGAAGCGGCGAACCTGCACGTTCTCGCCGACCTTGGCGACCAGCTGGGTGCGATGCTCTTCCAGCTTCTCGCCCTCGACCTCTTCGTTCATCAGGCCATCCACGTCGGAGGCCGAGGTGTTGAGCGCGGTCTGCGCGCAGCGCGTGGCGAACGCACGGAAGTTGTCATCGTTGCCAACAAAGTCGGTCTCGCAGTTGACCTCCACGATCACCGCGCGGTTGCCCTCGCTGACGATCTCCACGCGACCTTCGGCGGCCACGCGGTCGGCCTTCTTGTCGGCCTTGGCCATGCCGGACTTGCGCATGGCCTCCACGGCGGCCTCGAGATCACCATCGGTCTCGGTGAGGGCCTTCTTGCATTCCATCATGCCTGCGCCGGTGCGTTCGCGCAGTTCCTTAACCTGGGCAGCAGTGATTGCCATCGGTAATGACTCCTGAAATGTCTTGCGGGGCCGGCCGCGGGCAGCGCGACCGGCCGGTTGCATCAAGCCTGGTCGGCGGCCTGGGCTTCGGCGGCTTCGGCCTGACCGAACGCCTCTTCGCCGGCGGCGGTGGTCATCGTGCCCTTGGCTTCGATGATGGTGTCGGCGACCGCGGCGACATACAGCTGGATCGCGCGCATCGCGTCATCATTGCCCGGGATCACGTAGTCCACGCCATCCGGCGGGTTGTTCGAGTCGACCACGGCGACCACCGGGATGCCCCGCTTCTTCGCCTCGTTGACCGCGATGCGCTCGTACCCGACATCGATCACAAACATGGCGTCCGGCATGCGGTTCATGTCCTTGATGCCGCCCAGGCTGCGATCGAGCTTGTCCTTCTCGCGACGGCGGGACAGGGCCTCGCGCTTGTTCAGCACCTCGAAGGAGCCGTCGGCGTCCATGGTCTCGAGATCCTTGAGACGCTTGATCGACTGCTTCACGGTGCTGAAGTTGGTCAGCATGCCGCCCAGCCAGCGGTGGGTCACGTGCGGCATGCCGGCGCGGCGGGCCTCTTCGGCGACCACGTCACGCGCGGAACGCTTGGTGCCGACGAACAGGATCTGGCCGCCATCGGCCGCGACCTTGCCAAGGAAGTTCAACGCATCGTTGAACATCGGCAGGGTCTTTTCCAGGTTGATGATGTGGATCTTGTTGCGCTCGCCGAAGATGTACGGCGCCATCTTGGGGTGCCAGTAACGGGTCTGGTGGCCGAAATGGACGCCGGCCTCCAGCATCTGACGCATGGTCACGAGGGACATTGAGTATTCTCCTGTTGTACGGGTTAGGCCTCCACGCATCCCGGCCTGAAACCGGCTCGCCCGAGCGAACCAGCACCCGACAGACCGTGTCGATACGTGTGTGGATTCAGGTTTGTGAACTCCGCTCAATTGCCAGCGAAGCGCGCGCTTTATAGCATAGAACGGTTATTCGAACCAAGCGCGCACGGCCCTCGGGGGGCCCTGCGCGCCCCGCCATGCCGCGACCGGAGACCACCATGTCCGTCACCATCAAGACCCCGGAAGAGATCGAACACATGCGCGTCGCGGGCCGTCTGGCGGCCGAGGTCCTGGAGATGATCGAGCCGCACGTGGTGGCCGGCACCACCACCGACGAGATCGACCGCATCTGTCACGACTACATCGTGAACGAGCAGCAGGCCACTCCGGCGCCGCTGAACTATCGCGGCTTCCCCAAATCGGTCTGCACCTCGGTGAACCACGTGGTGTGCCACGGGATTCCGGGCGAGCGCACGCTGAAAAACGGCGACATCATCAACATCGACGTCACCGTCATCAAGGACGGCTTCCACGGCGACACCAGCCGCATGTTCACCATCGGCAAGCCGAGCATCCAGGCGCAGCGGGTGATCGATGTGGCCCGCACCGGCATGTATCTCGGCATCCAGCAGGTACGCCCCGGCGCGACCCTCGGTGACATCGGCCACGCGATCCAGACCTATGCCGAGAAGCAGCGCTGCTCCGTGGTGCGCGAGTTCTGCGGCCACGGCATCGGCCGCAATTTCCACGAGGATCCGCAGGTCCTGCACTACGGCAAACCCGGGACCGGAATGGTGCTGGAGCCCGGCATGTGTTTCACCATCGAACCCATGGTCAACGCCGGCAAGCGCCACACGAAAGTCCTGGCCGATGGCTGGACCGCGGTCACCAAGGACCGCAGCCCCTCCGCTCAGTGGGAGCACACCCTGCTGGTGACCGAGGACAGCTACGAGATCCTTACCCTGCGCAAGGACGAAACCCCGCCCCGCGAGCTCGCGGCCTGAGCTGTCTGATGACACACGCCGCCGCACCGGAATCCGCCCCCGGCGATGACTACCAGGCCCTGAGCCGGCATCCCGGGGACATCCCGCGTTTTCGCGAGTACCGGCGCGCGCTGGTGGACCGGCAGTACCAGGGATTTCGCGACGGCGTGGCGATCGAAGAGCTGATCTTCGGTTATGCCCGCCGCATCGACGAACTGCTGTGCCTGATCTGGGCCCAGTTCGGGCTGGCCGGCGACCCGCGCCTGTGCCTCGTGGCGGTGGGGGGCTACGGGCGCGGCGAGCTGCACCCGGCCTCCGACATCGACCTCCAGATCCTGGTCGAGGACCCGGAACGGGACCCCCGCCTGGACGAACGCCTGGGCGAATTCGTGACCTTCCTCTGGGACATCGGCATCGAGGTGGGACACAGCGTACGCAGCATCGCCGACTGTACCCGCGAGGCGCGCGACGACATCACGGTGGTCACCAACCTGATCGAATCCCGCTATCTCAGCGGCAGCCTCGCCCTGTTCAACGAGTTCCGCGCGGCGATCGAGGCCGACCGGGTGTGGGACTCGCGCAGTTTCTACGCCGCCAAGCTGGCCGAGCAGCAGGCCCGCCATCGCCGTTTCGGCGAGACCGCCTACCGTCTGGAACCGAACGTCAAGGAAGGTCCGGGCGGGCTGCGCGACATCCAGATGATCGGCTGGGTCACCAAGCGTCATTTCGGCGCCGAACGGATCGAGGAACTGGTCTCGCTGGGCTTTCTGCGCGAGGGCGAATACCAGGAGATGGCGGAGGGACAGAATTTCCTCTGGCGAGTGCGCTTTGCCCTACACATGCTGGCCGGACGCCGCGAGGACCGCCTGCTGTTCGACCTGCAGCGTCAGCTGGCCAGCACCTTCGGTTTCGTCGATCAGAACCAGAATCGTGCGGTCGAGCAGTTCATGCAGCGCTATTTCCGCACCATCAGCGACCTGGAACGGCTCAACGAGCTGCTGCTGCAGCATTTCAACGAGGCGATCCTGGACGACCCGGAACAGCTGCAGGAGCCCGACCGCATCCATCCGCGCTTCCAGGTCCGCGGCGGCTATCTCGAGGTCGCCCACGACCAGGTCTTCATGATCTACCCGCCGGCGTTGCTGGAGGTGTTCCGGATTCTCCAGCAGTACCCGGAAATCCAGGGCATCCGCGCCTCCACGGTGCGCCTGATCCGGGCGCACCGACACCTGATCGACGGCCATTTCCGCCGCAACCGGCTCAACCGCGACCTGTTCATGGCGATCCTGCGCGCCCCGCGCGGCATCACCAGCCAGCTGCGACGTATGAACCGCTACGGCGTGCTGGGCAACTACCTGCCCGCCTTTGGCCGCATCATCGGGCGCATGCAGTACGACCTGTTCCACGTGTACACGGTCGACGAACACACCCTGCACGTGGTGCGCAACGCCCGCCGCCTGGCGCTGCCCGAGTTCGCTCACGAACACCCGCTGGCCAGCGAGATCCACGCCGGCCTGGAACGCCCCGAACGCCTGGTCCTGGCCGCGCTGTTCCACGACATCGCGAAGGGCCGCGGCGGCGATCACTCCGAACTCGGGGCGCACGACGCCCTGCATTTCTGCCAGCAACACGGGCTGTCCGAGACGGACGCCGGGCTGGTGGCCTGGCTGGTGCGCTCGCACCTGCTGATGTCGCTGACTGCCCAGCGCCGGGACATCTCCGATCCCGACGTGGTGATGGAGTTCGCCCGCGAGGTGCGTACGCGGGAGCGCCTCAATTTCCTCTATCTGCTGACCATCGCCGACATCCGCGGGACCAACCCCGAGATGTGGAACAGCTGGAAGGATTCACTGCTGCAGACCCTCTACCATGCCACGCGCAATGTCCTCGACCGCGGACTGGACCGCCCGCCGGACCTCGAGGAGCAGATCCGCCAGACCCGGGACGAGGCCCTGGAACTGCTGGCGCAACAGGACATCGATGCACAGCGCGCGGACAGCCTGTGGGAACGCCTGGATGACGAGTACTTCCTGCGCCATTCGCCCGACGAGATCGCCTGGCACACCCAGGCCCTGCTGAACAACGATCTCGACGATCTGCCGCTGGTCCTGGTGCGCCCGCGTACCTCGCGCGGCAGCACCGAGGTCTTCGTCTACGCCGAGGATCTCCCGCGGCTGTTCGCACGGATCACCGCCGCGCTGACCCAGCTGGGTCTGGACATCGTGGATGCCCGCATCATCACCACCGCCGACGGCCACAGCCTCGACACCTTCCTGGTGCTGGAGGGCGCCGGCCAGACGGTGGAATCGGGTTACCGCACCGAGGAGATCTGCGCGACCCTCAACCACGTCCTGCGTGAGGGCCCGGAGATGCCCGCCCCGGTGCAGCGCCAGCTGCCGCGCCGTCTGAAGCACTTCGACGTGGATACCCGGGTGGATTTCGAGGAAGAGTCGCCCACCGGCACCACCCGCATGCGCATCCGTGCGCTGGATCGGCCGGGTCTGCTCTCCACCATCGGACATGTCCTGAGCGAGCACGACATCGACATCCGTACCGCCCGCATCGCCACCGCCGGGGAACAGGTGGAGGACAGCTTCACCCTCACCACCGACGGTGACCGCCCGCTAACCACGGAGGAATGCGAACGCCTGCGTGCGGCGCTGGTGGAGGCTATCCGGGCGTCGGCGCCCCCGTCGGCGGAGCCGCTCCCCGCAGGGGCAGGGGGGCAGGGATCGGGCTGAGCTGCCCGCCGCCCGTACCCGAATCCGCGCCCGCACCGGCCTGCTCGCCCAGCAGGCGCGATTCGAAATCGGTCAGCACGCTGAATTCCACCCGCCGCGACGCCTCGCGGTCCTCGCGACCCTGCGCGTCCAGCACCCGGCGCGAAGACGACATCCCCACCGCCGCGACCCGGTCACGGAACCAGTCTTCCCCGCGCAGGCCGTCCAGCCCCCAGGCGAACTCCAGCACCGAGCGGGTGCGCCGCTGGCTCAGGTCCATGTTGGCGAAATAGGCCTCGCTCGCGTCCTCGGCGCCGGCCCACTCGCTGGAAGTATGCCCCTCGATGCGGACCTCGCGGATCACCCCGGCAAACGGCCGCAGCCGTTCCGCATAACGCGGCATGAAGTCCTCGAGGATGGTCTCGAAGCGCGGGCGGATGCTCGCCGAACTCTGTTCGAACAGCACCTCCGGCTCGCGGAAGCTGAGGGTCAGATCCTCGCGGTCGAGTTCGGCGTTCCAGCGCTCCAGATCCTCCGCGAACTCGTCCGCCAGGGCCGCGTGGATCGCATCACGCAGCGCCAGCGCCTCGCTGCGCGTCTCCTCCTGCGCCGCCTGCGAGCGTTCGACCTGCACCATGTGCAGCACCGCGATGAACAGGAAGATCATCATCAGTGCGGCCATCAGGTCGGCCACCGCCAGCCACTGCGAGCCCTGCTCGGAGGCGGTGTCCCCCGTGGCGGGCCTGTGCCGGGCGAACAGCCGTCGCAGGATCACGAACGACCCCCGGCCACCGCCATGCTGCGCTCGCCATCCGACGACCAGCGGGCCTGCGCCGCCCGTCCGGCCTCGATCGCGTTCTCGAGGCTTTCGAGCATGCCCTCCAGCCGCGCATCCATCGCCGGGAAGGCCTCGGTCGCACGGTCACGCAGCGCCGCGATGGAACCCAGCAGAGCCTCCAGCTCCACCGTCTCGCGGCGCAGGCTGGAAAGCGTCGATTCCTGATCCTCCACGTGCCGGGTGATACGGAAGGCCTGATCGGTCAGCTTCTCCAGACTGGCGCCGGAGTGCTCCATGCCCTCGCGGGCCTGATCGAAGGCCCGCCGCAGTTCCTCCATCTGGTCGCGGTACTGCCCCTGCCACTCCAGCAGGCGGCCCACCGAGGCATCCAGGCGGCGGAAATTCTCGCCGAACTGTTCGCCAAGGCGGGTGTTGAAGTCGCGGATCACCTGCTCCAGGGCGGCCACCAGATGGCCGCTGCTCATCTCGCTCATGCGTTCGGCCAGGCCCTCCAGGGCCTCCAGGGTCTCGCGATGCTGGCGCTGCTGACGCTCCTCCAGGCCGCGATCCATGGCCTCCAGCCGCTGCGCCACCGCCTGCATCGCATCACGCTGTTCACGCAGCAGCTCCGGCACCAGGGTCGGATCCTGTGGCAACGCGTTGCCGCCCGCGGCGCCCTCGCCCCCGGCCACATCCGGATCATTCCCGGCCGCCGGCTGGGGACGCAGCACCTGCAGCAGGCGCAAAAGGGCCGCCAGCGCTATGCCCACGATGCTGGTGACGAAGGCCAGCTTCAGCCCTTCCAGCAGGGCCGGCACCGACGCCTCCACCCGTGCCGCATCGAAATCCAGCAACCCGATCGCCACCCCGAGGAACGTCCCGAGGATGCCCAGCGTGGTCAGCAGCGCCGGGGCCGCGGCCTGCAGTCGGGCCGCGCGACCCAGCACCATCGCCCCCAGCGCCAGCCCGAAGAGGACCAGCAGCCCGAGGGAAAACGCACCGATCACCGTAATCGGCGTCAGCGCCTCCAGCGCCCCCAGCAGGGTGCTCGCCAATCCATCCAGCCACTGTGTCATGCTTGCTCCTGTCGCGGCGCGGCGATGCACGCCGGCCGTGCCGGTTTACCGGAACCGGAGCAAGATCCGGACCACCCATTCGTCGCTGCGGAGGCCCTCCGAACCGACGGACATCCGACACTCGCAACCACCGGACACCCCCGGACCCTCCGATGCGTCAACAATCCGTCGAGCCTGTACCACCCAACTGAGGCGCTGCGGCCGCTGACGCGCTTCCACTACACTCTGAGGGGAAATGCTTCGCGCACCGGAGCCGTCGATGCCCCGCCCTCCCTCGCTGCTGTCCGCCCTCCTCCTGCTGGCCATCTTCGCCTTGCCCGGCGCGATGTCGGCGTCCGCGCAGCCGGCCGAGGGAAGCGCGGCCGACCCCGTGACCCTGGGCATCCTCCCGTTTGCCACGCCCAGGACCCTCTTTCAGCGCTACGCGCCGTTGCGCGACTGGCTGGCCGGGACCCTCGAACGCGAGGTGGTCATCGAGACGGCGCGCGATTTCGAGACCTTCATCAAGCGCACTGCCGAGGGCCACTACGACCTGCTTCTGACCGGGGCCCATCTGGTCCGCCACGCCCGCGAAGAAGGCGGCTATCGCCCGCTGGTCGCAGCCTCCGACCGGCTGTCGGCACTGGTCGTGACCCCGGTGGATTCCGGGGTCGGGTCGGTGGACCAGCTCGGTGGACGGACCATCGCGTCGCCGCCCCGGCTGAGCATGGGGGCGGTGGCCGTGCGCTCGCTGCTGGAGATACCACTGGCGGAAAAACGGCCCGAGTATCTCTATTATCCCCACCACGATACGGCCCTGATGGCCATGGACCGCGGGCTTGCGGAGGCCGCGGTCATGGTAGTGGACGACGACCCCGGGGCGGAGCGGTCCCCGCGCCCGGATGCCGGCCGCCTGGTCTCGCTGGAGGACGGCCAGCTCGTACGCATGCTGCTGCGCACCGCTCCATTTCCGGGCGCCGTCATCATGGCGCATGATGACCGGCTGACCGCAGGGCCGGAGCTGGCGGAGGAACTCGCCGGTCTGGACGACTCGCCCGATGGCCGGGAACGTCTGGGACGCATCGGCCATCGCGGCTTCGAGGCCTCTGGCATGGATGATATCCCCACCCTTGTCCCGTCTATGGAATCGGTCCTGAAACACCAGGGCGAACCGGCCCCTGAAAATGCGCCCGAAAACCCGAACTGACACCGCCCCGACGGGAGAACATCATGGACAGCACACTGGATGACATCGGCAAACTGATCCTGCGCCTCGCGCTGGGCGTGATGATGCTGCTGCACGGCATCGACAAGATCCTCGGCGGGGTCGGAGGCATCGAGTCCATGGTGGTGGATGCGGGCATGCCCGCGATCGTCGCCTGGGGCGTCTACATCGGCGAGGTGCTGGCCCCGGTGATGGTGATTCTCGGGCTTTATGCCCGCATCGGCGCGCTGCTGATCGCGATCAACATGGTGTTCGCCATCGCACTGGCGCATGCCGACGAACTGACCGACCTGACGGCTCACGGCGGCTGGGCGCTGGAACTGCAGGGGATGTTCCTGTTCGCCGCCGTCGCCCTCGCGCTGACCGGGGCCGGCCGCTATGCCCTGAATCGTGGCTGACGCCCGGCCACCCCGGACCCCGGCCCCGCGCCCCTGACGGCATGCGCCTGAATTTCGCCGCGCAGATCGCGATCGGTACGGTCGCCATCCAGGCCGTGATGATCACCGTGCTGATCGTCAGCGGAACCACTCAGATCCGCGACAATCAGGACGAGGTGCTGGAACGCTTCGCAGATCAGCAGACCCGGCTGCTGGGCTCCGCCCTCAGCCCGGGACTGGCCTATGCCGATCCGGGCATGCTGCAGGAAATGCTGGACGAGCTGAAACAGGACACCACCCTGCAGTATGCGGTGGTCAAGGATGCCGAGGCACGGGCCATGGCCGAGGCCGGCTCGGTCCCGGGCGACCTTCCGCTGGACGAGGGCCTGCGCCAGGAACCCGGCGAGCTGGAGATGCGCATCCCGGTGGAACTGGCGGAACAGTACCTGGGTTCGATCGTCGTCGGCTATTCGACCGATGACATCGATGCACTCGCCACCGATCTGATGGAGCGCAACATCGCCCTGGCGGTGGGCGTGCTCACGCTGTCCATTCTCGCCGCCACGCTGTTCAGCCTGGTCGTCACCCGTCGCCTGCGGCGGCTCAAGCAGGGCGGTCAGGCCCTGCAGGAGGGGGAACTGGACTACCGCGTGGAGGTCACCTCCAACGATGAATTTGGCGACCTCGCCCGCACCTTCAACAACGTCGCCGCCCATCTGGAGATCACTCAGGACGAGATCCGCCAGCAGAACCGGCAGCTCAACCATTCGGTCGCGCGCCTCGAATCCATGCTCGCCGGGGCCGATGCGATCCTGTGGGAAGCCAACCCGCAGACCGGTGGCTGGGAGTTCGTCGCCGGTGACACCCGCCACCTGCTGGGTTACCCGGTCGAACGCCTGTCACTGGCCGGACTGCGGGTCCGCCGCATCCACCCCGAGGACCTGCGCCGGGTGCAGGAGGTCTCGCGCGATGCATCGAAACAGCCCAGAATGGTGGACTATCGATTCCGCCACCGCGACGGTCACTGGATCTGGCTGCGCGACATCCTCTCTTGGGCCGCGGACGAACAGGCACGCCCGGTCCTGCGCGGGCTGACCCTGGACATCACCGCGCACCGACAGGCCGCCGCCGCGCTGCATGAGAGCGAATCCCGCTACGAGGAGGTGGTCAACAACATCTCCGAGGTGATCTTCCGCACCGATGCCGAGGGCCGCTGGACCCTGCTCAACCCCGCCTGGGAAAAGCTGACCGGTTTTCCGGTCCACGAGAGTCTGGGCCGCCCGTTGCGCGAATTCATCGTCGCCGAGGACCCGAACGAGGCCGATCGGATCTGCCAGGCCCTGATGCAGAGCGAGGAAGACCGCGACTTCGCCGAGGAGATCCGGCTGCGGACCCGCGACGGCGACGCCCGCTGGGTCCGCGTGTTCGCCAGCACGCGCCGCGACGAACGCGGCCGCGTAACCGCGCTGTTCGGGACCCTGATGGACATCAACGCCCGCAAGCGCGCCGAGGAAGAGGTCCGCCGTCTGGCGTTTTTCGACAACCTGACGCACCTCCCCAACCGGACCCTGCTGCATGACCGCCTGCATCAGGCCCTGGCGCATGCCCATCGGACCGGAATGCACGGCGCGGCCGTGTTCCTCGATCTGGACAACTTCAAGGACATCAACGACACCCTGGGGCACGCGGTAGGCGACGAACTGCTGCAGCAGGTCGCCGCACGCCTGAGCACCTCCACCCGCGAGACCGACACCCTCGCACGCCTGGGCGGCGACGAATTCGTGCTGGTGCTCAACGGCCTGCATCCGGACCGCGACCGTGCGGCGGCCGAGACCGAGGCCGTCGGCCGCAAGCTGATCGAACTGATGCGCGAACCGTTCCCGATCGGCGGGCAGGATCGCCATGTCAGCCCGAGCGTCGGCGCCACCCTGTTCGACGGTGAGGACATCGGGGTCCAGGAGGTCCTCAAGCAGGCCGACCTCGCGATGTACCGGGCCAAGAACGCCGGGCGCAACACCGTACGCTTCTACGACCCGGAGCTGCACCGTGCCGTGGAAGCCCGTTTCCGGCTCGAGGCGGAGCTGCGCGAGGCCCTGCGCCGGGACGAATTCGAGGTCCACTGCCAGCTACAGGTCAACAGTGACGACCGGCCGGTGGGTGCCGAGCTGCTGCTGCGCTGGCCGCACCCCGAGCGCGGGCCGATCTCGCCGGCGGAGTTCATCCCGGTGGCCGAGCAGACCGGCCTGATCGTGATCATCGGCCAGCGGGTGCTGGAAGAGGCCTGCCGGCGGCTGGCCCGCTGGCAGCACGACCCGGCGCTGCGCGACCTGATCCTGTCGGTGAACGTGAGTGCGCGGCAGTTCCGGCACGGCCATTTCGTCAACGAGCTGGCGGCCATGCTGCAGGAGACCGGGGCGCCCGGCGACCGGCTGAAGCTCGAGATCACCGAGAGCATGCTCCTCGAGGACATCGAACACGCGATCGCCAACATGCAGCGGCTGCGCGAGCTGGGGATCGGCTTTGCGCTGGACGACTTCGGGACCGGCTACTCGTCGCTGGCCTACCTCAAGCGGCTGCCGCTGTCGCAGCTGAAGATCGATCAGTCCTTTGTGCGCGACATCCTCGACGATCCCAACGACGCCGCGATCGCCGAGATGGTCGTCAACCTGTCCACCACCCTGCGGCTGGACGTGATCGCCGAAGGGGTGGAGACCGAGGAGCAGCGCGCCTTCCTGATGCACCTCGGCTGCTGGCACTTCCAGGGGTTCCTGTACGGGCGCCCCGCCCCGATCGACACCATCGAGGCACTCGCCGCCGGCGGCGGGCCATTGACACCACTGGCCGCCAACCAAAAACATTCGTAAAAATCGAAAAAGATATCGCCAAAATGGCGATTTTCATTCGGCCGTGCAGGACCTAAGCTCTCGACATCCATTCCATTCAGGGAGCCCGTGATGACCACCCGAGTCCTCGTTCTGTATTACTCCACCTGGGGCCACATCGAGCAGATGGCCGAAGCCGAGGCCCGCGGCGCGCGCAGCGTGGCCGACACCGAGGTCACCATCAAGCGAGTCCCCGAGCTGATGCCGGAGGACGTCGCCCGCAACGCCGGCGCGCGGCTCGACCAGCCGGCCGGGATCGCCCGCCCCGAGGAGCTGGCCGACTACGACGCCATCATCATCGGCACCCCCACACGCTACGGCCGCATGGCCGCCCAGATGGCGAACTTCCTGGATCAGACCGGTTCGCTGTGGTTCAACGACCGCCTGGTGGGCAAGATCGGCAGCGTGTTCGGCTCCACCGCCAGCCAGCACGGCGGTCAGGAGACCACCCTGGTCTCCACCATCGTGAATCTGATGCACTTCGGCATGACCATCGTCGGCCTGCCGTATACCGAAAAGCGCCTGCTGGAAATGGGCCAGATCAGCGGGGGTACCCCGTACGGCGCCACCACCCTGGCCGACGGCGACGGCAGCCGCCAGCCCACCGAGGCGGAACTGGGCATGGCCGAATCTCAGGGACGCCACGTCGCCGAAGTCGCCCGCGCCCAGAAGCTGGGTCAGGCCGCCAACGGCTGACCCCCACTGGGGCCAATCGCCCGGAGGCAAACATACAAGGCCAGCCCCTGGCCGATCCGGCCACGACATCCCGTCGGCCCGGATCGGCCGGAGGGTCGGCCCCCTACACCACCCGGCTGTATTTCACCGGGGCGGCCTCGGGCCGGTCCAGCCACGCATCGAAGGCCATGGCCACGTTGCGCAGCAGCATGCGCCCGCGTGGCAGGACCTCCAGGTCGCGCTCGCCCACGCGCACCAGCTCGTCCCGTTCCATCTCGGCCAGCCGTTCCAGCTCGTCGGAGAAATAGTCGCGGAAATCGATCCCGTGGCGGGCCTCCACCCGGACGAAGTCCAGGTACGAGTGGCACATGATGTCGGTGATCACCTCGCGCCGCAGGCGGTCATCATCCGACAGCACGATGCCGCGAAACACCGGCAGGCGACCGGCATCCAGGCGCGCGTAGTACTGTTCCAGCTCGCGCACGTTCTGGCTGTAGGTATCCCCGATGCGCCCGATCGCGGTCGGCCCCATCGCCACCAGGTCGCAGTCGGCACGCGTGGAATAGCCCTGGAAATTGCGCTGCAGGGTACCGGCCCGCTGGGCACGGGCCAGCTCGTCGTCCGGCAGCGCGAAGTGATCCATACCGATGTACACATACCCGGCATCGGTCAGCATGCCGATGGTGGTCTCCAGGATCGCCAGCTTCTCCGCCGCCGACGGCAGCTCGTCCTCGTTGATCTGACGCTGCACCTTGAAGCGTTCCGGCAGGTGCGCATAGTTGTAGATCGCCAGCCGTTCCGGCCGCAGCTCGAGGGTGCGTTCGAGGGTCTGCCGCGTGGTCTCCACCGTCTGCCGCGGCAGACCGTAGATCAGGTCGACGTTGGTGGACTCGAACCCGCAGGCCCGCGCCTGCTCGATCGCCCCGGCGGTCACCTCGAACGGCTGGATGCGGTTCACCGCCTGCTGCACATCCGGGTCGAAGTCCTGCACCCCCAGGCTGATGCGGTTGAAGCCGCGCTCGGCCAGCAGCGGCAGCGTGCCCTCGCGCAGCGCCCGCGGGTCGATCTCGATGGAGAACTCGCGCTCCGGCCCCTCCGCCAGGTTGAAGTTGCGACCCAGCGAATCCATCACCCGGTCCAGATCGGCATCGCTGAGATAGGTGGGCGTGCCGCCGCCGAAGTGCAGCTGCTCCACCGGGCGCTCCGGCCGGAACAGACGCCCCTGCAGCGCGATCTCCTGATCCAGATAGTCCAGATAGGTGCGTGCGCGCTCGTAATTGCCGGTCACCACCTTGTTGCAGGCGCAGTAGAAACACACCGTGTCGCAGAACGGCACGTGCACGTACAGCGACAGCGGCCGCATGACGCCGTCGGCCTGCGAACGCTCGGCCTGCGTCGCATAGGTGGTGTCGTCGAACCCCTCGTGGAACTGCGGCGCGGTGGGATAGGACGTGTAGCGCGGACCACTGACGTCGTAGCGCTTCAGCATCTCGCGGTCGAAGATCAGGTTCTGTTCCATCGGGGACTCCTGTGGGCGGCTGGGCCCATGATATCCCCGGTTCACACGCCGGGGCTTGAGGCAGGTCACCCGACCCGCCTTATGCTAGCCTCTGCGCGCACAACCGGCCCGGCCCGAGAAACCATGTCACCCGACGAATACTGCGAAGAAAAAGCCGCGAAAAGCGGCTCCTCGTTCTACTACGCCTTCCGTTTCCTCGAGGACGACCGCCGCCGCGCGATCACCGCGCTGTACGCCTTCTGCCGCGAGGTGGACGACGTGGTCGACGAGACCAGCGAAGAATCGGTCGCCCGCACCAAGCTGGACTGGTGGCGCGGCGAGATCGAACGGCTGTACGACGGTGACCCCCAGCACCCCATCACCCGCGCCCTGCAACCGCATCTGGCGCCCTTCGACCTGGGCCGCGAGTACTTCGACGAGATCATCGACGGCATGCAGATGGATCTCGACTACGACAGCTACCCCGATTTCACCACGCTCTCGCTGTACTGCTACCGCGTGGCCAGCGTGGTCGGCATCCTTTCCGCGCACATCTTCGGCTTCACCGAGCGCGGCACGCTCAAGTACGCCCACGACCTCGGCATGGCCCTGCAGCTGACCAACATCCTGCGGGACGTGCACGAGGACGCGATGCGCGGGCGGGTGTACATCCCCATGGACGAGCTGCAGAAACACGGCGTGCGCCCGGAGGAGTTCCAGCGCAACCTCACCGACGACCGCCACCGCGCGCTGTTCGCCGAACAGGCAGAGCGCGCCCGACGCTATTACGACAAGGCCGAGGCCGAACTGCCGGCCGCGGACCGCTACGCCCAGCGCCCGGGCCTGATCATGGCCGCGATCTACCGCCGCCTGCTGGACGAGATCGCCGATGACGGCTACCGCGTGCTGGAACACCGGGTGCACCTGACCCCGCTGCGCAAGCTGTGGATCGCCTGGCGCACCTACCGCCGCCTGCGCCGCGACCGCCGGCGCGGCTGAGCCCGCGTGTCCGTCGCGCCCGACGCCCGTCCGGTGGCGGTGGTCGGAGCCGGCTGGGCCGGCCTCACCGCCGCGCTCGCGCTGGCACGGGTCGGCCATCCGGTCCACCTTCTGGACAGTGCAGCGGTGGCCGGCGGTCGCGCCCGCAGCCTGACCCTGGCCGGGACCACACTGGACAACGGCCAGCACATCCTGGTGGGCGCCTGCGAAGCGGCGCTGGCGCAGATCCGCTCCGTGGGCGTCGACCCGGAGCAGGCCTTTCACGCCCTGCCCTTTGGCCTCGAACTGCACGCCGCCGACGGCACCGAGGCGCTGCGCCTGAACCCGGCCTCGCCGCGCCTGCCGGCGCTGGGCCGCGCGCTGTTCACCGCACTGCGGGACGAACCCCTGCGCGTACGGCTGCGCGCGACCCTGGGCGCGGTCGGCCTGCTGCACGGCCCGCTGCAAAAAGACGTATCGGTGCGGGCCTGGCTGCAGCACCATCACCAGCCACCCGCACTGATCGAACGCCTGTGGGAACCGCTGTGTCTGGCGATCATGAACACCCCGCTGCGCAGTGCCTCGGCGCGGGTCTTGCGCGAGGTGCTGCGTGAGGCCCTGACCCGCGGCCCGGAGGCCGCACGCCTGCTGCTGCCCACCCAACCGCTGGGGGCGATCTACCCGGAACCGGCGGTCGCCGAACTGCGCGAGCACGGTGCCACGATCGACCTCGGGCGACGCGTCCGGGGTATCGAGGCGCCCGGTTCGGGGGCATCGGCGGTCACGCTGGAGGATCGCGGGGGCCAACGCATCGAGGCACGCGCCGTGATCCTGGCCACCACCCCGGCGGCGGCCGCCGGGCTGCTCCCGCCCGGCGAGGATCTGGACGACACCCGCGACCGCATCAACGAACTGGGTGCGCGCAGCATCTGTACCGTTTACCTGCGCTATCCGTACCCGCTCCCGGCGGAACTGCCGCCCATGCTCGGCCTGCTGGGGCAGTACGGCCAGTGGGCGGTGCCGCGCCGGATCGCCGGGCACCCGGAATGGCTGGCCGTGGTCACCTCGGCCGCCGACGACGCGGCCCCGATGGACGCCGACACCCGCTGCGCCACGGTGGCCGCGGAACTGGCCCGCTGCGTGCCCGGGCTGGACACCCCGGTCGCGCGTCACGCAGTCTGCGAACGCCGCGCCACCTTCGACGCGCGCTGCGGGGTCGATGCACGCCGTCCACAGCCGCGTACGCCCCGCCCGGGCGTGGTCCTGGCCGGGGATTATCTGGTCCCCGGCCTGCCGTCCACCCTCGAAGCCGCGGTGCGCTCCGGTTTAGAATCGGCGGATCTGCTCATGGAGGAACTCTCTTGACCGACACCCCGCTCGACATCGCGAAGCTGATCGACTTTCGCCCCGAACCCGGCGCCTTCGCCGACCGCGTGATCCTGGTCACCGGCGCGGCCGACGGCATCGGGCGCCAGGTGGCCGAGGCCTGCGCCGCCGCCGGTGCCGTGGTGGTCCTGCTGGACAAGGACATCAAGGGCCTCGAACGCGTGTACGACGCGATCGAGGCGGCCGGGCACCCGCAGCCGGCGATCTATCCGCTGAACCACGAGGGGGCGACGATCAAGGACTACGGCGACATGGCCGAAAGCATCCGCGACTCGCTCGGTCGTCTGGACGGGGTGGTGCTGAACGCCGGCTGGGCCGGCACCCTGACCCCGCTGAAGCAGTACAACCCCGAGCTGTGGTTCAAGGTCATCAACGCCAACCTGAACGGGCCGTTCTTCCTGGTGCAGGCGGTGATCCCGCTGCTGGAGGCCAGTCCCGTCGGCAGCCTGGTGATCTCCACTCAGGAGGCCCGGCGCGCCTACTGGGGCGCGTTCGGCATGGCCAAGGCAGCGCAGGAGGCCCTTCTGGAGATCCTGCATCGCGAGGAACGCCACGAGGGCGGCTTCATCCACGTCAACGGCGTGGACACCGGCCCGGTGCGCACCCGCTTCCGCCGCGCGCACTACCCCGGCGAAGACCCGGCCAGCCTGCCGGCGCCCGAGGACACCGTGGGCCCGTATCTCTACTTCCTCGACCCCGGCGACCCGGCTGTCACCGGCCACAACCTGCGCCTGGAAGGCCACCTCCCGATCCGCCCCCTGCCCCCGGATTACGACGGCTGAGCCGCCCTGCCCGCAGGAGGCCAGCCCTCCACCGTTCCCTGACCCACCGGCAGGAGGCGAACCCGCCGATGGGAGGCCACCCCCCTGGCCGATCCGCCATCAGACCCGGCCCCCATCGGCCGGGAGGCGGCCCCTACCGTTTCCCCGGCCCCTTCTTCGGGCCACCCTTGCGGCCCGGCTTGCGGCCGGTCGGGGCCGGCCGTGCGGCCTTCTCCACGCCCAGGTGCTGGGTACGCACCTCGCCGCCGCGCTGCCGGAGCGCCTTGCCGCCGCGGGTCACGCGCCCGCCGGCGGCCGGTCGTGCCCCGCCGCCCTTGCTGCCCCCCTTGCCCCCGGTACCCGCCGGCTGCCAGGTGGGGATCAGGTGGTGCTTGCCGTTGCCGATCAGGTCGCGCCGGCCCATGCGCTTCAGCGCATCACGCAGCAGTGGCCAGTTATCCGGGTCGTGATAGCGCAGAAACGCCTTGTGCAGCCGCCGCGCCCGCGCCCCGCGGGACACGGCAAGCCGTGAATCGGCCCTGCGCCGCACGCCCCGCAGCGGGTTGCGCCCGGTGTGCCACATCGCGGTGGCCAGGGCCATGGGACTGGGCAGGAAGGCCTGCACCTGGTCGGCGCGGAAGCCATTGCGCTTGAGCCACAGCGCGAGGTTGAGCATGTCCTCGTCGGTGGTGCCCGGATGCGCGGCGATGAAGTACGGGATCAGGTACTGCTCCTTGCCCGCCGCCTTCGAATACTTGTCGAACATCGCCTTGAAGCGGTCGTAGGTACCCATCCCCGGCTTCATCATGTGACCGAGCGGGCCTTCCTCGGTGTGCTCCGGCGCGATCTTCAGATACCCGCCGACATGGTGCGTCACCAGCTCCTTCACGTACTCCGGCGACTCGATCGCCAGGTCGTAGCGCAGACCCGAGGCGATCAGCACCTTCTTCACCCCCGGCAGCTCGCGCGCCTTGCGATACAGGCGGATCAGCGGGGCATGGTCGGTATTGAGATTGGAGCAGATCCCGGGATACACGCAGGACAGGCGCCGGCAGTTCTTCTCGATCTCCGGATCCTTGCAGACCAGGCGGTACATGTTCGCGGTGGGCCCGCCGAGATCCGAGACCACCCCGGTAAAGCCCTCCACGCGATCGCGCATCTCTTCGATCTCGCGCAGGATACTGTCCTCCGAGCGGCTCTGGATGATGCGGCCTTCATGCTCGGTAATGGAACAGAAGGTGCACCCGCCAAAACAGCCGCGCATGATGTTCACCGAGAAGCGGATCATCTCCCAGGCCGGGATGCGCGCATCGCCGTAGGACGGATGCGGCGCGCGCGCATAGGGCAGGTCGAACACCGCGTCCATCTCCGGGGTCGACAGCGGCACCGGCGGCGGGTTGAGCCACAGCTCCTTGTCGCCATGGCGCTGCACCAGCGCCCGCGCGTTGCCCGGGTTGGTCTCCAGGTGCATCACCCGCGAGGCATGGGCGTACAGCACCGCGTCGCCCTTCACCTGCTCGAAGGCCGGCAGGCGGATCACGGTGCGGCTGCGCGGCGTGCCCTTCGGGATCTCGCGGTGGAAGCGCACCACCTGCGCTTCCGCATCGCCCCCGGATCCGGGTTGCGTGCCCGATGCCTGCCCGCTCGCGCAGGCCTGCGCCGAGGTCTCCGCATAGGGATCCGGGTTCGCATCCACTGGCCCCGGGGTATCCACCTCGGAGGAATCCAGCACCACGTGATCGCCCGGCACCCGGTCACGCAGGAACACGGTGCCGCGCAGATCGTTAATTTCGCGCGGATGCTCGCCCCCGGCCACGCGATGCGCCAGCTCCACCAGCGCGCGCTCGGCGTTGCCGAACAGCAGGATGTCCGCGCGCGAATCCAGCAGCACCGAGCGGCGCACCTTGTCCTGCCAGTAGTCATAATGGGCGATGCGCCGCAGGCTGGCCTCGATCCCGCCGATCACGACCGGCACGTCGCGGAAGGCCTCGCGCACCCGCTGGCTGTACACGATCACCGCGCGATCCGGGCGCCTGCCGTGCACGTCGCCGGGGGTATAGGCGTCGTTGGAGCGCTTCTTCCGCTCCGCGGTGTAGTGATTGACCATCGAGTCCATGTTCCCGGCGGTCACGCCGAAGAACAGGTTCGGCCGCCCCAGCGCACGGAACGGCTCGGCCGAGGTCCAGTCGGGCTGGGAGATGATGCCGACGCGAAAGCCCTGCGCCTCCAGCAGCCGGCCGATGATGGCCATGCCGAAGCTGGGATGGTCGACGTAGGCATCGCCGGTGACCAGCACGATGTCGCAGGAGTCCCAGCCGAGCTGGTCCATTTCCTCGCGCGTGGTCGGCAGGAACGGCGCCGTGCCGAAGCGTTTGGCCCAGTACGGACGGCGGTCGAACAGACCGGGTACGGTCTCGTCGGCGATAACGGGTACGGAAGCGGACATGCGGCCTCGTTCCGGGAGCTCCGGAGCACTGCGATCGGGTAATCGGCCATTACACGCGCACACGGCCCGGTCTTCAACCGGGCCCGCGCGCGGCAGGGGCATCCCGCTGACTTTTACACGCCGTCTACATGCCCGGGGCGTCGCGCACGCCGGCGTACTGCACGCCGGTCAGCCGCGCCAGGTCGGCGTCGAAGGTCGACAGATCGTTGGGGCCGAAGTCCTCCAGCCGCGCATGACCGCAGGCCCGCGCCAGCACTCGCGTCAGCTCGGTCGCATCGGTCAGGAAGCGGCCCAGCCGCGCCGCCCCGGTCTCCACATCCAGGCGTGCCCGCAGCCGTGGATCCTGGGTGGCCACTCCGGTCGGGCACTGGTTGGTGTGGCAGATGCGGGCGCCCACGCAGCCGATCGCCTGCAGCGCGGCGTTGCCCAGGGCCACGCCGTCGGCCCCCAGTGCCAGGGCCTTCACCCAGTCCGCCGGGGTGCGCAGCCCGCCGGTCACCAGCAGCGTCACCCGGCCCGAGGCCCCGGTCACATCCATGTGTCGCCGCGCGCGGGCGAGCGCCGCCATGGTCGGCACCCCCATGTGGTCACGCAACAGCGCCGGGGCGGCGCCCGTCCCGCCACCCCGACCGTCGAGGATGATGTAGTCGGCGCCGGCATCCAGGGCGAAGTCGATGTCCGCCTCGATGTGGTGCGCGGCCAGCTTGAACCCGACCGGGATTCCGCCGGAGCGCTGGCGCACGTCGTCCGCGAAGCGGCGGAAATCCTCCGGCGTGCGCAGCGCCGGATCCGCGGGCGGCGAGACCGCGTCGCGCCCGGTCTCGATCCCGCGCGCGGCCGCGATCTCGTCGGTTACCTTGCTCCCGGGCAGCACGCCCCCCACGCCGGTCTTGGCTGCCTGTCCGGCCTTGAAATGGAAGGCCTGCACCCGCTCGGGCACGGTGTCCTCGTAACCGAAATGCGCCGGCCCCAGCTCGAACAGGTAGCGCGAGGCGGCCTCCGCCTCCTCGGGCAACATGCCGCCCTCGCCGGAACACACCCCGGTGCCGGCCTGCTCGGCGCCCCGCGCCAGCGCCATCCGCGCCTCACGCGACAGTGATCCGTAGCTCATGTCGGTCACCAGCCAGGGCATGGCAAGGCGCAGCGGGCGCTGGGCCTGCGGCCCGATCACCAGCTCGGTGGCCACCTCGGCCCCGGCCTCCAGCGGCCGGCTCGCCAGCTGGGCCGCCAGCAGCTGCAGCGCATCCCAGCCCGGCAGTTCGTCGCGCGGCACGCCCATCGCTACCGTGGGTCCGTGAGCGCCCAGCCCCTCCAGGCCGTCGCGCGCCAGCGCATGAATGAACTCGACATGCGGCTCGGTCTCGGTCGCGCGCGGCTCCGGCGGTGCGTCGGATCCGCCGTTCCCGGCGTTCCCGCCCGGCTCCGACGCGGGTTCCGGCGCCTCGCCGACCTGCGCGTCCAGCCCGGCGTGGGTACCGTCACAGTAGGGCAGGTTGCCGGACTGCTTGCACTGGCACAGGAACGCCTCGCCATCCTCCTGCGCGGTAAACGCCAGCGGCCCGATGCCCGTCCCCGCGTGGGAACCGTCGCAGAACGGCTGGCTGGCCGAACGTCCGCATCGGCAGAAGTAGTACTCCTTCCCCTTCTCCAGCTCCACGCCACGCGGTTCCAGTGCCGCAATCACGGGTCGGCTCATCGTGTCCTCCTGTCGGGTTGTCCGGCTCACCCCGACATGAACCCACAAACCCGCGCCCCGGCGCAAACCGCCCGACGCAGCGGCACCATCTGGGCGCGATGACGCCTGTCGGCGTATCATGAGCGATCGTGCCATCTGCACCCGGGAGCCCCGCATGAACCAGGTCGACCACCGCCACACACGTCGCGACTATACCCGCGCCGAACTGCGCCGCAGCGACCTCAGCGCGGAGCCGACCCCGCTCCTGGCCCGCTGGCTGGAGGACGCCCGCGAAGCCGGCAACCCGGAACACACCGCCATGACCCTGGCCACCGCGGACGCCGACGGCCAGCCATCGGCACGCATCGTCCTGCTCAAGCACTTCGACGCGGAAGGCCTTTGCTGGTACACCGACTCGCGCAGCCACAAGGGCCGCGACCTCGCCGAAAATCCGCGCGCCGCACTGCTGTTCTACTGGCCCGAGACCGAACGTCAGGTCCGCATCGAGGGCGGCGTCCATGCCCTGCCCGGCGAACTGGCCGACGAATACTTCGCCCAGCGCCCCGCCGGCAGCCGCATGGCGGCCGTAGCCTCGCTGCAGAGTCACCCGGTCGACAACCGTGATGCCCTGGAACAGCGCGTCACCGAACTGGAACGCCAGTACCCCGACGGCAACGTGCCGCGCGACCCCGCCTGGATCGGCTACCGCCTGACCCCCTATCTGTTCGAATTCTGGCAGGGCCGCGCCAGCCGCCTGCACGACCGCTTCACCTACCATCACAACGGCGAAAACTGGGAGATCACCCGCCTGATGCCGTGACCCGCGAAGTGATGCCTCGCCCCCGGGGAACCCGGTCCGGGCAAGGCCTACCGCACCGCCCCCGGGATCTGCTAGGATGCGCAGCGCTGCTGACGGCGGTCGGGGCCACCCCGGGGCAGTCACAGTACGGAGAGGTGCCGGAGTGGTCGAACGGGGCGGTCTCGAAAACCGTTGTACGCGCGAGCGTACCGAGGGTTCGAATCCCTCCCTCTCCGCCAGATTCAGGCAAAGGGGCCCGCATGGCCCCTTTTGTATGCATACCCGCATGGCCGGAGGGATTCGAACCCGAGGAATGAAAAAGCCGGGTTTGACGGGCGACGCAACAGCGGAGCCCGAACATCGCCGCAGGCGATGGCCCGAAGGGCGAGCCACAACGTGGCGAGTCATCCCTCCCTCTCCGCCAGATTCAGGCAAAGGGGCCCATGTGGCCCCTTTTTCGTGGGTGGTTTGTCGCACCGGGCAACACCCCACACGAAAAAGCGGCCCGGGCAATGCCACGGGCCGCTTCTCCGGGAAATCTGGTGGGCGGTGCTGGGTTCGAACCAGCGACCCCTGCCGTGTGAAGGCAGTGCTCTACCGCTGAGCTAACCGCCCCGGAAGATGCGTAAGGTAAGCCCACGCCGTCGTTCGGTCAAGGGGCTGCGCTACTGCCTCCTGCGGATCAAATGCTGGCGGAGAGGGAGGGATTCGAACCCTCGAGGGGCTTGCACCCCTGCCGGTTTTCAAGACCGGTGCAATCAACCACTCTGCCACCTCTCCGGCGGCGCACATTCTCCGCGACCGCCTCCCCGCTGGCAACTCGCGCTCCATAGCCCGCCCGGTATGCATCGCATAGAAAGAGTTTGATAGAAGAAAATAACGGCTTTCCGTAGAATCAGGCATCCGACCAGTCCCGGCCGAATCCCGCCTCCCGCGATTCGGCGCCGGCGCCGAGCCCCCTGACCCGGTGCCGGGCGAAGAGCCACGGCCTGCGCCGTCGGCGTGTTTTCCAGTGACCGCCCCGGGGACCGGCGACGGGGCGCAATCCGAGACCGACCGCGATGAACTCGATGCTCCTCAACCTGTTTCCTTTCCTGCGCTGGCGCCCGACCAAGGAAAGCATCAACGCGGATCTGATCGCCGGCATCTCGGTCGCCCTGGTCCTCATCCCGCAGTCCATGGCCTATGCCCAGCTCGCGGGCCTGCCGCCGGTCTACGGCCTGTACGCCTCCCTGCTGCCGGTGATGATCGCGGCCCTGTGGGGCTCCTCGAACCAGCTGGCCACCGGCCCGGTGGCTGTGGTCTCGCTGCTCACGGCCTCGGCCCTGATCCCGCTCGCGGCCGAGGGCTCGTCCGAGTTCATTGCGCTGGCGATCGCGCTGGCCTTCCTGGTCGGGGTGATCCAGCTGGTGCTGGGCCTGTTCCGGCTGGGGACGGTAGTCAGCTTCATCTCCCACCCGGTCATTGTCGGTTTCACCAACGCGGCCGCGATCATCATCGCGCTGTCGCAGCTGAACAAGCTGCTGGGCGTACCGGTGGACACCAGCGGCCACTTCATGGTCGGCCTGTGGGGCGTGATCCAGCAGATCGGGGACGTCCACCTGCCGACCCTCGCCTTCGGGCTCGGCGCGATCGCACTGATGGTGCTGATGAAGCGGGTGGTTCCGAAGATCCCCGGGGTGCTGGCGGCGGTGGTCATCACCATCCTCCTGAGCTGGGCCCTGGGGTACGAACAGAAGGCCGAGGTCGCCAGCGAGCACGTGGCGCCGGGCGATGTGGTCGCCCTCGCCGAGGAGGTCGATGCCCGTTCGGAGACGGTCAGCGAGCTGGACCAGCAGATCCGCGAGCTGGAAGCGGAGGTCGACGAGGTTGGTCGGGCCGAGGCCGTACGCCTGCGCCACGAGATCGACACCCTCGATCTGCAGCGCGATGAACAACGCAACGAACTGCGCGAACTGCGCGAGCAGCTCGGCGACATCACGCTGCGCCGCGTCAGCGGGGAAGACGACGAACCGGCCCGCTATATCCGCGACGACCACCTGACCGACGCCGAGCGCGAGCGGGCCGACCGCACCGCCTGGCGCATCGAGCGGGTCGACAACGACACCATCCACCTGGACGGCGGCGGCAACGTGGTCGGCAGCGTGCCGCAGGGCCTGCCCACCCCCTCGCTGCCGGAGCTGAGCCTGGGCAACATCACCATGCTGCTGACCAGCGCCTTCGTGATCGCGCTGGTGGGCTTCACCGAAGCCATCGCGATCGCCAAGGCGATGGCCGCGCGCACCGGGCAGCGTCTGGACCCCAGCAAGGAACTGATCGGCCAGGGGCTGGCGAACATCTCCGGTGGCTTCACTCAGGGCTACCCGGTATCGGGCTCGTTCTCGCGCTCCGCGGTCAACCTGAACTCGGGCGCGCGGACCGGGCTGTCTTCGGTCTTCACCGCGGTGCTCATTGGCATCGCCCTGCTGTTCCTCACGCCCCTGATCTACCACCTGCCGGAGTCGGTGCTGGCCGCCATCATCATGATGGCCGTCGCCGGGCTGGTGAACTTCAAGGCGATCAAGCACGCCTGGGTGGCGAACAAGCACGACGGCATCGCCGCCATCGTCACCTTCCTCGCGACCCTGGCGATGGCCCCCAACCTGGACTACGGCATCCTGGCCGGCGCCGGGCTGGCGATCATCCTCTACCTGTACCGCTCGATGCAGCCCCGGGTGTGCGAACTGGCGCGCTACGAGGACGGCACGCTGCGCGAGGCGCAGCGCTACGGCCTGCAGACCGAGGAGAAGATCGCGCTGATGCGCTTCGACGGCTCGCTGTACTTCGCCAACGTGCCGTATTTCGAGGACGCGGTGCTGGACCTGGCGGCCAGCCATCCACAGGCCCGCTACATCATCATCGTCGGCAAGGGCATCAACGAAATCGACGCCTCCGGCGAGGAGACCGTGCACCAGCTGGTGCACCGCCTGAAGGCCCGCGGCGTCACCCTGGTGTTTGCCGGCGTGAAGGCGCAGGTGCTGGAGGTGATGGAACGTACCGGCCTCGACGAGATCATCGGCAAGGACAACATCTTCCGCAGCACCGACCGCGCGGTGGAGGTCTGCCGGGAACGCGTGGGCGAAACCCGGGTCGAAGCGGATGCCGGCGAGGAAAGCCGCGGCTGACCGGGCAAGCTGCATCCGAGGGCGCCCGACGGTACACTGAACGGATTACGAACCACAGGAGGTAGCGACCGTGTCCAGAGACCAGATCGTCCGCTCGAAACGCAACCCGTCCAGCACCGGGTCGATCAGCGAGACCATTTCCACCAACAAGGTCATTCGCCAGACCTACACCCTGCTGGCGATGACCCTGGCCTTCAGCGCGGTCACGGCCTTCATCGCCATGGCGATCGGGGCCCCGCCGGTCCACTGGATCGTGATGCTGGGCGTGCTGATCGGCGGCCCGTTCGCCATCCACTTCCTGCGCAACTCGGTCTGGGGCCTGGTGCTGACGTTTGCCTTTACCGGCATCCTGGGCTTCTTCCTCGGCCCGATCCTGACCATGTACCTGGGGCTGCCGAACGGGCCACAGATCGTCGGTAACGCGTTCACCGCCACCGCCGTGGCCTTCGTGGCGCTGTCCGGCTATGCCCTGGCCACCAAGAAGGACTTCAGCTTCCTCGGCGGCTTCATCGTGGTCGGCCTGATCGTGGCCCTGCTGGCGATCGTCGCCAACATCTTCCTGGCGATCCCGGCGCTGTCGCTGGCCATCTCCGCGGCCGTGGTGATGCTGCTGTCGGCGGCCATCCTGTTCGACACCAGCCGCATGATCCACGACGAAGAGACCAACTACGTGGTGATGACGGTGTCGCTGTACGCAAACCTGTATGTGATGTTCCTGCACATGCTGAACCTGTTCCAGGCGTTCATGGGCGACAACTAACGGCCGGCCGGGGCCGGGTCTGCCCGGTCTCGCCAGCATGCGGGCCCCGCTCCGGCGGGGCCCTTTTCATTGGGCCCCTTGCCCGCCAGGACCCAGGCCCGCCCGCTACCCGAACTGAACACCATGGCCGAACCCGACCTCCTGTCATCCGCCCGCCGCGCCGTCTTCCTCGACGCGGCCACCGTGGACCGCGACGACCTCGACTTTGCCGTGCTGGATGGCGCCGTCCCCGGCTGGGTGCGCTGCGAGCGCACGCCGGCCGACCCCGAGGCCATCATCGAACGCCTGCGCGGGGCCGACATCGCCATCACCAACAAGGTCGTCCTCGACCACGAGGTGCTCACGCGCAGCCCGCACCTCCGACTGATCTGCGCGGCCGCCACCGGCTTCAACAACATCGACGTGGCGGCGGCGCGCGAGCTCGGCATCGCCGTGGCCAACGCGCGCGACTACGCCACCGACTCGGTAGCCCAGCACGTGATGGCGTTGCTGCTGACCCTGGTCACCCGGCTGGACGACTACCGTGCCGACATCCGCGCCGGGCGCTGGAGCGAGTCCGACCAGTTCTGCCTGCTCGACCACCCGATCCGCACCCTGTCGGGCATGCGCATGGGCATCGTCGGGCGCGGCGTCCTCGGGCAGGCCACCGCGCGCCTGGCCGAAGCCTTCGGCATGCAGGTGAGCTACGCCGCCAGCCTGCGCGACGACGCGGATCCCGCCGCCGATAACGGGCGCGTCCCCCTGCCGGCGCTGCTGGCGACCAGCGACGTGATCTCGCTGCACTGCCCGCTGACCGACGCCACCCGCAACCTGATCGACGAAGACGCCCTGGACCGCCTGGGGCCCGACGGCCTGCTGATCAACACCGCCCGCGGTGGCCTGGTGGAGCCACGGGCCCTGGCCCGGGCCCTGCGCGAAGGGCGCCTCGGGGGTGCCGGCATCGACGTGCTCGAGCCCGAACCGCCGCCGTCCGATCATCCCCTGCTCGCCGCCGACCTGCCGCGCCTGGTGCTGACCCCGCACACCGCCTGGGCCGCGCGCTCGGCGCGCCAGGCCGTGCTGGAGGAGATTGCCGCCAACATCCGCGCCTTCGCCGCCGGCGAGCCGCGCAACCGCGTGGACTGACCACGCACCGGGAGCCCGCATGGCCGCCAGCGACCTCACCCCCGAACAGCGCATCGCGCAGCTCGAAGAACGCCTCGCCTATCTGGAGTTCACCCAGGAGGAACAGGCCCGGGTGCAGGCCGAACTGCAGCAGGAGAACCGCGACCTGACCCGTCAGATCGAGTGGCTCCACGCCCGCCTGCGGGCGCTCGAGGCCGCCGACGGTGGCGGCAGCGGTGGTGGGCCGGATCTGCCCGAGCCGCCACCGCCGCATTACTGAAGCGGCCACCCACGATGCCGCTTGAACTGCGCCCGGTCCCGCAGGACGACCCGCGCGCCCGCGAACGCGCACGGGCCCTGCAGGAGCGCCTGGACGCCGCCGCTTATGCGCATGCGGGCCCCGCGGTGCTGGTTCTGGAAGTCGAGGCGGATTGCCTGTCACTGGTCCTGCCGGGCGGCAGGACCCCGCTGCGCCTGACCCCGGACTTCGTTCGCGGGCGACAGGGCTACCGCCACGCCCGCGCTAGCCACGAGACCCTGGTGCGCGCGGTCGGACGCATCGGCGACGATGCGCACGTGGTGGATGCCTCCGCCGGACTGGGACGCGACACCCTGCTGCTGGCCGCGCGGGGATGGCGGGTCAGCGCCTTCGAGCGCCACCCGGTGGTCGCCCTGCTGCTGGAGGATGCCCTGCAGCGCGCCGCGCAGGCGGGCGATCCGGCGCTGGCCGCCAGCGTCGCCCGCGTGCACCTGTTCCCGCAGGCGTTCACCGGCGACGCCCTGCCCGCGCCGGCCGACGCGGCGGTGTTCGACCCGATGTTCCCGCAGCGGCGCAAGAATGCCGCGGTCAAGAAGGACATGCAGGTCCTGCAGGCGCTGATGGACGACCCGGCAGAAGATGCCGAGGAGAATGACGCGGCCGCTACGTTGGTCGCGCTGATCCCCGCCACGCGCGGCCGCGTGGTGGTCAAGCGCCCCGCCGGTGCCAACCCCCTGCCCGGCGGCACACCGGTCTCGGCGATCGAAGGCCGCGCCGTTCGCTTCGATCTCTATCGCGGCACACGCGATGATCACGCCGAAGGCTCAAAAGGCGACACCGAGGATCAGCACCCCTGAAGCGCCCCTCTGTCCCCTGCGCGGCCGCCACGCCCGAAGAACCATCAGGACTCGCCGAGGATCAGGCGCTCCCCATCCCCGTGCATGCGGTATTCCGGGATCTCCAGGTTGCGTGCCCCGGGCTGGTCGCGGAACACCCGCCCGGCGGCGTCGTAACGTCCGCCGCGACAGCGATCCTCGAAGCCGCCGGGCCAGCCATCGGCGTCATCCGGATGCACCAGGTCCAGCTCGCAGCCCAGATCCGCGCTTTCGCCGTAGACCACCAGCCAGTCCGGCGCGAAACTGCGTTCGGGCAGCGCCAGCCCCTCCGGCTGACGCCCGCGGCGCGCCCGCGGGTCGCGCAGGGCCTCCGCCTCGATCGAATCCAGCGAGTCCAGCAGCTTCGCATCGCGATGCACCACCAGCACGTGACGGCCGTTCCAGCGCAGCCGCTTCACCTCGCCGGTTTCGATCGCCGTCAGATCCAGGGTACGCGGCTGCGGGGCCGAGCCGCCGGGCAGCGACACGAACTGCACGGAGAACGCCAGCGCCAGTGCGGCCACGCCGCCGAGCGCCATCAGTTTCAGCAGCACCCGCAACCGCAGGCGCCGCAGCGCGGTGCCCGGGTCCGGTTCACGCATCTCGACCACCGTCTCACCTCCGTCGGCCCCTTCACGGGCGGGGACCGTGGGCATACACTAGCGCCATGCCTACCTCCAATCGAGAATCCATCCGCAGCGACCGGCGCTACGTCGGTCTCGACAACGACCTCTACGGCGGCATGACGCCGATCGGCAACATCATCCGCGATGCCTGGGTGTTCGGCATCCTGCCGGAAGACCAGACCTGCGAGGGCTGGGAGATCGGCCAGATCCAGGCCCTGCAGAATCAGGTCAACGCCAAGTGGGACGAGTACGGCCTGCGCCCCTCGGCCCTGCCGGAAGACCTGCGCGAGCGCCACGAGCGCATCCACAACGAAGCGATCGAACGCGCCCGCGCGCAAGGCTGGGTACCCGGCCGCGACATCGACAGCGACATGGACGACAACGGCTGACGCCCATGGTCCGCACCCTGATCGTCATCGGGGCCGCGCTGGCCGCGATCGCCGTGGTGCTGGGGGCCTTCGGCGCCCACGCCCTGGAACAGCGCCTGTCCGAACGTGCCCTCAACACCTGGCACACCGGCGTGCAGTACCATTTCATCCACGCACTGGGACTGCTGCTGATCGCCGCGCTGTGGAGCCAGCTGGCCAGCGGCTGGGCCACCGCCGCCGCGGCCGCCTTCATCGCCGGGATCCTGCTGTTCGCCGGCAGCCTGTACGGGCTGGCGCTGGGCGCGCCCCGCGTGCTGGGTGCCGTCGCCCCGGTGGGCGGTACCCTGTTCATCCTCGGCTGGATCGCCGTGGCGATCGCCGCATGGCGCGCGGGTGGATAGGCAGGCCGCGCCCGCACTCCCTATAATCCGCCGCACAGACGTTCGCCCACCGCAGCCGGAGACCCCATGAGCCAGCCATCCTTCGCCGTGTTCGCCGAACAGACCCTGGACGACATCCACGCCCGCCTGAGCGACCATCCCGAACTGGCCGATCTCGACATCGATCTGATCGACGGCGTGCTGACGCTGGAGTTCGAGGACGGGGCGCAGATAATCCTCAACCGTCAGGAAGCGGCCGAGCAGATCTGGCTGTCCTCACCGGAAGGCCCGGCGCATTTCGGCTACGACGAGGCCGCCGGCCAGTGGCAGAATGACCGCACCGGCGAGTCCCTGGAAACCACCCTGGCCCGGGTGCTGGGCGGCAAGCTGGGCACGTCGATCGAACTCTGACCCGACGGCACGCCGTCCTCAGGAACCGTCCCGGTCCCCGCCCCGGGGCCCTTCCCCGGTTTCCCCGGTCGCACCGCGGCGGGCCGGTCCCGCGGACTCCTCGCCCGGGCCGCCCGAGTCGCCCGGCTTGCCACCGTCCCCGTCGATCGCCCGCAGGTGATTCTCCACCTCCGAGAGCACCGCGTGGGCGCCATCTTTCTCCAGCGCCAGATCCAGCGCCTTCAGCGGCTCCGCGGTCCCCGTCTCGCCGCGCAGTCCGGTGCGCGCCAGCCCCAGCGACACCAGCCGGAACTGGCGAAAGAACAGATACGCCAGCGTCGCCAGGATCAGCGCGACCCAGGGCTGCTCGTTGAACGCCATCCAGGCCGCCACACCATACGCCAGAAAGGTGATCACGAAGATCACCACGGCGACCTTGTGCGCGCGGGCCACGATCCGTTCGAAGACATCGCGGTGCTCGCCTATGAAATCCTGCTCGAAGTGCATGATGCGTCCGTAGTCAGCGCTGGGCGCGCCAGCGCTCGAAGGTGTCGAAATCCTCGTAGCCGCGAGTCAGCACGTATTCCATCACGTTGCGCACGCGGTTGAGATGGGCGACCGAGTCCAGGCGGATGATCTCCTGCCCCTGCTCGTCGAAGAACACCATACTGGGTGCCCAGTGGATGTCCAGATCCCGGGACCACCGGTCTGCCGTGGTCTCGCGGCCATCGGGGGTGACCACCGGTGTCTCGTCGTCGCCCATGTCCAGCTGCACCGCGTCCATCAACGAGATCTGCTCCAGCACCTGCCGGTTCTGCAGCGGCTCGGAATGCAGGATGTCGCAGGCGTGGCAGGCCTCGCGCTCGAAGAACACCACCAGGGGCCGCTCGCCCGCCTCCCGGGTGCGATCCAGGTCGTGCGGCGGCGGATCGAAGAAATCCCGCTGGTTGATGTCCTCGAGATCGAACTTGGGCGGCGGATCGGCGCGGTCCAGGTACTCGCGGAAGCTCTCCTCCCGGTCGTGCCGGTCGATCACGTACTCCAGCAGGGCGCGAAAGCGGTAAGGGGGATAATAGCCGCGCATCGCATGGATGCCCTCGCCATCGACGTCGAAAAACGCCAGCGACGGCGTGAAGTTCAGCCCCAGGCTGCGCGCCCATTCCTTTTCTTCCAGGGTCTCACCCTCCAGGGTGGTCACCTCGCGATTCCCCAGCACGTCGATCGCGATCACGTCGAAGTGCGCGGACAGATAGGAACGGATGTCGTCCTGACTGAAGTTCTCCTCGAACAGCGCCTCGCAGTAGGGGCAGTCATCCATGCCGAAATACACCGCCAGTCCCTTGCGCCCGCGCTCGCGCGCCAGCTCCAGATCCTCCTCGAGATCGAGAAAGCTCGGCTGGAACCAGTCGGGCGTACCCAGGCCGATCCGGCGCGGGGTGTCGTCGAACTGCAGGCCCTCGGTTTCGCGGGCTTCCGGCACCGGCTCGTCCGCCAGCACCGGCGAACCGGCCGCCCACCACACCAGCGCGAGCATGAGCACGGCGCTCCACGCCGCAAGCCGCCGCCCCGAACGCCTGTCGCTACCGGATCCCGTTTTCCCCAACACGCCAACCTCCTTGCGGACCGCTGCGTCACTGGACAGGCGTGGCAGACCGGCCTGCCGCGGGGCTCCACCTGATTTTCCGGCCCCTCGACATCATTGGACGCTGCGAGGCACCCGATTACTCCCCCGACGCCACGCAATCGGCCGCACATTCGGCCAGGGGGCTGGCGGCCTACGGGGTCGTCGGGGGGGCGATCACCTCGGTGCCACCCAGCCACGGGCGCAGGCGCTCGGGGATGCGCACGGAACCATCGGCCTGCTGATGATTCTCCAGCAACGCCACCAGCGCGCGACCCACCGCCACGCCGGAACCGTTCAGGGTATGCAGCAGCTCCGGGCGCTCGCCCGCCTTCGGGCGGTAACGTGCCTGCATGCGCCGCGCCTGGAACGCCTCGAAGTTCGAGCAGGAGGAGATCTCGCGATACGCCTGCTGGCCCGGCAGCCAGACCTCCAGATCGTAGGTACGCGCGGCGGCGAAGCCCATGTCCCCGGCCGACAGCAGCATCACCCGGTAGGGGATCTCCAGCGCCTGCAGGACTTTCTCGGCATCGCCCAGCAGCCCTTCCAGCGCCGCGTCGGAGTCCTCCGGACGGACCACCTGGACCAGCTCCACCTTCTCGAACTGGTGCTGGCGGATCAGGCCGCGTACGTCGCGGCCGTAGCTGCCCGCCTCCGAGCGGAAACAGGGCGTGTGCGCCACCATCTTCAGCGGCAGCTCCTCCGCCTCCAGGATCTGCCCGCGCACCAGGTTGGTCAGCGGGACCTCGGCGGTGGGGATCAGCCGGAATTTCTGCTCGCAGTCGACCGAGAACAGGTCCTCGTCGAACTTGGGCAGCTGACCGGTGCCCTCCAGCGTCTCGGGGTTGGCCAGATAGGGGACGTAGGTCTCCTCGTAGCCATGTTCGCGGGTATGCAGGTCCAGCATGAACTGCGTCAGCGCGCGGTGCAGCCGCGCGATCTCCCCGCGCATCACCACAAAGCGCGCCCCGGCCACCCGGACAGCGCCTTCGAAATCCAGGCGCGCACCCGGCTCGCCCAGCTGGATATGGTCACGGCAGTCGAAATCGAACTGCGTGGGTTCGCCCCAGCGGCGCACTTCCTCGTTGGAGGCCTCGTCCAGGCCGTCCGGCACGCCCGCCTGCGGCAGGTTGGGGATGTGCAGCAGCAGCTCGTGCAGATCGGCCTGGATGCCTTCCAGTTCGTCCTCGCAGCCCTTCAGCTCGTCGCCGATGCGCGAGACCTCGGCCTTCAGCGGCTCGATGTCCTCGCCCCGCGATTTCGCCTGCCCGATCGCCTTCGAGCGCGTGTTGCGCTCCGCCTGCAGCTCCTGGGTACGCACCTGCAGCTCCTTGCGGCGCGCTTCCAGCTGCTCGAAGCGGTCACGCTCCATGGTAAAACCGCGCCGCGCCAGCGCGGCCTCGGTGGCGTCCAGATCCTGACGCAGACTGCGGATATCCAGCATGGGTGAGCCGTCGACCAGTAGTGGGAAGGCGCGCAGTTTAAGCCAAACGCCCCGTCCCGTGCAGGCCGACACCCATTGGCCGTGCGCAGGCTACGGGTTACGGATGAACCCCATCCCTTCCAGCTTGAGCAGGATGCGGTGGGCCGCCTCGTCCGGGCTCATCTCGCGGGTGTCGATCCGAAGCTCCGGGTGCTCCGGCTCTTCGTACGGGTCGTCGATGCCGGTGAACTCCTTGATCAGGCCGGCGCGCGCCTTGGCGTACAGGCCCTTGCGGTCGCGCTGCTCGCAGGTCTCCAGCGGGGTCGCCACGTGGATCTCCAGGAACCCGCCCGCGTCCTCCACGCGCTCGCGCACGCGCCGGCGCATGTCGGTGTACGGGGCGATGGGCGCGCAGATCGCCACGCCGCCGTTCTTGGTGATCTCGCTGGCTACAAAGCCGATGCGCTGCACGTTGATGTCGCGGTGCTCGCGCGAGAAGCCCAGCTCGCTGGAAAGCTCCTTGCGCACGATGTCGCCGTCCAGCAGCGTGACGGCACGCCCGCCCAGCTCCATCAGCTTGACCCGCAACGCGTTGGCGATGGTCGACTTGCCCGAACCCGAGAGCCCGGTGAAGAACACCGTGAAGCCCTGCTGATGGCGCGGCGGGAAACTGCGGCGCAGCTCGGCCACCACCTCCGGGTAGGAGAACCACTCGGGGATGTCCAGCCCCTCGCGCAGGCGGCGACGGAACTCGGTGCCGGAGAGGTTCAGCGTCTCCTCGTCCTCGCGCACCTCGTCGGCCGGCACGTACTCGGCGCGGTCCTCGACGAAGCTCATGGCCTGGAACGGCACCATCTCGATGCCGATCTCGTCGGCGTGCTGCTGGATCAGTTCCTGGGCGTCGTACGGGCCGTAGAAGTCCTCGCCGTCGGAGCCAGGCCCGGGGCCGGCGTGGTCGCGGCCTACGATGAAGTGGGTGCAGCCGTAGTTGCGGCGGATGATGGCGTGCCACAGCGCCTCGCGCGGGCCGCCCATGCGCATCGCCAGCGGCAGCAGGCTGAGCTGGGTGGTCTGCTCCGGCGCCTGGCGCAGCACGTGCTCGTAGCAGCGCACGCGCACGTAGTGGTCCACGTCGCCGGGCCGGGTCATGCCCACCACCGGGTGGATCAGCAGGTTGGCCTCGGTCTGGCGGGCGGCCAGCCGGGTCAGTTCGACGTGGGCGCGGTGCATCGGGTTGCGGGTCTGGAAAGCGACGATGCGGTTCCAGCCCAGCTTGCGGAAGTACTCGCGCAGCTCCGCCGGGCTGTAACGGTAGTTACGAAAGTCGTAATGCACCGGGGACTCGACCCCGTGCAGCGTGCCCCCCAGGTACACCGCCCCGGCGCGGTTCATCAGATAGTTGACCGCCGGATGCGCGACGTCGGTGGTGGCGAACACCTGCTGCGCCTCGCGCGCCTTGTCCGGCGTCCAGCGGTCCTCCACGTCCATCACCGCGATCAGCACGCCCTCGGCATCGCGCAACGCGATGCGCGTGCCCGGCGCCGCCTGCTCGGCGAACGCCTCGCTCACATCCAGGGTGATCGGCATCGGCCAGAGCTGGCCGTCCGCCAGGCGCATGTTGTCCAGCACACCGTCGTAGTCGGCCTGGCGCATGAAGCCCGTCAGCGGCGAAAAACCGCCGTTCAGCAGCAGTTCCGCATCGCAGATCTGACGCTCGGTCAGATCCCAGCTGGGCATCTCCTGCGCCTGCTCCTTGAGCTCGCGCGCGGTGGCTTCATCAACATAACGGTCGCAAAGCGTCCCGCCGTAGGGGGCGATCAGTTCCATGACAGCATTCGTTCCGATTGATCAGGGATTGGGTACGTACAGGCAACGGATGGTACCGGTTCCGTCCGGCTGCGTCTCGCCGCAGCCCGCCCGTGGGACCCTGCTCGCAGGCGAACAGCCCCTACCGCAGAATCAACGCATCACCGCTGGACTCGACCTCCACCCGATCGAGGAAAGTCTGCCCCATCACCGCGCGGGGAATGTGATCGTCCGGCACGATCACCGCGCTCACGCCACTGCGGCGGATGCTACCCACCCGCACCTCGTCCAGCGTGACCCGGCGCGCGTCCACGCGCCCCCGGTCGGTCCGCAGGTGCACGGTACTCCCGGCGTCGGCATCCACTCCGGCGCGTTCGGCGTCGCGCTCGCGCAGCATCACCGACTCGGCCTCCCGATCGACCTCCATGGTGATCGCCCGGCCGTTCACACCCACCGTGGCGGTGAGCCGCCCACGCGAGTCGGGATGGACGCTCACCCCGGGGCCGGACGCACTTTCTTCTCCGCTGCGCGACCCGCCAGCCGTACGGCTCCCGGCCGCCCCGCCCCGCTCCAGCCAGAGTGTCTCGCCCTCATGCTCCACCTGCACCCGCCCGCTGCCGGTCTGCAGCAGCCGCAGCCCGCCCGGCCCGGCCTCGCCCTCGTTGACCAGCGCCCGCTCGCCGTCCACTGAGATCACCGCCTGTCCGTCGAATACGGCATGCACCTCAACATCGGCCGAGACCACCCCGGGAAACCCGAAGATGGCCGCCAGAAACACGCTGTAGATAATTTGTTTCTTCAAGGGATACCTGCCGACGATCAACCTTTCCCGGTGTCAGTCCGTTCACCCACAAGCACGCCGCCGCTTGAACCGGATTATTCCCCTGCACACCCGCCCCCACAAGGATCCGATGGCAGAGGGGTTCGTATGCTCCGCGCCACCTACCCGTATCCGCAGCGGTCACTCGCGCATCGACACCCCAGCCGAATCCGACCTCTGCAGTCGGACATAACCACGCCCTGACCAAGGGCGTCACCCGGGTGACAAATATGGTCACCCCAAGTGACGCCTAGTGTCACTCCGGAACTTCGGCCACCGGCGCGAACAGTCCACGGGACCAGCCCGAGCCCCACGAACACGCGCCCGATCCCTGGCCCGCCCGCACCCGCAACACGCGGCGAAGGCCCGCCATAACGCCAAAAGCCACTCCTCCTACACCGCCGGAAAGCCCCCCAAAGCACGGCTCCTCGGCCTCTTTGTCACGACTTGCGGTGGATTTGGCACCCCACTTGCAACCACCAGGACAGCTGCCCTCTTGGCAGCCGAGCTTCGGCTCCATCCCCCTCCAAAAAACAAGGAGTAGCACCATGCAGAACATCAGGAAATCCGCCCAGCAGGGCTTCACACTGATCGAACTGATGATCGTGGTCGCGATCATCGGCATCCTGGCCGCCATCGCGCTGCCGGCTTATCAGGATTACACGGCTCGGGCACAGGCTTCTGAGGGCTTCTCGGCCACTGCAGGCCTTCGGGCCGACATCGCCGATTACTTCTCACAGGAAGGCTCTCTTGATGACGTAGAGAACGACGACGCGATCTCGACCACCGCCGGCGACCTCTCCGGGCAATACATCGGCACCGTATCGGTGGGTTCAGACGGGGAGATCACTATTCCTTTCGACTCCGGAGCCCTCTCTGATGAAGACGACCTGATTCTTACTCCCGTTGTCGACGGCCGTCAGATCACGGGCTGGGATTGCGAGGGACCGTCTGAAAACCTCCTCCCTCGCGCTTGCCAATAATTGAACCTGCCCCTCTGCCCCTGGCCTTGTGCCGGGGGCTTTCATTCAAAATCCCATGGTTTTCGCAGCCTTTCCAAGAAAGACTCGAGTACTCTGTTAGCCGGATAACCATCCAAAGGCATTTCGGTCGCTCGACACTTCACCTGCAGCCTGACTTGTAATCTTGTGCGCTAATTCACGCTCGAACAATCATTTCAAAACGGTGCATACAATGAGCTACAAGAAACAGCCAGGTTTCACTCTAATCGAACTCATGATCGTAGTCGCGATCATTGGGATTCTTGCGGCTATCGCATTACCTGCCTATCAGAACTACACGACTCGCGCCCAAGCCTCCGAGGCGATCACCGTATCCGCTGACTTGCGCTCTTCTATAGCGGCGTTCTATAACGAAAATCAGTCCTATCCAGAGGGAGGCGAGATTTCCACGATCTACGATGGAACCCTGGAAGGGCGCTACGTGGATCAGGTCGAGCTCGACGCCGGGGGAATCATAACCATCACCTTCGGATCAGGGAATCTTGACGGTGAAACGGTCGTGCTCTCGCCAAAAGAAGGTACTGCCCAAATAAGTGGCTGGGATTGCACTGATGGCACAGTCGACGGCCAGTATCTTCCTCGAGCGTGTCAATAGCCCATCGCTAAGACACAAGTCGGGCGGCCGCCACTCATCCCGGATTCACTTGGCAGATCCTGACTCTTACATCGAAAAAGGCTATTCGGTCCAACAACTCCACCGTTCAACAGACGGATCAAGCCCATACTCGGTTTGAACTTCGACCGCCTCCAGCGACGGCTCGACCGTGCCATCCGACCAATAAGCCTCGCTCAAGCAGACCTGCGTCGACCGGTGTCCCTAACATCATTTGCCCTTTGCCCCAATTGAGATACCAGATATAACCCCTACATAGTTTTTTCACGGGACGGCTGGGTGTGTGCCAATCCGGTGCCACGGATTATTCACCGCCCTCGATGATGGCGGAGATGTGTTCGACCTGACGGTGCAGCAGGTGGCGGTCGCCGCGGGTCTCGACATTGAGCCGCAGAAGGGGTTCGGTGTTGGAACCGCGCAGGTTGTAGCGCCATTCGGGGAATTCGACGCTGATGCCGTCAGTGCGGTCGATGTGGCCGGACTGTGCGTCGGTGGCGACCATCACGCGGTGGATGACGTCCATCATGTTGTCCACGCGGAAGTTGATCTCGCCGCTGCAGGGGAAGCGCTCCATGCGTTCACGCACCATCTCGCGCAGGGACTGCTCGCGCCGCCCCATCAGCTCGACCACCCGCAGCCAGGGCAGCATGCCGGAGTCGCAGTAGTAGAAGTCGCGAAAGAAGTGATGGGCGCTCATTTCGCCGCCGTACACGGCGTTCTCGCGGCGCATGGTCTCCTTCATGAACGCGTGGCCGGCCTTGCTCTGCACGGGCACGCCGCCGGCGCCCTCGACCATCTCGATGGTGTTCCAGGTCAGGCGCGGATCGTGCACCACGCGGGTCCCCTGCCCGCCGCCCGGCTGGGCGCGCAGGCTGGCCTCGGCCAGCAGGCCGACCATGTAGTAGCCTTCGACGAATTCGCCATGCGAGTCGAAGAAGAAGCAGCGGTCGAAGTCGCCGTCCCAGGCCAGGCCGAGATCGCCGCCGAAGGAAAGCACCGCGTCGCCGGTGTAGCGACGGTTCTCCTCCAGCATGGGGTTGGGGATGCCGTTGGGGAAGTTGCCGTCCGGCTCCGCGTTCTCGCGGATCAGCTCCACCGGCAGGTGGGCGTCCAGTTCGTCCAGCACCGGCCCGGCCCCGCCGTTGCCGGGGTTCACCAGCAGGTTGAGCGGCGGCATCACCTCGGGGTCCACCAGGCTCAGCAGGTGGCGGATGTAGGCCTCGCGGTGGTACAGGCGGCCGGTACGCCCGCGCACCCGCGGGCTGAAGCCGCCGTTCTCGGCTCGCCAGCGGATCGCCTCCAGCCCGGTGTCCGCGCTCACCGGCCGCGCGCCCTCGCGCACGATCTTGAGCCCGTTGTAGTCCATGGGGTTGTGGCTGGCGGTGACCATGATCCCCGCCCCGGCGCGGTAGTAGGCGGTGGCGAAGTACACCTCCTCGGTGCCGCACAGGCCGATGTCGGCCACGTCGCAGCCCCCGGCCGAGAGCCCGTCGATCACCGCTGCCGCCAGCGCCGGGCTGGTCAGGCGCACGTCGCGACCGACAATGGCCATCTGCGGCCCCAGTTCCTCGGCCACGGCCCGCGCGATGGTGTACGCCACCCGCTCGTTCAGCTCGTACGGGACCCGCCCGCGGATGTCGTACGCCTTGAAACAGTCCAGGTTCATGTCTCTCCTTTTCAGACTCGACGCCGCCCCCCGCAACGAGCCGCTTGACGAAGGCTACCGCCCGGGGCCGTCAGGTGGAAGGCCCGTGCGGGGCGGGCGGCGGCGTTGTTTTCTTGACGGTGCGGGTGATTTGGCCGGAAACTATCGGGCTTTCCAATGATGAGGGTTTGCCCCGATGAGCCAGTCCGAAGTGAAGACCGAGGAGAAGAAACAGCATTTTGACGACATCTACGTCGCCGAGACGCCGGTGCCGTTCAAGGAGCGCATCATCGATGCGCTGGATTACATCTCCGACGACTTCAACCGGCAGACCTTCGACCGGCTCATCCTGCCGTGGGCGGAGCAGCAGGCCGCCAAGGGCCGCACCCTCAACTACGTCGACCTGGCCTGCTGCTTCGGCAACACCACCATGGCCGCCGTGCACAACATGACCGTGGACGAGATCCGCGAGAACTGGGCTTCGGAAACGGTCTGCAACACCATCAGCAAGCCGCGCCGCCTGCCGATGCACACCACCGGCATCGACATCTCCGAAAACGCCCTGGCCTACGGTCAGCGCGCCGGCCTGTTCGACGAGACCCATGCGGCCGACCTGAACAACCCCGCCCCTGAGACCCGCGACGCCATCGAGAAGTCGCTGGAAGAAGCGGACATCCTGCTGTCTACCGCGTCGCTGGTGTATCTGGATCCGCCGGCCATCGCGTCGCTGCTGGATGCGTTCCGCCGCGGCGAGGGCGAGGGCTACCTGCTGGTGAACTTCCTCAACCCCTTCGCGCTGGAGAAGGCCGACGAGACCAAGCGCATGCTGCTGGACCGCTTCGAGTTCGTCGGCAGCACCGCCAGCCGTCACCGCCGCATGTCCGAGCTGGAGCAGGAAAACTATCCGGGCGAGGAGTGGGCGCTGCTGGAGATCTGGGTCCTGCGCCGCAAGGCCTGATACCCGGCCTCGCGCCCCGGCTCACCGGGGCGCAGGCTTTTGGCGCCCGGCCTCCAGGAGGACGACCCGGTCGCGCCCGCCCTCCTTGGCCTGATACATCGCCTGATCGACACGCCGCGTGACGTCGCGCGGCGTGTCGCCCGGCTGCCGCTCGGCCACCCCGAAGCTGGCGGTCACTCTCGGCGCATTCGGCACCTCCATCTCCGCGATGACCAGGCGCAGCTTCTCCGCCGCCGCAGCGGCTCCCGCACCGTCGGTCTCCGGCAGCAAGATCAGGAATTCCTCCCCGCCCCAGCGTCCGAGCAGGTCCTGTTCGCGCAGCTGTGCGTTCACCGTGCGGGCCACTGCCTTGAGCACCTCGTCGCCGGTATCGTGGCCGTAGCGGTCGTTCACGGCCTTGAAGTGGTCGACGTCGAACATGATCACGGCCATCGGCCGCTGATAACGTTCGCAGCGGTCCATCTCCGCCTCCAGGCGATTGCCCAGGGTCAGGCGGTTGGCCAGCCCCGTCAGCCAGTCGGTCTCGGCCAGACGCCGGATCTCGCCCTCCATCTGCACGCGCTCGGTGACGTCCTTGCCGAAGGCCACGAAATGCGTGATCTCGCCACAGTCGTCGCGCACCGGGGTGATGGTCTGTTCCAGGTGAACCTTCTCGCCGTCCGGCCGCCGGTTCACGAACTCGCCGCGGAAGCCTTCGCCCCGGCGCAGCCGTTCCCACATCGCCGCGAAGAAGTCGTCGTCGTGCTCCTCGGACTTGAACAGTGCCGGGGTCGCGCCGATCACGTGCTCGGCGTCAAACCCGCTGAGCTCGATGAAGGCGGTGTTGGCGAACACGATCACGCCCTCGGGATCGGTGATCAGCACCGGGTCCCCGGACGCCTCCAGCGCGGCGGACAGCAGCCGCAGCTGAGCCTCGCGACGGCGTTCCTCGGTCACGTCGCGCTGCACCGACACGTAATGGGTAATGCTCGGGCTGTCTGCCGGCACCCGCACCGGCGAGATGTGCCAGCGCACGCTGTAGGGCTCGCCGCCCTTGCGGTAGTTGATGGTCTCGGCGTCGAAACCCTCGCCGCGCTCCAGGGTCACCCGCAGGTCGTCCAGCACCGCGCGCGAGGTCTTCGGCCCCTGCAGGATGCGCGGGGTGAGTCCCAGGACCTCGTCCCGACGATAACCGGTCATCTGCTCGAAGCCCCGGTTCACATAGACGATGCGCGGTCCGGCGTCGAGGTCCGCATCGGTGATCAGCACGCTGTGCGCGGTGTCCTCGATCGCGGCTTCGAGCAGTTCCATCCGCGCCAGTCCCTGCGGGATATCCGGGAGATCGGAGGACGTCACGGGGTTCAGACCTCGTCCAGCATGCCGAGGATCGAGCCCACGATGTCGCTGGTGGTGACGATCCCCTCCAGCCGGTTGCCCTCCAGCACCACCAGGCGGCGCACGTCGAGGTTGACCATCAGCCGCGCCACGTATTTGACGTCCATCTCCGCGGGCACGGTGATCACCGGCTTGGCGGCCACGTCATACACGTTGGCCAGGTCGATGTCGCCCTCCTCGGCCACGATGGTCTTGAGGATGGTGGTGTAGGTGATGATGCCGTAAGCATCGTGCGGATGCTGCTTGTCCACCACCAGCGAGCGCACGTCGTTGTCGCGCATCAGCTGCATGGCCTCGCGCAGCGGGGCCAGCGGGGCCACGGTGATGACTTTCTCGGTCAGGATGTCGCGAACCAGCATGAAGTCTCCCTCCGGTCGGAGTTGGGGTCAGATATCGTCCTTGACCTGTTCCTCGAAGCGGTCGATCTGCCGCCGGTCGATGCCCGCCAGATGCGAGATGTCGGTGATGAAGGCCACGCCGCGCGGATCCTGGTCCAGCCCCAGCTCGCGGAACAGCGACTTGAGCACCCGGAGCGCCAGGCGCTTTTCGAGGATCCACAGGAGCACCGACTGGCTGCCCTCGTAGGTCATGCCGAGGAAGGTCTTGCGCGCCTCCGCGCCGATGCCGCGCGCGTCCATGATGGTCACGCCGGCGGCACCGGCCTCGCGCGCCGCATCCACGGCCTTCTGTTCCAGTTCGTCGGGCAGCACCGCCACCAGGGCCGAGAATCTCATGCCGTGTCCCTCCTGTCCTTGCGGATCAAGCGTTCATAAAGATCGACCACGATGGCATAGAGCATCACGGTCACGATGGGGAAGATGGACGCGAAGGCGATCAGGCCGAAACCGTCGATCAGCACATTGCGCCCTTCCAGATGCGTGGCCAGACCGATCCCCAGCGCGGTGACCAGCGGTACCGTGACCTCCGAAGTGGTCACCCCGCCCAGATCGAACGCCAGCGCCACGATGTCCTTGGGCGCGAGGATGGTCAGCACGATCACCAGCACGTAGCCGGCCATGATGTACAGGTGGATGGAATCCCCGCTGAGGATGCGGTGCACCCCGATGGTGATGCCCACGGCCACCCCCAGCGCCACCAGGATGCGGATCGCGCTGCCCTTGAGCGAGCCCTTGGCCGCCTCCTCCGCCTTCTGTCCGATCGCGATCAGCGCGGGTTCCGCCATGGTGGTCGCAAAGCCGATCGCAAACGCGAACAGGTACACCCACACGAACTGGTCGTTGGCGATCAGCTGCTCCGCCATGCTCTCGCCGATCGGGAACAGCCCCATCTTGAGCCCGACCACGAAGGCATACAGGCCGAACACCACCAGCGCGAAGCCGAAGATGACCCGCGGCAGATACGGGATGTGCTTGCGCAGCACGAAATACTGGAACACCACGATCACGCCGATGATGGGCGCGACGTCGCGCAGCATCAGCAGCAGGTCCATGCCCATGGCCCGCAGCCAGTGGGCCTCGTCGGTGCCCGGGAGATCGGTATCCGCGTCCATGGCCGCATCCTCGCCGGCACCCGGCGCGGGGCCGTCGATGTCGGCGCCGGCGAACACCACGATCCCGTAGAGCTGCACGGTGATCATCGGCACCATCACCGCCAGCGCCACCAGGCCGAAGCCGTCGCGCAGCGGGTTGCGCCCGGCCAGTGATGCGGCCAGTCCCAGCCCCAGCGCGGCCACCAGCGGCACGGTCACGATGTTGGTGGTGACGCCGCCGGAGTCGTAGGCCAGGCCCACGATCTCCTCGGGCGCGAAGAAGGTGACCAGCACCACCAGCACATAGCCGGTGAGGATGTACCAGTGCAGCGGGTGGCCCAGCACCGTGCGCAGGATGCCCAGCGCCACCACCGCACCCACCGACAGCGCCACGATCAGGCGCAGGATGAAGCCCTGGATGTGCCCCTCGGAGATGACCTCGGCCTGTTCCGCCACCGCGATCAGCGCCGGCTCCGCGATCACCGTGGCAAAGCCCAGGGTAAAGCCGAAGGCCATCAGCAGGATCAGCGAGCCGCGCCGCGCCAGCGCGTTGGAGAGGTTCTTGCCGATGGGGAAGATCCCCATCTCCAGGCCCTGCAGGAACAGCGCCACGCCGAAGACCACGATCACCAGACCGATGGCCATGGACAGCACGCCCTCGGGCACGGACTGCAGCACGAACATCTGGAACACCGCGACCACGATCACGATGGGGGCCAGGTTGCGGGCGGCGTGGCCGAGGGTGTGGAGGAAGTTCATGCGCGCATTCCCGTCTGCACTCGCCGCAGAGCATACACGACCCGCCCCCGGTACAGGCCATGCAAGGGCGAACGGATCGAATCGCGATGCCTGTGGTCACAGCTACATGGACTCGCTCGCACACCCCTTCCGCGCCGTGGTGATCGGCGCCACCGGCGGCCTCGGCCGCGCCTTCGTCACCCACCTGGAGAACGACCCGAACTGCGCGCAGGTCGTGGCGCTGGGTCGCTCCACCGACCCGCCGCTGGAGCTCACCGACGAGCACAGCATCCGCCACGCGGCCGCGTGGCTGGCGGAGCAGGCGTCCGAGTGGGACCTGATCATCGACGCCACCGGGGTGCTCACCATCGACGGCCACCGGCCGGAGAAGCGTCTGCGCGAGCTGGATCCGGCGGTGATGATGCAGGCCTTCGCGGTCAATGCCATCGGCCCGGCGCTGATCTTCAAGCACTTCGCGGGGCTGCTGCCGAAGGACCGCAAGGCGGTACTGGCGACGCTGTCGGCGCGCGTGGGCTCCATCGCCGACAACTACTCCGGCGGCTGGCTCAGCTATCGCGCCTCCAAGGCCGCGCTCAACCAGATTGTGCGCACCACCGCGCTGGAGATGCGCTTCAGCCACCGCCGCGCGGTGGTGGCGGCGCTGCAGCCGGGCACGGTGGAAACCCCGCTATCGGAGCCGTACCGCGCCCGCGCCCCCGAGGTGCTGACGCCGGAACGCGCGACCGGCGCGCTGCTGGAGGTGCTGGACACCCTAGGTCCCGAGGATTCGGGCGGGCTGTTCGACTTCGAGCACCAGCGCCTGCCGTACTGATCGGGCCCGGGCCCGCGGCCGGGGAGTTCAGTCTGCCAGCGAGCGCCAGGGCCCCGGCACCGGCCACAGCCCGCGCGCCACCGGCTCGCCGTCGTCCTGCAGCAGGTAGCTCTCCTGCGCGCGGTGTCGCAGCGCGCCCGCCAGTGCACGCCGCTCCCCGGCCGAGTCGGCCGCGATCGCGGTGATGCCGGTCTCCGGTACGGTCCAGGCCAGAGCCCCGACATCGGATTCGGCATCGGGCAGGTCGTCCGTGTCCGCATGCGCCTCCTGCGGGCGTGTTGGCAGTCCGCGTTCGCCCAGCCATTCCGCGACGGCCGCGCGCGAACCCAGCAGCACCCGCGGGGCATCGGTCCCGGCCCCGGAATCAGAATCGGGATCGGGATCCGGTTCGGCCGGCTCCGGCACCCGACCCAGCCACGGGGCCAGTTCCGCCGGTGCGGCGCCGTCCGGGGCGATCACGCGGGTCGCGGGATCCAGCTGCGCCTCGCGCAGGATGCGCGGATATTCATCCGCGCCCAGCTGCCGGAATACCCGCCAGTCGGGGTCCACGGCGATACGCGCCGGCCGCGCGTCGGTGGCCAATTCCAGCTCCAGATCGGTCGCAGCCTCCTCCAGATCCACCCAGTGCGTCTCCCGGCCCTCATCCTCCGCGAACTCGACCACCAGCGGCACGCGCACCCGCCAGGGATGATCGGCATCGGCCTGTGCCAGACGCGCGGTCACATGCCAGGCGTCGGCGTCCTCGCGCGCGGCCGGGTTCTCCAGCGCCAGGCGCGGCGCACCGACCCGCCCGATCCACTGTTCGAAGAACGGTTCCAGATCGTCTTCCGTCGCCGCGTCCACCGCCGCGATCAGATCCGGCCAGGCGGCTTCCCGATAACGATATTCGGCGTAGAAATCGGCCAGCCCGGCGTGGAGCGTCTCCTCGCCGATGCGGTCCTCCAGCATCCGCCACAGCATCGCCCCGCGGTGATACCCGGCGATGCGGTCGGCCCCGGCATTGCCGCCGACGAACTCGCCATGCGGGTAGTCCTCGTCTTCCGGCAGGGCGGCGTAGTCACGCAGCCACTGGCCCCGCTCCTCGCGCGCCTCGCCGCGTTCTTCGGCGAACCGGTAGTCGGCCATGAAGGTGGTCAGGCCCTCGGTCCAGTTGCCCTGGCGGCGATCCGCGTACACCCCGGTGCCCCACCAGTTGTGCAGGACCTCGTGGCCCAGCGAGGTGTGCGGGATGAACGGCAGCGGGATGACCCGTTCACCCAGCAGGGTGAACCCGGAGAAGGCCAGCCCCACCGGCGCGGGGCTGGCCGCCACGGTGAAGCTGTCGAAGGCATACGGCCCGAGCAGGTCGCTGAAGCGCTCGAGGTATTCCACCGTCTTCTCGCGGTAGGTCGCGCCGAACGCGCCCTCCAGCTCCGCCGGGAACAGGGTGCGCACCGCCACGCCATCGGCGGTCTCGCTGCGTCCCTTCTCCCAGGGACCGCTGGCCAGCGCCAGCGCGCGCCCGCCCGGGTGATCGAACACCGTGCGGCGCATGCCGTCATCGTCTGCGTCCGAGGAGCGCCACGAGCCCGAAGCCACGACCCGGTGCCCGTCCGCCACCCGTACTTCCAGGCGCACCGGTGCCGGCTCGGCTTCCGGCTGCCGCGGGTACCAGTCCCCGCCGGCCGGGAGGAACCCGCCGCCCTCGCCGAGAAAGCCGTTCCCCTGACGGGCATCCTCCGGCGCCGGCAGCCGCGCGCCGTACTCGATGACCAGTGGCGGGTCGTCGGCCCCGCCATCCACGCCCAGTTCCACATCCAGGTATCCGGCGTCGTCGCGTTCGTGGTTCAGCGCGTGGCCGCCCCGCTCCACCGTGTCCACCCGCAGGCCGGGGGCCAGGCGCAGGCGCAGCACCCCGTCGGCCTCGTCGAGCATCGTGGCCGGCAGGCTCAGGCGCCCCTCCAGGCGCTGGTCGGCGGGGAACAGGTCGATCGCCAGCTCGGGCGCGGCCGGTTCATCGGCAAACGCCGGCGCGGCCCAGCCCGCCAGCGGCACGATCAGCAGGGTGGCGAAGCCGCCCGCCGCGCCGCGCGATGCGGGCACGCGCCGCCTTTGAATCGGACGCCGCATCAGTGTCCCTCCGGCGCGCCCGGCATGTCGCCCGGGCTCTCCTGCCACGGGAAGCGCGCGATCACCTCCTCGCGCTCCCCGTTGCGTTCCAGCATCACCGGCAGCCAGGTGCCCGGGGTCACGCCCTGCACGATGCGTTGCAGATCGGCGGGCTCCTCGACCGCGCGGCCGCCGGCCTCCACCAGGCGGTCTCCGGTCTCGATCCCCGCCGCCCCGGCCACCGAATCGGGCATCACGCCGCGGATCTCCACCCCGTCGCCGCGCTCCGCGCGCTCCATCTGCACGCCCAGCATCGGGGTCAGCGGCTGAAAACGCTCGCCGCCACGCACCCCGAACACCGCACGTGCCAGGTCGGGGTCGTCGCCCGTACACGCCCCGTCGGTCTCGCGCGGCAGCAGCACCGGAGTGTCGTCCACGCCCAGGTCCGCCAGCTGATGTGGCACGCCGTGGCCGTATTCGAGATGGCCGGAACCGATGATCCCGACCACCAGCGGCGGCTCGTCACCGCCCGCCTCGATCACGTCGGCGATCGCCGCGGCCATCATCCGGTCCCAGGCCAGCTGGGTGCCGATGAACGCATCGCTGCCCCCCGGCGCGGCCGGATGACGCTCCAGTACCTCCTCGAGGTATTCGCGATAGGCCTCGGCGGGTTCGGCCGGAGCGGAGACCCCGTCGCGCTCGTCGGCGGGCACGCTCTCCCAGCCCTCGTGCCCCAGGCGGCGCACCAGGTCGCGCTCGGCGTTCAGCGCCACCAGCGGGACGTCGTGCACCCGCGCGAAGTGCAGGATCGGCCAGTACAGCCGCGGGTTGAAGCCCCAGTGCTCGTACCAGTCGCTTTCCTGCAGGAACTGTTCCTCGTTCAGTTCGCCCGCCACCCAGTCATCCAGCACCGGCTGTGCCGAGCGCGGCAGCATCTCCAGACCGATCACCATGTCCGGGCGCTGGCCGTGCAGCGCGGCCAGGGTGCCGACCTGCCAGCGATGGTGGTCCATGCGGTTGTGGGTCTCGCCCAGCAGCACCGCATCGGCGCCGGCCAGTTCGGCGAACAGCGCCGCGGCATCCACGTCCCCGCCCTCCGGCGTGGCCCACTGTCCGGGCTGCACGCAATCAGCGGCGGCCGGGCCGGCGGTCGCAAACAGGGAAACGGTCAGGATCGCACGCGCGATCCGGCGCAGGGAACCGGACGGGCGAATGCAGGGCACGCGCGGGGCGTGACGCGGGACAACGGACATCGGTCTTCTCCTTTCGGAGGCGGGATGCAGATTCGGACCGGGCCACGGCACGGGTGTTCCCGGCCGCATCGCGGCGCGCACATTCTCGAACGTGCACACTGGTCGGCGTTTCCCTAAGCTTATGGCATGTCGCAAGCAACGCCACCCCCCTCCGACGCATCACCTGCCGGGGCGCGCGAGCGCCTGAGCGCCACCCTGGGACTGCTGCGCTCGCTGGTGATCTACCGGCGCCCCGGGCGCCAGCGGGCCCTGCGGCAGCTGTACCGCCCGTTCATCGGCCGCGACGACCTGGTGTTCGACATCGGTGCCCACATGGGCGATCGCACGCGCGCATTCGCACGGCTGGGCGGCCGGGTGATCGCGGTGGAACCCCAGCCGGTGCTGCGCCGCTGGCTGGAACGCAGTACCGGCCGGCTGCGCAACGTCACCGTGCGCGGCGAGGCGGTGGGTGCTCAGCCCGGCACCGCCACCCTGCACATCAGCCACCGCACGCCCACGGTCTCCACGCTGTCGCCGCGCTGGACCGACGAGCTGCCGCGGCGCAACGACGGCTTTCGCCACGTGCGCTGGGAGGACCGGGTCGAGGTGCCGGTGATCACCCTGGACGACCTGATCGCCGAGTACGGCCTGCCGGCCTTCTGCAAGATCGACGCCGAAGGCTTTGAACTCGAGGTGCTGTCCGGGCTGTCGCGGCCGATCCCGGCGGTGTCGCTGGAGTTCGTGGCCGGGGCGCTGGATATCGCGATCGCCGGGATGGATCGCCTGGCGGAGCTGGGCGACTACGAGTTCAACGTGATCTCCGGTGAACAGCGCGAGTACCGCTTTGCGCGCTGGCAGGACCGCCGGCGGGTACGGATGTGGCTGGAGGCCCACGCCTCCGATTACGGATCGGGCGACCTCTACGCCCGCCTGCCCGATGCCCGGCGCTGACGCAGCCCGCGCCCTGCCCCGCTGGCAGGACCTCACCCACACCGAGGCCGCCGATCTGGCCGGCCGCGACCCGGTGGCGGTACTGCCGCTGGCGGCCATCGAGCAGCACGGGCCGCACTTGCCGCTGGACACCGATCTGCGCATCGGCGAGGGCCTGCTGCAGGCCGCCGCGGACCGGCTGCCCGAGGACTTCCCGCTGCTCGTGCTGCCGCCGCTGACGATCCTCGCGAGCCCCGAACATGCCCGCTTCGCCGGCACCCTGAGCCTGACGCCGGAGACCGCCCTCCGCGTACTGATGGAAACCGGCCATGCCGTGGCCGGTGCGGGCGTGCGCCGCCTGGTGCTGCACAACAGCCACGGGGGTAACCGCGCGGTGGCCGACACTGCCGCACTCGAACTGCGCCAGCGCCACCGCATGCTGGTTGTGCGCCATCATTACTTTCTCCAGGACCCGCCGGCGCAGGCCGGCATCCCGGCCGCCGAACAACGCCACGGCCTGCATGGCGGCCAGATCGAGACCGCGATGATGCAGTACCTGGCCCCGCAGCAGGTGCGCGACGCCGAGGCCCGCCACGCGGCTTCGCTGGGCGAGGAAATGGAGGCCACACTGGAGGTGCTGCGCCCGGAGGGCCCGGCGGGCTTTGCGTGGCTGGCCGGGGATCTCAACTCCGCGGGCTCCACCGGGGATGCGCGGGCCGCCACCGCCGATCAGGGACGCCGGCTGGTCGAACACTACGCCGCCTTTCTCGCGTCCACATTGCGTGATGCCCGTGCGTTTCCCCTGGACCGCCTCGCCTGAACCGGGGCAATCGACCTGCCGAAGTCGACGGGCTACCATCCGGGTATGAGCGCCATCCCCGACCCGCAGTCCGGGCACATATCCTCTCCGCCCACGGGCGCGGAAAGTCACGCCGGCCTGGCCGCCGTGATCGAGACCCTGCGCGAGCAGCTGCCGCCGGAGGCGCTGATCGTCGAGGAAAGCGAGCGCCGCGCGTATGAATGCGACGGTCTCTCGGCCTTTCGCGAGGTCCCCGGCGCGGTCGCCCTGCCGGCCAGCATGGAACAGCTCCAGCTGTGCCTGAAGGCCTGTCGCGAACACGGCGTGCCGGTGGTGCCGCGCGGCGCGGGCACCGGTCTGTCCGGGGGCGCGCTGCCCAGCGCCGAGGGCCTGCTGCTGTCGATGGCGCGCTTCAACCGCATCCTCGAGATCGACGCCGACAACCGTTGCGCGGTGGTCCAGCCGGGCGTGCGCAACCTCGCGATCTCCGAGGCCGCCGCCCCGGCCGGTCTGTACTACGCCCCCGACCCCTCGTCGCAGATCGCCTGCTCCATCGGCGGCAACGTGGCCGAGAACGCCGGCGGGGTGCACTGCCTGAAATACGGCCTCACGGTCCACAACGTGACCGGGCTGGAGTTCGTGACCCTGGACGGTGAAGTCATCCGCGTCGGCGGCAGGACCCTCGACACCGAGGGCCTGGACCTGCTGGCCTTCCTGATCGGTTCCGAGGGCATGCTGGGGATCGTCACCGAGGTCACCGTGCGCCTGCTGCCGCGCCCGGAGCGCACCCAGGTACTGATGGCGAGCTTCGACGACGTGGAGACCGCCGGCGCCGCGGTGGCCGGCATCATCGCCGCCGGGCTGATCCCCGCGGGCCTGGAGATGATGGACAACGCCGCGATCCGCGCCGCCGAGGACTTCGTCCATGCCGGCTATCCGGTGGATGCCGCGGCCATCCTGCTGTGCGAGCTGGACGGCAGTAACAGCGAGGTCTCCGAGAGCGTGATGTTCGTGCGCGAGAAGCTGCTGGGGCTGGGCGCCCGCGAGGTCCGCACCGCGCAGGACGACGCTGAGCGCGCGCGCTTCTGGGCCGGGCGCAAGGCCGCCTTCCCCGCCGCCGGCCGTATCTCGCCCGACTACTACTGCATGGACGGCACCATCCCGCGCCACCAGCTCGGGCACGTGCTCGAGCGCATCGACCAGCTGTCCGCCGAACACGGCCTGGGCGTGTGCAACGTGTTCCACGCCGGGGACGGCAATCTGCACCCGCTGATCCTCTACGACGCCAGCCAGCCGGGGCAGACCGAGACCGCCGAGGAGTTTGGCGAAGCGATCCTGGAGCTGTGCGTGGCAGTGGGCGGCACGGTAACCGGCGAGCATGGCGTGGGGGTGGAAAAGTTGGACGGCATGTGCGTGCAGTTCGCCTCCGACGAGCTGGAGCAGTTCCATGCCCTGCGCCGCGCGTTCGACCCCCGCGGCCTGCTGAACCCCGGCAAGGCGGTGCCCACGCTGGCACGCTGCGCCGAATTCGGCCGCCAGCACGTGCGCTCGGCGCAGCCGCCCGCCCCTGATATCCCGCGTTTCTGAACCCGTTGCCCCGCCCGCGAGGTCACCCCGGCATGGACGCTCCCCACCACGATCACCCCGCCCCCGCCGATCCGTTTTCCGGCGCGGTGCAGTCCCTGCTGGAGGCGCTTTATGCGCTGGTGCCGATGGATACCTGGCTGTTCACGCGGGTCAATGGCAACGACTGGATCATGCTGCGCGTGCTCGACCACGGCAGCGGCACCCGGCCCGGCACCGTCCTCCCGTGGGAGGAGTCCTGCTGCATCCACATGACCCGCGGTGAAGCCCCGTCCATCGCACCGGACGCGCGCGCGATCCCGGTCTACCGCGATGCCCCCGTCAACCGGCGGCTCCCGGTGGGGGCCTACGTGGGCTTTCCCCTGTACGGACCCGACGGCAGCCTGTTCGGCACCCTGTGCGGGGTACACCCCGAGCCGATGGACACGCAGATCCGCGAGCAGCAGGCGGCCCTGGAGGCCCTGACCCGCACTGCCGGCCACCTGCTGGCCATGCAGCGGGAGAACGACATCCTCGATCGCCAGCGCCAGACCGAGGCCCTGCTGCCCAGCATCGACCCGGTGACCGGCCTTCTCAACCGGCGCGGCTGGGACATCGCCGTGGACGGCGAGGAGACCCGCTGCCGGCGCAACGGCCAGCCCTGCGCCATGGTCCTCGCGGAGATCACCGACCTCGACAGCCTCAACCGCAACCACGGGATCAACAACGGCGACCGCGTCCTCGCCGCCCTGGGGCAGATACTGCAGGGCCTGCTGAACCCCGGCGACCGCGGCGCGCGCGTGGCCGGCAACCGGCTTGCCGTCCTCCTGGTGGACACCGGCCCCGAGGCCCTGGAACGCCGCCACGACGAGATCCGGGCCGCCCTGCGCGAACATCATCCCGCGATCGATACCGGCCGCGCCCTGCGCGACCCCGGCGACGGCCTGCAGCGCACCCTGCACCTCGCCGAACGCGACATCCTGCGCCAGCGCCACACCCGCTGACCCGATCCAGTCGGGCCGCGTCCGCGGCGCAGGGTTCCGTCCCGCAGTCGCATCCCGGTGGCCATGATCCGGCCGGACAGCGGCTGTGGCCGCGGAACGATTGGTTTACCATTCGGGTCTGGTCGCCATCATCGATTCCACGCGAGGCCGTTCCATGAGCAAGACCGTCACGCTGACCGACAACTCCACCGGCAAGAGCATCGAGCTGCCGCTGCAGGAGGGTTCGCACGGGCCCAACTGCATCGACATCCGCACGCTGTACAAGGAGCTCGGTTACTTCACCTACGATCCGGGGTTCATGTCGACCGCCAGCTGCCGCTCGGACGTCACGTTCATCGACGGCGACGCCGGCCAGCTGCTCTATCGCGGCTACCCGATCGAGCAGCTGGCCGGGCAGAGCACCTATCTGGAGGTGTGCTACCTGCTGCTCAACGGCGACCTGCCGTCCTCCGACGAGCTGCACGACTTCTCGCGCATCATCAAGGAGCACTCGATGCTGCACGAGGCGGTGCGCCGCTTCTTCGACGGCTTCCGCCACGACGCGCACCCGATGGCGATCATGGTGGGCGTGGTCGGGGCGCTGTCGGCCTTCTACCACGACAACGTGGACGTGCATAACCCGGAACACCGGCGCATCGCCGCGCACCGGCTGATCTCCAAGATGCCGACCATCGCCGCCTGGTCGTACAAGTACGCCAACGGCCAGCCGTTCATGTACCCGGACAACAACCTGTCCTACACCGCCAACTTCCTGTCGATGATGTTCGGCGTGCCCAGTGAGCCGTACCAGCCGAACCCGGTGTTCGTGCGCGCGCTGGACCTGATCCTGATCCTGCACGCCGACCACGAGCAGAACGCCTCGACCTCCACCGTGCGCCTGTCCGGCTCCTCCGAGGCCAACCCGTTCGCCGCGATCTCCGCCGGGATCGCCTCGCTGTGGGGTCCGCTGCACGGCGGCGCGAACGAGAAGGTCATCCGCATGCTCGAGGAGATCGTGCACAGCGGGAAGAGCGTCGAGGAGTTCGTCGCCCGGGCCAAGGACAAGAACGACTCCTTCCGCCTGATGGGCTTCGGGCACCGGGTGTACAAGAACTACGACCCGCGCGCGAAGATCATCCGCAAGATGTGCCACGAACTGCTGGAAGAGATGGGCGACATGGGCGCCGACAACCAGCCGCTGTTCGACGTGGCGATGGAGCTGGAGCGCATCGCGATGGAGGACGATTACTTCATCGAGCGCAAGCTCTACCCCAACGTCGACTTCTACTCCGGCATCATCCTGCGCGCGATGGGCATCCCGCTGAACATGTTCACCGTGATCTTCGCCCTCGCCCGCACGGTCGGCTGGATCTCACACTGGAACGAGATGATGCAGGACCCCGAATCGCGCATCGGGCGCCCGCGTCAGCTATATACGGGGTATCCCGAGCGCGAATACGTGCCGATCGAGGAACGTTGAGGCCGGCCGCACAACGGGAGCGCCTTCCCGAGGCGTCTCCCTTGTGAGTTCTCCCTTGTGGAAGGGCGGGGACGGTTGTACATTAGAAGAAATCGATATACGAGGAGGAGATCCGCATGAGCATCGACCGCATCGTCATGGCGTTTGCCGGCGCCGTCATCATCATCAGCGCCATCCTGGCCTGGCAGTTCAGCCCGCTGTGGCTCCTGCTGACCGGCTTCGTCGGCCTTAACCTGCTGCAGTCCGCCTTCACCGGCTTCTGCCCGCTGGCCATGATCCTCAAGGCCATGGGCGTGAAGCCGGGCGAAGCCTTCAGCTGAGGCCGGCCCGGCAGACACCCCGCGCCCGCCCCGAACGGCGGGCGCATGCGAAGGGCCCGGACGTCTCCGTCCGGGCCCTTTTCGTTCAGGCGCACGGGTTTCCGGGGCCAAAGGCGCGAGGACTTCCGGGAATCTATCCCGGCAACGGCAGTCGCATCAGCATGTACAAGACGTGGTCGTGTCACAGCCCGGCCATGCCCATGGCGAGGAGCCGCGGCGGTCCAGTTCGGGCGGGCGCGCGGTCATCCGTACAGGGACGACTCGGAGCGAAGCGGTCGATGAAAGTTGAGCGGTAACAAGGTCATGATCAACCAGGGCAGCAGCGGACACGACCCGGGCACCAGCACTCTTCGGAGCACAGGCCGGAGTGCGGCCGCGTCGCCCGTTGCCGGGACCGTTCACCGGAGCGCCCCCGGATGACATTCCGCCCACTGGCTCCCGACGCACTCACCGAGGCCATTGCCACGGCGGCGCCGGATGCGATCCTGATCATCGACGACGAGAACCGCCTCGTCTTCGCCAACCGGGCCTTCGAGGCCCTGCTCGGCCATGACCGGGCCACCATGTACGGTCACCCCGTTTGTGAGCGGATCGTCCCGGAGCGCCACCGGGCCGCGTTCCGCGAGGGGTTGCACCACGCCCGGGAGCACCGGGACGGGCAAGCGGTCGGCACGCTCAACGAGATGAAGGTGCTGCACCGCGGCGGCCACGAGATCACGACGGCGTTGTCGGTCTCGTCGGTCGCTCTCGACGGTCATTGGTACGCGGTGGTGGTCCTGCGCGACATCGCCGAGCACGAGCAGGCCATCGAGGAGATCCGCTACGCCCGCGACCAGCTTCAGGCGATGACGGAAAACATCCCCGGGATCACCTACCGCTGCAAGCTCGATGAAGACTGGACCGCGCTCTATGTCAGCGAGGGCGCGGAGCTGGTGACCGGCCACCCGGCCGCGGACTTCATCAACAATGCGGTGCGAACCATCAAGAGCGTGACGCACCCGGACGATCTCGCTTTCGTGGATCAGAGTGTCACAACCGGTGTGGCCCGGAAACAGGGCTGGGATATCGAGTACCGGATTTGCCGCAAGGATGGTCGGGTCCGCTGGGTGCATGAAAAAGGCCGGGCGATTTTCGACCGCGACGGCGGTGTGGCCTATCTCGACGGTTTTGTTCATGACATCACCGAGCGCCGCCGCCAGACCGACTTCCAGGCGATGGTGGCGGCCATCTCGGCCGACATGGTCAACACCCCGGTAGAACGGGCGGACGATGCCATCCACAGGGCGCTGGAACGCATCGGCCGATTCTTCGAGGCCGATCGCACTTACGTCTTTCAGTTTCGGGACGACGGGTGCCTGATGGACAACACCCATGAGTGGTGCGACGAGGGCGTGGCACCCCAGGCTTACCGCATCTCCGAGGTGCCGATGGCCGCCTACTCCTGGTGCACCGACCACATCCGTCGACAACAGCCCGTGCACGTGCCCGATGTGGAGGCCCTGCCGCCGGAGGCGGCCAACGAGCGGGCCGAGTTCCGCGCCCAGTCCATCCGCTCCCTTTTGATGCTGCCCCTGTCCACCGATGGACAGGCGTTCGGCTTTTACGGCCTCGATCTGGTCCGCATCTCGCACCACTGGAGTGACAGCGAGATCCGCCTGCTGCAGGTCGTGGGGGAAATCTTCTCCAGTACTCTCGCGCGACGCCGCGCGGAAGAGACCCGCCAGGCCCAGGCCCGGCTGCAGGCGATGGTGGTCGAGATCTCCGCGGAGATGGTCAACCTTGCCGGCGCGGGACTGGATAGCGCAATCGATCGAGCACTGGAGCGCACCGGCGCGTTCTTTGCTGCCGATCGAAGCTACATATTCCGTTTCGGCGATGACGGCACCACCATGAGCAACACCCACGAGTGGTGCAACGAAGGGGTCAGTCCCCACCGGGAGACCCTGCAATCGATCCCGCTGGACCATCATGCCTGGATTACCGACCGGATACTGCGCGGTGAAAGCGTGCACCTGCCCGACCTGGCCATTCTCCCCGAGAACCTTCCGGAACGGGCCGAATTCCAGCGCCAGAGAATTCAGTCACTGCTTTGCCTGCCGCTGATCATCGACCGAAAGGTCTACGGCTTCCTGGGGTACGACATGGTCGTGCGCCGGCGGGTGTGGACCGACGAGCAGATCACTTCGCTCAACCTGGTGGCCGAGATTGTCGCCGGCGCCTTCGCCCGGCGGGAGGCGGAGGTGGAGTTGAGGCGCTCGGAAGCGAAGCATCGCACCCTCTTCGAGGCCACTTCCGATGCCGTCATATTGCTGGACGAATCCGACTTTCTCGACTGCAACGACGCCACCCTGAAGATGTTCGGCTGCGCCAGTCGGGAAGAATTCCTCGACAAGCACCCCGCCGATCTGTCTCCGCCCGTGCAGCCCGGCGGAGCCGACTCGCGCACGCTGGCGGGCGAGCAAATCCGTACCGCCGTCGAACAGGGCAGCCATCTGTTCGAGTGGCAGCACCAACGGATGGACGGCGAGGTCTTTACGTCGGAAGTGCTGCTCACCACCATGAACGTGGAGGGTCGGCGATTACTGCAGGCGGTAGTGCGCGATATCACGGAACGCAAGCGCGCCCAGGCAGAACTCGAGCGCCTCTCCTCGATCGATGGCCTCACCGGCGTGGCCAACCGCCGCTGCTTCGACGAGACGCTGGAGCAGGCGTGGAAGCATGCGGCGCGCAGCGACGATTCTCTCGGGCTGCTGCTGCTCGACATCGACCTTTTCAAACGCTACAACGACCAGCATGGCCATCTGGCCGGTGACGACGCGCTGAAGGCCGTGGCCGGGGCAATAGCCGATGCCGTGCCGCGCAGTACCGACCTGGTCGCACGCTACGGCGGCGAGGAGTTCGCCTGCATCCTGCCCGCAACCGACCTGGACGGAGCCCGCAAGGTCGCCGAGCGGATCCGGGCCGCGGTACGCGGTCTCGCCCTACCCCACGAAACCGTCGACGCCGGGCGGGTCACGGTCAGCATCGGGGCCACGGCCTTGCATCCGGCCAGCCCGGAAGTTTCCGACCCCTCGGTCCTGCTGCACACGGCTGACCAGGCCCTCTACCGCGCCAAGGAACAGGGCCGCGACCGAGTGGCGGTCTTGACCGCCCAGAAGCCCTGACGGGCTGCTTGCCGGGGGCGGAAGCCGGCCCCCCTTCGACCCCCTTGCTCCAATTCAGGATGCGGCGCCGTCGGCTCCCGTCATGGCCGTACCCCGCTCAGGGATCCGGTTCAGGCCGCCTGGCAGAAGCTCCTTGCGGAGAACGCCGTTTCCTCCGGCGTTTACTCCGGCTCGCGCAGCCAGCAAGCGGCGCGGTGTTCCGGCGCGGGGTGGAAATCGGGCGGGTCGCGGGTCTCGCAGACTCCGGCCATGGCCTGCGGGCAGCGGGGGTGGAAGCGACAGCCCGGCGGCGGGGTGACCAGGCTTGGGGCCTCGCCGGCCGGGATCTCGCGCATATGCCGCGCGTTGGCGGGGTCGGGGTCGGCCAGCGCGGACAGCAACGCCTCGGTGTACGGGTGCTGCGGGGCCGCCAGCAGGTCGTCCACCGGGGCCTGTTCCACGATGCGGCCGGCGTACATCACCATCACCCGCCCGGCGTAGTGGCGCACGGTGGACAGGTCGTGGGTGATGTAGATCAGTGCGATGTCGTGCTCGCGCTGGACCCGGTGCAGCAGGTCGAGGATCTCCACCCGCACCGAGGCATCCAGCATCGACACCGGCTCGTCGGCGATGATCAGCTTCGGCCGCAGCAGCAGGGCCCGGGCGATTACCACCCGCTGCTGCTGCCCCCCGGAGAGCTGGTGCGGAAACTTGCCGCGCATCTCGGCCGCCGGGGTCAGCCCGACCTCCTCCAGCGCGGCGTCGATGCGTCGTTCGCGCTCCGCACGCGGGCCGATCCCGTGCACGATCAGCGGTTCCTCCAGCGCGCGGCGGATGTCCATGAACGGCGGCAGGGCCCCGTAGGGATCCTGCTGCACATAGCCCACCCGGGCGCGGTAGTCCTTCATCGCCGCGCCCCGCAGCTCGGCCAGGGACTGCCCGGCGAAGCGCACGTCGCCCCCGGTCGGCCGGTTCAGCCCCAGCAGGGTACGCGCCAGCGAGGACTTGCCGCAGCCGGATTCCCCCACCACGGCCACCGCCTCGCCGGCATCCAGGGTGAAGCGCACCCCGTCCACTGCGCGCACGGTCCCGGTACGAATGAAGCCCCACTGGCGCAGCTCGAAGTGGGTCTGCAGGTCGTCGGCGACCAGCAGGGGTTCCTGTTGAGCACGGGTGTTCATCCGGTCCCTCCCGCGTCATGCAGCCAGCAGCGCACGCGATGGCGCTCGTCCGGGTGGAACACCGCCGGGTCGTCGGCACAGCGCTCGAAGCGGCGCGGGCAACGCGCGGCGAAACGGCAGCCGGCGGGCGGATCCTGCAGGCTGGGCGGGCGCCCGGGGATGGGTACCGGCGCTGCCTCCTGGCGCAGGCGCGGCACCGAGGCCATCAGCATCTGCGAGTACGGGTGTGCCGGCGCGGTGAAGAATGCCTCCGCCGGGGCCTCCTCCACCACCTGCCCGGCATACATCAGCGCCACGCGGTCGGCCAACTCGCTGGAGGTGGCGACATCGTGGGTGATCAGCACGAAGCTGGTGCCGCGATCGCGCTTGATGCCCTTGAGTACGTTCATGATGGAAGCCTGGGTCAGCACGTCCAGCGCCGAAGTCGGCTCGTCGAGGATCACCAGGTCGGGGTCGGTCACCAGCGCCATCGCCAGTACCGCCCGCTGGCGCATGCCGCCGGACAGCTCGTGCGGGTAGCGCTGCAGGAAATCGGCGGCGATGCCGACCTCCTCGAACGCCTCGGCGGCGCGGGCCATGGCCGCGCGCCGCGACCAGCCGCGGTGGATGCGCAGCGGCTCGGCCACCTGTTCACCCACCCGCACCACGGGATTCAGCGCGTTCATCGCGGCCTGCATCACCAGCGCGATGCGCACCCAGCGCACCTCGCGGCGGAAGCGGTCCTCGGACAGCGCCAGCACGTCGCGCCCGTCCAGGCGCACCTGCCCCGACGGCCGCCCGGCATTGCGCGGCAGGGTGCGCAGCAGCACCTTCGCCAGCGAGGACTTGCCGCAGCCGGACTCGCCCAGCACCACCAGCGCCTCGTTGCGGCGGATCTCCAGATTGACCCCGTCGACCGCGTTCACCGGCCCCTGCTCGGTGCGGTACTGCATGCGCAGGTCCTCGATCTCCAGCAACGGGCTGTCGGGGTTGGCCGTCACCGCCATCACAGGTTCCTCAGCCGGGGATTGAACACGCGATCCAGGGCGAAGCCGAGCATGGCGAAGCCCAGTCCGGTCAGCATCAGCAGCGCCGCCGGGCTGACCACCCAGTAGTAGAACCCGTGGTACAGGGCCGACTGCGCCTGGGCGTCGTGCAGCACCTTGCCCCAGGTCGGCAGCACCGGATCGCCCAGGCCCAGCACCGCCAGCGAAGCCTCGAGGAACACGTAGGTCGGGATCAGGGTCACGAACGTGGGGATCAGCACCGGCAGGATGCGCGGCACCATGTAACGCAGCACGATCCGCGGGCTGCTGGCCCCGTAGGCGCGCGCCGCCTCGATGTACGGGGCCTGGCGGATCGGCAGCAGCATCGCGCGGTACATCTTGATCCCGGCGGAGAAGATCCCGAGGACCACGACCACGCCCAGCATCAGCCAGATACTGGTGGAATAGAGCGTTCCGACCATCACCAGGATCGGCAGCAGGGGGAGGATGATGTTGACCTCGGTCAGCCGCTGGATCGCGGCATCCACCCAGCCGCCGTACCACACCCCGGCCGCGGCGATGATCAGGGTGGTGATGGTCGTACCCACTGCGGCAATCAGGCCGAATGCCAGCGCCACCGGCGTCCCCCACAGCAGGGCCACGGACAGATCGCGGCGCTGATGGTCGGTACCGAACAGCCCGTGGACCTGCCCGTAGGCGACCAGCTCCGGATCCAGCCGGCCTTCTTCCTCGAAATGCACCGTCTCCAGCACCAGGCGGTAGGTCCCGGGCATCACCTCGGGCTCCGCCGCGTCGGCATCGCTGAACAACCCGACCTGCGGCGCCTGCCCCAGACGGGCCTCCAGCGCGCTGTCCTGCGAGATCGACACCCGTTCGCGGGCCCCCACACGGCGCGAACCCAGGGCCACCTCCGTGCCGTCCGGGCGCTCCCAGGTCATGCGCACGAACGGCGCGCGGCTCTCGAACTCCGCATCCAGGAACAGGTTGAGCTCACTGGGAAAGTCGTCGTAGTCAAACTCGAAGTGCAGGGTCCGCTCCTCGATGCGGCCGCCGTCGAACGGGGCCACGCTGCGCCGTTCCGCATCCGCCCCCACGCTGAGGGTCGGCGGCGCGTTGCCCCCGGTCAGCCGGTCGGTCCAGGCCGGTGATGCATTCACCGGCAGGTCCTGCCATTCCTCGCCACCGCGCCACAGCTTCTGCGCCTCGCTGTAGGGGATGGCCGTGACCGCGTAGATCGCCGTGCCCAGCAGGGCGAGGATGATCAGCATCCCCGCCACCGCCGACGGATAGCGCCGCAGCCGACGCAGGCCCTCGCTCCAGGGACTCATGAACGGCCTCCTTCAATGCGCACGCGCGGATCGAGGATGGCGTAGAGGAAGTCCAGCACGAACACGGTGATCGCGAGCAGATAGGCGAAGATCACCACCGATCCGATGATCACGGGGGTATCGCGATGGCCGATGGCCTCGAACAGCAGCGTACCCAGACCCGGCCAGTTGAACACCTGCTCGAGGATGATCGCGCCGCTCCACAGCCCGATCAGCATCAGAAGGAAGCTGGTCACGATGGGCGACAGCGTGGGCCGCAGGATGTAGCGCTGTTCGATCAGGCGATCCGGCAGCCCCTTGGCGCGTGCCATCTCCACGTAGTCCTCGCTGGAGTGGATCAGGAAGAAGGTGCGCCAGGAGTAGATCGAGATGAAGATCTGCGAGATGAACATCGCCAGCACCGGCAGCGCCATGTGCCGCAGCACCGAGGCCGCATAGGCCCAGCCGTCCTCCGGCGGCGGCACCGCGACCATGCCACCGGTGGGGAACAGCGGCCAGATGAACGCCAGCAGCAGGATCAGGAAGATGCCGTAGAACCAGCCCGGCGCGGCGGAACTCGGCGCCAGCCCGATCACGCTCTGGTCCATCGCGGAGCCGTAGCGCCGCGACAGGCCCAGCGCAGCGAACACCGCGACGAAGAACACCAGCAGGTTGGCGGTGCCGAACAGCAGCAATGTGGCCGGCAGCCGCTCCACGATGATCTGGTAGACCTCGCGCGAGCCGGCATCGGAATGCATCTCCTCGGCCCGTCCGAGATCGAGGATCATCGCCTGATAGAGATAGTCGAAGCTGCGCCAGATGAAGGGCTCGTCCAGGCGCAGGCGGTCGACCTCCAGCGCCACCTGCTCCTCGATCAGCTCGTTGCGCTCCTCCGACGGCAGGTCGTGGAAGGCGGGATCGGCGCGCACCGCCTCGGCCGCCGTGGTCTCGATCTGGGCCAGGCGCAGGTCATCCACCTGCCCGCCCATGTTGGCGATCACGATGGTCAGATAGACCCCGATCAGCACCGTCACCAGCAGGGCCAGCAGGCGCTTACCGGTGAACACGGTCAGCCGCCGGAGATCCCGCCCCAGCCCGCGCCGCATGCCGGTGGCCGACTCAGTCATCAGCGTCCTCCGGCAGGACCTCGGGCACGCGCCCGCCCGGCACCGTGGCAAAGGCATGCGAGGCGAATGCCGGCAGCGCCACCGGCCTCGCGGTCACCGCGATCTCCAGGCCGTTGGCCCCGGTCCCCAGGGCCTCCAGGGTCTCCGCGTCCAGCTCCAGGCGCCAGCGCCCGTCGTCCCCGGGTTCGATCGCACCGCGCCGCACCAGCTCGTCATCCCCGTCGAACAGCATCCAGCGCACCTCCTCGATGTCCTCCGGCGGATAGGCCTCGCCGGCGAAACCGATGTCCAGGTCCACATTCATGGACTCGCCCAGTTCGGCGATCAGCGGCCCCTCCAGCACCAGTTCCGGGATGCGCGGCTCGGCGAAGCGCAGCCACTTGTCGGCCGGATCGGGGAAGTCCTCGAAGCGCCGCAGCACCAGGCTGCCTTCCACCGGACGCACCCGATGCAGATAGAACGGACCGTCGCCGACCCAGAAATGCCCGCGCTCGGCGTACCACTCCTGCAGTGCGGCGTAGCGCTGCGCCGGCTCTTCGTCCGCCACCCATTCCCCCAGCACCGGGGCATAAGGTACCCGGCCGCTGGCAGCCGCACCCTCGAGGTAGTCGCGCAGGATCGACAGCGCCGGCCCGGAGACCAGATGGGTCTGCTCCACGCCGCGGCGGTCCGCCTGTCCGGTGGAGAAGGCCAGATCGCCCTGGCGTTCGGCCTCGATCCCCAGCCCGAGGACATGCCATGGCTGCACCGAAGGCACGCGGTTGGCCACCAGGCTCTCGGCATCGGGGAAGACCTGATCGCTGTAGACCTCGACCGTCAGCGGATCGGTGTCGGTGATGCGCCAGCCACGGAAATGCCGCTGGTACACCGAGAACGTGGGTACGTGCCCGGGGTCGAACAGCGGGCTGTCCTCGTCCGCACGCTCGAAGGTCAGGATCCAGGGCAGGATCATGTCGGCCACCGACACCCGCGAGCCGTCGTGCCAGTAGCGGTCAAGATAGCCCGACTCGAACTCGATCTCGGTGCGCGAGCGCGCGGTGAGCCCGTCGGGCTCCTTCTCGTCCACGGTGACCATGCGGCCCTCGCCGGCATCCCAGTCCAGCCAGGCATCCCCGGGCACCTCGATGCGCTCCACATGCTCCAGCTCCACCCAGTCCAGGGTGCGCCCGACCGGAGCGCCCTCCTCCACCGTGACCCGCGCGCGCTCGATGCGCTGGGGCCGGTACAGTCCGGTGAACGGATCCGCCAGCGCCGCCGGATCGGACAGCGAGCGCAGGATCATCTGGTCGAAGATCCAGTTGGACCCCGCCACCGGGTTCCAGGGCTCGGTGAGCATGCTGGGGGTGCCGATGACCACCCGGCCGCCCACGCCGTCGCGAAAGCGCAGGGTATACGGCCACAGGCCGGACCCGGTGACCCCGCCGGCCAGATCCACCGCCACCTCGACGTTTTCGGCATGCGGCCAGACACTTTGCTGGTCCACCAGCCAGATCCGCACAGAATCCTCCATGGCCAGCTCCAGCGCGCGCCCCATCAGCTCCTCGCGCTCCTCCACGGACCGGTACTCGCGGCGCTCCAGACGCTCGGCCAGTTCATCCAGCTCCGGATCGGGATCGTAGGCCTGCCACAGCGGATCGGGGCGCCCCCGGGGGGTGTAGTAATAGTTGAAATCGCCGCCCACGTCGCGGTTGATCACGGTGGAGACCCAGCCCCCGGTGTACACGTGCCAGCGGCCCTCGGCGGGATCGCTGGCGATCCACAGCCGGGTGGCCTCGTCCGCCGTGCGATACAGCCGCTCGGTCTCGAACCCCAGATCCTCCAGCCGGTTGGCCACGTAGTCGCCCACCCGCTCGCGGTTGTCCTCGGTGCGGATCAGGACCTTGATCACCACCGACTCGCCCTCGTAATACCAGCGGCCGTCACGGCGCTCCGCGCCCAGGGCCTCCATGCGTTCGCCGATCACCCGCTCGGCACGTTCGGTGTCGTGGCGATAGCGGATCTCCAGTTCGCGCGCGGTATCGGCCAGACGGGCATAGTCGGGGAACGCGGTGTTCAGCGGCAGATAGCGCGGCGCCGCCAGCCCGCCGTAGAGCTCCTCGGCGATGTGCGTGCGGTCCACCAGCCAGTTCATCGCCTCGCGGACCCGGCGGTCGGAAAAGGGGTTGAGCGCGCCGTCATCGGTGACCGCGGGGTTCAGGGTCAGTTCGGACACGGATCCGCGCGAGAAATGGTGGCCCACCCGCGGCGAGGCCTGGATCTGGCGGAACAGCGAGGCCGAATCCAGCCCCTGACCGAACAGGTGATGCGAACCGCGCTCGATCAGCGCGGTGATGCGCCCGGGGTCGGATTCCACCGTGAACACCACCTCGTCGACCAGCGCCCCCTTCCGTTCCGCCGGGTCGCCCGGCACGGGCTGCGGGGCGGCGGTGTCGTCGCTGCGCTCGCCCATCCACAGGGTGCCCGCAACCGCCAGCACGAACAGGCCGAGAATCAGCGGGGGCAGCAGGCGGCGCAGATCGAACAAGGGGACTCCTCGGGCTGTCGGGTCAGGGCGTGTCGTCGGGGGCGGGTTCGTCGCGCAGTTCGTCGATCACTTCACGCACCTCGTCGGTGTCCCACTCGATGGCCTCGTTCACGGAATAGCGCACCCGGCCCTCGCGGTCCAGCAGGAACGAGCTGGGGAAGGCGAACACGCCCCATTCCTGCGAGACCGCCCCATCCTCGTCCATCAGTACAGGAAAATCGACCTCGACCTCTTCCATGAATTCCAGGATGTGCTCCGGCGACTCGCGGAAATTGATCGACACGATCGCGAACTCGTCCTCGTCGTACGAGCCTTCGAGGCGGTTCATCGACGGGATCTCGTACACGCAGGGCGGGCACCAACTGGCCCAGAAGTTCACCAGCGTGACCTGGCCGGCCCGATCCTCCAGCCGGTGGGTGCCGCCGCGCGCGGCGGTCAGCTCGTAGCCGGGCGGCTCCTCGGGCTCGCGCTCGACCATCCCGTGCTCGCTGCCCAGCGGCTGGTCGCGCTCCTCGTCCAGCTCGGCGACCTGCGCCGGGCGCGGCAGGCCCGCCAGCACGCGCGCCGTCGAAAGCAGCTGCTGCGGGGTTCGCTCGACCGCGTCACTGCCGGCCTCGTCGGGGCGCATGTAGTAGTCACGCTCGCCGGCGATGATCCGCGCCAGCGCCGGGCTGCCGGCCGCGTGCAGTTGCCGCATCAGCTCCGGCAGGCGGGCCGCATGGGCCCCCTCGGCGGGCTGGAACACCGCCACCGGCATGTTGGTCGCATCCACGATCCCGAACAGCTCCGGGTCATCCCCGGCGGCTGGGGTACCGCGATACAGATTGGGGAACAGCAGGATCGCGCCGGCCACGGCCTCCGGGTCGTCGGTCGCCGCCTGCCATTCGCGCAGCCCGCGCAGCGCGGGTACGCTCATGCGGTCGGAGGCCACCAGCGTCACCGGGGCATAACCCCGCGCCCCGGCCTCCTCCAGCAGCGCCGCGGTGGGCCCGCCGTCCAGCCCGCGCACGGTGGAACTGGCGCGTTCCAGCAACAGCGAATCGAGCAGGTCCACCACCCACACCGTGGCGCCCTGCTCCGCCAGTTCGCCCAGCAGGTCGCGCGGGGCATCCAGCTCCTCGGCCGCCGGGATCAGCCAGATGAACAGCGGGCCCTTGCCATCGGCCTTGCCGAGGCTCTCCACCTCCAGGTGGTCCCCGCCTTCCAGCTCGATGGTGAATTCCCCCGCCGCATCGCCGGCCAGCAGGCCCGACGGCAACAGGAGAACCACCAGCCACAGCAGCGCACGCCCCGTCCGGGACCACGGAATCGACCGCACATTGAACCTCGCGAATGATGGAATAACCGGAATGAAGACGCCGCACCAGCCGACAGGCTTCCTGCGCTTCCTGTTCCCGGGTTCTGCCGATGATCCGGCAAGGCCGCAGCGCACGCAACGCCGGCTCCCGAACAACTACTCCATGAAGAGATAGGTCCGGTTGATGTTGGGCCGATGCCAGTCGCCGAAGTGCTCGAGATGCTCGAACTCGGGTGCATCGGCCAGGTCATCCACGGTCTCCTGCAGCGAGGCCCAGTCCTCGTGGGCCTGTTCCACGCCGCTTACCACGAACCGCAGGTAGTCCCCGGTTTCGGCGGTCACGAGATCCATGCCCGCCACATCGCCGTGGCCGGGCACCACGGCGGCCGGTGCCTTCTCTTCCAGCTTTTCCACCGCGGTCAGCCAGGCCACCGGGTCACTCCACGGGTGGATGCCCAGCATGCGGTCGAGATAGACCATGTCTCCGGAGAAGAAGACATCGGTCTGCGGCAGATACACCACCGCGTCCCCGGGGAAATGGGCATCCGCCCAGAACTCCAGATGGAACTCGGTGCCGCCGATCTTCAGCTCGTGGCGGTCACCTTCCAGCGGCTCGTCGGTCACCACGGCCTCGGTACCCTCGAAACGGTCCTCGAGGATGCCCGACATGCGTTCGATGTGGTCGTCGGCAAAGTCCTTCCGGGTCTCGGCCGTGCGTTCCAGGGTGATCAGCTCGGCTCCCTGCTCGCGGAAATAGCCATCCGCCATCCAGCGGTGATCCTGCGACCCGATGCCGATCACATGGGTCACCGGCTGATCGGTGACTTCCCCGATCGCCTCCTCCAGCATCTCGCCAAACGCGTACGACGGGCCGGAATCGATCAACACGACGCCCTCGTCGGTCACCACGAAGCCGAGATTCATGGTCAGCCCGAGGTTGTCGTAGGTCCGCCCCTCGATGGAGCCGATGATGGCGTAGACGTCCTCCGCCACCCGCACCGGCTGCAGCTGATCCACCCGTTCCAGATCACTGGTGCGGGCATCACTCAGGCGCTCGTCCGGCCCCGGAATCTCGACGTCGATCTTCACGTCCGCACCGAGCGGAGCGGCCATGACCAGCCAGAGGCATCCGGCCATCATCCATTGCAGTCTCTTCATCAGCTACATTCCCTCAGGTTCTTCCGCTACCCATGGGACGCTGCCCGGCCCGTTTCATTCCTGCCGCTCGTGCGGAATGCCGGGCACGGCATCCCCGTCTCTTCTCGCAGGGTCCGTCTTGCTACCGGACACGCGGGAGGAACGTCATGCAACACCGCCAGACCACTTTCATATTTGCCGGCGCGGCCGCGCTCGGCCTGCTGGTCGCCGGCACCACTCCGGCGCTGGCCCACACCGATACGGATGCGGCCGGCGGTGTAGCCGCGGCGGCCCTGGCCGGCACGACGACATCCGTGCCGCTGGCACGCGGCGAAGACGGGGACCGCCGGCCCCCGGTACCCGACGAGTCCTGCCCGGCCTGACGCCGGGTTCGGCCCGGGGCTCAGCTGCAGTCGGCGGAGTGCCCCGTGCGCAGCGGGAGGTTCAGCGGCCGGTCTTCCGCTTCACCGGCGAAGGCAAACAGCCCGCGGCCGTGATCCTTGGCGCGGTACATGGCCTGGTCGGCGCGATGGATCAGCCCGTCGCCGTCGCGGCCGTCATCCGGGAACATCGCGATGCCCACGCTGCATCCGATGTGGATCTCGTGTCCGTAAAGCTCGAACGGCGTGCTCAGCTGGTCGATCACCTTCTGCGCCACCACCGCCGCATCCGCAGCGCGCTGGATGTCCCGTACCAGCACGATGAACTCGTCCCCGCCCAGACGCGCCACCAGATCGCTCCCGCGCACCGTCTCGCGCAGGCGTCGGGCGACCGCCTGCAGGATCTCGTCGCCCATCGAATGGCCAAGGGCATCGTTGACCGGCTTGAAGTGATCCAGATCGAGGAACAGGACCGCCACCACGTCACCGTGGCGCCTCGCCTGCCCCAGGGCCAGATCGAGGTGCTGGTGGAAGGCGTTGCGGTTGGGCAGGTCGGTCAGCGGATCGGCATGTGCCAGGTGATCCAGGCGCCGCTCCGCCTCTTTCCAGCGGGTGATGTCCTCGAAGGTCACGATGAAGTGAGTCGGCTGTTCGGCCTCGTCGCGCACCGCGATCACCGTGGTCCAGGTGTAGCAGGCGGTGCCGTCGCGGCGACGCTTGATCAGTTCGCCTTCCCAGCGGCCGTCCTCGCGGACTCCGGCCTCGATGTCCCCCGGCAGCGCCGGGTCCTGCAGTTCGGAGTCCAGCAGGTCGCCCATCGGGCGCCCGTATACCTCACCGGGCTCGTAGCCGGTGATGGACAGGAAGGCAGGGTTTACCTTCAGCACACGTTGCCCGGCATCGGTGATCAGCAGCCCCTCGGAGGCGTTGTCGAACACCTGCGCGGCCAGGCGCAGCTCGTCTTCCATCGCCTTGCGCTCGGTCACGTCGCGCAGGATCGCCAGACTGGCCGCCTCGTGCTCCCAGGTCAGCGAGGTGACGTGCATCTCCGCCACCCGCGGTTTCTCGCCCGGTGGCAGCACGTCGATCTCGGTGCGCCCCGGTGCCGTGGGAAAGCCGAAACCGGTGCCGCGCAGCGCCTGCAGGTCGCGCCCGAACAGCCGGTCGGCGGCGGGGTTGGCGTAGCGCAGCACGCCACGGGAGTCGACCACGATGATGGCGTCGGCGGACGAGTCGAGGATCGCCCGCAGTTCATTTTCCGACGGGTGCCCCGACCCGCCGAACCCGTCGCCGCCGCCGTCCCCCAGCCAGTACGCAGGGGGCGGCCTCATGGCCGGGGATTCCATTGCTGCCATATTCATGCTGGGAGTCATGCGTCTTCGTCCGTTTGTCGCACGTGCACCGGATGACCTTCGAGAATGCCCTCCACGCCCCGGAAGGGCTCGCCGATGTGCATCCCGCGATGATCAATGCTGAAACGCCGGATCCCGGCGTCGTGTCCCGCCCCGCGCATCTTCAGCACGGCCAGGCCGCGATGCACGCGGCCACGCATCTCGACATAACGCAGGACGATGATGGAATCGGTCAGGGTCGAGATATGCGCCTCGGTCACCGACGCACCCCCCATCAATGACGGCGTGGAGGCGGTGAAGAGCCCCGCGATCTGGCGCTCCTTGATGAAGGAGGTCAGGCTGATCACGAACTCGCGGAAACCGCGCGGGGTGGCCACGCGTTCCAGCGCGGTCAGGCTGTCCAGCGCCACCCGGTCCGGGCGGAACCGGTCGATCGCCTCCTTGATGCGGACCAGGTGGTCCTCCAGCCCGGCGACCTCGGGATACTCGCAGCGGATCGCCAGGTTTCCGGCTTCCTCCGCCGGCGCATAATCGACGTCCCAGCCGCGCGCATTGCGCATCAGCTGTTCGCGGCTTTCCTCGAAGGCGAACAGCATGCAGCGTTCGCCGGCGGCCAGTCCGCCCTCGGTGAATTCCGTCGCCATCAGGGTCTTGCCAGTGCCGGTGGCGCCGGACACCAGCACGATCGAGTCGCGGTAGAAACCACCGCCACACATGCGGTCCAGCTCCTCGTTGCCCGAGGTGGTACGCACGTCGGTGGAATGCTGGGTCAGTTCCATCGCCGACAACGGGATCGCGATCAGCCCGGCATCCGGCAGGATGGTGAACGGGTATTCGCCCTTCTGGTGCTGCGTGCCGCGGAACTTGAGGATCTCCAGCGTGCGCCGGCGGGTCTCGTGCTCGAGGATGTTGCGCAGGATCACCACGTTGTCGGCGACGAATTCCTCGACCCCGTGGCGTGCAACCGGGCCGTATTCGGTCTCGCGCTCCGCGGTCATGATCGCCGTCACGCCCAGCGCCTTCAGCCGTGCGGCGATGCGGAACAGGTCGCGGCGCACCTGGCGAGTGTCGGGGAAACGCGCGAACAGCGCGCCCAGCGAATCGATTGCCAGGCGTCGGGCACCGCTGCGCTCCACCGCATGCTCGATGCGCGCCAGCAGCGCCCCGAGGTCGTAGCTGCCGGCCTCCACGGTCTCTTCATCGGGATCCGGCGAGACGTCGACGAACACCCAGCGCCCGTCAGCCTCCCAGTCGTCGACCGGCCAGCCGAAGGCCCCGAAGTTGCGCCGCAGGTCGGCCGGCCCCTCTTCGCAGGTCACGAACACCCCGGGGGCATCGTCCCGCCGGATGCCGGCGGCCAGGAACTGACCGGCGAACACGGTCTTGGCGCTGCCCGGGGTACCCGCCACCAGCGTGGTGCGCCCCGCCGGCAGGCCGCCCCGAGCGATCGCATCAAAACCCGGGATGCCGGTGACCAGCTTGTCGATACCGCCCGCCGGAGCGGGTTGATCCCCGCCTGTCATTGCAGCGGCTCCCGCTGCCCGGGCCCGACCAGTTCCAGGCCGTGCAGCACCTCGTCGCGGTCGGAGAGATCGCCGATGATTCGGCGGATGGGGGGTGGCAGTTCGCGGATCAGCGTGGGGGTGGCCACGATGCGCTCGTCCTCGCCGCGTTCCGGGTTCTCGAGTACGTCGATCACCTCGATCCGGTAGCGCCCCTGGAGCTCCTCTTCACAGATGGCCTGCAGATTGGCCAGTGCCCGCGCGGACCGGGCCGTCTGCCCCGTCACGTACAGGCGGAGCAGGTATTCCTGCGCCACAAACCCTCCCCGGACGGCGGTTGCTCGCCCCTGTTGCTGACCGGGGATTATCCGGAAGCCTTCAATGCGGCGTCAATCCGGCCCGAAGAGAACCGGGGCCTTCCCACGACGCGGCGCACAGGACGGGAGGCTCAGGTCCAGACGCGCCGCAACCGCTCGCGGTTGAGGGCCAGCCACTGCAGGGCGATCACCGGGCCGGCCGAGTCGATGCGGCCGTCGTACATCAACTGCAGCGCCTCGTCGAAGGGCACGGTGAACACCCGGATGTCCTCGTCCTCCTCGTGCAGCCCGTGCACACCGCCCACGCCCAGGCTGTCCACCTCGCCACAGTAGATCCGCAGCGATTCGGAATTGCCGCCGGGGCTGACGTATACCTCCTGCACGAACTCGATGCGCCCCGGGGTCACCCCGGCCTCCTCGAGCGCCTCGCGGCGCACCACCGTCTCCGGTGACTCGTCCGCCTCGATCACGCCGGCGACAAATTCCAGCAACCAGGGGCCGGACGGCTTTTCCAGCGCGCCGACCCGGAACTGCTCGATCAGCACCACCCGATCGGCCACCGGGTCATAGGGCAACAGCACGGCCGCGTGGCCGCGCTCGAAGCGCTCGCGCGTCAGCTGCCGGCTCCAGCCGCCCTCGAACAGCCGGTGGCGCAGGGTGTAGCGCGCCATGCGGAAGAAACCCTCGAACAGCGTCTCGCGTTCGAGGACCTCGACATCTTCGGGCCCCAGGCCCGGGCGGCGGCCATCGCCGGCGCTCACGGGGCCTCGACCTCGTCGATGTCCTGACGCAGCAGCTCCAGGCGTTCCTGCACCGGCTCGGGGTATTCCGCCTGGCGACGCCCGCCGATGTGCTCGGCGAGGAAGCCCTCCAGCCCGGCGAAGAACGCCAGGCGGTTGGTCTCGTTAACGAAACCGTGGCCCTCGTCCAGCGCCAGCAGGTATTCCACCGGATGCCCGGCGTCGCGCAGCGCCGCCACGATCTGGTCCGACTCGGCCTGCTTGACCCGCGGATCGTTCGCGCCCTGGGCGACCAGCAGCGGCGACTCGATGCGGTCGACGTGGAACAGCGGTGACTGTTCTTTCAGGCGTTCGCGGTCGTCCGGATCATCCGGATCCCCCACACGCCCGTGCATGCGCTTGATCCCGGCCTCCCAGTACGGCGGGATGGACTCCATCAGGGTGATCAGGCTGGACGGCCCGACCATCGACACCCCGGCGGCGTACAGCTCCGGGGTCCAGGTCAGCCCGGCCAGGGTTGCGTAGCCGCCGTAGGAGCCGCCGTAGATCGCCACCCGGTCCGGGTCGGCGATGCCCTCGTCGATCAGATGTTTGACCCCGTCGGTCACGTCATGCTGCATCACGCCGGTGCCCCACTCCTGGTTGCCGGCATTGAGAAACGCCTTGCCAAACCCGGAGGAACCGCGGAAATTCGGCTGCAGCACCGCGTAACCACGGTTGGCGAGGAACTGCACCTGTCCGCTGTAGCCCCAGGTGTCGCGCACCCACGGGCCGCCATGCGGCAACACCACCAGCGGCAGATCCTCGGCCTCGGCCCCGCGGGGCAGGGTCAGGTAGCCCGGGATCTCGGTGCCGTCACGGGCCTCGTAGCGGATCGGCTCCATGTACGCCAGCACGTCCTCGGGCAGATCGGGCCGCGTGCGATACAGGCGCTCCAGTTCGCGTTCGCGCAGATCGGCCACCCAGGCACTCCCGGGATCGACATCACGCTGCACGCCCACGGTCCACACGTCCTCTTCACGGGTCCGCGAGGAGAACGACAGCTCCGCGTCGCCCAGCTCCGAACGCAGCCAGTCCAGCGCCTGCTCGAATTCCTCGTCGTGCGCGTAGATCCGCTGCCGGTCGCCGGTGTACAGCGTGGCCAGCAAGCGGTGGTCATCGTCGGAAAACAGCGCGCGACCGAGATCCACCTCACCTTCCGGATCACGGTGCACCCGGGTCTCCTCGCCGGAATCCGGGTCGAACAGGACCAGCTCGCTCAGATCACGATCCTCGCCCGCGTTGGTGCTCAGATAGAGCCTGGCGCCATCCTTGTGAAATCCGGCCACGGAGCAGCTCTCGCCGAACTCGCAGGCGTAGATCTGCCGGAAATCATCCTCGCCGTCGACGCGCAGGATCTCGCTCCCGCCGTCACCGGTGGTGCGCGTCGCCTTGCGCAGCTCGCCCTCGTGGAAATGCCAGCCTTCGATCTCCGCGGTGTTTTTCACCACCCGCTCGCGCTCACCGCTGGCGATGTCGACCCGGTAGACGTCGTGCAGCCGCGGGTCACGCTCGTTCAGCCCCACGAACAGGTGTTCCGGCGCCTCTCGCGGTACATGGATGATCCGCGCCTGCACCCCGTCACCTCCGGCCAGTGCGCGTGAGTCGGGATATCCGTCGGCCTCCGGGTCGGGCGTCTCCGGGGCCTGCAGGGCCCGGATCTCGAAGTCCTCGTCACCGTCGGCGTCCCGCGCATACAGCAGGTACGCGCCGTCGCGCGACCAGAAAAAGCCCGAGACCGAACGCTCTTCGGTGGTGACCGGCTGAGCCTGCTCGACCGGCTCGCCCCGCGCCACCACATGGATGTTCATCGCCCCCTCGTAGGGTCGCAGGAAGGCGACACGATCGCCGCCCGGGGAGATCCGCGCGGAGGCGTATTCCGGGTCGCGGAAGAAGCGTTCCAGCTTCACCAGCGGCGGCGCATCCTCGGTCCACGGGCCGGCGCCCTCCTCGGCCGGCGCGGTCTCGATCTGCGCGCCCGCCAGAGCCGGCAGCGTCAGCAGCAGCGCACCCATGATCGCGGTCCGCGCCGGCACGCCACTTGTTCGGTTGCGCGCGCCGCGCCGGTTCGTCCTGTCCAGCGGTTCCTGCATCACGTCCTCCCCAGTCGCTCTGAATACAGGATGACATCCCGCGCCGCTTTGCGGTTCCGCTGCCGACCGGGAACTTTTGTCTGCTTCCCCCACCTACGGGGGGAAACCGGCGAAAGACCCGCTACTGCGGGGTATGCATGCCCCGGGCGCCGTGATCATCCGACCCCCCGGCCCCGCAAGATGCGATCCAATCGTCATCTGGACCCAGTCTGATTTGCATTGCATATCAGCATTGCACTACATTCGAAAACGCTTACATACCACCCAACCGGGAGACGTACCATGCGTACCATGAAGACCCTTGCTGCCGCCGCCGTCCTGACCTTTGCCGGTGCCGGCGCCGCCCAGGCCGACGAACCCTCGAAGATGTTCGCCAGCGTCACCTCCGGCGACGAGCATACCCAGTTCATGTCGATGGTTCTGGCCAACCAGGCCATGGGCCAGGGCCAGGAAGTCCGCGTGCTGCTGTGCGGCCCGGCCGCCAAGATGGCGACCGACGACTTTGACGGCCCGACCATGCAGCCCGCCGACCGGAACGCCCAGCAGCTGCTGATGAACCTGATCAACAACGGCGCGAAGGTCGAGACCTGCGCCATCTTCCTGCCCAACACCGACTACACCGAGGAAGACCTGATCGACGGCATCACCCCGGCCGATCCGGAAGAAGTCGGCGCCTACATGGCCGACCCGAACGTGCGCTACTTCTCCAACTAAGCCGCACGCTGCCCGGCCAATTCGGGCAGACGCCAGAGGGTCCTCCATTTGGAGGGCCCTTTTTCATGCGCGGGTGCCGGGCCATCCGTCACCTCGCATGCGTTGCCCCGCCAACGGGCGGGACACTTCGCAGCAGACGCCGCGCCCTCTATTCTGTGCGCCCGTTTCCCGACGACCCACGGTCGCGGTATCCCGAGATGTCCAGCACGAACCCCCTGTCCGATCCGCACGTTGTGCCACCGCCGGAACCGAACTGGATCCGGCGCCGGCCCGACCCGGACGTGGAGACCGCGGCACGCGCGGCCGGACTGCCCCCGCTGCAGGCCCGCCTGATCGCCGCCCGGGTGAGCGAGACCGACCCGGATGTCCTGCGGGCCGGCTTTGTCGAACGCCCGCTGCGCGCCCTGACGCCCCCCGACGCCCTGCCCGATCTGGATACGGCGGCGCGGCGCATCCTGCGGGCGCTGGAGGCCGGCGAAACCGTGGCCCTGGAAACCGACCACGACGTCGACGGGGTCACCAGTCACGCGCTTTTGCATCGCGGACTGACCCGCGTACTGGGCCACCCGGAAGACCGTCTGCAGTCCTGGATCGGCCACCGCCTGCGCGAGGGCTACGGCCTGTCCGATGCCCTGGCCGACCGTATCCTCGCCGCCCGGCCGCGGCCGGAGCTGGTGATCACCGCCGACAACGGGTCCGGCGACGAGGCGCGCATCGCCCGCCTGCGCGCCGCCGGCATCGACACCATCGTCACCGATCATCACGTGATCCCGGCGGACGGCCTGCCCGCCTCGGCCCTGGCCTGCGTCAGCCCGGCGCGCAGCGACAGCCGCTATGGCGACCCCGCGATCGCCGGCTGCATGGTGGCCTGGCTGCTGCTGATGCGCGTCCACCGCCTGCGCCAGCAGGACACCGGACGCGAGGATGCCGCCGGGCGGGCGCTGCTGATCGACCTGCTGGCCGAGGTAGCCATGGGCACCGTGGCGGACTGCGTGACGCTGGGCGACAGCCTCAACAACCGGGTGGTGGTGCATCAGGGCCTGCGGCGGATGAACGCCGATGACGCGCGTCCCTGCTGGCGGGTTGCGGCGCGGCGGCTCACCGGCGGGGAGCGCCCGCTGGACGAATCCGACCTGGCCTTCGGCCTGGGCCCGCGCATCAACGCCCGCGGTCGGCTGGACGAGGCGATGGCCGGGGTCCGCTTCCTGCTGGCGGAGGACGAAGCGCAGGCCGAGCACTGGTGGACCGCTCTGGACGAGGAAAACGAGAACCGGCGCCGCATCGAGCGCGAGCTTACCGAGCGTGCGCGCGAGGAGGCCGCCCGGGCCGCCGGCCGCGGGGTCTCGGGTCTGTGCCTTTGGCTGCCCGACGGCCACCCGGGGGTACACGGCATCATCGCCTCGCGCATGGTCGAGGCCCGCGGCCTCCCGGTGCTGTGCGTATCGCCGGTGTGGGAGTGCGACCGGCGGGTGACCGGCTCCGCGCGCGGGGTGCCCGGCTTCCATGTCGCCGATGCGTTCGCCGCGATGGCCGCCGCCGAACCCGATCTGCTGGAGAAATACGGCGGCCACGCGCAGGCAGGCGGCCTGACGCTGGCCCGCGCCGACCGCGAACGTCTGGCCCGGGCCTGGGAACGGGTCTGCGCCGACAGTCAGCGCGAGCACGGCTGGACCCCGGGCCCGATTCTGGAGATCGACGGCGGGGGTCCGTCCCCGCGTGCCCTGGCGACCGGGACCCTGGAGCAGATCGACGCCCTCGCCCCCTGGGGCCGCGGTTTCCCGCGCCCGGTGTTCGTCTGGGAGGGGGTTCTGCGCGGCCTGCGCCGCATGGGTGACGGACGCCATCTGCGGCTGCGCCTGGAGACGGCAGACGGCGAGCTGCCCGGCGTCTGGTTCAATGCGCTGGAACCCGATTCACGGAATCCGTGGCCGGAGGGAACCCGAATACAACTTGCGGGGTCTCCTGAGTGGAACCATTATCAGGGCAAGTCGAGTCTGCAGGTCCGCATCCACGCGGCGCGGCCGGCGAGCACGGGGAGAGAACCATGAAGATCGTACGCCAGTCCCTCATCATCACCATCGTGGCCGGTACCGCACTGGCACTGTCCGCCTGCACCCAGACGCCCACCCGCGAGGCAACCGGAACCGTGCTCGGCGGCGCGGCCGGCGGGGTCATTGGCAGCCAGATCGGCGGCGGACGCGGGCAGATGGCCGCCACCATCGCCGGCACCCTGGCCGGCGCAGCCATTGGCGGGGCCATCGGCCGCACCATGGACGACGTCGACCGCATGCGCGTGCAGCAGACCCTGGAAAGCGCCCCGGACAATGAACGCCGGGAGTGGCGTAATCCCAACACCGGCCACAGCTACGAGGCCACGCCCAAGCGGACCTACGAACGCGACGGCCAACCCTGTCGCGAATACGAGGTCCTGGCGACCATCGACGGCGAAGCGGAAAAGATCACCGGTACGGCCTGCCGCGACGTGTACGGCAACTGGGTCATGCAGTAACGGAGCGCGATCCGTTGCGCCACCGCCGATCCTGCCGGGCCTGCCCGCCTCAGGGATGATGTTCTTCGTGCTGTAACCGGCCCGCCCCGCGGTCGGGGCCGGGAAGGTGGACGCCCCCCGCAGGGCGCGGCACACTCGCGCCTTTCGCATTGACGGGAGGACGACATGGCCGCGGACATCGAACAGGGCAAGCAGAAACTGGACTGGGCGCGGGCGCACATGCCGGTACACGCGGCCCTGCGCGACCGGCTGGGCCAGAGCCGGCCGCTGGCCGGGATTACCCTGGCGGTCTGCTCCCACGTCGAAGCCAAGACCGGGGTGTTCGTCGAGACGCTCGCGGCCGCCGGCGCCGAGGTGGTGTTCACCGGCAGCGAGCCGGGCTCCAGCCAGGACGACGTGGTCGCCGCCCTCAACGAGCAGGACGGCATCACCGGCTATGCCCGGCGCGGGGTCTCCGAGGCGGAGCTGGAGGCGCTGCACCTGCAGGCGCTGGACCACGCCCCGACCTTCATCCTCGACGACGCCGCCGAACTGACCGCGCGGCTGGTCCACCAGCGCCCGGCGCTGCTCGACGGCTTCATCGGCATGTGCGAGCAGACCACCACCGGCGTCCAGCGGCTGCAGGCGATGGCGCGCGCCGACGCCCTGCCGTTCCCCGCCTATGCGGTGAACAACACGCCGATGAAGCACGAGTTCGACAACATCCACGGCACCGGCGAGTCGTCACTCACCAACCTGCTGCTGACCACCAATCTGCTGCTGGCCGGCAAGCGGGTGGTGGTGGCCGGCTACGGCGACTGCGGCCTCGGTATCGCCGCCAAGGCGCGGGCGCTGGGGGCGCGGGTGGCGATCACCGAGATCGAGCCGCGTCAGGCGCTGCGCGCCCACATGGCCGGCTTCGAGGTAATGCCCATGGCCGAGGCGGCCGCCTGGGGGGCGATCTTCATCACCACCACCGGCAACCGCGAGGTGATCCGCGCCGAGCACTTCGAGGCGATGGCCGACGGCGCGCTGCTGGCCAACGCCGGCCATTTCAATGTCGAGATCGACGCCGAGGCGCTGGAGGGGCTGAGCGTCGAGCCGCCGCGCGAGGCGCGCCCGGGAGTGATGGAATACACACTGGCCGACGGCCGCCGCCTGCATCTGGTCTGCGAGGGGCGGCTGGTGAATCTGGCCACGCCCACCGCCATGGGCCACCCGGCCGAGGTGATGGATCAGACCTTCGCCATGCAGATCGTCGCCGCCTGCCATCTGGTCGAGCGCGCCGACGCCCTCGGCCCCGGCGTCCACCCGGTGCCCGATCAGGTCGACCGCGAGGTGGCCGAGCTGAAGCTGGAGACCCTGGGCATCGGTCTCGACACCCTGACCGAGTCGCAGCAGCGCTTCCTCGACGCCTGGCGCGAAGATCAGATCAAGGGCGCCTGAGCACGTGCACGTCCCGCGTGGAGGCTAGCCGCGCCCGGCCTCCGCGGCGAGCAGTTCCTCCAGCCAGTGGCCGCCGCGATCCGCCTTGGTGTTGAGATAACGCAGGTTGTGCGGATTGACGGTGCCGTGCACCGGCTCGCGCGAAGCGACCTCGATCCCGCCGGCGCGCAGGGCCTCGATCTTGGCGGGATTGTTGGTCAGCACGCGCACACGCTCGATCCCGAGGAACTCCAGCATCTCCACCGCCGCCTCGTAGCGGCGCCCGTCGGCACCGAAACCGAGCTGGCAGTCGGAATCGATGGTGTCCATGCCGGCATGCTGCATGGTGTAGGCCCGCAGCTTGTTGGCCAGACCGATGCCGCGGCCTTCCTGGGCGAGATACAGCAGCACCCCGCCACCGCTGTCGTTGATCATCTTGACCCCGCGACGCAGCTGATCCCCGCAGTCGCAGCGCAGGCTGCCGAACAGGTCGCCGGTCAGGCAGGCCGAATGCAGGCGCACCGGCACCGGATCCGGCCAGCGACTCGGCTCGCCGATCACCACCGCCACGTGCTCCTGGATCCCGTTGCCTTCGCGAAACAACATGAACCGGGTCACCGGCGCGTCCGCCAGCGGCACCGGGGCCTCGCTGACATGCGCCAGCTCCAGGCGCGGATGCTCGGCCACCTCGCGCGCCTGCGCGGCGTCCACATCCAGCAGCATGCCGTCGGCCACCGCCGAGGCAATCGCCTCGGGCTCGGGTTCGGGCACCGGCGTGGTGACCACCGCCGGCAGCAGCCGCCCGGCGCGCACCAGTTCCAGCGCGGCCGCCTCGGCCTCGCTCGCCCGCCGCGGCGTCACCCCTTCGAGCAGACGCGCCGCGGAACTGGCATCATCGGAGCCCTCGGGCGCACTGGCGAGGATGAACAGCGATTCCGGGTCCGCCCCGGCGGCCGGCTCCAGCGCCACGCCGTCCCAGCCCTCCGCCAGCGGCTGCGGCCAGCCCATTGCCGATGCCCGGTGCGGGGTTAGAATCAGACGCGGGGGTTCACCGGTCATCACGGTCAGGCGATCGAGCTGTCCCGGGGTCAGGCCCTCCACGGCCGCCGCAAGGACGTCCGCCCCGGAGCCACTGACCCGGATCGGGTGGCCCCGGCGAAGGTCAAAGATCCCGCGATCGGCATTGTGCATCGGGTACTTCCATACGGAGTTCGGTTGGATGGGTTCGTTCGTTCTGGTCATGAGACTACCGCAACTGCCCTGCCGCCGTCCCCAAACCCTGCTCGGGGAGAAGCCATGAGCGAAGAAATCATCACCGAAGCACGGGCCTGGCGCTGGCTGCTGGCACGCTGTGGCAATGCCGCCTGCCAGCCGCTCCCGGGCCCCCTGGCCCCGGCTGCACACGAGGTCCTCGACCTGTACGGACCGATCCTGGAACCGGAGAGCATCGCCCTCGGGCAGCTGGGCCAGAGCCTCGACGGGCGCATCGCGACGCACATCGGACACTCGCAGTATGTCACCGGACCGGAGGACATCCGCCACCTGCACCGGTTGCGGGCCCTGGTGGACGCAGTGGTGGTCGGGGCCGGCACCGTCGCCACGGACGATCCACGCCTGACCGTGCGCGAGGTCGAGGGCCGCGATCCGGTGCGGGTGGTGCTCGACCCCGAGGGGCGCCTGTCCGCCGATCACCAGATATTCGCCGAGGGTGGCCCGCCGACCCTGGTGCTGCACAAGCCGGGATTCCGGCCGGAACACCTGCCCGCGCACGTGGGACGAGCCGAGCTGCCTGCCGAACCCGTGATCATGGAGGGCGAGCAGGTCGAGCGCTTTCCGCCGCGCCGGGTACGCGACCACCTCGAGTCCCGCGGCCTGAAGCGCATCCTGATCGAAGGCGGCGGCCGCACGGTCTCGCGCTTTCTCGCCGCCGACACCCTGGACCGCCTGCACCTGACCATCGCCCCGATGATCATCGGCTCCGGCCGCCCCGGGATCTCCCTGCCGCCCATCGACTCGCTGGAAGGAGCGCTGCGCCCGCCCTACCGCGAATTCCGCCTCGGCGGGGACAACCTCTACGACCTCGACCTGCGAAGCAAGCCCTGAGCCCGCCCCCGACGCGCCCATGCCCCGCCCCGCCCGTGGACTGATCCCCGCCCCCGCACTCCTGCTGTCTGCCCTGCTGGCGCTCGGCGGCTGCGGCGCGACGCCCGCCGAACCCGAATCTCCGGCGGCGTCCGCAGCGGTCTCCGATGAGCCCGCGGTGCTGCACGGCAATCACGCAAGGCTGCCGGACGGCTACGAACTGCCCCTGCGCCGCTGGGGCCCGACGGAACCCGAGGCCGTGGTCCTGGCCCTGCATGGCTTCAACGATTACGGCGGGAGCATGCACGCCCTTGCCCGCCCCCTGGCGGCACGCGGCATCGCGGTCTATGCGCCGGACCAGCGTGGCTTCGGCGCCGGCGAATCCGCGGGACAGTGGGCCGGCCACGCGACGATGGCGGCGGACGCGCGCGCCCTGCTGCGGGCCCTGGAAGAACGCTACCCCGAATCGCCGTTCGTGGCCGGGAAGAGCATGGGCGCGGCGGTCGCGACCCTGGCGGTCACCGGCGAGGACGCGCCGGCCGTCGCGGGAACGGTCCTCATCGCCCCGGCGATCTGGGCCCGGGACGCGATGCCGTGGTATCAGCGGTTCGCACTGTGGACCTCATCGCGCCTGTTTCCGGGGCTGCGCCTCTCCGGCGAGGATGCGGCGCACCTGAACATCCGTCCCACCGACGATCCGATGGTGGCCGCCGGGCTGCGCCGCGACCCGTGGGTACGCGCCGACGCGCGGATCGACAGCCTGGACGGCCTGACCACTCTGATGGACCGTGCACGCGCGGCCGCCCCCGACCTGCCACCGCCGAGCCTCGTGCTGTACGGAGGCCGCGACGACCTGATCCCCCACGAACCCGTGATCGACCTGCTGCGGACCCTCGCCGAGGCCGCTCCCGACGCCGCGCACCGGGCGGTGTATTACCCGGACGGTTTCCATCTGCTGACCCGCTACACGCAGGCCCGGCAGACGCACGAGGATATTGCCGCGTGGATCCTCAACCCTGCCGCCCCCCTGCCGCACGGGGAACACGGCCGCGCCGCGAGCCTGGCCGAACGTGTGCGCGAGGACCAGGACTGAGCCGCCTCGACCCCGAGGAGAGACCCGTCGTGCCTCAGCCCTGCGACACCCGGTGCTGCCCGCGCAGCAGCCGACCGAGGAACCGCGGCAGCAGCATGCTCATGGCCACCACCGCGACCAGTGCCAGCCCCGCCTGCACCACCCCCTCCGGACCATTGGCCAGCTCCCGCGCGCTGTGTCCCAGCCAGGCATAGGCGAACAGACTCGGGATCAGGGTCACGAAGGTGGTAAGCGCAAAGACCCCTACCGGGATCCCGGTCACGCCCAGGACCAGGTTGGTGGGCGCATAGGGGAACACCGGCACCAGCCGGGTCAGGGCAACCACCCGCCAGCCCTCCGCGCGCACGTCGGCACACATCCGCTGCCCGCGGTCGCCCAGACGCGGGACCACCCAGGGATGGAGGAAATGCCGCGACAGCGAGAACGCGGTGACGCCGGCCAGGGTGGCCGCCGCCAGACTCAGGAACCCGCCGGCCACCGGGCCGTACAGCGCACCCGCCAGCAGGATCCAGGTGGTACTGGGCAGCGGCAGCATGGCCAGCACCACGAACGCCAGCGCGAACACCAGCGGCGCGTAGACCCCGAACCCCGCCAGCCACTGCTCCAGGTCCTGCAGCCGCAGATCCTGCGGGCGGATGGTGCCGGTCAGCAGCAGCCAGCCAAGGGTCAGCGCGAACAGGATCGCGGCCACCACCAGCCACTGACGCGGGTCGCGGGCGTTCACCGGTCTCCCTCCCGACGAGCCCCGTCTCCGAGCCGCGGTTCAGCCATCGCCACCCCCCTCCTGCGGGACCGATGCCCCGCGCAGCCGTTCCAGACGCTGCGCCAGGGTGGCCTCGGTGCCCTCGTGCCGGGGGGCATAGAAGCGTCGTTCCAGCAGCGTTTCGGGCAGATAGGTCTGGCCACGGGCGATGCCGTCGGGCTCGTCATGATCGTAGCGGTAGCCGGCACCGAACCCCTCGGCGCGCATCAGCTCGGTGGGCGCATTGCGCAGATGCAGCGGCACCTCCGGGCTGCCGGTCTCCGCGATCGTCTTGCGCACCGCGCCCAGGGCCGCATAGGTACTGTTGCTCTTGGGTGCCGCGGCCAGTTCCACGGCCGCCTGCACCAGCGCCAGATCGCCCTCCGGGCGGCCCAGACGTTCCATGGTCTGCCAGGCCACCAGCACCCGCTGGGCGAGGCCGGTGGCCCCCAGGCCGATGTCCTCGTAGGCCATCCGCAACAGGCGCCGGCCGAGATAGTCGGGGTCGCAGCCGGCATCCAGCATGCGCACCAGCCAGTACAGCGCACCATCGGGGTCGGAGCCCCGCACCGACTTGTGCAGGGCCGAGATCTGGTCGTAGAAGGCGTCGCCCTGGCGATCGAACGCGAGGCTCTGCACGCCCATCACCGCGCGCAGGGCCTCGTCGGTAATCATCCCGTCGCTGGCCAGATCGGAGGCGGTCTCCAGCCAGTTCAGCGCCCGCCGGGCGTCGCCATCGGCCGCTCGCGCCAGGCGCCGGCGCTCGTCGTCCCCCAGCCGCAGGCCGCGCCCGCCCAGTCCGTGTTCCGGATCCTCCAGCGCGCGGGTGATCAGGGCCTCGATCGCCGCCTCGTCCACCGCTTCCATGCGATAGACCCGGGCCCGCGACAGCAGCGCGCTGTTGAGCGCGAACGACGGGTTCTCGGTAGTCGCCCCCACGAACGTGAGGGTGCCATCCTCGATGTGCGGCAGCAGAGCGTCCTGCTGCCCCTTGTTGAAGCGGTGGATCTCGTCGATGAACAGCAGCGTGCCCACCCCGTTGCGCCGGCGGGTCTTCGCCGCGTCCACCACCGCGCGCACGTCCTTCACTCCGGCCAGCACCGCCGACAGGGTCACCAGGCGCTGGGCCCCGGCCTCGGCCACCAGCCGCGCCAGCGTGGTCTTGCCGCAGCCGGGCGGCCCCCACAGGATCATCGACGGGGTCTGGCCTCCCTCGATCGCGCGGCGCAGGGCGGCGTCGGGTCCGACCAGATGGTCCTGCCCCACCACAGCCTCCAGTCGCCGCGGCCGCATGCGTTCGGCCAGCGGCGCGGCGGGATCCGGCGCCGCCGGGGCGGCGGGCGCCGGCCCCGGATCGGCGGGCTGGCCGGGGTCCGCGGCGGACTCGCCGCCGAACAGGTCATTGTCGAACAGATCGCTCATGGCGGGATTGTAACGCCACTGGCTCGGCCGCCGGGATCCATGCTCCGGGGCGCTCGGGAACGTTCAGGGGCGATAGACGTCGGTCCCCTCCGGCACGTCGAGACGGAAGGTGTCGGCGTCCAGATCCGGATTGCGCTCGCTGGACTCGAAGCGCACGTCGGTCACCTGCCCGAACAGGTCCTCGAAGCGCATCCGCGCGAGATCGCCGTCCGGGGTCAGGTCCAGCTCCAGGCGGGTGAAATCGGCATGTTCATTGCGCGGAATCAGGCGCAGGCGCAGGGCCGAGGCGTCCTCCACCGGCAGCACCTGGCTGTGAAAATGCGTATCCAGCTCTTCCGGCCGGCTGATGGCGGCAATCGGCGTGGCGTCCAGGGCGTCGCCCAGCGGGCGCACGGTGGCCTGAGACAGATCCGGGTCATAGGTCCACAGCTCCTCGCCGTCACTGACCACCACCTGCGGGAACGGCTCGCGCACCTCCCAGTACAGCCGATCGGGCAGCCCCAGGTGCATCACGCCATCGGATTCCTGCAGGGTGAAGCCGGTCTCGTCGCTGACCGTCTGGGTGAACTCCGCGGAGAACCCCTCCAGTCCGGACATGAAACGCTCCAGTGCCAGGCGCGCATCGTCGCCCGCCGCCGCCGGCGTCGCCAGCAGGGCCACCAGCGCGGCGGCGAGGAGGCGGTAGAGGGACAGCGACCCGCACTGCGGGCCACCGCGGGTCATGAGGGATCGCGGTTTCATGCGGTCTCCGTTGAGTCTTTCTGGATCGACAGATTGCGTGTGCCCGGCTTAACCCCGGATGACTGCGGCGGCGGGGTCGTCACTCCTGCGAGCGGTCGGGCACCAGCACCTCACGGTTGCCGTTGGACTGCACCGGGCTGACCAGCCCGGCGGCCTCCATGTCCTCGACCATGCGCGCGGCGCGGTTGTACCCGATCTTCAGCCGTCGCTGCACATACGAGATCGAGGCCTTGCGCGACTCGGTGACGATCTGCACCGCCTGGTCATAGAGCGGATCGGCTTCCGAATCGTTCCCTTCACCCGATTCCAGACCCGGGATCGCCGCCGCGCCGGCCTCCGGCTCGTCGAGGATCGCCTCGTTGTAGTCGGGTTCGCCGGTGGACTTGAGGTACTCCACCACCTGGTGCACCTCGTTATCGCCCACGAACGCCCCGTGCACGCGCTCCGGCATGGCCTTGCCCGGCGGCAGGTAGAGCATGTCGCCATGCCCCAGCAGGTGCTCCGCCCCCATCTGGTCGAGGATGGTGCGCGAGTCCACCCGCGAGGACACCTGGAAGGCGATGCGGCTGGGGATGTTGGCCTTGATCAGGCCGGTGATCACGTCCACCGACGGCCGCTGGGTCGCCAGGATCAGGTGCAGCCCGGCCGCGCGCGCTTTCTGCGCCAGGCGCGCAATCAGCTCCTCCACCTTCTTGCCCACCACCATCATCATGTCGGCGAACTCGTCGACCACGATCACGATGAACGGCAGCGGCTCCAGGTCCGGCGCCTCGGTCTCGGTGACCGACTGCGCCGGGTCGAACAGCGGGTCCTTCAGCGGCTCGCCGGCGGCGCGCGCGTCGCGCACCTTCTTGTTGAAGCCGCCGATGTTGCGTACCCCCATCGCGGACATCAGCTTGTAGCGCCGTTCCATCTCCCCCACCGCCCAGCGCAGGGCGTTGGAGGCGTCCTTCATGTCGGTAACCACCGGGCACAGCAGATGCGGGATGCCCTCGTAGACCGACAGCTCCAGCATCTTGGGGTCGATCAGGATCAGCCGCACCTCTTCCGGCGTGGCCTTGTACAGCAGCGACAGCAGCATCGCGTTGACGCCCACCGACTTGCCGGAACCGGTGGTGCCGGCCACCAGCAGATGCGGCATCTTCGCCAGATCGGCCATCACCGGCGCGCCGCCGATGTCCTTGCCCAGGGCCATGGTCAGCGGCGACTTGCCGGCGTCGAACTTCTCCGAACGCAGGATCTCGCTGAGCGCGACGATCTCGCGGTTGTCGTTGGGGATCTCCAGCCCCACGGTGGACCGCCCGGGGATCACTTCGACGATGCGCACCGCGATCACCGACAGCGAACGCGCCAGGTCGGTGGACAGGCCGGAGATGCGCGAGGCCTTGACCCCCGGGGCCGGTTGCAGTTCGAAGCGGGTGATCACCGGCCCCGGCTGCACCGCGACCACCTCGACCTCCACGCCGAAGTCCTTCAGCTTGAGCTCGACCTGTCGCGACAGTGCCTGCAGCGCCTCTTCCGAATGACCCTCGGAGGCCGCCGGGGGTTCGTCCAGCAGGCCCAGCGGCGGGATCGGATCGGCGCCCTCGCCGGCGGTGAACAGCGGGACCTGCTTTTCCTTCTCCACCCGCGGGCTGGGCGGCGGGGCCTCGACCTTGGGCTCCACCCGTTTCGGCGGACGGTCGGCGGTGCGCTTGCGCTCCTTCTCCACGCGTTCTTCGCGCCCGGCCCGCTGCTGCCGGCCGATGCGGCGATCGCGCGCCAGCTCCAGCCGCGCTCTCGCGGCCTCCCAGCCGCGCACCAGCGCACGCCCCAGACCGTCCATCAGCGCAAACCACGACAGCCCGGTGAACAGCGTGACCCCGGCGAGGAACAGGGCCAGCAGCACCAGCGTGCCGCCGACCAGCCCCAGCCCGGCGACCGCCCAGCCCCCGAACAGGTCGCCGAGGATCCCGCCGGCGTGCACCGGCATCGCCCCCGGCAGCAGATGCAGGGCCGCCAGCGCCGAGCCGGCGATCAGCGCCACCACCAGTGCAGTACCGCGCAGGGCCACCTCCAGCGGGCTGGCCATGCGCGCATCCCGACGGTGACGGAACAGCCACCAGCCGATGCCGGCCACCGCCAGCGGGATCAGATAGCCCAGGTAGCCCAGCAGATGGAAGGCGATATCCGCGAACCACGCCCCGGCGGTCCCGCCCAGGTTGCGCGTCCCGCCGCCGTCGCCGGTGGTCGACCAGGCCGCGTCCCCGGGGTGGTAGGTGATCAGCGCCACCAGCAGGTACAACGCCAGCATGCCGAAGATCAGCAGCGCGCCCTCGCGCAGCCCGCGCAGCAGCTGCCCGCTGAGCGTGGGGGGGCCCGGAGATTCCGCCGTCCGGGCGGCGCGGCCGCGCCCCTTGTTCGCGCCCGCGCCCTGATCGGCCTTCGGACTCGACTTCGGGCCGGATTTCTGCCCCTTGCCTGTGGATTTGGCCTTGCTTGCGGCCATGCGCTCCCCGTCGGTGCCGGCCCGCCAGCGCGGGCATCTCGAATCAGGGTGCAGTTTACCGGTTCAGAGCGTCCCCGTGGGGACTTGTGCCCCAGACCGCAAACACCGGATCCGCGTGATCCAGGCGTCCGGCGTAGGGGTCGTCCGCGGGCCGCGGCAGACCGCGCAGGCTGAACGTGGCCGGGTCCACGAACCCCGCCTCCAGGAACCGGTCCAGCACCAGCCCCATGCGCTCGAAGTCGAACAGCCGTTCCCAGACCGCAATCGCTTTGGTGGGAAAACAGCGATCCGAAAACGTCACCACGAACACGCCACCGGGACGCAGCACCTCCCGCACCGAAGCAAAGACCGCGCCGGGCCGGGTCAGATACTCGACCGAAGCGGTACAGACCACGGCGTCCAGGCTGTCCGCCGGGAACGGCAGGCGGGGATGGGTATTCAGGTCCTGCACCAAGGCCTGGTTCAGCAGCGGGTTCGCGGCCAGCTCTTCCCGGTTCATGCCCAGACCGACGACCGCCTCCGGTTCGGCAACCCCGTCCAGATGCGATGCCCAGCTCGCCATGAGATCCAGGACCCGCGCCCCCGGCGGCACCAGCGCGGCGTACAGTGCCGCGACCCCGGCACGCGCGGTGGCATCCAGATGGTGGACCATGCGCGGCCGGGCGTAGAACGCCGCATCGTCCGCCGGATCCTCCCGCTCGCAGGCGCCACCGCTCCAGAAATCCGTCGGCACGCCGCGCCAGCGGGCCTGCATCCCGGGCCCGCGTTCGGTCAGCCGCCCGGTCACGTCGACCGGGGACCCCTCGCGGCCTTCGGGATGTACGCACAGCACCCGACCGGTCAGACGCAGCTCGCGCCCCGCGAGGGGGTGGTTCAGGTCCGCCAGCAGGTGGTCCTCTTCGAGGGCCCCCACGCGAAACAGGGCCCGGTCCCCTTTCTCGATCCCGGCATGCCCGGCGATGAACGCCCGCGGATAGAACCTTCCGGCCCGCGGCTCGACCACCCGGTGGCGCCGCAGCCGCCGGTTGAAGGCCGTCGGCGGCAACTCCACGACCCGAGCGGGATCGGCGGCCGGGATCAGGGACGCCACCGGCCACTCGCAGACCTCGCCCGGCGAGCTGCCGATCAGGCCGGAACCCATGCCGGCAGGCGAGAGATCCCGTTCGGGATCCAGGCGCGGGAGGTAAAGGCATTCGCGATGGCGGGCCTCGCCGCTGCTCCAGTCCAGCGTCCAGCCGACATCGGCCGCCCCTCCTGCCGACAGTGCCCCGGCATCCGGGATCTCGACAATGTTCGACTCGGGTACAAACGGATCCAGCACGGCGCTCTCCTTTCGATTCCCTGCGTTATCATGCGGCGAACCGCCCGTATGCGGCCACCCGGAGGGAGCCATGACCGAGCCTTTGCCTGCCCTGCTCGTCGCCGTGATCGCCGGCGACCTGGAGGAACGTGCCGTGCATATCGCCGCCGAGGAGGGCGCACCGAAACCCTCGCTGCACGAAGGCTTCGGCATCGGCTTTCCCGAGCACATGCGCTTTTTCGGCGTGACCTACCAGGGACTGGAATCGGTGTGCTTCTGGAAGACCGATCCGGCGCGCGCCGAGCGCATCGCGCGGCGACTGAACCTCGAACTCGACCTGCTGCAGCCCTACAACGGGCTGGCCTTCACCCTGGAAGCCTCCGACGACACCGAGGCGTTGCTGGACATGGCCAGTGCCCGGGCGCAGGTCCCGGCCTCGCCCGGACACGAACCGCCCCCGACGGCCACCGAGCTGCCGCTGGCACTGCTGGCGGTGATGTTCCCGGACGCCGATCGCGATGCGGCGGTGGAGATCGTGCGCCGGGGCGGCGGCGCCGGGCTGACGCTCATGGACGCGCGCAACGCCACCACCGACCACCATCCGCGCATCCTCAGCCTGCACTACGAGGGTGCCCGCACCCTGCTGCTGGCGGTACTGGAGACCGGCCACGCCGAACGCCTGCGCACCACGCTGGACACCGAGCTGGGGCTCACCGCGCACGGGCGCGGCCTGGGGCTGGTGCTGCCGCTGCGCGGGGTGGCCGGACTCAAGCCGGAGCAGATCGATCGGCTGCTGGAAGACGGCGACGACTGACCCCTGCGCCCGCCCGGGCAAAGCCGGTACACTGCGCGGCATGGCACAGCTTACCTTTCAGGGCGCCACCGGCGAGGTCACCGGTTCGCGCTATCGCATCGATACCGACCACGCCCGTTACCTGCTCGAATGCGGCATGCAGCAGGGCGGCAGCGACGCCGACGAGCATAATCGCGCCTCGCTGGCCGAGGTGGCCGCGAACACCGACGCCGTGATCCTGTCGCACGGCCATCTGGACCACTCGGGCCTGCTGCCGAAACTGGTACGCGACGGCTTTCGCGGGCCGGTCTACTGCACCCCCGGCACCCTCGAACTGCTGGACATCATGCTGCGCGACTCGGCCTTCGTGATGGCGAAGGACATCGAGTGGGAGAACAAGTGGCGCGCACGCAACGACCGCGAGCTGCTGGAACCGCTGTACGACGAACAGGACGTGGAGACCGCGCTCGAGCTGTGCGAGACCCTGAACTACGGGAAAACCCGGCATCTGGAGGGCGGCGCGCGCCTGACCTTCCACGACGCCGGCCACATCCTCGGGGCCGCGATCGTCGAGCTGGTGGTATCCTCCGGCGGCCGCGAGCGGCGGCTGGTCTTCTCCGGCGACCTCGGCAACCCCGATTCGGCCCTGATGCACGACCCGGAGCGTCTGGAACGCGCCGACCACGTCCTGCTGGAGAGTACCTACGGCGACCGCGACCATCGCCCGCTGGAAGAAACCATCGACGAGTTCGCGCAGATCCTGCAGGAGGCCTGGGACGACGGCGGCAACGTGCTGATCCCGGCCTTCGCCGTGGGCCGTACCCAGGAGATCCTCTATCACCTCGGCCTGCTGCACCACGCCGGGCGCGTGCCGCAGCAGAAGATCTTCCTCGACAGCCCGATGGGCATCCGCGTCACCGAGCTGTACGCACGCTGCCGCGACGCCCTCAATTCCGAGGACCTGGACCGCCTGCATGAGGCGGCCAACGGCAACACCCGGGAATACCTCCCGCCGCTGCAGTTCACCCGCACGGTGGAAGAATCCATGGCCATCAACCGCATCTCCGGCGGCGCGATCATCATCGCCGGGGCCGGGATGTGCAACGGCGGGCGCATCCGCCACCATCTGAAATACAACCTCGAGCGCCGCAGCACGCATCTGGTCATCGTGGGCTTTCAGGCCGCCGGGACCCTGGGTCGGCGACTGGTGGATGGGGCCCGTTCGGTGAAGATTCATGGCGAGGACATCGCGGTGAAGGGCCATGTGCACACCCTGGGCGGGCTCTCCGCGCATGCCGGCCAGTCACAGCTGATCGACTGGGCGGCGGCCTTTCGGGAACGGCCGGTCTTCCATCTGGTACACGGCGAACCGGAGGCGCGCGAGGCGCTGGCAAAGGCCCTGCGCGACCGCGAACTGGATGCCCGCATCCCGGACTATGGTGACACCATCGAGCTGTAGCCGCCGCCCGATCCCGGGCGCAGGGGCACACCCATGACCGGTGCCCCCGAAACCGGCGCCCTCGCGCTGATCGCCGGCTTCCTCGGCGGACTGGGCCTGTTCCTGCTGGGCATGCACCTGCTCACCGACGGTCTGCGCACCGCCGGGGGCAAGGCCCTGCGCCGGATCCTCGGCAGCTGGACCCGCAGCCGCAGCCGGGCGCTGGCCACCGGCGTGGGCGTGACCGCGCTGGTGCAGTCCTCCAGCGCCGTCACCCTGGCGATCATCGGCTTCGCCAACGCGGGCCTGCTGACCCTCGGCCAGTCGGTCTGGGTCATCTTCGGTTCCAATGTGGGCACCACCGTGACCGGCTGGCTGGTGTCCATCCTCGGGCTTGAGATCCGCATCGAGGCCTTTGCCCTGCCGGCGATTGGCGCGGGCGCGCTGATGTACATCATCACCCGCGGCACGCGCCTGCCCTACCTGGGGCTCGCGCTCGCGGGGTTCGGCCTGCTGTTCCTCGGCATCGACGTGCTGCGGGTCACTTTCGTGGATCTCGGCGACACCGTGGACCTGGGGGCGCTGGCACGCCCCGGCTTCCTCGGCCTGGTGATCATGGTCGCCATCGGCATGCTGCTGACGCTGGCCATGCAGAGCTCGTCGGCGGCCATGGCCATGGCCCTGACCGCCGCGATGAGCGGCGCGATCCCCCTGGAGGCGGCCGCCGCCGCGGTCATCGGCTCCAACCTCGGGACCACGGTCAAGGCGGTGCTGGTGGTGATCGGCGCCACCGCCAACGCCAAGCGCGTGGCCGCCGCACACGTACTGTTCAACGGCCTGACCGCGATCGTGGCCCTGCTGATGCTGCCATGGTTCCTTGCCGCCATTGAATGGACCTGGGGCGGACCGGAGGCCGCCCCCGCCCCGGCCATGCTGCTGGCGCTGTTCCACACCGCGTTCAACGTGCTCGGCGTGATCCTGATGATCCCGCTGGCCCGACCGATGATCCGGCGGCTGCAGCGCCACTTCGGCGGCGCGGATCTGGACGAGGCCCGGCCCCGCCACCTCGACGACAGCAGCGCCCGGGTCCCGGAACTGGCCCTGCAGTCACTCACCATGGAGGTCGACCGCGCCGGCGAACTGGCCTACCGCATGGCGCGCGACGCCCTCGCCGAGACCCCGCCGGCCGAATCGGGCCTGCGTCAGCGGCTCGACGTCGTCGAACGACTGGTGGAGGCCATCGGCGAGTTCGCGAACCGCGCCGGTCGGGTATCGATGGCGGACGCCACGGCCGAAGGGATCGCCGAGGCGGTGCGGGTCGCCCGCTACCATCAGGACATCGCCGCGCGCGCCGCCGAGATCGCCGAACTGCGCCGTAACGCCAGCGACGACACCACTGCGGAGATGACCGCGCGGCGCCGTGCCTGGCAGGGCCGCGTGATCCGCGCCCTGGACTGGGCCCGCCTGGAGGCCGACGAGGAGACGGCCGGGACGCCCGCGGAGGAGGTGTCCCGCGCGGTGGAGGACGTTGAAGCCGCCTATCAGGAACTCAAGGCGGCGCTGCTGCGCGAGGGCACCTTCGGCGCGCTGTCGATGGCGGAGATGGACCGCCAGCTGCGTATCATCAGCCTCGCCCGGCGCCTGGCCGGTCAGGCAGCCCGGGCGCACGAGCGCGGGACCGCCCTGCACGCCCTCGCCGGCAACGGGCCGGGCTGAGGCGTGCCGGCGCGATGTACGCGCCCGCAGCCGGGGCGATACACTGGGGCATGGACGCCGCAACCCTGGAACAGGCCCTGGAACAGGGCCGCGCCCGCGAGCAGCAGTTCGCGGACCTGACCTCCTACCGCCTGCTGGAGAGCGTCGGCGGCTTCGCACGCGGCAGCGTGGTGCTGCCGGGCGGGCGCGTGCTGCCCGCCTACCCGTCCATCGCCCGCATCCAGTCGCTGGCCGCCGGCCTGCCGCGCCAGTTCGACGGACCGTTCCACGCCGAGGAGAAGATCGACGGCTTCAACGTGCGCATCCTGCGCGAGGGCGACGCGATCTACGCCTTCTCGCGCGGCGGCTTCGTGTGCCCGTTCGCCACCGACCGGGTGCCGGATTTCATCGATCCGCGGGTATTCGAGGAAGACCCGGAGCTGATCCTGTGCGCCGAGATCGCCGGGCCCGACACCCCGTACATGGAGGGCACCAGCGCCCAGGTGGAGGACGACATCGGAGTGTTCGTGTTCGACATGATGCGCCGCGACCACGCGGGCTTCCTGCCGCATGCCAAGACCCGGGGCATGGCCGAACGTTTTGCTCTGCCCCTGCCGCCGCAGCACGGGCGGTTCCACCCGGACGATCCCGAGCCCCTGCGCGAGCAGATCCTGGAGCTGGATTCGCGCGGCGTGGAAGGACTGGTGCTGAAGGCCGAGGACAACGGCGTGCGCGCCAAATACGTGACCGGCCGGTCCTGCATCAACGACATCCGGGTCTGCGGCGGACAGCTGCTGGACCTGCCACCGGAGTATTTCACCCATCGGCTGATGCGCCTGGCGATCTTCCTCACCGAGCACGGACGTACCGGGGATCCGGAGATCGAGCGCGCCCTGGGGCGCGCCTTCCTCGAGGGCATGGCCGACGCGGTGGCCTCCAGCGAGCGGATCGGCCACGTCGGTCAGCACTACCGCTGCCGTTTCCGCGAGCATGCCAACGCCCTGCGCTTCATCGAGCACATGCGCGCCACCGGCGGGCGCCACGTGCGCGTCGACCCCGCCAGCCCGCAGCCCGAATCGGGCGCGCGGGAGGGCTACTGGCGGGTGGATCTGGAGCGCCGCTTCGACCGCATGACCGGCACCCTGGCCTCGGCCCTGCGCGGCGACTCCCAGTTCGACTGAATCAGTCGCGGGTGTAGGTACCCACCAGCCGGTTCATGGCGATCACGTGCGGTTCGGCACGCTCCAGGAACTGCTCCATGGTCAGTCCGGGCGGGGCCTGCAGATCGGCATCCAGGGCCATGACCCAGAAAAAATAGTGATGCACCCCATGACCGCCCGGGGGCATCGGCCCGCCGTAACCGTTGCGGTCAAAGTCCGTGTGCCCGGTGGTCCCCAGCGAGGTACCGGCCTCCAGCTCGGTGACATCGGGCGGGAGGTTGTACAGTACCCAGTGCACGAAGCCATAAGACCCGGGCTTGACCAGCGGGGCATCGGGATCGTGACAGAGGATCGCGAATCCACGGGTCCCCTCGGGTGCGCCGCGCCACGCCAGCGGCGGGGAGACATCCTCGCCCTCGCCGGTGTACCGGGCCGGGATGGGCCCGCGCGGCCCGAATTCGGGACTGCTCAGCTGCATCTCGGAAAGGGCAAAACCCATGAAGACCTCCTGCCGGAAAATGTCCCCTCCCACCGTAGACGCCCGCCCGCTCACACGCCAGCCCCAACCCGCACCCTGTGGCATTCCCCGCCCCCGGGATGCGTGTTTGCAGCCCTGCGGGGACTCGGGGATCATCGGGCCGTGATGCTTAGCCGGCTGCGCAATTTATTCCGTCGAAGGGACCCGCTGGACGACGCCGCGCGCGCCGTGGATCGCGGCCGTGCCCGCGTGGAGACCGTACTGGGCCTCCCGCACCGGCTCGCGCAGCCCCTGCTGGTCCGCCATTTCGGTGACTCGGTCCTGCCTTCCGACGAGGAATTTCTCCAGCATGGCCGCGACGGCCACTGGATCCTCCCGGCCCCGGCCGCGGAGTTCAGCATCCGGCTGGAGGCGAACGACGAAGGCCGTCTGGTCCACGGCCGAATCACCGGATCCGGCCCGTACGCCGGGCTGATCGTGTTCAGCGACTGGTCGCCGGACCACCCCGCCGCCGTCTGGCAGATCCGCATCGAGGAGCCGGCCGGCGAACAGGCCACCGCCCTGCACGACCATCTGCTTGACCCCGAACGGAACTGAGGAACCGCGCCGTGCCGAAACCACCCAGGACCGTCTCGCTGGTGCTCGGCAGCGGCGGGGCCCGCGGTCTCGCCGAGATCGGGGTCATCCGCTGGCTGGAAGACCACGCGAACTACGAGATCCGGACGATTGCCGGCTCCTCCATGGGGGCGGTGGTCGGCGGCATCTATGCCGCCGGGCAGCTGGACACCTACGAGGAATGGGTGTGCACCCTGCGGCGCCAGGACGTCTGGCGGCTGCTGGATTTCTCGTTTTCCGGTGCCGGTCTGTTCCGCGGTGAACGCCTGATCGAAAAGCTCCGCGAGATGCTGGGCGATACCGACATCCGCAATCTGCCCATCCGCTTTACCGCGGTGGCCACGGACATCGAACGCGAGCGGGAGGTGTGGCTCAACGAAGGGGCGCTGTTCGACGCGATTCGCGCGTCCATCGCCATCCCCACGGTCTTCACGCCGGTGCGCCTGAACGGGCGGTTGCTGGTGGACGGCGGCCTGCTCAACCCGGTCCCCATCGCGCCGACCCTGTATGACGACAGCGACGTCACGATCGCGGTCAGCCTCAACGGACGGGTGGACGAGCGTCTGGGCCCGAAACGTGGCTCCCCCGGGTCTCATCAGGGGGATTCCGCCACCACTCGCCTGCGCGACGGCCTGCGCAGCGCGCGCGACGTGCTGCCCGACCGCATCGGTTCCTGGCTGCAGGACTGGCAGGGGCGACTGGGGCTGGGCGAGACCGACTCGCGTCTGACCGAGGAGCAGGAGGCGCGGGCGCTGGGCCTGATCGACATGGTCTCGCATTCCATCGAGGCCATGCAGGGCAGCATCGCGCGTTTCCGCGTGGCCGCCTACAACCCCGAGCACCTGATCGAGGTACCCGTGAACGCCTGCGGGGTGTTCGATTTCCACCGTGCGCGGGAGATGATCGATCTGGGTTACGAGCTGGCCGAGCGGCGTTTCGCGCTGGAGCGGTAAGAAAACCCCGGCCAGTCTCAGGTGCGCGGCAGCGTGACCCCGCGCTGGCCCTGGTACTTGCCCCCGCGGTCCTTGTACGAGGTCTCGCACTCCTCGTCAGACTGCAGGAACAGCATCTGCGCCACGCCTTCATTGGCATACACCTTGGCCGGCAGCGGCGTGGTGTTGGAGAACTCCAGCGTCACGTGGCCCTCCCACTCGGGTTCCAGCGGGGTCACGTTGACGATGATGCCGCAGCGGGCGTAGGTCGACTTGCCGAGGCAGATGGTCAGCACGTCGCGCGGGATGCGGAAGTACTCCACCGTGTGCGCGAGCGCGAAGGAATTGGGCGGGATGATGCAGACGTCGGCATGCACGTCGACGAAGCTGCCCTCGTCGAAGCCCTTGGGGTCGACGATGCTCGAATTGATGTTGGTGAAGATCTTGAAGTGATCCGAGCAGCGCACGTCGTAGCCATAGCTGGACGTGCCGTAGGAGACGATGCGCTGGTCCTCGCGATAGCGGATCTGGCCGGGTTCGAAGGGATCGATCATCCCCTCGGACTCGGCCATGCGGCGGATCCAGCGATCGGACTTGATGGTCATCCCTGAACGCCCGCCATCATCAATTGTTCTGGATCACGATGTTGGGGAACTTGCTGCTGTAGTCCTTCGCCTGTTCCGCCAGCTTCGCCCCGGTGCGCCGCGCGATCTCGCGGTAGATCTCGGCGATGCGGCCGTCGGGATCGGCGATCACGGTGGGCTCGCCGCCGTCGGCCTGCTCGCGGATGCGGATGTCCAGCGGCAGCGCCCCCAGCAGGTCCACGCCATATTCCTCGGACATGTTCTCCGCGCCCCCCTGGCCGAAGATGTGCTCCTCGTGACCGCATTTCGAGCAGATGTGGATACTCATGTTCTCGATCACGCCCAGCACCGGGACCTCGACCTTCTCGAACATGCGCAGGCCCTTGCGCGCGTCCAGCAGGGCGATGTCCTGCGGGGTGGTCACGATCACCGAGCCGGAGACGGGGATCTTCTGCGACAGGGTCAGCTGGATGTCCCCGGTGCCCGGCGGCAGGTCGATGATCAGGTAGTCGATGTCCTGCCAGTTGGTCTCGTTGAGCAGCTGCTCCAGCGCCTGGGTCACCATCGGCCCGCGCCAGATCATCGGCGTATCCTCGTCGATCAGGAAGCCGATGGACATCGCCTGCACGCCGTGGCGCTCCAGCGGTTCCATGTGCTTGCCGTCCTTCGACTCCGGCTTGTCCTTGATGCCCAGCATGCGTGGCTGGGAAGGGCCATAGATGTCGGCGTCGAGGATCCCGACGCGCGCGCCCTCGGCGGCCATGCCCAGCGCCAGATTGACCGCAGTGGTGGACTTGCCGACACCGCCCTTGCCCGAGGCCACGGCGATGATGTTCTTGATCCCGGACATCGGCTTGAGGCTCTTCTGGACCGCGTGGCTGGTGACGTTGCAGCCCACGTTCACCTCGACCGCGCCAACGCCGTTCACTCCGCGCACCGCCTGCTCCACTGCGGTACGCAGCTCGTCGTGGTAGCCGGAAGCGGCATAGCCCAGCTCGAGCTCCACCGCGACCCGCGAGCCGTCGATGCGGATGTCCCTCACCTGCCCGGCACTCACCAGGTCGGTCTCGAGGTACTTGTCCTGAACCTGTTTCAGGGCGGATTCGATCTGCTCGCGCGTCAGTTCAGCCATGGTTGCCCGGTTTCCGTTGAGTGGGGTGTGATCGCGCGATTCTACTGCCCCGGACGGGGGACGCCAATTGCCGCACGACGAACATCCCATCGGGGTCGCTGGCCCGGGTCCCGGACGTGTTCTGTCAAGCCCCGAGAGGGACACATTGTCGATTTTGTGCACATCCCGGGCGCTCGGCCCGCGCGATCGCCCGGGATACCGAAAAAACCCTTCATGACACTGAACATGTATTTTTTAAATACTTGTTTATTAAAGATTTTTGTATTGGTGGACGATTTTTGACCAATCCGGAAAAAAGCGCGCCCGGACAAGGGCTGCGGAGACATGCCACGGCGTTACCCACAAAGTTATCCACAGGTTCTGTGGACAAGAACGGGACTTGACAGCCCCCGGTTCCCCCCGGTTGGGGCCGGGCGCAGCCACGGCAGCCAGATCGGCACGGAACGGAAGAGCGGCCAGGCCCGGCGGCCGGCGCCCCGGACACACCAACGCTCGACATACCGTCGGCCACACCGGACAATGTCCGGTTTCCGCCGAACCCCCCGAATCCGAGCCCATGACCGACACGTCGCGCAAGATCCTCGTCACCAGCGCCCTGCCCTACGCCAACGGACCGATCCACCTCGGCCATCTGGTGGAGTACATCCAGACCGACATCTGGGTCCGTTTCCAGCGCGCCCGTGGCCACGAGGTGGTGTACGTCTGCGCGGACGATGCCCATGGCACGCCCATCATGCTCAAGGCGCGCGCCGAGGGCATCGAACCCGAGACCCTGATCGAGCGCGTGCGCGAGGAGCACGAGGCGGATTTCGCCGAGTTCCACATCGGCTTCGACCACTACCATTCCACGCATTCGGCGGAGAACCGCGAACTGGCGGGCGAGATCTACCGCGCCCTGCGCGACGCCGGGCATATCGCCACCCGCACCATCGATCAGGCCTATGACCCCGAGGCCGGGATGTTCCTGCCCGACCGCTTCGTGAAGGGCCGCTGCCCGAAATGCGGGGCCGAGGAGCAGTACGGCGACTCCTGCGAGGCCTGCGGCGCGACCTACAGCCCGATGGAGCTGCAGGAGCCGGTGTCGGCCATCAGCGGGGTCACCCCCGAGTCGCGCGAGTCGGAACATTTCTTCTTCCGCCTGGCCGACTTCGAGGCCTTCCTGCGCGAATGGACGGGCTCCGGACGCCTGCAGGACGCGATCCGCAACAAGCTGGAGGAATGGTTCGAGGCCGGGCTGAGCGACTGGGACATCTCCCGCGACGAGCCCTACTTCGGCTTCGAGATCCCCGAGGCGCCGGGCAAGTACTTCTACGTGTGGCTGGATGCGCCCATCGGCTACATGGCGAGCTTTCGCGCCTGGGCGCGCGAACACGGCGAGGACTTCGACGCCTGGTGGCGGCCGGATTCCGATGCCGAGCTTTACCATTTCATCGGCAAGGACATCGCCTACTTCCATACCCTGTTCTGGCCGGCCATGCTGCACGGCGCGGGCTATCGCACGCCCTCGGCGGTGTTCTGCCACGGCTTTCTGACCGTCAACGGCGCCAAGATGTCGAAGTCGCGCGGGACCTTCATCCGCGCCCGCGACTACCTCGACCACCTGAATCCCGAGGCCCTGCGCTACTACCTCGCCGCCAAGCTGGGTGCCGGGGTCGACGACCTCGACCTCAATTTCGACGACTTCATCCAGCGGGTGAACTCCGATCTGGTCGGCAAGGTGGTCAACATCGCCAGCCGCTGTGCCGGCTTCATCACCAAGCGCTTCGACGGCCAGCTGGCCGCCGAACTGCCGCGCCCCGACCTGCACCAGGCGTTCGTCGACGAGGGCGAGGCGATCGCCGCGGCCTACGAGAACCGCGAATTCGCCCAGGCCATGCGCCGCATCATGGCGCTGGCCGACCAGGCCAACCAGTACATCGACGAGGCCCGGCCCTGGGTGCTGGCGAAGGAGCCCGGGCGCGAGGCCGAGGTGCAGGCCATCAACACCCAGGGGCTGGACCTGTTCCGCATACTGATCATCTATCTCGCACCGGTGCTGCCGAAGCTGGCGAACGAAGCGGCAGCCTTCCTGCGCGAGGACGACCTCTCCTGGACGGCACGCGCGCGCCCCCTGACCGGCGGCCGGATCGAACGCTTCAAGCCGCTGATGACGCGCATCGAAGGGAGCACCGTGGAAGGCCTTCTGGAGGCCTCGAAGGCGTCGCTTGGCGGCGGCGAGGCCGAGGCGAGCGGGGCAACCGGGGATGCGGAACCCGACCCGGCGGTGGACCCGATCGCCGACACCATCGACTTCGACACCTTCGCCCGGGTCGACCTGCGGGTCGCCCGCATCGAGGTCGCGGAACACGTGGAGGGCGCGGACAAGCTGCTGCGCCTGGAACTCAACATCGGCAGCGAACGCCGCCAGGTCTTCGCCGGGATCAAGTCGGCCTATGCCCCCGAGGACCTGGTCGGCCGCCACACCGTGATGGTCGCCAACCTCGCCCCGCGCAAGATGCGTTTCGGCGTCTCCGAAGGGATGGTGCTGGCCGCCGGTCCCGGGGGCGAGGAGCTGTGGATCCTGAGCCCCGACGACGGGGCCCGGCCGGGCATGCGCATCAAGTAGTCGCGCCTGCCGCTGACGCCGATCATGGATTTGCATCCGGTGCTCGCGTAAGCTGACCGCCTTTTGCCAACAAGGGACGCATGGAAAACAGTCTCGAATTCAAGGCCCAGGTGAGCCTGCTCGCCGACGCCGGCGCGCGTCTCGCGGCCCGCGGCTGGCTGCCCGCCCGCGCCGGGCACTTTTCCGCGCGCCTGGACGACCGCCACATCGTGGTCTCGGCCCCCGGACGCCAGAAGGACATGCTCGACGAGAACGACTTCATCATCGTCGACCTCGACGGCAACCTGCTGTCGCCGGCCGAGCGCACGCCCTCGCCGGAGACCTTCCTGCACATCATCATGTACCGCCGCGACCAGGATCTGGGTGCGGTCCTGCACACCCACTCGGCCAACGCGACGGTGCTCTCGCGCCAGCTCCCGGGCGGATTCCATCTGAGTGACTACGAGGTCCTGCGCGAGCTGCCGGTGGTGGAGAACCCCGCCGACGGCATCGACATCCCGGTATTCGCCAACGACCCCAACGTGCAGCAACTGGCCGCGCAGGTGGACGCGCGCATGAGCCAGCAGCCGGACCTGGCGGGCTACCTGATCGCCGGCCACGGCCTGTACACCTGGAGCCACACGGTGGAGACCGCGATCCAGCGGGTCGAGGCCTTCGAATTCATGTTCGAATGCGAGATCCTCGCGCGTCAGCTGCACCCATGAACACGCAGGCGATCCGCACCGAACCCGCGCATCCCGCGCCGCGCGCGGTGGTGCTCGCCTTCGAGGGCGTGCTGGCCCCGGTCGACGTGCTGCCGGCCACGCTGGAACCACGCGCCCGCGAGGAGCTGGGCCCGTTCCTGGAACAGCGCGCGGACGACCCGCTGGTGCGGCGCACCCTGGCCGACCTGCGGGCCTATGCCGGGCGCGAGATGGACGAGGCCGAACTGCGCGTGCGCATCGACGCCTGGATCCGCGCGGGTCAGGACATCAGCCCGCTGCGCCAGCTCGAAGGCCTGATCTGGACCGAGATCCTGGAACAGGGGGCCCTGCGCCCCGAGCTGGACGCGGACACGGTAGCCGCCCTGACACGGCTGGCGCGGGCCGGCATCGCGATCTACAGCTTCGGCGCCACACCGGTGACGACCCAGCGCGAATGGCTGCGGCGCGGCCCGGACCGCAATTTCGAGGCCCGCCTGGCCGGCTTTTTCGACACCCGCATGGGCGGTCGGCGGGATGCCGGCAGCTTCGGTCGTCTGGTAACCGAGAGCGGCCTCGAGCCCGAACAGGTGCTGGTCCTGTCACCGGACAGCCGTCAGCTGGATGCCGCGCGCCAGGGCTGGCTGCGAACCGCATGCCTGCCGGCGTCCGGCGGGTCGGCGACCGGGACGGACACAGCCAGCGATCATCCGATCGCCACCCTGGCCGAACTGGCCGCCAACTGGGGCAGCACCACCTGAACCGGCAGCCCGGCGCAAGACCGTGGCCGGGGCAGGGTTGAGGTGCCATCCACCGGGGTCGATACTATGTTGACTCTTTTACTCGGAAATCACGGGCGGGAGCCGACTTGGAATACGTACTGATCCTCATCAGCACGATCCTGGTGAACAACTTCGTCCTGGTGAAGTTCCTGGGTCTCTGTCCGTTCATGGGGGTCTCGCGCAAGGTCGAGACGGCCACCGGCATGGGCCTGGCCACGACCTTCGTGCTGACGCTGTCGGCGGTGACCTCCTATGTCATCAACGAATTCGTCCTCGCCCCGCTGGACCTCGAATACCTGCGGACCATCGCGTTCATCCTGGTGATCGCGGCCGTGGTCCAGTTCACCGAGCTGGTGGTGCGCAAGACCTCGCCGCTTTTGTACAACGTGCTGGGGATCTTCCTGCCGCTGATCACTACCAACTGCGCGGTGCTGGGCGTGGCCCTGCTGAACGTGCAGGAGGCGCACAACTTCGTCGAGTCGGCGCTGTACGGCTTTGGCGCGGCGGTCGGCTTCTCGCTGGTGCTGATCCTGTTCTCGGCGATCCGCGAACGCATCGCGGTCGCCGACGTTCCAGTGGCGTTTCGTGGCAGCGCGATCGCGATGGTCACCGCGGGCCTGATGTCGCTGGGCTTCATGGGCTTCTCCGGGCTGGTGACCACCTGACATGGATATCCTGATCGCCATACTCGCCATCACCGCGCTGGCCGGCCTGTTCGGCCTGGTGCTGGGCTACGCCGCGCAGCGCTTTCGCGTGGAGAGCAACCCGGTGGTGGACCAGATCGACGCGCTGCTGCCACAGACCCAGTGCGGGCAGTGTTCCTACCCCGGCTGCCGCCCCTACGCCGAGGCCATCGCCGCCGGCGAGGCCGACATCAACCGCTGCCCGCCCGGCGGGCAGGCCACGGTTCAGGCCCTGGCCGATCTGCTCGACCGCGAGCCCAAGCCGCTGGAGGAAGAGGAACAGGAAAAGACCGTCGCGGTGATCGACGAGAACCTGTGCATCGGCTGTACCCTGTGCATCCAGGCCTGCCCGGTGGATGCGATCGTCGGCGCGGCCAAGCAGATGCACACCGTCATCGAGGAAGAATGCACCGGCTGCGAGCTGTGCATCGAACCCTGCCCCGTGGACTGCATCTACATGGTGCCGGTGGAGACCGACATCAGCGAATGGGGCTGGTCGGAACCCGAACCCTCGCCCATCGAACGGCCGCGCGACGAACCGCGGGCCTCCGCCTGATACCGCAACCATGCAGCTGCACCGTTTTCATGGCGGCCTGAAACTGGCCGACAACACGGAAGCGAGCACCGCCGAGCCGGTGCTGACCATGGGCGTGCCCGAACGCCTGACGGTCCCGCTGTGCCAGCACATCGGCGATCCCACCGAGCCCTGCGTGCAGGTCGGCGACCGCGTGACCAAGGGCCAGCGCATCGGTCAGGCCGCCGGCTACATCGCGGCGCACGTGCACGCCCCCACCTCGGGCGTGGTGGAGGACATCGGCGAGTACCCGGTCCCGCACCCTTCGGGCCTGTCCGCCCCCTGCGTGGTGATCCGCGCAGACGGCCGCGACGAATGGGGCGACACCCGCATGGAGCCATGGCTGGACTGGGACACCCGCGACAGCCGCCGGCTGCGCGAGCGCATCCGCGAGGCGGGCGTGGTGGGCCTGGGCGGGGCGGCGTTCCCCACCGCGGTCAAGCTCAACCCGCGTGCCGGGCAGAACATCCACACCCTGATCGTCAACGGCGCCGAGTGCGAACCCTGGATCAGCGCCGACGACATGCTGATGCGCACCGCGCCCGAGGCGGTCTTCGAAGGCATCCGTATCGTCGCCCACCTGCTGGGGGTGGAGCGTATCCTGTTCGCGGTGGAAGACAGCATGCCGGAGGCCATGCGCGTCCTGACCGAGACCGCGCCCGCGGAACTGGCGGACCGCCTGGAGCTGGTCTCCATCCCCACCATCTATCCCACCGGCGGGGAGCGTCAGCTGATCCAGGTCCTGACCGGTCGCGAGGTCCCCAGCGGCGGGCTTCCGGCCGATCTGGGCATGGTCTGCCACAACCCGGGGACCTTCCGCGCGATCTGCGACGCAGTCATCCAGGGCCGGCCGCTGGTCTCGCGCATGGTCACCGTCACCGGGCCCGGAGTGCACAGGCCGCGCAACGTCAACGCGCTGATCGGCACGCCGTTCGCCGAACTGGTGGCCGCGGCCGGCGGCTACGACGCCGAGGTCGACCGGCTGGTGATGGGCGGGCCGATGATGGGCTTCGCGGTGCACGACGACGCCCTGCCGGTGATCAAGGGCACCAACTGCCTGCTGGCCACACGCCCGCAGGACACCCCCTCCCCCGGCCCGCGCATGCCCTGCATCCGCTGCGGCGAATGCGCGGCGGTGTGCCCTGCCCGGCTGCTGCCGCAGCAGCTGTACTGGCAGGCGAAGGCCAAGGACTTTGACGCCATCCAGGACTACGGCCTGTTCGACTGCATCGAATGCGGCTGCTGCGCGCATGTCTGCCCCAGCAACATCCCGCTGGTGCAGTACTACCGCTATGCCAAGCACGAGATCTGGACCCGCGAGAAGGAACGCCAGAAATCGGATGTGGCACGCGACCGCTACGAATTCCGTCAGGCCCGGCTGGAACGCGAGGAGCGCGAAAAGGCCGAGAAACTGGCGAAGAAGAAGGCCGCGGTGAAGAGCAAGGAAGGCCAGGACGACGACAAGCAGGCCGCCATCCAGGCGGCGCTGGAACGCTCGCGGGCACGCAAGGCGGCGCGCAAGGGCCAGGCGGACGCCACCGATTCTTCCGAGGGTTCCACCGGGGATGCTCCCGAGGGCCACTCCGGGAACCACTCCGACACCCCCGACGACACCGGCCCGGGAACCGAACCCGCGGAGACCGGCGCGACCGGCCGCTCCGAAGACACGGATGCTGCGGACACCACCGACGCCACGGACGACCGCCAGGAGCACGGACGCTGATGCGCTTTCGCACCGAATCCTCGCCGCACGTGATCCCGCGCCACTCGGTGGGCGGGGTGATGCAGCAGGTCCTGCTGGCCCTGATCCCCGGTACCCTCGCGATGACCTGGTTCTTCGGCTGGGGGGTACTGATCAACGTCGCCCTGGCGGTGGGCTTCGCGGTGGCGCTGGAGGCGGCCATGGTCGCCCTGCGCCGGCGCCCGGTGGGGCCCACCCTGGCCGACAACTCGGCCATCGTGACCGGCTGGCTGTTCGCCCTGGCCATCCCGCCGCTGGCGCCGTTCTGGATCACGCTGATCGGCATCGCCTTTGCCATCGTGGTCGCCAAACATCTCTACGGCGGGCTGGGCTACAACCCGTTCAATCCGGCGATGGTCGGCTACGTGGTGGTGCTGGTCTCGTTCCCGCGCGAGATGGCACTGTGGCCGGCCCCCGAGACCCTGCCGCAGATGCCGCTGGGGCTCTGGCAGAGCCTGCAGACAGTGCTCACCGGCAGTCTGCCGGCGGGGATGGAATGGGATGCGATCACGCGCGCCACACCGCTGGACGCGCTGCGCGAGGGATTGGTCTCCGGGCGCACGGTCTCCGAGGTCACCGCCAGCCCGGTGTTCGGCAGCTTCACCGAGACCGGCTGGGAATGGATCGGCAATTTCTTCCTGCTGGGCGGGCTGTACCTGCTGTTCCGCCGCGTGATCCGCTGGGAGATCCCGCTGGCGGTGATCCTCGGAGTGGCCATCCCCGCAGGGTTCTTCTGGATCCTGGATCCCGGCGCCCACGCCTCGCCGGCGTTCCACGTGTTCAGTGGCGCGGTAATCCTGGGGGCGTTTTTCATCGCGACCGACCCGGTATCCGCGGCCACCACCAAGCTGGGGCGCATCCTCTACGGTGCCGGCATCGGCCTGCTGATCTACGTGATCCGCGCCTGGGGCGGCTACCCGGACGCGGTGGCCTTCGCGGTGCTGCTCATGAACATGGTCGCGCCCACCCTGGATCACTTCACCCGGCCACGCATCTACGGCCATTCAAGCGGTAACGGACCACCCCCGGGGGCCGGACCGTGACCGGGCTCAGTCCTCGAGACATCGCGATCACCACCGCACTGCTGGCCGCCTTCGCCGGGGTGGGCACCGGGCTGGTCGCGCTGGTGCAGAGCGGGACCGAGGCGCGCATCGAGGCCAACCGGATGGAGGTCAACCGCCAGCGCATCGCCGATCTGCTGGGCGAGCTGGACTACGTCAACGAACCGGTAACCGACACCACGACCCTCAGCCACGAGGACCTCGGCGGCACGAACCTGCCGGCCTGGTTTGCACGCGACGCCGACGACGACGTGATCGGCCTGGTGGTCTCCGCAGTCGCCCCGGACGGCTACAGCGGCGATATCCACCTGCTGGTGGGCATCGACCGCGAGGGCGAACTGCTGGGCGTGCGGGTCTCGGAACACCGCGAGACGCCGGGCCTGGGCGATGCCATCGAGGCCGGACGCTCGGACTGGATCCACGACTTCGAGGGCCGTCGCCTGGGCGACCCGCCGCCCGACGAATGGACCGTGCGCCGCGACGGTGGCGCCTTCGACCAGTTCACCGGCGCCACCATCACCCCGCGCGCAGTGGTGCATGCGGTTCGCCGGTCACTGGAGTATTTTGAAGCCCATCGCGAGGAACTGCTGGCGACCGAACCCGGCGAGGGAGCGGCCGTGATCGAGCCGCTCACGCCCGACGATGATCAGGAGACAACGCCATGAGCACCCCCGCCGACATCATCCGTGACGGTCTGTGGCACAACAATCCGGGCCTGGTGCAGCTGCTGGGGCTGTGCCCCCTGCTGGCGATCTCCGGCACGGTGGTCAACGCCGTGGGCCTGGGCATCGCCACCACCCTGACCCTGCTGCTCTCCAACGTGATCGTGTCGCTGATCCGCGAGCACGTGCGCTCGGAGATCCGTATCCCGGTCTACGTGCTGATCATCGCGTCCATCGTGACCGCGATCGAACTGGCGATGAACGCCTGGTTCCACGGCCTGTTCCTGATCCTCGGGATCTTCATCCCGCTGATCGTGACCAACTGCGCGATCATCGGCCGCGCCGAGGCCTTTGCCTCGCGCAACTCGGTCCCGCGCGCCGCGCTGGACGGGCTGATGATGGGGCTGGGCTTCACCGGCGTGCTGATCGCGCTGGGCGCGCTGCGCGAGCTGCTGGGCCAGGGCACGCTGTTCGCCGACTTCCACCTGCTGCTGGGCGAATGGGGCCATGCCCTGCGGATCGAGTTCTTCCCCGAGGAACACGGCTTCCTGCTGGCGCTGCTGCCGCCCGGGGCCTTCCTCGCCATGGGCCTGCTGATCGCGGTGAAGAACTGGATCGACGCAGCCATGGAGAGCGGCCCCGAGCCGGCCGAAGACGCCGCGGCGGAGACCGGTCCTTCCGCCGGCTAGGGCCGGATCGGCCGCGCTGGATCGGCCAGAGGCTGGCCTCCTACGACGGATGAAACCCTGCCACCGGTAGGAGGCCGGCCCTCCGGCCGATTTCACGGCCGGGCGTGGTCGAACCAGCGGCGCAGGGTGGCCACGTCCACCACGTCGCCGGGCAGCTCGGCCCCGGCCAGTGACCGCGCCGGGGCGCCCGGTTCGCCAAAGCCGTCCAGCACCGCCAGCGCCCCGCTGAAATCCTGGTCACGGGTGTAATCGTTGGTGGTGACCACCACCTCCAGCCCGGCATCACGTGCCGAGCGCACGCCGTTGTCCGAATCCTCCAGCGCCAGCGCCTCCGCGGCCGTCAGGCCCATCTCCGCAAGCGCATGGGTGTAGATGTCCGGCGCCGGCTTCTTCGCCGGGACGATATCCCCGGCCGCGATCACCTCGAAGCGCGCCGGCCCGTCCTCGCCCAGGGTCGCGCGCAGCAGCGCGGTCACGTTCGCCGGTGTGGTAGTGGTCGCGATCGCCAGGCGCAGCCCGGCCGCGGCGGCCTCGTCCAGCAGGCGCTCTACCCCCGGGCGCAGCGGGATCGCACCGCCCTCCAGCATCGCGACGTAGTGGCGGGTCTTGGCCTCGTGCAGGGCCCGGATGCGGTCATCGATACCCGGTTCTTCCAGCACCCCGGGGTGGTCTTCCGTCAGGTACTGGCGGATGCGTTCCTTGCCGCCGGTCACGCGCAGCAGCTCGCCATAGCGCTCCACGCTCCATTCCCAGTCCAGTCCGGCCTCGGCAAAGGCCCGGTTGAAGGCCACCCGGTGGCCGTCGCGCTCGGTGTCGGCCAGGGTGCCGTCGACGTCGAAGATCAGGGCCTGCAGGGTTGCCATGAGAATCAGTGCCTCCACGCGTGAATCAGAACATGTTGATGAAATGAAAAGATGGCATACGGCTTGCCTGCGCCCCCGGTCTCTGGTACTAAGTGCGCCTTCATTTCGAGCCGGAGAGTACCCGCATGGCTGAAGACGCCGACCGCAAGCCGTCCACGAAACACATGGTCGCCGGGGGCATCGCGCCCTACGAGGCGAAGCCGGACGAAGAGTACATGAATCCGGACCAGCTCGAGCATTTCCGCCAGCTTCTGGAGGCGTGGCGCGAGGAACTGGCTCAGGAGGTGGATCGCACGGTGGGGCACATGCGCCAGGACGCGGCCAATTTCGCCGATCCGGCGGACCGCGCGACCCAGGAAGAGGAATTCGGGCTGGAGCTGCGCGAGCGCGACCGCGAACGCAAGCTGAGCAAGAAGATCGACGAGGCCCTGCGCTCGATCGAGAGCGGCGACTACGGCTACTGTGAGGCCTGCGGCGTGGAGATCGGCATCCGTCGGCTGGAGGCCCGTCCGACGGCCACGCTTTGCATCGACTGCAAGCAGCTCGCCGAGATCAAGGAAAAGCAGATGGCGTGACGGGACCCGGCGCGACCCGGTGCGGCCCGCACCGGGCCGCACCCGCCCGTCCCCCGCTTCGCCCGGCATGTCATCCGCGCCCGACCGCCCGTACGTCGGCCGCTTCGCGCCCACCCCTTCGGGCCCCCTGCATGCCGGTTCCGTGCTGGCCGCCGTGATCTCCTGGCTGGACGCCCGCGCGGCCGGCGGGCGCTGGCATCTGCGCATCGATGACATCGACCTCCCGCGCGTCCGCGCCGGAGCCGAGGACGCGATCCTCGTCACCCTGGACGCCCTGGCCCTGGACTGGGACGGTCCGGTCACCCGCCAGTCGAACCGCGACGACGCCTACGCCGCAGCCGTCGACCACCTGCTGCGATCCGGCCATGCCTTTGCCTGCGCCTGCACCCGGCGCGAGGTCCGGGCCGCCGGCGTGGCCGGCTGGGAGGGCCCGGTCTACCCGGGCACCTGCCGCCCGGGCCTGCCCGCCGGACGCGAGGGCCGTGCGATCCGTGCCCGCACCGTGACCCGGCACTGGTCCATGGAAGACCGGTATCAGGGACCGCTGTGTCTGGATCTGGTGGCGCTCGGCGGCGACTTCGTGATCCGCCGCGCCGGCGGCCTGCATGCCTATCAACTGGCGACGGTGATCGACGATCACGAGCTGGGCGTAACCGACGTGGTACGCGGCATCGACCTGCTGGGATCGACCGCCCGTCAGCTGCAGCTGTATGCGGCACTGGGGCTGGCCGCGCCGGCGCATGCCCACCACCCGGTGCTGGTGAGCGACGACGGCGACAAGCTGTCCAAGCACACCGGGGCCGCCGCGGTGCGCGACGACGCCGCCCGCGCGGTGCTGGCACGGCTGCTGGAAATGATCGACCTCACCCCCTCCGATCCGCACTGCCCGGATGCCCCGGAGGTCCAGTTGCAGGAGGCCCTCGAGCGCCTGCAGCACCGGCCTCTGGAACGGCGCCTGCCGCTGCAGACGGAACTGCACTGGCCGGCGGAGGCGACGGACTGAGATGGACACCTCGCACGGCGTCCTGATCACGCTGCTGGGCGTGCTGCTGTTCTTCAGCCCGCTGGTGCCGTGGCTGGCCGGGGCCGCGCCCGCATGGTGGTGGCCGTTCGCGATCTGGGCCGGGTTCATCCTGGTGGTGGCACTGGCCACGGGGCGGCGGCGTGACCCTTAGCCTGGGGCTGATCTATGCGGTGGGCGTGGCCTATCTGGCGGTGCTGTTCGGCATCGCCTTCGTCGCCGACCGCATCCCCCGGGTCGCCCGGTGGGCGGCCAGCCCGTGGGTGTTCAGCCTGTCGCTGGGGGTCTATGCGACCTCCTGGACGTTCTACGGCAACATCGGCTTTCTCGCGGAACAGGGCTATCTGTACCTGACCATCTACCTCGGGGTGACCCTGGCCTTCGCCGCGACCCCGTGGCTGCTGCGCCCGCTGCTGCGCCTGACCCGCGAACACCAGCTGAGCTCGCTGGCGGACCTGTTCGCGTTTCGCTACCGCAGCCGCCTGACCGGTCCGACGGTCGCGCTGTTCATGCTCGCGGGGGTGCTCCCCTACATCGCGCTGCAGATCAAGGCGGTGACCGAGTCGGCGGCGGTGCTGACCGCCGAGACCCCGCCGCACCTGCTGGCACTGGCCTTCTCGGCCACCATCGCCGCGTTCGCCATCCTGTTCGGAGCCCGCCACATCGCCCCGCGCGAGAAACACGCCGGGCTGGTGCTGGCGATCGCCTTCGAGTCCGTGATCAAGCTGATCGCGATCCTCGGCATCGCCGCAGTCGCGCTGTTCGCGGTGTTCGGCGGTCCGTCGGGGCTGAATCATTGGCTGGAGTCCAACCCCGGCGCCACCGAGGCACTCTACGCCCCGGTGCGCGAGGGCGGCTGGTTCGCGATGATGGTGCTGGCCTTCGCCGCCGCGTTCCTGCTGCCGCGGCAGTTCCACATGCTGTTCACCGAGAACATCGATCCGCGCGCCCTGAACCGCGCGGCCTGGGCCTTCCCGGCCTTTCTGCTGCTGCTGAACCTGCCGATGCCGGTGCTCTACTGGGCCGGCGAGGCGGCCGGTCTGGGTATTGACCCCAACTACTACGCCATCGGCATCGCCGGCATGCTGGATTCGGCGTCGCTGGCGCTGCTGGTGTTCATCGGCGGGGTCTCCGCCGCCAGTGCGATGATGATCGTGACCACCCTCGCCCTGGCCCACATGGGCACCAACTACCTCACCCCCATCGGCCGCCTGCAGGAAGACGACGCCCCGGGCAGCAACCTGTATCACCGGCTGCTATGGGCCCGGCGCGTGTGGGTAGTCCTGATCATCGGTCTGGGCTATGGCTTCTACGGGGTGCTGCAGGTGGTGGAAGGCCTGGTGGAACTGGGCCTGATCTCGTTCGCGGCCGTGGCCCAGCTGCTGCCGGGGCTGGCCGGCCTGCTGTTCTGGCCCCGCGCCACCCGCATCGGCTTCCTGGTCGGCCTGAGCGCAGGCATCGCCGCATGGCTGTTTACCCTGGTGATGCCGCTGCTGGGCAGTGCCGGCATCCTGCCCGGCCTGCCGGACCCGCAGGCGGTGCTGCGGGCCGAGGCGACGGATCCGTGGAGCTTCGCCCTGACCCTCAGCCTGGGCCTGAATGCGGTCCTGTTCGTGGCGGTTTCGCTGCTGACCCGTCCGAATGCGGAGGAAACGGAGGCCGGACGTGCGTGCTGCCCGGGCGAGACCACGACCGCCGGCGGCGGCCTGCCACTGGCCGGTGACGTTGGCGAGATGGAGACCGCGCTGGCCGCCACCCTGGGTCCGGGACCCGCGCGCCACGAGATGCAGCGGGCGCTGGACGAGCTGGGCCTGCCGCGACACACGCGTTCGCGCAGCGACCTGCGACGCCTGCGCGAACGCATAGAACGCAACCTGTCCGGGCTGCTGGGCCCGGTACTGGCGCGCATGATCGTCGACCAGCACCTGCGTCTGGATGCCGCCGGGCGCCATACCCTGGGCGAGAGCCTGCGGCGGGTGGAAGAACAGCTGGAGACCCGCGCCCTGCCACTGTCCGGGCTGGCCGCGGAGCTGGACGCGCTGCGGCGCTTTCACCGCCAGATCCTGCACGAGCTGCCGCTGGGCGTGGCCAGCCTGACCGCCAGCGGCGAGATCACCGGCTGGAACCAGGCCCTCGGCCGGCTCACCGGCATCCCGCCGGACACCGCCACCGGGCATCCGCTGGACAGCCTGCCGCGGCCCTGGCGCGGCCTGCTGACCGCGTTCATCGAAAGCTCCGACCGCCAGTGGTACAAGCTGCACCTGGAACTGGAAGACGGCGGGCGCCGTCTGAACCTGCACAAGTCCGACCTGCTGGACTCTGCGGGCCGGCGCGAGGGCCGCATCATCCTGATCGAGGACGTCACCGACCGCGCCCAGCTGGAAGCCGAGATCGCCCACGGCGACCGGCTGGCCTCCATCGGCCGTTTCGCTGCCGGGGTCGCCCACGAGATCGGCAATCCGCTGACCGGCATCGCTTCGCTCGCGCAGACTCTGCCGCTGGAGCAGGATCCCGACGAGATCCGCGCCATCGCCGATGACATCCTTGCGCAGACCCGGCGCATCAACGACATCGTGCAGTCGCTGATCACCTTCGCCCATGCCGAGGAACCGGCCGGCAGCCGCTTCGAGGACCTCGACCCCGGGGAACTGATCCATGAGGCCATCCGCCTGACCCGGCTGGCTGGCCGCAAGGACCTGCATTTCGTGACCTCCGGGCTCGACACCCCGGGGCTGCAGGTCCGCGGGGCCCGCGGGCCCCTGCTGCAGGTGTTCATCAACCTGCTGACCAACGCCGAACAGGCCTCGCCCGAGGGGGCCACGGTGCGCGTGAGCGCGGAACGCCGCGACGGCCGCATCCGGGTCGCGGTGGAGGACGAGGGCGCGGGCATCGACCCCGACAGCCTCGACCGGCTGTTCGAGCCGTTCTTCACCACCAAGCCCACCGGCAAGGGCACGGGCCTGGGCCTGCCGGTCGCCTACTCCATCGTGCAGGACCACGGTGGTACCCTGACGGCCGCCAACCGCCCCGAGGGCGGCGCCCGCTTCCTGCTCACGCTCCCGGGAGGAGATCCGTCATGACCCGCATCCTGCTGGTGGACGACGAGGCCCCGATCCGGCGTGCCGTCAGCCGCTATCTGACCCACCACGGCCTGACCGTGGAGACGGCGGAGGACCTCGCCCGGGCCCGCGAGCGGCTGGAGGGCGGCGAGCCGGACCTGCTGCTGGCCGATCTGCGCCTGCCCGACGGCGAGGGCACGCAGCTGCTGGGCGAGACCCGGGCGCCGGTGGTCATCATGACCAGCTACGCCTCGGTACCTTCGGCGGTGGAGGCGATGAAGAACGGGGCGGCCGACTACATCGCCAAACCGTTCGATCACGACGCCCTGCTGCTGACGCTGCGCGCCACCCTGCGCGAGCGGGCCGTTACCGAACCCGCGGGCACGCCCGGCGAGGACGGGGACGACCTCGGACTGAAGGGCGACAGCGCCGGCATCCGCACCCTGCGCGAGCAGATCCGCCGCATCGCATCCACCGAATCCACCGTGCTGCTGCGGGGGGAATCCGGCACCGGCAAGGAGCTGGCCGCGCGTGCCCTGCATCGCCTCGGCCCGCGCGCCGACGGGCCGTTCGTCGCGGTCAACTGCGCCACCATCCCCGAGGGCCTGGTGGAGGCGGAGCTGTTCGGCCATGCCCAGGGCGCCTACACCGGGGCGGTGCAGGCACGTACCGGCCTGATCGCCAGCGCGCGCGGCGGCACGCTGTTCCTCGACGAGATCGGCGAGCTCGCCCCGGCCGCCCAGGCCCGTCTGCTGCGCTTTTTGCAGGACGGACAGATCCGCCCGGTGGGGGCCAGCGAGGAGCAGCAGGTGGACGTGCGCCTGCTGGCCGCCACCCACCGCGATCTGGAGGGCATGATCGGCGACGGCGGTTTCCGCGCCGATCTCTATTACCGCCTGCGGGTCCTGGAACTGACGATCCCGCCGCTGCGCGAACGGCCCGAGGACATCGAACCGCTGGCCCGTCACTTCCTCGCCCGGAACAACCCGGCCGGGGGCCCGGTAGCGCTCACCCCGGCGGCACTGGAGGCCCTGCGCCGACACGCCTGGCCGGGCAACGTGCGCGAGCTGGCCAATGCGCTGGAGCGCGGCGCGGTCCTCGCCCCGGACGGGCAGATCGAACCCGGGCACCTGGGCCTGGACGGCGGCGCCACACCGGGCGCGGGCGAATCAGCCGGCGAGGCCCCCGGTAACACCAGCCTGCAGGACTACTTTCGCCAGTTCGTACTGGAAAATCAGGGACACATGAACGAGACCGAGCTCGCCCGGGCCCTGGGCATCAGCCGCAAGACCCTGTGGGAACGCCGTCAGCGCGACAACCTGCCCCGTCCCTGATGTCCGCCAACACCCTCGCCCCGAGCCGCCGCCGGGTCTTCTTCGCCCTGTGGCCCGACCCCGCCACCCGCGACGCCCTGCATGCCCTCGCCCGGGATCTTCCGGGCCCGGGCCGCCCCGTACCGCATGCGCACCTGCACCTGACCCTGGCCTTCGCCGGCGACGTCACGGTCACGATCGCCGACCGGCTGGCCGAGGCCCTGGAGACCTTCCCGGACGGCGCGGCCGAGCTGTGCCTGGATCGCTACGGTCATTTCCGGCGGGCCCGGGTTGGCTGGATCGGTCCCGCGCACACCCCGCCGGCACTGGAGGCACTGGCTCTGGCGGCCGCCGGGGCCTGCCGCGCGGCCGGCATCGCGCTGGAGGAGCGCCCGTTCCGTCCGCATGTGACCCTGCGTCGCCATGCCACGACCCCGCCGCCGGCCCCCGGGCCGCAGCAACCGGTGCACTGGCACGCGGATCATCTGGTGCTGATCGAGTCCGGCCGCGACGGCCGGCCCGGCGCCTATCGCGTGCTCGCCGAGCGGCACCTGCTATCCTCGGGATAGACCCGCACCCCGGAGGTTCGCCATGTCCCGCCGTCCCTTGACCGTCACGCACCTGCCCCGTGCTCTGATGACTCTGCCCCTGCTGGGCCTGCTCCTGCTGACATGGGCCCTGCCCGCAGCCGCCGACAAGCCCGGTGACGAACGTGCGATCGAGGGAATGGACGAAGGACGCATCCTGTGGGACGTCACCCTGGGCGACCCCGAGGCGCTGATGGGCCGTCTGGACGTGATCCTCGAAACCCGCGAGGACATGCAGCGTCAGGGCCTCGAACCGCACATGGTCTTCGCCTTCCGCGGCGGGGCCGCCGGCCTGGTGGCCGAGTCCACCGATCATCTGGACTTCGCCGACGTGGCCAACGTGGAACGTCTCCACGAACGCCTGGACGCACTGCTGGAACTGGACAACGTGCACATGGAGGCCTGCTCCATCGCGACCCGCCGCTTCGACCTCGAGGCCGGGGATCTGCTGCCCGGGATCGAACTGGTCGGCAATACCTTCCTGTCGATCATGGGCTACGAGCGCCAGGGCTACACCACCATCCGCATCGACTGACGGGACCCGCTACAAACCAGCCTCCCGTGAGGGTCATTCAGTCGACCCGGGAACCCTGATATGATGCCACTCGCTGCGGGAGGGCATGCATTGGCGCAACTGGAAATCACGACGCTCGGTTCTGCCCGGGTCAGTGTGGACTGGCGCGAAGTCTCCGCCCTTTCCGGGACCAAGGCCGGGCTCCTGCTGGTCCACCTGATCGCCGAAAGCCCGCGACAGGTCCCCCGGCGTGATCTTGCCGCCCTGTTCTGGCCCGATCTCGACCTCAACGGTGCCCGCGTCAACCTGCGCCAGGGCCTGTTCCAGATCCGCCGCCAGCTGGGCGACAGCCTGGCGGACAAGTTGCAGGCCGGGACCCGCGATGTCGGTTTCCGCGTGGACGAACAGTGCCACGTCGACTTCCTCGAGCTCGCTCACGACCCGACGCCGGACCCGGTGCCGGCCGAAGAAGGCGACACCGAACGGATCCTGACCCTGGCCGAGCGGGAACTGGCGCGCCTGCGGCTGTACCGCGGCCATTTCCTCGCCACCACACCCGTGAACGACAACCTGCCCGGGCTCGAGGCCTGGGTGCGGCAGCGCCAGGGCACCCTGTGGGCCCGCGCCCGGTCCACGGCCGAACGGGTGCTGGAACTCCTCCGCCGCGCTGGCGAACCGGAACGCGGGATCCCCGAGATTCGTCGTCTGCTCGATCTGGAACCACTCGACGAGACCCTGAACGTAACCTTCCTCCGTGGCCTGCTGCTGGCCGGGCAGCCGGCCCGTGCGGAAGAACACTTTCGTCGTCTGCAACAGGGCCTGGAGGAGACCGAGGGCCGCGCCCCGGATCCGGCCCTGGCCGAGATCCGCGAACAGCTCGACGGGCTTTACGATGTCGCCACCGGGGACCCCTCCTCGCTGCCCGCGACCCCCCTGCGTCAGGAACGGCGCCACCTGGTTCTGGTGGTGTGCGACCTGCAGGCACCGGAAACCCTGGATATCGAAGAACAGTGCGACCGAATCCATGCGGCGCTGGAATCGCTGGACGGACTGTTCCTGACCCATCACGGGCATGTGGTGCGTGCCCCGGGACAGGGCCTGCTGGCCTACTTCGGGTACCCGGCGGGACGCGAGGAGGCAATGGTGGATGCGGTGCGAGCGGCGTGGCAGGCCCTGCAGACGGCGCCTCCCGGGGTCGAACTGCGGATCGCGGTCGATATCGACACCGTGGTCACCGGGGCCGATCCCGAGATCCCCGATCCGGCCGGACGCTTCACCGCCCGTATCCAGGCCATCGCCCGCGCGCTGCGGCCGGGGCTGGTGTGGACCTCGGCGGTGCTGCGCGAACACCTCGACGGCTTCTTTGAATTCGAGCCCATGGAGCAGCGTCCGGGTGGCTTCCGGGTGACCCGTGATCCGGGTCCGCGGGACCGCGTCGACGCGCGTTCCCCGACGCGGCTGGCACCGCTGGTCGGTCGCGATGCGGAGCTCCAACGCCTGCAAGGCGAATGGGAGCAGGCCCGGGCGGGCGCCGCCCGATGGGTGCTGATCCAGGGCGAGGCCGGCATGGGCAAGAGTCGCCTGGCCCGGGGTCTGGCAGAGCAGTGCGGAGACCGCGCAGCCACCGTGGCCCTCAAGTGTCGTGAGGACACGTCGCGCCAGCTGCTGGGGCCCGTCCGTCAGCTGCTGAGCCAGTGGGCCCGCGCCCGCAGTCGCCCACACGCCGCAGCGCGCTGGCTGGCGCGGCGTTTTCGCGAACACGGCCAGCCGTCCGGACGCGCGCTGGGCATTGCCCGCTGGCTGACCGAACCGGCCACGCCCGACCGGGAACTGTTCCGCGCGGGTGATATCGACCGCGACCACCTGCTGGACGCGCTGGTCGACCTGGCAAATGCCGCCATCCGCCCGCAGCCTTCACTGCTGATCGTCGACGACCTGCACTGGATTGACTCGGGGACTTCCGAATTCCTGCGCCGGTTGCACCATCGCGCCCGGGACACCGCGTTCATGGCGGTCCTGACCGCGCGAATGAGCTATCGCAGTGCCTGGCGCGACGTGGAGGTAGAGTCCCTCGTGCTGCAGGGTCTGGACCACGCAGCCGCCGGTCAGCTGGTCGCCGCCCTCGACCCGCACGGCGCCCTTTCGCCGACCATACGCCGGGAGCTGGTGTCGCGGGGCGAAGGCGTGCCCCTGTTCCTCGAGGAGCTGACTCGCTTCGCCCTGGAGGACCGCGATCCCGACAGCCCGGGAGACGATCTGCCCCCCGGACTGACCAACCTGCTGATCGCGCGCATGGAGCAGCTGGGACCCGCGCGGGATCTGGCGCGGGCAGCCGCGGTCATCGGACGGGACTTCAGCATCAACACCCTCGCCCGTCTGGTGCAACGCTCCACCGACCAGGTCCGCCAGCAACTCGGGCGCCTGATGCGCAAGGGCATCGTGGAGGCCGTCGGGGCCGCCGGGGGCACCCTGTTCCGCTTCCGCCATGCGCTGTTCCGCCAGAGTGCCCTGGAGGCGATGCTGCGCTCGGAACGGGCCCGGCTGCACGACCGGCTGGCGAACCTGCTCCAGGAGGATGCCGAACACCCCGGCAGCAGCCCGAGCGGCGCGGAGGTGGCCCTCCATCTGCATCAGGCCGGACGTTACCGAGAAGCGGTGACACAATGGCTCGAAGCCGGGGAGCAGGCCTTCGCCCGGAGCATGCTCCCCGAGGCCGCGCAGCATTTCCAGGACGCCCTGCACTGCCTGCAGAACGACCTGTCCGGAAGCGCCGCCAGCAACGAGGCCGACACCCTGCGTGCACTCAGCGGCCTCGGCACCGCCAACCTCGCCCTCGCGGGCTACGGCTCGAGGTCGGCCCACGCCCTGTTCAAACAGGCCGCAGAGCTGTCAGATCCGGAGCGCGATCCGGTGCAGCATTTCCGGGTTCTGTCGGGACTGTGGCACGGGGCCGGTTCCTGCCAGGACTTCCATGAGGCGCAACGCTTGGCGAACGAGATCGAGGCAGTGGCCGAGCGTTCGGGTGACCGCCTGCTGCGGCTCGCCGCGCGCTACGTGCAGGGCAACACGCATTTCTGGACCGGGCATTTCCGGCAGGCGCTGGAGTACCAGACGCGCGCACTCGAACTGGACCGACCCGCCGACCACACACGTCTGGTCACCCGCCACACGGAGAACCCCGCCATCGTCGCAAGGGCCTTCATGTCCTGGACCCTGCTGTTCGCCGGCAACCACGAACGCGCCTGGGTGGAGATGGATCAGGCCTGTCAGCGGGCCGACCAGGTTGACCACCGGCCCACGCAGGCGTTCGTCTACAGCTACCGCTCGGCACTGGGCTTCTTCGCCGATCGCCCGCAGGAGGCCCTGGCGGCCTCGCGCAAGGCGTACGACATCGCCGAGGCCTACGACTATCCGCTGTGGCTGACGGGTGCCATCGCGGTGTCGGGCTGGGCCCGCGCGCGCCTGGGGGATCCGCAGGCAGTGGAGGTGCTCCGCGAGCAGGTCGAGGCCATGCGCGGCGTGATGGACGGTGTAAGCACCCTGTTCCGGCTGTTCCTGCTGGATGCCCTGCGCTTCAGCGACCGGGACGATCCGCACGAACGCATGGCGGTGGCCGATGCCGCGCTGCAGAGCTGCCTGCAGCGCGGCGACCGGTGCTTCCAGCCCACGATCCGACACCAGCGGGCCCGCAGCCTGCTGGAGATCAGCACGGGGCGTGACCCGGAAGGCTGGCAGGAGATGGAACGGGCGCGGGCCGAGGCCCGCAGGCAGGGTAATCCGAACGTGGAACGTCAGGTCCTGCTCGACATCCGCCGCCACGCCAGCGATCCCCGCTGGCAGCACTGGGCCGGACGGGAACTGCGGCGCGTCGACCAGTGCATCATCGGCCATCCGGGGGCCGAGGCCCTGAGCCTCGGACGCCCGCACGGGACCTGAACCCGGGATCAGACCAGATTACGCAGCCAGCCGCGCAGCACATAGCGGATCAGGGCCAGCAGCACCACCGCCACTACCGAGAACAGCACGTGGGGCAGGGACATCCCGAGGATGGCGAATGCGATCGCGTTGCCGGCCGCCGGAGGATGGGCGGTGTCGGTGATCAGCATCAGCAGACTGGCACTCGCCAGCGCCGCCCCGGCGGCCATCGCCAGGGCCGCATCGCCCCCTCCGAAAAAGCCCGCGGCATACGGCACCGACCACAGCCACCCCACGGCAATGCACAGCAGGTGCCCGCCGACCAGACGGCGCGCCACCGCCGTCGGATAATGCGGCATCGCAAAAGTGATGAAGGCGCTGGAGCCGATGGCGGCGACCACCACCACCTCGGTGACCATCCCCAGACCGACCACCAGACCGGCGATGACCAGAAAGGCCACGCCGACCTGACGCAGATAATGCTGCGGGTGACGGAAAAACTGACGGTCAATGAGGTAGAATCTCACCGTTTCGGCCCGGGGGTCACAAAGGCCGCAAGTTTAGGGAAATTCCGACCGTGGGGCATCTGTCGTGGCAAGGCCGGCACGCACCGGGTGTGCGGGTGCTGGACCTCGTCGGGCGCCCGGTCCATGCTCGCGGCCTGAAGCACAGGGCCGGATGGGGGAGATGCCGCAGACCACCGAGCACGCCCGGGATGCGCTGCTGGAACGCGTCCGCCGTCTCAACGAGATCGGCGTTGCGCTGTCGGCCGAGCGCAACAAGCCGCAACTGCTGGAACAGATCCTGAGCAACGCCCGGGCGCTGACCGGCGCGGATGCCGGATCGATCTATCTGCTGGAACCCGGACGTAACCAGCTCGAATTCGCGCTGGTGCAGAACGACACCCTGGACCTGCATCTCGGCGGCACCGGAGATCCGGTGGATGGCCAGCTGCCCCCGGTCCCGCTTTACCGCGAGGACGGTGAGCCCAACGATCAGGCGGTGGTGGTCTGGTCGGTGCTCAACGACCGCACGGCCCTGATCGCCGACGCCTACCGCGAACAGGGCTTCGATTTCTCCGGCACCCGGGCCTTCGACCAGCGCACGGGATACCGCACCTGCTCGGTTCTGAGCGTTCCCCTGCGCAACCACGAAGGCCAGGTGATCGCGGCCCTGCAGCTGCTGAACAAGACCGTCGACGGCGACATCCGGCCTTTCGATGAACAGGACCGTGACCTCGCCCGCTCACTGGCCTCGCAGGCCGCCGTGGCGCTCACCAACCAGCGCCTGATCGACGAGCTGCGGGAACTGTTCGATCACTTCGTGCAGGTGATCGCCACCGCCATCGATGCCAAGTCCCCGTCCACCGGGGCCCACTGCCGGCGGGTCCCCGAGGCCACCCTGCTGCTGGCCGAGGCGGCCAGCGAGTCGCGCGATCCCGCAGTGCGCGATTTCCACTTCGGGGACGACGACTACTACGAACTGCGCACCGCCGCCTGGCTGCACGACTGCGGCAAGGTGGTCACGCCGCACCACGTCATGGAGAAGTCGACCAAGCTGGAGGGCATCTTCGACCGCGTCGACGCCATCGGGGACCGGCTCGAGATCCTCGCGCGCGACCACGAGATCCGCCAGCTGCGCGAGGCCCTGGCCCGCCAGACGGGCGGCAAACAGGCCCTGCAGGAGGTGGATCGCGCCAGCGCCGAACGCCGCGAGGCCCTGACCCGGGATCTCGAATTCCTGCGCCGATCCAATACCGGCGGCGAATTCATGACCGACGAGGACATCGCCCGCATCGAGGCCCTGGCCAATCGCGGCTGGGACAGTCTGGACGGCAATCGCCGCCCGCTGCTGGACGAGGACGAGATCCGCAACCTGTGCATCCGGCGCGGCACGCTCAATGACGAGGAACGCGGGATCATGGAGGGTCACATGACCGTGGGCATGCAGATGCTCGAGCAACTCCCCTTCCCCGCCCATCTGCGGCGGGTGCCGGAGTACGCGCTGGGCCACCACGAAAGCATGGACGGACGCGGATACCCGCGCGGGCTCACACGCGAACAGCTGTCGATCCCGGCCCGCATCATGGGCATCGCCGATGTGTTCGAGGCGCTGACCGCCCCCGATCGGCCGTACAAGCAGCCCATGCCCCTGTCGCAGGCCCTGACCATCATGGGGCGCATGGTCGAGGACGGCCAGCTCGACCCGGACTTGTTCCGGGTCTTCATCGACGAGGGGGTCTACCGGCGCTATGCCGAGCAGCAGCTGGACCCGCGCCAGATCGACGAGGTCGACACCGCCCGCCTGCCCGGCCTGTGGCGCGACTGAACCCTTGCCGCTGGTCTGCGCGACCCGCGACCGACATCCACACCGGCATGGCCAACGCGGATGAATGGAGTCGCAATGGCGCCGCGGGTTCAGTCGGTCGACGGACCATGCCGTGAACTCCGCCTCACGCCCGGAGGCCGACAGCCAGTACCATGGGGCCGGGACCGTGGTCGGCAAGCGCCAATGAACACCCCACCGAGAAAGCGCAGGAGAACATGCCATGCCCGGGGATGAATGCCTCACGCGCTACACCCGACTGGTTGACCGCATGCCGGGCTTTCCGGCATCGGTCCAGCGCATCCTCGAGCTGACGGAAGACCCCAACAGCTCCGCGCGCGAGCTGGTCGCAACGCTGGAACGCGACCCGGTGCTGACCGTGCGGGTGCTCAAGCTGGTCAATTCCCCGTGGTTCGGCCTGGAACGTCCGGTCAGTTCGGTATCCCGGGCACTGGTGGTCGCGGGCCTCAACACGCTGCGCAATCTGGCCATCAGCATCACCGCAGTGGGCATGCTGCCGGCCCGCAACGATGCCGGCATGGACACCCGCCGCTTCCTCGAACATTCGCTGGGCGTGGCCACCATCGCACGCCGTCTCGCACGTCTCGTGGAAGTCCCCGAAGGCGAGACCACCGATCATTTCGTCGCCGGCCTGCTGCACGATTTCGGCAAGATCGTGCTGACCCGCCATGCCGGGGAGGACTACCGACCGGTGCTCGCTGCAGCGGCGGGGGGATCGGCACCGCTGCAGGCGGAAGAGGCGCGTCTGCTCGGGGTGGACCATGCCGAGCTGGGCGGGCTGCTGATGGGGCACTGGCGCCTGCCCGGCATCCTGTCCGGTGCGGTACGCTATCACCACAGTCCCGACCGGCAGGGCGAGTGGTCACTGCTGCGGGACACGGTGTTCGCGGCCAACCAGATCGTGCGCCGTCTGGACTTCGGAGACTCGGGGAACCCGGTGGTGGAACCTTTTCCGGCGGGCATTCGCGAACGTTTCGGCGCGGACCTGCCGGAGCTGATGGAGGCCCTGGGCGACCTCGGACCGGAGCTGGAACACGTCCGCCATTTCATGCAGTCACAGGACGAGCGGCCATGAAGTTTACATTCTGGGGCGTACGCGGCTCCATTCCCGTGCCCGGACCGCAGACCCTGCGTTACGGTGGCAACACCACCTGCATCGAGGTGCGCGGAGCCCATGACGAGCTGATCATCCTCGACGCCGGTACCGGCATCTTCCAGCTGGCGCGGCAGCTGCTTGCGGACATGCCACTGGAAGCCAGCATCTTCATCACCCACACCCACTGGGATCACATCCAGGGACTGCCGTTCTTCATCCCGATCTTCGTGGCCGGCAACCGCATCCGCATCCATGGTGCGGCGGACCCGGTCAACCAGCGTGACATCCGCGAGGTCCTCTCGCGTCAGATGGACTACGCATTCTTCCCGGTGCGCAACAACGAGCTGGCCGCCACCATGGACTATGTCACGCTGCGCGAGGGCGAGACCACGCAGGCAGGCAGCGTAACCGTCACCTCCATGATCATGGGCCACCCGGTGCTCGACTTCGCGTATCGCCTCGAATCCGGCGGCCGCACGCTGGTGTTCACCGGCGACCACGAATGGCCGTACAACATCCATGCCCCCGGCGAGGAGGGCCACGCCGAATACGAGGCGCTGGTGCAGGAACGACGCGCGGCCATCATCGATTTCTTCCGCGGGGCCGATGCCCTGATCATCGACTCCGCCTATACCCCGGAGGAATACCCCCGGCGCACCGGCTGGGGCCACGGCACCTTCGACGCCAGCATCCGGGCCGCGCGTGAAGCCGGGGTCGGACAGGTGTGGCTGACCCACCACGAGCCCACCCGCGACGACGACGAACTCGACCGCGTGTTCGCCGAGGCCCTGGAACGCAACCCGCCGCCCGACCCCGCGCAGGAGCCGGCCATCCACCTCGCTCGCGAGGGCGTTACGGTAACGCTGTAGACCCTGCGGCCCTCGAATCAGGCCGGCGGGGCACCCACCGCCAGTCCGGTCTCCTGCGCCGCCAGCACGATCAGCATCAGGGCAAGGCCCGCGTACAGCCCGGCCACCACGTCGTCCATCACGATGCCGGTGCCGTCGTGCCACTTCTCGTCGAAATAACGCGCCGGCCAGGGCTTGAGGATGTCGAACAGACGGAACAGGAAGAAACCCAGCGCAACCCAGACCAGGCCGGTCGGGTCACCGGCCAGGGTGATCCCGGGCGGAATGAAGGCCAGGGTCACCAGCATCCCCGCCCACTCGTCCCACACGATCCCGGAATGGTCGTGCACGCCCAGGCGACGTGCGCTCTCCCCGCAGATGTGGAACCCGGCCATGGTCACGATGACGGTGATCGCCAGATAGGCCCACTCGGGGAAGTTCATGATAGCGAAATACAGCACCAGCGCCGCCAGCGATCCGGTGGTCCCGGGGGCCCAGCGCGACAGCCCGGAGCCGAAGCCGAAGGCCAGCAGGTGGATGGGGTCGCCGAACACGGTGCGTGCCGACGGCATCGTCGTTTTCGTCATCCCTGGAACCATGGGGTCGGCCCTCGTCTCGGTGTTCAGTCAGTCCGCGAAATGATCGTGCCCCGGACGCCCGGCGTCCAGGGTCGCCCCCGCGTCGTCCACCACGCGGATTGCATCGCCTGCGGTGAACTCCCCGATCACGTGAAGCGCAACACCGGCCGCCTCCGCCAGCGGCGCCAGCTCCACCTCCGGCGGCACCGCCAGCAGCAGCTCGTAATCGTCGCCCCCTCCCAGCGCCCAGTCCCGCGCCAGCGCCGCATCCGCCCCGGCGAGAACAGGATCCAGCGGCACCGAGGGCGAGTCGACGCGGGCCCCGCAGCCGGAGGCGGCGCAGACATGGCCAAGATCGGCGAGCAGACCGTCGGACAGATCGATCGCGGCCCGCGCATGGTCCCGCAACACGCGCCCCGCCGCCAGTCGGGGCTGTGGCCAGAACAGCCGTTGAACGACCGTGGCGCCGGCATCCGGCGGAGCCGCACCCTGCTCGCGGCGCCGCGTCTCGGCCGCCAGACCGGCCGCGGCACCCCCCAGCTCGCCGGTCACTACCAGCCGGTCACCGGGACGGGCCCCGTCGCGACGCAGGGCGCATCCCGCGGGCACCTGGCCCAGCACGGTGACCCCGGCGGACCGCGGACCGCGCACGGTATCGCCCCCCACCAGCGGAGCGCGCGTTTCCCGCGCCAGCCGCAGAAATCCCTCGCTGAAGGGCCTCAGCCACGCATCTTCGGCCTGCGGAACCGCCAGCGACAGCAACACGCCCAGCGGCTCCGCACCCATCGCCGCCAGGTCACTGAGACTCGCGGCCAGGGCCTTGTGCCCGAGGCTCGCCGGCGGATGGTCGGGAAAGAAATGCCGGCCCTCCACCACGGTGTCGGTACTGACGACCACCTCGTGGCCGGGGTCCGGGCGCAGCAATGCGGCATCGTCCCCCACACCGAGGACCACGCGCGCGTCCGCGACCGGATCCCCGTAGGGGCCGGCCGGCCGAAAGTAACGCCGGATCAGATCGAATTCGGACAGGGACGGGGACGCCATGCGCCGCGCACCGGATGGTGGAGGACCCGCCTCAGCGACGGATCTCGGCGCTGCGCAGCTCGGCGGCCAGACGGTCCAGCACGCCATTGACGTAGCGATGGGACTGCTCGGCGCCGAAGCGCTTGGCCAGCTCCACGGCCTCGTTGATCACCACCCGATAGGGCAGCTCGATGCGTTCGGCCAGCTCCCACTGGCCGATCCACAGCAGCGCGTGTTCCACCGGGTCGAGCTGATCCAGTTCGCGCCCCAGCCAGGGCTGCATGCGCGCGTCCAGTTCCGCGTGCGCCCGGGTCACGCCCATCAGGAGTTCGCGGAAGTACTCCGCGTCTGCCTTGGCGTGCTCGTCCTCCTCGCGGAAGGCGAGCAGGATATTCTTCGGGTCGTCCCCGGTCAGCTGCCAGGAATAGAGCGCCTGCATCGCGCGGCGGCGCGCGACCGAGCGCGCGTGCCGCGCCCGCTGCTCGGGGGTGCTGCGCGGGCGCTGCTTGCGGCCGCCCTTGCCGGCGCGGGCCTGCTCGCGCGGGGGACGGTCGGAAGAACCGGAGTTGCTGGATTCAGTCACGGCGTTCACGGCATCCCGCTCAGGCACCGGTACGCAGGCGCGGCATCAGGCTGACCATCTCGATGGCCCCCATGGCGGCATCCGCCCCCTTGTTGCCCGCCTTGGTCCCGGCGCGTTCGATGGCCTGTTCGATGGAATCGGTGGTCAGCACGCCGAAGCTGATCGGCAGGTCGGCCTCCATCTGTACCTGGGCCAGACCCTTGGCGGCCTCGCCCGCCACATAATCGAAATGCGGCGTGGACCCGCGGATCACGCAGCCCAGGGCGATGATGGCGTCGTAGCGGCCGGAGCCCGCCATGGTGCGGGCCGCGAGCGGCAGCTCGAAGGCCCCGGGAACCCGGGCGATGGTCATGTTCGCGTCCGGCACGCCGTGGCGGCGCAGGGTATCCACCGCGCCTTCCAGCAGCCGCTCCACCACCAGGCTGTTGAAACGCGCCAGCAGCAGGCCAAAACGACGCCCGCCGGCGTCGGTGAACTGCCCTTCCAGGGTCTCGATCTCGTGCATGGGGTCTTCCCTTTTGCGTCGCGATGCGGCGATCGCGAAGGTCACAACGAAAACGCACAGTGTAGCACTGTCGCGGCGGTGCCACCGAAAGAAAAAACCCGGCCCGCCGGGGCTCACGGCCCCGACGGCCGGGTCGGGAAACGCCTTCGGCAGACAGCGCCCGCGGACGCCGCCTGCCGTGGCTCAGGGCCTCAACCCTGAGCGTTCGAATCGCACAGGTGCTTCTTGTCCTCCGGCATGTTGTCCGGGCAGATGCCGCAGCCCTCGTTCCCAGGCAGCGCCCAGTCGATCTTCTTCGGATAGGGCAGATCCATCTCGTTCATGATCTTCACGAACTCTTCTTCCGGCTTGTCCTTGCCCAGACGCGGATTGCGCATCTTCTCCTGCCCGATGGTCGTGATCTGGCGTTCTTCGTAGTCGTGACCGGGGTAGACCAGGGTCTCGTCCGGCAGGGTGAAGAACTTGTCGTGGATCGACCGATAGAGGGTGTGCGGGTCACCCGACTGGAAGTCGGTCCGGCCGCAGGCCTCGATCAGCAGCGCATCACCCGAGAACAGCATCTTCAGCCCCACGTGATCCAGCAGATACGCATGGTGGGTATCGGTGTGCCCCGGAGTGAACAGCGGATTCACGACCAGGTTGCCCACGCGGAAGGGCTCGCCTTCGCGGATGCCGATATCGCGGCAGGGCAGCTCGTCCAGCGCCGGGCCGGCCAGCTGGCAGCCGGTCTTCTCGCGCAGCATCTTGCCGCCGGTGATGTGGTCCGCGTGGATATGGGTCTCGATCGCGTAATCCAGGCTCAGGCCCATTTGCTGCAGGACCTCCAGATCACGGTCCACCGTTTCGAGGACCGGATCGATCAGCGCGGTCTTGCCGGTATCCGGGCAGGACAGCAGATAGGTGTAGGTCGAGGATTCTGGTTCGAACAGCTGCTTGAAGATCATGTCGTGTCCTCCGACGTGTATTAGGACTTGCTGAAATACTAGCCCGTATCATGAGCGCGTGACCAACCACCGACACCGCGAGTGCTGGCTTTGCCCGCCATCCGGCGCCACGCGACGTTTCCATGTGCGGTGGAGCCCTGCAGGCCGCCTCAAGTTCCACCGCTTCGGGCCCCGGGTCTCCCCCCGCATGCGGGGGCTCTTCTGTCGTCCGCGGGCGACCGCTATCATCGCGGTCCGGATCCCGTGCCGACAGTGCATTCAATCAGGAGAATCCCCATGGAAGCCAGTCAGGTTGCCGAACTCATCCGCGCGGGCCTGCCCGATGCCCGGTCGGTCGAAGTGACCGGGGGTGAAGGCAAGTTCGAGGCGCGGGTCATCAGCCCGCAGTTCGAGGGCATGTCCCGCGTGAAGAAACACCAGACCGTCTACGCCACCGTACGCGAGAAGATCGACAGCGGCGAACTGCACGCCCTGTCGATCGTTGCCCTGACGCCGGAGGAAGCCGAGGCGGAAGGCTGAACGGCCAGCGTCGCCGTCATGCTGTCACCCAAGGGTCGCGAGGAGATCCATCGCCTGCTGGAAGGCGGACTGGTAGAGGACTGGGGCGAGGCCGAGACCACGCTGCGCAACGTCACGCGCATGCTGCTGACCACCCGGCCCGACCTGCTGCGCCTGTACTTCGAACCCCGGGCCTGGCAGGAGATCACCTCCTGGCCGCAGAAAAAGGCTGCGAACGCCATCATCGCCGCACTGCGGACAGGCGTGGTCGATGCCCTCGGGCGTCCGGAGATCGTCAACCGCGAGCAGGCCCGCTTCTACCTGCTGTGCTTTCAGGACGACCTGACCGAGCGGGTCGACCGGTGGTGTCGCGAGCACCCCGACGAGTGCCCACGGCGGGCCGCCGGTCGGCAGCGCGGGCTGGGCCACGACGCCGACCCATGACCCCCGGGTCCGACGACATCCTGTACTGCGGTGCCCCGGAGCTGACACATGCCCTCGCCGCGCTGCTGGACCACTACGGTCTGGAGCTGGTGATGCACCCGGCCGGGGCCCCGCTCCCGGGCTCCTGGTGGGGCGAGCCGGAGGCCGGCATCATCGGCCACAGGGTGCATGTGCGCCCGGATACCCCGCTCCATTCTGCCCTGCACGAGGCCGGCCACACGCTGTGCATGGACCCGGCACGCCGTGCCAGCCTGCACACCAACGCCGGGGGTGACGATCTCGAGGAATGCGGCGTGTGCTATCTGCAGATCCTGCTGGCCGACAACCTTCCCGGGGTGGGCCGCGAACGGCTGATGCGGGACATGGATGCCTGGGGCTACAGCTTCCGCCTGGGCAGCACCACGGCCTGGTTTCGCGAGGATGCCGGCGACGCCCGGGCCTTCCTGCTGCAACACGGCCTGATCGACGCCGATGACCGCCTGACCGGACAGCCCCGCCGCGCCTGAGCGTTCCCCCGCGGAAAACCCGCACCGCTCTCGCGGTTGGTTGCGCAAACAGTGATATAATCAAAGTTTGTTCGGAACGCGTACGGATTACGGCCCAGCCCATGGATACAGCGACCCTCAGCCCGCTGCTCGAACAGCTCGATCCCGCTTCCGGACTGTCAGAGCGAGCTCGAGAGGAGGTCGCCGCCCAGTGCGAGGTACGGGAGCTGCCGGCCGGCAAACGTCTGCGCCCGGACGCCGTCGACGAACACCACCTGTTCCTGCTTTCGGGCCAGCTGGTGCGCGTGGTCGGCGGGACCCCGGAGCGGGTCCGCCTTGATGGCGCCGACGAGGACACCCCGCTGGAACTGTTCGAGGGCAGCCCCGGCCATCAGGATTTCGTACTGACGGAGCAGCCGTGCCGCATTCTGGCCATGCCCAGGACGGCCCTCGAACGGGCCCACTCCTCCTCGCTGGTGGTCAGCGACACCGAGCTGGACGACACCGAGGGCGCCTTCTTCAGCGAGCTCTACGACCTGATCACCAGTAACCGGCTGGAACTGCCAACCATGCCGGAGGTCGCCCTGCGGATCCAGGAACTGACCAACGATCCGGAGGCGGACATTGACGATCTCACCGAGGTCATCCAGCGCGACGGCACCATCGCCGGTGCCCTGCTGCACGCCACCAACAGCCCGCTGTTTCGTGGCGCACAGCAGATCCAGTCGGTACGCGAGGCGGTCACCCGGCTGGGCTTTCGCAATACTCGCATGCTGGCGATGAACATGGCCCTGCGCCAGACCTTCAAGGCGAAGCACGCCGCCACCCGCGAGGCCATGACCGAGGTGTGGAGCGAAGGCGTGCTCAATTCCGCGTTCGCCTATCTGCTGGCCGATTCCCTGCGCCTGCTCGACCGTGAACGTGCCCTGCTGGGCGGGCTGGTGGCGGGCATCGGCGCGGTCCCCATCATCCAGTTCGCCGAGATGCGCGAGGAACACCCGAGCGCCGAACGCCTGCAGGCCCTGGTCAACCGCCTGCGGAACCTTGCGGGGGTGCTGGTCATCAACTACTGGGACCTGGGTGAAGATCTCGTGGCCGTGGCCGAACATGCCTACGACTGGTCCTATCGCGCCCCGCAGCCGGATTACGCCAGCATCTGCATTGTTGCCGAGTGGGCCGCGTTGCGCTACAGCGACAAACCGCACCCGGATGCCGGCGAAGTGGCGGCCTTCGAGGTCCTCGGGATCGAACCGCCGGCCACCGGCGACCCGATTCCGTTCCTGGAAGAACGCAACGACGACCTCAACGAACTGAAGCTCCTGTTCAATGCATGAAGCCCTGACCCTGGATCCCGTCGTACCGCGCCTGAAGCCCTTCGCGGATATGGGCGAAAGCGGCCGCCGCGAGCTGATCCGCCATGCCCGGGTGGTCGACCTCAAACCGGGGCAGAAGGTCTATGCACGCGAGGAATACCGCCACCTGCTGTTCCTGCTGAAAGGGAAGCTGGTAATCGCCCGCGGCGACAAGGCTCGCTCGGTCGCAGACAGCGACAAGGCGGCACTGGAACCGCTGTTTGCCCAGCACGACTACCGCAGCCATGCGGTGGCCGCGCAGCCCAGCACCCTGGTCCGTTTCGACCGCAACGTCTACGAGACCCAGCTCAACTACGCCGGTGATGCCATGGAGGTCGGCGAGGTCGAGCTCTCGGCCGAGGAAGGTTCCCTGCTGGCCACCCTCTTCCAGAAGACCCAGACCGGCGACCTCGCCCTGCCACAGCTGCCCGACGTGGCGCTGCACCTGCAGCAGGCGATCGAAGACCCCGAGATCGACATCTCCCGGGTGACCGAGATCGTCGAACGCGACCCCAGCGTGACCGCTCGCCTGCTTGCGGTCGCCAACAGCCCGGCCATGGGCTCGCGCTACGAGATCGCCCGACTGAGCGACGCCATCACCCGTCTGGGGCTGGAACGCACCCGACAGCTGGTCCTCGCACTGGCGGCGCGCCAGGTCTTCATCGACCGCAAGAGCCCCTATCGGGCCCTGATGGAGCAGCTGTGGCGCCAGTCCACCCGGGTCTCCGCCATCGCCTACGTGCTGGCCGAGGAATCGGGCGCGGCCGACCGCGAGCGTGCCCTGCTTGCCGGCCTGCTGCATCGCGTGGGTGCATTGCCGGTGCTGGGGGAGATCGCCGCCAGCAAGGATCAGCCCGATGCCGTCAAGGTGGAGCACATGATCCGGCGCCTGGAATCCATGACCGGCGAACTGGTTGGTCAGCAATGGGGGCTGGCATCCGATATCATTGCGGCAATCCGTGATTCCGGCGGACCCGAAGAGCCCGACGCGGCATCGCTGACCGACCTGGTGCGCATCGCGCGCAACGCCTGTCTGCGTGATGCTTCCGAGGCGGAAAGGGCACGGGCCATCCCGCTGAAAAACCTCCAGGCGATCCGGCGCCTCGGCTTCAGCCTGGATGACGAGGGCAACCTGGCCGCGGTCGAGAAGGCCCGGCCGCGGATCGAGTCGCTGATGCAGGTACTCTCGCCGGAGTAATCCACCGAAGGCCGCAGGAACCCGAACCATGACCGCAACCCGCCGCCCCCAGCCGGGCGAAAAACAGCGCGCCGCCGACAAGGTTTCGCGCATCCCGGTGAAGATCAACCCGACCACGCGTCCGCAGCGCAAACCCTCGTGGATCCGCGCTCAGAGCCAGGCGCGCCCCGAGGTCCAGCGCATCAAGGGCCTGCTGCGCAAACAGAAACTGGTCACCGTGTGCGAGGAGGCCAGCTGCCCCAACCTTGGTGAATGCTTCAACCATGGCACGGCCACGTTCATGATCATGGGCGAGGTCTGCACCCGGCGCTGTCCATTCTGCGACGTGGCCCACGGCCGCCCGGACCCCCTGGACCCGGAAGAACCCCGGCATCTGGCCGAGACCATCGAGGTCCTCGGCCTGAAGTACGTGGTGATCACCTCCGTGGACCGCGACGACCTGCGTGACGGCGGCGCCGGCCACTTCGTCGACTGCATCCGCGAGATCCGCAGCCGCACCCCGCAAACGAAGATCGAAGTCCTGGTCCCCGACTTCCGCGGGCGCATGGATCGCGCGCTGGAGATCATGCGCCAGGCCCCGCCGGACGTCTTCAACCACAACCTCGAGACCGTGCCGCGGCTGTACCGCGAGGCGCGCCCGGGCGCCGATTACCAGTGGTCGCTGGACCTGCTTCGTCGTTTCCGGGAGCAGCATCCGGGCGTCCCCACCAAGTCCGGGCTGATGCTGGGTCTGGGCGAGGAACGCGACGAACTGCTGCAGGTCCTGCAGGATCTGCGCGACCATGGATGCGACATGCTGACCCTCGGCCAGTATCTGCAGCCCTCGCGGCACCACCTGCCGGTCACCCGCTTCCTCACGCCGGACGAGTTCGACGAGCTTGGCGAGCGCGCCCGCGAGATGGGCTTCCGGCAGGTGGCCAGCGGCCCCATGGTCCGCTCCTCCTACCACGCCGACCTGCAGGCGCAGGGCGTCACCGAGGCGTCCGAGGCGGTCTGAACTCCCTGAGTGCCCGGCCCTGTCCGCCTTGCGCGGGGCCGGGTCAGGCCGGCGTAGCCAGCGGCCGTGCGAGGCAGCGGATCAGTTCCTGCGGCAGTTCCGCCGCGGGCTCGCCGACGGGCGGCGGCGCATCCCGGTCAACGGCCAGCCGCGCGAGCAGCGCCCGCAGCAGCGCCCGCCTGACGACCTCCGGATCCCGAGGACCGCCCTCCGCGGCCACCGAGGTGGTCGCGAGCCCGGCGTAACCGCAGGGATGGATTCGACCGAAGGCCGACAGCGCCGGGTCCACGTTCAGCGCCAGCCCATGGATGCTGATCCCGCGGCGCACCCGCAGTCCCAGCGCGGCGATCTTGGCGTCTCCCACGTAGACCCCGGGGGCGCCCGACCGGCGCGCCGCCGCGATGTCCCAGTGCGCCAGGGTGTCGATCACCGCCTGTTCCAGACGCTCGACCAGAGCGCGCACGCCGAGGCCGCGACGCGGCAGGTCCAGCAGGGTGTACACCACCAGCTGGCCCGGCCCGTGCCAGGTGACCTGGCCGCCACGGTCGATGCCCACCACCGGCACCGCACCGGGATCCAGAAGATGCTCGGCGCGACCGTTGCGCCCCTGGGTAAAGACCGGCGGGTGGCGCACGCACCACAGCTGATCCGGGGTGTCCGGGCCACGCTCGCTCGCATGCAGCCGCATCGCCCGCCAGACCGGCAGGTAGGGCTGCTCGCCGAGCTGGCAGATCCGGACCCGGCTCAGAGGATCATCCGGACCCGGTTGCACTGCCCCAACGCCCGGTAAAGACGGTCCAGCTGCAGCTGGCTGGTCGCGGTGAAGGTCACGGTGATGCCGACGAAGCGGCCGCCGCTGGAGGCGCGCTGCTGGATCACCGCGTCGTCCGGGTCATCCACGTGTTCTTTCACGCAGGATTCGACCGCTTCCATCAGCTCGGGGTGCGAATCCCCCATGACCTTGATCGGGAAGCGGCAGGGAAATTCGATCAGGGTCTCGCGTTCCTGTTCATCACTCATGGGACAGGGCCTCCGGCGGTTGGCGCGTGGCTTCGGCCTTGGCGGCCTGGTAGTCGGCGTGCAGACGGGCCCACACGGGGCCCGGTCGGCCACTGCCCACCGGCTGGCCGTCGATGCGGGTCACCGGGAGCAGTTCGCGGGTGGAACTGCTGAGCCAGACCTCGTCGGCGGCGCGCAGTTCCGCATCGGTTACCGCCCGCTGCGCCACCGGCAGGCCCGCGCGCCGGGCCAGCTCGAGGACGAAGCCGCGCGTCACGCCGGGCAGCAGGCCGGGATCCAGCGGTGGCGTGATCACCGTCCCGTCGCGCACCACGAAGGCGTTGCTGGCCGCACCCTCGGTCAGGCGACCGTCGCGCAGCAGCAATGCCTCCGCCGCGCCGGCCTCCGCCGCTTCCTGACGCGCCAGCACGTTCGCCAGCAGGGTCGTGGCCTTGATGTCACAGCGGCCCCAGCGATCATCCGTGCGGGTGACCGCGTTCAGGCCCTCTTCGCGCACCGTCGGGGCCAGCGGTCGGATCGGGCTCACCATGCCCAGCACCGTGGGCCGGGGGTTCTCGGGAAAGGCATGATCACGCGGGGCCACGCCGCGAGTGACCTGCAGATAGACCCCCAGATCCGGCGGCGGACCGTCCGCACCCTCCGCCGCCCCCGCCCCGGCGCCGTTGTGGTGCAGCAGCGCGGTCAGCTGTTCTTCCCATTGCGCACGATCGAGCGGATCCGGCAGGCGAATCGCCTCCAGCGAGCGCGCGAGACGGTCCAGATGCGCATCGAGCAGAAAGAACCGGCCGCCATAGCTGGGGATCACCTCGTAAACCGAGTCCCCGAACAGGAAGCCCCGATCCAGCGGCGAAATCCGTACCGACTCCAGCGGCAGGAATTCGCCATTGAACAGCGCGACGCTCATGACTGCCTCAGAACGGCCACACCGACTGCACCCACAGCGCCGCGCCGTCCCAGCCACGCCGCACGAAACCGCCAGTGTCGACGTCCTGCAGCGTGATCAGAGGCTGCTCGTGCACCGTTTCCCCGTCCAGAGTGGCGACCACGCGACCCACCCTCTGGCCGGCGGACAGGGGCGCCTCCAGCGGGTGATCGATTTCCATCGTGGCCGACAGCTCTTCGCCCTCGTCCGGCGGGATCACCACCCAGAAATCCTCCGCCAGTCCAACCGGGACCTCCTGTTCGCTGCCGCGGTACACCCTTGGCGTCCCCAGTGCCTCGCCCCCGTTGAACAGCTGCCGGGTGGCGGTAAAGCGCATGCCCCAGTTCACCAGCGCCTGGGATTCATTCGCGCGCCGCGTACCGCCGGTCGCGTGATCCGAGGCCTCGATGCCCATCACCACCGACACCAGCCGCCGGTCGTTGCGGTCGGCCGAGGACACCAGGTTGTAGCCGGCCGCCGAGGTCCAGCCGGTCTTCAACCCGTCGAAACCGGCATCCCGCCACAGCAGGAGATTGCGGTTGCTCTGCTCGATATCCGCATATTCGAAGGACCGCTCGGAATACAGGCCGTAGAGGTCGGGGAATTCACGGATCAGCGCCCGTGCGAGGACCGCCATGTCGGCCGCGGTGGTGTACTGGGACTCCTCCTCCGGCAAGCCGTGCGGGTTGGCGAAATAGGAGTCGCGCATGCCCAGGCGCCGGGCCTGGTTGTTCATCATGTCGACGAACGCACCCTCCGAGCCGGCCACCCGTTCCGCCAGCGCCGTGGAGGCATCGTTGCCGGACTGGATGATCATGCCGCGCAGCAGGTCCTCGACCGCGACCTCCTCGCCCACCTCGATGAACATCCGCGACGCACCCTGCATGCCGGTACGCCAGGCGCGTTCACTGATGGTCACTTCTTCGTCCAGCGACATGCGCCCGTCACGGATCTCACCGAAGACCACGTACGCCGTCATCAGCTTGGTCAGGCTGGCCGGTTCGCGCCGCTCGGTCGCATTGCGCTCCGCCAGTACCGCCCCCGATTCGAAGTCCTTGAGCACATAACTGGACGCCGTGACATCGGACGGCGGGGACGGGATGCTGCCCGGCGCCGAGGGGCCGCTACCGGGCCGCGGCAGCTCCAGCTCGACGGCACTGGCCGCCAGCGGAAAAACCAGAGCGAAAACAGATAAAACCAGGATGATGCGAATCAATGCCTTCATGAACCGACGTGATCTCCGATGGTGGGTCGCAGGGGTCCCCAAGATACCAGACCCGCGCGCCACCGGGGTCCCTAATCGGTCACGATACGCAGATCGCCGGGCGCCACCGACTCCAGTTTCCGGGCGGTCTCCCGGACCGCCTTGTCATCATGCAGCGGGCCGACGCGCACGCGATGAAGCTCCTGCCCGGCCGCGGTCTCCACTCGCCCGATCTCGCTGACGCGAAAACCCTCCGCCTGCAGGCTTTCGCGCAGCCGCTGTGCGCTCGTGCGCTCGCCGAAGGCCCCGACCTGGATATAACGCGCCGCCCCGTTACCGATCGACGCGTCATCCGGCACCGCCGCGACCTGCCGGGTCCCGGTCGCCTCGTTGCGACCCGTATTTTGGCGCGAGTTCGGCTCCGCCACCCGTTCCGGCGCCTCGGCCTCGGACGCCTCCTGCTCCGCGACCTGCGGCTCGCCGTTCACGTCGCCCGGCCCCACCGCGCGGATCCGCACCGGCGCCACGCCCTCGTCGGTCATGCCCAGACGATGGGCCGCGGCATAGGAAAGGTCGATGATGCGGTCGTCCACGAACGGGCCACGATCATTCACCCGCACCACTACCCGATTCCCGTTCTCCAGGTGCTCGACTTCCACGAAACTTGGCAGCGGCAGCTTCTTGTGCGCGGCGGTCATCGCGTACATGTCGTAGGGCTCGCCACTGGAAGTACGGCGGCCGTGGAACTTCGTGCCATACCAGGAGGCCACTCCCTCCTCCTCGAAGCCGTCCGCGGAGGACAGGGTCACGTAACGCTGGCCGAAGACCTCGTATTCGGGCGGATTGCCGTACCGGCTGGGCGGTTCGTCGGTGGGCTCGGCATCCGGGAGCAGTGCCAGATCGCGGGGGACCTCGTCGGGCTCGGGATAGCTGTCGTAGGCCGCATCTCCCAGCGGACGGTCGCGATCCGGGGTCCCCGAACAGCCGGCGAGGATCAGCCCGAGCGCCAGCGTTGCCCCGCCGGCACCGAACCGCATTGCAACGCGCGGATCAGTCGTACAGTGCCTGCGCCAGCTCATGGGCGGCCATCGCATACAGCGGGCTCCGGTTGTATCGCGTGATCACGTAGAAATTCGGATAGCCCAGATAATAGACGTCGCCCTCGTCGGCCTCCAGATGGACCAGCGAATAATCACGGTCCGGATCGACCGAGTCGGGGTCGGCCGGGCGCACGCCGTGTTCGGCCAGCTCGTTCAGGTCGAAGCGGGCGGTGTAGCCCTGCTCGACGAGCTCCTCGGGATGATCGTCGACCTCGGCGCGGACCACCACCGGCTGCCCCCAGCGCCAGTCGTGCTCGGCGAAGTAGTTCGCCACGCTGCCGATCGCGTCGGGCCAGGAGCCCAGCAGATCACGCCGCCCGGAGTCATCGAAATCCACCGCGTAATGGCGGTAGCTGGAGGAGATGAACTGGCCGTAGCCCATTGCGCCGGCATAGGAACCGTTCAGCTCGAGGATCTCGAGGTCTTCCTCCTCCACCAGCTCCAGCAGGTGGCCCAGCTCGCTGCGGAAGAAAGCCGCCCGCGGCGGGTAGTCGAACCCGAGCGTCACCAGGGCATCCAGCACGCGGGTACTGCCGGTGTTGCGTCCGTAATCGGTCTCGATGCCGATGATCGCCGTGATCATCTCCGGTTCGACGCCGAAGCGCTCCTCGGCGCGCTCCAGCCATTCCGCCTGCTCCTCCATGAACTCGCGCCCGCGGCGCACCCGGCGTTCGTTCACGAAGATCGGCCGATAGTCCTTCCACGGCAGGGCTTCGGCCGGGCTGGAGATGCTGTCGATGATGTCCTGGCGCGGCTGCGCCTCCTCGAACAGTTCTTCCAGCCATTCGCGTTCAAAGCCCGCCTCGACCTTTTCGTCGATGAAGTCCCGGACCTCCGAACGTTCAAGATAAGGGGTCTCGCCGGCCCGGTATTCGGAGGCCGCGGCCGACGCGGACAGGGCGAGCACACAGGCGGCAACGATCGCCAGCGGGCGGCGTGGATCAAGGGGCTTCATCGGTTCACCAGACGTTTTTCGGAGGCAATGCTCATGAGAATACCGAAGGCCACCATGAGCGTCACCAGTGATGTTCCGCCATAGCTCACAAGAGGCAGCGGAACCCCCACCACCGGCAACAATCCGGTGACCATGCCGATGTTGACGACCATGTAGACCGCGAAGGTCAGGGCGATGCTGCCGCCCAGCAGACGGGCGAACCGGTCCTGCGCCAGCGCCGCCAGCCACAGCGCGCGCCCGACGATGGCGAAGTAAAGGGCCAGCATCAGCACCACGCCGATAAAGCCGAACTCCTCGGCATACACCGCGAAGATGAAATCGGTGGACCGCTCCGGCAGGAAATCCAGCTGCGACTGGGTCCCGTTGAGCCAGCCCTTGCCGTACAGTCCCCCGGAACCGATCGCGATCTGCGACTGGATGATGTGGTAGCCGGTCCCCAGCGGATCCGACTCGGGATTGAACAGGGTCAGCACCCGCTGGCGCTGGTAGTCGTGCATCTGCAGCCACAGCACCGGGGCCGCCGCGGCCGCGGCCACGGCCAGCCCGGCGAACCAGCGCCAGGAAAGACCGGCCAGATAGATCACCAGCAGGCCGGCCGCCGCCACCAGCATCGCGGTGCCCAGATCCGGCTGTTCCATGATCAGCCACACCGGAACCAGAATCATCGGCACCACCACCAGCAGATCCCGCGCGCGCGGGGCCTCCTGCCGCAGCGACAGGTACCAGGCGACCATCATCGGCACCGCCAGCTTCATGATCTCGGAGGGCTGGAAGCGCACCAGCCCCACGTCCAGCCAGCGCCGCGCGCCCTTGCCGATCTCGCCGAAGAACAGCACCGCCACCAGCAGCACCAGGCCGCCGACGAACAGCCAGGGTGCCAGCGCGCGCAGCACCCGTACCGGCACCTGCGCAATCAGCAGCATCGCCGCCACCCCGAAACCGATCCGCAGCACCTGCCGTTCCAGCGCGGCCAGGCTCTCGCCGGTGGCACTGAACAGCACCACCAGCCCGAGCAGCAGCAGAAGGATCAGGAGCAGCAGCAGGGCCCCGTCCAGACGCAGGCTGCGCAGGGCCCATTGCCCGACCGAAAGTTCGCGCCCGGTCACGCTGATCATTCCCCGTCCCCCTCGTCATCCGGATCCTCGGCCGCGTCCGCGACCGCGTCCTCGATTCCCAGACCGCCGCCGCGCAGCAGCCAGGCATCCATCACCTCGCGCGCCTTGGGCGCGGCCACCCGGCCGCCGCTGCCACCATGCTCCACCAGCACGGCCACCGCGATCTGCGGATCCTCCGCCGGGGCGTAGCCCGTGAACAGCGCGTGGTCCCACAGGTGCCGCGGCAGTTCGTCCTGGTCGTACTCCTCGTCCTGCTCCAGACCGAAGACCTGCGAGGTCCCGGTCTTGCCGGCGATGGTGTATTCCGGACGCGTGCTGCCGATGCTGCCCCATGCGGTGCCATGCGGTTCGTGTACCGCCTCCACCAGGGCATCGTGGATCACGTCCCAGTGCTGCGGTTCCACCTCCACCGGGGCGCGTTCGCGCGGCAGCAGGGTCTCGGCCATCGCGTCGTCGCGGCCATCGCCCATCGCCTGCAGCAGGCGCGGGCGCAGACGCGTGCCCCGGTTCGCCAGGGTGGTCGTGAAATCGGCCATCTGCAGCGGCGTGCTGAGCATGTAGCCCTGCCCGATGGCGGTGATCAGCGTCTCGCCCGGGTACCAGACGGTACCGTGGGTGGAGCGCTTCCAGTCACGTCCCGGCCGGATGCCGGTGCTCTCGCCGATGATGTCCAGGCCGGTGGGCTCGCCGATGCCGAAGGCCTCCAGCATGGGCGTGATCCGGTCGATGCCCAGTTCATGGCCGAGGTCGTAGAAATAGACGTCCGAGGACACCGCGATCGCCCGCGACATGTCCACCCGGCCATGGCCCTCACGCCGCCAGTCGCGGAAACGCCGGTCGTCGCCCGGCAACTGGTAGTAGCCGCGGGCGAACATCTCGCGCTCCGCCGTGGTTTCCTCCTCGTGCAGCCCCGCCAGCGCCACGATGGGCTTGATGGTGGAACCCGGGGGATAGCGTCCGTGCAGCACCCGGTTGAACAACGGCCGCATGGGGTCGCCGCGCAAGGTAGCGAATTCCTCCTGCGACTGACCCTTCACGAACGGATTGGCGTCGAAGCCCGGGGCGCTGACCATCGCAAGCACGTCACCGGTGGCTGGTTCGATCGCCACGATGGCCCCGCGCTGGTCTCCCAGCGCACGACGGGCCGCCAGCTGCAGGTTGTAGTCCAGGGTCAGATGGATATCGGTCCCCGGCTCGGGCGGGGTCACCTCCAGCTCGCGGATGGTCCGCCCCTGGGCGTTGACCTCCACCTGCCGATATCCGGGACGGCCATGCAGCAGGTCCTCGTAGTAGCGTTCGATGCCGGTCTTGCCGATATGGGAGGTCGCGGCGTAGGCCCGCCGATCCACGCGCTGCAGATCCTCGCGGGTGATCCGGCCGACATAGCCCACGGCATGCGAGAAGGCCTCGCCGGCGGGATAGTAGCGCAGGGGGCGCGCCTCCACCTCGACGCCGGGCAGCTCGTGGCGCGCCACCGACAGATGGGCCACGGTCTCGTCATCCAGCCCGGCCTTAAGCAGCACCGGCTGGAACGGGCGACGCTGCCCCACCCCGCGGTGAAACCGCTCGATGTCCGCGTCGGACAGTTCGACAAAATCTTCCAGCCGTTCCAGCAGGGCATCCAGATCCCCCGCCTGCTCCACCGTGATCTCCAGCTGATAGGAGGCCCGGTTGCCGGCCAGCAGCACGCCGTTACGGTCTCGGATCACGCCGCGGCTGGGCGGGATGGGCTCGATGCGCAGCCGGTTGTTCTCGGACAGGGTGGTAAAGTGCTCGTGAGCGCCCATCTGCAGGCCGGCCGTGTGCCAGCCGATCGCGCCCAGCATGGCCGCCAGCAGCACCAGGGCCAGCACGACCCGCGTCACATACCGCTGGCGATCGAACTGCTCCTTGCCGTAGGCATCGCGCTCATCCATGCACGCACCCGCCTGCGGCCATCAGGGCCACCCCGGGGTGCGCCGCACGCGCGCATGCGGACCGGGGGGCAGCATCCCCCCGGTCCGCACCGCGCAGGCCAACGGGCGCGCGGCCTGCTTCAGATCTTGCTCTTCTGAAAACGCTTGTGGCTGGCAAGAATCTCCGTCCTGGCGGCCTCGGCGTCCGCCCAGCCCTCGACCTTCACCCACTTGCCGGCCTCGAGCTCCTTGTAGTGCTCGAAGAAGTGCTTGATGCTGTCGAGCAGCTCCTGCGACACATCTTCGGGCCCTTTCACGCTCTCGTACCCCGGATGCAGCTTGGTCAGCGGCACCGCCAGGATCTTGGCATCCGGACCGGCCTCGTCGGACATCTGCAGCACGCCCACCGGACGCGCACGCACCACCGAACCGGGCAGCAGCGGCACCGGGGTGATCACCAGCACGTCCACCGGGTCGCCGTCCTCCGACAGGGTCTGCGGCACGAAGCCATAGTTGCAGGGATAGAACATGGCCACCGTCATGAAACGGTCGACCATCAGCGCTCCGCTGTCCTTGTCCACCTCGTACTTGACCGGCTGGCCATGGGCGGGGATCTCGATGACCACGTTCATGTCATCGGGCAGATCCTTCCCGGCTTCAATCTGATTCAGATCCATCGTCTCTTTCCGCTTGATTGGTTGGCGCGGCATTATAACGGGACTGCGCAACAGGTGAACGGTTCCCGGTGCTCGCTTGCGAGGCCTCCGGTCAGTCGGTATAAGTCCGCCTGCGTTTTCGATACCCAATCCACGTGCCGGCGCGGTCCACTCGTGCGGCACACGGCAGGAGTCAATTATGCGAATCGTCCTGATGGGCGCCCCCGGATCCGGCAAGGGCACCCAGGCCAAGAAGATGGTCAGCCACTTCGGCATCCCCCAGATCTCCACCGGCGACCTGTTGCGCGCGGCGGTGGCGGCCGAGACCGAGCTGGGCCTGAAGGCGAAGAGCGCCATGGACGCCGGCCAGCTGGTCCCCGACGACCTGGTGCTGGGCCTGATCCGCGACCGTCTGCAGGAGCCCGATGCGGAAAAGGGCTTCATCCTCGACGGGTTCCCGCGCAACTGCGCCCAGGCCGAGGCCCTGGACGGCATGCTGGCCGACATCGAGCGCCCGCTCGACCGCGCGATCCAGATCGACGTGCCGTTCGACGAACTCAAGCAGCGTCTGACCGGCCGGGTCTCCTGCGAGAGCTGCGGTGCGGTGTTCAACACCCACACCTTCCCGCCGCAGAAGGAAGGCGTCTGCGACCAGTGTGGCGGCAACCTGATCCATCGTGCCGATGACACCGAAGAGACCGTGGTCAACCGTCTCAAGGTCTACGAGGAACAGACCCGCCCGCTGATCGAGTACTACGACGGGAATGGCCTGCTCCGGCACATCGACGGCACGCGGGACATGGAGCTGATCTTCGACGAAATCCGCGGCCTGCTGGCCTGAATCGCGATGCAGCCGGCGCGCGCCGCGGCCGTGTCCCTGCTGCTGATGGCAGCGGCACCGGCAGCCGGCGCGGCGGACACCGCGTTCGGCGGTGAACGCCCGCCCGGCTGCGCCTTTGCCCCGGAGGCCGTGTGGCCCGAGCTGCGCGAGCTGCCGCCCGGGGTGCGCGAGATCGATGCCGATCACGTGTTGCGCGAAGGCGACCGGGTCCGCGCCGAGGGGGACGTGGGGCTGTTCCGCGACCGCCAGCGTCTGGATGCCGAGGTCCTCGACTACGACCGCGCACGCGGGGTGGCCCGTACCGAAGGTGCGGTCCGGCTGTTCGACGGCGACCTGCTGCTGGAGGGCGAGGACGGCCGTTTCGGCATCGACGACGACACCGGCGAGCTGACCCGCATCGACTACATGGTGCGTTCGGTCCCGGCACGCGGCGAGGCCGGCACCGGCATGCAGCTCGATCGTGACCGTCACCGCTTCGAGCAGGCGCAATACACCACCTGCCCGGTGGACCGCGACTCCTGGCGCCTGGACGCGGCCCGCCTCGATCTCGACCAGGAAAGCGGTCGGGGCGTCGCCCGCCACGCCGTGCTGCGCGTGCGCAACGTCCCGGTGGCCTACACCCCGTATATCGATTTCCCCCTGGACGACCGGCGCAAGTCCGGCTTCCTGCTGCCCAGTTTCGGCACCGGCGGGCGCACCGGTGCCGATCTGTCCCTGCCGTGGTACTGGAACATCGCCCCCAATTACGACGCCACGTTCACGCCGCGCATCATGGCCGACCGCGGGGTCAAGCTGGGTACCGAGTTCCGCTACCTGCGACCGTCACACGAGGGCATGATCGATTTCCGCTACCTGCCGGACGATCGCGAGACCGGCGAGGATCGCCAGTTCGTCGCCTGGGAACACCGCACCCGCCTGACCTCGGACCTGCGGCTGGACATCGACGCCGCGGACGTCTCCGATCCCGACTATTTCCGCGATTTCGGCTCCGCCGACCGCTACTCCGGCTCGGTGCGCGACCTGCGCCGGCGCGCCGACCTGACCTGGAACCGGCCGCAGTATCGCCTGCGCACCCGTATCGAGGATTACCAGATCGTCGACACCGACGTCGCCGAGCGCCGCGAACCCTACCAGCGCCTGCCCCAGATCACGCTCGAGGCCGGCGAGTACGCCGGCGAATGGGCCGGCGGGGGAGTCACCTGGGACCTGGACGCTGAACTGGTGCGCTTCGCCCGCCAGGAGCGGGTCTCGGACCGGCCCACGGGCACGCGCTTCGACCTCGACCCGAAGGTGGCCTGGCGTTACGACACCGGCGGGCTGTTCGTCGAGCCGAGCGCCGGCGTGCGCTACACCGCATACGACCTGGACCGCCGGGGCGAACCCGGCCCCGAGTCCATCCGCCGCACCGTGCCGCATGCCTCGCTGGACAGCGGCCTGATCTTCGAACGCGACCTGGCCGACGGCGAACGGCTGCAGACCCTGGAGCCGCGGCTTTTCTACGGCTATGTGCCCTTTCGTGATCAGGACGACATCCCGGTTTTCGACACCGGCGAACGCGAATTCAGCTTCGACAACCTGTTCAGTCTGGACCGTTTCACCGGCGCCGACCGGGTGGGCGACACCCATCAGCTGACCGCTGCGCTGACCAGCCGCATCCTGGACACCGCCAGCGGTCAGGAACGCGCGCAACTCTCGATCGGCGAGATTCGCTACTTCCGCGACCGCGAGGTCCGCCGCAACCCCGGCGACCCCGCACTGGAAGAGCGCCACTCCGATCTGGCGGTCGAGGGCCGCCTGCGGGTCGGCGACGCCTGGGACGGGCGGGGTTCGGTGCTCTACAACCGCGAGCAAGAGGACACCTCCCTGGCCGCCCTGAGCGTCTCCTGGAACCCCGACGAACGGCGCCACATCAACCTCGGCTACCGCCAGCGGGCCGACCAGCTGGAACAGACCGATGTCTCCGTGTTGTGGCCCGCGGGCGACCGGATCGATCTGATCGGCCGCTGGAACTACAGCCTGCGCAGCGAGCGCGATCTCGAACTTCTGGCCGGTCTCCAGTATCGTAGTTGCTGTTATGGATTGCGGGTGGTCGCCCGACGTTCGCTGGATTCCGACCTGAACTACGACAACGCGATCCATTTCCAGATCACGCTGGACGGACTGGCCCGTTTCGACGGTGGAGTCGACAGCATCCTGAGCGAAGGTATTGCCGGATATGATGCACATCCCGACCGCTAGAACCGTCGGTCGCCGTGCGGGCATGCTTGCCCGCCCCCTGCTGCTGGCCGGACTGGCCCTGACCCTTTCCCCGCTGGCCCACGCCCAGCAGGCGCCGCTGTCGATGCCCGATGACGGGGCGGGCGAGGCCGCCGCACCCGATGCCGGCGTGCAGGCACCGGTCACCCCGGGCGCCGCCAGCGATGCGGGGACCCCCGCCCCGGCCATCACCCCGCCGGAAGAAGATCAGTTCACCGACCGCATCCTCGCCATTGTCGAGGAAGACGTGATCACCCAGCGCGAGCTGGTGGAGCGCATGAATCTGGTCGCCCAGCAGATGTCCGAACAGGGACAGCAACCCCCGGACCAGAACACCCTCGCGCGGCAGGTGATGGAACAGCTGGTGACCGAACGCGTACAGCTGCAGGAAGCCCGCCGGATCGGCATCAACATCGACGAGATGACCCTCAACCGGGCCATGGAGAGCATCGCCCGCGAGAACCGGCTGACCCTGCCGCAGCTGCGCCAGGCCCTGATGCAGGACGGCGTGGACTTCGAGGCCTTCCGCGAACAGATCCGCACGGAACTGACCATCAACCAGCTGCGCAGCCGCCAGGTGGACCGCCAGGTGCGGGTCTCCGATCAGGAGATCGACGACCTGATCGCCTCCGAGAGCGGGGCCATCGACCGCGACGTGCGCTACCGCCTGTCGCACATCCTGGTGGCGGTCCCGCAGGACGCCTCCAGCAGCGAGATCCGCGAGGCCCGCGAAAAGGCCGAGGAGCTGCGCCGCCGGGTGCGTGAAGGCGAGGACTTCGCCGTCGTCGCAACCGAGGCCTCCGACGGCCCGGCGGCCATGGAAGGCGGTGACCTCGGGTGGCGCGAACCGGCCGAACTGCCGGCACTGCTCGCGCGCCAGGCGATCCTGATGCGTTCCGGCGCGGTCAGCGACGTGCTGCGCTCGCCTCAGGGCTTCCACATCATCCGCCTCGAAGACCGCGAGGGCGGTGACCAGACCACCGTGCAGCAGACCGAGGTACGCCACATCCTCATCAGCCCCGATCAGGTGCGCAGCGAGGAAGAGGCCGAACGTCAGATCCGCTCGCTGTACAACCGTCTGCAGGAGGGCGACGACTTCGGCGACCTGGCCCGCGGCAACTCCGACGACCCGGGCTCCGCGGCCCAGGGTGGCCGTCTGGGCTGGATCAGCCCCGGGGAGCTGGTCCCCGGCTTCGAACAGGCCATGAACCAGCTGCCGCCGGGCGAGATCAGCGAGCCGGTGCAGAGCGAATTCGGCTGGCACATCATCGAGGTGCTGGACCGCCGCGAGGTGGACACCACCCGCGAGCAGATCCGCGCCCGCGCCCGCGAAGTACTGCAGAACCGCAAGCGCGAAGACGAGATGGAGCTGTGGCTGCGCCGCCTGCGGGAAGGCGCCTACGTCGAATATCGCGTCGACGAACTCGCATCCTGAACGAATGACCGAACCCGTCCCGCGGCTGGCCCTGACCGCCGGCGAACCCGCCGGTATCGGGCCCGACCTGCTGGCCATGCTGGCACGCTCCGCGGGCAACGCCCAGCGGGTCGCCATCGGCGACCCCGGCGTGCTCGAGCGGCGCGCGCGCGAACTCGGCATCGACCTGACCCTGCGCGGCTTCGACCCCGAGGCCCCGCGCCGGGCCACCCCCGCCGGCACCCTCGAGCTGCTGGAACAGCCCGTGGAGGCCCGCGTGGTCCCGGGACAGCTGGAGCCGGCCAACGCCGGCCACGTGCTGGCTCTGCTGGCCGCGGCTGCCGACGGCTGCCTTGAGGGCCGGTTCGACGCGATGGTCACGGCACCGGTACACAAGGGCGTGATCCACCGCGCCGGCCACGATTTCACCGGTCACACCGAATGGCTGGCCGAGCGCGCCGGATCGGGCCGCCCGGTGATGATGCTGGTTGCCGGCGACCTGCGGGTCGCCCTGGTGACCACGCATCTGCCCCTGCGCGAGGTCCCCGACGCGATCTCCGCGCCGGCCCTGGAACGCACCCTGCATATCCTCGACCACGACCTGCGCCGCGATTTCGGCCTCGCGCGGCCGCGCATCGCCGTGCTCGGCCTCAATCCGCATGCCGGCGAAGGCGGCGTGCTGGGGCAGGAAGAACAGAACGTCATCGAGCCGGTACTCAACCGCCTGCGCGAGCGCGGCATGCAGCTGGTCGGCCCGCTGCCGGCCGACACCGCCTTCACCCCGCGCGCGCTGGCCACGGCGGATGCAGTGCTCGCGATGTACCACGACCAGGGACTGCCGGTGCTCAAACATGCCGGCTTCGGCGAGGCGGTCAACGTGACCCTCGGCCTGCCCTTCGTGCGCACGTCCGTGGATCACGGCACGGCACTGGACCTGGCCGGCACCGGCCACGCCGACCCCGGCAGCCTGGCGGCCGCCGAGGCGCTGGCCTGCCGGCTGGCCGCGGGGGGCGCCCGGTGAGCCGGCGCCGCGGTTCCCGGCGCGAAGCCGTCTCCGAAGACGCACCCGGGCCGGTGCGCCGCCGCTTCGGGCAGAACTTCCTGCACGACCCGGCGATCCTGCAGCGCATCGTGCGCGCGATCGATCCACGGCCACAGGACCGCATGCTGGAGATCGGCCCCGGGCGCGGAGCCCTGACCGGGCCGTTACTGGAACGGCTGGAACGGCTCGAGGCGGTGGAGATCGACCGCGACCTGGCCGCTGCCCTGCGCGAACGTTTTCCGCCCGAACGCCTGATCCTGCACACCGGCGACGCCCTGGCGCTGGACCTGGCGGATCTCGGCGAGACCCCGCACGATGGCTGGCGGGTAGTCGGCAACCTGCCCTACAACATCTCGACCCCGCTGCTGTTCCACCTGCTGGGGCAGAGCGAACGCATCCGCGACATGCATTTCCTGCTGCAGCGCGAGGTGGTGGAACGCATCACCGCCGGCCCCGGCAGCAAGCGCTACGGGCGCCTGAGCGTGATGGTCGCCGCCCGCGCCCGCGCCACCGAACTTCTCGGGGTCCCGCCGGGGGCCTTCCGCCCGCCGCCGAAGGTGCACTCCGCGGTGGTGCGTATCGTCCCCGACACTGAGCCGCAGGTACCGGCCGACCGCCTGCCGGCCTTCGCCGCCCTGGTCAACCGCGCCTTCTCCAGCCGGCGCAAGACCCTGCGCCGCGGACTCGCCGGCCTGCTGGAGGCCACGGACATCGAGGCCGCCGGCCTCGATCCGGGCCAGCGCCCGGAGACCGTGGACATCGCCGGCTTCGATGCCCTCGCCCGGCGCACCCGCGATCCCGCCCCCGACCCGGCCGAGTGACCCGAGCACATACACCCGGGCACCTGCACGGCCCCGCGCCGCATCCGTCTTTCTCCCGGCGAGGGACGTTCGCGTTACCATGGAGCCATGACCGGCAGGGAACGCATGCAGCTGATCGTCGCCGACGTCGGCGGGACCAACACCCGCCTGGCGCGGGCCGAGTACGCGCACGGAACCTGGCACCTGCACGCCATCACCCGCTACCCCAGCCGCGAGTACCCCGGACCGGACGCGATCCTCGCGGACTGGCTGGCGCGGCCGGAACAGGCCGGGGTGCAGTTCCGGGGTGCCGGACTGGCGGTGGCCGGTCCGGTGCACGGAGAACACGCGCGCGTCACCAACCTCGACTGGCCGGCGCTCACCGCCAGCGACCTGGCGGCGAGCGCCGGCGTGCCGGTCGCCCTGCTCAACGATTTCGCGGCGGTCGGCGCCTGTCTGGAGGCCCTGACGCCGGAAGACCGGCTGATCCTGCAGCAGGGCGAAGCGGATCCGAGCGGACCGCGGCTGGTCACCGGCGCGGGCACCGGGCTGGGCACCTGTCTGGTAACCCCGAACACGACCGGAGACGGCGAACCCGTTCCGCCGGCGATCCATCCGGGTGAAGGCGGCCACGCGCGTTTCTCCCCGGCCGATGCCGAGGAGAACGAACTGGCTGCCTTCGTCACCGCCGAGGCCGGCCTTTGCACCCGGGAACATCTGCTCAGCGGGCGCGGCATCGCGCGCATCGGGCGCTTCGAGCTGGAGCGCCGTGACGACCCGGAGCTGGGGCGCGCGCTGGCCGCCGCCGAGCCCGCCGCCGCAATCAGCACGCTGGCCGACACCGGCCACGCGGCCGCGCTGGCGGTGATACGCCGCTTCGTGACCCTGTATGCCGGCCAGCTGGCCGACATGGCCCTGACGGCCCTGCCACGCGGCGGCGTCTTTATCGGCGGCGGCATTGCCCCGCGCTGGGCCGACCATTTTCTCGCACCGGCCTTCCGCGAGGCCTTCCGCGCACGCCCGCCGATGGAAGACCTGCTGGAACGCCTGCCGGTGGAACTGATCATCCATCCCGAGCCGGGTCTGCTGGGGGCGGCGGTGGCCGCTTCCCGGGCCCGGGACCACGGAGCCCCTGCCCCATGACGATGCAACAGGAACAGCCGGTGGAGATCGAGGTCTCCAGCGCCTATGTCGAAGACCAGTCGGAACCCGAGGAAGACCGCTACGTCTTCGCCTACCACGTGGTGATCCGCAACGCCGGCGAACGCAGCGTGCAGCTGCTCAACCGCCACTGGATCATCCGCGACGGCCGCGACCAGACCCAGGAGGTACGCGGCGAAGGCGTGGTCGGGGAACAGCCGCACATCGCCCCCGGCGAGTCCTTCGAATACACCAGCGGCACCGTGATCGAGACCCCGGTAGGCATGATGGAAGGCAGCTACGAGATGCAGGACGAACAGGGCCACACCTTCGAGGCCCCGATCCCGCCCTTCACCCTGTCCGTACCGCGCGCGCTGCACTGAGCGCCCATGGCACTGTACGCCGTCGGCGACCTGCAGGGCTGCCTGGATCCGCTGGAACGCCTGCTGGAACGCGTAGGATTCGATCCCGCCCGTGATCACCTCTGGCTGGTCGGCGATCTGGTCAACCGCGGCCCCGATTCGGCCGGCTGCCTGCGGCGCGTGCGCTCGCTGGGCGCGGCCGCGACGACGGTGCTGGGCAATCACGACCTGCACCTGCTGGCCGCCGCCGATGGGCTGCGCGAACCGGGCCGCCGTGACACCCTGCGCGACGTGCTGGACGCCCCGGATGCCGCGGAGCTGCTGGAATGGGTGGCCACGCGGCCGTTGCTGCACACGGATTCCGCCAGCGGCTGGAACCTGGTGCACGCCGGCATCCCGCCGGCATGGGACCGGGAGACCGCCGCCGCCGAGGCCCGGCGGGTGGAGGCCGAGCTGCGCGACCGCGACCGGCGCCGCGCCCTGCTGGAGGTGATGTACGGCGACACGCCGACGCGCTGGGACCCGACTCTCGCGGGCTTCGATCGCCTGCGTTTCACCATCAACGGCTTCACCCGCATGCGCATGGTCGGGGCCGACGCCGACGCCACGCTGGAGTTCGCCAGCAATGGCCCGCCCGAGGAGGCGCCAACCAGCCTGGTACCGTGGTTCGACCACCCCGGGCGACGCAGCCGCGGCACCCCGGTGGTGTTCGGCCACTGGGCCGCGCTGGGTCACCGCCGCGGCCCCGACTGGCTGGCGCTGGACAGCGGCTGCGTATGGGGGAACGCGATGAGCCTGGCACGTCTGGACGGTGCCACGCCGCAGACCGCGCCCGTCGAACGGGTCACCTGCCCCGCGACATGATCGGGATCTGAGCGCGACCCGGGGGGTCAGCCCTGTCCCGGCCGCGGGTCCTGGATCGGCTCGGCGGGCAGCTCCAGCGCCTCGACGATCTGCGCGCGCGAGCGCTCGGCCAGCTCCCTTCGGGGCCGCTCCCCGCCTTCCAGTGGGTCCAGCACGCGCACCGTCACCCGGGTGGACGGTCGGCACAGCAGTCGCCACACGTTGGGCACCAGACGGTCGGGACCGGCGAACGAGACCGGCACCACGCCATCGTTGCGGGTCTCGTAATCCAGCGCCACCGGCTGCACCGGGTGTGCGGTGTCGGTGACCGCGGCGAACAGCCGCGGGTGGAAGCGCCGCATGCCGTGGCCCCGGGTGGTCGTCCCCTCCGGAAACACCGCGAAGTGGCGCCCCGCATCCAGTCCCTCGCGCATCGCGTCCACGTGGGCGCGCGCCTCGTGGGCGCCACGCCGGATGAACCGGGTCCCGTGGCGCCGCGCCAGCCAGCCGATCACCGGCCAGCGGGCGATCTCCGCCTTGGACAGGAAACACGGATCCAGCGCGGCTCCCAGCAACGGGATGTCCAGCCAGGACACGTGATTCGCGACCACCAGCGAGGGCGCGCCCGGCGCCGTCCCGGTAACCTCGAACTGCACCCCCGCCAGCCGCAGCGCGCGCCGGTACCAGGCCCGCCGTACCTGCGAATGCGCCTCGAGGCCCGCCTGCCGTCGCTGCAGCCGCCAGGTGATCCAGACGCCAAACAGCAGATGCCCCACGATCCGAATCAGCCGAAATACCCCTCTTGCCGTACCTCTCATGCCCGTCCCTTGTGTTGCGGGACCACCGCGGGATTGCGCGTGCCCCGATCGCGCCGCCCATGGTAAACGAGACCCGTCCGCGCCGGGGGACTGCAGGCCTTGCCGAAGCGTTTTAGGATGAGCCCGATCCCGGGATCCCGGCCCGGGTGCGGCAGGGAGTGCGGCGTGCTCGACTGGATGGAACGACTCTTTTTGCTCGGCGTGATCGTGCTGCCGGGACTGGGCCCGGTGGCGACCGTGATCGCCTGGCGGCTGCGCCAACGCGTGAGCGCGCTGGAGGCCCGCCTGACGACGCTGGAGGCACACGCCCCGCAGGCCGCGGGAACCACCACGGCCGACACCGAGCCCGCCCCGGCACCCCGCATCCGCAGGGGCACGCCCCGCTGCACCGTCCGGTTCACGCCCACCGTCGGCAGGCCCCGGCCTCCTGTGGCGGGCCTATGCCTTACCGGCGCTGCTGTGGCTGCCGGGGGCGCCAGTGGTTCGATGCTGCATGGAGGATACTGCTGGGCGTGGCCGCTGCTGTGGGCGGCTGGCTGTTCGTGACCCTGCAGGTTCGCCATCTGTGGCACGGCACCGTGCACTACAGCGCGGGGCTGCCGGGTGGTGAACTCTACAGCCACTCGCTGGCCTGGCTGCTGATGGCCCTGGCCGGCCTGGCCGGGGGCATCCGTTATGCCAGTCGCGAGATCTACGGAGTGGGCATGACCCTGCTGGTGGTGGTGATCCTCAAGGTCTTCCTGATCGACCTTGCCGGTCTTTCCGGCGTACTGCGGGCACTGTCCTTCATGGGCCTGGGTCTGGTCCTGCTGGCCACCGCCTATCTCCACCAGCGCTTCGGCCGCGAACACCGCACGGGCGCCTGAGCGCGCTCGCCCGTGCGCCTCAGACCGGAACCGGCAGAGGCAACCACGGAACCAGCGCCAGGCTGGCACCGGCGATCAATGCGCCGATCAGCGCCCCCACCGCCACGTCGCTGGGATAGTGCAGTGCCAGCACCAGGCGCGACATGGCCACCAGCAGCGCGAACGGCACCACCAGCCAGGCCCAGGCCGGCAGCCAGGCCACCAGCACGACCGTGAAACCCACGGCGTGCATGGTGTGCCCGGACGGAAAGCTGAACTCGTCCAGCGGAGGCACCCCCGGCAACAGATCATCGTGGCGCCGGTAAGGCCGCGGCCGGCCGGCCCCCTGCTTGAGTACCCGGTAGAGCGGCATCGACACCAGACCCACGGCCATCATGTGCAGGCTGACCGTCCACGCCCAGTACCCATGGATCGCCGGCAGTGCAAGCATGATCGCGTACCAGGCCCCGCCATTGCCCAGTCGCGAGACGACGGCAAAGAACCGACTGACGAGCGGATGCCGCGCGAACCGGTTACAGCGGCGAGCGACACGGCCGTCGAGATGGTCAACCCGCTGCAGCAGACGCATGGCGCCCCTCCTCCGCAAGGAGTTCTTCCAGCTGGGCGGCGAAATGGGCCACGATGCAGGACCAGTCCAGTCCCTCGGCCCGCAGGCGGGCGGCCTCGCCCATGCCCTTCCAGGCCAGGCGGTCACGCCGACGCTTTTCCGCCAGACGCAGTGCCACACCGGCGAACGCCTCGCTGTCCCGATCCGCATGACCGCTGACCGGCACCCGCACGCCGTTCTCGCCGTCGCGCAGGTGTTCGCGCGCCGCGGCGCGGTCAAAGGCCAGCACCGGCAGACCACTGGCCATCGCTTCGATCACCACGTTACCGAAGGTCTCGGATCGTGAGGCGAACACGAACAGGTCGGCGCTCGCGTAATGGGCCGCGAGGTCCTCGCCGGTACGCATGCCGACAAAGATCACCTCGGGGTGGCGGGCCTCCAGGGCGGGACGCGACGGTCCGTCCCCGACCATAACCAGACGCGCATTCGGCAGGCGGGTGCGGACCGCTTCCCAGGCGCGAATGACGTCTTCGGGTGATTTCTCCGGCGCCAGCCGCCCCACGCTCATCAGCACCGGCGCGTCCACGCCGCCACCCCATTCCTGGCGCAGGGACCACGACCGCCGGCCGGGGTGAAACATCGCAGAATCCACCCCCCGCGCCAGCACCCGTACACCGTGGAAGCCGTGCGACTCCAGTTCTCTGGCCAGGGTCCGGGTCGGGACCTGGGTGGCATGGCAACGATTGTGAAAGCGCCGCAGCATCTCCAGCGCCAGAGGCTCGGCCCAGCGCATGCCGTAATGCCGGGCGTAGCCATCGAATCGGGTGTGAAAGGCCGAACTGACGGGGATGCCGAGGCGACGGGCGGCGCTCAGTGCCGCGTGCCCCAGCGGGCCCTCGGTGGCCACATGCACGACATCGGGCCGCAGGCGTGACCAGCGTCGCAGCAGACGCTGACGCACCGGCAACCCCATGCGCAGGCCCGGATAGCCCGGGAGCGGCAACCCCGGTACCCGGTATTCGTCTTCCTCCGCCACCGGCTGCGGACCGCGCGCCCGGTCCACCGCCTGGCGGGGACGCACGACCCCGGCCTGCCAGCCACCTTCGCGGATCCCTTCCACCAGGCGGTGCAGGGTCAGGGCCACGCCATTGATCTCGGGTGGCCAGGTCTCGGTCACCACGGCCACGCGCGGGCTCGCCGCCATGATCACCATTCCCCCGAGGCGAAACGCCCCGGGCCGGCGGCGTCGCTGCCAGCCCCAGAATGCCACGGCTCCGCCGAGCGAAAGCGTGCGGGGATATCGGCGCGCCGCAGCAGCATCAGGAGGCTGGCCGCATCTCCGCTGACGTCACGCGATGGCTCGCCGGCGACCTTCGCCCCGAAGGCCAGCCACGACCGGGCCAGCGGCGGCAGGCCCTCCGCCGACGGCATGCCGTGCCAGATCGTCAGGGCATTGGGAAGCGGTTTGCGCGGGCCCACGCGGCACCGCGACGGGGTGCGACGGAAATTGCGCAACCAGGCAAGGCTGGCCGGCGTATGGCGATCCAGAGGCAGCGACGTGCGCGCGATCAGGTAGCGGCAGTCGAGGCTTTCCAGCAGACGGGTCACCCCGCGCCAGAGCGCGGCGACCGCTGCTTCACGCTCCTCGAACCCGGGCAGGAAACGGACGCGATCGAGCTCCGCGCCGCGACCGGACAGGGCCATCAGCGGGCCGAGATCGAAGTCCTCGAGGCCCGGGAAGCCGCCCGCCGCAGCCGCGGTCTCCTCCACCAGCAGACGGGCACAGGCCACCGGTTCGCGCGTGCCGCGGGCGAATACCAGCAGATGGTGGCCCCAGGCATCCAGCGGGTCACGATCCAGCCCGGCCAGACGCGCCGGCAGGTAGCGACCGCGATGCTCCGCCGCGACCCGGAAACGCAGACGCTGGGCTGCCCTCAGTTCTTCGCGGTCACGGGCCACGCGCCATTCGTAACCGGGATCGGCGGAATGTGTCGCATGAAGGGGCGAATCGGACATGGCGAAGTCTCCACGGGTCATGCCTCGGGAGACTACGGCCATCGGCTTGCAGCGCCTTGACCGGCGCGTGACGTTTGGGTGACCGGGCCGGAGGCAACCGCCGGCTGGCTGCAGCGGCCCGGTCGGGCAGGAAAGGGCGGCTCGGGCCTACGGCAGCTGGCCGGTGTAGGCGCCGGATTCGACCGGCAGGTCCTCGCCTTCCCAGGATTTCATGCCGCCGGCGACGTTGACCACGTTGGTGAAGCCCATCTCCTGCAGGCGCAGCACCGACAGGGCGGCGCGGCCGCCGGTGGCGCAGATGATGGCGACGGGCTTTTCGCGCGCGGAGTACAGCGCCTCGATGCGATGGGGGGTATTGGGGTCGGCGGCACCTTCCAGCAGGCCGCGCGGGATCAGCAGCGAATCCGGCACGTGGGCGCGTTCGTATTCGTAGGGCTCGCGCACGTCGACCAGGGTCCAGTCCTCGCCCTTCTGCCGCGCCTCGTGCAGCTCCTCCGGGGAGATCTCACGGATGTTCTCGCGCGCCGCGGCGACGAAGTCCTTCATCAGCTTTTCGCTCATGGGGCATTCCTTTTGTTCGGTGAAGTTTTGACGGTTGGATAACCCTTGCAGTTTGAGGGCTTCGCCGCCGATTTCAAGCTCAGTGTTTCTCCGGCTCAGTGTTACTCCGGGGGCGTCATTCACCCGCCGCCAGACGCTGCGCCAGCGTCGCGGGGTCGTCCACCGGGGGTTCGCAGTGCAGACCGCGGCACAGCCAGGCGCGCGGCCCGCCCGCGCGCGGGGCCTTGCCGGCCAGTGCCTCCGGCAGGCCGGTGGCGTCGTCGGGAATCGGGAACACCCGCGCCGCGCCATCCGCGCCGGCCAGCGTGCGGTGCGCCTCGGCGAGCGCCTCGCCCTGCCCGCGCAGGACCACCAGCGGCGGGGCGTGATAATGCATGTCGAGCGCCACCAGCAGGCTCATGTGGCCCATCGGCGCCTGTTCGATCATCGGTCCGGCATTGGCCAGGGTGCCCTCGGCCGCCTCCAGGTAGCGCGGCTCGGCCAGCAGGTGCCCCAGCCGGATCAGGCACTGCGTGGCGATCCCGTTGCCGGCGGCCATGGCGTCGTCGGAATACACCTTGGGCCGCTGGATCAGGGCCTCGTGGTCGCGCGCGGTGTAGAAGAAGCCGCCGCTGGCGTCATCGTGGAAGTCCTCCATCAGGGTACCGGCCAGGGTCACGGCCCAGTCCAGCAGCTCGCTGTCCCATTCGGTCTCCAGCAGCGCCAGGGTCGCCTCCAGCAGCGCGGCATAGTCGTCGAGGCAGGCGCGCGGCATGGCCGAGGTCGCCCCCGCGCGATAGCTGGCGTACAGGCGGCCGTCGTGCCAGTGCAGGCGCCGCACAGCCGCCATTGCGTCCTGTGCCAGCGCCAGCCAGTCGGGGCGATCCAGCGCGCGGGCGGCGCGCGCCAGACCGGTGATCATCAGCGCGTTCCAGCCCGCCAGCAGCTTGTCGTCGCGATGCGGGCGCATGCGCTCCTCGCGTGCCTGCAGCAGTCGTTCGCGCGCCCGGTCCAGGCGGGACGCCGCCTCCTCCGGGGCGATCCCCAGGGCATCCGCGACGGTGTCCGGCGGCGCTACTTCATGCAGGTGCCAGCGGCCCTCGAAGTTGGGCGGCCCCTGCAGACCCCACACGCGCGCCGCGACCGCCCATTCCTCGGCCGGCAGCAGCGCCTCCACGGTCTCCGGGTCCCAGACGTAGAAGCGCCCTTCCTCGCCTTCGGAATCGGCGTCCAGGCTGGAACAGAAGGCCCCGCTGGCATCCCGCATCTCGCGCTCGAGCCATGCCACCGTCTGCTCCGCGACCCGCCGCGAACGGGCGTCGCCGCGTGCCGCGCGCTCGGCGTACAGCCCCAGCAGCGGCCCGTTGTCATACAGCATCTTCTCGAAATGCGGGATCATCCAGCGGGTGTCCACCGAATAGCGACAGAAACCGCCGCCGACCTGGTCGAACAGCCCGCCAGCGGCCATCGCGTCCAGGGTGGTGTCCAGCATGCGGCGGGACTCGCCGTCGCCGTGGCGGGCCGCATGCCAGGCCAGCCAGTCGAGCGAGGCCGGATGCGGAAACTTGGGCGCATCGCCGAAACCGCCATGCTCCGCGTCGAAGCTCTGCGCCAGTTCCGCGCGGGCCTTGTCCACCACGCTCAGCGCCGGGATGCTGCCGCCCTCGGGGTTGTAGATCCGCGTGAGCGCCTGCTGCAGCGAATCGTTCTGGCGCCGGATCTCCTCCGGGTGTTCGGCGAGGAAATCGGCCACACGGTTGAGCAGGTCGACAAACGACGGCAGGCCGTGCCGCGGGGTATTCGGGAAGTAGGTCCCGGCGAAGAACGGCACCTGGTCCGGGGTCAGGAACACCGTCAGCGGCCAGCCGCCCGGGCGCTGCGCCAGCAGCATGTGCGCGTTCTGGTAGATGCGATCCAGATCCGGACGCTCCTCGCGATCCACCTTGATGTTCACGTAACGGCGGTTCATGACCTCGGCGGTCGCCGGATCCTCGAAGGATTCATGCGCCATCACGTGGCACCAGTGGCAGGCGGAGTACCCGATCGACAGCAGGATTGGCTTGTCCTCGGTCCGCGCCCGCTCCAGGGCCTCCTCGCCCCACGGATACCAGTCGACCGGATTGTCCGCGTGCTGTTGCAGATACGGGCTGCTGGCGCCGGCGAGACGGTTCATGGCGACCTCCCTGGAAAGATGGGTGGCGAAAGCCGGGACGGAGACGGTCCCGATGCGTGCGAATGCCCTGCAGGACCGGTAGGATGTGCGGCTCTTTCGGCCATCGCAAGCGCCCATGCCCACTCACCCGTTTATCGATCCGGTCGCGTTCTCCCTGGGCCCGATCAGCATCCACTGGTACGGGCTGATGTACGTCATCGGATTCCTGGCCTTCTGGGGGCTGGGGGTCTGGCGCGCGCGCTCGCGTGACTGGGATCCGCTGGAGCCGCGCCAGGTCGGCGACCTGCTGTTCTGGGGCGCGATCGGCGTGATCATCGGCGGCCGCCTGGGTTATGCGCTGTTCTACAACCTCGACGGCGTGCTGGCCGATCCGGTCAGCCTGATCCGGCTGTGGGAGGGCGGGATGTCCTTCCACGGCGGGCTGATCGGCGTGCTGGTCACCGCCTGGCTGTACGCCCGACATCTGCACCAGCCGTTCTTCCGCCTGACCGATTTCGTCGCCCCGCTGATCCCCATTGGGCTGGGTGCCGGCCGCGTAGGCAACTGGATCAACGGCGAGCTGTGGGGCAAGCCCACCGACCTGCCGTGGGCGATGGTCTTCCCCGCGGCCGACTACGTGCCCCGTCATCCCTCGCAGCTCTACCAGGCCTTTCTCGAAGGCGTGATCCTGTTCGTGGTGCTGTGGCTGGTGTCGCGCCAGCCGCGGCGGACCGGTTTGATCTCGGGCCTGTTCCTGACTCTGTACGGCGCGTTCCGCTTCGTGGTGGAATTCGTGCGCGAACCGGACGCGCACATCGGCTATCTCGCCTTCGGCTGGGTCACCATGGGCCAGGTCCTGTCACTGCCGGTGATCCTGTTCGGCCTCGGCCTGATCGTATGGTCGCGCCGCAACCCCCTGCCCGAACCCCGCCCGGACACCTCCGGCAAGCCCTGAGGACGCACCATGCGGCAATATCTGGACCTCGTCCGCCACATCCGCGACCACGGCAGCGACCGCCCGGACCGCACCGGCACCGGGACGCGCTCGGTGTTCGGCTACCAGATGCGCTTCGACCTGGCGCAGGGCTTCCCCCTGGTCACCACCAAGAAGACCCATCTGCGCTCGGTCATCCACGAGCTGCTGTGGTTCCTCGCGGGGGACACCAACGTGGGCTACCTGCGCGACAACAAGGTAACCATCTGGGATGAATGGGCCACCGAGGGCGGTGAACTGGGCCCGATCTACGGCGCCCAGTGGCGTTCCTGGCCGCTGCCCGACGGAGGCACCCACGATCAGCTGACGGAGCTGCTGGACAACCTCCGCACCCGGCCGCACTCCCGGCGCCACGTGATATCCGCGTGGAACGTCGCCGAACTGCCGGACGAGACCCGCGCCCCGCAGGAGAACGCGGCCGAGGGCCGCATGGCCCTCGCCCCCTGCCACGCCCTGTTCCAGTTCTACGTGGCCGACGGCCGGCTGTCCTGCCAGCTCTACCAGCGCAGTGCCGACGTGTTCCTCGGCGTGCCCTTCAACATCGCCAGCTATGCCCTGCTGACCCACATGATCGCGCAGGTGGTCGACCTGGAGCCGGGCGAATTCGTCCATACCCTGGGCGATGCGCACCTCTACGCCAACCACGCCGAGCAGGTCGACACCCTGCTGGAGCGCGACCCGCTGCCGCTGCCGACCCTGCACCTCAACCCGGAGGTGCGCGACCTGTTCGCGTTCCGCTTCGACGACATCGAGGTCCGCGACTACCAGTCCCACCCCGCCATCCGCGCCCCCATCGCCATCTAGCCAGCCATGCGCTAGATTGGTTCTGAGGACCGGGAGGCGACCATGAAACAATACACGGTCATTATCCAGCAGGGCGACGGCGGCTGGGGAGCCTATGTGCCGGATCTTCCCGGCTGCATCGCGACCGGTGACAGCCGCGAGGAAGTCATGGCCGCGATTCGCGAGGCGATCACCATGCACCTGGAAGCCCTGCACGACGAAGGCGAGCCGATTCCCGAACCGCACCATTCCAGCGAAACCGTGCGAATCGATGCAGCCTGAGGCCCGGGGACCCGAGATCCATATCATCGTGGCGCTGGACCCGGATCACGTGATCGGGCGCGACAACGACCTGCCGTGGCGGCTGCCGGACGACCTGCGGCACTTCAAGCGGGTGACCGCCGGCCATCCGGTGATCATGGGCCGGCGCACGTTCGAATCCATCGGCCGACCGCTGCCGAGGCGCCGCAACCTGGTCCTGTCCCGACAGACCGACTGGCAGCAACCCGAGGGCGTCGAGGTCTTTCCCGACCTGGACAAAGCGCTGGCGAATATCGATTCGGGGCCGGCGTTCGTCATCGGCGGTGCCGGGCTGTTCGCCGAGGCCCTGCCGCGCACCCGGGTCCTGCACCTGACCCGGGTGCACGAACGCCATCCCGGCGATACGTATTTCCCCGCCATCGATCCCGCGGAATGGACGCTGACCGAGTCGGAATACCACCCGGCCGACGAGCACCACGCCTGCGCGTTCACCTTCGAGCGTCTGGAGCGGCGCTGAGCCGGATCAGCGCGTGCCGAAGCGCGGCAGCAGCCGCGCGGGCAGCAGCTGCACCAGGATGAACCCCAGCAGGGCCGCGACCACGATGCTCGGCCCGGTGGGGGTATCCCAGTGGAACGACCCCGCGATCCCGGCGCCCACCGCGAGCATGCCCAGGACCCCGGCGAGGATCGCCATCTGCTCGGGGGTGCGGGCGAAGCGTCGTGAAGTGGCCGCCGGGATGATCATCAGCGCCGTGATCAGCAGCACGCCCACCACCTGCATCGCCGCCGCGATCACCAGCGCGATCAGCAGCATCATGCCCAGGCGCACCGGCAGGGCCCGCACGCCCTCCACCCGCGCCAGTTCCTCGTGCACGGTCAGCGCCAGCAGAGGCCGCCACAGCGCGATCAGCAGCACCAGCGCGATCAGCCCGCCAATGGCGATCGCCAGCAGGTCGTCGCGCCCCACCGCGAGGATGTCGCCGAACAGATAGGCCATCAGGTCCACCCGCAGCCCCTCGACGAAGGCCACGGCCACGATCCCCAGCGACAGCGCGCTGTGCGCGAGGATCCCCAGCAGGGTGTCCGAGCCCAGCTCCTGATAGCGCTGCAGGATCACCAGGAGCACCGCGATGGCGATGCAGACCAGCGTCACCATCAGGTTGAGATTGAGCCCCAGCAGGAAACCCAGGGCCACCCCCAGCAGTGCCGAGTGCGACACCGTGTCGCCGAAATAGGCCATGCGCCGCCACACCACGAAGGCCCCCAGCGGCCCGGCCACGGCGGCCACCATCAGCCCCGCGAGCACGGCCCGCACCAGGAAGTCGTCCAGCCAGCCGGCGATGTCCATCAGTGGCGGCACCCCGGACCATGTTGCGGATCGTCGCAGGAGGCGTCCGTGCCCTCTCCATCCAGCGGGCGCACCTCGCCGTGCAGGCCGTGCACGTGGTTGTGATCATGGGTGTAGACCGCCAGGCCCCGCAGGTCCACGCTGGGGAACAGGCGCCGGTATTCCGGATGACGCGAGACCTCCTCGGGGTTTCCGGTGCAGCAGACATGCTGGTTCAGGCAGATCACCGTCTCGGCACCGGCCATCACGAAATGCAGGTCGTGCGAGACGATCAGCACCCCGCAGCCGGTTTCGCGACGAATGTCGTCCAGCATCGCGAACACGTCGCCCTGCCCGACCACGTCGACCCCCTGGGCCGGTTCGTCCAGCACCAGCAGATCGGGCTCGCCCAGCAATGCCCGCGCCAGCAGCACCCGCTGGGTCTCGCCGCCGGACAGGGACTGGATCGGCGAATCGATCAGGTGTCCGACCCCCACCCGTTCCAGCTTGGCCAGCAGTTCACGCCGCGGCAGTCGCTGGCGCATGCGCAGGAAGCGATTGACCGACAGCGGCAGCACCGGTTCGATCTGCAGCCGCTGGGGCATGTACCCGACCCGCAGATCCGGGGCGCGTTCGACCCGACCGCCATCCGGCTGCCACAGCCCCATCAGCACGCGCAGCAGACTGGTCTTGCCCGCCCCGTTGGGCCCGATGATCATCGCCGCCTCGCCCGGGTGCACGGCCATCGACACGCGGTCGAGGATCGTCCGCCCGCCCCGCTGCACCGTCACCTCGCGGGCCCCTACCAGCGGCCCGGAACCGCGCGCCGGGCGTGGCCGGGGGTGGCGGCCTGCACGCTCGCCGCGCAACCAGTTGTGGACGTTCGCAAACATGGTGGTATTGTATAACATCCAGATCCCAGACGGAGCCCCGGTCATGATGCGCCAACGTTTCCCCCTGCTCGCCGGCACCCTGCTCGCCAGCGCCACACTGGCCGCCCCGGCACAGGCGGACGGTCCGCGGGTCGTTACCAGCATCCTCCCGATCCACGGACTGGTCGCGGGACTGGTCGACGACGTGATGGAGGCCGATGTCCTGCTCCCGCCCGATGCCTCCCCGCATGGCTACTCCATGCGCCCGTCCGAGGCCCGGCGCCTGCAGAACGCCGACGTGGTGGTCTGGGTCGGCCCGGATCTGGAAACCTTCCTCGAATCACCCCTGCGCAATCGGGGAGAAGGTACCACGGTCGTCACCCTGATGGAGGACATGGAGCTCGATCTGCTGCCCACGCGCTCGGGCGGGGTCTGGGAACCGCATGACCACGATCACGACCATGATGCGGCGCATGACGAGACCCACGAAGAAGGGCCTGGCGATGACCATGATCACGGGCATGACCATGACTATGACCACGACCACGGACATGACCACGACCATGGGCATGATCACGCACATGGCCACCAGGACGCCCACATCTGGCTGTCACCCGACAACGCCCGGGCGATCGTGACGCAGCTTGCCGACCGACTCAGCGAGAATTTCCCCGACAAGGCCGGCGCTCTGGAAGACAACCGCGACCGCATGCTGGAACGCATCGACGCGCTCGATACCGAACTGAAGGAGCGCCTGGAGCCGGTCGGTGACGAGCCCTTCGTGGTGTTCCACGACGCCTACCAGTATTTCGAGGCGCATTACGGCCTGAACGCGGCCGGCTCCATCACCATCGACCCGTCCCGCAGTCCGGGGGCGCGGCGCATCAGCGAACTGCGCGACCGCCTGTCCGGGGACGATGTCACCTGCCTGTTCACCGAGCCGCAGTTCCGCCCGGCGCTGGCCGAGACCATCGTGGAAGGTCACGCGACGCGCCTGGGGCAACTGGACCCGGTCGGCGTGGACATCCGGCCCGGCCCGGAGGCCTGGTTCGAACTGATGGAGGATCTGGCGGACGGCTTCCTGGACTGCATGAAGCGCGAATAAACCCGCGTCGCAAGGCGCCCGCGCGCAGGCAGGCTCGTTACTCGGCGCCGTGTCCCGTACAACCGTCGGCGGTATCGAACCCGTCGCCGGCCATCACCACCCGGTTGCGCCCCTCCCGCTTGGCGCGGTACAGCGCCTCGTCCACCCGGCGCAGCAGCTCCTTGCGGGGTTCGCCCGGACGGTGGCCGGCCACGCCGAGCGAGATGGTGACCTGTCCGACCTGCGGGAACCCGTGTTCCGCGACCCGCGCCCGCACCGCCTCGGCCGCCACTCCGGCCTGCGCCACGGAATCCCCGGGCAGCAGGATCATGAATTCCTCGCCACCCCAGCGCCCCAGCACATCCGGCTCGCGCAGGCGCTCATCCGCGATCCGCGCGACCTCCTGCAGCACCACGTCGCCGGTATCGTGGCCCCAGGTGTCATTGACCCGCTTGAAGTGGTCGAGGTCGAACATCACCAGCGCAAACGGTGTCCCGTAACGCTCCGCTCGCTCGGCTTCGCGATCCAGCAGGCTCTCGAAATAGCGCCGGTTGGCGGCCCCCGTCAGCCGGTCGAAGAACGCCTGGCGTTCGAGTTCCGCGTTCGCGTGTTCCAGCTGCTGCTGGGTGTGCTTGAGTTCGGTCACATCCACCGCGGTCGCCGCGCTGCGCGTCACGTTGCCCTCGACATCGGCCACCGGATAGCAGCGCAGACGGACCCAGCGAACGTCGCCGTCGGGGCGCAGCAGCCGGAAGGTCTCCTCTCCGCCCGTCCGTCGCCCGGTTTGCGTGCGGATCACGTCGGCGACGTGGGCCCGATCATCGGCATGCACCGGGCCCAGCAGCGCTTCAGGTTCAGCATACAGCCGCTCCCGACTGAGACCCCAGAGGGCGTCGAAAGCCGGGTTCACGTACAGCAGGCGGTCCTCCTCGCGCAGCCAGAACACCTCCTCGACGCTGGAGGCCAGCTGGAGGAAGCGGGTCTCGCTCTCGCGCAGGGCATCCTCGATCGCCTTGCGCCCGGAAATGTCCCGAATGATGGTCGAAATCTGGCTTACCTCTCCGCGGTCGTCGCGCCGCACGACGATGACCTGCGACACCGGCACCTCGCGCCCGTCTCGGTCCACCACCGCGGTCTCGCCCTCCCACACGCCGTCCCGCAATGCCACCGGCATCGCCTCCTCGAGGGTCCTGCGCGCCGCCCACGGCGGCTGGAAGCGATGGACCGTGGCCTCCAGCCCCTCCTCACCGGGGAGCCCACGGGTATCCCAGCCCGTCCCGGAGCACCACGGCTCCGCCGGCGCCTCCGGCAGCCCGAACAGATGCCGGCCCGCCGCATTCATGAACAGCATCGCGCCGTCGGGGTCATGCATCGCGACCACGTCCGGCGTACCTTCGAGGATGTCGATCAACCGGCGCTGGTTCTCTTCCAGCTCGAACCATTCGGTCAGATCCTGTCCGGTCCCCACCAGGCGTGACGGCCGACCGTGCTCGTCCAGCTCCACGGCAGCCCGCAGGTGCACCTGTCGCTCGGCGCCGTGCGGACACTGCACGCGGAAGTGGAGGTCATAGGGTTCGCCTTCCAGACCTGCCCGCACTGCTGCATCCACCCGCGCGCGATCGTCCGGGTGCACCGCGTCCAGGAAGCGCTGCAGGCTCGCCCCCTGCTCGTCGCGGGTCTGGCCCAGGATGCGGTACACCTCGTCCGACCAGTACATCCGGTCTTCCGCCAGCTCCCACACCCAGCTGCCCACATGCGCCATGGCCTGCGCCTCGGACAGTTCCCGCTCGCGCTCGCGCAGGGCCTGTTCCGCCGCCATCCTCTCGCTGATGTCGATCATCACCCCGTGCCACAGCACGCTGCCGTCCGTCAGGGCCTCGGGGGTGGAGCGCCCCTCGACCCAGATCCAGCCATTCGCCGGGTGGCGTACGCGGAAGCGGACGTGCCAGGGCTGCATCTCGCGCACCGAGGCCGCGATGCTGGCCTGCACCTGCACCAGGTCGTCGTCGTGCACGCGGGAAAACGCGACCGCCGGGTCGCGCATCACCTGCTCCGCGCTCACACCGAAGACCTGCTGCGCCCCGTCGCTGGCGTACGGAAAGACGGCGTGGCCGTCGGGATACTGGCGGTACTGGAAGATCGCACCGGGCAGGTTGCGCGCCGCCTTGGCCAGACGGCCCTCCCGCTCCTGGCGCACGGTTTCGTCCTGGAACGAGACGACGACGCCTTCGATTGCACCGTGCACGCCCCACAGTGGCGCCGCGTACACCCGCACCGGAAACGGGCTCCCGTCCGCGCGCCAGAAGGTGTCCTCCCAGGCCTCCACCGGTTCTCCGCTGCGCAATACCCGATGGATCGGGCATTCCTCGTGGGGGTAGGGAGAACCGTCGAGGTGAGAATGATGCGAGGTTGCGTGGGAATCGCGTCCCAGCACCTGCGCCTCCGAGGCAAATCCCAGCAGTCGACAGGCCGCCGGATTGAGAAAGGTGTAGCGGCCGCCGCGGTCGACCCCGAACACCCCTTCCTCCAGGCTCTGCAACAGACGGCCCTCAAGGACACCGGTGGGATGATGCTCGCCGGCCGCGGGCGGGTCCTCGGGAAGGGGCGGCTCGCCCGTGCGCTGCACGGTGGCCAGCACCCCCTCGTGTCCCCCGCGGGTCAAGGTTACCCGCACGGCCAGGGCATCGTCATCCTCGGTGGCGAGGCGCAGTTGCAGGTCCCTTTCGGCTGCGCCATCGTGCCGGACCTCCCGCAGGGCCTCTTCCAGTCGTTCCCGTTCCACGGGCCGGACGAGTTCCCCCAGCGGGCATCCGACCAGATCCCCGGCCGGACGCCCCAGCCAGGCCGCAAACCGAGGATTCGCACGGTCGATACGACCCGCCGCATCCAGCACCACCAGACCCACGGCTGCCCGTGCGAACGCGTCCGGCTCCGGAGTCACGGTTTCGGCTTGCGGGATCACCGAATCGGTACCTTCCTGCTCAGTCTCCTCGGTCTTTTACCCTAGCATGGCACTGAGGCACCGACACGCGCGCAAACAGAAACGCCCCCGGATCGGGGGCGTTCTCGTGACATCGACCGCAGAAACCGGGCGCGTCAGCCGTGGGTACCGCTGCGCGGTTGTGCGTCGGCGGAGTCGTCCGCAGGTTCCTGGTACACCAGGTCGAGTGCCTTGGCCGCCGCCACCTCGTTGAAGCGGCGGTTCGGCAGGTTGTGCGGCGACGACTTGATGGTGTCGATGTCGTCCGCCGATTCGGCCAGGATGCAGGCCATCGCCTCGACAAAGGCGTCCAGGGTCTCCTTGGACTCGCTCTCGGTCGGCTCCACCAGCAGGCATTCCGGCACCAGCAGCGGGAAGTAGGTGGTGGGCGCATGGAACCCGTGATCCAGCAGCCGCTTGGCCACGTCTCCGGCGGTCAGGCCGGTCTCCTTCGCCTGCTTCTTCAGCGTGACGATGAACTCGTGGGTCGCACGGCGTTCCGGATAGGCCAGATCGAAGCCGGCGGCCTTCAGCTCTCGCGCAAGGTAGTTGGCATTGAGGGTGGCGAACTCCGACACCCGCACCATGCCTTCGCGGCCCAGCATGCGCATGTACACATAGGCGCGCAGCAGCACCCCCGGGTTGCCCATGAACGCCGACAGCCGGCCGATGGTCTCGGGCCGGTCGGCCTCGTCGGCCAGGCGGTAGCCACCCTGCCCGTCCTGCTCCACGTGCGGCACCGGCATGTACGGCAGCAGCCGCTCGCCCACGCCCACCGCGCCGGAGCCCGGACCGCCCCCGCCGTGCGGCGTGGAGAAGGTCTTGTGCAGGTTCATGTGGATCACGTCGAAGCCCATGTCGCCCGGGCGCACCTTGCCGAGGATGGCATTGAGGTTGGCGCCGTCGTAGTACAGCAGGCCGCCGGCGTCGTGCACGATCTTCGCGATCTCCTCGATGCGGCGCTCGAACACGCCCACGGTGGACGGATTGGTGAGCATGATACCGGCGGTCTGCGGACCGACGGCCTCCTTGAGTGCCTCGAGGTTCACGTCCCCGGTCTCGTCGGTGGGGATCTCGCGCACCTCGTAGCCGCACATGATCGCGGTGGCCGGGTTGGTACCGTGCGCGGCGTCGGGGACGATGATCTCGCGACGCTCGGTGTCGCCCCGGGCATCGTGATAGGCGCGGATCATGGCCACGCCGGTGAACTCGCCCTGCGCGCCCGCCATCGGCGCCAGCGACACATCCTGCATCCCGGTGACCTCGCGCAGCATCTCCTGCAGCTCGTACATGGTCTGCAGGAAGCCCTGGCTGTGGCTGGCGGGGGCCAGCGGATGACGGTTCAGGAACCCGGGCAGCATCGCGAGGCTGTTACAGGCGCGCGGGTTGTATTTCATCGTGCACGAGCCCAGCGGATAGAACTCGGTGTCGATGGAGAAATTCTTCTGCGACAGCCGCGTGTAGTGACGCACCACGTCCAGCTCCGAGGCGGCCGGCAGGCCGGGCGCCGATTTCCGCCGCAGGTGCGCGGGGATGGCCGTGGCCGCGTGCGCCTGCGGGGCCTGGGCCACGGCGGAGCGACCGGCGTGGGAATGTTCGAAGATCAGCTTGGTTTCCGTGGTGTTCATGGCGGTTTCTCGCTTCGGTATTCGGGTAGACGGCGCGCCCCGGCGGATCTCGACCGCGCGGGGCGCGCCGGAGGCCTGTCGCGTTACTGGGTCGGGCTCAGCGTCGCCCGGTCGTCCAGCGCGGCGAAGACCGCGTCGTAGTCGGGTTCGTCGCCGATCTCGGGGACCAGCTGGGCATGCATCACCAGGTTGTCGGCATCCAGCACCAGCATCGCGCGGGCCGTGACCCCGGCCAGCGGACCGTCCTGGATCAGCACGCCGTAGTCCTTGGCAAAGTTGCGATCACGCATCATCGACAGCACCGTGACGCGCTCCAGCCCCTCCACCGAACAGAAACGGTCCATCGCGAAGGGCAGGTCGGCGGAGACGATCAGCGCATGCACGTCGGGGCGCTGCTCGACGAACTGGTTGAGCTTCTTGGTCGACTCGGCACACACCGGCGTGTCGAGACTGGGCACGATGTAGATCAGCTTGCGCTTGTCGCCGAAATCGGCAAGCGTGACATCGTTGAGGTCCTTGCCCGTCAGCTTGAAGTCCGGAGCCGGCGAGCCCACGTGGGGCAGGTCGCCGTTGGTGTGGATCGTGTTGCCCTGCAGCTTGGTCTCGGCCATGTCAGCCTCCTCGGCGGTTGGGGTATTGCACGTCGCGTGAAATGGCTCCCCGCTCAGGCCGCGCGGGCCTTCTCGCAGGCAGCCACGTACTGCTCCAGATCGTTCTCGTTCTTGGTCTCGGTGACGCAGGCCAGCACGCAGCCGTCCAGCGCCGGATAGTCCCGGCCCAGGTCATGCCCGGCGAGCACGCCGGCATCGGCCATTGCCTGCAGCTGCCCGGCGGCATCGCCACCGAAATCCAGCGCCACCTCGTGGAAGTACTCGCCGGTGAAACGCGGCTTGATGCCCTTCGCGGCGAGCTTTTCCACCAGTGCATGGGTGTTGGCGTAGCAGGCCTCGGCCACCCGGGTCAGGCCCTCGTCGCCCAGCATGGACATGTGGATGGTCGCGGCCGTCACGACCAGCCCCTGGTTGGTGCAGATGTTGGATGTGGCCTTGGAGCGGCGGATGTGCTGCTCGCGGGCCTGCAGCGTCAGCACGAAGCCCGACTTGCCGTCGGCATCCTCGGCACGACCGACGATGCGCCCCGGCATCTGCCGGATATGCTTCTTGCGCGTGGTCATGAAACCGAAATACGGCCCGCCGGAGGACAACGGCGCGCCCAGCGGCTGGCCCTCGCCCACCACGATGTCGACGCCGTTGCCGCCCCACTCGCCCGGTGGCTTCAGCAGCGCCAGCGAGACCGGATTGACCACGCCGATCACCGGGACTTCGCGCTCCTCGGCCCAGCCGGTCAGGCCGTCCACGTCCTCGAGGATGCCGAAGAAGTTCGGCTGGCTGATGATCATCGCGGTGATGTCGTCGTCGGCGTGCGCGGCCAGCGCCTCCACCGGGGTCTGGCCGGTGGTCTCGTCGAACGGGACCTCGATCAGCTCGATGCCCTGGTTGCCGATCAGGGTGTCGATCACGCGGCGGTACACCGGATTCAGCGCCCCCGGGACCAGCACCCGCTTGCTCTTCGAGCGGCGGTTCACACGCACCGCCATCAGCACGGCCTCGGCCAGCGCGGACGCGCCGTCATACAGCGAGGCGTTGGAGGCCTCCATGCCGGTCAGGCGGGCCATCATGGTCTGGTATTCGTAGATCAGCTGCAGCGTGCCCTGCGACGCCTCCGCCTGGTAGGGCGTGTAGGCGCTGTAGTACTCGCCGCGGGTGGCGATCTGCCACACGGCCGCCGGGATGTGGTGCTCGTACGCCCCGGCGCCGATGAAATTCGAGGGCATGCCGTCACGGGCGGCCCGCTCCTGCATCAGGCGGGAGATCCCCATTTCGTTGAGACCCTCGGGGATGCCGTCCAGCGGTGGCGCGCGCAGACCGGCCGGGATCTCGTCGAACAGATCCTCCACGGAGTCGGCGCCGATGGACTCGAGCATCGAACGGATGTCTTCTTCGGTATGCGGGATAAACGGCATGACTTTCTCGCTTTCGCTGACGCGAAGTTCTTCGGCGGCGCCCCGATGCCGCACCGGCACCGGGGTCCGACCGCCGCCGGTGGCTTCAGGATTCGGCTTCGACGTGCGCGGCGTAGGCGTCCGCGTCCATCAGGCCGTCCAGATCCCCGGCGTTCGCCGGCTTCATCCGGAACAGCCAGCCTTCATCGAAGGGCGACTCGTTGACCTTCTCGGGGCTGTCGGCCAGCTCCTCGTTGGCCTCGGTCACCTCACCCGCGATCGGGGCGTAGATGTCGGAGGCGGCCTTGACCGACTCGACCGTGGCGCAGGCCGCACCGGCCTCCACGCTGCTGCCGGCCTCCGGGGCCTCGACGAACACCAGATCCCCCAGCAGTTCCTGGGCGTGGTCGGTGATGCCGACGGTCACGGTGCCATCGTCCTCGGTACGAACCCATTCATGGCTCTTGGTGTATTTCAGGTCCTTCGGTGCTTCGCTCATGACTTCATCCTTATAGCGTTGAAACCCGGGTACGCAGTGTAGCCACTGCGCACTGCAATTGTACGGTCCGCGTCAGGCGGAAGGCAGTTCGATCTGCGGCTCGCCGTTGCGCACGAACACCGGGCGCACGACACGCACCGGCAGGCGCTTCCCGCGGATCTCCGCCTCCAGGCGCTCGGCATCGGCCGCGGCCGCCGGGACCCGGGCGAAGCCGACGGACACGCCCAGGCTGGGCGCGAAGCTGCCCGAGGTCACCTCGCCGTCGCCGGCGTCGGTCACGATGCGCGTCCCGCCGCGCAGCACGCCGCGGCCTTCCAGGACCACGCCGACCAGGCGCTGCTGCACGCCCGCGGCCTTTTCGCGTTCGATGGCCGCACGGCCGATGAAATCACGCTCGGCGTCCTTCAGCGCCACGGTCCAGCCGAGGTTGGCGGTCAGCGGACTGATCTCGGTGTCCATGTCGGTGCCGTAGAGATTCATCCCCGCCTCCAGGCGCAGGGTGTCGCGCGCGCCCAGGCCAACCGGGTCGACCCCGGCGTCCAGCAGCGCCTGCCAGAAACCCTCGGCCTCCGCGGCCGGCAGCATCACCTCGAAGCCGTCCTCGCCGGTATAGCCGGTGCGCGCAACGAACCACTGGTCGTTCCACAGCGCGGAGAACGGCTTGAGCTCGCCCGCGCCGCGCAGGTCTTCCGGCAGCAGCGGCAGCGTCTTCGCGACCGCCTCGGGGCCCTGTACCGCGATCAGCGCGAACTCCGGACGCGGCTCCACGCGCACGTCGAAGTCCTGCGCCACGGACTGCATGTGGGCGATGTCGCCCTCGGCGGTAGCGGCGTTGACCACCGCGCGGTAGGCGTCACCACCCAGCCAGTAGATGATCAGGTCGTCGATCACGCCGCCGCGCTCGTTCAGCATGCAGCTGTACAGCGCGCGGCCTTCGGTCTTGAGCTTGGCCACGTCGTTGGCCAGCAGGTAGCGCAGGAAGGCCTGCGCCTGCGGTCCATGGATGTCGACCACGCGCATGTGCGAAACGTCGAACATGCCGGCGCCGGCGCGCACCTTCTTGTGCTCTTCCATCTGCGAACCGTAATGCAGCGGCATCTCCCAGCCGGCGAAATCGACCAGCTTGGCGCCGGCGCGTTCGTGGGCGGCATGGAGCGGGGTTTTCTTCAGCGTCATGCTTTTCGTCCTGCAGTTGTTCCGGCGTCGATGGCGTCGCGGTCATCCGCGCATAAAAAAAGGGCGGCCGGCAGGATTACTGCCGACCGCCCCTCTGTCCTGAAACCTGAGAGTTTGCGCGCCCCGCGGTCCTGTGGACCCGGGCGATCGCCCCCTTCGGTGGGCCGTCTGCCGGCCGCTCTCCAGAGTCCGTCGTTTCATCATCCCGGTCCTGAAGCCTGAGCGATTCCGGGCGGATGTTGCGCCTTCGGCGTCTGCGGCGCGCGCCCGAGGCGCAGCGCGGCAGAACTCTTCCAGGACGATGTGCGGAGATTCGGCTCCGCTGACGTGTTTCCGATTATAGGCGATCAGCCGCCGGAACCCAATGCCCCGGTTCACGCCGGGTACATGGGATCGGGCCCATGGATCAGCGACGGATGCCGTCCAGACCGAACGCGCGCAGCGCGAGCTGGCGCTTGACCGGGAGCAGCCCGTCCACCAGCCGCACCCCGACCCCGCGCAGCTCCGGCAGACCGGCGCGGCGGGCACCGAACAGCAGGCGAAAGCCGTCCATCGCGCGTTGCATCATCGCATTCTCCGGGCGCCGCGCACGGGTGTAGGCACGCAGCCCGCGCGGATCGCCGGGGTCACGCCGGTTGGGGCCGGCGAGCTGGCGCAGCAGCGCGTCGACGTCCGCCAGCCCCAGATTGAGCCCCTGCCCCGCCAGCGGATGGATGGTGTGCGCCGCGTCCCCGACCAGCACCACCCGCCCGGAAAAGTAATCGCGCGCGTGGCGCGCCACCAGCGGGAAGCTGGCACGCGGCGAGGTCCCCGTCACCGGACCGGGCCCGCCGTCGATCGCGCCCGACAGCTCGCGGATGAAGGTCGGGTCATCCATCGCCATCACGTCATCGGCCTCGAGCTCCGGCAGCGACCAGACGATCGAGCAGCGCCCGTCGGCCAGCGGCAGGAAGGCCAGGATGCGCTCGTCGTCGAAGCGCTGCCAGGCGGTGTCGCCATGCCCCTGCGCGGTCTCCACCGTGGCCACCACCCCGCGCGCGTGATACGGGCGCTCGCTCACGGCGATGCCCGCGCGTTCACGCAGGGCCGAACGTGCGCCGTCGGCCGCCACCACCAGGCGCGACGAGGCCAGCGGCGCATGCCCCTCGGCATGGATATCCACCCGATCGGGCCGCGGGTCCACGCTGCGCCACGCGGTCTCCTGCCACAGCGCCACGCCGCGCTCGCGCAGGGCCTGCCACAGCACCGCCTCCAGCGCCGCGTTCTCCACCGTCCAGCCGAGTTCGGGCACGCCCATATCATCCGCGTCGAAGCGGATATGCGCGGGTCCGTGCGCGTCCCACACCTGCATGCCGGAGAACGCATGGGCGCGGTTCGCCGCCAGGGCCTCCTGCACCCCCAGGCGATCCAGCAGGCCCATGGCCGCGGCGTTGAGCGTGACCACCCGGGTCACCGGGGCAGTCGCCGGATCGAACGCCGGTGCCGGTCCGCGCTCCAGCACCGCCACCCGCATGCCCGCGCGGGCGCAGCCCAGGGCGGTAGCCAGGCCGGTGGCGCCACCGCCCACCACCAGCACGTCCAGCGGCTCGCCGGCGCGCGTCATGCCCGCGCCCCCGGCAGCCGCGACAGGGTATGCCGCGGCACCGGCCGCAGCCCCATCGCCCCGCGCGCGAAGGCATCGCGCAGCGGCGGCACCCGGTCGACCGTCATCATGCCCAGCCCCAGGGCATGGCCCAGCAGCCCGTCAACATGGCGCATCCCGCGGGCGAGGAAATCGGTCACCCCGACGATGCGGCGGATGTCGCCCTCGCGCCGGCGCGCCCAGGCCTCCAGCACGTGCCGCCCGCCGGGATCGGCCACGAACGCGGGGCGTCCGTCGGGCTGCGCGCCATCGCGCAGCACACCGAGCAGATCGGCCACGTCGCGCAGCGCCAGGTTCAGCCCCTGCCCCGCCACCGGATGCACCGAGTGGGCGGCGTTGCCCAGCAGCAGCGCGCGCTCGGCGAACGGCTGCGGCGCATGCATCCGCTGCAGCGGGAAGCGCAGCACGTCGCCCGCCGGGTGCAGCCGTCCCAGTGCCCAGCCAAAGCGTTCCTGCAGCGCGGCCATGCGCGCCGGTTCATCCATCTCCAGGCGGGCGTCACAGACCTCCGTCGGGGCGACCCAGACCACGTTCATGCGCCCGTCGGCCTGCGGCAGCAGCGCCAGCGGCCCCTCGTCGGTAAAGCGTTCGAAGGCCTCGCCGTCGTGCGCACGCGAGGGCCGCACGTCGAACACCAGGGCATCGGCATCGTAGCGGTGGCGCTGCACCGGGATCCCCAGCGCCTCGCGGGTCGGCGAGCCCACGCCGTCGGCGGCGATCAGCAGCCGTGCGCGGCAGGACCACGCCCCGTTGGGCCCCTCCAGGTAAAGGCGGCGCGCGCCGTCCGCGGCCGCCTCCGCATCCACCAGGGTGGTGGCGTGATGACTCTCCACCCCCGCCGCATCCCGGGCCCGCGCCAGCAGGGGATCCAGCGCCGCGGCCGGAACCACCTGCCCCAGGGCCTCGAAGCCCATCCGGGCGGCATCCATGCGCACCCGCCCCAGCCCGCCGCGGCGGCTGACCACGATGCGGCGGATGGGCGCGGCGGTAGCGGCCAGTTCCGCCCAGTAGCCGAGGTCATCCAGCAAGGTCACCGAGCCGGCCGCCAGGGCGTAGCCCCGGGTGTCCGCGCGCGACGCGCCCGGCTCCGGCGCCGGTCCGCGCTCGAACAGGCTGACCGTGTAACCGGCGCGCGCCAGCGTGCAGGCCATCAGGCCGCCCACCGGCCCGCCACCGACCACGGCGATATCGGTCTGCGCCTCGTGATTCACGGTGGCTTCCATGCGTTCCCTTTCTCAGCGGCGTCCGGCGGCGCCTTCGGCCATGCAGGCCTCGATGGCCTCCACGGTCTTGGGGCAGGCCTCGGTCAAGACCTCGTGCCCGTCGCGGGTCACCGCCACGTCGTCCTCGATGCGCACGCCGATCCCGCGCAGGTCCTCCGGGGCCTCGCAGTACGGGCCGAAATACAGTCCGGGCTCGACGGTCATCACCATCCCTGGTTCCAGCTGCCGCCAGGCCTCGCCCACGCGGTACTCGCCCACGTCGTGCACGTCCAGCCCCAGCCAGTGACCGGTCCGGTGCATGAAGAACGGGCGATACGCCTCGTCCTCGATCAGCGCATCCAGCTCACCCTCGAGCACGCCCAGATCCCGCAGCCCGCGGGTCAGCTCGCGCACCGCGACGTCGTGCGGGTCGTTCCAGTGATTTCCGGGGTGCACCGCGTCGATGGCGGCGCGCTGCGCGTCCAGCACGATCTCGTAGACCTCGCGCTGACGCCCGCCGAAGCGCCCGCCCACTGGGAAGGTGCGGGTGATGTCCGAGGCGTAGCCGCGGTGCTCGCAGCCGGCGTCGATCAGCAGCAGATCGCCGTCGCGCAGCACGTCGCGGTTCTCGATGTAGTGCAGGATGCAGCCGTTCTCGCCGCCGCCGACGATGGACGGGTATGCCGCCTCGGTGCCGTGGCGATGGAACTCGTGGGTGATCTCGGCGGCCACCTGGTATTCGGTCATGCCCGGGCGGCAGGCCTGCATCGCGCGCTTGTGCGCCCCCACCGAGATCGAAGCGGCATGGCGCATCATCTTCAGCTCCGGGGCCTTCTTGAACAGGCGCTGCTCGTGCAGGTGGTGCTCCAGCGCGGCGAACTCGTGCGGCACCGGCACTCCGCTGCGCGCCGCGCGCCGGCGTACCTGCTGCAGCCAGCCGAACAGCCGCCGGTCGAAGCCCTCGTCGCGGCCGAACGGCGCGCACAGCTCGCGGCGGTTCTCCAGCAGACCGGGCAGGATCTCATCGATGTCGTCCACCGGGAAGGCGCAGTCGGCACCGAAGTGTTCCATCGCCCCGTCGGGCCCCGCGCGGCGCCCGGTCCAGGTCTCCATCTTCGGGTCCCGATCGCGGCAGAACAGGATGTATTCGCCAGCCTCGCGCCCCGGGGCCAGCACCGCGATCGCGTCCGGTTCCTCGAAATCGGTCAGATAGAGGAAATCGGAGTTCTGCCGGAACGGGTATTCGACGTCGCGGTTGCGGGTGGTCTCCACCGCGCCCGGGATCACGATCAGGGCATCGCGCCCGACCGCGCGCATCAGGCGCTGGCGACGGCGGGCCAGCTCACCGGCAGGGATCTGCGGCGCGCGGCTCATTGCATCGGGATCCGGGTCGGGTTCTCGGGGGCCAGCTCGTCGGCGATCAGCAGCACCCCCACGCGCACGTATTCCAGCAGCTCCTCGAAGTCCTTTTCCGAGGCCTCGCTGTCTTCCGGCTCCGGATCCAGACGCGCGATCTCGGCCAGGTCGCGCAGGATCTCCGCCGACTCGGCCGAGGGCTTGAGCCCGCCCAGCCGCGGCGTCTGCCCCAGGCCGCTGATGAAGCCGTCGGCCCATTCCGACAGCGCCTGGGCACGCGCCTCGATCTCCGCATCATCCGGCACCAGCGGACCGAAACCGAGCTCGATGTCGTACAGCTGCGCCAGCAGGTGCCGGCGCAGTTCATCCACCAGCGACTCGAAGTCGGTGGCGGGGTTGTCCGTCAGCGGCCGCGCCTCGCCCAGGGCGTTGATCAGCAGGTCGTTGCCGGCATCCGGATCGGCCACCAGGCAGCCGGTGATCAGGCCGTGGGCCGAGGCCGGGGTCTGCGCGAACCCCATGGTGCGCAGGCCGTGGGCCAGGCGTTCTTCCCGGGACTGCGCCATCAGAAGGCCTCCAGACGGGCTTCGTAGGGAAACAGCAGAAAGCGGTAGAGGCCGTCGCCCAGCTGCAGATGGGTGAACTGCGGCTCGCCCAGGCGGATCTCGCTGGAACCGACGGAGGACAGCGCGGTCAGGCCGAAGCGCTTTTCGCGGATCAGATCCTCCAGCAGCTGTTCCAGTTCGCCGCGCGGGATCGTGCCGGTGTTGTCCACCACTCGGCATGGCTTGCCGTTGTGGGCCGTGCCTTCGATGATCGTGGCGTCGGGTGCGGGTTCGGGAGGCTGTGTCATGCACCATATTCTGGCCACCCCCCGCACCGGTCGCAACACAACCCGGCGGTGTTCCGGTTGACGGTTCCGGCAACCCCCTCCTAGACTCCGGGATTCAGGGACTTCGCTCCCCTTTCTCATGCCCGAGGCCCGCCCCGCCATGTCCGAGAACGATGCTCCCGGCAATCCGGAACCCGATGCGCTCGACCGCCTGGAGACCGCGATCCTGCGGCTGCTGGACGAAAACGCCGAACTGCGCGAGGAGAACCGGGCCCTGCATGAACAGGTCCGCCAGCTGCGGACCGAACGTGCGACTTACCGCGAACGCAATGAACAGGCCCGGCACCGGGTCGAGACCATGATCGCCCGCCTGCGGTCGATGGAGCAGTCCGAATGAGCCAGTCCGAACCGGTCCGCATCACCATCATGGGCAAGGAGTACCACGTCGCCTGCCCGCCGGAGGAACGCGCCGATCTGTTCGCCTCGGCCTCGCTGATCGACGAGCGCATGCGCGAACTGCGCGACGGCGGACGCGTGGTCGGCGCGGAACGCATCGCGGTGATGGTGGCACTGAACCTCGCTCACGAGATGCTGGAGTGCAAGGAAGAACTGCAGCAAGCCCGTCAGCACGGTGGCGCCGCCCCGGAGCGCCTGCACGCGCTGGCCGACCACATCGAGCGCAACCTCGGGCGCGAACCGCAGCCGGGTCCCGAAGCCGGCTCCGGAACCGGCGACGCGCACCGGAATTCCTGAAAAACCGGGCGCCGGCTTGAGCAATCCCCGGCCATCTGGTTCATAATGGAACCGGACGCGTCGCTGCGGCGTTCGAACGTGGCCGGGTGGTACCCTTGAGCCTTAATGCAACACCCAGGGACCGAGTTCTTCCGTTTCGCTGTGCAGGTCCGCCGCCGAGCGGAAAGCCTAAAGATTCGGAGACTTCTCCCACCTGAACCGCTGGTTCAAGGTCGAAGGTCACGACGGCGCCCGCGGGGCGCGTCCTCTTATTTCCTGCCGCTCCCATGTCCCCACGGCCATGTCCACCACGGTGAATACGCCCGATCCCGACACCCTTGCGCGCGAAGACGCTCGCGGCCTGCGGCGCGAGCTCCGGCGCCGGCGCGCGGCCCTGTCCGATGCCCGGCTGGATGCCCACAACGCGGCCATCAGCGGCCGTCTGCTGGCCTGGCTGGAGCGCTGGCAGCCGCACTGCGTGGGCGCCTACCGCGGCCTGCGCGGCGAGGTCGACCTGACCGCCCTGACCCATGCCCTCGCCCGGCGCGGCACGCGCATCGCCCTGCCGGTGATGGACACCCGACGCCCGGGACGCATGCGCTTCCACCAGTGGCGCCCCGGCGACCGCCTGTGCCCCAATGGCTTCGGCATCGCCGAGCCCTGCCCCGAGGCACCCCGGGTCTGGCGCCGCGAGATGCAGGTGGTGCTGATGCCGCTGGTCGCCTTCGACCGCGACGGCAACCGCATGGGCATGGGCGCGGGCTACTACGACCGCTACTTCGCCCGGCGGCGCTTCGGCATCCACCGCCCGCGCCTGATCGGCGTGGCCCATGACCTGCAGCAGGTCGAGGCCCTGCCGGTCCAGCCCTGGGACGTGCCGCTGGATGCCGTGGTCACCGAGACCGGCTGGCATGTCTTCCCCCGGCACGGACAGGCCACCGCTACCCTGCAGACACCTGACAACGACTGATTCAAGGAACGCGACGACATGGGCTACTGGCTGATGAAATCCGAACCCGACGAGTTCGGCATCGACGATCTCGAACGCGTGGGCGTGGAGCCCTGGGACGGGATCCGCAACTACCAGGTGCGCAACATGATGCGTGACGAGATGAAGAAGGGCGATCTCGCCTTCTTCTACCACTCCAACGCCAAACCGCCGGGCATCGTCGGCATCATGCGCATCGAGAAAGAGGCCTACCCGGATTCCTGCGCCTTCGACCCCGAGGACAAGCACTACGACCCCAAGAGCGATCCCGACAACCCGCGCTGGCTGCGGGTGGACGTCGCCTTCGAGGAGAAATTCGACGACATCCTCACCCTCGACTGGCTCAAGCAGCAGCCCGAGCTGGCCGACAGCCCGCTGGTGCGCCGCGGCAACCGCCTGTCGGTGATGCCGCTGACCGAGGACCAGTGGGACTTCATCCTCGCCCACGCCACGCGCGGGCAGGCTCAGGGCAGAACCAACGGGGGTTCGGCCTGATGGCGACCCTCTACCACTTCGCCCACGACCCGAAGGCCGACCGGATCCGCCTGGCCTGCGGCTACAAGGGCGCGGCACTCGAGACCCGCGCGGTGGACTGGTTCGACGACGAGACCTTCTTCGAGCTGGGCATCGCGCGCCAGTCACCGGTGCTCGCCACCGAAGACGGCGCCCTGTACACCGACACCACGGCGGCCCTGCGCGCGATCGACGAGCTGTTCCCGAGCGGCGAACCGCTGTCCGCGGGGATCATCGCCGAAGACGCCTGGCAGGCCCTGCTCGACTGGCGCGCCCGCGTGGACGTCGTACTCGAGCGCCTGTACGCCCCGCTCGCCCCCGGCTACCACGGCATCGGCCAGGACGCCGATGCCCTCGCCGACTTCAAGGCGAACGTGGAACACCGCTTCGGCATGACCCTGGAAGAACTCGCCAACGACCGCTACGACGGCTACCAGCAACTGGCCCGGCTCAGCCGCCTGCCCGAACTCGCCCGTCACCTGGCCGCCAATGGCTTCTATCTCGGCCACCCGTCCATCGCCGACTGCGTGATCGCCGCCGATCTCTACCCGCTGCAGATGCACGATGGCATCAACCTGCCGGTGGACATGATGTACTACCTGCGCCGGGTCGAGGAGACCTTCGACACGCGGCTGGACGCCCAGTGGCTCGCCCGTTGAACCACCCCGCCCCGTGTGCGCAAGACTTCCACCCGAGGCGCGGCGCAAGACCTCCTAGACTTCTGTTTATTCGGTCTTTTTATCCCTATCCTCGTTGATTTTGCCGAACATTTAGACTGATTCCAATCCATTTTTTGTGGTATTAATCACAAAAACACACAATCAATATTGTTTCACCCCGGAGGCACGGATAATATCCCCAATCAGGAACAGGGAAGTTCCTGCCGAAAGGCCGTTCAACAGGGATGTTGTTCGGTCTTTTCTCTTTTTTGACACCCCCACCGCGTGCTCGCACGCACCCCCCTTTGCCTGCGGGCCCCGATCTTCGCGGCCAGGGCCGTTCCTGTATCCGTTTCCCGGGTGAATGCCCGTGCCGGAGCCTATTCGAAACGGTAGTGCTTGCGGATATCGCGGTGGATCTCCCAGGTGCAGTCCATGCCCGCCGGGAACGTGACCAGATCCCCCTCGCCCACCGTCACCGGCTCGCCACCTTCCGGGGTCACCGTTACCTGGCCCTCGAGGATGTAGCACACCTCGGTCTCGTCGTAATGCCAGGGGAAACTGGACGCCTCCTTCTCCCACACCGGCCAGTCGAACACACCCAGTGCCTCCAGCCGTTCGCTTGCCGGCCGATGCTCCACTTCGATCTTCATGTTGCCCCCCTCTTTCGTTCGGTAGAACTCTTCGACCGGTCCATCGTAGCCATTCGGGTGTCATCACCCCAACCTCATACCCAAACGCGAAAGGCCGCGCAATGCGCGGCCCTCCACAAAAAACGGGGCCCCGGAGGGCCCCGCAAAACGGGCTTTCGCCCGTTGTTATAACGCTTGCTTCAGAGTTCGAGACTCTTAGAAGCTGACGCGCATACCGGCACCCACGGAGGTGGTGTCCTCACCTTCGCCGTCATTAAAGCCGCGATCGTCGAGGTAACCAACGCCGGCATAGGCCATCACGTTGTTGCTGAAGTTGTACTTCGTGGCAAAACCGACGTAGTCGCGACCGTTGCTGCCACCGGTGTTATCGGTGTGACCCAGGTTCAGGACAAAGTCCAGCTGACCCATGGTGTAGCTACCCGAGAGGAAGTAGGCCTCGTAATCCGCAACCGTGTTACCGGCGGCAGTTTCGATGTCGACATGCTCGACTTCACCGACCACACGGAACGGGCCCTGGCTCCAGTCCGCACCGATCTTGCCGAGGCGCGCATCACCGGCACCTACCAGAAGAGCGTCTTCGATGCTCGTACCGTCGCCGTCGAGGTCATCAAGCGCGCCACTCACACCAATAATATCCGCCCAACCGCGAATCAGATCGACAAACTCGCCGGCGTTGCCGTCAAGCTGGTTCGCCACGAAGGAGTGATCATCGGCGTGGGTGTAGGCACCGTAGATCTCCAGGCCATCCATCACGTTGAAGCCCACGCGTGCGGACAGGGCCGTATCGGAATCATCCGCCGGATCCAGGACCAGAGCGCCGGCGAAGTTCACCATGCCCCAGTCGTTGGAGTAGGCGATGGCGTCATCCAGGAAGCCACCGTTACCGAGACCGCCCAGCGGGCCGGTGCGGCCGGCGTTCATGCGGGCCTGGAGGAAGGTCGCGTTCAGCGGATCCCGACCGGCGGTGTTGAACGGGGTGGCCTGACGGCCGACGGTGACGGTACCGAAGTCGCCACTCAGACCGACGTAGGTGTCACGATCGGACAGGCCACCGGCGCTGCTGACGTTCAGATCGGTGTTGTACCGGGCGATCGCGGACAGGCCGCCACCCAGATCATGATTCACGTCGAAGGTGATGCGGTTGGGGCCAGCACCGTCGCCGCGAGCAACGATGCCGCCCGCGTCAGCCATTTCGACGTTGCTGTCCGCGTCGCCCCACGAGCCATAGCCCACGACCTGCGTCTGCAGGGTGCCGGACAGGGTCACGGAGGAATCGGCGTGCGCGAAGGCCGGGACGGCGAAGGCGCCGGCAACGGCCACTGCAAGGATCTTTTTCTTCATGATGCTTCTCCCAGGAGGTGAATTCTTGCTGTCAGTTGCATCCCGGAACCCGTCGGCCCCGCGATGTCCTGTGTTTTATATACGCCACGGTGTCGCATTTCAACCCTTGTGGCGGAAAAAATGCGGTATTCGTGAACTCGGGCAGTCGGTTGCGGGCCGAGGCCGGAAAGGTCGGCATGCCGCCGGGTGCCGAAGAAAACACACAAGTCACTGATTTCAAATCGCTTCTTGACGCGATATGGCAGACCAGACACGGGCCGGGGGTTACCCACGGGTGCAGACGGAAAACCCCGAGCAAACGCGTTTGATCGGGCTTGCGGCACGCAGTGCCGCGTGTTGCGAATGCGCAACAACTGGCGACCGAGGGTGCCAGGATGGACCGCTGTTGCAATGGCACAACATAGCTTGGGCGCATGGGCGGCGATGCCGCCACCGACAGCAGGCAGGGGAATTGATGGAGAGTCCGCGCGAGCGGCGAAGGTCAGAAAAGTCAGGCGGGCAAGAGACGGGGACAAGCGGACATGCCGGGTCGGCGACGGATGTCGCCGACCCGATCTGGACGGTAGTGACTAGAAATCGACGCGGTAGGACGCGGCAAGCCAGCCGGATTCCATCTCACCGGTGGTCGTCCCGTTCAGCATCACGGAGAAGTCTCCGGGGCCCATGGGGCCCTCGATGCCGATCCCGCCGCGCACCCAGGTCTGGTCGTAGTCACGGCCGTCGAGGTCGAAATCGTTCTCCACGAACGGATTGCCCACCATGCGGCCACTGGTGCGGGCGCCGTCGCTGTCGAAGCGATGGGCAACCGCAGCGAGCGCCGTGACCTCGAAAACCGAGTCGGGGATGGGCAGGGCCAGCTCGGAGCCGGCGCGCACCTCGGTCACGCTGTCCCGCCGACGGTCGAATTCCGCCGGCAGCGAGCCACCGGCCTCGCGGTAGCTGTCCAGACGCACGCGCGAGTAGCTGAGATCGGCGTAAGGGCTCAGGCGGGCGCTGGAGCCTTCCCACGCATCCACCCAGTCGACCCGGGCACGCACGCCGTAGCCGTGCAGATCGGGCGAGGCGCTGGAGGCATCCTGCTGGCCGGCGCTGTCGAGGTAGCCGCGGCGCACTTCCACGTCACCCCACTGGTGATAGCCGTTCACGGTGAGGAACAGCCCGCGCTCCTCAAGCAGCGGCACGATGCCCTCCAGCATCACGAAATCGCTCTGATTGCGTACGCGCCCGCCGAAGACCAGATCGTCCCGGGTGCGCGACTGCCCGACCGTCGCGTTCAGCTGTACCGGACCGAAGTTATGCCCGGCGCCCACGCCGAACACCCCACTGTATCCGTCCGCCGGCCCATGCGAGCGGATGCCGTAGTCCCCCAGCACCCAGGCGGTCGTCTGCCCGGCATCCGTGAGGCGCGTCATCGGCCGACCGTGCGCCCCATGCAGATTGAGCATGCTGGCGGTCAGCGCCCCCGCCACCGCGCGGCCGCTGGACTCCAGACTCTCCGAGACCGACGCCAGCGATATCATCCGCTCTGCAATCGCGAACGAGCAAGCTCTCACCTCTTCAGGGCTTAGGGAGGCTCCATCGGATGTCGGCTGCGGGGCCGCAATGCAAACATCCCTCTCCACGCCCTCCGTCACCACGCCCTCGTCTTCAGAGTCAACAAACGGACGAGTATCGTCCTCAATTCTGGAATCCCAGAATTTCATGTCGAACAAACCGTCACCTAGATCCTCAAAAGCGAAATGGGCGTCACCAGGAAGTCTTCCCCGCTCCGCTTCCGCAAAGTCGCTGGCAGCATCGTCATCGTCCCACCACGGTTGACGTTCAAGCAATCCGAAGTTCAACTCGTCAGTTGTAGTGAGTTCCCAACGTTCTCCCTTCGCCTCGATTTCCAAAGTCTCTGCGACTACGGGCCCCGCTCCAACGATAGAAGCGCCACCTAAAGCCAGCAGGATGGAGCGTTTCAGATTGTGCATAAGGTTCCTCCGGATGGGACGTCATGGTGAAAGGGCGAAAGCCTGCATTGCCGGTTTGCGAACCGGTTCTCAATGTAGGTGATTTCGGCGCCGACGTGAAGCAGGTCCGTATTCAGCAACATCCGAATGGTGCCGTCTTTTCGCTCGACCCGCCCCCTTCAAACGGAGGGGTTCGGGGATGCAGGACCCGCCCCGCACTGAACGCGGAGCGGCACGTGGATGCCCTAAAGCGCCAGGTCGATGGCCAGCAGGGTCACGAAACCGACCAGCACCCCGGTGGTGGCCTGGGCCTCGTGGCCCTTGCGGTGGGACTCAGGGATGATCTCGTGGCTGATGACGAACAGCATGGCCCCGGCGGCGAAGGCCAGGCCCCAGGGCAGCAGGAACTCCATCAGGGTGATGGCACCGGCACCGATCAGCCCGCCGACCGGCTGCACCAGACCGGTCAGCAGGGTCACGCCAAAGGCCGCCGCCCGGCTGTAGCCCAGCGACAGCAGGGCGATGGCCACCACCAGCCCCTCGGGCATGTTCTGCAGGCCGATGGCCACGGCCAGGGCGATGCCGTCGCTGACGTCGTCGCCGCCGAAGCCCACGCCCACCGCGAGCCCCTCGGGCAGGTTGTGCAGGGCGATGGCGAAAATGAACAGCCACACCCGGCGGATCTTCGCCGGGTCGGCGCCGCTCTGCGGGCCGATCACGAAGTGTTCGTGCGGCACGGCCTTGTGCAGCAGCAGCAGGAAGCCCCCGCCCAGGGCAATGCCGCCGGCCATCACGAAGATGGCCATGGCCACGCTGCCGTGCTGGGCTTCGGCCTGCTCCACCGCCGGCAACGCCAGCTCGAAGGCGGTCGCCGAGAGCATGACCCCGGCGCCAAACCCCATCATCGCGTCCTCGACCGACTGCTTCAGACGCCGCAGGAAGAAGATGGGGATGGCCCCGACGGCGGTGAACAGCCCGGCGACGAAGCTGGCCAGCAGGCCGATCTGCAGGATCGACAGCTCGGCCAGCCAGTCCTCCATGTGCGGCCACAGCAGGCTCACGCCCCAGATGAACAGGGCCAGCGTGATCAGCGAGCCGATCAGGAAGCTTCGCGGCAGCGGGGTGTATTCGTCGCGCCCGGTGTCCGTCTCGCGGTCCTGCGGACGGGCGGGATCGGGGTCGGCCATGATGCGGGCTCCAGGCGGTGGGGATCGGGTGAGAAGTGTAGCGCGGGAGCGCCTGCGACACAGGCCGTCGCGCGCCCGATCACCGGAGTCCCCGGGGCCGCGCCGGCGCCCCGGCCTTGATTCCCGGCGCCCAGCGGGTACACTGCCGTCGCTACAAAAATTCCAATCGTCCCAGGAGAGCAGGCATGGCTGGACATTTCCCGTTCGCCGGCAAGCGCGGTACGCGCTACGGCCAGGCCCCGCGCGGCACCATCGCCGCATTCTTCGAGAACCACGGCTTTGGTGAGGAGCTGCAGGAGAAGTACTACAAGTGGTGGTACGACTTCGCCAAGGATTTCGTCGAGAAGGACAGCGACCTGTCCGTCACCATGATCACCCGGTTCAACAGCTACCCCATGGGTACCCACGCCGAGCACTCGTTCCACCTGAACGACAAGTACTGGGCGGAGTGCATGGCCGAGCTGGGCTCGTTCGTCCGCGACATCATCTTCCCCAAGATGGACGAGAAGGCGATGCACGATCTCGAGGAGAAGCACTCCAAGCTGCTGGCCGACCTCGCGAAGGAAGCGGAAGAAAAGCCGCGCGAGCCGGCGCCGGATGTGGGCGTGTACCGCCACGTCTGATCACGATCGCGCCGCAGTCCCGCGCATTGTCCGGCCCCGTTCGCGGGGCCGGTTTCGTTTGAGTCCCCTGAAACCGCCGGAAGCCCCGCCCCATGAATGCCGCCAAGCGCCGCGAGATCTTCGAACGCCTGCGGGCGGCGAATCCCGAGCCCACCACCGAGCTGGAATACAACACCCCGTTCGAGCTGCTGGTGGCGGTGATCCTGTCCGCGCAGGCGACCGACGTGGGCGTGAACAAGGCGACCCGGCGGCTGTTCCCGGTGGCGAACACCCCGCAGGCCATCCTCGACCTGGGACTGGACGGCCTGAAGGAATGCATCCGCACCATCGGCCTGTACAACGCCAAGGCCGAGAACATCATGAAGGCCTGCCGCATGCTGGTGGAACTCCACGGCGGCGAGGTGCCGCGCGACCGCAAGGCGCTGGAGGCCCTGCCCGGGGTCGGCCGCAAGACCGCCAACGTGGTGCTCAACACGGCCTTCGGCGAACCCACCATCGCGGTGGACACGCACATCTACCGCGTGGCCAACCGCACCGGACTGGCCCCCGGCAGGACCGTGCTGGAGGTCGAGAAGAAGCTCCTGAAATTCACTCCGAAGGAGTTCCTGCGCGACGCCCACCACTGGCTGATCCTGCACGGAAGGTACGTGTGCCGCGCACGCCGGCCGGATTGCGGGCAGTGTGTGATCCGCGATCTGTGTGAATACAAGGACAAGACCGAGGCCTGATGCAATGTACGGCGACCGCGACCGCATGCGAACCCAGTTCCTGGATGCCTGGCAGAAGGCCCGCAACGAGGAACCCCTGAGCGACATGGAACAGGTGCTGGTCGGCATCATCCGCGACCACCCCGAATACCATGCGCTGCTGAACGACCGCGAGAAGGCCCTGACAGCGGAGTTCCCGCCGGAATCGGGGGCCACCAACCCGTTCCTGCACATGTCGATGCACATGGGCCTGCGCGAGCAGGCCGCCACCGACCGTCCGGCCGGCATCCGCGACCTGCACCACCGGCTGTGCGCCCGCTACGGCGAACTGGACGCCGAACACCGGATGATGGAGTGTCTCGGTCAGGCCCTGTGGGAGAGCCAGCGCAGCGGCCAGCCGCCGGACGAGGCGCAGTATCTCGAATGCCTGAAACGCCTCGAGGGCATCATCGGGGCCTGAACCCGGATCCGGAACCGCGGATCCCGGGGGCGTCTCCCGTGTCCCTACCGGGTACCGGATTTCGCCCGTGACAGCGCCGGTCGCCCGGCCCCTTCCTGGTCGGCACCGGCGCGGGGGAAAAGCCGCTGCCACCAGCGGCGGCGGCTGTTCGGCGGGGGCATGGCCGCCTGCAGGTCTTCCGGCGGCACGGTGGACAGGATCCAGCCCGGCAGCACCCGCAGGCCCGACGAACCGCAGGAGGAGCCGAGGTTGTTGGGGTCGAAGATCTTCACGAAGCGCGGGTTCTCGCGGTCGTCCACGTAGACGATGCCGCAGTAGCTCTCGTCGTGATCGGCGCGCAGCAGGGCATCCACCTCGGCGAGGAAACGGTCCAGTTCGGCCGCGCTGACCGGTTCTTCAGGCACCTTCTCCCCCACCGCGTAGACATACCATTCAGCGTCGCGGGCACCGGCGCGCAGCGTGGCCCACAACGCGTCCAGCTGTTCCCAGTGCAGGACGCCCAGCGCACCGGCCTCGTAGCGTTCCATGAAGCCGGCATCGGGGTCCGGCCGGTGATCTCGGGCAAAGCTCATACGGGGCTCTTGGGTGGTTCCGGCGAGGTCGGGCGACATGGTAGAACGCCGTACTCGGGGCTACAACCGCATGCAGGGCGAACGGCCGGCGCGTATTATCCGGGGAACCCGCGGGCTTTCCGGGGGATCTCACTCCCCGAACCCACGCTTTATCGAGTCGAGTCGCCAGCATGCGCCGGATCACCCACGAAACATCCCTGCAGGCCGAACCCGAGCGGGTCTTCGCCCTGCTCAGCCATGTCCCCAACTTCGTCGATCTGTGCGATCACGTCCGCACCATCGAACCGCTGGGCGAGGAACAGTATCGCTGGACGATCGTGGCGGCGGGCATCACCATGAATTTCGATGTCGAGGTCTGCAGCGCGATCGAGCCCGAGCATTTTGCCTGGCGCTCGATCCGCGGTGTCCACAACCGCGGCAGCTACCGGCTGCAGCCGGCCGGAGAGGGTCTGACCCGGGTGGAATTCGAGCTGGAATACCGGCTGGGCAATCCGCTGCTGGAGGCCGCGGTCCGCAAGGCGGCCGGTTCGCTGGTGGAGCGCGTTTCCGGCCAGCTGATGGAGCGCGCCCAGCAGCGCCTGGATGCGGAGGCGGACTCTTCCGACGCCTGATCCCGCCGAGCCCGTCGCCGGGCCCTGGGTTGGGAGGGGTCACGAGGCCAGCGGTTCCTCCGCGGCTGAATCCCGGGTCCCCGCCCTGTCTGCGGCCCCGCTCCCGTTCTCCAGCAGATCCCGGACCGTGCGCTCGCCCAGGTGCCGCTGGCGCGCCGAGTCCAGCTCCCCCAGGGTCGACTCCACCGCCGGATCACCATGCAGGGTCCGCAGCGCCGGGTCGTCCTGATCCTCGCGCAATGCCTGCAGGACCTCCGCGACCGGGATGTGGTCGAGATCGCGCCCCGGCAGCAGACCATGTTCCTCGGTCCGCCGCAGCAGCCCCGCTGCCTCCAGCGCCCGCGCGACCCCGCCCAGGGCATTGCCCGGGACGTACAGGGCCTCCGCAACGCCATCCACCGTGGGCGGCGTGCGCCCTTCCACGAAATGGCGGGCCACCACCTGCATCAGATTGAGCCCCAGGCGCTCATGCGCCGCCGCCGACAGCCGCGGCCGGCGCCCGCGCACGTTCATGTATTCCGGGTGCTGCACATAGAACGCGACATTGGACCCGATCAGCAGGATCAGCCACGCCAGATAGACCCAGATCAGCAGCAGGATCATGATCGCGAAGCCGGAATAGATCGCGTCGTAACGGGTCGACTCCGTGATCATGTTGGCGAACACCCAGCCCATGCTCTGCCACAGCACGCCTGCGACCACCGCCCCCACCAGCGCCGGACCCGGCCGTACCCGCGTGTTCGGCACGAACATGTAGATGAAGGCGAACGCCGCGATGATCAGCAGATACGGGACCAGACGCGAGAACTCGGTGATCAGAAGGCCGAACGGCTCGACGCCCGCGAGCGCCTGCATCGCCTCGGAGGACATCACCGTGGCGGTGATCCCGAGGGCCGCGAAGACCAGCAGCGGCCCGATCATGATCACCGACAGATAACTGGTGAAGCGCTGCGCGAGGCTGCGCTGGGTCTCCACCCGCCAGATGGTGTTGAACGCGGCCTCGATCTTCTGCACCAGCGCCACCACGGTGTACACGAGGAAGACCAGCCCCACCGCGCCCAGTGCGCCCACCTGGATGTTGTCCACGAAGTTGACCACGTTTTGGGCGATTTCCTCGCCCTGCTCACCCAGCGGCTCGAGGAATTCCAGCAATACCGGCTCCACCGCGTTGTGCGCGCCGAAGCCCTTGAGCACGGAGAACGACAGCGCCAGCAGCGGGACGATCGACAGCAGCGTGGTGTACACCAGGCTCATCGCCCGCAGGGTCAGCTGGCCCTCGGCCGCCTCGCGAACCAGCCCGTACAGTCCGCGCAGGATGCCCAGTCCCAGTGCCCTCCAGCGCGGCATGGCCGCCAGGTCGCTCTCCAGCACCAGGCGTTCCAGCTGCCGCCGGCGGGCCTCCAGACGCACCCCCAGGCTGGCGTTATCCCCCAAGGCCGGGCCCTCGCGCGCGTGCCGCGGGCATCATTTCTGCCGCCATTCGCCGCCGGAGCGGTACCAGTAACCGGCGGGCGCCTCTTCCACCCAGACCCGGGCGAAGGTATCGCGGATCCGGTCTTCCCAGTCCGGACGGTCGTTGGCGCGGGCGATCTCGCGGTACAGCGAGCTGCGGTCCGAGTTCTCCTCGCTCACCAGCCGCTGGACATCGCTGCGCTCGCGCAGCGGCACCTCGGACAGATCGCGGATGGCGACCTCGCCCTCTTCGCCGAAGCCGATCGCCCCGCTGCGAAAGTGCGGGGCCAGCTGCGGGGCACGCTCGCGCATCGACGCGCGGATGCGATTGATCGCCGGGGTCTCCACCTCCAGATCCGGATTGCTCGCCGCGGCCGGCGCGATCAGCCCTTCGAGCAGACGCGCCAGCAACGGGGTCGAACGTTCGCCGGCCACGTCCCCGGCCCCCGACGGACCCGCATCCGAAGACCCCCCGTCCGTCTCAGGCGCGGACTCGGGCTCGAGCTCGCGCAGCTCGTCGATGTCGTGCAGCTGCAGGGCGTCGCGCACGATCGCACGCGCGGCATCCTCGGCCGCGGCGGCGGGGAAATAGATGTTGATCGTCACGCAGCCCGCCACCAGTGCGGACAGCAGGGCAAGCGCGGGAACCCCGAACCAGACTTTCATGTGCAACTCCCTTGGCAGGCACGGCAAGAATCGCCTTTATCCTACATTAGATCAGCGGCTGGCTGACCGGGACATGAACCAGGTCAGCGGACCTCCGGCGTCTCCCCGGCGGTCACCCGCGACAGCCCGCGCAGGAGCTCGTCCCAGTCAACGCGGCGGTTGTAGCCGATCACCTCGATGCGCGGCAGCCCGCCCCCCTGCACCAGGGTAAAGCCACCGTCCGCACGCTCGCCCACCCCGTCCAGTTCGCAGACCCCGCCGCGCAGCTGGCAGCGAAAGCCCAGCCGCCGGTAGGAAAAGTTCTCGAAGAAGCGCAGGAAGACCGACGAAGCCGCCGCCTGCACCGGCCCGCCCAACTCGGTGATGTTCTGCACCGCGCGCTGCGAGATGCGCCGCCGGCCCGGGTCGTCTTCGGGTGTCCGCAGGGCCAGATCCATGCGCACCGGACGCCAGTCGATCATGTGCAGATCATCCAGCCGCCCTGACAAGCGCCCCTCCACCCGGCCCACCTCGAACGCCCGCGTGACCAGCTCCAGGTCCAGCCGGTCCATGCGTGCCGACAGACCGAGCTCCGGGGTCCGCCCGAACAGGTCGCGCACGCGCACGTCGCGCAGCACCACGTCGCCATCGAACACCTGCACCAGCAGCCGCCCGTCCACCGCCAGGTCGCCGCGGTCCAGACGCACCTCCGGGATCATGCCGGCCAGCCGGCCGGAGAAACGCGGCCAGTCCAGGATCTCGGTCAACGGCTCCAGCGAGACCGCCTGCACCCCGCCGGTGAAGCGCACGTCCGGGCCATCGGCGGTCAGACGCAGACCGAAGTCATCCGCGCGCAGGGCGCCGTCGATGATCGGGATGCGGGTCTCCTGCAGCAGGTCGATCCCGTCCGGCTGCGCTCGCACGCGCGCCTCGAACTCGCCCAGCGGCAGGCGGAACAGATGGGCCCGTTCCCAGCTCACCTGCCCGGGCCGCCCGGGGGCATCCGCCAGCCAGTCCAGTTCGCCGTCACTGCCCGCCACGCCGAAGCGGCCTGCACCGTCCTCCGCCCCCAGTCCGCTCCAGCGCAGGCCCGCCGCGCGCGGCTCGCCGCCGGCCAGCTCCAGCCGTCCGCTGACCGAACCGCCGCTGACCGTCAGATCGCGCCCGAGCGTTCCGGCGAGCACCGGGTCCAGCAGCACCGCGTGCACTGCCCCCGGGTCCTCCGCGGTCGCGCGAAAGATACCCGACGGTGCCGGGGATTCCAGCGACCCGATCCGCACCTGCTCGCCGGAGAATTCGAGCATGTCGCCCAGGCTTCCCCGCAGCGCGGCCAGATCCAGCCCGTCCGTGAGCGGGTCCGCCCCCGGTCGAAGCTCCTCCAGGTCCACCTGCAATGCCCCGGTCTCGGCCAGATCGACAAACCACGGATCGACAAACACCGCTCCGGTCTCCAGCCGGCCCTCCAGCGCCCAGGCCCCGTCGTCCTCGCGCGCCTGCAGATGCCCGTCGATGCCCTCGCCCGCGCGCAGCCCCACGACATCGGAAAACGCCAGGTCGTGCAGCGCAAGGCGTGCCCGATGACCGCCGCGCGCATCGCCCTCCAGTTCAAGATCCGCGCGCCCGCCCTGCAGCACCACCGGCGGCTCCTCCGGCAACCAGGCCGCCAGCCGCGGCGATTCCGCCAGCGCCACCGGGTCGAGCCCCTGCAGCGTCAGCTCCACCCGCCAGTCGTCGGCACCCGCCACGCGCGCCACGAACTCGCCCTCGGCCCCGAACCAGTCCGGCCACGGGCCTGCAATGCGCACCCGATTGCGCCGCGTGTTCCAGTCCAGCCGCAGCGGGTGATCCGCCAGCGCCAGGTCCCCGCCATCGGCCGACAGCCGCGCCTCGCGACAGCGCCAGCCCGCGGTGGTCGGGACCAGCGACGGACATTCCAGGCGCACCCCGGACAGGGTGCCCAGCGGTTCGGGCAGGAGCAGGCGATCGGCCGTGGCCGAGACCGTCAGCCGCCCGCCGCGCAGCGCCACGCTCGCGGACAGACGCTCGACGTCGAGGGCCTCGTGCAGGATGCGTTCGATCTGCAGACCGGCGCCGGAGCCCCCGGTGGACCCGGTGGACCCGGTGGACCCGGCGGAGTCGGACGCCCATGCGGGCATCACCGCCAGCGGGGCCATCAGCCACATCGCCAGCACCAGCCGGGACACCCGCCCCTGAACCTCCGGCCGCCAAACCACGGCCCGTGCCCCGCACGCCATCCAGGCAGCGGCCCGGATGGCGGGCATCATGCGTCGGGTCCGTCGCCCGGCAGGCGGTCCCGCAGCGGTCGCGCGGCGCGGGCCAGCCATTCGCGCAGCGCGAACCGCGAGGTCTGCAGCGCGTCCACGGTGGGCAGGAAATCGCGCAGCCGCCAGTCGCCGGAGCGGCCACGGAACCCGGTCGGCGCCGGATCGGCCGGCAGCCCGGCCGCCTCGAAACGCCCCAGGGCCCGCGACATGTGCATCGCATGGGTGACCACCAGCACCCGTTCCACCTCGCTGCCCCGCAGATGTTGCGCGGTGAAGAACGCGTTCTCGTGGGTATTGCGGCTGGCCCCCTCCAGCCAGCGCGGTTCGATGCCGAACTCCCGGCGCAGCACCTCCGCCATCAGTTCGGCCTCGGAGGGGCCACCCTCCAGCCCCGGGCTGCCGCCGGAGAGCAGCAGCGGAAGGTCCGTCTGGCGCTGCAGGCGGGCCGCGAAACGCACCCGTTCGAACGTCAGCGCCGAAACATCGTCACCGCCGGTCACCGGATGCCGGTCGCTGGCGCGCCCGCCGCCCAGGACCACGATGGCATCGGCCCGGCCGGTGGCCAGCGGCCGTTCGCGCAGATCCCGCTCGAGGGTCTGCGCCAGCGGGGCGGCAACGATGTTCAGCGCAGGCAGGATCAGCGCCGCCAGCCCCAGGGTCACCAGCCACCCGCCGCCACGGCGCTCGGCCCGCCACAGCAGCAGGCCGGGGACCAGCAGCAGCGCCGCCAGTCCCGGCGGCAGCAGCAGATGCTCGAGGACCGTGGCCGCCGCGGAGGTCATGGTCGCACCCGAGCGGGCCTATTTCTTGCCCGGGGCGTACAGGTAGCGGGCGTAGGTCGCCACGTCCTCGGACACCCGGCGGATGAGGTGATCGAGGCTGATGATGGCGAATTCAAGCACGTTCACCGCGATGTACGGGTGTTCCACCCGCAGGCGATCGTACTTGGAGCGCGTCAGGCGCAGCAGGCGGGTGTTGTCGGTCAGCGCGCGCATGCGCACCCCGCGCGGTACGCGGTCGAAGAACGACATCTCGCCGGCCAGTTCGCCGGTCTCCATGCGTCCGACCTCGATCTCCTGGCTGCCGTCATCGTCATACAGCGCAGCGGTTCCGCTGACCACGAAGAACAGGCCCTCGCCCACCTCGCCGATGTCGGCGATGATCTCCTTGTGGTGGGTCTCGACCACCTCGAGGTACTGCATCAGGGTGTCGACCTCCGACGGGGTCAGCGAGGCGGACATCGGATGCTTGGACAGAAACTCGGTCAGCAGATCCCGGGTCATGGCACGGCTTCCTTTACGGCTTTCTCTGGGTTAAGCGTAGAGTATAACGGACGTCCCGCACGCGAGGCCCTGCATGATCGACATCGAGACCCTGCGCCGCCAGCTGCCCGCACGCCTGCGCCGCGACACCCCGCTGGTCCTGACCCTCGACCCGGACGCTGTCCCCGAGACGGACGGGGAACGGCGCGTGACCACCCCGCAGGCCCTGCTGGCCGACCCGCCCGCCGGGCGCGAATCACTGGTGCTGGTGCTGGACGTACTCGCGGAGATGGAACTTGCGGCGGGACAGCAGCTGCTGGGCGGGCTGCGCGACCGCTGGGCGGAGGAGACCCTGATCCTGCACCGCCACCGCGACGACCGCTGGGACCTGAACGCCTTCCTCGCCCTGGGTTTCCGCCGCGAGCCGGCGGCGGAGGCGGCCACGCCGGACCACGCGGTCTACCGCACCAGCCTGTACGACTACAAGCTCACGCCCGACTGGCTGAACGCCCGCTTCTGGGCCAACCCGGAGATGTGGGACCGCGCGCGCTGGTGACGCGGGTCAGGGCTCGTCGTGGACGTAGTCCACCACCTCGAGGCCGAAACCGCCCAGCCCGTGGAAGCGCTTGGGCGCCGACATCAGGCGCATCCGCCCGACGCCGCAGTCGGCCAGGATCTGCGCGCCGATGCCGTACATGCGCCACTCGGCGGAGTTTTCGCGACCGCCGCCGCGCTCCTCGGCCGCCGGCTGGGCCGTCTGGCCCAGCTGCTCCAGCCGCTGGGTCAGGGCCTCGGGGCCCTCGTGCTTGCGCAGGATCACCACCACGCCCTCGCCCGCCTGGTCGATGCGCCGCAGGGCATCATCCAGCGGCCAGCCGCGATCCGGGCCGGCATAGCCGAGGGTATCGTGCAGGGTGTTCTCCAGATGCACGCGCACCAGAATGTCGCGGTCCGGACGGGGTTCGCCGCGCACCAGCGCGAAGTGCATCTCGTGATCCACCTCGTCCTGAAACGCCAGCAGCCGGAACGTCCCGTGCTCGGTGGGGAACTCGCGCTCGGAGACCCGGCGCACGGTCTTCTCGTTCTCGATGCGGTAGCGGATCAGGTCCTCGATGGTGCCCATCTTCAGGCCGTGTTCGGCGCAGAAGCGCTCGAGGTCCGGCCGCCGCGCCATGGTCCCGTCCTCGTTGAGGATCTCCACGATCACCGCGGCCGGCTCCGCCCCGGCCAGACGCGCCAGATCGCAGCCCGCCTCGGTGTGGCCCGCACGCACCAACACCCCGCCCGGCTGCGACATCAGCGGGAACACGTGCCCCGGCTGGACGATATCCTCCGGCTGAGCGTTGGGCGCCACCGCGGTACGGATGGTGTGCGCCCGGTCATACGCCGAGATTCCGGTGGTCACGCCCTCGGCGGCCTCGATCGACAGCGTGAAGTTGGTGCCGTGCACATCGTTGGTATCGGTCACCATCAGCGGCAGGGCCAGCTGCCGGCAGCGCTCGCGGGTGAGCGTCAGGCAGATCAGCCCGCGGCCGTACTTGGCCATGAAGTTGATGTCCTCGGGGCGCACGTGCGAGGCGAGCATCAGGATGTCGCCCTCGTTCTCGCGGTCCTCGTCGTCGACGATGACCACCATGCGCCCGGCCTCGAGTTCCGCGAGGATGGTTTCGGTATCGGAAAATTCCATGAACACCTGCCGTCGGGGCCCGCGCTCAGTCGCGCGGGCCGGAATGATTGGGAAAGCCCTGCTCGGCCAGCCAGTCCTCGGACAGCGTGCCACCGCCGTCCCCGGCTCCGGCGCCCGGATCCGCGGCGCGATCGCCCAGCATCAGGCGCTCCAGATAGCGGGCGATCAGGTCGACCTCCAGGTTCACGCGCGTCCCCGGCGCGTAGACCGAGAAGCGCGTCAGGTCCCGGGTATGCGGGATGATGTTGACCTCGAACTCGGCCCCCTCGACACGGTTCACCGTAAGGCTGGTGCCGTCGATGGTGATCGACCCCTTGGCGGCGATGTAGCGTGCCAGCGCCTCGGGTGCGCGGAACCGGACCCGGGTGGAACGGGCATCGGGCTCCATCGAGACCAGCTCGCCCACGCCGTCCACGTGACCGGAGACCAGATGACCGCCGAGCCGATCGCCCAGTGCCAGCGCGCGCTCCAGATTGACCCGGTCGCCGCGGCCCAGATCGCCCAGCGTGGTCACCTCCAGGGTTTCGCGGCTGACATCGGCAGTGAAGCCGTCTACCGAGAGATCGGTCACCGTCAGACAGACGCCGTTGACCGCGATCGAGTCCCCGAGGTGGGTGCCGGAGAGATCCAGCCCCGGCGCACTGACATGCAGCCGGCGGTCGCCGCCGCTCGGTGTCAGGGTGTCGAGGGTGCCGAGACTTTCGATGATGCCGGTGAACATGGCGCGGCCTGTCCGTGTGGAAATGCGGGGATCATAGCGAATTCGTGGCCTGGCGGGGGAATGCCCGCAGCCGCAGCGTCTCGCCCAGCCAGCGCGACTCGATGACCTCCAGCTCCGCGCGCTCGGCCATGCGCGCGATGTCCCAGTCCACCATCGGCCGCCCGCCGGAACCGAGCAGCACCGGCGCCTGGTAAACCAGCCACTCGTCCACCAGCCCGGCGCGGACCAGCGCGCCGGCCAGCCCCGGACCGGCCTCCACGTGCAGCTCGTTGATCTCGCGGGCATGCAGCTCCGCCAGCAGGGCGTGCAGATCCAGGTGCCCGGCGGCGTCCTCCTCCGCCTCCGGCACGGCGATCAGATCGGCCCCGCGCCCGCGCAGGGCATCCGCGGCCGGGCCCGCCGCCGCGGCTGCGCTGGTCAGGATCCAGGTGGGCGAACCCGCGAGGATGCGCGCGGTGGGCGGTGTGCGCAGGCCGGAATCCACGATCAGCCGCAATGGCTGGCGCACCGGCAGGTCGGCCAGCCGCTGCGATGCCGGCAACCCGGCCGCCGCGGCCAGATCCGCCGGACTGCGGCGCACGTTGAGCTGCGGGTCATCGGCCAGCACGGTGCCGCTGCCGGTGAGGATGGCCCCGGCCCGCGCGCGCCACAGCTGCACGTCGTTGCGTGCGGCCTCGCCGGTGATCCACTGCGACTCGCCCGAAGCCATCGCCGTGCGCCCGTCGAGCGAGATCGCGGTCTTCACGCGCACCCACGGACGCCCGTTCTCCATGCGCTGCACGAACCCGGGGTTGAGCGCCCGTGCCTCGGCCTCCAGCAGCCCGGTCTCCACCTCGATGCCGGCCGCGCGCAGACGCTCCGCCCCGCCCCCGCACACGCGTGGATCGGGATCGACCATGGCGATCACCACGCGCCCCACCCCGGCGGCGATCAGCGCCTCGGTGCAGGGCGGCGTGCGCCCGTGGTGGTTGCACGGCTCCAGGCTCACGTACACCGTCGCCCCGCGCGCGGCCTCCCCGGCCGCCTGCAGGGCGTTGACCTCGGCATGCGCCTCGCCGGCCCGCCAGTGCACGCCGGCCCCCACCTCGCGACCATCGCGCACGATCACGCACCCCACGCGCGGGTTGGGATCGGCGGTGAAACGGCCGCAGTCCGCCAGCATCAGCGCGCGGTGCATCCATTCACGGTCGGCGGCGTTCATCGGGATTCGTCGGTCGGATCGTGGGGCGGAGCGTCAGTCGAGGGACTTCCGGGGGGATCGGCCGCGCCATCCGCGGTGCGGGCCGACTCCTCGTCGATCAGACGCAGCTGGTGACGCCGCATCTCGGGGCTCAGGTCGTCCTCCAGGCGCTCGATGGCCTCGCGGAAGGACTGCACGCTGGCAAAGCTGAGATAGATGGAGGCAAACCGGATATAGGCGACATGGTCCAGCCCGTGCAGGGCTTCCAGGACCATCTCGCCTATACGGTCGGACTTGATTTCGGGGGCACTGGTACCGGCCAGACGGCGCTTGATGTCGTCGATGACGTGCTCCACGTCCTCGGTACGCACCGGGCGCTTGTGGAGCGCCCGGCGCAGACCGCTGCGCAGCTTCTCGTCATCGAAGGCGACCCGCTCGCCGCTGCGCTTGACCACCCGCGGCAGGCTGAATTCCGCCCGCTCGAAGGTGGTAAAGCGCTCGTGACACACGCGGCACTCCCGCCGCCGCCGGATCTGTTCCTGCTCGGGTCCGGCGACCCGGGAGTCGACCACGCGGGTGTCACTGGCACCGCAGGCCGGACAGCGCATCGCCCCGGTTTATTCGCCGGCGCCGTAGACCGGGAAGCGGCGGCAGATCTCCAGGACCTTGCCGCGGACGTCGTCGATCACCTGCTCGTTGTCCATGTTGTCCAGCACGTCGGCGATCCAGCCGGCCAGCTCGCGGGATTCGGACTCGGTGAAGCCGCGGGTGGTCAGGGCGGCGGTGCCGATGCGGATGCCGGAAGTCACGAACGGCGACTGCGGGTCGTTCGGCACCGCGTTCTTGTTGACCGTGATGTTGGCGCGGCCCAGGGCGGCGTCCGCATCCTTGCCGGTCATGCCCTTGGACACCAGGCTCAGCAGGAACAGGTGGTTGTCAGTGCCGCCGGAGACGATGTCGAAACCGCGCTCGACCAGCACCTCGGCCATCGCACGGGCGTTGGCGATCACCTGCTTCTGGTAGGTCTTGAAGTCCGGCTCCAGGGCCTCCTTGAACGCCACCGCCTTGCCGGCGATCACGTGCATCAGCGGGCCGCCCTGGGTCCCCGGGAAGATCAGCGACTGGAACTTCTTGTTCAGTTCCGGCTGGCCCTTGGAGATGATGAAACCGCCACGCGGCCCGCGCAGGGACTTGTGCGTGGTCGAGGTGACCACGTGGGCGTGGTCAATCGGGTTCGGGTATTCGCCGGCGGCGATCAGGCCGGAGACGTGGGCCATGTCCACCATGAGGTAGGCACCCACGGAATCGGCGATCTCGCGGAAGCGCTTCCAGTCGACCACGCGCGAGTAGGCGGAGAAACCGGCGACGATCATCTTCGGCTGGTGCTCGGTGGCCAGGCGCTGGACCTCGTCGTAGTCGATCAGGCCCTCGTCGGTGATGCCGTACTGCACCGCGTTGTAGATCTTGCCGGAGAAGTTCGGCTTGGCGCCGTGGGTCAGGTGACCGCCGGCGTCCAGGCTCATGCCCAGCACGGTATCATGCGGCTGCAGCAGGGCCATGTACACGGCCGCGTTGGCCTGCGAGCCGGAATGCGGCTGCACGTTGGCGTAATCGGCGCCGTAGAGCTGCTTGAGGCGGTCGATGGCCAGCTGCTCGACCACGTCGACGTGCTCGCAGCCACCGTAGTAGCGCTTGCCCGGGTAACCCTCGGCGTACTTGTTGGTCAGCACCGAGCCCTGCGCTTCCATCACGCGCGGGCTGGTGTAGTTCTCAGAGGCGATCAGCTCGATGTGCTCTTCCTGGCGCTGCGCCTCCTTGCGGATCGCGCTCCAGAGTTCGTCATCGTAGCCGTTGATGCTCATGTCGATCGAAAACATTCGGTGACTCCCGTTGGGTTCAAGGCAATTCGGGCGCGCAGCGGCCCGCCACAAGGCGTTCCGCCGGCCGCGGACGACGGCCGGAGGGTCGAGACCGGGCGGGGTACGGCGCCGGAAAGGTCCAATACCATACTGGATTCGGCCGGGATTTTCAGGGCCGCCCGCCGAACGCCCGGGCGAACGGGCTATTCATCCAGCCACTCGCGGCGCACCACCCAGGTCTCGGCGATGAAGTCGTGCAGGGCGCGGCGCTGCCGGGTGAAGGCCACCATCAGGTAGCCGATCATGAACAGCAGACCGGACAGGATCTCGGCGAAATGCCGCCCGGTCGCGCGGGCGAAGCTGATGCGCTCGCCGTGCCAGTCGACCACCCGCAGCCCCACCGCCATCTTCCCGATGGTCGCGCGGTACTGCGAGCTGTGCATGCCGGCGAAATAGAACCAGCCGACCAGCAGATTCACGAAGGTCCAGGCGGTGTCGGCATCGGTCCATTCCTCGGTATGCAGGGTCTCCGGACTGATCATCGCCTGGGCGACGGTCAGCGGGATGCCAAGCAGGACGCCGTCGATCAGCAGCGCCAGCACGCGCCGCCAGAATCCGCCAAAGGCCGCGCGATCCTGCGGCGGGCCGCCGGCCTGCGCACGCGCAGGATCCGCGGGCCCGCCGCTCATGGCCGGCGGAACGGAATCGTCCGGGGCGTCCTGACGGGACCCGGGCGGCTCCCCGCCCCGTCCGGGGTCCGGCTGCGCACCCGGGCCGCCAGCACCGCGCCCCGCGTCCTCCGCGGGGCCCTCCGACGGGCGCGCGGGCTCACCGGCACCAAAGTCCAGCGAGCGGCCGCAGGCCTTGCAGAAGGCCGCATCGTCGGGGTTCTCGGTTTCGCAGTGTGGACAGATCCGGGTCATGCATCGCTCCTTCGATGTCAGGTCAGAATGCCGCTGTCGGCCAGGCCGTCAAAGATGAACTGGACCGCCAGGGCGCTCAAAAGCACCCCCATGATGCGCGTGAGCACGTGCGCGCCGGTGATCCCCAGCCAGTGCTGGATGCGCACCGCGATCAGCAGGCACACCAGCGCCAGCACCATGATCGCGATCAGCGCGGCGATCACCACCGCCTGCGCCGCGGGATCCCCGCTGGCGCGGCTCATCATCAGGATGGCCGCGCCCATCGCACCGGGCCCGGCCAGCAGCGGCGTGGCCAGCGGGAACACCGAGAGGTCGGTACGCGAACGGGCCTCGCGGGTCTCGTCCGGAGTGGCCGAGACCCCGCCCGAGCTGCGCGCGAACACCATGTCGATGCCGATCAGCAGCAGGAGGATACCACCGGCGGTATACAGCGCCGGCAGCGTGATCCCCAGCAGTCCCAGCGCGGCCTCGCCGAACAGCGCGAACGGCAGCAGGATGGCGGTCGCCAGCAACGCGCCGCGCCAGGCCATCGCACGGCGCTGCGCCGGGTCCATGCCGCGGGTCAGCACCGCGAACACCACCGCCACGTCCACCGGACCGACGGTCACGAAAAAAGTGGTCAGGGCAACGATGCCCAGTTCCAGCATGCGGTGTTCTCCCGATCGCGGGGGATGAAGGTGTCAGTCCGGGCGCGTCATCAGCGCAACGCGCCGATCACGCAACACATTCAGTACAGGCGCCGGTTGGCGTGGCGTTCCCAGTAGTCGAACACCGCCCGCCCCTCCTCGGCCAGTTCCCGGCTCAACGGGAGGATACGCTGCTCCGGCGGGGCCACCAGCTCGTCACGGATCCGTTCATCATCGAAGCCGGCTTCGGCGGCATCCCGTGCCGAGGCGGCATACACCACCCGATCCAGCCGCGCCCAGCAGGCGGCCGCGCGGCACATCGGACAGGGTTCGCAGGAGACGTACAGGGTGGCCCCGTGCAGTCGGTGATCCTGGAGATAACGGCAGGCATCCCGGATCGCCGCCACCTCTGCGTGCGCAGTCGGATCCGCCCACGGGATCACGCGGTTGGCGCCACGACCGATCACGGTGCCGTCCTGCACGATCACCGCGCCGAACGGGCCGCCCCCGACCTCCACCGATTCGCGCGCCAGACGGATCGCTTCCCGCAGGAACACCCGATCATCGACGCCCGCCCCCACCGGCGAACCTCAGTCGTCCAGCAGCCGGCCCAGTACCTCGGCCGGCTCGACATAGCCGGCCATCATCTGGCCGTCACCGGTGAACAGCGCCGGGGTGCCCCGCACGCCCAGATCCCGGGCCAGCTGCATGTGTTCGTCCTGCGGGGTCGCACAGCTGCCATCGAGATCCGTCAATCGGTCGCCCTCCTTGGCCCGGTCCATCGCCTCCTGCCGGTCATCGGCGCACCAGGTGCGATTCATGATCTCGGGGGAGTCCTGCCCCAGCACCGGGAACATCAGATAGCGCACCTTGACCCCGGCCTCCAGGTATTCGGGCAGATCGGCGTGGATGTCGCGGCAGTACGGGCAGTTGGGATCGGTGAAGATGTTCAGCACCGCGCGGGTCTCGCCGTTCGGTTCGTACACCACCAGCTCGCTGTCATCGATGGCGCCGAACAGTTCGGCCCGGGCTCCGCCGGCCACCTGCTCGGTCAGGTTCTCGCGGGTCTCAAGGTCGATCATGTTGCCCTGGATCACGTACCGGCCGTCCTCGCTGACGTAGAAGACCTCGGTGCCGTAACGCACGGCCTTGATGCCGTCCAGCGGGGTGTCTTCGATGGCATCGATCTGCGCATCGGGGATGGCCCGCGACATCGCCTCTTCGATGGCCTCGCTGGCCTGAACGGTGGTACCGGCAGCCGCCAGGGCCACCGCAACGGGAAGAACACGCTTGAGGAACATGGATGTCTCGCTGATGGATCAAAAGGTGAATTGTAGGCCGGCGGCCGTCTCCGGGACAGACTCCGGCCGGAAACTAGCCGCGCGGATGGTGCTCGGCGTGCAATGCCTGGAGGCGCGCGCGCGCCACATGGGTGTAGATCTGCGTGGTGGACAGGCTGCTGTGACCCAGCAGCATCTGCACCACCCGCAGGTCGGCCCCGTGATCCAGCAGGTGGGTGGCGAACGCATGCCGCAGGGTATGTGGGGACAGCGCCGTATCGATACCGGCCTGCGCCGCGTGCGCCTTGATGCGATACCAGAAGGCCTGGCGCGTGAGCCCGCGACCGCGCCGGGTCACGAACACCGCCTCCACCGGGAGATGGCCCGCCATCAGCTCCGGCCGGGCACGGTCCAGATAGGCCCCCAGCCAGTCGGTGGCCAGCTCGCCCAGCGGCACCAGACGTTCGCGTCCGCCCTTGCCGGTGATGCGCACTACGCCCTGGCGCGGATTCACCGCGGTGGCCTCCAGTCCCACCAGCTCCGAAACCCGCAGCCCGGCGGCGTACATCATCTCCAGCATGGCCCGGTCGCGCAGGCCGACCGCGGTGTCGGTATCCGGCGCCGCCAGCAGCGCCTCTACCTGCGCCTCCGACAGGCTGGCCGGCAGCGGGCGCCCGGGTCGCGGGGGGTCGATCCCGGCCGAAGGATCATCCTCGCGTTCGCCGGCCTGCACCAGGAAACGATAGAACCGCCGGACCGAGGACAGCGCGCGGGCGACCGACCGTGGCCGCGCCCCGCCCTGCATCCGCGCCGCGACGAACGCCAGCAGGTCGGCATGCGTGGCGGTTTCCAGCGCGCCCCCGCGAGGTTCGAGAAACCCCGCCAGCGCGGTCAGGTCACGCCGGTAGGCGGCCAGGGTGCGATCGGCCAGCCCCTCCACCGACCACAGCTCGTCGAGGAACCGGTCCAGGACCGCGGGGGTCTCCGCGGGCGCCGCCACCTCGGGCGTTGCGGTGGTCACGGCGGACGGGGCGTGCCGAGGCCGCGATCAGGGATTGGCCGGGTCGTCGGGTGCGGGCCCGCGGCTGCTTCCCCGGGCGCCACCATCACCCTCCCCGTCGCCGACAGCCGTATCGCCGGTTACCCCGGAGGACGCGGCGCCCATGCCGGCCGCGGCCGCAGCGGCGTTCAGCGGGTTCTCCGGATTCTCCGCGCGGAACTTGCCGGCCAGGTTCTCGAACACCTTGGTCAGCTCCAGCGGCAGCGGGAAGAAGATGGTGTTGGCATGCCCGTTGGTGGACATGTCCGACATCGTCTGCATGTAGCGCAGCTGCAGCGCGGCCGGGCTGGCCTCCATGATCTGCGAGGCCTGCACCAGCTTCTCGGCCGCCTGCAGTTCGCCCTCGGCGTGGATGACCTTGGCGCGCCGTTCGCGCTCGGCCTCGGCCTGCCGCGCGATCGCGCGGATCATCGAGTCGTCCAGGTCAACGTGCTTGATCTCGACGTTGGTGACCTTGATGCCCCAGGCATCGGTCTGCGCATCGAGGATCCCCTGGATGTCGGAATTCAGCTTGTCACGTTCGGACAGCATTTCGTCCAGCTCGTGCTTGCCGAGCACCGAACGCAGCGTGGTCTGGGCGAGCTGACTGGTGGCGGCGTAGTAATCCTCGACCTGGATCACCGACTTGGCCGAATCCACCACGCGGAAATACAGCACTGCGTTGACCCGCACGGTCACGTTGTCCTGCGAGATCACGTCCTGGCTGGGCACGTCCAGCGTGATCACGCGCAGGTCGATGCGCACCATCTGCTGGATCCCGGGGATGACGATGATCAGGCCCGGTCCCTTCACCGACTGAAAGCGCCCGAGGAAGAACACCACGCCGCGTTCGTACTCCCGCAGCACGCGGATCGACATCGCAATGAGGGCGACGATGATCAGCAGCGGTACGATTATGAAACCGAGTTCGTTTTCCATGTTGCGCTCCCTCCCGCCTGGACGGCGGCTTTCTGCGTTTACGATCCGCCCGGACCGGGCCTATGGCGCGGACGTCTCCACCGGCTCCACGGTCAGGCGCAGGCCGTCGATGGCCTTCACCCGCACCGCCTGACCCTCGCGCACCGGGGCGGTGGTCTCGGCGGTCCACTGCTCGCTGTGGACCCACACCGGGCCGCGCACCTCGAAGTCCTCGCGGGCGTAGCCGAGCATGCCGATCATCTCCTCGTGGCCGGTGGCCGGCTTCTTGCCGCGCAGCTTGAACAGCCGACCCAGCACCCAGACCGACAGCAGGCCGATCGCGATCGCCGTGCCCACCACCAGCGGCAGTGCGACGTTCAGGTTGGGGTCATCCCACAGGATCACGGATCCGGTTATGAATGCCACGAGCCCTCCGATGCCCAGCGCGCCGAAACTGGGCACGAACGCCTCGGCGATCATGAAGATCATCCCCAGCAGCATCAGCGCCAGCCCGGCATAGTTGATCGGCATCACCTGCAGCGCGAAGAACGCGAGGATCAGCGCGATGGATCCAATCACACCCGGGTAGACCGCACCCGGATTCGCCAGTTCGAATATGATGCCGTAGATCCCGATCAGCATCAGGATATAGGCGATGTTGGGGTTGGTGATCAGCGACAGCAGCTCGGTGCGCCAGTCGGGATCCATGCGCACGATCTCGATGCCTTCGGTCACCAGCTCGCGTTCGCCCGACATCAGCTTCACGGTATGCCCGTCGAGCTGCGCCAGCAGATCGTCCAGGTTGTCGGCGACGAAATCGATGACGTTCTTTTCCAGCGCCGCGGTGGCGGTCAGGTTGGAGCCCTCGCGTACCGTCTCCTCGGCCCAGTCGGCATTGCGGTCGTAGCGCTCGGCCAGGCCGCGGATGTAGGACACCGCGTCCTCCAGCACCTTGCGCTCCATCGCATCGTCGCCGCGCCGGGGCTCGGGGTCATCCTCCAGCAGCTCCTCTTCGCTTGCCGGTTCGACGGCCTCCTCGCCGTTGTCCCGCTCCTCGTCGCCGTTCCCGTTCTCGTCCTCGTCCTCGTCTTCCGCTTCCTCGCGCAACTCGTCCAGGTCTTCCTCGTCCATGCCCGGCAGGCCGCCCCCGCCCATCTGCACCGGGGTGGCGGAGCCCAGATTGGTCGCCGGCGTCATCGCCGCGACATGCGAGCCGTACAGCATGTAGGTACCGGCACTCGCCGCACGGGCCCCGGACGGGTGCACATACGTCACCACCGGCACCTCGGATTGCAGGAATTCCCGGATGATGCTGCGCATGCTGGAGTCCAGCCCGCCCGGGGTATCCAGCTGCAGCACGACCATCTCGGCACCGCGCTCCTCGGCCGCCTCGATCCCGCGGCTGATGTAGTCTACGGTCGCCGGGCCGATGGCATCTTCCACGGTCAGTAACACCGCCTCTCGGTCCGCGGCATTGTCGGCACTGGCCAGCAGCGCGCCGGTCGCGCCGACCACCAGCAGGGTCAGCCACAGCAGCCAGCGGGCCATGGCCCCGCGTTGCTTACGGAATCGGATCATGGATCGCTGTCGTCCTCGTATCGTGTCCGCCACGCATGCTGCACCCTACAACATAGGCCATCGCACAACCGAACGCCCATGCCCCGAACAGCACACCCATCTCCCCCCGCTCCGCCCGCCGCCGCGGACACCGGACCACTGGGGGTCATCCTGGCCGGGGGCCAGGGCCGGCGCATGGGCGGCTGCAACAAGGCCTGGATCACCTGGCAGGACCGGCCGCTGATCGCGCATGCCATCGAACGCCTGCAGGGACAGGTCAACGACGTCGTCGTCAGCACCAATACCGAGATGGACCGTTGCCGACGGCTGGGGTTTCCCTGCGTGGCCGACGAATACCCCGACTACCGCGGCCCGCTCGCCGGGGTTGCCGCCGCCGGGGCCGCCCGCCCCGGACGCGACCTGCTGTGCCTGCCGGTGGACGCCCCGCTGGCCCCCGGCGATCTCGCCCGTCGCCTGCAGGCGGCGCGGGCCGAACACGCTGCCCCCGCCGCGATGGCCCACGACGGCCAGCGCCTGCAGCCGCTGTTCCTGCTGCTGGGTGCCGGACTGGTGCCCGCCCTGCGCGCCGCGGTCGCCGAGGGCCCGGTGGCGGCCGGCGCCTGGCTGCGCGAATACGGGGCGATCACCGCCGATTTCTCCGACAACCCGGGGGCCTTCGTGAACCTCAACACTCCCGAGGACCTCGCCGCCGCGGGCCCGGCAGGCCCGTGACGGGAAGGTGAACATGTACATGGAGGCCTGTTTCCCTACACTGCGGAACTGGATTTTCGGACGGCGCCGGCAGGGAGATGCATCATGACGGACAGGATAGATGGGATCCCCCGCATCGGTTTTGCGGGGACCAGCGGCTCGGGCAAGACCACGCTGCTGAAGCAGCTGATTCCGGAGCTGCGCAATCGCGGGCTGCGCCCGGCGGTGATCAAGCATGCCCACCATGCCTTCGACGTCGACAAGCCGGGCAAGGACAGTTACGAGCTGCGGCATGCGGGCGCGGATCAGACCCTGGTGGCCTCGTCCCGGCGCTACGCGCTGATGGTCGAGACCCCCGAGGTCGAGGAAGGCACGACCCCGGATCTGGACGCGCTGTGCGCGAAACTGGACCCGGCGCGCTCGGATCTGATCCTGGTGGAGGGCTTCAAACACGCGGACCTGCCCCGCATCGAGGTCTACCGCACGGCCAACGAGAAGCCGCCGCTGTATCCCGACACGCCGGGGATTATCGCGGTGGCCACGGATGCCGACGGCCTGCCGTTCCACGGCCCGGTGCTGGCGCTGGACAGCCCCTCGCCGGTGGCGGATTTCATCATCGAACACCTGTCCCTTTACTCATTGCTGAACGGATGACCATGGAGAACCGGATGAACGCGGCCGGCTGTGACGAATTCGACCCCGCGGCCCTGACCGTGGAACAGGCGCGCGCCGCCGTGCTGCACGCCTGTCAGGCGGTGGCCGATACCCGTACCCGCAGCCTGGAGACCGCCACCGGTCGGGTGCTGGCCCGCGACGTACACGCCCGGCTGGACGTCCCGCCAGCACGGGTCTCGGCGATGGACGGCTACGCCCTGCGCGCCGCCGATGCCCGCGAGGCCGGCACGCGCCTGCGCCGGGTCGGTCAGGCGGCCGCCGGGCACCCGTGGGACGAGCCGCTGCCGCCCGGCGGCTGCGTGCGCATCATGACCGGGGCCGTGGTCCCGGACGAGGCCGACACCGTGGTCATGCAGGAACACGTGACGGTGGATGGCGACATGGTGCAGTTCGACCGCCCGGCCCCCGAGGACGCGAACATCCGCGGTCCCGGCGAGGATACCCGCAGCGGCGAACGGCTCTACCCTGCCGGACAGGTCCTGGGTCCGGCCGAGATCGGCGTGCTCGCCAGCCAGGGCATCGGCGAGGTCGAGGTCCTGCGCAAGCCGCGCGTGGTGTTCTTCTCCACGGGCGACGAGCTGGTGCCGGTGGACGAACCGCTGGAACCCGGGCAGATCCACGACAGCAACCGGCACATGCTGCGTTCCCTCTTGTCGCGCTACGCGGTGAAGGCCGAGGACTACGGCATCATCCGCGACGACGAAGAAGCAGTGCGCGAGGCGCTGGAGCGCGCCGGCCGCGAGGCCGACCTGATCCTGACCACCGGCGGGGTGTCGGTGGGCGATGCCGACCATGTCACCCGCATCCTGCAGCAGCGCGGCGAGGTCGGCTTCTGGAAGATCGCGATGAAGCCGGGGCGTCCGCTGGCCTTCGGCCGCTTCGGCCAGGCCCGTTTTGTCGGGCTGCCGGGCAATCCGGTCTCGGCGATGGCGACCTTCGGCCTGTTCGTCGGCCCGGCGCTGCGCGCGCTGGCCGGACTGCCGGTCGCCGAACCACGCACCCTGCGCGCGCGTCTGAGCGAGGACCTGCGCAAACGCCCGGGGCGTACGGATTACCAGCGGGCGATCCTCGAGACCGAGGACGGCGTGGACGTGGTGCGCAGTGCCGGCGGCCAGGGCTCGCACCAGCTGAGCGCGATGAGCCGGGCGAATGCGTTCGTGGTACTGCCGCGGGAGGCGGACGGCGCCCGCGCCGGGGAGTGGGTGGAGGTACTGCCGTTCAACGAGCTCTACTGAGCACGCCGCCGGTTTCAGGGCCCGAGTTCAGGGCCCGAGTTCAATTTCCCGGGGTCAATTGCCCGGGTCGTCCTCGCCCGGCGGCTCGGCGACCATCGCCGCGAATTCGCGCTCCAGCAATGCCTCGTCGCCCAGATTGAGTTCCACCAGGCGCCGCAGGTGACCGGCCGACTCCAGCGGCATGGCGGCGATCTCCAGCCCCAGCCGCTCGCCCTGCTGCCAGCGCACCGTGCCCTCGAACGCGATGCCCGCCTCGTCACTGAGCGGGATGTCGACCTGACCGGGCGTGCCCGGGGCGAGCGGTTCCAGTCCCTCGCACTCCACCAGCACCCCGCGCAGCGAGATGTCGAGCACGCGCACCGGGCAAGCCCGGCCATCCAGCTCGAGCCGGCCCGGAAATTCGAGCGGGATACGTTGAAACCGTCGCGACATATCGCAAGACTACGCAATCTTCCGCGCAGTGACCAGCGAGATCCCATGAACGACACCGCCTCCCCCGAACGCGATACCCGACCCGTCGGCCTGCTGCTGCGTTTCGGTGCCCTGCTCTACGATTCCCTGCTGGTGCTGGCCATCTGGCTGGTGCTGGGGCTGGTGACCCTGCCGCTGTGGAACATGGCGGGCGTGTTCTTCTGGCAGGTCCAGCTCGCGCTCAACGTGTTTGCCGCCTGGGCCTTCTTCTACGGCTTCTGGCTGCGCACCGGCCAGACCCTCGGGATGCAGACCTGGAACCTGGTGGTGCGCAGCGAGGAGGGGTATCGCATCTCGCCCTGGCAGGCCACGATGCGCTTTCTGGTGGGAATCTCGCAGTGGATGGTCATCCTGATGGCGATCCATCTGGCACGCGAGCACGGCGACTGGATGACCGCGCTGATGACGGCGCTGGGGATCCTTGCGCTGGGTGCCAGCGCCCTGCACCCGCGGCGCTGGATGCTGCACGACTGGCTCTCGTCCACGGAGCTGGCCCGTACGCGCCCGCTCAAGCGTCCGCGCTGGAAGGAGCGCGAGGAAACCGGCGCGGGCGACTGACCGCGCCGACCGGATCGCCGGGATCGCCCGGATCGCCCGCGTTCAGGCGCGGCTCAGCGCCCCAGCCACAGCCCCAGGTCCTTCAGGCCGTCGGCGATGCCCTCGGCCATGCGCGCGTAGCCCTCGGCGTTCGGGTGGATGCGATCGGCGCGCAGGGCATCGTCGTTCAGCACCTCCGCCAGCACCCCCTCGATCAGTGGCACGTCCTCCTCGCGCGCGAGTTCGCGATAGATCGCGTCGTCACTCAGCCGCCCGGTGGCGGCCCCCAGGGCCGAGGCCTCCGGCACGCCGATCAGCAGCGGCTGCGCCCCGTGGTCGCGCACGTACCCGATCAGTGCCCGCAGGTCCTCTTTCACGTCCGCCGGCTCGCGCCCGCGCAGGAAGTCGTTGCCGCCCAGCTCGAGGATGACCAGATCCGGGTCATGTGCAGCCAAGCTGTCCTCGATGCGCCCGCGCGCGGTGTCGGCGCGGTCACCGGGTTCCCCGTCGTTGATCATGGTCCAGCCGGTAATCGCCTCCAGACGGCTCGGAAAATCCTCGCCATCGCCGGCGCCGGTGCCGTGGGTCACGCTGTCGCCGAACACCAGCACCGTGGCCGAACGCGGCAACGGATCGAGGTCGGTGGGCCCGGCCCCGCCGCAGGCGGCCAGCAGTCCGGCTACCAGCAGAAGCCACAGGAATTGCCCCGCGCCCCCGGTCCGGGACAGTCTTCCGCCTGCTCTCATTACGTCGTTCTCCGGTCGTCGATGCTCCGCGTCACATCATGCCACGCGCCGCAGCCCCAGCAGCCCCGCGACCAGGAACAGCAGCACCGGCACACTGGCCGCCAGCACCGGCGGCAGCGCGAACACCAGTCCGACATGGGTCATCGCCCGCATCACGATCGCGAACGACACCCCGATCGCGATCCCCACGAACAGCCGGCGTCCGGCCCCGCCCTCTCGCTGCGACCCGAACAGGAACGGGATCGCCAGCAGCAGCATCACCCAGGTCGAGGCCGGCAGGGTCAGGCGCTGCCAGAAGGCCACCTCGTAGGGCGCGGAATCCAGGCGGTTTTCCTGCAGGTACTGTATGTAACGATGAAGATCGCGCGCCCCCATCTGCGCGGGTTCCACCACCAGCACCGAGAAGTATTCCGGGGCGATCAGACGCTCCACGCGTTCCTCATCGGCATGTTCCGTCACCACCCCGTCGAAATCCGGGCGCGAGCGTTCCACGTCCTCCAGCCACCACTCGCCGTCCACGTGGCGCGCACCCGCAGCCCGGGTGATCTCGCGCGGGCGCCGATCCTCGCCCAGTTCGATCACGCGCACGCCCGCGAGCCGGTCATCCGGCAGCACGGCCTCGGCATGCACGATGCGCCGCCCGTCGCGCGCCCACAGCCCCATCGAGCCGACGCTCAGTTCGCGGTCGAAAGCGGTCGCCTTGAGGCTCTGCGCGCGGTTCTCCGCCACCGGCGCAACGAACTCGCCGATCGCGACCATCACCAGCACCACGATCAGCCCGCCCTGCATCACCCACGAGACGAAGCGACCGAGGGTCATCCCGGCGGCGCGCATCGCCGTCAGCTCGCTGCCCGCCGCCAGGTTGCCCAGCAGCAGCAGCCCGCCGAGCAGGGCCGCCGGCGGCATCATCTCGTACATCCGCCGCGGCAGCGTCAGCGCCACGTACATCAGCGCCTGCGCCACGCCGTAATCGCCGCGGCCGATGTCCCGCAGCTCGTCGATCAGCGCGAATACCGCATCCAGCGCGACCAGCAGCAGCACCGCCAGCGCGGTCCCCAGCAGCACCTGGCGGATGATGTAGCGCCCCAGCACCGTGGTCATGCCGGATCCCCCACCGGCGGGCCGGCACCCCGGCGCGGCCGGCGCAGCAGGCCCTTGCGCCAGGCCAGCAGCAGCCACAGCGCAAGCATCGCGCCGTGCGCCCACCACAGCCCCACGGCCAGGGGCACCTGGCCGTCCGCCAGTTGCCCCTGGCCCAGGATCAGGAAGTTGGCGTACAGCACGTACACCCCGATCGCCGCGGGGATGCGCGCGTAGCGCCCGCTGCGCGGCGGCACCAGCGACAGCGGCAGGGCGATCAGCGTCAGGACCACGATCGACAGCGGCATGGCAAAGCGCCACTCCAGTTCGGCACGCACCTCGTGGTCGTCCCGCTCGGCCCACAGCTCCGGCGTGGAGTGCGCCTCCAGGCTGCGCCGCTCGGCGCCCGGGTCGGGCTCGGTGATCTGCGTGCGCAGGCGCTCGAATTCCAGCATGCGAAAGGCCCCGCTGCCCGGAGTGCCGACGTAGCGGTAACCGTCCTCCAGCACCAGGAAGCCGCTGCCCTCGGCCCCGGGATCGGGGATCGCGCGCGCGGCCACCGTGACCTGCGCCTCGCCGTCCACCTCGCGGTAGATGAAGACCTCCTCCAGCGCCTCGCGGTCATCGCTCAGGCGCTCGGCGAAGAACACCTGCTCCCCCACGCGCGACTCCAGGAACTGCCCCGGCGCGATCCCCACCAGGTCCGACCGCTGGTCGGCCAGATCGCGCATGCGGTCCACCTCGCCCTCGGTCCAGGGCACCACGGTGTTCATCAGCGCCGCCAGCAGGATGGCCGCAGGTCCGGCCACCAGGAACAGGGCGCGATACAGCGCGGCGAACGACATCCCGCCCGACTGCAGCGCGATCAGTTCGCTGTCGCGCTGCATCCGGCCGAGCACCAGCATGAACCCCAGAAACAGCGCCACCGGCCACAGGTAGACGATGCCCTTGAACGCGCCGAAGCCCACCAGCGCCGGCAGGAAATCCGCCGGCACGCTGCCCTCGGCCACGTCCTGCAGCACGCGCGCGAGCACCCCGCCGACGATCACCAGCAGCAGCACCAAGGTGACCGCCGCCTGGGTCACCAGGAGTTCGCGCGCAACGAAGCGCTCGGCCCGGCGCAGGATCATGCGCGGCCCGTATCCACGCCGTCGGTGTGCATAGTGCGCCCCGGCGGCGCGCTGGTAGTATCACTGGAGATCATTCATCTTCATTCCGCGAGGCGCCCATGCAATTCTCCGTCACCACCTCCACCGTCGACAAACCCCGCGCCGGGATCCGTGCCGCCGCCGTCAGCCACCGGCGCAAGCCGGCCCCGGGCGCGCAGGCCCTGGACGCGGCCCGCGACGGCGATCTCGCGGCCCTGCTCAAGGCCGGCGAGATGGACGGTGACGCCGGGTCGCGCCTGCTGGTGCCCGGCACCGGACGCAAGGGTTCCGCGCTGCTGGTCGGCCTGGGCGCGAAGAAGGACTACGACGCCCGCGCCGCGCGCAAGGCCTGCCAGGCCCTCGCCGGCGCGCTGGTGGAGCGCCCGGCCGACAGCGCGGTGATTGCGGTGGAGGACTTCGTCCCGCGCGGCAAGGACATCGCCTGGACCGTACAGACCTTGGTGACCGCCCTCGGCGACGCCGCCTACCGCTTCTTCGAGTTCAAGGGCAAGGAAGAGACCCGCCCGGTCAAGCTCGAAAAGGTCCAGCTCGCCGTGGACCGCGGCCACGCCGATGCGGCGAAGAAGGCCTGCAGCGAGGCCGCGGCCATCGTCACCGGCATGAACCGGGCGAAGGACCTGGGCAACACCCCGCCCAACGTCTGCCATCCCGAATCCCTCGCCGACACCGCCTGCCGGCTCGCCGAACAGTATGACCATCTCGAGACCACCGTGCTCGACGAACACGAACTGGAGGCCCTGGGCGCCGGGGCCATCCTCGCCGTCGGCCGGGGATCCGAGCGCCCGCCGCGCCTGATCGCGATGGAGTACCGCGGCGGCAACAAGGACGATGCCCCGGTAGTGTTCGTCGGCAAGGGCATCACCTTCGACACCGGCGGCATCTCGCTCAAGCCGGGCGCCGAGATGGACGAGATGAAATACGACATGTGCGGCGCCGCCAGCGTGTTCGGGGTCATCGAGGCGGTATGCGAACTGGGCCTGCCGATCAACGTGGTCGGCGTGGTCACCAGCGCCGAGAACATGCCGGACGGCCGCGCCACCCGGCCCGGGGACATCATCCACACCCTGTCCGGGCAGACCGTCGAGATCCTCAACACCGACGCCGAGGGCCGTCTGGTGCTGGCCGATGCCCTGACCTGGGTGGAGCGCTACAAGCCGAAGGCGGTGATCGACATCGCCACCCTCACCGGCGCCTGCATCATCGCCCTCGGGCATCAGGGCGCCGCACTGCTGGGCAACGACGACCGTCTGGTCAAACGGCTGCAACAGGCCGGCGAGGAAACCGGCGACCGCGGCTGGCAGCTGCCGTTGTGGCCGGAGTACCAGGAACAGCTCAAGAGCAACTTCGCCGACATGGCCAATATCGGCGGCCGCCCGGCGGGTACCATCACCGCCGGCTGCTTCCTGTCACGCTACACCGAGGACTACAACTGGGCGCACGTCGACATCGCCGGGGTGGCCTGGAAGAGCGGCAAGGAAAAGGGCGCGACCGGCCGCCCGGTCCCGATGCTGATGCAGTACCTGCTGGATCAGGCCTGAGGGAGGCCGGCGCATGACCCGCGTCACCTTCTACCTGCTGCAGGACGCCCGTCCTGACGCGCGCCTGCGCCTGGCCTGCAAGCTGGCCGAGAAGGCCTCGCGCCAGGGCCACCGGGTGCACGTGCACACCGGGGATCCGGCCCTGACGCAGAGCCTGGACGAATGGCTGTGGACCTTCCGCGACACCGCCTTCCTGCCGCACGCCACCGAAGTGGACACCCCCGACGTGCCGGTGACCCTGCACGATTCCCGCGCCCCGACCACCCACTGCGACGTGCTGGTCAATCTGGCCGCCGAGGTCCCCGAATACTGCGGACGCTTCGAGCGCGTGGCCGACATCGTCGGCGGCGACGACACCGGCCGCGCCGCCGGTCGCGCCCGCTGGCGCTACTTCCGCGACCGCGGCTATCCGCTGGAACATCACGCCCTGTGAGTCCCGCCTGCGTCGTGAGCCGGGGCTCCGCCCGGGCCCCGCGTCGATCCCGCAGACTTCCCGGGCAAACGGGCATTTCGGAAACGACAAGGCCCCGCACGCCACTCAGGCGTGCGGGGCCTTTTTCATCCCGGGGCGCGCGCAACGCTCAGAAGCGGTAGCCGATCGCGCCCTTCACCTGCCAGGAATCCGGATCCACCTCGACCCCGCCAAGCACGGTTTCATCTCCGTGGAAGGTCTGCGAATACTCGCCACGGAAGAACATGCGGTTGTCGAGCTGATACTCGACACCCGCGCCCCCGCGGCCACCCTCGAAGGTCTCGGAATCCGAACCAAGCCCTTCGGCGGACACCTTGGCCTTGGTGCCCTGGTAACCCAGCAGACCGTAGACCAGCAGGTCGTCGTTGAAGACCCGGCCGAGACGCAGGTTCACGCCATAGCTGTGCTTGACGTCCACGTCGTAATCCGTCCCGTTCCGGGTGGCCGAGTCGTCGGCCTGATCCAGCCAGAAGTCGAGCTCCACGCCCAGGTAATAGTCGTTCTCGGTGGTACCGGTACCGATCAGACCGCCGATGCCCACGTCGCTGTCCGACAGGGAGGGGCCGGGATCCACATCAAAATCGTAGTCCACGATCACCAGCTGGCCGCCGACGTATCCGCCGTGGAAGGTGTCGGCCTGGGCCGCGGACAGGCCTCCGGCCAGCATCAGGGCACCGCCCACGGCGGCCGCAATCTTGCCTTTCCCGAACATCAATCGTTCTCCTCGATATGGGAGGTGCCGGCACGCCCGCGCGACACCCCCGGTCCATCAACTTCTGACGATTCTCTCACACCAGACGAGGGTTTCGACAGTGCACCCGGACGAAACGGGTCACGGCCCGAACGGCTCGTTATAATGCCCGGCTTTCCCATCCATACCCCGAGCCCGGCCCGACCATGGACAAGAGCTTCGACCCCAAGAGCATCGAACAGGCCCAGTACGAACGCTGGGAGGCTGCGAACATCTTCGCGCCGCCGGAGACGGGCGAGGCGAACTACTGCATCCTGCTGCCGCCACCGAATGTGACCGGCACGCTCCACATGGGGCATGCGTTCCAGCACACGCTGATGGACACCCTGATCCGCTACCGGCGCATGCACGGCGACCGCACCCTGTGGCAGGGCGGTACCGACCATGCCGGGATCGCCACGCAGATGGTGGTCGAGCGCCAGCTGGCGGCGCAGGAAAAGACCCGCCACGACCTCGGGCGCGAGGAATTCGTGCGCGCTGTCTGGGACTGGAAGAACGAATCCGGCGGCACCATCACCCGCCAGATGCGCCGGCTGGGCGATTCGGTGGACTGGTCGCGCGAGCGCTTCACCATGGACGACGGCCTGTCCGAGGCGGTGCTCGAGGTCTTCGTGCGCCTGCATGAGGAAGGCCTGATCTACCGCGGCAAGCGCCTGGTCAACTGGGACCCGGTGCTGCACACCGCGCTGTCCGACCTGGAGGTGCTGTCGGAAGAGGAAAACGGCCACCTGTGGCACTTCCGCTATCCGCTGGCCGACGGCTCCGGGCACCTGACCGTGGCCACCACGCGACCGGAGACCATGCTGGGCGACACTGCCGTCGCGGTGCACCCGGAAGACGAACGCTACCGCGACCTGATCGGCAGGACGATCCGCCTGCCGCTGGTCGGGCGCGAGATCCCGATCATCGCCGACGACTACGTCGAGTCCGAGTTCGGCTCCGGCTGCGTGAAGATCACCCCGGCGCACGACTTCAACGACTACGCGATGGGTCAGCGCCACGACCTGCCGGTGATCAACATCCTGACCATCGACGCCTGCCTGAACGACAACGTGCCCGAGGCCTACCGCGGACTGGACCGCTATGAGGCCCGCAAGCGCGTGGTCGCCGATATGGATCACCTCGGCCTGCTGGAAAAGACCGAGGACCACCGCCTGATGGTCCCGCGCGGCGATCGCTCCGGCACCGTGGTCGAGCCCTACCTGACCGACCAGTGGTACGTGAAGGCCGGCCCGCTGGCCGAACCGGCGATCAAGGCGGTGGAGGACGGCCGCATCCGCTTCGTGCCGGAGAACTGGTCGAAGACCTACTTCGAGTGGATGCGCAACATCGAGGACTGGTGCATCTCGCGCCAGATCTGGTGGGGTCACCGCATCCCGGCCTGGTACGACCCGGACGGCAACGTCTACGTCGGGCGCTCCGAGGCCGAGGTGCGCGAGAAGCACGGCCTGGGCGCCGAGGTGGCGCTGGAACAGGACGAGGACGTCCTCGACACCTGGTTCAGCTCGGCCCTGTGGCCGTTCTCCACCCTCGGCTGGCCGGAGCAGACGCCGGAACTGCGCGACTTCTACCCGACCAGCGTGCTGGTCACCGGCTTCGACATCATCTTCTTCTGGGTCGCCCGCATGATCATGATGGGCGAGCACTTCATGGGCGACGTGCCGTTTCGCGAGGTGTACGTCACCGGCCTGATCCGCGATTCGGAAGGCCAGAAGATGTCCAAGTCCAAGGGCAACGTGATCGACCCGATTGACCTGATCGACGGCATCAGCGCCGACGACCTGGTGGCCAAGCGCACCCGGGGCCTGATGCAGCCGCAGATGGCGAAGAAGATCGAGAAGACCACGCGCAAGGCCTTCCCCGACGGCTTCCCCGCCTTCGGCACCGATGCCCTGCGCTTCACCCTGGCCGCCCTGGCCACCACCGGGCGCGACATCAAGTTCGACCTCGGCCGCATCGAGGGCTACCGCAACTTCTGCAACAAGCTGTGGAACGCCTCGCGCTTCGTGCTGATGAACGTCGAGGGCCACGACTGCACGGCCGCAGGGGACACCGCGGAACATCGCACCCTGGCCGATCGCTGGATCCTCGACCGCCTGGCCGAAACTGCCGCAACGGCCACGCAGCAGCTCGACGCCTACCGCTTCGACCTGGCCGCGCAGACGCTCTACGAGTTCACCTGGCACGACTACTGCGACTGGTATCTGGAGCTGACCAAGCCGGTGCTGAACGACGACGCCACGCCGGAGGCGGTCAAGCGTGCCACGCGCCATACGCTGGTCAGCGTGCTCGAGGCCCTGCTGCGTCTGCTGCACCCGGTGATCCCGTTCATCACCGAGGCGATCTGGACCAGTGTGAAGCCGCACGCCGGCATCAGCGACGACGTCGAGTTCCTGGTGCAGCGCCGCTGGCCGGCGCAGGACGGCTTCCCGAATGACGCCACCGCCACCGCCGAACTCGACTGGGTCAAGGACTTCATCACCGGGCTGCGCCGCATTCGCGCCGAGATGGACATCGCCCCGGGCAAGCCGCTGCCGGTGCTGGTGAAGAACTGGAGCGAGGCCGACCGGGAGCGCTACCAGCGCCACCACGCGCTGCTGGAATTCCTCGGCAAGCCCGAGGAGGTCACCTGGCTGGACGCCGGCGACGAGGCCCCGGAATCGGCGATGGCGCTGGTCGACGAGATGCAGCTGCTAATCCCGCTGGCCGGCCTGATCGACAAGGACGCCGAGCTCGCCCGCCTGGACAAGGAGATCGCCAAACTCGACAAGAACCTCGAGCAGAGCGAGAAACGCCTGTCCAACGAGAGCTTCGTCGACCGCGCCCCGGCCGAGGTCGTGCAGAAGGAGCGCGACCGCGTCGCCGAGATGCAGGCCACCCGCGAGCAGCTCGCCGCGCAACGCGAACGCATCCGGGCGATGTAACGCCGGCGCGGCACTGGCCGCCCGGCGTCGGCCCCCGGCCCTGATCGCTGCCGCGGGGCTCGGAGCCGGCACTGCGGAGTCTGCGACTTTGGCTGCCGCCGGTTACCCCCAGGCGGAGCCGACCCCGAACACCAGCGCGGCCACCACCAGCGCCAGCACCAGGCCGAACCAGGGGTTCGCGATATGCGGGTGGTCCGACCAGGCCCCGCGCTTGTAGCCGGTGATCATCGCGCCAATCAGGCGGATCCGCAGAATGAACTGATAGGTGAACACGGCCAGCACATGGACCCCGATCACGATCAGCAGCAGGTCGAAGTTGGCCTTGTGGGCCCGCGTCATCGCGCGTTCGACGTCGCGGCTGACGGAGTCGGCCAGTGGTCCCTTGTTGAAGATGTCGTCATTGGCGAACAGCCCGGTCACCGCCTGCACCAGCAGCAGCGCCAGCATCAGCAGGATCGCCCAGCCCCCCAGCGGGTTGTGCCCAAGGTATTCGGGGGCGGTGCCGCGCAGCCGGCCCCACGCGTAACGCGCGACCGTCACCGGCCCCGCCAGCCAGTTACTGAAACGCGCCGTCTCGCTGCCGACAAAACCCCACACGATGCGGAACAGCAGCAGCCCCAGCACGGTGTAGCCCAGCCACTTGTGCCACCGGAACAGCATGAATTCGGTGCTGGTGTACCACAGCCCCACCAGACACAGCAGCAGCCCCCAGTGGAACACCCGTGTCGGCCAGTCCCACACCTTCACCCGCAGGGCATCCGCGTTGCCACCGGTCATTCCGTTCATTCCTGGTCCTCGCGTTCATAGCCGGTCAGTTCCACGAAGCCGCGGCCCAGACGCTCGCCCTCCTCGTCACGGATGTCCACCGCGCCTTCCCAGTACGGAATGACCGTATCCATTTCCTGAGATTCCCGCACCGCCTCCACGCGGAAATGCCGGGGGGTGGCGCCATCCGGCGGCGTGACCGTCATCTCCCACACCACCGGGTAACGGTTCCCCGAAGGCATGCGCGCATGCCGCAGCGGTTCGAGCTCCACGTGCTCCGGGCGCAGCTCGTGATCCGGGGCATCGGCCGGCATCCAGCGGCCCTTCGAAAGCTCGTGGGGCGTGCCGTCCTCGCGCCGCAGCTGGTAGTACATCAGGTCGGTGCCGTCGTCGAACTGCAGGGCAAACCAGTTCCAGCCGATCTGGCCGTCGGACAGGGCCCCGCTGCTCCATTCGCGGTCCAGCCAGGCCTGCCCGGAAAGCGCCCGTTCCGCCCCGTCCGCACCACGCAGGGTGCCGCGCGCGGCGATCCGCGGGACCGAATAGTAGTACGACGCATTGCCCGGCTCCGGCCCCTTCTGGCTCAGCCCCGCCTCGCCCTGCAGCACCGGGGCGCGCTCCGGTTCCAGCTCCAGCTCCAGTTCGCGCCCGTCCACCGTGAACCGCAGGTCCCAGGTGTCGCCCGCCAGGCCGGCCAGCTGCCAGTCCTCCAGCCACACCCGGCCCACCGGCTCGCTGGCACCCGCCAGCCCGGCGGCATCCCGGGCGAAGCGCTCCTCCGAGGCGTGCCAGTCGCCCTCCACGTCGAGGATCGCGGCATGCGCCATCCACAGACGCGGCGTGGCCCAGGTCGACCCGTGAAAGGCCGGGTCGCCTTCCAGCTCCGGCGCCAGCGCCACCCGGAAGAAGGTGATGTGGAACCCGTGGCGGCCGCCGTCGGGGTCCTCCAGATTGCCGGTCAGATACCACCACTCGTTGCGAAACCCCGGATGCGGACCGTGATCCCGCGGGAACTCGAACACGCGCGGCTCCTCGGCCCGGCGAAAGCCCTCGAGATCCTCCTCGCCCAGGGCATCGGCGACCCGCAGCGCCGTCCCCTCTTCGTCGGACGCGGGTTCCGGCGGCTCCCCGCCACAGCCCGCCAGCCACGCACCCGACAGCAACAGCACAAGCAGCCCTGCTCGCAGCATGCCCCGCATCAGGTCACCTCCCGCAACGCCGGCAGCAGACGCATCCGGGCCATGCGCCAGGCCGGCCACAACGAGGCCAGCAGCGCGGCCACCAGCCCGACGGCCACGGTGCCCGCGACCTCACGCCCGGGCCAGCGCAGGTCCATGCCCCAGCCGAAGGCCTGACGGTTGATCACCTCGATCAGGATCCAGCCCATGCCCAGGCCCGCGGGGATCGCCGCCAGCACCGCGAACAACCCGAGCACCCCGCCCTGCAGCAGCACCAGCCCGTGCACGCCCCGCGGCTCCAGCCCCAGGCTGCGCAGCGTCGCGAACTCGCGGGCACGCTCCATCTGCAGGGCCATCAGGGCGCCGAGGATGGCGATGAAGGCGACCACCAGGGTGATGATCCGCAGCAGGTGGGTGACCGCGAAGGTGCGGTCGAAGATCGCCATGGATTCCTGTTCCAGCTCCGCCGGTCGGGTCACGATCGCCGCCGGATCGCGCTGCGCCAGCCACGCCTCCAGGCGCTCGACCGCGGCCTCCGGATCGACATCCGGCGGCAGCACCAGCCCGAACGAACCCACGCCCTCCGGCGCCGGCCCGTCCCGGGCATAGGCGCCGTGGGGGATCATCACGCGCCCCTGCGGGGTCGCGTAGTCGCGGTAGACCCCGGCCACCGTGAACGTACGACGCCCGCCCGGCACCGCCAGCTCGAGATCGTCACCGGCCTGCAGGTCGTGGTGGGCGGCGAAGGGTTCGGTCACCAGCACGGCGTCGCCGGCGGCCATACGGTCCGCCAGCCCGTCCCGGGGACCATCCACCTCCAGCAGCGGCAGGTGCTCCAGCCAGTCGGGGTGCGGCCGCACCACGAACAGCTCGACCCGGCCCGCGTCGCTGCCGGTCTCCACCGTGGTACCGGTACTCAGCGAGTCGGCCCCGGACTCGCTCAACAGCGGCCCGGCCCAGTCCTGCGGCAGCCGCGCCGCATCCCGAGCCGCGGCCGGGGCGACCGGAGTGACGTAGAGATCCGAGGTCAGGGCCTGTCCCAGCCACTGCTCCACGCTGCCGCGAAAGCTGCCCACCATCACCGAGACCGCGATGGTCGCGGCCAGCGCCAGGGTCAGGGCCGAAGCGGCCGGGCCGCTGCGCGACAGGCTGCGTTCGAGGCTGCGCAGCCCGATCCGCGGCAGGCTGCGACCGGCGCTGAGGGCGGCCAGTCCGCGCAGCGTCCAGCCCAGGACCCGGGGCAGCAGCAGCACGAAACCGGCGATCAGCAGGAACAGGCCGAAGAAGGCCCCCGGCAGCCCGGCCACGCCGGTGACCAGTACCCCGGCACCGGCGACCAGCAGGCCCAGGGACGTCACGGCCAGACGGTTCGCCCGCCGCCGTGCCCGCGCCTCGCCGGCCCCGGCTCCCTGCCCCGACGGCCCCGCGTGGCGGGCCGCCTCCAGCGCCGGGGCCAGCGCAGCCAGCAGCGCCACGCCCACCCCAACTGGCAGCACCGCCAGCAGGGCCAGCGGCCGGGGCGTGACCTGCGTGACCGCCGCGGCAAAGAAATGGTCGGTGACGGTCTGCGCCACCTGTGCGACCAGTGCCTGTGCCAGCGCGATCCCCGCCAGCGCCCCCAGCAGAGTCCCGATCAGTCCGACCAGCGCCGCCTCCAGCAGGACCACGGCGACGACCCGACCGCGCCCCGCCCCCAGCAGGCGCAGGCTGGACAGCAGCTCGCGCCGGCGCAGCACCGCGAAGGTCTGGGTGTTGTAGACCAGAAACGCCGCGATCAGCAGCGCCAGCAGGCTCATCGCCGTCAGGTTGATGCGAAACGCCCGTGCCAGCTCGCGCGAGGCCTGATCGCGCGCCCCGGACTCGACGATCTCCAGCTCCTCGGGGTTCACCCCCGCGGTCCCGGCGGCCTGTTCCAGCGCGCGTTCCATCGCCCGCTGCGCCTCGGCATCCTCCAGCCGCAGGTCGATGCGGTCGAGGCGCCCGTCGCGGCCCAGCAGGACCTGGGCGGTGGCGATATCGGTGACCCACACCCGCCCGTCGTCCTCGCCGGCCCCGTCGGCCTCGAGTACCCGCACCGCGTGGCGGCCACCGGCCGCCTGCAGTTCGATCCGGTCGCCATCCGCCGCATCCTGCTCCGCGAACCACTGGCGTGGCGGGAGCACCGTCCCGGGTTCGGTCAGGAGCCGCTGCACCGGCGCCGCGCCGATGTCCGAGGCGGCGCCGCGGAACGGCCCCTCGGCGAACGGATCCACGCCCAGCAGGTAGATACTGCGGCCGTCTTCCAGCCGCGCGGCGCCCTCCACCACCGGTGCGGTCTCCCGCTGGCCGGCGCTGCGCAGCTCCGCATACAGGGCCTCGGCAAAGCCCTCCGGCGGCCCCAGCACCTGGTGGGTGGCGGTGCCGGCCACGGTCTCCATGGAACGGTCGAAGGCGCGCTGCGCGGACTGATTGGCCAGATCCACCGCCAGCACCACGGCCACCGCGATCACCACCCCCAGCAGGGTCAGCACCCGCTGCAGGGGCCGGCGGCGCCAGTCGCGCATCCACGCCCGCCAGATCAGCCCCATGGCCGTCAGCCCTCCCGCAGAAGACCGTCGTGCATGGTGTGGATGCGGTCGAGGCGGCCGGCCAGTTCCGCGCTGTGGGTCACCAGCAGCAGGGCGCTGTCATGCGTGGCCACCTGCTCCAGCAGCAGCGAGAAGACCGACTCGCCGGTGACCGAATCGAGATTGCCGGTGGGTTCGTCGGCCAGGATCAGGGCCGGCTGGTGCACCAGCGCGCGGGCAATCGCCACGCGCTGCTGTTCCCCGCCGCTGAGGGCTTCGGGCAGGCGTCCGCCCAGCCCTTCCAGACCCACCGCCGCCAGCGCGGCGTCCGCACGCCGGCGACGCTCCGCCACCCGCGCCCGGCGGCCCGCAACGTCATCGGGGAGCCCGGCCAGCTCAAGGGCCAGCATCACATTCTCGCGCGCATCCAGGGTCGGGATCAGATGGAACGACTGGAACACGATGCCGGCGACCCGCCGGCGCAAACGCGTGCGGCCGGCCTCGTCCAGGCCACCCAGCGAGGTCCCGGCCAGCCGCACCTCGCCCCCGCCCGGGCGCTCCAGCCCCGCGGCCAGGTGCAGCAGGGTGGACTTGCCGGAACCGCTCTCGCCGACTATCGCCACCCGCTCCCCCGGCGCCAGCGTCAGATTCACCCCGCGCAGCACCGCCGTCTCCGGCGCGCCGGGATAGGCGAACGTCAGTGCGGCCACGTCCAGCACGGGATCCTGCGACGGGGCGACGGCGGCGGGCGACGACGAGGACATGTACGGCTCCATGACGGGCTTGGACCAGGGAAACACTGATCAATGTACACGCTCGCGTTGGCACGCCAAGTTTTCCGAGCCAAGGCGCGGTGCGCAGCCGGTAGTGGTTCTACCGGCAAGGGCCGCAACGCAGGATCGGGGAACCTGGCGTGCCAACCCCGAAGGGGCTCGGCCGCCTTTGCGCGCGCACGGCGTTGCGGTTCCCTTGTGCAGAATGACTGCACGGCGGTCGCCGCGCCTTGTTCGCACACAAAAGCGACTCGAGCGCGAGCGTGTACATTGATCAGTGTTTCCCTAGCGACCGGGCGCAGGCCGGAAGGTTCGCGCGAGTGCTCAAACCGGTGCAAGCATCGCACGCAAGCACTTGAGTGACACTGAGGATCCGTTAGAATAAAGGGACTTTCCACAAGGGATCGCATGATGAAACGCCGAACACGCTGTCGATCTATCGTCGCCCGGCCGTAAGCACTGCGCACCCTTTTCCGCCGCTGCCGCCGGGCCTCATGACACCAGAGCGCCGGGAGGCGGCCGGATCCTGCGATCTGCCCCGTCCTGGAAATCCGAATACGACGGTCCCTCGTCGTCACCGCGCCGCGGGCCGGTGAACCGCCATCGACCGCCGGGAGCAGGACATGGAACACAACCTCGAACAGTCCATCATCGAGCTGCGCGAACTGGTCCGGCTGGACGACCGCGCCGGCCTCGACGAGCTGCTGGACTACATGCGCGTGCAGGACATCGCGCATGCTCTGATGGAACTCCCCGCCGAGGAGATCGCCCCGGTCTTCAACCGGCTGCACCCCGGACGCAAGGCCGATGTCTTCGCCTATCTCGACATCCCCTTCCAGCAGCAGCTGCTGGGCGCGTCGTCGCGCGAGGACGCGCGCTTTCTGCTCTCCGAGATGGAGACCGACGACCTCACCGCGCTGCTGCAGACCCTGGACGCCGAACGCCTGCGCGAGTACCTGCGCCTGCTGCCGTTCCGCGCCATCCGCCGTGCCCTGAAGCAGCTCAACTACCCCGAGGCCTCGGTCGGGCGGGTGATGTCGCCGTCGGTGGTCGCGGTGGACCCGGACTGGACGCTCAAGCGCGCGCTGGCTCACATCCGTCGTACCGGCGACGAGCACTCCAGCAACGTGATCTTCGTGGTCGACGACGACCGCACCCTGCTGGCCGCCATCCCCATCCGCCGGTTCCTGCGCGCCGAGCCCGACAGCCCGGTGCGCAGCCTGATCGACGACGAGTCGCCCTTTACGGTGCAGGTGGACGCCGACCGCGTCGAGGCCGCACGGCGCATCCAGCACTACGACATCGAAAGCCTGCCGGTGGTGGGCGACAACGGTGAGCTGCTGGGCGTGGTCACGGTGGACGACGTCATGGACGTGATCGAGGCCGAGTCCACCGAGGATTTCCACAAGCTGGGTTCGGTGGGCAACCTCCCGCTGAGCCCGCGTCAGGCCAGCCCGTTCCTGCTGTATCGCAAGCGGATCGGCTGGCTGCTGGGCCTGGTGGCGTTCAACACCCTCGGCGCGCTGATGATCTCGCAGTACGAGGAGGCCATCGAGGCGGTGGCGGTGCTGGTGTTCTTCCTGCCGCTGATCATCGACTCCGGCGGTAACGCCGGGGCGCAGAGCTCCACCCTGATGGTGCGCGCGATGGCCATCGGCGAGGTCACCACGCGCGACTGGCTGCGCCTGTGGGCCAAGGAACTGGGCGTGGCCACCGGCATCGGCGTCAGCATGGGGATCGCGGTATCGCTGCTGGGCCTTTGGCGCGGCGGCATGGAGATCGCGGTGCTGGTGGCGGTCGCCATGACCCTGATCGTGGCCTTCGCCAGCATGGTCGGCATGCTGCTGCCGGTGATCCTGCGCAGCCTCAAGCTCGACCCCGCGACCGCCAGCGTACCGCTGGTCACCGCCATCGCCGACCTTGGCGGCATCGCCATCTATTTCTCGCTGGCCGTGGCCATGCTCGGCCTTGCCACGCCGGCCTGAGGGGAATCCGCATGAGTCCGACCGATCACGACATCGACAACCTCCCCGACACCCTGCGCACCGCCCTGGAGCAGGGCTCCGACGGCCCGCTGAACGCGATCTGCAACGCGCATGCGGCGCCCGACCTGTCGGACGCGCTGGAGACCCTGCCCGAGGATCAGGCGGTCGCCTTCTTCCAGCGTCTGGAGCCGGCCTGCGCCGCGCCGGTGTACGCGCACCTGGAGCCCGATCATCAGTCCCGGGTGCTGGCCGCGCTGGACGAGCAGCAGGCCGCGGACCTGGTCGCCGCCCTCTCGCTGGACGACGCCGTGGCGGTGATCGACAGCCTGGGCGACGAGCATGCCGACTCCCTGATGGAGACCCTCCCGGCGGAGAGCCAGGAGGCGGTGGGCTCGCTGCTGGCCTATCCGGAAGAAAGCGCCGGGCGCGTGATGACCCCGGAGTACGTCACCGTGCAGCCCGAATGGACGGTGAGCGAGGCCATGGAACATCTGCGCGCCCACCACGAGGTGGCGGAGACCGTGAACACGGTGTTCGTGACCACCGCCGCCGGCGAACTGCTGGCCTGGGTGCGGCTGAAGGACCTGCTGCTGGCGCGCGCCTCCGCGCGCGTCGGCGACCTGATGCACACCGACGTCGCCAGCATCACCGCCGAGGAGGACCGCGAGGAGGCGGCCCACCGCATCAGCCACTACGACCTCAACGTGCTGCCGGTGGTCGACGACGAGGGCCACATGCTGGGTATCATCACCGTCGACGACGTGATGGACGTACTGCGCGCGGAGACCACCGAGGACTTCCACCGCATGGCCGCGGTGGGCGACGTGGTGCTGTCGCTGCGCGACGCGAGCATGGGCCTGCTGTACCGCAAGCGCATCGGCTGGCTGCTGATCCTGGTGGCGGTCAACATCTTCGCCGGGCTGGCGATCGCCCGCTACGAGGCGGCCATCGAGGCGGTGGTCGCGCTGGTCTTCTTCCTGCCGATGGTGATCGCCACCGGCGGCAACACCGGCTCGCAGGCGGCGACCCTGGTGGTGCGCTCGCTGGCGGTCAATGATGTCCGATTGCGCGACGCCTGGCGCCTGGGCGGCAAGGAACTGCTGGTCTCGACCGCGCTGGGCGTGACCCTGGCGGCCGCCATCTGGCTCTCCGGAAACTGGCTGGGCTCGCTGGAGGTCGCCAACGCCATCGCCCTGGGCATGTTCCTGGTCGTGGTGTTCGGCGCGATGTTCGGCATGCTCCTGCCTTTCGGCCTGACCGCCCTGCGGCTGGACCCGGCGGTGGCCAGCGCGCCGCTGATCACCTCGGTGGTCGACATCGGCGGGATCCTGATCTATTTCGGCGTGGCCGTGGCCGTGCTGGGCCTGTAACGGGCGTCACCGCCGCACAAGCACCCGCGCGGCCTGCGGCGGCTCGGCAGGCCCGCGCGACTGCGTTAGACTCGGCACCCGATCCGGCCCGACCCAGCACGCGAGTAGATCAGCATGAGCACCAGCCCCGTCCGGCACCGCACCGTCCCCGTCCGCGTCGGCCCCGTGGCCGTGGGCGGCGAGCATCCCGTGGTGGTCCAGTCGATGACCAACACCGACACCGCCGACGCCCTGCGCACCGCGGTCCAGGTGGCCGAACTGGCACGCGCCGGCTCGGAGATCGTGCGCATCACGGTCAACTCCGCCGACGCCGCGAAGGCCGTACCGGAAATCCGCGAGCGGCTCGACGCGATGGGCCTGGACGTGCCGCTGGTGGGCGACTTCCACTTCAACGGCCACAAGCTGCTGACCGAATACCCCGAATGCGCCGAGGCCCTGGCCAAGCTGCGCATCAACCCGGGCAACGTCGGCCGCGGCTCGAAGCGCGACGCGCAGTACCAGGCGATGATCGAGACCGCCATCCGCTTCGACCGGCCGGTCCGCATCGGCGTGAACTGGGGCAGCCTCGACCAGGAACTGCTGGCGCGCATGATGGACCAGAACGCACAGCGCCCGGAGCCGCTGGAACCGCAGGCAGTGATGGAGCAGGCACTGATCACCTCGGCGCTGGAGAATGCCGCCGAGGCCGAACGCATCGGCCTGCCACATGACCGCATCATCCTGTCGGCCAAGGTCAGTGGCGTGCAGCCACTGATCCGGGTCTACCAGGACCTCGCTGCGCGCTGCGACTACCCCCTGCACCTGGGTCTGACCGAGGCCGGCATGGGGGCCAAGGGGATCGTCGCCTCCACCGCCGCGCTGTCCGTCCTGCTGCAGCAGGGCATCGGCGATACCATCCGCATCTCGCTGACCCCGGAACCCGGCGGTGACCGCACGCAGGAGGTCAGCGTCGCGCAGGAGATCCTGCAGAGCATGGGCCTGCGCAGCTTCCTGCCCTCGGTGGTGGCCTGCCCTGGCTGCGGCCGCACCTCCAGCGAGTACTTCCAGCACCTGGCGCAGGACATCCAGAGCTACATCCGCCAGCAGATGCCGAACTGGCGCCAGCACTACCCCGGGGTCGAGGAGATGACCGTCGCGGTGATGGGCTGCGTGGTCAACGGCCCGGGCGAGAGCAAGCACGCCGACATCGGGATCTCCCTGCCCGGCACCGGAGAGCAGCCGGTCGCACCGGTCTACGAGGACGGCGAGAAGACCGTGACCCTCAAGGGCGAGCATATTGCCGAGGAGTTCCAGGCCCGCGTCGAAGCCTACATCGAACGCCGCTACGGACAGGCCGGATGAGCGCGAGCGCCGCACACGACCCGCAACTGCTGCAACGCGTGCAGGCCCTGTTCGAGGATCCGCGCATTCAGGGCTGCAACTGGCAGCCGCGGCTGTTCTGGTATCCGGCCGACGACGGTTCCGCTTACGGGCCGCCACGGGTGGACCCCCGCGAGCTGGAGGTGTTCCTGTCGACGGTGGCGGGCGAGGCCTCGCAGTATCTCGACGCGCTGGAGGCCGACCATCCCGGACGCGGACGCTTCCTCGCCGCCAACGCCCGGCGTCACGAACTCCCGCTGTTCACCCGCGCCTGTGCCCCGCTTACTCCTCCGGTCCGTCGGCGGCGCAGACCCGGTTACGGCCCTCGGCCTTGGCCCGGTAGAGCTGCTCGTCGGCCCGCGCGACCACCCGCAGCGCCGAGCGCCGCGGCTTGCACAGCAGGCTGGCGACCCCGAGGCTGGCGGTCACATGGTCCGCCACCGCGGAGGCGGGGTGAGGAATCGCCAGCTCGGTGATTGCCCGACGCACCCGTTCAGCCACCTCGGCGGCATTCCCCAGCGCGGTGTCCGGCAGGATACAGCCGAATTCCTCCCCACCGTAGCGGGCCGCGAGATCCGCGGAACGCGACACGGTCTCGTCCAGCACCCGGGCCACCTCGCGCAGGCAGTCATCGCCGCGCACGTGCCCGAGGCTGTCGTTGAAGGGCTTGAAGTAGTCGATATCCATCAGGATCACCGAGAGCTCGCCCCCGGTGCGCGCCAGGCGCGCATTCTCGCGTTCCAGGGTGTCCTCGAACTGGCGGCGGTTGGCCAGACCGGTGAGCCCGTCGGTGACCGCCATGCGGGTCAGCTGGTCACGGGCCCGCTTCAGTTCGATCTGGTGCTGGACCCGCAGGCGCACCACCGGCGGGTTGATCGGCTTGTTCACGTAGTCGACGGCGCCCAGCTCCAGGCCCCGGGCCTCGCCCTCGTTGTCACCGACACCGGTGATGAAGATCACCGGGATGTTCGCAGTCGCGCGTTCGGATTTCAGCCACTCGCAGACCTGAAAACCGTCGGTCCCGGGCATCATCACGTCCAGCAGGATCACGTCCGGCCGGGCGGAGGCAGCCAGTTCCATGGCCTTCTCGCCATTGGTCGCGAACAGCACCTCGTGCTGGTCCTCGAAGACCCCGGCCAGCAGTTCGATGTTGGCCGGCTCGTCATCCACCACCAGGATGCGGGCCCGATGCGCACCGGTCATGGTGACTCTCCCGCGTGTTCCAGCAGCCGGTCCAGGACCGCCAGCGCATGGTCGAAATCGAGTTCTTCAATCCGGGTCTCCATTTCCCGCACGGTATCATCCAGCCCGTGACCGAGCAGTTCCGCGCGAAGCTCGCGGAAGCGTGCCCGAGCCCGCAGGTTGTTGCCCTCGATCAGCTCTCTCAGTCCGCGCAGATCCTCGATCGGCAGCGCGCCCGCCGCGGCCGGCACCGGGCCGGCCGCAGGCTTGTCAGCGGCGTCACGGGTCTCCTCGACGAGGCTGCGCGCGGCGTCCAGCGCCGGGGCCAGGGCGGCCTCCAGATCGGACAGTCGCGCCCGCGCGCTTGCCTCGTCCCTCTGCGCGAGGCTCAGCTCGATCGCTTCCGCACAGTGCCGCACCTCCTGCAGCTCCAGTGATCCCGCCACCCCCTTGAGTGAATGGGCCAGGCGGTGGGCCTCCTCGCGCCGGCCTTCATCCAGCAGGGTGGCCAGCTCTGCCGCCACGTCGCTGTAACGCTGCTCCAGGCTCAGTATCATGCGCCGCAGCAGCGACGCCTTCCCGTTGCAGCGAGCCAGGGCAGCCGGCAGGTCGAACGGCGGCAATTCGTCCGGCAGTTCATCCTCCCTGCCACCGGCAGTTGGCGCGGGGGCTGCCGCATCCCCGGCGACGTCGGCCGTGGCGGGTGCCGCCGGCTTGCCAGGCTCCGGTTGCACGGGCTCTGATCCGGCATTCGCCCCGCCGGACGTGCCATCACGGGCCACCCAGCTCGCCAGGGTCCGCGCCAGCGCTGCCGGGTCGATCGGCTTGGCCACATGGTCATTCATCCCCGCATCCAGGCTCTTCTCGCGGTCGCCCGCCATCGCGTGGGCAGTCATCGCGATCACCGGGAGTTCCTGCAGCCGTGGATCCTCGCGCAGCTTGCGGGTCGCGGTCAGGCCGTCCATCTCGGGCATCTGGATGTCCATCAGCACCGCATCGAAGCGGCCCTCCTGCACCGCGTCCAGCACCTCGCGCCCGTTCTCCACGGTGGTCACACGGCAGCCCTGATCCTGCAGCAGTTCCACCGCCAGATCGCGGTTGATCGCATTGTCCTCGGCAAGCAGGATGCGCACACCGTCCAGCCGCGGCAGCTCGGCGGAGGTGCCGGGGGCGGCCTCGCGAATCTGGTCGTGCCCGTCATCCACCTGCAGCAATTCCAGCATGGTGTCATGCAGCGTGGACTCGGTGACCGGCTTCAGCAGCACGCCGTCCACGGTCTCCTCGGCCTGCTGCAGGACCTCGTCGCGGCCGAAACCGGTGACCATCAGCACCGACGGCACCTGGCGCTTGCGTTCGGTGTTGATGGCCTGCGCGACCTCCAGACCGTCCATGCCCGGCATGCGCCAGTCGGTCAGCACCATGTCGTAATGGCTCCCCTGCTCCAGCGCCCGGTCCAGCAGCTGCAGGGCCTGCGGCCCGGACTCGGCGGTGTCCGCCTCGATCCCGAGGTCGCGCAGCATGGCCGCGAGGGTCTCGCGCGCGGTATCGGAATCGTCCACCACCAGCACCCGGTGCCCGCGCAGCGAGCGCGAGGCCCTTGCCTGCCTGGTCTGCACCGGTTCGCTCTCCACTGGCAGGCGCACGCTGAAGCTGAAGGTCGAACCCTCGCCGGGCGTGCTCTCGACCCCGATCTCGCCGCCCATCATCTCCACCAGCTGACGGCTGATCGCCAGTCCCAGTCCGGTACCTTCCTGGCGCCGGGTCACCGAGGCATCCAGCTGGGTGAAGGAGCGGAACAGCCGGCCCGCCTCCTCCTCGCTCATGCCCGGCCCGGTGTCCCGCACCGAGAAGCGCAGGGTCACGAACCCGCCATCGATGGCCTCGGCGGAGACGTGCACCACCACCTCGCCGCGTTCGGTGAACTTCACCGCGTTGCCCACCAGGTTGGTCAGGACCTGCCCCAGCCGCAGCGCATCCCCGCGCAGGTTCCGCGGCGTCCCGGGGGCAACATGGTGGACCAGCTCCAGGCCCTTCTCCTCGGCGCGGTGACCGACCACGTCGGTGACCCCGTGCAGCACGCTGTCGAGGTGGAAGGGCTGGTCTTCCAGTTCCAGCTTGCCGGCCTCGATCTTGGAGAAATCGAGGATGTCGTTGATCAGTCCCAGCAGCCGCTGGGCCGCATTGTCGATCTTGTCCAGGTAGTTGCGCTGGCGCGGGGTCAGTTCGGTCCGCCGGGCGAGGTGACTCATGCCGATGATCGCGTTCATCGGCGTGCGGATCTCGTGGCTCATGTTGGCCAGAAACTCGCTCTTCGCTCGGGTGGCGCTCTCCGCCTCTTCGCGTGCGAGCTTCATCTCGTTCTCCAGCTCACGGCGTACCCGCACCAGCCGGTTGAGGATCAGCGCGGTACCGCCCCCCACCAGGACCACGGCCACCACGGTCCACAGGGCAAACTGCCACAGCAGATCGCGCAGCGGCTCGGTCACCGCCGCGCGGTCCAGGCTCAGGACCTGATACCAGTCGGTCCCGGAGATGGGCGTGGCGTGCAGCAGGCGTTTTTCCCCGTCCATCACCACTTCGCGCAGCTCGCCCTCGTAGGCCGGGTCGAGCGGATCAAACCCGCCGCTTTCCTCGATGACATCCACCAGCGGCTGCAGCACGCGCGAGGAATCCGGGTGCGCGACCACCATGCCGTCTTCGTCGACCAGCACCGTGTATCCGTCCCAGCGCAGGTCAAGGCCGGCCACGCTGGCAGCCACCTCCTGCAGGCCGATATCGCCGGCCGCCACCCCGTGCAGCTCGCCGGTGTCGCGGTAAACCGGCACGCCCATGGAGATGATCAGCCGGTCCTGCGCGGCATCCTCGAAGGGGGCGGTGATGTACAGACCATCGTTCAGCAGCGCACCCTCGTACCAGGGGCGCGTGCGCGGATCGAAGTCCGCCGGAAGGCTGGCGTCGGGGTCGGACATGATCATCGCGCCCTGCTGATCGCCGACGTAGGTGAGGTCCACGTCGCCCATTCGCTCGAACTGCTGCAGCACGGGCAGAGGGTCACGTCCCACCGGGATCTCGTGGGCCATGCCCTCGATCAGACGCGCATTGCTGGAGAACCAGTGGGAGACGTACAGCGCAGTCGATTCGGAGGTGGAGGTCACCTCCGAGCGCACAGCGTCGCGGGTCTCGCCCTCCAGCATCTGGTAGGCCACCGTCGCGAGCACCGCGCCCAGCAGCACGATGGCCGCAAGTACCAGTACCAGCAGGCGGAGATGAAACGTCTGGAACGAACTCGAGCTCTGGTCACCTGCGGTCATCGGCTGGTCCCGGGATCGGCGCCCTCGGGCGAGGGCAGGACCGGACCCCACGGGCCCGGCGAAGCTCCATCAGGGTTTCCCTCCCCGGGGTAACCGGGGGTCCCCTGCGGCCCGCGGATCACGCCGGCTTGCGGAAGGCGACCTGCTTCCAGTAGCCGAACAGGCTGGCCGGTTCCACTGCCTCCGGCTCGCAGCCGGTGAGCGACACGAAGTGATCCAGCTCCATGTCGGGACGAAAGCCGACCGCACGCGACAGCGGCCGCAGGCTGCGCTCCACCCCGCGCAGAAACCACTGGCGCGAGGCGAAATGATTCACCAGCAGGATCCGGCCGCCGGGCCGGCAGACGCGCCACATCTCCGCGAACATGCGGTCGGGGTTGGGCACCACCGAGGCGACGTACATCCCGACCACCGCATCGAAGCTGTCGTCGCGAAAACCGAGTGCTTCGGCGTCCATCTCCGCGACCCCGCGTACCCCGGGCAGACCGCCGTTGATGCGTTCCTGAGCGACCTGCAGCATCTCGCGCGAGACGTCGATCCCGACCAGGTCGACCCCCTCGGGGTATTCCGGAAACGAAATGCCGGTTCCGACCCCGACCTCGAGGACCCTTTTGCCCTCCAGCGGCGCGAGGGTCTTTTGCGCACTGTGCCGCCCGGTGGCGAACACCCGCCCGAAGGTCGCGTCATAGTGCCGCGCGTAGCGCCGATAGCTCTTGCGAATGCTGACCAGATCCATGCCTGTCGTCCCCGAGAGAAGTCGGGACCCGGCCCGGGGCCGGGCCCGTCGTCCCGTCCTCAGGCGTCTTCTTCGACCGCCTTCATGCTCAGCCGGATGCGGCCCTGCTTGTCGACCTCCAGCACACGCACGGTGACCGAGTCGCCCTCGGACAGGAAATCGCTGACGTTCTCCACGCGCTCGTCGGAGATCTGCGAGATGTGCACCAGACCATCGCGGCCGGGCAGGATCGACACGAAGGCGCCGAAATCCATGATCTTGGCCACCTTGCCGGTGTACTGGCGACCCACCTCGATGTCGGCGGTCAGCTCCTCGATACGACGCTTCGCCTCGTTACCGGCGGCGGCATCGGTGGAGGCGATCTTGACCGTGCCATCATCGCCGATGTCGATGGTCGTGCCAGTCTCCTCGGTCAGGGTGCGGATGGTCGCGCCGCCCTTGCCGATCACGTCGCGAATCTTGTCCGGGTTGATCTTCATGGTGATGAAGCGCGGCGCGTGCTCGGACATCTCCTCGCGATGGGAGTCCAGCTCGGCGTTCATGCAGCCGAGGATGTGCAGACGGCCTTCACGCGCCTGCTCCAGCGCCTTTTCCATGATCTCGCGGGTGATCCCGTCAATCTTGATGTCCATCTGCAGCGCGGTCACCCCGTCCGAGGTCCCGGCGACCTTGAAATCCATGTCGCCCAGGTGGTCCTCGTCACCGAGGATGTCCGAGAGCACGGCGAAACGGTCGTCCTCCTTGATCAGGCCCATGGCGATGCCCGCAACCGGCGCCTTCAGCGGCACGCCGGCGTCCATCAACGCCAGCGAGGTGCCGCACACCGAGGCCATGGAACTGGAGCCGTTCGACTCGGTGATCTCGGAAACCACGCGCACCACGTAGGGGAAGTCCTCGTCGTTCGGCATCACCGCGGCCACGCCGCGCTTGGCGAGCCGGCCGTGGCCGATCTCGCGACGCTTGGGCGAGCCGACGAAACCGGTCTCCCCGGTGCAGTACGGCGGGAAGTTGTAATGCAGCATGAAGCGGTCGCGGCGCTCGCCCTCGATCGCGTCGATCACCTGGGCATCGCGGTCGGTGCCCAGGGTCGCCACCACCATCGCCTGGGTCTCGCCCCGGGTGAACAGCGACGAGCCATGGGCCCGCGGCAGGATGCCGGTCTTCACGTCGATCGTGCGCACGGTCTTCGTGTCGCGGCCATCGATACGCGGGTGGCCATCGAGGATGCGATCGCGCACCAGGCGGTATTCCAGATCGTGAAGGGCGGTCTTGACCGCGTCGGCATCCGGTCCGGATTCATCATCACTCGCCAGGGAATCGACCAGGCGGTTGCGCAGTTCGCTCAGGCGCTGGCTGCGGGTCTGCTTGTCGGCGATCTGGTAGATCTCGGTCAGCTCGTCGCGCGCGGCGGCGGCCACGCGGTCTTCCACCGACGCATCGCTCTCCGGCGGCTGCCAGTCCCAGGCCGGCTCGCCGGCCTCGGCGGCCAGCTCGTTGATCGCGCGGATCGCGGTCTGCATCTGTTCGTGGCCGTACATCACCGCGCCCAGCATGGTCTCCTCGGACAGCTCGCTGGCCTCGGACTCCACCATCAGCACCGCGTTCTCGGTACCGGCCACGACCAGGTTCAGCTCCGATTCCTCCAGCGCGCTGAAGCTCGGGTTCAGCAGATACTCGCCGGCACGGTAGCCGACGCGGGCGGCGCCGATGGGGCCGCCGAAGGGAACACCCGACAGCGCCAGCGCGGCCGACGCACCCAGCATCGCCGGAACGTCCGGATCCACTTCGGGGTTGATCGACACCACCGTGGCGATCACCTGGGTCTCGTTCTTGAAGCCCTCGGGAAACAGCGGCCGGATCGGACGATCGATCAGGCGCGAGGTCAGGGTTTCCTTCTCGCTCGGGCGCCCTTCACGCTTGAAGAAGCCGCCGGGGATCTTGCCTGCGGCGTAGGTGCGTTCCTGGTAGTTGACGGTCAGGGGGAAGAAGTCGCGCCCCGGGTCGGCCTCCTTGCGGGCGACCACGGTGACCAGAACCACGGTCTCGGCCATGTTGACCAGCACCGCGCCGCTGGCCTGGCGGGCAATGTCTCCGGTTTCGAGCGTGACGGTGTGATTTCCGTACTGGAACGACTTCTTGTATGACACGTGATTTCCCGTTTCCCGTTGATTCCCTGATGCGATCCGCCGGCCACCACGCAGGCGGCCAGCGGATCCCTGAAACAGACGGGCCCGCACCGGTGGCGCGGGCCCGAGGGGGCGGAGCCTAGCGGCGAAGCCCCAGTTCCTTCACGATCGACTGATAGCGTTCGACGTCCTTTCGCTTGAGATAGGACAGCAGCTTGCGCCGCTGGCTGACCATCTTCAGCAGGCCGCGCCGGGAATGGTGGTCCTGCTTGTGCTTGTCGAAGTGGCCCATCAGATGCTGGATACGCGCCGTCAGGAGGGCGATCTGCACCTCGGGCGATCCGGTATCACTGGCATCGCGCTTGTGCTTCTCGACGATGGCCGATTTCTCTTCGGTGGTGAGCGACATGTAAGGCTGTCTCCTGATTCCTGAACCGTCTGTCTGAGTGGCCAGTGGCGCTGGCGAACAGGGCGCACATGTTAGCACGCCCCCGGGAGCATGAACAGCGGGAGACCGCTACATACCCGACCGCCACGTTGTGATGTAATGTGGGGCGCATCGCCTCCGGACAGGGAAGGTCATGACCACGCAGGAAACCCGGCGACTTCAGGCCCGAATCCTGCTGCTGTCGCTGACAGTGCTGGTACTGGTGGGCCTGATCGCGGCCGGGCTCACCGCCCACGCCTACTACCAGCAGGCGCGTGACCGCGCCGACCTGGCGCAGCAGTCGGCACTGCAGAACCACGGGCTGGCGGTGGCACAGTACTTCGACCGCCTCGAGGACATCGCATGGCAGGTCGCCAGCCGCAGCCGCATCCGCGACGAGCTGGCCGCCTACAACCGTGGCGAGGTGGACCGGGAGACCCTGCGGGAATTCACCCACGACAAGCTGGAGGATGCACTGCGCCCCTCGGGAGCGGCCGGCATCATCCGCCTAGATGCCGAGGGAAGCAAGGTCCTGTCGGTGGGCGAGACCACTCCGGACGCCATCTACTGGCCGGATGTGGAACCAGGAATGCGCGAGACCCGGCTGCGCGACCATCTGGCCTGGCAAAGTCGGGCCTACGTGATGATCGCGGTGCCGATCCTGTCGCGTGATGATGAATGGCTGGGTGCGGACATCCTGGTGTTCCCCGCCGAGGCCCTGGGCAGCGTGATGGAGGGAGTCGCCGAAGGTCGCAACGGGGCCTATCTCGAGGGTCCCGAAGGCGTCGTCCTGCGGGTCGACGATATCACCTGGAGCCTGATGCCCACCGGCGCCGGCGAGCCCGTCGCACCGGCGCTGCAGCTGGCCCGGGGAGGCACTGCCGCACTGCAGCGCGGCGATAACGAGGTGGTGTTCTCCGCCCCGGTCCGCGAGGACTGGGGCCTGGCCGTCGCGCTGCCTGCCGACGAGCTCTACGAAGGGATGGCGGTCCACCTCGCCCTGCCGGTGGCCCTGGTGCTTGGCATGGCCCTGCTGTCGGGGCTGGGCCTCGTCGGGGTGATCCGCCCGCTTTCACGCCAGGTGGTCGCGCAGTCGGAGGCCCTGGAACAGGCCGCGGAGGAACAGGAAGACCTGCTGGAATATGCCAGCGGCTTCGTCTATCGCTTCGACCGCTCGGGCCGCGCGCGCTACGTATCAGCGGGCGTCGAGCGCGTCCTCGGCCGCAGCATGGACCGCCTGCCGGAAGGAACCCTGCGCGCCCTAGTGGAACCCTTCCTGCCCTATCTCGAGGGCACCGCGGTGCCCATCGACGGCGGCGACGATGCCGACCTGCCCCCGGCGCGCACCGAAGTCCTGGACGCGGACGGCCATCGGGTAATGCTGGAACTCAATGCCCGGGTGCGCTACGACGGCGACCGGGTGGTGGACATCTTCGGAGTCGCGCGCGACGTCACCAGCCGCGAGGAGGCCCACCGCCGGGTCACTCACCTGGCCAATTATGACCCGCTGACCGAGCTGCCGAACCGGACCCAGCTGGATGAGCGCCTGGCCCGCGCGATCGAACGCTGCCGCCAGCATGAAGAGCGACTGGCGGTGCTGTTCGTCGACCTCGACGGTTTCAAGTACGTCAACGACAGCCTTGGCCACCACCGCGGCGACGAACTGCTGGAGGCAGTGGCCGGCCGCCTGCTGGACGCGGTGGATCCGCACTCCACCATCGCCCGCCACGGCGGCGACGAGTTCGTGGTCCTGAGCGAACGCATCCATGCGACTACCGAGGCCGAAGCCGTGGCCCACGGCCTCCTGCGCGCGCTGGACGCCCCGTTCCACGTGGCCGGACAGGAGCTCTTCATCGGTGCCAGCATCGGCATCAGCGTGTTCCCGGACGACGCGGCCACACCGGACATGCTGATCCGCAACGCGGACTCCGCGATGTACCGGGCCAAGGCCCGTGGCCGCAACAACGTGCAGATCTACACCGCCGATCTCACCGAGGCCAGCCACCGGCGACTGGCGATCGAGGCCGGCCTGCGCCGGGCGATCGAGGGTGACGAGCTCGAGGTCGTGTACCAGCCGCAATGGGACCTGCCCGGCGAGTCGCTGACCGGGGCCGAGGCGCTGGTCCGCTGGCGTCATCCGGAGTTCGGCATGATCAGCCCGGCGGAATTCATCTCGGTGGCGGAGGAAAACGGCACCATCGGCCTGCTGGGGCGCTGGGTCCTGCGCGAGGCCGTGCGCCGCGCCTGCGAGTGGGGCCCGGAACGTCTCGGGCGCATCGGCGTGAACGTCTCCGGGCACCAGATCCTGTTCGGGAACATCGTCGGTGACGTGCGCGAGGTACTGGCAGAGAGCGATCTGCCGCCGTGGCGTCTGGAACTCGAGATCACCGAAGGCTTCCTGATCGACCACGCCGAGCGCGGCATCGAGGTGCTGGAGGAGCTGCGGGCGATGGGCGTGCAGCTGGCCATCGACGACTTCGGCACCGGTTACTCCTCGCTCAGCTACCTCAAGCGCCTGCCGGTGCAGCGCCTGAAGGTGGACGGCTCCTTCGTCCGGGGGGCCGACAACGACGCGGCCGACGCCGCGCTGACCGCCTCGGTGATCGCGATGGGCCACAAGCTCGGTCTGGAGGTCATCGCCGAAGGCGTGGAGACCGGGACCCAGCTCCGGATGCTCATCGACGAAGGCTGCGACCAGGCCCAGGGGTATTATCTGGCGCGCCCGATATCCGGGGAGCAGCTGGCCGGGGTGATCGACAACCCGGTGCCGCTCTACCGCCAGTCGGGCCCGGTCAGTCGGGGATGAACAGCCGCCGCGGACGGATAACCCCGTCCGCGCCCTGCAGGCCAACACCGAGGAAGCGTCCCTGCGCATCGTGCATGCGCACCAGCATCCCCGGTGGCTCCTCCGCACCGGGTTCCGGCGAGCGCCCGGCGACGCGGGCCGCCACCGTCTCCGCCGGCGCCGGGTTGCCATGCCGCAGGGCCGCGGCTCCGGCATCGTTCACCCGCACCCCCGGCCAGTCGGCCAGCGCGGCCTCGGCCGGCAGCAGGCAGGCCTCGATGGCCGCGGCCCCGCCCTGTTCGAAGCGTTCCTCCAGGGCCTCCCGGGTCCACATCGCGGACGCGTCGAACACCCCGTGGCCGGTGCGGCGCAGCTCTTCCACCGCCGCCCCGCAGCCCAGGGCGCGGCCGATGTCGGCCACCAGCGAACGGATGTAGGTACCCTTGGAACAGTGCACCTCGAGATGCAGGCGATCCTCGCCCCGCGGCTCGATGTGCAGCGAATGGACCTGCACCGGTCGCGGCGGGCGTTCGACTTCCACACCCTCGCGCGCCAGTTCGTACAGCCGCCGCCCGTCCTGCTTCAGCGCGGAGACCATCGGCGGCACCTGTTCCAGCGCACCGCTGAACTCGCGTTCCAGGCGCGCCAGATCCTCGGGGGCAAGCGTCGGCACCGGAGCCTCGCTCAGCACGCGGCCGTCCATGTCGGCGGAGTCGGTCTCCACCCCCAGACGCGCCAGCGCGGTGTAGCGCTTGTCGGCGTCCAGCAGCCAGCCGGAGACCTTGGTGGCCTGACCGAAACACAACGGGAGAAGGCCGGTCGCGCGCGGATCCAGTGCACCGGTGTGCCCGGCCTTACGCGCGCCCAGCAGATATTTCACCCGCCCCAGCGCCTGACTGGAGCTGAGGCCCTGCGGCTTGTCGAGCAGCAGGATGCCGTCGACGTTGCGACCCTTCCTGCGTGCCACGGGTCGGTCCGGTTCTACCGGTCCTGCGGGGCGTCCGGCCCCCCGGCGGCATCCGGGTCCGCGCCGTTTTCCGGATCACCGTCCACGTCGCCATGCCGCGCACGGTCTTCGGCCAGCGCCTGGCTGATCAGCGCGGACATGCGCGCGCCCCGCTCCGGCGTGTCATCGTAGATGAAACGCAGTTGCGGGATGCTGCGCATGCGGATGCGGCTGCCCAGCGCGCGCCGCAGGAAACCGGCCGCGCTGTTGAGGCCCTGCTGCGCCTCGCGACCGCCTTCCTCGCCCCCCAGACGGGTGAAGTACACCCGCGCGTGGGCGAGGTCCTTCGACACTTCCACCCCCGAGATGGTCACCATCCCCACCCGGGGATCCTTGACCTCGAGGCGCACCAGCTCGGCCAGCTCGCGCTGGATCTGTTCGCCGACCCGGTCACTGCGCTGGAAGTCGCGGGGTCCCGGCATTACAGCGACCGCTGGACCTCGACGCGCTGGTAGACCTCGATCTGGTCCCCGGGCTTCACGTCGTTGTAGTTCTTCACCGCGATGCCGCATTCGGTACCGGCCTTGACCTCGTTCACGTCATCCTTGAAGCGCCGCAGACTCTCCAGCTCGCCCTCGTAGACGACCACGTTGTCGCGCAGCACGCGGATCGGGTTGCCCCGCTTGACCGCGCCCTCGACCACCAGGCAGCCGGCGACCTGGCCAAAGCCCGAGGCCTTGAACACGTCGCGGACCTCGGCCAGCCCGACGATCTCCTCGCGGGTCTCCGGCGCCAGCAGCCCGGACAGCGCCTGCTTCACGTCGTCGATCGCCTCGTAGATCACCGAGTAGTAACGCACGTCGATGTCGTTTTCCTGCGCCAAGCGCTTGGCGCCGGCATCGGCACGCACGTTGAACGCGATCACGATCGCCTCGGACGCCGTCGCGAGGTTGATGTCGGACTCCGAGATGCCGCCCACGCCGGTCGCGATCACCTTGACCCGGACCTCGTCGTTGGACAGCTTCACCAGCGACTCGCGCAGGGCCTCGGCGGAACCCTGCACATCCGCCTTGATGAGGATATTGACGGTCCCGACTTCGCCTTCCTGCATCTGGTTGAAGACGTTCTCGAGCTTGGCGGCCTGCTGCGCCGCCAGCTTGCGCTCCCGCTGCTTGGCATCGCGGTACTCGGCGGCCTCGCGGGCGGTCTTCTCGTCCGCCACCACCAGCATCTCGTCGCCGGCCTCGGGCACCCCCGACAGGCCGAGGATCTCCACCGGCATCGACGGCCCGACTTCCTTCACCGCCGTGCCGGTATCGTCGAACATCGCCCGCACGCGGCCGTATTCCTTGCCGGTCAGCACGATGTCGCCGTGCTTCAGACTGCCGGACTGAACCAGCACGGTCGCCACCGGGCCGCGGCCCTTGTCCAGGCGCGACTCGATCACCACGCCGCGCGCCGGACCCTCGTCCGGGGCCATCAGCTCCATCACCTCGGCCTGCAGGCCCAGTGCCTCCAGCAGTTCGTCGATGCCTTCGCCGGAATGCGCCGACACCCGGATGAACTGGGTGTCGCCGCCCCATTCCTCGGGGATCACCTCGTGCTGCGCCAGATCGTTGATCACGCGGTCCGGATCGGCCTCGGGCTTGTCGATCTTGTTGACCGCGACCACCATCGGCACACCGGCGGCCTTCGCATGGTTGATCGCCTCCAGCGTCTGCGGCATCACGCCGTCATCCGCCGCCACCACCAGGATCACGATGTCCGTGGACTGCGCACCCCGGGCCCGCATCGCGGTGAACGCCGCATGCCCCGGGGTATCCAGGAAGGTCACCCCGTCATGCCGGTTCTCCACATGGTAGGCACCGATGTGCTGGGTGATCCCGCCCGCCTCGCCGGAGGCGACGCGCGTCTTGCGGATATGGTCCAGCAGCGAGGTCTTGCCGTGGTCGACGTGGCCCATCACGGTCACCACCGGCGGACGCGCCTTGGGCTCGCCGGTCTGCTCCTGGGCGACCTCGATCTGGTCCTCGATCGTCTCTTCCTTCGCCGGCACCGCGGTGTGGCCCATCTCTTCGACCACCAGCATCGCGGTTTCCTGGTCGATGGACTGGTTGATGGTGGCCATCACGCCCATGCCCATCAGGGTCTTGATCAGCTGCGGCGCCTTGATCGCCATGGCCTGAGCCAGATCGGCCACGGTAATGGTCTCCGGCACCTCGACCTCGCGCACCACCGGCGCGGTCGGCTTGGCGAAGCCGTGCTTGCCAGCCACGGCCTGGGCCGCCTGCGACTGACCGCCACCCTTGCCCTTGTCACCCTTCTTGCGCCGCCCACGACGATCGCCAGCGACATGCAGTTCCTTGCGGTCGTCCTTGCGCCCGCCCTTGCGGCCCTTGCCGGATTTCGCGGGTTCGGCCGCCGGGGCCTGGCGCTGCTGCGCGGCCTCGCGTTCCAGGCGCGCCTGCTCTTCCTTCTCGCGCTTCGCCTCCTGCTTTTCCTGTTCTTCCTGCTTGCGCTTCTGGCGTTCCTCGCGCTCGACCTCTTCCTGCTTGCGCGCCTCGACAGCCTTGCGCTGGGCCTCACGTTCCGCTTCCAGCTGCATCGCCAGCTGCTGGGTGCGGCTGAGCGGTTTCTTCGGCGCGGCCGCATCACTGGCCTTGGGCGATTCCTCGACAGGCTCGACGGACTCGGCTGGTTCGCCGGCCTCCTCCACGACCGGCTCCTCCGCTTCGGCGACCGGTTCCTCGGCGGCATGGTCCGCCGCGGTGTCCTCTTCTGCTGCACCGACCTCCGGCGCCTCCGGCTCCGCTTCCGCGGTCACGGGCTCTTCCGCCACTTCCGGCGCCTCGGGCTCGGGCGTCGTCGGCGCCTCAGGCTCCGGGGCCTCTTCCACGCGCGGTGCGGTTTCCGGATCGTCCGCCGGTGCGGCCGGTTCCGGGGCCGGGCGGTCCTCCGGTGCCGGCTGGGTGTCGGCCGGCTTGCGCTTCAGGGTGCGCTTCTTGCGCACCTCCACGTTGACCGTCTTGGTCTTGCCCTGTCCCGAGCTGACCTTCAGCGTCTGCGGCTGCGAACGGCGACGCAGGGTCACGCGTTCACTCGATCCGCTCCCGGAACTCTGACGCAGATGGTCCAGCAGCTGGCGCTTCTCGGCATCGGTGATGGGCGCCTCGGGCCCGGCCACCTCGACACCCGCCTCCTTGAGCTGCTCGAGGAGACGATCGACGGGCTTGCCCACCGATTCGGCGAATTGCTGCACTGTCATTTGCGCCATGGCGCTACCTCCATTCCTGATTCTGTTCCGGCGTGCCGCTGTCCGATCATCGCCGCTGCGTCGCGATCATTCCCCGGTTTCAAACCAGGGGGCGCGCGCCGTCATGATCAGCTCGGACGCCTCCTGCTCGGAGATGCCCAGCATTTCCACCACATCGTCGGCCGCCTGCTCGGCCAGATCCTCCATGGTGCATACGCCGCTGGCCGCAAGCCGGTTGGCCAGCGCCAGGGTCATGCCATCCATGTTCAGCAGATCCTCGGCCGGTTCGCCGCCCCCGCCGTCCTGCGCCGCGATGGCCCGGGTCAGCAGCGCATCGCTGGCGCGGTTGCGCAGCTCGGCCACCATATCCTCGTCGAATTCCTCGATCGACAGCAGCTCGGCCTCTTCCACGTAGGCCACTTCGTCCAGCGTGCTGAAGCCTTCCTGCACCAGGATCCCGGCGACCTCCTCGTCGACGTCCAGCGACTCCATGAAGAAGGTCACCAGCTGCCGCGCCTCGGCCTCGCTCTTCTCCTCGGCCTGTTCCTCGGTCATCACGTTGAGTTCCCAGCCGGTCAGCTGCGAGGCCAGGCGGATGTTCTGCCCGCCGCGGCCGATCGCCAGCGACAGCTTGTCCTCGGCCACCGCGATGTCCATCGACTGCTTTTCCTCGTCGACCACGATCGACAGCACCTCGGCCGGCGACATCGCGTTGATCACGAACTGCGCGGGATTTTCGTCCCAGACGATGATGTCGATGCGCTCACCGGCCAGCTCGTTGGAGACCGACTGCACGCGCGACCCGCGCATGCCGACGCAGGCGCCGACCGGATCCAGGCGCGGGTCGTTCGAGCGCACCGCGATCTTCGCGCGCATACCCGGATCGCGCGCCGCGCCGAGGATGTCGATCACGCCCTGCCCGACCTCCGGGACCTCCAGCTTGAACAGCTCGATCAGGAACTCCGGCGCGGTGCGGCTGAGGATCAGCTGCGGTCCGCGCGCGTCCGGCCGGATCTCCTTGAGATAGCCGCGCAGGCGATCGTTGGTACGCACGGTCTCGCGCGGGATCATGTGTTCGCGCGGGATCAGGGCCTCCGCATTGTTGCCCAGGTCCACGTACGTGCCGTTCCGGTCGGTGCGCTTCACGATCCCCATCACCAGGGTCCCGACGCGGTCCTCGTACTCCTCGACCACCTTCTGACGCTCGGCGTCGCGCACCTTCTGCACGATCACCTGCTTGGCGGTCTGCGCCGCGATGCGCCCGAAATCGACCGCCTCGACGGGCTCCTCGATCACCTCGCCGATCTGGATCTCCGGGTATTGCTGCTGCGCGTAGGACAGCAGCATCTGATAGTCCGGCGATTCGAACTCGGGATCCTCGTCGTCCACCACCGTCCAGCGGCGATAGGCCTCGTAGTCGCCGCTTTCACGGTCGATGCTGACGCGCACGTCCATGCGGCCGCCATGATACTTGCGCGTCGCCATCGCCAGGGCCGATTCCAGGGCCTCGAAAATGACGCCCTTGTCGACGCCCTTTTCATTGGATACGGCGTCGACGACCAGCAGGATCTCCTTGTTCATGTCATGCCTCTTCGCAGCCTCGACAGTCGTCTGTCGACATCAGGTTGTTCATCATTGCGCCCCCGGGCCGTCGTCCAGCACGCGCGCGTTGTGGATGGCCGACAGCGGCAGCTCGTAGGCCATGCCGTCGACCGCCACCTCGATCATGGTGTCATCCGCCGACAGCAAACGCCCACGGAAATTCCGTCGCCCGTGCTCGGGCCAGGTCAGGCGCACCTTGACCCCGTGCCCGACGTAGGCGCGGAACTGTTCCGGCGTAAATAGGGGGCGCTCGATCCCGGGACTGGAGACCTCCAGGGTGTAATCCGCCCGGATCGGTTCTTCCACGTCGAGCACGGCACTGACCTGCTCGCTGACCCGGGCACAGTCATCGACCGTGACCCCGGCATCCGCATCGATGTAGATCCGCAGCATCTGCGGCTTCGAGCCCGGGTGATGCTCGATGCCCCACAGGCGGAAGCCCTGGCCCTCGACCACGGGTTCCAGGAGTAATCTGAGTTGTTCCACCTGCTCGGACAAAGGGTCGTCCACCTCGATTCCACAGCGCCGGTACGAAGTCCGGAAACAAAAAAAGGGCGTTAAACGCCCCTTTACACCTTCCGTAATGGATACAGGCTGCAGCTCGAAGCCTGCTGGCGCGCGGGAGCGCGGCCCTAACAAAAAGGCCCCGCGAAGGGGCCCTTTTGGAAACTGGTAGCGGGGGCAGGATTTGAACCTGCGACCTTCGGGTTATGAGCCCGACGAGCTGCCAGACTGCTCCACCCCGCATCCGAGAATCGAGACTATACCAACGCTTCTTCACCCATGCAAGCCCCGATCTTGCGGGACTCAGCGCGCCCGCCGCGCACGCTGGCGCAGATGCGGACGCAGGTCGTGGCGCCAGATGAAACCCGGGATCGCGAACACCGCGAACATCGACAGCGTGATCACGTAGAACTCCCAGCCCTGCGCATGCACGCTTCCGGTGGCCTGGTATTCCAGCCCCTTGCCGATCAGCCCGACCAGCAGGAACAGGGCCAGCCATTCGAATATCCGGGTCCACGCCCCCTTGGTCCCGCTGGACGGCAGAAACATCAGTCCGATGCGATCGGTCAGCCAAGGCAGATTGGCGGCCACAAAGGCAAACGCCACGAACCCCCAGACCAGGGCCTCAAACGGGATCAGTTGATTCAACGGTTCCTCCGGGCTCGATCAGCCGATGATGGCGTAGTGGGTAACGGACAGCAGAAGCCCCGGGAAAATTCCCAGCAACAGCACCGCGAGCCCGTTCACACTGAGCGCGGTGGCCAGGGCCCCGGAAGGCTGGACCGGTTCGCTGGCGTCCTCCTTCGGTTCGTCGAAGAACATGATCTTCACCACGCGCAGGTAGTAGAACGCACCGATGATGGAGAAGATCACCGCGACCACACCCAGCCAGACCAGGCCGGCCCCCAGGGCCGCCTGGATCACCGCCAGCTTCGCGTAGAAGCCCACGGTCGGCGGCACCCCGGCCATCGAGAACAGCAGCAGCAGCATGATGAACGCGAACCACGGATTGCGTCGGGCCAGGCCGGCGAAATCGTCAATGCGGTCCGCCTCGTAGCCCTGACGCGACAGGAATACGATCATGCCGAAACCACCCGCCGCAGTCAGGGCGTAGACGATTACGTAGAACATCGCCGAGGCGTACCCGGATTCGGTACCCGCCAGGATCCCCATGAACAGGAAGCCGATATGCGCGATGGTCGAATACGCGAACATCCGCTTGATGCTGGTCTGCGCGATCGCGATCACGTTACCCACCGCCAGCGACAGGACGGTCAGGATGATCAGCATCCCCTGCCAGTCGGCATGCATCGGTCCCATGCCCTCCACCAGCAGGCGCATCAGGAACGCGAATGCCGCGATCTTGGGCGCGGTGGCGATGAACAGCGTCACCGCCGTCGGCGCCCCGTCATAGACGTCCGGCACCCACATGTGGAACGGCACGGCCCCCAGCTTGAACGCGATCGCGACCACCAGGAACACCAGCCCGAACACCAGCGGGACGTTCATGGTGTCGTCCGCCGCGGTCAGTTCGGAGGCGATCACCGCGATGTCCAGCGACCCGGTCATGCCGTAGATCATCGACATGCCGTACAGCAGCAGACCGGAAGCCAGCGCCCCCAGGACGAAGTATTTCATCGCCGCCTCGGTGGCGCGGGTGTTGTCGCGCCAGAAGGCCACCAGCGCATAGGACGACAGCGACAGCAGCTCCAGGCCCAGGTAAAGCGTCAGCAGGTTGTGCCCGGAGATCATGATCATCATCCCCAGGACCGCGAACAGGCCGAGGATGTAGAACTCGCCCTTGTGGATCCCGCGCGCCATCAGATACGGACGCGAATACAGGAACACGAAGAAGCTCGTCACATATACCGCGACCTTCAGTACATCGCTCATCGGATCCTTGATGAAGCTGTCGCTGAAGGTCAGCTCGACCTCCGGCCCGGCCAGCCACAGGGTCAGCACCGCGGCGCCCACCAGGGTCGCCTGCACCAGGCCGTAGGTGATGTCGCGGCGCGAATCCGGCAGGAACGCATCCAGTATCAGGATGAAGCACGCCATCCCGAGCACGAACATCTCGGGAACGGCGGGCAGAAAGGCAGGAATCTCGAAATTCATGTCAGGCGTCCGTTCAGAGCTTCGAGTGCGCGATATGCGCCACGAGGTTGTCGATGGTCGCGTTCATCACTTCCAGCAGCGGTGCCGGCCACACGCCCAGCAGCAGCGTGAAGAACGCCAGCAGCCCCATCAGGAAGAATTCGCGCCGGTTCATGTCGGACAGGCCGGCCACCTTCTCGCTGGCCACCGCACCGAAGATCACGCGCTTGACCAGCCACAGGGTGTAGCCCGCGGCCAGGATCAGCGTGGTCGCGGCCAGGAAGGCGATCCAGAAATCGGCCTTGAAGGCGGCCAGGATGACCATGAACTCGCCGACGAAGCCGGAGGTCCCCGGCAGGCCGGTATTGGCCATCGCGAACAGCACGAAGAAGGCGGCGAACCACGGCATGGTGTTGACCACGCCGCCGTAATCCGCGATCTGGCGGCTGTGCAGGCGGTCGTAGAGCACGCCCACCGCGAGGAACATCGCCGCGGAGATGAAGCCGTGCGAGATCATCTGCACCATGCCGCCGGCGATCCCCAGCGACGCGCCCTGCCAGTCACCGGTATTGGAGTAGATGTAGAACGCGAGGAAGAAGCCCAGGGTCACGAAGCCCATGTGCGCGATCGACGAATACGCGATCAGCTTCTTCATGTCGCTCTGGATCAGGGCCACCACGCCGATGTACACCACCGCGATCAGCGACAGCACGATCATCAGGGTGTCCAGCACCGCCGAGGCGTCCGGTGTGATGGGCAGCGAGAAGCGCAGGAAGCCATAGCCCCCGATCTTCAGCATGATCGCCGCCAGGATCACCGAGCCGCCGGTGGGCGCCTCCACGTGCGCATCCGGCAGCCAGGTATGCACCGGGAACATCGGGATCTTCACCGCGAAGGCGGCGAAGAAGGCCAGGAAGATCAGGATCTGCGCGGTCATGCCCAGCGGCAGATCATGGAAGTCCTGGATCAGGAAGCTGCCCGACTGGGTGTACATGTAGATCAGCGCGACCAGCATGAACACCGAGCCGAGGAACGTGTACAAGAAGAACTTGATGGTCGCGTAGACGCGCCGGGGCCCGCCCCAGATCCCGATCACCAGGAACATCGGGATCAGCATCGCCTCGAAGAACACGTAGAACAGCACCGCGTCCATCGCCGCGAACATGCCGATCATCAGGCCTTCCATGATCAGCATCGCGGACAGGTAGTACGCGATCCGGTCCTTGACCGACTCCCACGCCGCGATCACCACGACCACGGTGATCAGCGTGGTCAGCAGGATCAGCGGCATGGAGATGCCGTCCACCCCGAGGTGGTAGTTCACGTTGAACGCCGGGATCCAGGAAGCAACCTCCTGGAACTGCATGTCGGCGGTCCCCCGCTCGAACAGGAACCACAGCGGCAGGCTTGCCACGAAGGTGGCCACGGCCACGCTGAGGCCCAGGCGCCGGGCCACCACCGGCGCATCGCGCCCGGCGGCAAGCGTCAGGAAGCCGCCGAGGATCGGCAGCCAGATCAACAGACTCAGAATGGGCCAGTCAGCAAACATGGTCGTTCCTTGAAACAGCGGAGGTCTTCGCGGCGAACATCGTCGAAACCTCTCAGATCACGAAGGCGAACATCAGGACCAGCAGGCCGATGATCATCACGAACGCGTAGTGATAGAGGAAACCGGTCTGCACGTGGCGCACGCGGGTCGACAGCCAGCCCACCGAGCGGGCGGTGCCGTTGACCAGCCAGCCGTCGATGATCATCGCGTCGCCATAGCGCCACAGCCACCGACCGAGCCGCCGCGTGCCACCGGCGAAGAACCAGTCGTTGAAGCGGTCAAAGCCGTACTTGTCCTCGAGGATGCGCACACCCGGCCGCAGCCGATCGGCGATCACCGCCGGCAGATCCGGACGCTTGATGTACAGGTACCAGGCCGTGGCCAGGCCCGCCATCGCGAACCAGAAGGCCGGCAGCATCAGGCCCTGCAGCACGAAGCCGAACACGCCGGTGTAGCTCTCGCCCTTCAGCGCGAGGACGTCCTGCGCCTCCTTCACGTGGATCGCATCGGCGAAGAAGTCCCCGAACAGCATCGGCCCGATGAAGTAGCCGGCCACCACCGACGGGATCGCCAGCAGGATCAGCGGCAGGGTGACCACCCACGGGGTTTCGTGCGGATGCGGCGTGCCATGGTGATGGTGGTCCTCGCCGTCCCCGTGGTCGGGCATGTAGTGATGCGCCTGGTCGTAGCGTTCCTCCCCGTGGAACACGAGGAAGAACATGCGGAAGGTGTACAGCGCGGTCACGAACACGCCCAGCAGCACCATCCAGTAGGCGAAGGTGGCCCCCGGGATCTCCGAGTAGCCCACCGCCTCGATGATCGCGTCCTTGGAGAAGAAGCCGGAGAAGAACGGGAATCCGATCAGCGCCAACGACCCGATCAGCGCGGTCACGTAGGTGATGGGCATGTGCCGGCGCAGCCCGCCCATGGCACGCATGTCCTGCAGGTGGTGCATCGCGATGATCACCGAGCCCGCGGCCAGGAACAGCAGCGCCTTGAAGAACGCGTGGGTCATCAGATGGAACACGCCGGCGGCGTAGGCGGAGGCCCCCAGGGCCACGGTCATGTACCCGAGCTGCGACAGCGTGGAATACGCGACCACGCGCTTGATGTCGTTCTGCACCAGACCGATCAGACCCATGAAGAAGGCCGTGATCGCGCCGATGATCAGGATGAACGACAGCGCCGGCACCGAGAACTCGTACAGCGGCGACATGCGCGCCACCATGAAGATGCCCGCGGTGACCATGGTCGCGGCGTGGATCAGCGCCGAGATCGGGGTCGGGCCTTCCATGGAGTCCGGCAGCCACACGTGCAGCGGCACCTGCGCGGACTTGCCCATCGCGCCGATGAACAGGAAGATCAGTGCCAGATCCAGCAGGCCGAAGGTCCAGCCCGGCCAGATGGTGATGGTCGCCTCGCTCATCGCCTGGCCTTCGGCGAAGACCTCGGTGTAGTTGAGGCTGCCGGTGTAGAACACCAGCGCGGCGATCCCGATCAGGAAGCCGAAGTCGCCGACGCGGTTGACGATGAACGCCTTCATGTTGGCGTAGATCGCGGTCGGGCGCTTGTACCAGAACCCGATCAGCAGATACGACACCAGCCCCACGGCCTCCCAGCCGAAGAACAGCTGCATGAAGTTGTTCGCCATCACCAGCATCAGCATGGAGAAGGTGAACAGCGAGATGTACGCGAAGAAGCGCTGGTAACCCGGGTCATCCTGCATGTAGCCGATGGTGTAGATGTGCACCATCAGCGACACGAAGGTCACCACCAGCATCATCATCGCGGTGAGGTTGTCGACCAGGAAGCCGACCTCGAAACGGATGCCGTCGGAGACCATCCAGGTGTAGACGGACTCGTTGTAGACGCCCGCCCCGCCGAACACGTGCTGGTAGAACACCACCAGCGACAGCAGGAACGAGATGGCCACCCCGGCGATGGTCACGCTGTGCGCGCCGACCCGGCCGATCTGACGACCGAACAGGCCGGCAATGATCGCGCCCGCCAGCGGCGCCAGGACAATGAGGAGATAGATCGTATCCATGGCCCGTTATCCTTTCATTGCGTCCAGGTCCTGGACGTTGATGGTTCCGCGGTTACGGAACAGCAACACCAGGATGGCCAGCCCGATCGCGGCTTCCGCCGCAGCGACCGTCAGGATGAAGAACACGAAGACCTGCCCGGCCAGATCCTGCAGGAAGAACGAGAAGGCAATGAAGTTGATGTTCACCGCCAGCAGCATCAGCTCGATGCACATCAGCAGCACGATCACGTTCTTTCGGTTCAGGAAGATCCCGGCCACGCTGATCGAGAACAGCAGCGCAGCCAGCACCAGGTAGTGCTCTAGCGTAATCATTGTCTGGCCCTGAATTCCTTTGGGGGGCGGTGAAGTCCGCCCCGCGGTGATTAGGCACCGGCGCGCGCCGGCGTCATTCCTGGGTCGGGTCGTCGTCGCGTTCCGCCCCGCGGCCGCCACGCGCCTTGTCTTCGGACTTCATTGACACCATGCGCACCCGGCCTTCACGCGAAACCTCGATCTGGCGGGCCGGATCGATGCGCTTGTTGTCGGGCCGCCGCCGCATGGTCAGCGAGATCGCAGCAATGATCGCCACCAGCAGGATCACCGCCGCGATCTCGAACGGATAGACGTACTCGGTGTAGAGAATCGCGCCCAGCGCCTCGGTGTTGGCGTATTCGGGACCGGCACGCTCCGGGGCATCCATGGTGATGTAGCGAGTGATGACCAGCACCAGCACCGTAGCCATCGCCGCCGCGACCACCAGCCCCACCGGCAGGTATTCGGTGAAGCCCTCGCGCAGCTTCGCGATGTTGATGTCGAGCATCATCACCACGAACAGGAACAGCACCATGACGGCGCCGACATACACCAGCACCAGCACCAGACCGAGGAACTCCGCCTCCGCCATCAGCCACAGTGCGGCAGCGGATACGAAGCAGACCACCAGGAACAGGGCCGCATGGACCGGGTTGCGTACGCTGATCATTGCCAGCGCGGCACCCAGCAGGATGGCGCCGAATACATAGAACAGAAAGAGCTCGAAGGTCATCGTTGCGTCCCTGGATTACCGGTAGGGGGCGTCGATCGCGCGTGCTTCGGCGATCTCCTTCTCGAAGCGGTCGCCGATCGCCAGGAGCTTGTCCTTGGTCATGATCTGCTCGCCCCGGTTCTCGAAGTGGTATTCGAAGATGTGCGTCTCGACGATGGAATCCACCGGACAGGCCTCTTCACAGAAACCGCAGAAGATGCACTTGAACAGGTCGATGTCATAGCGCGAGGTGCGCCGCGTGCCGTCCTCGCGTTCCTCCGAGTGGATGGTAATCGCCAGCGCCGGGCACACCGCCTCGCACAGCTTGCAGGCGATGCAGCGTTCCTCCCCGTTGGGGTAACGGCGCAGCGCGTGCAGCCCGCGGAAACGCGGTGACATCGGGGTCTTCTCGTCCGGGTACTGTACGGTGAACTTGCGCCGGAACAGATAACGCCCGGTCAGCCGCATGCCCAGCAGCAGCTCGAAGAACAGGAAGCTCTTGAAGAAATGACGCACGGATTTCATGGCGAACTCCTTACGCAAACCACGGGCCGACGTCGAACGCGACAAACACGCCCAGCACGAACAGCCACACGATGGTCACCGGGATCAGCACCTTCCAGCCCAGGCGCATGATCTGGTCATAGCGATAGCGCGGGAAGGTGGCACGGAACCACAGGAAGATGAACAGGAACAGCGCGGTCTTGATCAGGAACCAGTGCAGGCCGTCGCCCAGCAGGGTGCCGATCACCGGCCAGTCGAACATCGCCGCCGGCAGGATGCCCTGGAACGGCGACAGCCAGCCGCCGAGGAACAGCACCGCGGTCAGCGCCGAGATCAGGATCATGTTCGCGTATTCGGCGAGGAAGAACACCGCGAAGGCCATCCCGGAGTATTCCACGTGGAAGCCGGCCACGATCTCGGACTCGCCCTCGGCCACGTCGAACGGGGCGCGGTTGGTCTCGGCCACGCCGGAGATGAAATACACGAAGAACAGCGGCAACAGCGGAAGCAGGAACCAGTGATAGATGGATCCCTCCTGCGCCTTGACGATCTCGCCGACGTTCATCGAGCCCGCGGCCATCAGCACGCCCACCAGCGCAAAGCCCATCGCGATCTCGTAGGAGACCAGCTGCGCGGCCGACCGCAGCGACCCCATCAGCGCGTACTTCGAGTTGGAGGCCCAGCCGGCGATGATGATCCCGTAGGCGCCCAGCGAGGTCAGGGCCAGCAGGTACAGCAGACCCGCGTTGACGTCGGCCAGCGCACCGTCCTCGAAGAACGGAATCACCGCCCACGCCGCCAGCGCCGGGGCAATGGTCAGCACCGGCGCACTGAGAAACAGGAACCGGTTCGCATTCGACGGGACGATCACCTCCTTCATCAGGAGCTTGACCGCGTCGGCGATCGGTTGCAGCCAGCCGCGCGGCCCGACCCGGTTGGGGCCCACCCGCACCTGGATGTAGCCGATGATCTTGCGCTCGGCGAAGGTCAGGTAGGCCACGCCCAGCATCAACGGGATGACGATCAGCTGGATGGCGATCAGGATCTGCATCACCGTCGGCAGGGAGTGGAACAGATTGAGAATCCAGTCGAACATGGTTCAGTCCCTTGTCAGGCGCGAGCGAGCGTCACCGGCTCGCCCGGGGCACCAAGGCGGGCCGCGGCGCCACCCGTTAGGGTGATCGCCATGCCCGGCGGTACGGAGTCATCGAGCACAAGCGTCAGTTCGGCCTCGCCCTGACCCTGTTTCACCCGAACGCGGCCACCATCCGGGATTCCGGCGGCGGACTCGGGATGGACCCGTACCGCGTCCGCCAGCTGCCCCTCGGGGCTCTCCTGCAGCGGGGCCGAACGCCGCACCAGTGGGTCGACAGCGTACAGCGAACGCGACGCCATGCGCAGCAGCGACTTGCCGCCGGGTTGGGCGACCTCGGGCTCCTCCACGTGGACGCGGTTGAGGTTCACGGTGTTGTCGAAACGTACTTCAGCCAGCAGTCCCTTCAGCTCGTCCCGCACCGCCGGCGAGTCGAGGTAGTCGAAACCCTTCTGGCCAAACAGGTTGCCCAGCACGCGCCAGACCTTCCATCCGGGGCGCGCCTCGCCCGGGGCACGGCTGGCGGCGCGATAGCTCTGCCAGCGGCCCTCGACATTCACGAACGTCCCGGAGGACTCGAAGCTGGTCGCCACCGGCAGCAGCACGTCGGCGCAGCCCTGCAGACGTTCGTCGGCGAACGACGCCAGCGCCACCACGAAACCGGCATCGCGCAGGGCCTGCTCGAAGGCAACCGGGTCGTGCCCGTCACGCCCGGGTTCCAGGCCCGCGACCACGAAGGCGTCGCGACCCTGGGCGAGCATCTCCGGCGCCGGGCGTCCGGCCTCTTCCAGCTCGCCGCCGGCGACGCCGCGATGCGGCAGCACGCCAGCCAGCCAGGCACCGGCGGCATTGGCGCCTTCGGCCATGTAGCCCAGATGCGCGCCAGTGTGCCGGGCGATCCAGCCGGCCAGCGCGCGCAGGGTGGCGAACGCCGGGCTGGCCATCGCATCGGCGCCCAGCAGCACATGTCCGTGCTCGCCGTCCAGCAGGGAACGCGCCGCACGCTCGAACGCCTCGCGGGTATCCGGGTCGTCGGTCTCCGCGGCCTTCACGATCTTCTCCAGGCGCGGGGGCAGGCCCTCACCGGCGGCGGCGATGCGTCCGGCGATGCCCGCCAGCGCCATCACCTGGGCATGCTCGTTGCCCACCAGCTGGGCCGTCAGCGGGTAGGTCAGATCCAGCAGCTGATTGTGCACCAGGGTCACGCGGGCGTCGTTGTTGAGCGCGGCCTTGCGCAGGCGATGGGCCAGCAGCGGCTGTTCGCGCCGCGGATTGGTGCCGATCAGCAGCACCGCGTCCGCCTGATCCAGGTCTGCGATCGGGCTGCCCAGCCACGGGAACAGCGGCGCCGCGTCATCGTCACGGAAATCCTGCTGCGTCATCCGGTGGTCGATGTCGCGCACGCCCAGCCCGCGCAGCAGTTTCTGCCCGAGGTAGTGCTCCTCAAGCGACAGCGACGGGGAAAACAGAGCGCCGATGCGCTCCGGGGCCACCTTGCGCAGGCCTTCCACCGCATGCTGCAGGGCGGTCTCCCAGTCCACGTCCTGCCACTGGCCGTCGCGCTTGATGCGCGGGGTGGTCAGGCGGTCCTCGGCATACAGCCCGGCGTAGGAGAAACGATCACGGTCGGAGATCCAGGTCTCGTTGACCGCCTCGTTATCGCGCGGCACCACGCGCATGACGCGACCGTCATAGGTGTGCACCGACACGTTCGAGCCGACACCGTCATGCGGCGCGATGCTCGGGGCCTGAGCGTACTCCCAGGCCCGCGCCCCGTAGCGAGACGGCTTGGCCGTGAGCGCGCCGACCGGACACAGATCGATTACGTTGCCCGAGAGCTCGTGCGCCACCGTCTTCTCGACATAGGTCCCGATGCGCATGTCTTCGCCGCGCCCGGTAGCCCCCAGTTCGCGCACCCCGGCGATCTCCTCGCCGAAGCGCACGCAGCGGGTGCAATGAATGCAGCGGGTCATCTCGGTCTCGATCAGCGGACCAATATCCTTGTCGTGCACCACGCGCTTGGCTTCGGTGTATTGCGAAACGGACTCACCATACCCCATGGCAACGTCCTGCAGTTCACACTCGCCACCCTGGTCGCAGATCGGGCAATCCAGCGGGTGATTGATCAGCAGGAATTCCATCGTGTTCTTCTGCGCGGAAATCGCGAGGGGTGAACGGGTGTACACCTTCATCCCGTCCATCACCGGCGTGGCACAGGCCGGCAGCGGCTTGGGGGCACGCTCGACCTCCACCAGGCACATCCGGCAATTCGCGGCCACGGACAGCTTCTTGTGATAGCAGAAGCGCGGGATCCGGATATCGGCCTCGTCCGCAACCTCGATGAGCATGGTGCCCTTGGGCGCCTGCAAGGTCCGCCCGTCGATCTCGACGGTGACCAGATCCTGTGGCTGATCCTGACTCATGTTCGATTCCTGCTGCGTGTGCGCGACGGGGCGATCAGGCGGCGCTGGCCACCGGGCTCCGCCCGTGCTGGATGTAGTGTTCGAACTCGTGACGGAAATGCTTCACGAAACTGCGCACCGGCATCGCGGCGGCGTCCCCCAGGGCACAGATGGTGTGCCCCTCGATCTTGCTGGCCACGTCGTCCAGACGCTCGAGGTCTTCCGGCCGTCCCTGACCCTCGACGATGCGGGTCAGCATGCGGTAGAGCCAGCCGGTGCCTTCCCGGCAAGGGGTGCACTGGCCACAGGACTCCGAGTAGTAGAAGCGCGAGATGGTCTGCAGCGCCTTCACCATGTCGGTGGTCTCGTCCATCACGATCACTGCGCCGGAACCCAGCATGGATCCGGCCTGGGTGATCGAGTCGTAATCCATGTTGGTCTGCAGCATGGTGTCGCCCGGCACCACCGGCACCGAGGACCCCCCGGGGATCACGGCCTTGAGCTGGCGACCGTTCAGCACGCCGCCGGCCATCTTCAGCAACTCGCGGAACGGCGTGCCCAGCGGGACCTCGAAGTTGCCCGGGTTGTTCACGTGGCCGGAGACGGAGAACAGCTTCTCGCCCCCGGACTTGGGCACCCCCAGGTCGGCAAACCACTGACCGCCATTGCGGATGATCGACGGGATCGAGGCCAGCGACTCGGTGTTGTTGATCGTGGTCGGCTTGCCGTAAAGGCCGAAGTTGGCCGGGAACGGCGGCTTGAACCGCGGCTGGCCCTTCTTGCCTTCCAGGGACTCCAGCAGCGCGGTTTCCTCGCCACAGATATAGGCTCCGGCACCCAGCGAGTTGTACAAATCGAAATCGACCCCGGAGCCGAGGATGTCCTTGCCGAGGTAGCCGGCCTCGTAGGCCTCCCTCACCGCGGCTTCGACGCGCCGGAAGGTCTCGTCCATGAACTCGCCGCGCATGTAGTTGTAGCCGACCGTGGCCCCGATCGCATAGCCCGCAATGGCCATGCCCTCGACCAGCGCGTGCGGGTTGTACATCAGGATCTCGCGGTCCTTGCAGGTACCCGGCTCGGATTCGTCCGAGTTGCACACGATGTACTTCTGCCCGGGCGAGTTGCGCGGCATGAACGACCATTTCATCCCGGTGGGGAAGCCGGCCCCGCCACGGCCACGGAGATTGGAGGTCTTGACCTCCTCGATCACGTCCTCCGGGGCCATCTTGCCGGCAAAAACCTTTTCCAGCGCCTGGTAGCCGCCCACGCTGCGGTAGGTCTCCAGCGAGTTCGGGTTGTCCAGGTGCCGGGTCGCAAAACAGATCTGGTTGGCCATCGTGTCAGGACTCCAGGCCGTCGAGGATCTCGTCCACCCGGTCGGGCGTCAGATTCTCGTAGTAGACGTGGTTTACCTGCATCATCGGCGCGCCACAGCAGGCCGCGAGGCATTCCTCTTCGGGCTTGAGGTAGAACTTGCCATCGGCCGTCGTCTCGCCCAGCCGGATCCCGAGGCGGTTCTCGAGGTGTTCGAGAATGCCGGCGGACCCGCGCAGGCTGCAGGAGATGTTGTTGCACACGGCGATGGTGTGCTTGCCCACCGGTTCCAGCTCGAACATCGAGTAGAACGAGCCGACCTCGTAGACCGCGATGGCGGGCAGCCCGAGGTACTCGGCGACCGCGTCCATCTTGGCGGTCGACAGATGACCGTCCTCGTGCTGCACCGCACGCAGCGCGGCCAGCACCGCGGAGCGCTTCTGGTCCTCCGGATAGCGCTCCAGCCAGTGATCGATCTCCTCGCGCTCGTGGTCGCTCAGTTCGACCCTGTGCTCGGCCGGCTTGTGAAAGGCAACGGGTTTCGGTTCGGCAGCCATCAGCGATCAATCTCCCCGAAGACGATATCCTGGGTCCCGATGATGGCAACCACGTCGGCCAGCATGTGGCCACGCGCCATCTCGTCCAGGGCGGAAAGGTGAACAAAGCCCGGCGGTCGCACCTTGAGGCGATACGGCTTGTTGGCGCCATCGGACACCAGATAGCAGCCGAATTCGCCCTTGGGATGCTCGATGCCGGCGTAGGCCTCGCCTTCCGGCAGGCACATCCCCTCGGTAAACAGCTTGAAGTGATGGATCAGCGACTCCATGTCCGCCTTCATCTCTTCGCGCTTCGGCGGGGTGATCTTGTGATCCTCCAGCAGCACCGGGCCCGGGTTGTTGCGCAGCCAGTCGACGCACTGACGAATGATCCGGTTGGACTGGCGCATTTCTTCCATGCGCACCAGGTAACGGTCGTAACAGTCGCCGTTGGCGCCCACCGGGATGTCGAAATCGAGCTGGTCGTAGACCTCGTAGGGCTGCTTCTTGCGCAGGTCCCATTCGACCCCGGAACCGCGCAGCATCGGCCCGGTAAAGCCGAGCTGCTTCGCCCGGTCCGGATCCACCACGCCGATGCCGACCGTGCGCTGCTTCCAGATCCGGTTATCGGTCAGCAGGGTCTCGTATTCATCGACGCAGCCGGGGAAACGCTCGGTGAACGACTCGATGAAGTCCAGCAGCGAGCCCTGCCGGTTGGCGTTCAACTCGTCCACCACCTCCTGCGACTTCCAGGCTGACGGCTTGAACTTCGGCATGGTGCCCGGCAGATCACGGGCCACCCCGCCGGGGCGGTAGTAGGTCGCGTGCATGCGCGCACCCGAGACCGCCTCGTAGCAGTCCATCAGGTCCTCGCGTTCGCGGAACGCATACAGGAAGACGGTCATCGCTCCGATGTCCAGGGCATGCGCGCCCAGCCACATCAGATGATTGAGGATGCGGGTGATCTCGTCGAACATCACCCGGATGTACTGGGCCCGCAACGGCGCCTCGATCCCGAGTAAACGTTCCATCGCGAGGACGTAACCGTGCTCGTTGCACATCATGGACACGTAATCGAGCCGGTCCATGTAGCCGATCGACTGGTTGTACGGCTTGCTCTCGGCCAGCTTCTCGGTGCCGCGGTGCAGCAGGCCGATATGCGGATCGGCACGCTGCACCACCTCGCCGTCCATCTCCAGCACCAGCCGCAGCACCCCGTGCGCGGACGGATGCTGGGGACCGAAGTTCAGGGTGAAATTGCGAATCTCAGGCATGATCGGCTCCTTCCGCCGGCGCGTCGCCATCGGTGTACCGATGGTCGTCGCGGATCACCTTGGGCACCAGCACGCGCGGCTCGATGGTCACCGGCTGATACACCACGCGCGCCTGTTCGCTGTCGTAGCGCATCTCCACGTGACCGATCAGCGGGAAATCCTTGCGGAACGGATGACCGACGAAGCCGTAGTCGGTCAGGATGCGGCGCAGGTCGGGGTGTCCGGAGAACAGGATGCCGAACAGGTCGAAGGCTTCGCGCTCGAACCAGTTGGCCGAGGCCCAGACCTCCACCAGCGACTCCAGCTCGGGGAATTCGTCGTCCGGCAGCCAGGCACGCATGCGCAGACGGCGGTTGTTCTGCACCGACAGCAGGTGCACCACCACGGCGAACCGCGGCCCGTCCCAGGCGGATTCGCCCGGAGCATCGTCAAAGGTAAAGCGCCCCGAGGTGGCCGCCTGCACGCCGCGGCTGAAACCCTCGCTGGAGGCGTCCTCGGTGGCCCATTCGGACTGACCGTATTCGAGGTAATCGACCCCGCACAGGTCGATCAGGATATCGAACGCGAAATCCTCGTCGTCGCGCAGCGTCTCGGCAATCTCGCGCCAGGCGCCCACCGGCACCTCGATGGTCGCCTCGCCGTTGACCACCCGCACGCCGTCCAGGCGTTCGCCCAGTTTCGCGCGCAGCACATCAATCCAGGTCTGTTGTTCAGCCATCTGCCACCCCGGGTCGCTCAGCGCGCGATCGTGTTCGTGCGCCGAATCTTGTTCTGAAGCTGGATGATGCCGTAGAGCAGCGCCTCGGCGGTCGGCGGACAGCCGGGCACGTAGATATCCACCGGCACGATGCGGTCGCAGCCCCGCACCACCGCGTACGAGTAGTGGTAATAACCGCCACCGTTGGCGCAGGAGCCCATGGAGATCACCCAGCGAGGTTCCGACATCTGGTCGTAGACCTTGCGCAGCGCCGGGGCCATCTTGTTCACCAGCGTGCCGGCGACGATCATCACATCGGACTGGCGTGGACTCGGCCGGAACACGACCCCGAAGCGGTCCATGTCATAGCGCGCCGCACCGGTGTGCATCATCTCCACCGCGCAGCAGGCCAGACCAAAGGTCATCGGCCACAGGGAGCCTGTGCGGGCCCAGTTGATGAGCTTGTCAGCCGAGGTGGTGACGTAGCCCTTTTCCAGAACGCCTTCTATTCCCATTCCAGCGCCCCCTTCTTCCATTCGTAGACAAAGCCAACTACCAGAATCAGCAGAAACAGCGCCATCGCAAGAAGCCCGAACAGGCCTACGGCATCGAGGGAGACGGCCCAGGGAAACAGGAAGGCGATCTCGAGATCGAAGATGATGAAGAGGATGGCCACCAGATAGAAGCGGACATCGAACTTGAGGCGCGAATCCTCGAAGGCCTCGAATCCGCATTCATACGGCGAATCTTTCGCAGCGTCCGCCTTGCGGGGGCCCACGGCCATGCCGATCACCAGGGGCACGATGCCGATCACGATGCCTACTGCGATGAACAGCAGGATGGGCAAATATCCTTCCAGCATGTCTCTCTCCCGTACGCCGCCTCGGGCGGGCAGGTCCACGGGTCGGCCGCACAGGAGGCCGGACCATGGGCGGTTCAGCGTTGCTGGGTGAATGCGCCGGGGCCACGGGCCCTCCGGCGATCGGGCCGGTGCGTTCACCGGTGAGGCAGTCTAGGTGAAGGCGGAAAACGGTGTCAAGCTTCCTGTTGTCGCCAACTTACTGATTATAAAGGATTTAAAATAAAAAGGTTCCGCCCGGAATGCCGGACGGAACCTTTCCTGAAAAATGGTGCAGATGGTGGGACTCGAACCCACACGGCTTGCGCCACTACCCCCTCAAGATAGCGTGTCTACCAATTCCACCACATCTGCCTGTTTCCGAATCGTGGACTTATTGTGGCACGTCCTGCGGCCTTCCGGGCGTGTCGGCCGGTTCGTCGGCCGGCGCCTCTTCCGGATCCATGCCCGGTACGTCGCTCAGCGGGATGTCCTCCTCGACCGCCTCCTCCGGGGTCGGTTGATCCATCAGGCTGCGCGCTTCCGGCTCGGAGGCCGCGATATAGGCCAGCGCCAAGCCGTTGACGAAGAACACCGTGGCCAGGAACGCGGTGGCACGGCTGAGAAAATTGGCCGAACCCTGGGCGCCGAACACCGTGGCCGACGCCCCGCTGCCGAAGGCGGCGCCCGCGTCCGCGCCCTTGCCGTGCTGCATCAGCACCAGCGCGATGATGGCGATGGACACCACCACCTGGACGACGAGGAGAATCCCGTAAATCATTCGCCCGCCCCGGCCGCGGCCCGCGCGATCCCGGCAAAGTTCGCGGCATCCAGCGAGGCACCACCCACCAGCCCGCCGTCGATGTCATCGTGCGCCAGCAGGCCGGCCGCGTTGTCGGCCTTCATCGAGCCGCCGTACAGGATCCGCAGGTCGGCGGCGACGCGCGGGTCGCGGGCCGCCACGCGATTGCGGATGAAGGCATGCACCTCGGCCGCCTGTTCCGGCGTGGCGGTCAGGCCGGTGCCGATTGCCCAGACCGGCTCGTAGGCGATCACCGCATGGTCGAACGACTCGACCCCGGCCGCATCCAGCACGGCATCCAGCTGCTCGCTCACCACCGCCTCGGTGCGGCCAGCCTCGCGCTCTTCCTTCTGCTCGCCCACGCACAGGATCGGGACCAGGCCGGCGGCCTGCGCCGCCTGGTATTTGGCCGCCACCCAGACGCTGTCCTCGTTCTGGCGCTCGCGCCGTTCGGAGTGCCCGACGATCACGTAGCGGCAGCCGATCTCGCGCAGCATCGGCGCGGCCACCTCGCCGGTGTAGGCGCCGGAGGCCTGATCGGAGCAGTCCTGGCCGCCCACGGCGATGGGGCTCGCCGAGAGAGTATCGACCACCTCCGCCAGATATACCGCGGGCGGGCAAACGGCCAGATCGACCGAATCGACGCCGGCCAGCTCCGCCTGGAGCGCGGACAGCAGCTCGCGATTGGCGTCCCGCGAGCCGTTCATTTTCCAGTTTCCGGCGACCAGCGGCTTGCGCATGCGGTGGTTCCTCCTGCGGTGGCCAGGGTTCCATGATTGAGCGGCGGGATGTTACCGGCGCGCCCGGGTCAAATCAACCGGCCGGGGGGCACCCCGGGCCGCCAGGGTCAGGCGACGGCGCGGATCGCCTCGGCGATGCGCTCGGCGGCGGCCCGGGTCTCGCCGGCGTCCTCCGCCTCGACCATCACGCGAATCAACGGTTCAGTACCGGAGGGGCGCAGCAGCACCCGTCCGCGATCCCCCAGACCGGACTCGACTTCGGCGACCGCCGCGCGCACGGGTGCCGCCTCCAGGCGCTCCTGCACTCCGCTTTCCAGACGTACGTTGACCAGCACCTGCGGCAGCTGCGGGATCGCGGCGGCCAGATCCGCCAGCGAACGACCCGTGCGGTGCATCAGGTGGGCCACGAGCAGGCCGGCCACGGTGCCATCACCGGTGGTGGTGTGATCGAGGCAGACGATGTGCCCGGAGCCCTCGCCCCCCAGCATCCAGCCGTGACGGCGCAGCTCTTCCAGGACGTAGCGGTCCCCGACGCGGGCGCGAACGAACGCGATCCCGGCTCGCGACAGCGCCTGCTCGAGTCCGAGGTTGGTCATCTGCGTCCCGACCACACCCCCGCCCAGCCTGCCCTGACGCTGGCGCTCCAGAGCGAGGATGCCCAGGATCCGGTCGCCGTCGACGACCTGGCCGTCGGCATCGACCAGAATCACCCGGTCGCCGTCGCCGTCCAGCGCGATGCCGAGATCGGCGCCGGTCGCCACGACCCGCTCCGCCACCACGTCCGGATGCAGGGCACCCGTGCCCTCGTTGATGTTGTAGCCGTCGGGCGCCGACCCGATCAGATCGACCTCGGCCCCCAGCTCTTCGAACACGTGGGGCGCAACGTTGTAGGTGGCGCCATGGGCGCAGTCGAGGACGATGCGAAGGCCGCGCAGCTCGGAACGCGCCGGAATCGCGCTCTTGCAGAACTCGACATAGCGACCGGCCGCATCGGAGATGCGCACGGCCTTGCCCAGCCGGCGACCGTCGATCGCCTGGGCCGGCTGGTCCAGACGTGCCTCGATCGCCTCCTCCACCGCATCCGGGAGCTTGTCGCCCTCGGGCGTAAAGAACTTGAAACCGTTGTCGTCGAACGGGTTGTGCGAGGCGCTGATGACCACCCCGGCGGTCGCCCGGAAGGTGCGCGTCAGATAGGCCACCGCGGGGGTGGGCATCGGGCCCAGCAGCGCCACGTCCAGCCCCGCGGCGGACAGCCCCGCCTCCAGCGCCGACTCGAACATGTAGCCCGACACCCGGGTGTCCTTGCCCACCAGCACCGGCCCCTGGGTCTGGCCGTTCTCGCCCAGGATCTCGCCCACCGCATACCCCAGGCGCAGCGCGAATTCCGGCGTCATCGGCCACTGGCCGGTGCGCCCGCGGATACCGTCGGTCCCGAAATAGCGCCCCATGCGTTCCTCCCTATGCTCCCTTGCCCCCCGCGCGGGGATCCAGTGCCGAGTATATCGCGAGCGCATCGGCGGTGGCCGCCACGTCGTGCACCCGCAGGATACGCGCACCCTGCTGCGCCGCCAGCAGCGCCGCGGCCACGCTGCCGGTCACCCGCCCCTCCACCGGGCGCTGGCCGAGCAGGGCACCGATCATCGACTTGCGCGAAACCCCGACCAGCACCGACCGCCCGTCCCGGGCAAGGGTCGCCAGCCCGTGGAACAGCGTCCGGTTGTGCTCCAGGGTCTTGCCGAAGCCGAACCCCGGATCCACCACCAGGCGGTCGGCCGGCACCCCCGTGGCCTGCAGTGCGGCACAGCGCTGCTCGAGGAAGGCACGGACCTCGGCGGCCACGTCGTCGTAATGCGGCGCCTGCTGCATGGACTGCGGCTCGCCCTGCATGTGCATCACGCACAGCGCGACGCCGTGATCCCGCGCGGCCGCCACTGCGGCCGCCTCGGCCCCGGGTCGACGAAACGCGTTGACGTCGTTGAGCATCGCCGCGCCGGCCTGCACCGCCTCGCGCATGATCTCCGGCTTCATGGTGTCCAGCGATACCGGCAGGGCGACCTCCGCGGCCAGCGCCTCCAGTACCGGCAGCACCCGGCGGCGTTCCTCCGCGAGCGACACCGGTTCGGCACCCGGCCTGGTGGATTCGCCCCCCACGTCGATCAGATCGGCCCCTTCGGCCTGCATCTGACGGGCGCGCGCGACGGCACGATCCAGCCGCGCATGCTCGCCGCCGTCGGAGAACGAATCCGGGGTCACGTTGAGGATCCCCATCACCCGCGGGCGATCGAGGGGCAGCGGACCATTCGGTCCGTACAGAAGGGGGCTGGCCGTTGCAGGGGTCATCCGTCGTCCCGGGTTCGGCTGAAAAGGTGTCGGGTCACGCACAAAAAAGGCCGCCGCGACAGGGCCACGGCGGCCACGTCATCAACGAGGACGGGGGATCAGGACTGCGGGGCCGGCCCGCTCACCACGCCACGATCGTCGTCGCGCGAATCGTCACTGCCTTCCTCGCCCTCGCCGGTCACCGTGCCGTCACCGCCGCCGGAGGACGTGTCGTCATTCCAGTCGGCGGGTTCGCGCGGCTCGCGACCGGCCATGATGTCCTCGATCTGCTTGTCGTCGATGGTCTCGTATTTCATCAGCGCAGTAGCCATCGCGTGCAGCTTGTCGAGGTTGTCGAGCAGGATCTGACGCGCATGGTTGTAATGCGTGTCGATGATCTTGCGCACTTCCTCGTCGATCGCATTAGCGGTCTCGTCGGACATCTGCTTGGGCTTGCCCATCTGCGGCCCGAGGAACGACTGCTGCTCGTCCTCGCCGTAGTCCAGCGGCCCCAGCTTCTCCGACAGCCCCCACTTGGTCACCATGTTGCGGGCGATCTGCGAGGCCTTCTCGATGTCGTTGGATGCCCCCGTGGTGACCGATTTCTCGCCGAAGATGATCTCTTCGGCCAGGCGCCCGCCGAACAGGCTGGCGATCTGGCTCTCCAGCTTGGTCCGCGAATGGCTGTAACGGTCCTCCTCCGGCAGGAACATGGTCACGCCCAGCGCCCGGCCGCGCGGGATGATGCTGACCTTGTACACCGGATCATGCTCGGGGACGGTCAGGCCCACGATCGCGTGCCCGGCCTCGTGATAGGCGGTCAGCTTCTTCTCGTCCTCGGACATCACCATGGAGCGGCGTTCGGCGCCCATCATGATCTTGTCCTTGGCGCGCTCGAAGTCGCTCATGTCCACCAGGCGCTTGCCGGCACGAGCGGCGAACAGCGCCGCCTCGTTGACCAGGTTGGCCAGATCCGCGCCGGAGAAGCCCGGCGTGCCGCGCGCGATCAGGTGCGGGTTCACGTCGTCGGCGATCGGCGTCTTCTTCATGTGCACGTTGAGGATCTGCTCGCGGCCGCGCACGTCCGGCGGCGGCACCACCACCTGACGGTCGAAGCGGCCGGGACGCAGCAGCGCCTGGTCGAGCACGTCCGGGCGGTTGGTCGCGGCGATCACGATCACCCCCTCGGTGCCCTCGAAGCCGTCCATCTCCACCAGCAGCTGGTTGAGGGTCTGCTCGCGCTCGTCGTGGCCGCCGCCACCCATGCCACCGCCGCGCTGACGCCCGACGGCGTCCAGCTCGTCGATGAAGATGATGCACGGCGCGTGCTTCTTGGCCTCGGCGAACATGTCGCGCACGCGCGAGGCCCCCACGCCCACGAACATCTCGACGAAGTCGGAGCCGGAGATGCTGAAGAACGGCACCTTGGCCTCGCCCGCGATGGCCTTGGCCAGCAGCGTCTTGCCGGTACCCGGCGAGCCGACCATCAGAACACCGCGCGGGATCTGGCCGCCGAGCTTCTGGAACTTGCTGGGATCCTTGAGGAAGTCGACCAGCTCGACGACCTCGTCCTTGGCCTCGTCACAGCCGGCGACGTCGGCGAAGGTCACCTTCACCTGGTCCTCCGACATCAGTTTGGCCTTGGACTTGCCGAAGGACATCGCACCCTTGCCGCCGGCACCGCCACCCTGCATCTGCCGCATGAAGTAGATCCACACGGCGATCAGCAGCAGGATCGGGAACCAGCTGATAAGGATGCTCATCAGCAGGCCGCGTTCGGCTTCCTCCTCGGCGTTGATCTCGACGTTGTAGTTGAGCAGGTCGCCGATCAGTCCCGAATCGTTCGGGTTGACGGTGGAGAACCGCTCGCCGTCGGCCATCTGCCCGGTGATCTTGTCACCCTCGATGGTGACATTGTCCACGCGACCCCCCTGCACCTGCTGGATGAACTCCGAGTAGGTGATGCTGCGGGTCGCCTGTTCTTCGGGATCCGGCGCGAAGTTGTTGAAGATGGACATCAGGACGATGGCAATCACCGCCCAGATGATCAGATTCTTTACCAGGCCATTCAAAACGACACCTCAAAAGCTGTGCTGGGCCGAACGCATATCCACGTAAACTAATGGATCGTTACACATCCCGTGGGTTCCGCGCCAATACATACACTTCACGTGAGCGGGGACGCGAGGCCTTCGGCTTGCGCACCTTTACCTGCGCAAAGGACCGTCGCACCTCGGCAAGAAAGGCATCCGAGCCCTCCCCCTGGAACAGCTTGACCAGGAACGCCCCGTTCGGTTTCAGCACCCGCAGCGCCAGCTCCAGCGCCAGCTCGCACAGGTGGATCGACCGGGGCTGATCCACGGCATCCGTACCGGTCAGGTTGGGGGCCATGTCCGAAAGCACAAGATCCGCACCCTCTCCACCCAGGGTCTCGAGGATGCGCTCCAGCACCTCGTCCTCGCGGAAATCTCCGGTCACGATCTCCGCACCCGGCACCGGATCCATCGGCAGGATGTCCGATGCCACCAGCACCCCCTTGCGGCCGATGCGGCCCGCCGCGTACTGGGTCCAGCCACCGGGGGCCGCGCCCAGGTCCACCACCCGCATCCCCGGGCGCAGCAGGCGGTCGCGCTGATCCAGCTCCTCGAGCTTGTACACCGCGCGGCCGCGATAGCCCTCCTGCTGGGCACGCTGGACGTACGGGTCATCGAAATGTTCTTTCAGCCAGCGCTGGCTGGAGCGACTGCGCTTAGGCATCCCCCGCTCCCCGGTTTCGTGCCGGTAAGGGCGTGCTACACTCCGTGCGTTTCAAAACGAAGCCTGACCTCCGTGAATCTGACTGACGCGCAACGCCGCCACCTGCGCAGCCTGGCCCATCCGCGCAAACCCGTCGTGACCCTCGGCCGCAACGGCCTGACCGACGCGGTGCTGGCCGAACTGGAACAGGCGCTGGCCCATCATGAACTGGTCAAGGTCAAGGTCGGCATCGGCGACCGCGACGCCCGCGCCGAGGTCGTGCACGACCTGTGCGAGCGCACCGGCGCGGAGCTGGTCCAGCGCATCGGCCACGTGGCCACGCTGTTCCGCCGCAACCCGAAAGCACCGAAGGTCAGTCTCGACCCCGTCAGTTGACGTAGCGAACCTCCAGGATCTCGTATTCCGTCTCGCCGCCCGGCGCCTGCACGGTCACCACGTCGCCCTCCTCCTTGCCGATCAGCGCGCGCGCGATCGGCGAGGAGACCGAGATCATGTTCTGCTTGATGTCGGCCTCGTCGTCGCCGACGATCTTGTAGGTCACCTCGCGCCCGTCCTCGGTCGCCTCCAGCACCACCGTGGTGCCGAACACCACCTTGCCGGTCTGCGGCAGTGCGGTCACGTCGATGATCTCCGCGTTGGACAGGGTCCCTTCCAGCTCGCGGATGCGCCCCTCGATGAAGCTCTGCTGCTCGCGCGCGGCGTGATACTCGGCGTTCTCCTTCAGGTCGCCGTGCTCGCGCGCCTCGGCGATCGCGTTGACCACCTTCGGCCGGTCTTCGGCCTTCAGCCGCCGCAGTTCTTCCTTCATCTTCTCGGCGCCGTTGAGGGTAAGCGGTGTCTTCTTCATGAACCCATACCTCCTGCACGGTTCTCCTCATGGAGCGACTGCAGCCGGAATACCTCGCCGCCCTCCAGATGGTCCAGAGCCTGGACCGTGGCCCGGGCCCCGGCGATGGTGGTGGTGTAGCCCACCTTGTGCATCAGGGCCTCGCGCCGGATGGTGTAGGAGTCGGCGGTCGACTGCTTGCCTTCCACCGTATTGATGATAAAGCTGACCTCGTCGTTCTTGATCATGTCGACGATGTGCGGCCGCCCCTCGGTGACCTTGTTCACGCGGGTCACGGCGATCCCCTGCTCTTCCAGCAGGCCGGCGGTGCCGCGGGTCGCCAGCACCTCGAAGCCCAGCTCCACCATGCGCCGCGCGATGTCGATGACCTCCGGCTTGTCGATATCGCGCACCGAAACGAACGCGCGCCCGGTGGCCGGCAGCAGGACGCCCGCGCCCAGCTGGCTCTTGGCAAAGGCCTCGGCAAAACTGCGGCCCACGCCCATCACCTCGCCGGTGGACTTCATCTCCGGCCCGAGGATCGGATCCACGCCGGGGAACTTGGCGAACGGGAAGACCGCTTCCTTGACCGAATAGTAGTCGGGGAACACCGCGCCGGACACGCCCTGTTCCGCCAGCGAGGTCCCGGCCATGCAGCGCGCGGCGATCTTGGCCAGCGGCAGGCCGACACTCTTGGATACATAGGGGACGGTCCGCGAGGCACGCGGATTGACCTCCAGCACGTAGATGTCGTCGCCCTTGATCGCGAACTGGGTGTTCATCAGCCCGACCACGCGCAGGCCCACCGCCATCTTGCGCACCTGTTCCACCATGCGCTCCTGCAGTTCCAGCGACAGCGAGAACGGCGGCAGCGAGCAGGCGGAGTCACCGGAGTGCACGCCGGCCTGTTCGATGTGTTCCATCACCCCGCCAATGAACACCTCCTGGCCGTCGCAGACCGCATCGATGTCGACCTCGATCGCGTCGTCGAGGAAGCGGTCCAGCAGCACCGGCGCGTCGTTGGAGACCGACACCGCATTCTGCATGTAGCTGCGCAGGTCCTCGCGGTCGCGCACGATCTCCATCGCGCGGCCACCCAGCACGTAGGACGGACGCACCACCAGCGGGTAGCCGATCTCGTCGGCCAGCTTCTCGGCCTCCTCCTCGCTGCGCGCGGTACGGTTCGGCGGCTGCTTGAGTCCCAGCTTGTTCAGCAGGGCCTGAAAACGTTCGCGGTCCTCGGCCAGGTCAATGGAGTCGGGACTGGTGCCGATGATCGGCACACCGGCCGCCTCGAGATCGCGTGCCAGCTTCAGCGGGGTCTGCCCGCCGTACTGCACGATCACGCCGGTCGGCTGCTCGCTCTCCACCACCTCCAGCACGTCCTCCAGCGTCAGCGGCTCGAAATACAGCCGGTCGGAGGTGTCGTAGTCGGTGGAAACGGTCTCCGGATTGCAGTTGACCATGATGGTCTCGTACCGGTCCTCGCGCATCGCGAGGGCGGCATGCACGCAGCAGTAGTCGAACTCGATGCCCTGGCCGATACGATTGGGGCCGCCGCCCAGCACCATGATCTTCTGCCGGTCGGTCGGCTCCGCCTCGTTCTCCTCCTCGTAGGAGGAATACATGTAGGCGGTGGTGGTCGCGAATTCGGCCGCGCAGGTATCCACCCGCTTGTATACCGGACGCACGCCGAGGCGGTGACGGTGCTTGCGCACGGCCTTCTCGGTCTCGTTCAGCAGCTTCGCCAGGCGCAGGTCGGAAAAGCCGCGCTGCTTCAGGCGGTACATCTCCTCGGCGTCCATCTCGCCAAGGATGCGGTCGCGCACCGCCTTTTCCAGATCGACCAGTTCCTGGAGCTGTGCCAGGAACCACGGATCGATGGCGGTCAGCTCGAAGATCTCCTGCACGCTGAAGCCGTGGCGGAAGGCATCCGCAACGTACAGCAGCTGGTCCGGGGTCGGATTGGCCAGCGCGATGCGCAGCCGTTCCACCGCGTTCGCCGCCTGCGGGTCGATGCGCTCGTCCAGCCCGTCCATGCCCGTCTCCATCGAGCGCAGCGCCTTCTGCAGGGATTCCTGGAAGGTCCGGCCGATGGCCATGGCCTCGCCCACCGCCTTCATCTGCGTAGTCAGGCTGGCCTCGGCCTGCGGGAACTTCTCGAAGGTGAAACGCGGGATCTTGGTGACCACGTAGTCGATGGACGGCTCGAACGAGGCCGGGGTCAGCCCGCCGGTGATCTCGTTCTTCAGCTCGTCGAGGGTGTAACCCACCGCCAGCTTGGCCGCGACCTTGGCAATCGGGAAGCCGGTCGCCTTGGAGGCCAGCGCGGAGGAGCGCGACACCCGCGGGTTCATCTCGATCACGATCATGCGCCCGTTGTCGGGGTTGATCGCGAACTGCACGTTGGAGCCACCGGTCTCCACCCCGATCTTGCGCAGCACCGCCAGCGAGGCGTCGCGCATGATCTGGTATTCCTTGTCGGTCAGGGTCTGCGCCGGAGCCACGGTGATCGAGTCCCCGGTGTGGATCCCCATCGGGTCCACGTTCTCGATGGAGCAGATGATGATGCAGTTGTCCGCCTGGTCGCGGACCACCTCCATCTCGAACTCCTTCCAGCCCAGCGCCGATTCCTCCAGCAGCACCTGGTTCACCGGCGAGAGGTCGAGCCCGTTCTTCACGATGTACTCGAACTCCTCGCGGTTGTAGGCGATGCCGCCGCCCGAGCCGCCGAGGGTGAACGACGGCCGGACGATTACCGGGAAGCCGATGCGCGGCTGGATCTGCTGCGCCTCCTCCCAGGAATGCGCCAGCTCCGCGGTGGGCGTATCCAGGCCGATGTCGGCCATTGCCGCCTTGAAATGATCGCGATCCTCGGCCATGTCGATCGCCGCCTCGTTGGCGCCGATCATCTCCACCCCGTGCTTGTCCAGCACCCCTTCGCGCGAGAGGTCCAGCGCGCAGTTCAGCGCGGTCTGCCCGCCCATGGTCGGCAGCAGCGCGTCCGGCTGCTCGGCGGCGATGATCTTCTCCACCGTCTTCCATTCCACCGGCTCGATGTAGACCGCGTCGGCCATCTCCGGATCGGTCATGATGGTGGCCGGGTTGGAGTTCACCAGGATCACCCGGTAGCCCTCCTCGCGCAGGGCCTTGCAGGCCTGGGCGCCGGAGTAGTCGAACTCGCAGGCCTGGCCGATCACGATCGGGCCGGCCCCGAGGATCAGGATGCTCTGGATGTCGGTACGCTTGGGCATGAGGCCGCTCTCGCTGGCTGTCGGATCATGGTTCGGGTTCGGGGGTGCCGGCGCGCCGGCGGGATTCTCAGGCGCGGGCGCTGCGCATCAGCTCGACGAAATCGTCGAACGCCGCGGACACGTCGTGCGGACCGGGGCTCGCCTCCGGATGCCCCTGCAGGCTGAATGCCGGGCAGTCGGTGCGCGCGACGCCCTGCAGGGTGCCGTCGAACAGCGAGCGGTGGGTCGGCGTCAGGGTCTCCGGGAGCCGGTCCTCGTCGATCGCGAAGCCATGGTTCTGCGACGAGATCATCACCCGGCCGCTGGCCTCGTGACGGATGGGGTGGTTGGCCCCGTGATGGCCGAATTTCATCTTCATGCTCTTGGCGCCGCTGGCGAGCCCCAGCAGCTGGTGCCCCAGGCAGATCCCGAACACCGGCATGCGCCGCTCGCAGAACTCGCGGATCGCCTCGATCGCATAGCCGCAGGGTTCGGGATCGCCGGGGCCGTTGGACAGGAAGACCCCGTCGGGACCCAGCTCCATCACCTCGGCGGCCGGGGTCTCGGCCGGGACCACGGTCACCCGGCAGCCGCGATCGACCATCATGCGCAGGATGTTCTTCTTCATCCCGAAATCGTAGGCGACCACGTGGTACTCCGCAGCTTCCGGGGACAGACGTCGCGGCTGTTCGCCCAGCTGCCAGGTCCCCTCCAGCCACTCATAGCGCTTGCCGGTGGTGACCTCGCGGGCCAGGTCCATGCCCTTGATGCCGGGGAATTCGCGCGCCGCGGCCAGGGCCGAGGCCTCGTCCGCCTCGCCGGCCTGGATGCAGCCATTCTGTGCCCCCTTCTCGCGCAGGATGCGGGTCAGCCGCCGGGTGTCGATGCCGGCGATGGCCACGATGCCGTGGCGCAGCAGGTAATCCGGCAGCGATTCGCGCGAGCGGAAGTTCGACACCAGCGGCGGCACGTCGCGTACGATCAGCCCGGCTGCGTGCGCGCGGGACGACTCGTCGTCTTCCGGGTTGGTGCCGGTGTTGCCGATGTGCGGATAGGTAAGGGTCACCATCTGCCGGGCATAGGAGGGGTCCGTCAGGATCTCCTGATAACCGGTCATGGCCGTGTTGAACACCACCTCGCCAACGGTCTGGCCAAGGGCCCCCACCGCCTGACCATGAAACACGGTGCCATCTTCAAGGACGAGCAGGGCGGGCGCGGGCACGGGCGAACCTCCGGCAGGGCATCTACGATAGGGATGGAATCAGTGTACGCGAGGGCCCGAACCCCCGTCCAACGCGGACCGCGCGGACGGGACTACAGCTCGCGCAGGCCGAGCACGTCCTGCATGTCGAACAGCCCGGGCCCGCGTTCGCTGGCCCACACCGCCGCACGCACCGCGCCGGCGGCGAAGATCCCGCGATCCGAGGCCTTGTGGGTGATCTCCACCCGCTCGCCCTCGCCGGCGAACAGCGCGGTGTGCTCGCCGACGATGTCGCCGCCGCGCACCGTGGCAAAGCCGATGGTGCTGCGTTCGCGCGCGCCGGTGTGTCCCTCGCGGCCGTACACCGCGTCCTGTTCCAGGTCGCGCCCCAGGGTGTCGGCCACGATGCGCCCCAGACGCAGTGCCGTGCCGGATGGGGCATCCACCTTGTGCCGGTGATGCGCCTCGAGGATCTCCACGTCGGTGCTGTCACCCAGCGCGCGCGCCGCCAGTTCCACCAACTTGAAGGTCAGGTTGACCCCGACGCTCATGTTGGGGGCATACACGACCGTATGCTCCGCGGCCGCCGCGCGCAGCGCCGCCTCCTGATCAGCATCCAGGCCGGTGGTGCCGACCACCAGGGTGCGCCCCGCCCGGCGGCAGATCTCGAGGTGCTTCATGGTCGCCTCGGGGCGGGTGAAATCGATCAGCACGTCGAAGTCCCCGGTCACCGTGCCCAGGTCCTCCACCAGGTGCACGCGGCCGGCCGCATCCACCGGCTGGCCGATGGCCTCGCTGCCGGGACGTTCGCTGGCGGCACCCAGTTCCGCCTGCGGGTGTTCCTCCACCGCGCGCACCAGGTTCTGCCCCATGCGCCCGGCGGCGCCCGCGACTGCTACTCGGATCATGATCGTTGCGTCCTCCTGTCAGTTGCCCAAAGCCTACGCGAGCCCCGGCGATGCGTCAGCCCGGAGTGGTCAGTCCCGAGCACCACCGGCCGCGGGCCCGGTCGCCGCCCGGCGGTGGCGCCAGTGGCCGAACAGCGAGGCCAACACCCCGGCCGCCGCCAGCCCCGCGGCCAGTACGTAGACCGACACCGAACCCACGCCGTCCCACAGATAGCCGGCGGCCAGACTGCCCAGCGCCCCGCCGACGCCGAAGGCCAGCGACGAATAAAGCGCCTGCCCGCGCCCCTGCAGTCGACCGGGGAAGAAATAATGGATCAACGAGATCGCCGCCGCGTGATACACCCCGTAGCTGAAGGCATGCAGGGTCTGGATGAACAGCAGCATCGGCAGCGACTCCGGCACCGCCGCCAGCAGCGACCAGCGCAGGGTGGTCAGCACCAGCGCGAGCGTCACCAGGAACCACGCACCGAAGCGCAGGATCAGCCGCGGCGTGATCAGGAACAGGAACACCTCGGCCAGCACGCCCAGGGCCCACAGCTGCCCGGCCATGGAGCGGGAGAAACCGGCCTCCTCCACGTACAGGGTGAAGAACGCATAGTACGGCCCGTGACTCGCCTGCATGAAGAAACAGGCCAGGAACAGCCCGATGACCTCGGGCCGCCGCAGCACGCTCCCGATCGACGGCACGTTGTTCTCGGCCACCTCGTCACGCGGCGGCTCCGGGACCTGCAGCGTGCTGACATACAGGCCCACGAACAGCAGCAGCACCAGCCACGGCAGCCAGGCGATTGCGATGAAGTCGAACAGCCAGCCCAGCGAGGCCACCGCCACGATGAAGCCCACCGACCCCCACAGCCGGACCAGGGCGTAGCGGTGGCTGTCGCGTCCCAGGGTGCGCAGGGTGGTGGCCTCGAACTGCGGCAGGATCGCGTTCCAGAAGAAACTGAACACCGCCATCACCGCCGCCAGCCACCAGTAGCCGGAGTACAGCAGCACCCCGGTGAAGGCGATCAGCCCGGCCAGCGCCCCCAAGCGCACCAGCGGCATGTGGGTCCCGGTGCGATCGGCCAGCCAGCCCCAGACGTTGGGCGCGATGATCTTGGTCGCCAGCACGATCGCCATCAGCTCGCCGATCTGCGAGCCGGAGAAGCCCAGCTCGGACAGATACGGCCCCCAGTAGGGCATGAACGCCCCGATGGTGGCGAAATAGAAGAAATAGAAGCTGGACAGGCGCAGGTTGGGCGTCACGACCGGAACAACGGGTTACGGGCTGCGCCGGACCCCGTTACGCACGGATCCGCCGCAGCCAGGGAAAACGGACGAAAGGGCCGACGCCGACCCCGAAACGCTACGGGAGCATGCCCGGGATCAAGTCCCGGACGCGTCCCCGGGATGCGGCCCGCGGTCGGGCACGTCGGCATTCTGCCCCCGATGACGCAGGGCATGGTCGGCCAGCACCAGCGCCGTCATCGCCTCGGCGATGGGCGCGGCGCGGATGCCCACGCAGGGGTCGTGGCGCCCCTTGGTCACCACCTCCACCGGCTCGCCCGCGGTGTCGATGCTGCGCCCCGGCAGGCGGATCGACGAGGTCGGCTTGAGCGCCAGGTTCGCGCGCAGCGCCTGGCCGGTGGAGATGCCGCCCAGCACGCCCCCGGCATGGTTGGACAGGAAACCGTCCTCCGGGGTGATCTCGTCACGGTGCTCGGTGCCGCGCTGAGCGACGCTGTCAAAACCGGCGCCGATCTCCACGCCCTTCACCGCATTGATGCTCATCAGGGCGTGGGCCAGCTCGGCATCCAGGCGGTCGAACACCGGTTCGCCCCACCCGGCCGGGACCCCGCGGGCCTCCACCGTCACCCGCGCCCCGATGGAATCCCCCGACTTGCGCAGCGCGTCCATGAACTCCTCCAGCTCCGGGACCCGGTCGGGATCCGGGCAGAAGAACGGGTTCTCCTCGGTACGGGTGAGGTCCTTCTCCGCCAGCTCCAGCGGCCCCAGCTGTGACAGCCAGCCCTGGATCGCGATGCCGTAGCGCTCCTCGAGAAAGCGCCGCGCCACCGAGCCCGCCGCCACCCGCAGCGCGGTCTCGCGCGCGGAACTGCGCCCGCCTCCGCGATAATCGCGGATGCCGTACTTGCGATGATAGGTGTAGTCCGCGTGCCCCGGCCGGAACTGGTCCTTGATCTCGCTGTAGTCCTTCGAGCGCTGATCGGTATTCTCGATCAGCAACCCGATCGGAGCACCGGTGGTCACGCCCTCGAAGACCCCGGACAGGATGCGCACCCGGTCCGGCTCGCGCCGCTGGGTCGTGTGCCGCGACTGGCCGGGGCGCCGCCGATCCAGATCCTTCTGCAGATCGGCCTCGGTGAGCGGGATGCCGGGCGGGCAGCCATCCACGACCCCGCCCAGGGCCGGTCCGTGGCTTTCCCCGAATGTGGTGACGACGAACAGTCGTCCGAAGCTGTTTCCTGACATGGCGCCAGTCTACCGCCCGCGGCCGGGGATGTCGCCCGTCCATGGAAGTGACCCGGAATCCACCACCGGAATCCGCGCCCCCGCCGTGTCGTCTATGCTCCTGTCATTCAAGCGCAAGGAGTTCTCCATGACCCGCCTGCAATCCCTCCGCCGCACCGCCCTGGCCACGCTCCTGAGCGCTTTGCTGGGCCTCGGCGGCACGGCCACGGCCGATGTCTACACCGAGCAGGCCAGCCTCAACCTCGACCTGGCCCAGGAGCTGGCGATGGCCACCGTGCAGTCCTGCCGCGACGACGGGCACCAGGTCAGCGCCGTGGTGGTCGACCGCAGCGGCAACGACCGCGTGGTCATGCGCGATGACCGCGCCGCGCCGCAGACCATCTCGATCGCCGGTGACAAGGCCCGCGCCTCGGTGATGTCGGGCCTGGACTCCGGCGATTTTGTCGCCAACCGGGAAGACATCCGCCACGAAATGAACAACGTCGACGGGATCCTGATGCTGGACGGGGCGATCCTCATCGAGGCCGCCGGACGGGTCCTCGGTGCGGTGGGGGTCTCCGGTGCCCCGGGCGGCGACCTGGACCGCGCCTGCGCGGAAGAAGGCATGGAGGCGATCCAGGAAGAACTGGACTTCGCCATGTAACCCCGCAAGCGGAGAGCGCGGCATGAGTGAACATTCCGATCCGCACGGCCACTCGCCGGACACCGGCGCCGGCGTCCCGCGCATCCACCCGGTGGAGGCGTGGGAGCGCCTGCGCGAACGCCCCCGGGATCTGCTGGTCGATGTTCGCTCGACCATGGAATTCCTGTTCGTGGGACACCCCGCCGGGGCGATCCACATCCCGTGGATCGACGAACCGGACTGGACGGTGAACCCGGACTTCGTGCCGCAGGTGCGCAAGCTGCTGCTTGGCGGAGCCATGGACACCGCCGAGGACGCCCCGTCGGTGTACCTGATCTGCCGCAGCGGCAAGCGCACCCTGGCGGCCGCCGAGGCCCTGCTGCAGGCCGGGGTGCACAACGTGTATTCGGTCGAGGAGGGCTTCGAGGGCCCGCTGGACGAGCAGCACCACCGTTCCACCGTGGGCGGCTGGCGCTATCACGGCCTGCCCTGGGAGCAGTGCTGAAGACGGACCTCAGGCGGGGGGCAGGTCCTGGGCCCGCACCACGAACACGCCGTGGCCACCGGCCGCGAAATCCAGCCAGACCATCGGGATGTCATGGAATGCATCCTCCACGGCCTCCTGGCTGTTGCCCACTTCCACCATCAGCACGCCGTCGTCGGTCAGGTGGCGACGCGCCCCGGCGAGGATGCGGCGCACGATGTCCAGGCCGTCGTCCCCGGCCGCCAGGCCCAGTTCCGGCTCGTGGCGGTATTCGTCCGGCAGATCGGCCATGTCGCGGGCGTCCACGTAGGGCGGGTTGGTCACGATCAGATCATAGCGATCCTCCGGATCCAGCCCCTCGAACACGTCGCTCTGCACCAGCCGGACGCGATCTTCCAGCTCGAAGCGCGCCACGTTGTCGCGCGCCACCGCCAGAGCGTCGGGAGAGATATCGGCCAGATCCACCCGCGCCTGCGGCAGCACCATCGCCGCGGCGATGCCGATGCACCCGGCCCCGGTGCCCAGATCCAGCACCCGCTCCACGCTGTCCGGGTCCACCCACGGCTCGAACCCCGACTCGATCACCTCGGCGAACGGCGAGCGCGGCACCAGCACCCGTTCGTCGACATGGAAGGGCAGCCCGGCGAACCACGCCTCGCGCGTGAGATAGGCCGCCGGCTTGCGCGACTGGATACGCTCGCGCAGCAGGCCCTCGACCCGTTCGCGCTCCGCCTGGGTCAAGCGGCTGTCCCACCAGTGGGCCTCCAGGTCCAGCGGCAGGTGCAGCGCGTGCAGGGTCAGCCAGGCCGCCTCGTCAAACGCGTTATCGGTGCCGTGCCCGAAGGCGAGCCCGGCCGCGCGGAACTGAGACGCGCCGTAGCGGATGAAGTCGCGCAGGGTGAGCAGACCGGTACCGGGTTCCATTTTCACACTCCGGGAAGGGTTGAAGGGTCGCCATGATAACCCGCGAACGGCATCATGCACTCGCCCCCACGCCGCGAGGAACGCATGAGCGCCCTGGACCCCTGGCTCGCCCGACTGTCGTACGCCCTGCCCCATCACGCCCTGTCGCGGCTGGTGCATCGCCTGGCCCGCATCGAGTCACCACGGGTACAGCCGCTGCTGCGCGCCTTCGTGCAGCGCTACGGGCTCGACATGAACGAGGCCGCGGAGCCGGACATCGCCGCCTACCCCAGCTTCAACGCCCTGTTCACCCGCGCCCTGCGCGACGGGGTACGCCCGCTGGAGGGCGACGCCGCGACCGTGGTCAGTCCGGCGGATGCGCGGGTCAGCGCCAGCGGACGCATCGAGTCCGGGCGCATCTTCCAGGCCAAGGGGCACGACTATTCGGTGGAAGAACTGCTGGGCGGCGAGAACGACCTCGCCGTGCCGTTTCGCAACGGGCATTTCGTCACCCTGTACCTGTCCCCCCGCCACTACCACCGCCTGCACATGCCGCTGGACGGCACCCTGACCCATGCGATCCACGTCCCCGGGCGGCTGTTCTCGGTGGCGCCGCGCATCGTGCGCCACGTGCCGCGCATCTACGCCCGCAATGAACGCGTGGTGGCGCTGTTCGACACCCGTTTCGGTCCCATGGCGATGGCCCTGATCGGGGCCCAGAACGTGGGCTCGATCGAGACCGTGTGGGCCGGGGAGATCACACCACCCTCGGCGCGCAAGGCCAGCTGCGTGACCTGGCCGGAGCGCGACATCGCACTGGAGCGCGGCGCGGAGATGGGCCGCTTCAACCTGGGATCGTCGGTGGTCCTGCTGCTGCCCCCGGGGCCGCTGGAACTGGACCCGGCGCTGACGCCGGAAACCGAGGTGCAGGTGCGCAGCGCCCTGGGGCGTTACACTGGCCGGGACTGAGCCGCCCCCGCGGGCGCTTCAGGCGCATCCCCAGGGGAAATCGATCACCCGCCGGATATCGTCCTCGCCCAGTAGGCGCATCAGCAGGCGGTCCACCCCCAGAGCCACCCCGGCGCAGTCGGGCAGTCCCGCTTCCAGCGCGGCCTCCAGGAACGGATCGGCCGCGGGTTCCGGCTGCCCGCGCGCACGCCGTAGCGCCCGGTCCTGCTCGCGGCGCCGGCGGAATTCCGCCGGGTCGGTCAGCTCGAAATAGCCGTTGGCCAGTTCCAGATCGCCCCAGTAGACCTCGAAGCGCGCGGCGCAGCCGGGACGCTCGCGACTGCGTCGGGCGAGGATTGCCTGACTCTCGGGGTAGTCGTGCAGGATGGTGACCCGACCGGGCGGAAACTCCGGCACCACGCACAGAGACACCAAAGCATCCAGCCAGGCGTCGCGGTCCAGTTCGCCGTGGACGGTCAGCCCGCGCTGCGCGGCCACGGCCTGCAGACGCGCCGCGTCGTCGTGCAGCACGTCGACGCCCAGGGCCTCGTGCAGCAGGTCCGGGTAGGCCACCACCCGCGGCCCCGGGTCCGGCGCATGCCAGGCCGGGTCCGCCGCAGCGACCTCCTGCAGCAGGGTCACCACCTCGTCGGCCAGCGTCCGGTCGTCCAGCCCGAGACGATACCACTCCAGCAGGCTGAATTCCGGGTTGTGGCGGGCGCCGCTTTCGCCGCCGCGAAACACCCGGGCAATCTGGTAGATGTCGCCCGCGCCATCCGCCAGCAGGCGCTTCATCGGGTATTCCGGCGAGGTCTGCAGCCAGCCCTCCATCCGGTCGGCCCGGTCACCGCTGCGGGCATGCCAGCTCTCGATGGCAGGATCGAGCACCGTGCCCCGCCCGAGGACCGGGGTCTCCACCTCCAGCACGCCGCGGCGCGCGAAGAACCCCCGCAGTTCGGCCAGCAGGCGGGCCCGGGCCACGCGCGCCCCGCCGGCCCGCGGCCGCCAGTCCGACACGGACCCCGAATCAGACGCGCGAGACGTATTCACCCGTGCGGGTGTCGACCTTGATCGACTCACCCTCCTCGACGAACAGCGGCACCTTGACCACCGCGCCGGTCTCCAGCGTGGCCGGCTTGGTGCCGCCCTGGGCGGTGTCGCCGCGGATGCCCGGGTCGCACTGGGTGATCTGCAGCTCGACGAAGGCCGGGGCCTCCACCGACAGCGGCTCGCCGTTCCACAGGGTCACGGTGCACATGTCCTGTTCCTTCAGCCACTGTTCGGCACCGTTCAGCGCGGCCTTGCTCACCGCATACTGCTCGAAGCTCTCCGGGGTCATGAAGTGCCAGAACTCGCCGTCGTTGTAGAGATACTGCATCTCGGTCTCGAGCACGTCGGCGGCCTCCACCGACTCGCCCGACTTGAAGGTCTTCTCCACCACGCGCCCGGTGCGCAGGTTTCGCAGCTTCACCCGGTTGAAGGCCTGCCCCTTGCCCGGTTTGACAAACTCGTTCTCGACGATGGACATCGGGTCACCATCCAGCAGGAGTTTGAGACCGCCCTTGAATTCGTTGGTACTGTAGGTTGCCATTGCGCGTAATCCTCGAAGGTTTCCAGCCAGTTCTTCCAGCCGTTCAAACGACGCGGGCCGGCCGTCCCGCCGGGAACCGACCATGCCCAAAAATTCGATCATGATAACGCGTACACCGCCGGCAACCCATACGCCCCGCTGGCAACGCGCGCTGGCCGCCGCGATCCGCGACCCGGGCACCCTTGCCCGGCGCCTGTCCCTCGCACCGGAGCATCTGCCCGGGATGCAGGCCGGACACGCCAGCTTCCCGATCCGGGTACCGGAGAGCTGGCTCGTCCGGATCGTGCCCGGCGAACCGAAGGATCCACTGCTGCTCCAGGTCCTGCCAGTGACGGCGGAAACCGACGAGGTACCCGGTTTCGTCGCCGATCCGGTGGGCGATCACGAGGCCCTGGCCGCCCCCGGCGTGGTGCACAAGTACGCCGGGCGCGCCCTGTTGCTGACTACCGGGGCCTGCGCGATCCACTGTCGCTACTGCTTCCGACGCGAATTCGACTACGCCGACCACAACCCGGCGCGCGACGACTGGGGCCCGGCACTGGACTATCTCGCGGCACACCCCGACATCCGCGAGGTCATCCTCAGCGGTGGCGACCCCCTGAGCCAGTCCGACACCCGGCTGGCGCGGCTGGTGACACGCCTGGAAGGCATTCCCCACCTCGAACGCCTGCGCATCCACACCCGCCTGCCGGTGGTGCTGCCGGAGCGGGTCGACGACGCCCTGCTCGGCTGGCTGGGGCAGGGGCGCCTGCAGCACGTGCTGGTACTGCACGCCAACCATCCGCGCGAATTCACCGCCCCGGCCGATCATGCCCTGGAACGCCTGCGGGCCAGCGGCATCACCCTGCTCAACCAGGCCGTGCTGCTGGCCGGGGTCAATGACGACGCCGATACCCTGGTGGCTCTGCAGGAAAGCGGCTTTCGTCACGGCGTGCTGCCGTACTATCTGCACTGCCTGGACCGCACCCGCGGCACCGCGCATTTCGAGGTACCCCCCGACCGTGCCGCCGCTCTGTACCGGGAGATGCACCGCCGCCTTCCGGGCTATCTGCTGCCGCGACGGGTGCGCGAAGTCGCCGGCGAACCGGGCAAGACGGCAGTGCAAGCGGGGCAGAGCGCCGAAAAATAGCATTCCCCGACTTTTGCCCCGTCTTTTGATCGGGTACCTTCGGGGAGATATCCCACTCTTGCCGGAACAGGCCATGATCGACTCGGATGCCGTTTTTCCGCCTCTGCCGGAGACGGAGCCCACCGCCGGAGGCTTTCCACCACATACCGCGAAGACCCTTCGTGCGTGGTGCGAGGATCTGCCGCGCGCCGACGGCGAGGCGGCATTCGAAAAACTTTGCGCGCTGCTCGGCTCGCTCAACCGCACCGCCCTCAAGCCCGGGGTGCGCGACGAGCTGGCCGGCATCATCGAGGAATACCTGCTGCCGCTGATCCCGGAGGTGGAACGCAGCCTGCGCCAGCGCGCCCTGCCCCTGGCGGAGCGCAGCCTGCGGCGCGCGCAGATCTTTGGCGACACCCTGCGCGAACTGGCGAGCATGCACCTTCTGCTGACCCCCGTCAGCGTGCCCACCAACAGGACCTCGCGGGACAAGGGCGTCCCGCACATGCAGGCCGCCCTGGATGCCCTCGCAGCCCTGGCAATCCACCACTGGCGCCTCTATCAGCCATTGCCGCGCGGCCTGTGGCGGCAGATCTATGGCCTGTACTGGTTCGCGCTGGAGACCGGAATCGCCACCGAGCCCCCGGTACGGCGCCAGGCGATCAGCCCGCTGGGTCCGGACAGCATCGACACCATGAGCGCGCGCCTGTTCGTCCTCGGCAGCACCGGGGTCAATGCCCTGGAGATCGGTGACATCGACCTGCTGGCCCGCTGGATCGGCGGGATCACGGTTCAAGGCCGTCCCACGCCCGGCCCCGACGGGCACCCGGATCTGCCGGTACTGCGGGCGGACCTGGATACCGACCACCCCCCGGGACTGGTCCTGCGCAGCCTGCCCACCGAGCACAACAGCACCCACGTGGAGCTGGATCCGCTGCTTGAGGCCCTGCGCGATCAGCCGGAAGCCCTCGACCCGGTGCGACGCCCCGACGGACACACGCTGGCCGAACGGATGCTGTGGCTGTGGTCGCGGCTGCCAACGCGCCGGCATTCGCGGGAGACCACCGACGAACAGCGCTACTGTCTGTTCGGCCTGACCCGCATCCACGCCTACATGCAGGCCGCACTGGACAGCCGCACGGGCCCCGGAAGGCCCGCTCCCACCGACACGGCGGTACCCGACCGCCGGGAGGGTGACGGCCATCCCCGCGGGCGCGCGGCCTCCGTCAATGTGGTGCAGATGTCGGAGGCCGCCCGCAGCGACGCCGGCCTGAGTCTGAGCGACAGCCCCCGCCCCGCGGATCGGGGCGGCGAACCCCGCCCCCTGGCGGACCGCGGCACGGACCGGGCCGGCCAGGCCTGGGAAGATGTCGGCCGCGGGCTCGAGATCGCGGACCGCGATGAGCCGCAGCCCCCGATCGTCAAGCGTCAGCAGCCGGAACACTGGCAGGTCGAGGATATCGGCGCGGGCGGGATCCGCCTGCGCCTGCAGACCCCCCGGCAGACCCTGCTGATCGGCGATCTGGTCGGGCTGCGCGAACAGGCGCCCGAGCAGATCGGCTGGACCGTCGGCGTGCTGCGCTGGATCCGCTTCGAGAACAACGTCGAGATCAGCATCGGGGTTGAATACCTGGCCCAGCGCTGCATGCCGGTGCAGGTCCAGCTCTTTCGTGCCGGACGGGCGGTAGGCGAGGCCCGGCCGGCCCTGTTCACCCCGGTACGCGTCGGAGAGAGCGGGGCCGCCCTGTTCCTCCCGGCACAGGGGTTCGACCACGAAAACCGCGTCGTCGTGTGGCTCAACGGGCGTGCACGGGTGCTGGCGCTGGACGCGGAGCGCACGGGCACTACACTGTTCACCGAGGTCGGCTGCCGCATGACCGAGATCGAGCTCGCCGAGGACCCGGACAACGATGCGCCCACCTCGGGTGCCAGTGACGGCCTCTCCCTGGACCCGCGATAGAAAGCCTCCGCCTATCCATGATCGAATCCATTCGAGTCCTTTTCGTCACCGCCGATCCCAACCGAGCGGAACAGGTCATCAGCAACATCCGTTCCCGTGGCTGCGCCGTGCGTCCGGAACAGGTCGATGACGCGGATGCACTGGGCGAGGCGATCCAGCAGCATCGCTTCGACGCCATCGTGCTGTCGGAACCGGGCCTGGGGCTGGCGCGCCCCGAGGTGGATCACGCCCTCAAGGGTGCCGGCCGGCGTACCCCGCTGGTGATCCTCACCGAGCGCCCGGAGAGCGAGCGTCTGCCCGATTACGAGGCCGGGGCCTACGCCGTGGTCGACAGCGAACTGGTCGATCTCGCCGCGATCATGACCATCCGCGCCGCGGATCATCTGCACAGCCGCCAGCAGGTCAAGCGGATGGAGGCCTCGTTGCAGGAGTCCGAGCGCCGCTGCCAGCTGCTGCTGAACAACTCCCGCGACGCGATCGCCTACATCCACGACGGCATGCACGTCTACGCCAACGCCTCCTGGCGGGAGCGTTTCGGCGTCGAAGACCCCGACGACATCGAAGGCCTGCCGCTGATGGACCTCGTGGCCCCGGACAGCCGCGACGACCTCAAGCGCTTCCTGCGCAGCTATCAGGAAGGCAGCGAGGAGGCCGCGGCCCAGAACTTCCAGCTTCGCACCCTCGATGGCGAGCCCTTCGAAGCGGAACTGCATCTCTCCTCCACCACCGTGGACGGCGAGGCCGCCACCCAGGTACAGCTGCGCTCCGGCGACGACAGCGAACTGGCGGAGAAGATCGATTACCTGTCGCAGCGCGACCTGGTCACCGGCCTGTACAACCGCCAGCATTTCCTCGATTCCATCGAGGCGGCGCGGCGGCATGCGGGCGAGACCGAAAAACCGTTCACGCTGCTCACCCTCGCGGTGGACCACTTCGCCGAGATCCGCGCCAATGCCGGCATGTCCGGGGCCGATCTGCTGCTGGCGGACATCGGCCAGATCATCGAGGCCCATTTCCCGGAAGAGGCCGTGGTGGCCCGTCTGGAGGCCGAGCGTTTTGGCGTGGTGCTGCCCGACACCCAGCAGTCTCCCGCGGAGGAGCGTCTGGAGGCCCTGCAGGGAGACATCGCCTCACGGGTCTTCGAGGTGGGCAGCCTGTCCACCCACGGCAGCATTTCGGTCGGCGGGGTGATCGCCGACGAGACCGCCCCGGACACCGAGGAACTGCTGGCGCAGACCGACCGCGCGCTGGAGGAGGCCGTGAAGGCCGGCGGCAACACCCATCGCTTCTACCGCCCGGCCGAAGGCGAGCTGACCCAGGCCCAGCTGGACCAGCAATGGAAGAACCGCATCCTCGAAGCACTGGAAGAGAACCGTCTGGAGTTGCGCTACCAGCCGGTGGTCAACCTGCACGGGGCCGACCGCCCGCGCTACAGCGTGTTCGTGCGCCTGATGGACCCGGACGGCACGGTGCACGAACCGGTGGAATTCCTTCCCAGCGCCGAGCGCACCGGCGTGGCCACGCAGGTCGACCGCTGGATCCTGCGCCATGCACTTGCGGTGCTGGCGCAGCAGCTGAAGAAGGATTCACGCACCCAGTTCTTCCTGAAACTGACCAACGGCTCCCTCGGAGACCCGTCGGTGCTGACCTGGCTGAACGATGACCTGCACGCCCTGCGCGTACCCGCGGAGAACGTGGTGGTGGAACTCAAGGAACCGACCATCGTCACCCACCTGAAGCCGGCGATGAGCGTGGGCCGCGGTCTCAAGGAGATGCACAGTCATCTGTGCGTGGACGATTTCGGCAACGGGCTCAAGCCCTTCCAGCTGCTGCAGCACCTGGATGCCGACCACATCAAGCTGGATGCCTCCTTCGTGAAGGACCTCGCGGACAGCGAGGAGAATCAGGAGACGATCCGCGAATATACCGAGGCCGCCCACGCCAAGGGCAAGCAGGTCATCGTCCCGCATATCGAGGACGCCTCGGCACTGGCCGTGCTCTACGGCCTCAACGTCAACCTCGTGCAGGGCTTCTTCCTGCAGGCCCCTATGCCCGAACCGGACTTCGACTTCGAGTCCGTCTGAGACACTCGGGGCCGTGCTCCGACACTACTTCGACCAGAACTTCAGGTCCTCGAAGAACGAACGCACCCCGTCGAAAAAGGAATGCTCCTTCGGGCTGTGTTTGGTGCCGCCGGCCCGGGTCTCTTCCTCGAACTCCTGCAGTAGTTCCTTCTGCCGTTTCGTCAGGTTGACCGGCGTCTCCACCACCACGCGACAGATCAGATCGCCCACGCTGCCACCGTGCACCGACTTCACACCCTTGCCGCTGATGCGGAACTGCTTCCCGCTCTGGGTCTCCGGCGGGATCTTGAGGTTCACCCGGCCATCCAGCGCCGCTACTTCCAGTTCGCCGCCCAGGGCCGCGGTGGCGAACGAGATCGGCACCTCGCAGTGCAGGTCGTTGCCCTCGCGCCGGAACAGCTGGTGCGGCTTGACCCGCACCTGCACGTACAGATCCCCGGGCGGCCCTCCGTTGAGGCCGGCCTCGCCCTGACCGGACAGCCGAATGCGGTCCCCGTTGTCGACCCCGGCGGGGATCTTCACGTCGAGGGTGCTCTGCTCCTGTACGCGCCCCTGGCCGCCGCAGGCCTTGCACGGCGTCGGGATGATCCGCCCGGTACCCTGACAGCGCGGACAGGTCTGCTGCACCGAGAAGAAACCCTGCTGGATGCGGACCTGGCCCATGCCGTTACAGGTGGGGCAGGTCTCGGTGGAGGTCCCCGGCTCCGCGCCCGAGCCGTCACAGGCCTCGCAGCTGCTGGTCGTGGGGATGCGGATCTGCACCTCGGTGCCGAACACCGCCTCTTCCAGGGTGAGCTCCAGGTTGTACTGCAGATCGGAGCCGCGGTAGGCGCGCTGGCCGCCGCGGCCCCCTCCGCCACCGCCGAAGATATCGCCGAAGATATCCTCGAAGATGTCGCTGAAGTTGGCGCCCCCGGCCCCGCCGCCGAAGCCCCCGGCGGCCGAACCGTCCACGCCGGCGTGGCCGTAGCGGTCATAGGCGGCGCGTTTCTGGTCGTCGCTGAGGACGTCATGCGCCTCGCGGGCCTCCTTGAAGCGGGCCTCGGCCTCCTCATCCCCCGGATTGCGGTCGGGGTGGTACTTCATCGCCAGGCGACGAAAGGCCTTCTTGATCTCGGCGGCGGAGGCGTCCCTGGACACCCCCAGCACCTCGTAATAGTCGCGTTTTGCCATGGTCGGTTTCCTGCGGATGGGACGGGGCGATCAGGCCGCTTCCGGGAACGAAAGCGCCCGGGTTCGCGCGTGCGCGTGCCCGGGCGTCACCATTCCCGCAAACGGAACCGGGCCCCGAGAGGCCCGGCAACGGCGGATCAGCCGTTCTTGCGGTCGTTGTCGTCGACTTCCTCGAACTCGGCGTCGACCACGTCGTCGCCCTGCTGCTGCCCGCCGGCTTCCCCGGAGGCATCGGCCGCCCCGGCATCACCGCCCTGCTGCGCATAGGCCTTCTCGGCGATCTTGCCGGAGGCCTCGGCCAGCTTCTGCGAGGCCTGCTCGATGGCCTCGGCGTCGTCGCCTTCCATCGCGGTCTTCACCTCGGCCACCGCCGACTCCACCGCCGAGCGCTCCTCGTCGGAGACCTGGTCGCCCAGATCACTGAGCGACTTCTCGGCCGAGTGCACCATCGCATCGGCCTGGTTGCGCGCCTGCACCAGCTGCTGGAACTTCTTGTCCTCTTCGGCATGGGCCTCGGCGTCCTTGACCATCTGCTCGACCTCCTCCTCGGACAGGCCGGAGGAGGCCTTGATGACGATCTTGTTCTCCTTGCCGGTCGCCTTGTCCTTCGCCGAGACGTTCAGGATGCCGTTGGAGTCGATGTCGAAGGTGACCTCGATCTGCGGCACGCCGCGCGGAGCCGGCGGGATATCCTGCAGGTCGAAGCGGCCAAGCGACTTGTTGGCGCTGGCCATCTCGCGCTCGCCCTGCAGCACGTGCACGGTCACCGCGGTCTGGTTGTCCTCGGCGGTGGAGAACACCTGCTGTGCCCGGGTCGGGATGGTGGTGTTCTTCTCGATCAGCTTGGTCATCACGCCGCCCATGGTCTCGATCCCGAGCGACAGCGGGGTCACGTCCAGCAGCAGCACGTCCTTGACGTCGCCGCCCAGCACGCCGGCCTGCACCGCGGCACCGACCGCGACGGCCTCGTCCGGGTTCACGTCCTTGCGCGCATCCTTGCCGAAGAAGCCGGAGACCGCTTCCTGCACCTTGGGCATGCGGGTCTGGCCGCCGACCAGGATCACGTCGTCCACCTCGGAGGCGGACAGGCCGGCGTCCTTCAGGGCCACCTTGCAGGGCTCGATGGAGCGCTGGATCAGGTCCTCGACCAGGCTTTCCAGCTTGGCCCGGGTGACCTTGATCGCCAGGTGCTTGGGCCCGGTATTGTCGGCCGTGATGTACGGCAGGTTCACTTCGGTCTGCTGCGCGGAGGACAGCTCGATCTTCGCCTTCTCGGCGGCTTCCTTCACGCGCTGCATGGCCAGCGGATCGCCCTTGATGTCGATGCCCTGGTCCTTCTTGAACTCGTCGGCCAGGTAGTCGATCAGGCGATTGTCGAAGTCCTCGCCACCGAGGAAGGTGTCACCGTTGGTCGCCAGCACCTCGAACTGGTGCTCGCCGTCCACCTCGGCGATCTCGATGATCGAGATGTCGAAGGTACCGCCGCCCAGGTCGTACACCGCGATCTTGCGGTCACCGCGCTGCTTGTCCATGCCGTAGGCCAGCGAGGCGGCCGTCGGCTCGTTGATGATGCGCTTGACCTCCAGCCCGGCGATCTTGCCGGCGTCCTTGGTCGCCTGGCGCTGCGAGTCGTTGAAGTAGGCCGGCACGGTGATGACCGCTTCGGTCACCTCTTCCCCGAGGTAATCCTCGGCGGTCTTCTTCATCTTCTGCAGCACGCGCGCGGAGATCTCCGGCGGGGCCATCTTCTTGCCCTGCACCTCGACCCAGGCGTCGCCGTTGTCGGCCTTCACGATGCTGTAGGAGACGAGTTCGATGTCCTTCTGGACCTCATCTTCCTCGAACTTGCGGCCGATCAGACGCTTGGCCGCAAAGATGGTGTTCTGCGGGTTGGTCACCGCCTGGCGCTTGGCGGCCTGGCCCACCAGCACCTCGCCGTCGTCACTGAAGGCGACGATGGATGGCGTGGTGCGCGCGCCCTCCGCGTTCTCGATGACCTTGGCCTGGTCGCCTTCCATCACGGCGACGCAGGAGTTGGTGGTCCCGAGGTCGATTCCGATCATCTTGCCCATGGCTGAACTCTCCTGAAAGTGAACTGGTGGCACGGGCTTCATCCCGTGCGTTTGTCCGGTGATCTGGGGGCCGCGACGGCCTTTTCAACCCGCCGCGGCAGAATTTCGCTGGCCGGCCGGCGCGACGCCGGTCAGGCGCTCTCGTCGATGCCCGGAGAGCTGGGTGCCCGCGAGACCACGACCATCGCCGGGCGCAGCACGCGGTCCTGCAGCATGTAACCCTTCTGCATGGTCGCGACCACGGTGTTCGGCGGCTGCTCGGGATCCTCCTGCATCGACATCGCCTGATGGCGTTCGGGATCGAAGCGTTCGCCGGTGGGCTCTTCGGGCTGAATGCCGAACTTCTCGAAGACCTTGGTGAGGTTCTTGAGGGTCAGCTCCACGCCCTCGATGACGCGGTCCACGTCCTGCGACTCGCGCGCGGCCTGCAGGCCCATCTCCAGCGAATCGCAGACCTCCAGCATCTCCGAGGCGAATTTCTCCATCGCGTATTTGTGCGCGTTCTCCAGCTCGCGCTCGAAACGACGACGCTGGTTCTCCAGCTCCGCCTGGGCACGCAGGGCCTGGTCGCGACGCTCCTCCGCCAGGGCCTCGAGCTCCTGGATGCGCTCGGCGTCCGCGGCCGCCTCCGCGGCTTCCTGCTCCTCGGGGGACGGCGCCTCCTGCGCCTCGTTTTCGTGCTGTTCCCGGGATTCCGGCTGTTCGGACATGCTTCCCTCGCAATCTGTCGGATGTTCGTTCGGGCGTCGACCGATGGGCGACGCACAAGCAGGAAGGCGGGGCCGGGGCCCCGCCTTCGTGGCGTTTACTGGGAGTCTGGGGATTCCCCGCGCACATTCAAGGCCGAGCCCAGCAATCGGGCGGTCACGTCCACGATGGGGACCACCCGGTCGTAGGACATGCGGGTCGGGCCGATCACGCCCAGCACGCCCACCACCTCGCCGTCCACGCTGTACGGCGCGGTCACCACCGAGCAGTTCTCGAACCAGTCGAGACCGGACTCGCGGCCGATGAAGATCTGTACGCGATCCCCGCGGATGCACTGGTCGAGGATGCCGAGGATCTCGCGTTTCTCGTTGAAGGCCTCCAGCAGCTGGCGCAGGCGTTCGCGGTCCGAGAGTTCCTCGTACCCCAGCAGCTGGGTCTGGCCGGCCACCACCACGTCATCAGGGTCCTCGGCGCCCACCGCCTGCTCGCCCAGATCGATGGCGGCCAGCATCTGCGCGTCGAGGTCGTCGCGCACCTCGCGCATCTCCCGCAGCAGTTCGGCGCGCACCGTGTGCAGGCTCTTCCCGGCGAGATGCGCATTGAGATAATTCGCCATGCGCTGGAGATCGTCCTGGCTGAAATCGCGGTCCAGCTCCAGCACGCGATTCTGCACCTCGCGCCCGTCGATCACCAGGATCGCCAGTACCCGGCCCTCGCCCAGGCGCAGGAACTCGATCTGCGACAGGGCCACGTTGCGATGCCGCGGCAGGCGCACCATCCCGGCCATGCGGGTCACCTGCGACAGCACGCTGCTGGCGCTGTCCAGCAGATCCTGGGTCGACGCGCCCGGGTCGAAGCGCGATTCGATCGCGTCGATCTGCTCGCGGCTGGGCTTGCGCACCTCCAGCAGGCTGTCGACGAACAGTCGGTAACCGGCCGTGGTCGGCACGCGCCCGGCCGAGGTATGCGGGGACTGGATCAGGCCCCGCTCCTCCAGGTCCGCCATCACGTTGCGCACCGTGGCGGCGCTCACCTTCAGACCGGAGGCGCGCGCCAGATTGCGGGACCCCACCGGCTGACCGTCGCTGATATAGCTCTCGATCAGCGTCCGCAGCAGGGTCCGCTCGCGGGCATCCAGCTGGATCGAAGAGTCGGTCATCGTTCTGTCAGCGCTCCTTCCGGATGAGTGCCACAACCCCGCAAGTGTTCGGGGACGGCCGTCCGGCGTCAAGCGGGCCGCGTGCAGGCGCGCCCGGTTTTCCGGATAATGCCGGCATGATGCCAGAGTTCAAGACCGTCGGCCTGATCGGCAAGGCCAGTGACCCGCGCACCGCTCCGCTGGTGGAGCGGCTGGTGGACCTCCTGTGCCAGCGCGAGCGCCATATCCTGATGGAGGCCGACATTCAGGGCTTCCAGCGCCCGGCCGACGTACCGGTCAAACCGGTGGACGAGCTCGCACGCGAGGCCGATCTCCTGATCGTGATCGGCGGCGACGGCACGCTGCTGTCCACCGCACGGGTGACCGCCGGCATCGGCACGCCGCTGCTGGGGATCAATCTGGGCCGCCTCGGCTTCCTGGTCGACGTCTCTCCCGAGAGCGCTCCGGAGGAACTGGGCGAGGTCCTGGACGGCGCCTATGTACTGGAACCGCGCTCCATGCTGGAAGCGGAGGTAATCCGCGACGGTGTGACCGTGCATACCGGCGTGGCGGTCAACGATGCGGTGCTGCATGTCCTCAGCGTGGTGCGCATCATCGAGTTCGACACCACCATCGACGGCGTCGACGTCGGCCGCCTGCGCGCCGACGGGCTGGTGGTGGCCACGCCCACCGGCTCCACCGCCTATGCCCTGTCGGCCGGCGGCCCCATCCTGACCCCGGAGATGGACGGCATGGTGATCGTCCCGGTCGCCCCGCACAGCCTCAACCACCGCCCGCTGGTGGTGGGCGGCGGATCGGTGATGGAGATCCAGCTGTCCCCCGAGAGCCGTTCACCGGCCCAGGTCGCGCTGGACGGGCAGGAAAACGTCGACTTCGGCCCCGGCGACCGCCTGCGCATCCGCCGCCGCGCCCACGGCATGACCCTGATCCACCCGTACAACCATCAGTTCCTGCGCACGCTGCGCTCCAAGCTGCGCTGGGGGGAACAGCCCTGACATGCTGCGCCTGATCCACATCCGCGATTTCGCCATCGTCGACGAGCTCGAACTGGAGCTGGACGACGGCCTCAACGCCCTGACCGGCGAGACCGGGGCCGGCAAGTCCATCCTGGTCGACGTGGTCGGCCTGCTGCTGGGCGATCGCGCCGACGCGACCATGGTGCGCGAAGGCGCCGAGCAGGCCGAGCTGGGGGCCGAGTTCGAGCTGGCTGACGACAGTCCCGCACAGGCCTGGCTGGCCGAGGCCGGCCTGGCGGGCGAGGACGACGCCCCGGTGCTGCTGCGCCGTGTGCTCACGCGTCAGGGCAAGAGCCGCGCCTGGATCAACGGGCGCCCGGCCACCATCACCCAGCTGCGCGAACTCGGCCAGTGGCTGGTCGACATCCATGGCCAGCACGCCCATCAGCAGCTGCTCGGACGTGACACCCAGCGGGCGTGGCTGGACGGCTTTGTCGAGGCCCCGCTGCGCGAGGCCGTCGCCACCGCCTTTCACGCCTGGCGCGAGGCCCGTGACCAGCTGGAACAGGCCCGGGCGGAGCTGGCCGAGGCCGGCGACCGCCTCGATCTGCTGCGCTTCCAGACCGGCGAACTGGCGGAACTGGCCCCGCAGGACAACGAATACCCCGAGCTGTCCACCGAACAGAGCCGTCTGGCGCACGGGACCGAGGTCCTGCAGGCGTTGCAGTCCGCCGATGCCACCATCACCGAGGACAACGGCCTGGACACCCTGCTGGGCCAGGCCCTGCAGCGCCTGCAGGACGCGGCCCGCCACGACGACCGGCTGCAGGCCGGCATCGAGCTGCTGGAATCGGCGCGCATCCAGATCGACGAGGCCGGCGACACCCTGCGCCGGCTGGCCGAGGACATCGACCCCGACCCGCAGCGCCTGGCCGAGCTGGATGAACGGCTGGGGGAATACCTGCGTCTCGCACGCAAGCACCGCGTGGAGCCCGAGGAACTCCCCGGGCTGCATCAGCGGCTGCAGGACGAACTCGAGCACCTGGAATCCGGCGACCGGACGGTCGAAGAACTGGAGGCCCGGGCCACGCAGGCGCGCCGCGCGCTGGAAGACGCCGCGGGGGAACTGACCCGCGCCCGCGAACAGGCCGCGCGACGGATCGAGTCCGAGGTCACCGCGACCATGCAGGAACTGGGCATGGCCGGCGGACAGTTCGAGATCGCCGTGGAACCCGACGACGAACCCCGCGCCCACGGCGCCGACCGGGTGGAATTCCGCGTCGCCGCCAATCCCGGCCAGACCCCGCAGCCGCTGGCGCGGGTGGCCTCGGGCGGCGAACTGTCGCGCATCGGCCTGGCCCTGCAGGTGCTCGCCAGCCAGCAGCAGACCGTGCCCACGCTGATCTTCGACGAAGTGGACTCCGGCATCAGCGGTGCAGTGGCCGAGGTCGTCGGGCGCAAGCTGCGACGCCTGGGGGAACGTCACCAGGTACTTTGCGTGACGCATCTGGCGCAGGTTGCCGCGCAGGCGCATCATCAGCTGGAGGTGGCCAAGACCACCTCGGACGATCACACCCGCACCGGCATCCGGCGGCTGGATCGGGACGATCGGGTGGAGGCGCTGGCGCGCCTGATCGGTGGCAGCTCGCTCACCGAGAACAGCCGCGCCCATGCGCGCGAGCTGCTGGAGACGGCCGGGGACTGACGCCCCGGGCCACGCCGCGACGGCTCAGGAGGCCGGGCGCCGGGGGCAGGATTCGTCGCTGCAGTCGCCGTACAGTACCAGGGCATGATCGCGGATCGAGAAGCCGTGGTCCGCAGCGATCCGCTGCTGGCGCTGCTCGATGGTCTCGTCGTAGAACTCCTCGACCCGCCCGCACTGGTTGCACACGATATGGTCGTGATGTCCCCCGCGCTCCAGCTCGAACACCGCCTGGTTGCCCTCGAGGTGGAGCCGGCACACCAGCCCCGCGGCCTCGAACTGGGTCAGTACGCGATACACCGTGGCCAGGCCGATCTCCTCGCCGGAATCCAGCAGCTCGCGATAGATCGCCTCGGCAGTGAGGTGGCGGGTCTCCGACTGCTCGAGGATCTCGAGGATCTTCATCCGCGGCAGCGTGACTTTGAGTCCGGCCTTCTTGAGATTGCTCGTTTCCATGCACGATCCCTGCGTCCGGCGCCCGCGGGCATTGAGAGTGACCGGATGCTTTGGTGTACCATGCGCGTTTCCAGGCTCGTCCAAGGTCCCGCGCGCTCGATGAACAAGATTCTCATTACTATCGCGCTTGCCGCAAGCACGCTCACCGCCTGCAGTGGCTTTAACCAGTTCCGGCTCGATGTACAGCAGGGGAACGTGATCGATGCCACCGACGTGGCGCAGATCCAGCCAGGGATGACGCCCGGGCAGGTGCGTTTTCTGATGGGCACCCCGCAGCTGGATGCCGCGTTCAAGAGCGAGGACCGCTGGGACTACATCTATTATCGTCGCCCCGGCATCGGCCCGACCGAACGCGGGCGCGTCAGCGTGTATTTTGCGGATGGCGTGGTCGCCTACGTCGATTCGGACGTGCCGCAGCCGGTCGCGCTGGAAGACTATCCGGTGGAACCGGACGGCTGAGCGGACTCGGCGCCACCCGCGTCGTTTCCGCCCTTCGCCGGACCTTTCTTCTCGGAGTCGGTCTTCCCGGCATCTTTCTTTCCGGCGCCCTTCTGCCCGGCCCGCTGGCGCCGGACCTCCTTCGGATCCGCGATCAGCGGTCGGTAGACCTCGATGCGGTCCCGTGGCCGCAGCACGGTGTCGCGGCGAGTGATCTTGCCGAAGATCCCCACCTTCGCGTTGTCCAGGTCGATCTCGGGGAAGTGCCGGTCGATCTCCGACTGGCGCAGAGCCTGGTCGACGGTGGTACCCGGCGCCACCTCCAGCGGCAGGATCAGCTGGCGGTCGGGCCGCGCGTAGGCGACCTCCACCGTCATCGGCCCGTCCTGCCCTTCCGGCCCGTCCTCAGCCATTCCCGTGCACCTCCTGCGCCCGGCGGACAAAGGCGTCCACCAGGGAGTTGGCGATCTGGTGGAACACCGGGCCGATCGCGAACGACATCAGCCGGCTGGCGAACTCGAATTCCAGCTCCAGCGAGATGCGCGTGCCGCCGCCCTCCAGCTCGGTGAAGCGCCAGGTGCCGTGCAGGCGCTGGAACGGCCCCTTCACCAGGCGGATGTCGATGGACTCCGGCCGCCGCAGGGTGTTGCGGGTGGTGAACGACTTGTGCAGCGCGCCCTTGGCCAGCTCGATGGTGCCCTCCACCTGGGTCTCGGTCCGGTTGCGGGAGGACGCGCTGCGACAGCCCGGCAGGAATTCCGGGTAGGCGTCGATGTCGTCCACCAGGTCGAACATCTGCTCGCGCGAATACGGCACGTCGGCCGAACGCTGGATCTTCGAGCCCATCAGATCAGCTCCACCGCGCGCAGGAACACCAGCAGGATCGCGATCGGGGCCACGAAGCGCACCAGGAAGTACCACAGCCCGAACAGGGCCGGGGAACGCATCGCCAGCTCCGCACTCACCGAACCGCGGGTCATGCGCCAGCCGGCAAACAGCGCGATCAGGAATCCGCCCAGCGGCAGCAGGATGTTCGCGGTCAGGTAGTCGAGGAAGTCGAGCACACCCATGTCGAACAGGGTGTAGTCCGACCAGACGTTGAGCGACAGCAGCGCCGCGATCCCCAGGGTCCAGGCGGCGATCGCCAGCGCCGTGGTCGCGGCCACCCGCGTCATGCCCACGGTTTCCACCAGCCAGGCCACCGCCGGCTCGGCGATCGAGATCGCCGAGGTCCAGGCCGCGAAGCTCAGCAGGATGAAGAACACCGTGCCGAAGATCAGCCCGCCAGGCATCTCGCCGAAGGCCAGCGGCAGGGTCACGAAGATCAGCCCCGGACCCTCGCCCGGCGACAGCCCGGCGCCCAGCACGATCGGGAAGATCGCCAGGCCGGCCACGATCGCGACCAGGGTGTCCGCACCCACGACCACCCCGGCAGTGCGCGGGATGGAGGCGTCACTCTGCAGGTAGCTGCCATAGATCATGATCGCGCCCATGCCCAGGCTCAGGGTGAAGAAGGCCTGCCCCATGGCCAGCAGCACGGCGTTCGCGGACAGCTCGGAGAAGTCCGGCGCCAGCATGAACGCCAGACCCTCGGCGAAGTTGCCCTGCACCACCGCGTAGCCGACCATCACCAGCAGCATCACGAACAGCAGCGGCATCAGGATGGTCACCGCCTTCTCCAGCCCCGACTGCACCCCGCGCGCGACGACGATGCCGACCATCACCATGAAGATGGTGTGCCAGGCCAGCAGCGCCTCGGGCGATGCCAGCATGCCGTCGAACATTGCCTCGGAGCCACTGGCGTCCAGGCCGACAAAGCCCCCCGCCCCGCTCTTGAAGATGTAGGACAGGGCCCAGCCCGCCACCACCGAGTAGAACGACAGGATCAGGAAACCGGTCACCACGCCGATCCAGCCGATGGACGACCAGCCGGTCGACACCCCTTCCTCGCGCGACAGGCTGGTCATGGTGTTGATCGGCGACTGGCGCCCGCGCCGGCCGAGCATGATCTCGGCGATCATCACCGGCAGACCGATCAGCAGGATGCAGGCCAGATACACCAGCACGAAGGCGCCACCGCCGTTCTCGCCGGCGATATAGGGGAAGCGCCAGATGTTGCCGAGACCGACGGCGGAACCGGTGGCCGCGAGGATGAAGGCCAGGCGCGTGGTCCATTGCCCGTGGATCGATGCGGTGGGTGGCATGCGGATCTCCGTGTTTTTGCCCGTGAATTGTGAGCCAAGGTCGCCCGGCACTCAACTTGCCCCGTTGCGGCGCGCGCCCCGACCCCGGATGCCGGCCGTTGACGCCTGGAGTACACTGCGCCCCCATGGGCAAGAAAAAGAACAAGACCGGCGGGGACGGTTCCAGCACCATCGCGCTCAACCGGCGCGCCCGCCACGACTACCACATCGAGGACCGGCTGGAGGCCGGACTGGCCCTCGAGGGCTGGGAGGTCAAGTCACTGCGGGCCGGCCGCGCGCAGATCAGCGAGGCCTACGTCCTGCTGCGCAACGGCGAGGCATACCTGTTCGGCGCCCATTTCACGCCCCTGCCCACGGCCTCCACGCACATTAACCCGGACGCGAGCCGCACCCGCAAGCTGCTGCTGCACCGTTCCGAGATCAACCGCCTGATCGGCGCGGTGGAGCGCCGCGGGTTCACCCTGGTGCCGCTGGCCCTCTACTGGAAGCGCGGCCGGGCCAAACTGGAGATCGGCCTGGCCAAGGGAAAGAAGGCCTACGACAAGCGCGCCGACAAGAAGGAACAGGACTGGCAGCGCGAGCGGGCGCGCATCATGAAAAATCGTTGAACAAGAACGGCTGACGCCGACTCATCCGCCGGCCGCGCGCCAGCGGCAGGTCCCCCCCGCCGCCTCGTCCAGCACCGTCAGCAGCTCGGCATGGGCGGCCGCCTCCTCCGCCGACGGCTCCACGACCGGGAGCGGCTGCCCCGAACGCCGTGCCCGCGCCGGCGCCTCCGAGCCGGTCTCCTGGCCGGAATCGCTGTCCAGGGTCAGGCTCACCTGCCCGCCGGTCATCGCCAGATAGACGTCGGCCAGCAGCTCGGCGTCCAGCAGCGCGCCGTGCAGGGTCCGGTCCGAGGCATCCACCCCGTAGCGCTTGCACAGGGCATCCAGCGAGTTGCGGCTGCCGGGGTGCATGCGCCGCGCCAGCACCAGCGAATCCAGCACCTCGCAGATCTCGGTCACCGACTCCGCCGGCGCCTGCCCACCCAGCAGCCGCAGTTCGTGATCGAGAAAGCCGACATCGAACGGCGCGTTGTGGATCACCAGCTCGGCGCCGCGCACGAACTCGACGAATTCTGCTGCCAGGTCGGCAAAACGCGGCTTGTCCGCCAGAAACGCGTTGTTGATTCCGTGCACCGCCACCGCGCCGGCGTCGATCTCGCGATCCGGCTGAATGTAATGGTGCCAGACCCGGCCGGTGGGCCGGCGGTTGTCCAGCTCCAGGCAGCCGATCTCGATGATCCGGTGACCGTCCGCCGGTTCCAGGCCGGTGGTCTCGGTATCCAGCACGATCTGTCGCATGTTGCGGTCTCCTCAAGGAAACACGGATCAGTATTTCCTTAACCGGTGGTGCCGTCCAGCAGCTCGTCGATGCCGGCGTTCGCCAGCTGGTCGGCACGTTCGTTCTCCGGGTGGCCGCTGTGCCCGCGCACCCAGTACCACTCGATCGAATGGCGGCCGGCCTCGGCATCCAGGGCCTCCCACAGATCCCGGTTCTTCACCGGCTGCCCGGAGGCCGAACGCCAGTTGCGCCGCTTCCAGCCCGGCAGCCATTCGGTCACGCCCTGTTTCACGTACTTCGAATCGGTCACCAGCTCCACCCGGCAGGGCCGCTGCAGCGTCTGCAGGGCCCGGATGGCCGCCGTCAGCTCCATGCGGTTGTTGGTGGTCTCGTCCTCGCCACCGTAGAGCTCGCGCTCGTGGCCCCGGTACCGCAGCACCGCGCCCCAGCCACCCGGGCCCGGATTGCCGCGACAGGCTCCGTCGGTGTAGATGTACACCCGGTCGTCGTCAGTCATGCGCGTCCCCCGCCTCGTCGCGTTCGCCGGCGCATGATACGCGGGAAACGGCGATACCGGGAGCCGGAGCCGGACGGGCGAACTGCATGCCGCGCGCCGGGCGCAGCGGCTCCTCCACCCGCTTGTGCGCGATGGTCAGGATTACCCCCGCCAGTGGCGGCACGCCCCGCAGCGTCCACGGATCCAGGCGCGCCAGCCGGCGCTGCCACGTGACCGACAGCCCCGGTGGCAGCAGACTGAGGTTCCACTGTTCCAGCACCTCCAGACCGGCCTCGCCCAGCATCCCGCGATAACGCACCGCGCGCAGCCCCTCGGGCAGCGGCGAGGGCCACAGGCCCGCCTCCGGGTCACCGTGCAGCCGATTCGCCTCCAGCATGAACAGGTGCCCCTCGGGCTCCAGCACCCGCGCGGCCTCGTTGACCACCACCTGTGGCTGCGCGCTCCAGCTGCACGGGTGGCCGAGCACCACCATGCGGGCGCCGGCGCTCTCCAGGGCCCAGGACTCGGGGTCGATGCGGATGTCCGCGCGCGGCGGGGCGACGCGCACGACCCGGGCCTGATCATGGGCCTCGGGATCCATCAGCGGGGCCGGTGCCAGTTCCACCGCGACATCCAGCGGACTGCCCGTCGCGTGGCGGCGCATGCGGTCCAGCAGGCGCTCGCGCACGCGCCGCCCCTGCGGCTGGGCATACCACTCGCCCAGACATTCCCGCATCCGCATTTGGTACTCCGGGTTCGCTGGTTTATCCTTCATGCCCATGAAATTACGCCACCCTGCCGTACCCGTCCGCCCCCTGGCCCTGGCCGTGTCTCTGGCCCTGCTCTCCGGTTGTAGCCTACACGACCGGGACCGGTCACTGGAGTCCGCCGAATCCGGCGACCACACGCCGCAGGTCGATACCCGCACCCCGGAAGACGTGGCAGACGCCGTCGAACGGCAGGCGGAAAAGGCCGAAGACCGGGCAGAGGAAACCGACGATCTGTGGGAACGCACGCGCCGCAGCTTCGGCTTCGACGAGGAACTGCGTAACGAGCGGGTCGATCGCTACATCGACCACTACCGCGATCAGCCCCGCATCATCGAGATGGCCACGCGCCGCGCCGAGCCCTTCGCCTATTTCATCCTTTCCGAGCTGGAGGCCCGCGACATGCCCGCGGAACTCCTGCTGCTCCCCATCGTGGAGAGTGGCTACGCCCCCGAGGCGACCTCCAGCGGACGCGCCGCCGGGATCTGGCAGTTCATCCCCGCGACCGGCGACCATTTCGACCTGCACCGGGACGACTGGTACGACGGTCGCCGCGATGTCTACCAGTCGACCCTCGCGGCGCTCGATTACCTCGAATACCTGCATTCGCGCTTCGACGACTGGTACTTGGCCCTGGCCGCCTACAACTGGGGACAGGGCAACGTGAAACGAGCGATGGATGCCAACGCGGCGCGCGGCGAGGACACCGACTACTGGAGTCTCGATCTCCCGGCCGAGCCCCATGCCTATGTCCCGCGCCTGCTGGCCCTGCGGGAACTGTTCCGCGACCCCGGGGAACACGACGTCACACTGAGCCCGGTCGCCAATGAGCCGGCCCTGGAGATCGTCGATCCGGGCCGTCAGTCCGATCTGTCGCTGGTCGCCGAGATGGCCGGCCTGACCGTGGACGAGCTCGAACGCCTCAACCCCGGCTATCACCGCCATGCCACCCACCCCGAGCATGCGCGTCACCTGTTCGTCCCGCGCGACGCCGCCGGCGAGATCGAGACGGCGCTCGCCGACCACGGCGACGAGCCCTTGCTGCGTTTTCGCGAGTACACCGTCGAGAACGGCGACAACCTCGGCCGCATCGCACGCGATGCGGGCACCGATGTCGCCGTCGTCCGCGAGATGAACGACCTCAACGGTGACATGATCCGTGCCGGGCAGACCCTGCGCCTGCCGGTGGGCGAGGACGACGCACCCGGTCGGCCCACACGGACCGCCGCCGAAGACTTCGGTGAATACGAGGTCCGTCCCGGGGACAGCCTGTGGACCATCAGCCAGTCCACGGGCATGAGCATCCGGGAACTGCGCGAGGCCAACGACCTCGGGCGCGACGCCACCCTGCAGCCGGGCGACACCCTGCGTGTGGCACATGACGCGGTTGCCGACGGCAGCATCGAGTACGAGGTGCGGCCGGGCGACTCGCTGTCGGCCATTGCCCGGCGCTTCGAGGTGTCCGTGGATGATGTACGCCGCTGGAATGGCCTGAACGGTGACAGCATCCGCGCCGGCGAGACGCTGGTCCTGCATGTCGATGAAGCCGACGCCATTGTCGCGCGCGCCGGTGGCTGAGATCCGCCCGGGCGAGCAGGTAGCCCGCCCCCGGACACATCGGTATGATCGCGGAAGCATGGGGCCTCGCCCCCGAGATATGCCGATTCGGGAAATGCCGATCCCGGTATTTCCCTGACCGCACTACGTCATCAAGGAGAGTTTCATGGGCTTTCTCACCGGCAAGCGCGCCCTGATCGTCGGGGTCGCCAGCAACCGTTCCATCGCCTACGGCATCGCCGAGGCGATGCGCCGCGAAGGGGCGGAGCTGGCCTTCACCTACCAGAACGAACGGATGCGCGACCGCGTGGAAAAACTGGTCGCCGACTTCGACTCGGACATCCTGATCCCCTGCAACGTCGAGAACGACGACGAGATCGAACAGGTCTTCGAGCAACTCGACGACTACTGGGACGGACTGGATATCCTGGTGCACTCGGTCGCCTTCGCGCCCAAGGAGGAGCTCGACGGCGATTTCCTCGACAACATGACACGCGACGGCTTCCGCACCGCGCACGACATCAGCTCCTACTCCCTGGCCGCCTTCGCCAAGGCCGGCCGCGCGATGATGAAAGACCGGGACGCATCCATCCTCACGCTCAGCTACCTCGGCGCGCAGCGTTCCATGCCCAACTACAACGTGATGGGCCTGGCCAAGGCGAGCCTGGAGGCCAACGTGCGTTACCTCGCCTACACCCTGGGACCGGAAGGCACCCGCGTCAACGCGGTCTCCGCCGGCCCTATCCGTACCCTGGCCGCCGCCGGGATCGGCGACTTCAAGCGCATCCTCGACCACGTGGAGAACAACGCCCCGCTGCGGCGTAATGTCACCATCGAGCAGGTCGGCAATGCCGGTGCGTTCCTCTGCTCGGACCTCGCGTCCGGCATCACGGGCGAGGTCATGTATGTCGATTCCGGCTACAACACCGTGGGCCTGGGCCAGCACGAGATCGGCCTGGACAAATAAGCCCCGGGCGGAATACGCCAGAAACAAGGCCCGGCCAGTGATGGCCGGGCCTTTTTGTTGTCCTTCCTCCCGCGGCCACCGGGCCCGGGGCCTCCGGTGGAGTTACTCGAGGTTTTCCGGGTAACGGCGGATATCCGCCTGCGACTCCAGCCACTCCAGATAGGCCCGCAGCTCGGCGCTGCCGTAGGCGGTCTGCAGCTGCTGGCGGGCCTGCTCGCGCAGGGCCGGGTCCTCCTGCACCCCACCGGCTTCGACCCGCTCAAGCACGGTGACCGCGAAATCACCGTCGCCCAGACGGATCCCGGCGATCACCGGCGTATCGCCATCCGGTGCCGCCAGGCGGAACACCGGGGGCACCAGTCCCGACGGGATATCATCCTCGCGCGCTTCGCGCGTGAGTTCACGACCGCGCACCCACGCATCGGGGTCCTCGATCGCGTCATCCCAAGGATCGGCCTCGCGCAGACCGGCGATCAACTCATCACCGGCCTCCGCGGCCGCCTCGGCCGCGGCTTCGCGCTGCAGACGTGCGCGGATGTCTTCCTCCACGTCCTCCAGCGGGCGCAGCTCCGCTTCCTCGCGTTCGGCGATCCGCAGCACCACCGTGGAACCGTCGTCCATATCCAGCGCATCGCTGTTTTCCCCGCCCTCGCGCACGCGGTCGGAGAACGCCGCCTCACGCACTGCGCGCGCCTCGGCGATCCCTTCGCCCTGGTCCCGGGTAAACCAGTCACTGGTGCGGATCTCGAGGCCGGTGGCATCGGCCGCCGGCTCCAGGCTGTCTGGCACCTCGACCGTCAGCGACAGCAGGTCGTCCAGCGCGTCGATCTGCAGCTGCTCGGCGGTCCGGTCACGCAGATCCGCCTCCACGTCATCACGCACGTCTTCCAGAGGCTGCGCCCGGGCGTCCTCCACCGAGGTCACCTCGATGATGTACCAGCGGCCGTCCGCGCGCACCGGTTCGCTCACGCGTCCCTCGGGCAGGCTGAAGATCACCGTCTCCAGGGTCGAGGAGTCCAGGTCCCCACGGGCCAGTTCGCCCATGCGTCCGCCGCGGCCCGCACTCAGGCTGTCCTCCGAGTATTCCTCGGCCAGATCGGCGAAGTCCTCCCCGTCCTGGATGCGCTCACGCAGCTCCTTGATGAGGGACTCGGCGTCATCCTCGTCGTCCAGACGGATCACGCGCACGTCACGCAGCTCGGGTTCTTCGTAACGCGAGCGATTGGCGCGGTAGTGTTCCTCGATGTCCTCCTCGGTCAGCTCCACCGCGTCTTCCAGCGATTCCGGATCGAGCTGCAGATACTCCACCCGCAGGCGCTCCTCGGTGGTGAACTCGTCCGGATTGGCCTCGTAATATTCCTCGATCGCGTCGTCGTCGACCACATCCGGGCGATCGAAATCATCCGCAGCGAATAACCGCCAGCTGACCGTCCGCACCTGATTGCGCAGCGCAGCAAAATCCTCGACCAGGGCATCGTCGAAACGACCGGAATCGCGCACCCCGCCCTGCAGCTGGGCCAGCACCAGAGAACGGCTGATGTCGTCTTCGAAGTCGGCCGGACTGATACGCTGGGCCGAAAGCAACTGGGAATAGCGTTCCGGGCTGAACCGGCCGCCCTCCTGGAACACCGGCATCGCACGGATCTCCTGACGCACCGTCTCGCTGGCGGCGGTAAAGCCGAGATCCTCCGCGGCCTGGCGCAGCAGGGTCTCGCGGATCAGCGTCTCCAGGGCCTGCAGGCGGATCCCGGCATCATCGAATTCCTCGGGCACCTCGCCACCGAACATCCGCCGGATCTCGTCGCGCTGTGCGCGAGCCTCCTCGTGCACGGAGCGCGTGTCGATGTCGACGCCGTTGACTTCGGCCGCAACGACATCCGCCGCCCCGCCGAAGTATTCGCCCACGCCCCACAGGGCAAAGGGCACGGCAATCAGGCCGATGATGGCGTAGGCGAGCCAGCCGGTCGCCCGGTCTCGAATTGCTTGCAGCATCCTGGTTTCGTCCGTTCGGATTCAATGGAAACGACCCGACATATTAGCAGGAGCGTATCCCGCCGTCTGTCCCGCGGCCCGGTGCGCCCCCGGCAATCACAAGTTCAAAAAACAAGAGAAAACCAGAAACAAAAAAGGCGCCCCGGAGGGCGCCTTTCGAAATATGGCGGAGCGGACGGGACTCGAACCCGCGACCCCCGGCGTGACAGGCCGGTATTCTAACCAACTGAACTACCGCTCCGTATTCTTGCAGCGCAGCCCCTGCATTTTCATTGGCTGCATCTGGTGGGTGCTGACGGGTTCGAACCGCCGACATTCGCCTTGTAAGGGCGACGCTCTACCAACTGAGCTAAGCACCCGGTAAAGCTCTTTAGTTTACCCGATCCTTGAGCGCTTTACCAGCCTTGAAGCCCGGCGTCTTCGACGCGGCGATCTGGATGGTCTCGCCCGTACGCGGATTGCGACCGGTACGCGCCTCACGTTCACGCACCAGGAACGTGCCAAAGCCAACCAAGGATACCTGATCACCCTTCGCGAGGGAATCCCCGATTACACTCACCATGGCGTCCACCACCTTGCCGGCCTGGGCCTTGGGGACGTCGGCTTCCGCGGCGATCGCGTCGATCAATTCGGATTTATTCATGAAACGATTCCTTATCTTTTTGGTGACTCGGGCGTGCAGCCGGCAGGCGCCAAGCTTACAACAATTCGGGCCGAAATCGCCACGGGCCGCGAAACAAAACGGGGAGACGCTCGACAGCCGGATGCGGACAATGCGATCAGGGTTATAGCAAGGCCCCGGAAAAGGTGTCAATCGCAGTGCCCGCGCCCGGTCCGATCAGTGATGGCGGACCCGTCCGCGTCCGCCGGCCGGCTTCTTCTTCTTGCTGACGACCTCTTCAGCCGGGGCCTCCTGTCCCTCGTCGGCGCCGCCCGCCCGGGCCTCGGGGAGTTCGGCAAGGGCCACCTCCAGCACCTCGTCGATCCAGCGTACGGGACGAATGTCGAGTTTCTGCTTGATGTTCTTCGGGATATCCACGAGATCCTTCTCGTTCTCTTCCGGGATCAGCACGGTGCGGATCCCGCCCCGATGGGCCGCCAGCAGCTTCTCCTTGAGTCCGCCAATCGGCAGCACCTGACCACGCAGGGTGATCTCGCCGGTCATGGCCACGTCGGCGCGCACCGGAATCCCGGTCAGCGCGGAAACGATGGCGGTGCACATGCCGATACCGGCTGACGGGCCGTCCTTGGGCGTCGCCCCCTCGGGCACGTGGATGTGCAGATCCTTCTTCTCATGGAAGTCGTCGGCCAGCCCCAGGGCCTCGGCGCGCGAACGCACCACGGTCAGGGCGGCATGGATCGACTCCTGCATCACGTCCCCCAGTTTGCCGGTCTGCTGGGTCTTGCCCTTGCCCGGCACCACCGAGGCCTCGATGGTCAGCAGCTCGCCGCCCACCTCGGTCCACGCCAGGCCGGTGACCTGGCCGACACGATCGGCTTCGTCCGCCTGACCGAAGCGATAACGCCGCACGCCCAGGTACTTGTCCAGGGTCTTGGGCGTGACCGAGGTCATCCGGTCGGCGTCCTTGCCGCGCGCCAGCGTGCGCTGCTTGACCACCTTGCGGCAGATCTTGGCGATCTCGCGCTCCAGCGAACGCACCCCCGCCTCGCGGGTGTAGTAGCGCACGATGTCGCGCACGGCCGCATCGGAGATGTTGATCTCGCCCTTCTTCAGGCCGTTGGTCTTGATCTGCTTGGGGATCAGGTAGGTATGCGCGATGTTGACCTTCTCGTCCTCGGTGTAGCCGGACAGACGGATCACCTCCATCCGGTCCAGCAGCGGCCCCGGGATGTGCATGCTGTTCGCGGTGGCCACGAACATCACGTCGGAGAGGTCGTAATCCACTTCCAGGTAATGATCGCTGAAAGTGTGATTCTGTTCCGGGTCCAGCACCTCGAGCATGGCCGATGCCGGGTCACCGCGGAAGTCCATCGCCATCTTGTCGATCTCGTCGAGCAGGAACAGCGGATTACGCACGCCGACCTTCGTCAGGTTCTGGATGATCTTGCCCGGCAGCGAGCCGATGTAGGTACGCCGATGGCCACGGATCTCGGCCTCGTCACGCACCCCGCCCAGCGCCATGCGCATGAACTTGCGGTTGGTGGCCCGGGCGATGGACTGCCCCAGCGAGGTCTTGCCCACGCCGGGCGGCCCCACCAGGCACAGGATCGGACCCTTCAGCTTGCGCACGCGCGACTGCACCGCGAGGTATTCGAGGATGCGCTGCTTGACCTCCTCGAGGCCGTAGTGGTCCTCGTTGAGGATCTTCTCCGCCCGCTTGAGATCCTTGCTGACGCGCGTCTTCTTCTTCCACGGCACGCTGACCAGCCAGTCAATGTAGCTGCGCACGACCGTGGCCTCGGCCGACATCGGCGACATCATCTTGAGCTTGTTCAGCTCCGCGGTCGCCTTCTTCTTGGCCTCTTCAGGCATCCCGGCGTTCTCGATCTTCTCCGCCAGGTCTTCCTGCTCGTTGGGGGCGTCTTCGAGGTCGCCCAGCTCCTTCTGAATGGCCTTCATCTGCTCATTCAGGTAGTACTCGCGCTGGGATTTCTCCATCTGCTGCTTCACGCGCCCGCGGATCTTCTTCTCGATCTGCAGCACGTCCATCTCGCCTTCGATGCGCGCGACCAGATGCTCCAGGCGCTCGCGCACGTTGGCGATCTCGAGGACCTGCTGCTTCTCTTCGAGCTTGAGCGACATGTGCGCGGCGATGGTGTCCGCCAGGCGGGAAGTGTCGTCGATCCCGGCGAGCGAAGTCAGGATCTCCGGCGGCACCTTCTTGTTTAGCTTGATGTACTGCTCGAACTGGTTCAGCGCGGAACGCCCGAGAACCTCCAGCTCCTTGTCCTCGGTGTCGTATTCCTCGTCGATCAGGCGGATGTCGGAGACGAAATAGTCTTCTTCCTGCTCCGCATCGCCGGTGGTGGAGACATCCATCACCCGGGCGCGCTGGGCCCCTTCCACCAGCACCTTGATGGTGCCGTCGGGCAGGCGCAGCAGCTGCAGGATATTGCCCAGGGTACCGATCTCGTGGAGATCATCGGCCCCGGGCTCGTCCACCTCGGCGCTTTTCTGCGCCACCAGCAGCACCTGCTTGTTCTGCGCCATCGCCGAATCCAGCGCGCGAATCGATTTCTCGCGCCCCACGAACAGCGGGATGACCATATGCGGATACACCACAACATCGCGCAGCGGCAGTACCGCAACACGCTTGACGGGCGATTCCACCTCGTTCTGGGAAGGACGGTCGTCGGTCATGAGGACCCCTCGGGGCTGGGAGAATGTAAGGGGGAAATGCGGGCGACCCCCGGAATTTCAAGGGCCACCCGACGCGCGCGCTCAGGAGTCGGCGGCGGCCTGCTTGGAGAACGACGCGTTGTCGTAGATCAGATAAGGCTCGGCATCGCCGCGGATCACCGCTTCGTCGATCACCACCTTGGTCACGCCTTCCATGGAAGGCAGCTCGTACATGGTGTCCAGCAGGATTTTCTCGAGGATGGTACGCAGGCCGCGCGCTCCGGTCTTGCGCTCCAGGGCCTTGGCGGCGATCGCATGCAGGGCATCGTCACGGAACTCGAGCTCCACGCCCTCCATCTCGAACAGCCGCGCGTACTGCTTGATCAGCGCGTTCTTCGGCTGGGTCAGGATGGTGATCAGGGCATCCTCATCGAGTTCGTCCAGCGTCGCCTGCACCGGCAGGCGACCGACGAATTCCGGGATCAGGCCGTAACGAACCAGGTCGTCGGATTCCAGCTGCTTGAGCCACTGATCGGAGGTCGCATCCTCGTCCTTGCTCGCCAGCGCCGCGGAGAAACCGATCCCGGTGCCCTTTTCGGCTCGCTGCTGGATGACCTTGTCCAGGCCCGAAAACGCACCGCCACAGATGAACAGGATATTGCTGGTGTCAACGTTCAGGAATTCCTGCTGCGGATGCTTGCGCCCGCCCTGCGGCGGGATCGAGGCGGTCGTGCCCTCGATCAGCTTGAGCAGGGCCTGCTGCACGCCCTCACCCGAGACGTCACGGGTGATCGACGGGTTGTCGGCCTTGCGCGACACCTTGTCGATCTCGTCGATATAGACGATGCCGCTCTCGGCCTTCTCGACGTCATAGTCGCACTTCTGCAGCAGCTTCTGGATGATGTTCTCGACGTCCTCGCCCACGTAGCCCGCCTCGGTCAGCGTGGTGGCGTCGGCGATGGTGAAGGGAACATTGAGCACCCGCGCCAGGGTCTCGGCCAGCAGGGTCTTTCCGGAACCGGTCGGACCGATCAGCAGGATGTTGGACTTGGAGAGTTCGACATCGTCCTTGCCGGCCCGCGCCTCCATCCGCTTGTAATGGTTGTACACCGCGACCGAGAGGATCTTCTTGGCATCGTTCTGGCCGATGACGTAGTCATCCAGGGTTTCGCGGATTTCGCGCGGACGCGGCAGTGCGGCATGCTCGCCCTGCCCGGCCTCCTGCATCTCCTCGCGGATGATGTCGTTGCACAGCTCGACGCATTCGTCGCAGATGAACACGGAGGGTCCCGCGATCAGCTTGCGCACCTCGTGCTGGCTCTTGCCGCAGAAGGAGCAGTACAGCAGCTTGCCATCCGCGGGAGGGTTCTTGTCGTCGCTCATCCGTTGCCCTCGATTGGATTACCGTTGGCTTTGCAACATGCCGCGTTTCGCGGGCAGGTGCAAACGAGCCAAGTGTTCGTGCGGGCTCGCGCGGTCTTACTCCGCCTTGCCCCCGGCCTCGCTGCGGTCGGCCAGCACGTTGTCCACCAGCCCGTAATCCTTCGCCTCGGCGGCGGTCATGAACCGGTCGCGGTCGGTGTCCTGTTCGATCTGCTCCACCGTCTGCCCGGTGTGCTTCGCCAGCACGCGATTGAGCTCTTCCTTGATCTTGAGGATTTCGCGCGCATGGATGTCGATATCCGTGGCCTGCCCCTGGAAGCCGCCCAGCGGCTGATGGATCATCACCCGCGAATGCGGCAGGGCGTAGCGCTTGCCCTCGGCACCGCCGGCCAGCAACACCGCCCCCATGCTCGCCGCCTGGCCCACGCACAACGTGGAAACCTGGGGCTTGATGAACTGCATGGTGTCGTAGATGGCCATGCCGGCGGTGACCGCGCCGCCCGGAGAATTGATGTACAGGCTGATCTCCTTGTCCGGGTTCTCGGACTCCAGGAACAGCAGCTGCGCGACGATCACGTTGGCCATGTAGTCCTCGACCGGACCCACGCAGAAGATCACCCGGTCTTTCAGCAGCCGGGAGTAGATGTCGTAGGCACGCTCGCCGCGGGCGGTCTGCTCGACCACCATCGGCACCAGGTTCAGGCCCTGGGTATGCTGCGCGCCCTGATCGCCCATGTCGTGCGTCATTCGCTCGACTCCTTGTTCGGATTCATCACGTCCTGGAAGGTGGTGGGCTTGTCGGTCACGTTGCCCTGTTCCACCACCCAGTCCACCACCTGGTCTTCCAGCACGATGGACTCCAGGTTCTGCATGGCCTGCGGTTGCGTGCGGTAGTACTGCTTGACCTCTTCGGGGTCCTCGTAGGTCGCGGCCATGTTGTCGAGCTCCTGCTCGACCCGTTCGCGATCCACCTCGAAACCCTTGTCGTCGATCAGGTGCCGCAGCACCAGGCCCAGGCGCACCCGCCGTTTCGCCTCTTCCTCGAACAGGCTGTCCGGCAGGGGCTGCGTCTGCTCTGCCCCGCCGAAGCGCTTCTCGGCGTCTTCGCGCAGGCGGTTGATTTCGGACTTCACCAGGGCCTCCGGCAGGTCGAAGTCGTGACGTTCCACGAGCGCATCCATGACCTGCTGCTTGATCTTGCTCTTCAGCGCCTGATTCAGCTCCCGCTCCATGTTGGACCGCACATCCTCGCGAAGTTTCTCCACCGAGCCGTCCTCGATGCCGAATTTCTCCGCGAAGGCCGCATCCACGTCGGGCAGCCGGGCCTCTTCCACCGTCTTGACCGTGATGTCGAAGGTCGCGGTGCGGCCCTTGAGCACCTCCGCCGGATAATCCTCGGGGAAGGTGACCTCGATGGTCTTCTCCTCGCCCGGCTGCACGCCCTCCAGCTGGTTCTCGAATTCCTCCAGCAGCCGGCCACTGCCGATCTCGACCTGGAAATCCTCGGCCTGCCCGCCCTCGAAGGCCTCGCCGTCCAGCTTGCCCAGGAAATCAAGGGTGACCCGGTCGCCGGAGGTGGCCGCACGTTCCACCGCGTGCCATTCCTTGTTCTGCTCGCGCAGCGAATCGATCACCCGATCGATGTCCTCGTCACCGATCTCGGCCACCGGACGCTCGATGTCCACCCCGGACAGGTCGGCGATCTCGATCTCGGGAAAGACCTGAAAGGATGCAACGAATTCGATCGGCTGGCCGTTTTCCACCGACTTCGGCTCGATGCTCGGGCTGCCGGCCGGCTCCAGTCCTTCCTGCTGCACCGCCTCGCGGTAGCTCTCCTGCAGGACCTCGCTGAGCACCTCCTGGTACACCCCTGCACCGTAGCGCTGACGTACCACCTTCAGCGGCACCTTGCCCGGGCGGAAGCCATCGAGCCGGACCCGCCTGGCGAGATTCTTCAGGCGGTTGTCGACCTCGTTGTCGACGCGTTCGGAGGGGACCTGGACGGTCATCTTGCGGTCCAGGCTGCCAGTGGCTTCAACGGAAACTTGCATGGAGGGCCTCGTCAAATGGTTCTGAAATCGTCGTGTCCGGGCGCGGGGCCGTCATCGTGCGACCGGACGGGGTTCCTGGTGCGAAAGGAGAGACTCGAACTCTCACGGGTGTTACCCCACTGGGACCTAAACCCAGCGCGTCTACCAGTTCCGCCACTTTCGCCGTTCGCTTCGTAACCCGGCATTGTAGCGTTTCTGGGTGCCGGAAACACAAAAGGCCCGCTGAACGGGCCTGGTGCCGATCCGGAACCGGAAAGATGGTGGGTCGTGTAGGATTCGAACCTACGACCAATGGATTAAAAGTCCACTGCTCTACCAACTGAGCTAACGACCCGCAGTGATCAATATCGCGGACGTAGTGTAAGGCCCATCCGCCAAAACGCAAGGCGGGCCGCATTTGCGCGGCCCGCCCCGACGTTGCCTGTCGAGCGATCCCGGGCGATCAGATCGCCTCGAGACTGCGCAGCTTCGACGGCAGAAGCTTCATGTCCACCAGCGAGGTGACCAGCGCCTTGCCGAAGCTGGCCTCGTCTTCGTAGACCATCTTGTAGTACTGGATCTTCATGGTCAGGGCCGCGCCGAAGACGATGAAGATGAAGGTCAGGAAACCACCGATCGCCAGCGTGGAGACCCCGGTGATCGCCTGCCCCACGGTACAGCCCATCGCGAGGATGCCGCCCACACCCATCAGGATGCCGCCGGCGAAGTGGTTCCAGAAATCGCGGAAGGACGAGAACCACTCGATGCGGAAACTGCGCGAGACCAGCGCCCAGAAGAACGAGCCCAGGATCACGCCGGCCAGCGCCATCACGCCGAAGTACAGGAAGCGGCTGTCGAACCCTTCCACCACGTACTCCGCGCTCTGCCCCATGGGCGCGATGAAGGTAAACGACTGGTTGTTCCAGAAACGCACCTGGTCGGCCGGACGCTCCTCACCCGGTTCGCCGAGAAAATCCCAGTCGGCTAGGTAGGCCGTCGGCGTATAGGTGTCACCCATGTCGTCGGCGATCTGCACGTTGCTCGTCAGCCACCAGGCGCCGACCACCACCAGGCCGATCACCAGACCGCCGAGGATGTTGTCGAAGCTCTTGCGGAAGTCCGCGGCCTTGAAGATCAGCGCCAGCAGCAGAACGCCGATCACCAGCCCCAGCACCAGACGCGCCGTCCCGTCGGCGTCACCGGCCACCACCGAGCCCAGATCCTGACCGCCGGACAGATTGATGGCGGTCGCATCCATCCAGCCGAACAGCAGCTGGTTCAGGGTCTGGCCAGTGCCGAACACCGACTGCGTACTGAGCAGGAAGTAGGCCACGATCCCGATCATGAGCATCACCAGGATCGACTTGATATTGCCGCCACCGACCCGAACCAGGGTCTTGTTACCGCAGCCCGAGCCATAGGTCATGCCGATGCCGAACAGGAAGCCGCCCAGCACGTGGCCCAGCCAGTTCAGATTGTCCATGCGATAGGGAGGGAAGGAGCCGTCGGCGTTCAGCACACCAAAGAACTCCAGGGTGCTGACGCCCAGCATCGCCACGGCGATGGCCAGCAACCAGGAGCGCATGCGCCCGGTATCGCCCATGTTCACCCAGTCGGAGACCGCGCCCATGGTGCAGAAGTTGGTCTTGTTGGCAACCGCCCCCATGATGAAGGCGAGGATGAACGTCCCGACCAGCACCGCGGTGGCTGCTGCGGAAAAGCTGGAAAATTCCATGCGTCAAACCCTCTTGATCGATTGTCGTTCGGGCTGCACGGCCGTCCGACCACGTGCGGCCGGGCTCACCGTTCAGGGCCGTGCAGCATACATCGACCACCAGACGAGATCGAGAGTGGTTTCATTCCGTGCCGATGACCGGATTCTACCAATACCGGGGAAGCCTCAGGATCCGGAGGGGCGAGGGACGTAACGGGTGGGATCGGGGATGCCTGCGGCGGCGAAACCATCCGCCCGCAGGCGGCAGGAGTCGCAGTGGCCGCAGGCCCGACCATCCGCATCGGCCCGGTAGCAGGACACCGTCAGGGCGTAGTCCACCCCGAGACGCCGGCCCTCGCGTATGATGTCGGCCTTGCTCAGATGCATCAGCGGCGCCTCGACTGTCCACGGGGCGCCCTCCACTCCGGTTGCGGTCGCCACGCGGGCAAGCCCCTGAAAGGCCTCGATGAATGCGGGCCGACAGTCGGGGTAGCCGGAATAGTCCACCGCATTGGCCCCCACTACCAGACGATGCGCACCCAGCGACTCGGCGAACCCCAGGGCGAGTGACAGGAAGATCGTGTTGCGCGCGGGGACGTAGGTGACCGGGATGCCCTCGCCGCCGGCCTCGGGCACCGCGATCGCCGGATCGGTCAGCGCCGAGCCGCCGATCGCAGTCAGGTCCACCGAAACCACGCGATGGTCGGTCACCCCGGCGGCGGCCGCGACGCGGCGGGCAGCCTGCAGTTCGGTCGCGTGGCGCTGCCCGTAATCCACCGACAGGGCGTGGCATTCCAGCCCCTGCTCCTGCGCCAGTGCGAGGCAGGTCGCCGAGTCCAGCCCGCCCGAGAGCAGCACCACCGCACGCCGGTCCGCATCCACCACGCTCAGCGCCCCGGCTCCTCGCCCCACAGCAGCTTGTGCAACTGCAGCTGAAACCGCACCGGCAGGCGTTCGGCCACGATCCAGTCGGCCAGCAGGCTCGGCTCCAGCTCGCCAAAGACCGGCGAGAACAGCACATCCACCGCGGGGTCCAGCCCCAGTTCGGGCAGTACATCCCGCGCCCACTCGAAATCGGCGCGGTCGGCCAGCACCAGCTTCAGCTGATCGCCGGCCCCCAGATAGCCGAGGTTCTCCTTGCGGTTACGCCCCGATTCGCAGGAGGAAGGGGCCTTCCAGTCCATCACCAGCCCCGCGCGGGGATCGACGTCGCTCACATCCATCGCCCCGGAGGTCTCCACGGTCACGGTCCGGCCGGCGTCACACAGCGCGGTGATCAGCGCACGGCTACCGGGCTGTGCCAGCGGCTCCCCGCCGGTCACGCAGACGTGGCGCACGCCCTCGGCGAGCACCCGCCGGGTCACCTCGTCGGTGTCGGTACTCTCGCCGCCCTCGAACGCGTATTCGGTGTCACACCAGCGACAGCGCAACGGGCAGCCGCTCAGGCGCACGAACACCGTGGGCCAGCCGACCTGGGCCGCCTCGCCCTGCAGGGAGACGAACAGCTCGGTCAGCCGCAGGCGCGCCGGGCCCGCGTCCGCCACCTTCGGGGCGGCTCGCTGCAGGGGTGCCTCCACGCTCACGAGTCGTCCATCCGCTGCAGCCGCTCGCGGGCGAGGCGATCCAGGGTGGTGCCGCCGTATTCCTCGCGCACCTGCTCCAGCGCGTCGCGCGCGGCCTCGAAATCCTCGAGTTCATAGTACGAGTACCCGATCTTCAGCAAGGCGTCCCCCTGCTTGTCGCTCTCGGGAAAATCCGCGCGAAGTCGCTCGAAGTCCTCCAGCGCCGCCTCGTACTCGCCGCTCGCGTATTTGGCCTCGGCCAGCCAGTACCAGGCGTTGGCGGCCAGATCCCCGTCGGGGAACTGCTCGAGGAAGGACTCCAGTTTGCGCATGGCCCCCGCATAGTCGCCGTCCATCAGTACCGAGAACGCCTCCTGATATGCGGCATGTTCGCCCTCCTCGTCAAAGTCGAAATCCACGACCTCCGGCTCAGCCGCCTCGCCGACACTACCCGCCTCCAGCGCCGCGACCCGCTCGTCGAGGTGAGTAAACTGGTCGCGCTGGCGCTCCTCGAGGCGTTCCAGTCGGTGCCCCAGGGTCTCGACCTCGCCACGCAGCTGGCGTATCTCGCGCTGCATCTCGTCGGACCCGCGCAGCAGATCGTGCATGGCCCCGGATTCCAGGGTGCGCTCGATGCGCTCCAGACGGTCGTTGAGTTCGCGCACCTGAGACTGGGTCGCCACGATGTCGTCGGCCTGCAACGGAGCCGCGCTCCCCGTTACCAGCAGCCCGAGCAACACGCCCGGCACCACTGCCCGTTTGCCGATCGGCCCCGCGCGGCCCGGGCCCCTGTCGTTCAACCGCTGCATCATCACTCCCGGCGGTCGTAAACCAGTTCCACGCGACGATTCTGCGCCCAGGCGTCTTCATTCTGTTCGAAGGCCACGGGCATCTCTTCGCCGTAACTGATCACCTCGATCTGATCATCCGAGGCGCCATTGAGATTGAGTACCCGCCGGACGGCCTGCCCGCGGCGCTCGCCCAGCCCGAGGTTGTACTCGCGAGTACCGCGCTCATCGGTGTGCCCCTCGAGGCGCAGCCGGGCCCCCGGGTTCGCCTCCAGATACTCGGCATGCGCCTCCAGCATCGCCTCGTATTCTTCCTTGACCTCGTCGCGGTCGAAATCGAAATACACCAGGCGATCCGCCAGCGGGCTGTCCGGATCATCCAGCGCGGCGGCATCCAGGCGGCGGTCATCCTCCAGCGCCCGAGCCTCGCGCTCGGCCTCCCGTTCCGCCTCGCGCTCGGCTTCCAGTTCGGCAGCCTCGCGTGCCTCGCGCTCGGCCGGGTCCTCGTCTTCCCGCACCGGCTGGGCACAGGCGGCCAGGGAGCCGACAACCAGCGCCACGGCACCCCAACGAATCAGATGGTTCATGCGTTGTTTCCTCAACATTGAATGACAGACTTATTGTTCCAGCGGCGACCACGCGGGTTCGCGCACGTCACCCTCGCGACCTTCGAGGCGCTGATGCACCCGGCCATCCCGACTGACCGAGCCGAGCACGCCCTGCCCGCCCTCGCTCATCGCGTACAGCACCATGCTCCCGTTGGGGGCAAAACTGGGCGACTCGGCGTCCCCGGGATCGGTCAGGCGGGTGACGCGGCGGTCGTCCAGATCCAGACGCGCGAGGCGGAAGCCCCCGTCCCCGCCCTCGACGTACACCAGCGAACGTCCGTCCGGCGAAGGCGCGGCACGTGCCGCATAGCCGCTCTCGAAGGTCAGGCGACGAACGTCATCGCCACTGGCGTCCATGCGGTAGATCTGCGGCGCGCCGGCGCGGTCGGAGGTAAAATAGATGGTCTCGCCGTCCGGCGACCACGACGGCTCGGTCTCGATCGCCGAGGACCGCGTCAGCTGCTCCAGGTCCCCGCTCTCCAGATCCATGCGATAGATATTCGGACTGCCGTCACGTGACAGGCTCAACGCCAGGTAGCGTCCGTCCGGGGACCATGCCGGGGCACTGTTGATCCCGCCAAAGCGGGCGAGACTGGTCCGCTCGCCGGAGCGCACGTCGTGGCGGAACACCTCCGACTGCCGGTTCTCGAACGACACGTACACCAGGGCACTGCCGTCCGGCGACCACGCCGGCGACATCAGCGGGTCGGGCGAACGATAAAGGGTCTGCGGATTGGCGCCATCGGAATCCGCCACCTGCAGTCGGAACTCGCGGCCGTCATCATGGCGCTCCACCTGCACGAACGCGATGCGCGCGCTGAAGGCTCCCGGGTCGCCAGTAATCGCCTCGTAGACGATATCCGACACTCGATGGCCGCCACGCCGCACCATGTCGTCCGGCACCGGGATGCGCCAGCCGCCCACGCGCTCTTCTGCCAGCACGTCGAACAGGTGGAATTCCACGATGATCCGGTCATCCTCGGGCTGCTTGCTGCCGACCACCACGTATTCGGCACCGGCCCGCGCCCAGGGCTCGGGGATGAAGTCGGCCGGCCCGGTGGCCGCGGCCGGCAGATCCTCCTCGCGGATCTCGAACAGCCCGCTGCGCAGCAGGTTCCCCCGCAGGATGTCGCTCAGGCGTGTCTCCGGTTCGGCGTCGCCGCGCCATTCAAACGGAGCCACGGCCACCGGGATCGCCCCGGCGACCCCCTCGGTCACCGTCACCTCCAGAACCGCCGAGGCCGGGGCCGCGACCAGCAACAGGATACCGCCGCACAGCCCGGCCAGTCCGCGTCGCACTCGTTGTAGCATCATTCTTTCCACCCGATTCCTGCCAGAGAAGCGCCGGAGCGGACTCCACCCGCCGCCACGACAAGGGTCGCAAGGCCCGTAACTGGACGGAGCAGCCCCCCCGCTTGGACCGGTCCCGGCACCGTCTGTTCACTGAGGTTCGAACTGGATCCGTACGCCGCGCGCGGCGGCCTCGGCATCCGGTGGCTCCGGCAGTGCCCGCAGACGCCCGATCGCCTCCTCCACCGAGGCGCAGAAGGCATCGCTGCCGCGGCAGTCCTCCACCTCGTAACTGATGATACGCCCCGTTTCGTTCACCCGCACGCTCACGCTGGCACGGTCGGAACTGGACGCGTCCTCGGGCTCACGCCAGCGCCGCTGCACGGTCTCGCTGGCACGGGCCCGCCATTCCTCCAGCGCCTCTTCGCGCTCGCGCTGCGCCCGCGCCGCCTCCCGCCGTTCCTGCGCCTCGGCCAGGCGCTGCTGCTCGGCCTCCATGCGCTCGCGGCGGCGCTGCTCCTCCAGCTCGCGCTCGGCTTCGGCACGCCGCTCGGCCTCCTCGCGCTCGCGCCGTTCCGCCTCTTCCTGCTCGCGACGTTCCTGTTCCTCGCGGGCCTGACGTTCGGCCTCCTCGCGTTCGCGCCGCTCCTGTTCCTGGCGTTCGCGTTCTTCCTCGGCCTCGCGCCGCGCCTGCTCGGCGGCCTCACGTTCCTCGCGGATGCGTTCGCGCTCCGCCTCGGCTTCCTCCTCGGCACGACGACGCGCCTCCTCGGCCTCCTCGCGCGCCCGTTCGGCCGCCTCGATCGCCTCGCGCCGGGCCTGTTCCTCGGCCTCGCGCTGGCGCTGTTCTTCCAGCCGCCGCTGCTCCTCGGCCCGTCGGCGTTCCTCTTCTTCGCGCAGGGCCTCGGCGATCTCCTCCTGTTCCGCGACCTCGCGTTCATGCTGGATACGGTCGAAGGTCTCGGCATCCACCGCCTCGGCCTCCACGACCTCGACGTCCTCGCCCGCGATGATCTCCACCGGATCCCCGGATCGGTCGTCCGGCGTGAGGTTGACATTCAGCAGCAGCGCGGCAAACAGCACGCCATGCAGGGTCAGCACCAGCAGCAGGGCGAAGGGATGATGTCGCAGCAGTTCGAACACGGCGGCTGGTTCAGTCGTCGCGCGGCGGTTCGGTGATCAGGCCCACGCGACCGCCCCCCGCCCGCTGCAGCGCGATCATCGCGTCGATCACCCGTCCGTAGTCCACGTTGCGATCACCGCGCACGTAGGTCTGCGTGCCCGGGTTCTCCTCGAGGAATTCGATGACGAGCTCGGTCATTTCCTCGGGCGCCAGCGGCTCGTTCACCCGCGGCCCCTGGTTGAGGCTCATCGCACCGCCGGAATCCACCGTGACCACCAGCGGCTCGGCCGCCTCGGTCCCGTCATCCAGCGCCTCGGCCTGGGCCTCGGGCAGGTCCACCTCCACCCCCTGCTGCAGCATGGGGGCGGTGATCATGAAGATGATCAGCAGCACCAGCATCACGTCGATGAACGGCACGACGTTGATCTGCGACATCGGCCGCCGGCTGCGGCGCTGGCTGCGAAGCGAGGTCTTCGCCATCGGTCATTCGCCGGTCGTGGCGACCGACGCCTCGCTTGCGCGCGGATGGGACTGACGGTTGAGCAGACCGACGAACTCCTCGCTGAAGTTCTCCAGCCGGCCGGCGATGCGGTCCACGTCCCCGGAGAAACGGTTGTAGGCGATCACCGCCGGGATCGCCGCGAACAGCCCCAGCGCGGTGGCGATCAGGGCCTCGGCAATGCCGGGCGCGACCATCGCCAGGGTCGCCTGCTGCACCCCGGAGAGCCCGAGGAAGGCATGCATGATCCCCCATACCGTGCCGAACAGGCCGATATACGGACTGGTGGATCCGACCGTGGCCAGGAACTGCAGATAGCGTTCCATGCCGTCCAGCTCGCGCGAGATCGCCACCCGCATCGCACCCTGGGCGGGCTCGCCCGGCGGCATGCCGTGCTGGCGGGCGCGCAGGAACTCCTTGAATCCCGACGAGAAGACATGCTCCATCGGGGTCAGGACGTTCTTGCGCCGCAGGCCCTCGTAGAGATGGGACAGGTCCGCGCCCGACCAGAACCGCTCCTCGAATTCATCCGCCGCGCGGTCCACCCCGCGCAGCGTGCGGGCCTTCACGATGATCGCCAGCCACGAGAACACCGAGGCCAGCACGAGGATGATCATCACCAGCTGGACCACCAGACTGGCGTCCATGATGAGCTGGTACATCGAAAAATCGACTTCCACGGGTCCTCCCCCTCAGCCGGTTGCTTCGGTCGTGTCTGCGATGGCCGTCTGCATCGCGCCATGTACGGGCTCGGGCACCGGGGCCGGCACGCCCCGGTCCGGGTCCATGCAGGCGATCATCACCTCGCCCTGCGCCAGCACCTCGCCGTCGCGGATGACCTCCTGGCGAAACTCCACGCTCGCGCGGCGCAGCCGCTGCGGGTGGCAGGTCACCTCCAGGACCTGATCGAAACGCGCCGGCCGGCGCAAGTCCAGACTGGCACGGCGCACGGCAAACACCACGCCGGACTCCGCCCTCAGACGGTCCTGCCCGAACCCGAGTTCACGCAGCCATTCGGTCCGCGCCCGTTCCATGAATTTCAGGTAGTTGGCATGATAGACCAGCCCGCCGGCGTCGGTGTCCTCGTAATAGACGCGAACCGGCCAGCGAAAATCCGCGGATGTCTTCACGCGCCACCCCCGCCGGCCAGCAGGTCCTGCCCGCCCCCGGGCAGATCGAACATCGCCAGCGTGCGCCGGGTCGCCTGGCGGCCGCGCGGGGTCCGCTGCAGATAGCCCTGCTGGATCAGGAACGGCTCGACCACATCCTCCAGGGTGCCGCGATCCTCGTTGAGTGCGGTGGCCAGACTCTCCACGCCCACCGGCCCGCCGTCGAACTTCTCGACCAGCACCTCCAGCAGCCGACGGTCCTGGGCATCCAGCCCGCCGGCGTCGATGGCCAGCAGGTCCAGCCCGTGCTCCGCGACCTCGGCGGTGATCACCCCGCTGGCACGCACCTCGGCGTAGTCGCGCACCCGGCGCAGCAGGCGATTGGCCAGCCGCGGGGTGCCGCGGCCACGGCGCGCGATGGCCTCGGCCCCGGCGGCATCGATGCCCACGCCCAGCAGCCCCGCGGCCCGCTCGACAATATGCGCCAGATCCATGACGGAATAATGATCCAGGCGTTGCACTATGCCGAAGCGGTCGCGCAGCGGGGCCGACAGCAGCCCCGCCCGGGTGGTCGCCCCGACCAGCGTGAACGGCGGCAGATCGACCTTGATGGAGCGCGCGGCCGGCCCTTCGCCGATCACGATGTCCAGCTGCGAGTCCTCCAGCGCGGGGTACAGCACCTCTTCCACCACCGTGGGCAGGCGGTGGATCTCGTCGACGAACAGGACGTCGCGCGGTTCCAGCGCGGTCAGAATGGCGGCCAGATCCCCGGCACGCTCCAGCACCGGCCCGGAGGTCTGACGCAGCCCCACGCCCAGCTCGTGGGCGACGATATGGGCCAGGGTGGTCTTGCCAAGCCCGGGCGGGCCGGCCACCAGGGTATGGTCCAGGGCCTCACCACGGCCGCGCGCGGCGTCGATGAACAGCCCCAGCTGTTCGACCACCCGCGGCTGCCCGCTGTAGTCCGCCAGTCGCTTCGGGCGCAGGCTGACCTCGGCGCCGGCGTCCTCGGACTGATGCTGCATGTCGACCAGGCGGGATTCCATGCGCCGCAGTATGCATCCTGCCGAAAACCATTTACAGGGCGCCGGACTGTGGTTTTCGCAGAATCCGGGCCCCGTTCACGCCCGCCCCGGCCCGCAGCGTCAGGAACGCACGGTGGCACGCAGCGCCAGGCGCACCAGGGTCTCCACCGAATCGGCCTGCTCGCGCACCGCGGCCACCATCTTCTCGGCGCTGGCCCGCGCATAGCCCAGCGCCTCCAGCGCGGCCAGGGCCTCGTCCTCCATCGACGGACCGGCACTGGCCGCGGCCGTGCTGCCGCCCCCTTCCGGCACCGGCCCGCCGAAACCCAGCTCGCCCAGCCGCTCGCCCAGCTCCAGGGCCACGCGCTCGGCGGTGCGCTTGCCGATACCCGGGACCTTCGCCAGCCCGGTGGTGTCGCCCGAGCGGATCAGCCCCGCCAGTTCGTCGCCGGCGTAGGTCGACAGCATCGCCAGCGCCAGACGCGCGCCGATGCCGTTGACCCGGATCAGGCGCCGGAACAGGTCGCGGTCGCGGCGATGGTGGAAGCCATACAGCTGATGGGCGTCCTCGCGCACCACCAGATGGGTGGCCAGCACCACGGTCTCGCCCGGGTCCGGCAGCACTGCCAGGGTGGACACCGGCACATCCACCTCGTAGCCGACGCCACCGACATCCAGCAGTACGCCGCCGGGCTCGCGGCTGATCAGGACCCCTTCCAGACGCGCGATCACGGTCGGCCTCCGATCGAGGCCGCCGGCTGCAGGCGCGTCCTGCTGGCATCGGTATGCGCGTGGCACAGGGCCACGGCCAGGGCATCGGCGGCATCGCTGGATGCCTCCTCCGCGAGGGAAAGGATCTGCCGTGTCATGTGCTGGACCTGCTCCTTGCCGGCTCCGCCGACCCCGACCACGGCCAGCTTGATCGCGCGCGGGGTATATTCGTGTACGGCCAGACCCGCCCGGGTGGCGGCACAGATCGCCGCCCCGCGGGCATGACCGAGCTTGATCGCGGACTGCGCATTGCGCGCGACGAACACGCTCTCGATCGCCAGCACCTCCGGCTGCAGCTCGGCGATCACCTCCTCGACCCCGGTGAAGATCTCGCCCAGGCGTTCGGGGAACGCCTTCGCCCGCGGGCGCACCACCCCGTGCCCCAGCGAACGCGACTGGCGCGCCCCGGTCTCGATCACCGCAAAGCCGGTCAGGCGCGACCCGGGGTCGATGCCGAGGATGCGCATGGCGTCAGCCGCGCCACCGGGCACGCGGTTCAGTCATCGCCGCCCATGCCCTCGGGGAAGTCGGCGTTGGTGTAGATGTTCTGCACGTCGTCCAGATCATCCAGCATGTTCAGCAGCTTGAGCACCGTCTCGGCGGTCTCCGGATCCAGCGGCGTCAGGGTCTCGGGGCGCATGGTGACATCGGCGTTCTCCGGCTCCAGGCCGTGGTCCAGCAGGGCCTGGCGCACGTCCTGATAGGTATCCGGGTCGGTAATGACCTCGATCGAACCGTCGTCATCCACCAGCACGTCCTCGGCGCCGCCTTCCAGCGCCGGTTCCATCACCGTCTCTTCATCCAGTCCCGGCGGGAAGTTGATCACGCCCTTCTTCTCGAACAGATAGGCCACCGACCCGTCGGTCCCCAGATTGCCGCCCATCTTGTTGAAGGCGTGACGCACCTCGGAGACCGTGCGATTGCGGTTGTCGGTCATGCAGTCGACCATGATCGCCGCGCCACCGGGACCATAGCCCTCGTAGCGCAGCTCCTCGTAGGCCTCGCCCTCGGTCTCCCCGGCACCCCGTTTCGCCGCGCGCTCGATGGTGTCGCGGGTCATGTTGTTCTTCAGGGCGTTGTCGAAGGCCAGGCGCAGGCGCGGATTGGTCTCCGGGTCGGGGCCGCCGTGGCGCGCGGCCACGGTGATCTCGCGGATCAGCCTGGTGAACAGCTTGCCGCGCTTGGCGTCCTGCGCGCTCTTGCGGTGCTTGATGTTCGCCCACTTGCTGTGACCGGCCATGGTGTTCCGCCTCCTCGTTACCAGCGCTCAGTCTAACGTTGTTTCCGGCCCGAATTCCCCGTGCTCGAGGAAATGCGCGACGGCGCGCGCAACCGGATCGCTCAAGATCAGGCCCATGTGGTTCACCGGCGCCTGGAGATGCCGGGACACTTCGGGGCCCCGGGTCTCTTCCACTGCGACCAGACCGTCATGCGGTTCCGGCAGTTCGGCCAGCAGCGGCCCCGGAAAACGGCCGCGGGTCCCGGCGATCATCCCGACCTGACGCCCGCGCAGCACCGGGCTTCCGCCCAGCAGTCCGCGATCCAGCGCGCGCCCCAGCCACCAGCGCCCGGCCCGACCGGAGGCCAGACGCGCGGCGACCCGACTGCCCTGCAACGGGGAACCCAGCATTACTACACGACCCGGGCGCTGCACCGGCGCCACCGTGAACAGGTGCCGCAGGATCACCCCGCCAAGGCTGTGGCCGACCAGGTGCACCATGTCGTCGGGCAGGGTTTCCAGCCAGGCCGCCAGAGCCCGGGCGACCTCCTCGGGAGCCGCCCGGCGCGACGGATAGCGAAACGCCCGCACCCGGTAGCCCGCCGCACGCAGACGGCGCCGCAGCAGCGCCATCTCCACCCCGGTCATGTGCCAGCCATGCAGGGTCACCACGGTGGTCCGCATGGCCGTCATCGCCGCGGGCCCGCCTTATTGCGCGCCGTCGCCGGCAACCCCGGCCCGCAGACGGATGCCCAGCTCGCGCAGCGGCTTCTCGCCCACCGGCGCCGGGGCATCGGTCAGCAGACAGGCGGCGGTCTGGGTCTTGGGGAACGCCATCACGTCGCGGATGGAGTGGGCGCCGCTCATCAGCATCACCAGGCGATCCAGACCGAAGGCCAGGCCACCATGCGGCGGGGCGCCGAAGTGCAGCGCATCCAGCAGGAAGCCGAACTTCTCGCGCGCCTCTTCCTCGCCGATGCCCAGCGCCTCGAACGCGGCCTGCTGCATCTCCGGGTTGTGGATACGGATGGAGCCGCCGCCGACCTCGGTGCCGTTGAGCACCATGTCGTAGGCCCGCGACATGGCCTCGCGCGGGTTCTCGCGCAGGGCCTCGGGGCTGTCGGTGGCCGGCGCGGTGAACGGATGGTGCAGGGCGTACAGCCGCTGGTCGTCCGCATCCCATTCGAACATCGGGAAGTCCACCACCCACAGCGGGCGCCAGCCGGGTTCGACCATGTCCAGATCGTGGCCAAGCTTCACGCGCAGCGCGCCGATCGCCTCGTTGACCACCGAGGCCTTGTCCGCCCCAAAGAAGATCAGGTCACCGGCGGCGGCCGCGGTCCTGTCCAGGATCTGGCGCGTCACGTCCTCCGGCAGGAACTTCAGGATCGGCGACTGCAGCCCGCCCTCGAGATCCGCCGGGTCGTTGACCTTGATATAGGCCAGGCCCTTCGCGCCGTAGCGGCCGACGTATTCGGTGTACACGTCGATCTCCTTGCGCGTGAGCTTCGCCCCGCCCGGCACGCGTAGCGCGGCCACGCGACCCTCGGGGTCGTTCGCCGGGCCGTTGAAGACCTTGAATTCCACCGCCTGCATCACCTCGGTCAGCTCGGTGAATTCCAGCGGGATGCGCAGATCCGGCTTGTCGGAGCCGAAGCGGGTCATCGCCTCGGCGTGGCTCATGCGCGGGAACGGATCGTCCAGCTCGATGCCCATGACCTCGCGGAACAAATGGCGCATCAGCTCCTCGGTCACGCCCATCACGTCGGCCTCGTCGACGAACGCCATCTCCAGGTCCAGCTGGGTGAACTCCGGCTGGCGATCGGCGCGCAGGTCCTCGTCGCGGAAGCAGCGGGTGATCTGGTAGTAGCGGTCCATGCCGGACATCATCAGCAGCTGCTTGAACAGCTGCGGCGACTGCGGCAGAGCAAAGAAACTGCCGGCGTGGGTGCGCGACGGCACCAGATAGTCACGCGCGCCCTCGGGGGTCGCGCGAGTCAGCATCGGCGTCTCGATGTCGAGAAAGTCGCGCTCCTCGAGGAAACGGCGCATTGCCGCGGTGACCCGGCCGCGCAGGCGCAGGCGTTCCTGCATCTCCGGCCGGCGCAGGTCCATGTAGCGATAGCGCAGACGGGTATCCTCGCCCACGTCCTCGTCGTCCAGCGGGAACGGCGGGGTCTTCGCCGCGTTCAGCACCTCCAGCTCCAGCCCGAGGATCTCCACCGCGCCGGTGGTCAGCTCGGGGTTTTCGGTGCCCTCCGGGCGCCGCCGTACGCGCCCGGTCATTCGGATCACGTATTCGCTGCGCAGCTGTTCGGCGCGCGCAAAGACCTCGGCACGGTCGGGATCGAACACCACCTGCACCAGTCCCGCGTGATCGCGCAGGTCGACGAAGATGACGCCGCCGTGGTCGCGACGGCGGTTGACCCAGCCACAGAGGGTAACTTCGGAGTCGAGATCACGTTCGGTGACCCGTCCACAGAGATGCGTTCGCATTGCGCCGTTCCAGCTGCCGGGCGCGGCCTGCCGGGAGCGGGGCCACGCGGGTTGATCGGGGAAAACGGGCACACGACGCCCGTCAAAGGGCCGGAAATGTTACGGCCTGCCCCCGTCCCGCGCAACCGGCAGCGGCGCGTTGCCGGGGCTGTCCGCAGCCGGCGTGACCACCCCCAGCGACATCACGAACTTGAGCCCGTCCTCCACCGACATCTCCAGCTCGATCACGTCTTCGCGCGGGACCAGCAGCACGAACCCGGAGGTCGGATTGGGCGCGGTGGGCACGAACACCGTCAGCATGTCCTCGCCGGTGCGTTCACGCGTCTCGCGGGTACCGGTACCGGTGAGGAAGGCCACCGACCAGGCGCCGCTGCGCGGATATTCGACCAGCACCACCTTGCGGAAGGAGTCACCGCCGTCGGAGAACACCGTCTCGGTGACCTGTTTCACCGCCCCGTAGATGGTGCTGACCAGCGGGATCCGCCGCACCACCGCCTCGCCCAGCTGGATCAGGCGCCGACCGAGGATGTTGGCCACGATCATGCCGGTCAGGAGCACGATCGCCACCGCGATCACCACCCCGGCGCCCGGCAGGTCGAATCCCAGCCAGGCCTCGGGGCGCCATTCCTCCGGCAGGATCAGAAGGCTGTAGTCCAGCAGGTCCACCAGCAGCTTGATGATGTAGCCGGTCACCACCAGTGGCAGCCAGACCAGCAGCCCCGCGATCGCGTAACGCCGGAGCGCGGCCAGCATCGGACTCAGCCCCCGGTGGTGGCGGCACTGCCCCCGCCATCACTGCCGCCGGAACTGCCGGAACCCGAAGAGCCGCCGTCCCCGGCGGAACCGCCGCCACCCTCTTTCAGGTTGCGCTGGCCACCCTGCTTGAAATCGGTCTCGTACCAGCCGCCACCCGCCAGCCGGAAACCGGCGGCCGAGACCTGCTTGGTCAGCGCCTCGGCACCGCACTGCGGGCAGGTGGTAGCGGGCGGATCCGAGATCTTCTGCAGGATCTCGGAGACCTGGTGGCATTGCTGGCAGGCGTATTCGTAGATCGGCATGAGGATGTTCTCCCGAAGACTGTGACTCGTTGCGAAGCGAATGACCGTATTATGCGGCCGCCGGCCGGGAATAAAAGGACTGAAGGCAATTGCTTCGCGCGCCGCGAGATCCGATCATGCGGCGTTCCCGGAACCTCCCCGACCCACGCCTGCAGAGCGAGAGACGAGATGGCCGACAAGATCGTGATCATGCTGCTGAATCTGGACCTCGAACGCCCCGGCACGCTGGGGGCCCCGTTCTTCCAGGCCACCGTGGCCGCCGCGATGGACCTGGAGGTCGAGATCTACTTCGCCGCGCAGACCACCCGCCTGCTGCGCCAGGGGGTCGCCGAAACCATGTATCCCGGCGACGCGCAGGAGAAATCGGTCTACAGTTTCATGCAGGATGCCCACGAGGCCGGTGCGCGTTTCTACGCCTGCGCCGGCGCGATGGACGAAAACGGCCTGACGCTGGAGAACGCGGTGCCCGAACTTGACGGCATGCGCGGCGGCGGGGCCTTCATCGGCGAGGTCGTCGAGGACGACGTCGCGACCCTGACCTACTGACCGACCGCCCGGAGGTCCGCGTGAGTTCCGCCGAAGACGATGCCCGCGCCGTCCTGATCACCGGCTGCTCTTCCGGGATCGGGGCCCACGCGGCCCGCGCCCTGCGCGACCGCGGCTATCGGGTGTTCGCCACGGCGCGCGCCGCCGAGGACGTCTCGCGCCTGAAGAGGGAAGGCTTCGAGGCCCTGCAGCTGGACCTCAACGACTCCGCCAGCATCCGCAGCGCGGCGCACGAGGTGCTGCACCGCACCGGCGGGAAGCTCTACGGCCTGTTCAATAACGGCGCCTACGGCCAGCCGGGGGCGGTGGAAGACCTCTCGCGCGCCGCCCTGCGCGCCCAGCTGGAGACCAACGTGCTGGGCTGGCTGGAGCTCACCAACCTGGTGATCCCCGCGATGCGCCGCGCCGGCGAGGGGCGCATCATCCAGAACTCGTCGGTGCTGGGCTTCGCCCCGCTGCGCCTGCGCGGGGCCTACGTCACCTCCAAGTTTGCACTCGAGGGGATGTCCGACACCCTGCGCCAGGAACTCCACGGCAGCGGGATCCGCGTGGTGCTGATCCAGCCGGGGCCGATCCGCTCGGAGTTCCGCGCCAATGCGCTGAAGGCCTTCCGCCACCACATCCACCGCGCCCACAGCCCCTGGGCCCGCACCTACGAGGCGGCCGAGGCACGCATGGCCGACGCGGAGGCCGATGCCCCGTTCACCCTCGGGCCGGAGGCCGTGACGCGCTGCGTGATCCATGCCCTGGAGGCACGGCGGCCAAAGCTGCGCTACCGCGTGACCTTCCCCACGCATCTGTTCGCCTTCCTCAAGGCGATCCTGCCGGCGCGCTGGATGGACGCCTTCCTGCGCCTGGTTTCGCGCGGCGAGAACCGCTGACGGTCACGGCCACCGGCGCATGAACGCGATCTTTCTTGCGCTGGTCGTCATCGCCTTCGCCACCGCGGCGCTGCGCGAGCTGCGCTCCACCGATCCCGACGAACGTCCGATGGCCGAGCTCTCCGAGGGCGCGGTGGAGGCGGCCGGGGCCGCGGTCGAACTGGCCCTGGGGCTGGTCGGGGTGATGGCCCTGTTCCTCGGCCTGATGAAGATCGCCGAGGCCGGCGGCCTGTTGACCGTGCTCGCCCGTCTGCTGCGGCCGCTGATGGTGCGCCTGTTCCCCGACGTCCCGCCGGAACACCCGGCGATGGGCGCAATGATCCTGAACTTCTCCGCCAACATCCTCGGGCTGGGCAATGCCGCCACGCCGTTCGGGATCCGCGCGATGCAGGAGCTGGAGAAGCTCAACCCCCACCCGGGCACCGCCACCAACGCGATGGCGCTGTTCCTGGCGATCAACACCTCCAGCATCACCCTGCTGCCCACCGGCGTGATCGCCCTGCGCGCCTCGCTGGGCTCGGAGGATCCGGCCGCCATCCTGCCGACCACGCTGTTCGCGACACTGTTCGCCACGGTCGCCGGGATCACCAGCGCGCTGGTCCTGCAACGCTGGTTCCGCCCTCCGGCGGCCACCCGCGAGATCCCGCCCGGCGGCCTTGACGACCCCGATGCTGAAGCCAGCCCCGGGGACCGGCGCTCCAATGCCGACCGGGACACGGAGCCGGGCGAGCAGCCCCAGCCGATGAACATCGAGGTCCCGGCCGAGGGCTATCCCGCCTGGGTCTCGCTCCTGGTCCTGCTGGGGGTACTGGCGATCATCCCGCTGACCATCATCTACGGCCAGGCCATCGCCCCGTGGATCATCCCGGGACTGGTGGTCGGCTTTCTCTCCTATGGCGTGCTGCGCGGGGTGCCGGTATACGAGGTCTTCGTCGAGGGGGCGAAAGAGGGCTTCAACGTGGCCCTGCGGATCATCCCCTACCTGGTGGCCATCCTGGTCGCGGTAGGCATGCTGCGCGAGAGCGGCGCGCTGGGGATGTTCGTCGGGCTGGTCGGGCCGTGGACCACGCCCTTCGGACTGCCCGCCGAGGCCCTGCCGATGGCGCTGCTGCGGCCACTGTCCGGATCCGGGGCCTACGGCATCATGGCCGGGATCATGCAGGACCCGGCCACCGGACCGGATACCCACGTCGGCATGCTGGTGTCCACCCTGCAGGGTTCCACCGAAACCACCTTCTACGTGCTCGCGGTGTATTTCGGCGCGATCGGGGTCAAGCGGGTCCGCCACACCCTGGCCGCCGCGCTGAGCGCCGATGCGGTGGCGGTGGTCGCCGCGGTCGCGATCGTCGCCTGGCTCTACCTCTGACCCGCGTCGCCGGCGATCTCGCGCACGCGTTCACGCAGGCCCGCGGGATCCACCGGCTTGGTGATCACCTCCGCGAACCCGGCCTGCAGTGCCCGCTCGCGGGTCGGCCCGGTGGCGTCGGCAGTCACCGCCAGCACCGGCACCTGCGCCAGGGTCTCGTCCGCGCGCAATGCGCGCAGCACCTGATAGCCGTCCATGCCGGGCATCGCCAGATCCAGCAGGATCACGTCGGGGACCGTACGCGTCGCCTCCTCGATACCCTTGAGCGGGGTATCTGCGAGCACCGGGCGCAGGTCCGGCTCCTGACCGAGGATGTCCTCCAGCAGACGCAGGTTGGCGGCCTGGTCGTCGATGCACAGCACGGAGCGTGGGGTGCCGGAGTCGCCCGACGCCCCGGAATCGCCGGAGCCGGGCGCCGACCCGCCCGGCCCTTGCGTATACACGGCCCCGTCCGCGTTCGCCGTCGCATCCGCGCCGTCCGCCAGCGGCAGTTCGAACCAGAACAAGGCCCCCTCGCCCGGCGCGCTCTCCAGTCCCAGACGACCGTTCATCATCGTGACCAGGTGGCGGGTGATGGTCAGACCCACGCCACTGCCCTCGATACCGCCCTGGTCCGCCTCCAGCCGCTCGAACGGCTGGAACAGGCGTTCCTGCTGTTCCTGTGACAGGCCGGGACCGTCATCGCGCACCCCCAGGCGCAGCATGGCGTCCTCGTGGGTGACCTCCAGGGTCACGCACCCGCCCTCGTGGTTGTACTTGACCGCATTGGACAGCAGGTTCAGCAGGACCTGCTTGACCCGCGTGCGATCCGCCAGCACCCGCGGGGCCTGCGCCGCCACCGCATCGATGCCCGCGAGCCGGATGTCGCGTTCCTCCGCCAGCGGACCCATCAGCGACCCGCATTCACGAACCACTCCGGCGACATCCACCGGCTCCCGCGCGACCTGCATGCGCCCGGACTCGATCCGCGCCAGGTCGAGGATCTCGTTGATCAGCTCCAGCAGGTGCCGCCCGGCGCGGCTGATCTCGTCCAGCTGGCCGCGCTGACGCTCGCCCAGTACCGGGTCGCGCTGCAGCAGCTGGGCGAAGCCCAGGATCGCGTTCATCGGGGTACGCAGTTCGTGGCTCATGTTGGACAGGAAATCCGACTTGGCCCGGCTGGCCTGTTCGGCCTCCTCGCGCGCCCGGTCCAGCTCGGCACGCCGCTGCAGCTCGGCGGTGAAGTCGCTGAAGATGTTGAAGATGTACTGGGGATCACCGCGACGGTCCCGGACCACCCCCACCGTGCTTCGCGTCATGATCACCGCGCCGTTGCGGCAGCGGATCGGCAGCTGTCCGGTCCATGCCCCGCCCGCATGACGGATCTCGTCGATCTCCCGCCCCGCCTGTGCCGCCTCCTCGGGGATCAGTTCGCGGTAGGGCCTCCCGGCCAGGTCCGCTTCGGCATATCCGGTCATCTCCAGCGCCGAGGGGTTGTTGTAGATCATGAAGCCCTCCCGGTCCGCGATCGAGATCGCCTGTTCGGAGGCCTCGAAGATGCGCCGGAACAATGACAGCTCTTCCTGCGCCTGCTGCAGTTCGGTCACATCCTGCAGCGTACCGGTCAGCCTCGCACGGTCCGGGTTCTCGCCGGAGGGTTTCTGGTGGGCGATCAGCTGCATGTGGCGCCGGTCCCCGCCGGGACGCCGGATGCGCAGGACGCTCTCCCCGCGCCCTTCACCCCGGGCCTGTTCCAGCGCCGCGTCGAGATGCTCCAGATCCTCGGGATGCACATAGTCGCGGAAGGCCTCCATCGACAGCGGGCCGTTCCCCGGGGACAGGTCAAACAGCTCGTAAACGATATCCGACCACCCCAGGCGCCCGGACTCCGGCTCGTATTCCCAGTGCCCGACGCGCGCGAGGCGCTGGGCCTCACGCAGACGCCCGGTCTGCTCGGCCAGTGCCAGTTCGGATTGCTTGCGCTTGGTGATGTCCTGCATCACGCCCAGCATGTGCAGGACGTCACCGGCGGCATCGCGCTCCACGTCACCACGCTGCAGGAGCCAGCGCACGGTCCCGTCCGGCCACACGACCCGGTGCTCCAGCTCGAGATAGGCCCCGCGACGCATGGAACTGCGGATCGCGTTGCGTACCCGTTCGCGATCCTCCGGGTGCACCGCGGCGAGGAAGTTGTCTTCGGTGGGCGCCAGGTCGCCGTTCTGATACCCCAGCAGCGGCGCGATGCGCTCCGACCATTCCAGTTCTTCGCGCCCGGGGGTCCACTCCCAGGTACCCATGTTGGTGAACACCTGGCTGCTGCGCAGCCGATGCTCCTGGCGCTTGACCGTGGTGATGTCGGTACGGATGGACACGTACTGGTAGGGCAGACCGTCGCCGTCGAGATACGGAACGACGGTGGTCTCCACCCAGTACAGCGAGCCGTCACGGGCCCGGTTGCAGACCTCGCCCTGCCAGATACGCCCGCTGGCGATGGTCTCCCACAACTCGGTGTAGAACGCATCCGGGTGCATGCCCGATTTCAGCAGGCGATGATTGCAGCCCAGAAGTTCGGACACCGCGTAGCCGCTGACTCGGGCGAAGCGTTCGTTGGCGTAGATGATGTCGCCGGCCACGTCGGTGATGCTGACCAGCGCATGCTCGTTCACCGCGAGATGTTCGCGTTCACGCTCGTACAGCGCCTGACGGTAGGCCCGCGAGACCCCGTCCTTCTGACGCTGCTGGCGGGCGTGGGCGGCGATCGCATCCGCCAACTGCCGCGGCCGGACCGGTTTCAGGAACACCCCGCAGGTCCCGGGATGCAGGGCCATCAGGTCGTTGATGCGTGCCGGATCCTCCGTCAGCATCATGACGGGGAGGGTGGAACCGTTGTCGCGGGTACGCAGCAGGGCGGTAAACTCCGACGCACGGCAGCCGGGCTGCGACGCATCCGCATCCAGCACCAGCACCTCGACTGCGCCGCCGTGGACCCGTGCCAGTGCCGTGTCCGGGTCGGAACGCGCATCGGCCTCCAGCCCGACCCCACGCAGTTCTTCAACCAGCGCCTCGTCGCTTTCGCCACCGACGATCAGCACCTGATAGCCGGCCTCCGTGACCACCCCGCCGATCTGCGCCAGCTGCTCCAGCAGGGTCTCGTCCGCCAGGGGATAGTCGAGGCAGCGGGCCGCCCCTTCGCGCACCGCCTGCAGGCGAGCCCCCGGATTCCAGTAGCGCGCCACCGCGAGGGTTGGCAGGAACCCCTGACCGGGCTCGCGCAGCCGGGTCAGCGCAGGGGAATCGGGCAGGACCTCGCCGAAGCAGACCACCCGGGCCGCGGGCGGGAGTCCAGCAGGCGCCACCGTCCCGTCTTCCGAACCGGTGCCCGGATCGTCCGTGCGAAATCCCCGCGCCTGCAGCTTGCGCGCGATCTCGGCACCGATTGCGGTGTCCACCGAGTCCACCAGCACCCACCCGCCCTCCGGGACGGCATGGTTGCCGGGTTCGGGCCGCACCTCGGGCCTGCTCCGGCCCCGGCGTGTCCATGCCTCGGCCGAGGCCTCCAGGCGCGCCAGCCCCAGGCGCAGCAACTCGCGATCCGCGGGGCTGGCTTTTGCGCTCAGACCGGCGAGCGTAGCCTTCAGGGCCTCGCCCAGACGCGCAAGCTCGTGCACCCCGTGCGCCCTTGCGGCACGTCCCAGTGCATTGATCTCCCGGTAGAGGGCATCGATCCGATCGGACGACACGCCGGTCGCATCCAGGTCCTCGGCGAGACCGCGGAGCCGACCCAGATGCCCTTCAAGCAGGTCCTCGAAAACGGAAAGCGAACCTCCCCCCGGCGAACCGACGGGTTCAGTTGGGCGGTCCACCAGGATTGATATCCTTGTCCTTCATGATGAAATAGACGCCTGCGGCCGCCAGGGCCATCCACAGCAACAATGCCACGACACCGATCAGTTCCCACAGCTGGACGAAGAAGAACAGCATCACGGCCGCCACGGCGAGCAGGATGTTGCCAATGGCAAAATTGGAGGGGCGGCCGGAGGAATCGGACATGACGGGCTCCCGCAGTGCGCTACTGCTTCTTGTACTGGCTGAAATCGAACTGACCCGAGGTCATCTCGTCCCACAGATCGCTTTGCAGTACCGCCAGCAGCTTGAACAGCCGCCGCAGCTCCGGATCGTCCATGAAACGCTGATCACTGCTCGCCTGCAGGGCTTCGACCAGGGTCGCGCACTGTTCGCGGCTGATCCCGGTGACGTCCAGACCCTCGTCTCCCATATCGACATTCATTGGGTGCCTCCGGTTCGGTTGGGGCAAGAATTGTAGCCGCTCGCGCGCCCGGGGCGGAAATGCCCCACCCCGGGGCCCGACCCGGACACGTGATCACGCGGGTACTACGCTGCTTCGCGGATCAGGTGCACCCGGTTGCGCACGTACAGGTAGTACAGCACCGGGATGATCACCAGCGTCAGCAGGGTGGAGACGAACACCCCGAAGATCAGCGAGACCGCCAGTCCGGAGAAGATCGGGTCATCCAGGATGAACCCGGCACCGACCATCGCCGCCAGGCCGGTCAGCACGATCGGCTTGGCGCGCACGGCCCCCGCATGCACCACCGCCTCGATGGTATCCACCCCGCGGCGCAGCTCGTCGTTGATGAAGTCCACCAGCAGGATCGAGTTGCGCACGATGATCCCGGCCAGCGCGATCATCCCGATCATCGAGGTCGCCGTGAACTTGGCGTCCATGAAGAACGCGTCCACGAACGCATGCCCCGGCATCACCCCGATCACCGTCAGCGGGATGGGTGCCATGATGATCAGCGGCACCATGTACGAGCGGAACTGCGCGACCACCAGCAGGTAGATCAGGATCAGGCCCACCGAGTAGGCGATGCCCATGTCGCGGAAGGTCTCGTAGGTGACCTGCCACTCGCCGTCCCACTTCAGGCTGTAGTCGTACGGCTGGTCGGGCTGACTGATGAAGCGCTGTTCCAGCGGCTCGTCGTACACCATCGGCTTGTCGCGCATGCCGAAGAACATGTCGAACATGCCGTACAGCGGGCTGTCGACTCCGCCGGCCAGGTCACCCTGGACGTACACCACCGGCAGCAGGTTCTTGTGGTGGATGGAATGCTCGCGCGTCGCATCCACCACGTTCACCACCTCCGACAGCGGGACCAGACCCCCTTCCTTCGAACGAACCTTGAGCCCCAGCACCGGGTCCAGGCTGCCCTTCTCCGCGCGGTCGAATTCAAGCCGCACCGGCACCGCATACTTGATGTTGGAGCCGTAAAGATAGGTCACGTCCTCGCCCGACAGGGAGGTCTCGATGGCATCGACCACTGCCTGCTGCGGCACGCCCAGATGCGCTGCGCGTTCGCGATCCACCTGCAGGATCTTCTTCGGACCGGGGTGCTCCACCGAGTCGTCGATGTCGGTGAGACCCTCGGTGTTCTCGAACACTTCGCGCACCTGCTTGGCCACCTCGATCTGGCCGTCGTAATCCGGCCCGTAGATCTCGGCCACGATCGGCGACATCACCGGCGGCCCCGGCGGCACCTCGACCACCTTGACCGCCGCACCCTCATAGCGCTGCGCGATGGCATTGATGTCGTCACGCACCGACAGGGCGATGTCATGGCTGCGCCGGTCGCGCTCCGACTCGTGCGTCAGATTGACCTGGATGTCACCCACGTGGCTGCCCTCGCGCAGGTAATACTGGCGCACCAGACCATTGAAGTTCATCGGCGTGGCCGTGCCTGCATAGGTCTGCACGTCGTGCACTTCGGGAACGGTCTTGAGGTAGTCCGCCATCTCGCCCAGCACCTGGCTGGTGCGCTCCAGGCTGGTCCCCTCGGGCATGTCCAGCACCACCTGGAACTCCGACTTGTCGTCGAACGGCAACATCTTCAGCACCACCAGCTGGTAATAGGCCAGCGATACCGAACCCAGGATCAGTAGCAGGGTACCGATCCACAGCGCCGTGCGGTTGAGCTTCTTGCGCCCGCCGGTGCCGAGGAACGGCCGCAGCAGGAAGTTGAACAGCCGCATCAGGCTATCGGAGGCGGCTTCACCGGATTCGTGTCCGCCGTGGCCACCGCCGGCCTCGTGCTGTTCGGCCTGACGCCGGAGCACCTTGTAGGTCAGCCACGGGGTCACCACGTAGGCCACCGCCAGCGACAGGATCATCCCCATCGAGGCGTTGATCGGAATCGGGCTCATGTACGGGCCCATCAGCCCGGTGACGAAGGCCATCGGCAGCAGCGCCGCGATCACGGTGAAGGTCGCCAGGATCGTCGGACCGCCCACCTCGTCCACCGCCAGCGGGATCGACTCGAGGAACTTGCGTCCGCCCTGGACCATGTGTCGGTGGATGTTCTCCACCACCACAATCGCGTCGTCCACCAGGATGCCGATGGCGAAGATCAGCGCAAACAGCGAGACCCGGTTGAGGGTGAAGCCCCAGGCCCAGGACGCGAACAGTGTCAGCGCCAGGGTAACGATCACCGCCACGCCGACAATGAACGCCTCGCGCCAGCCCAGCGCGATCCACACCAGGATGATCACCGAGGCGGTCGCCAGCATCAGCTTCTGGATCAGCGTCGAGGCCTTGTCGTCGGCCGTCTCGCCGTAGTTGCGGGTGATGGACACCTCGACCCCGTCGGGGATGTAGGTGCCCTCCAGCTGATCCAGGCGTTCGATCACCTGGTCGGCGATGTCGGGGGCGTTGGTGCCCGGCTGCTTGGCCACCGCCACCGTCACCGCCGGGTGACTGTCGCCAATGTGCCCCCCGCCCTCGGCCGCGGCACCGTGGGCGAAGCGGACGTGCTCAGAGGGATAGCCGGGGCCCTGTTCGACCTCGGCCACATCTTCCAGATGCACCGGGCGTCCGTCATGCATCCCGACGACCAGCCGCGCGAACGCCTCGGGTTCGGTGATGAAGTCGCCGGCCTGGATCAGGATCTCCTCGTCGTCCTGGTACACATGCCCGGCATCGCGCGAGAAGTTCGACACCGCGAGGGCGTCGCGCAGGTCGTCCACCGCAAGGTTGTGCGCCGCCAGCATCTCCGGCTTAAAGCGCACGTGCACCACATGATCGGGCCCGCCCACGGTGTAGATGTCACGCGTGCCGGGAACCCGCTTGAGCTGGGTCTCCAGCCCGTGCGCCACGCGCAACAGGTCGTGGCCGCCGCGTTCCTCGTCCTCGGTCCACAGGGTCACGTTGACGATCGGGACGTCGTCGATCCCCATCGGTCGCACCATCGGGTCGCCGACCCCGAGGTTCTGCGGCATCCAGTCATCGTTGGAGAAGATCTGGTTGTACAGTCGCACCAGCGCCGCGGTGCGGTCCTCGCCGACCTCGAACTGCACGGTGATGTGCGCCATGTCGGGACGCGAGGTGGAGTAGATGTCGTCCACCCCCTCGATCTCGGAGAGCACCTGTTCCGCCGGGGTGGACACCAGATGCGCGACCTCCTCGGCACTGGCACCGGGGAACGGGATGAACACGTCCGCCATGGTGACGTTGATCTGCGGCTCTTCCTCGCGCGGGGTCACGAGGATCGCGAACAGGCCCAGCAGCAGGCCCACGAGGGCCAGCAGAGGGGTAATCTGGGTGGTCAGGAATGCCTTCGCGATGCGCCCGGAGATCCCCATGCGCTCCGGGGCCGCGTCCGTGCCGCCGCTCATCGCGTCACCTGCTGGTGGTCCTTCATGTAGATCGCGGCATGTACCGGATCCAGCGCGACACGCTCGCCCTCACGCAGGCCGCCGAGGATCTCGATCATGCCGTCGTGCTCGCGCCCGGTGCGGACCTGACGGAAACGCACCTGGTCCTCGTCGTCGATCACGTAGACCGCAATCACCTCGGAACGGTGGGCCACGGCCTCCTTCGGCACCATCAGGCGCTCGACCTCGTCCAGCACGAAGCTCGTCTTCACGAACATGCCGGGAAACAGGCCGCGATTGTCCTCGTCCTCGGGCAGGTTCACGCGCACGCGGAAGCTGGAGCTCTGCGGATGGGCGTAAGGGAACAGCGTCAGGCTCTCGGCAGTTACGCGTTCGCCGGAATCCAGAATCACCTCCGCCTCGCGCCGATCCCGCACCCCGGGCATCAGCCGCTGGGGTACGTCCACGTCCACGCGCAGGCGGTCCAGGCTAAGCCCGTCCAGCAGCGGCGACCCCGGGGAGACCGACTCGCCGACCTCCACCATGCGTTCGGTCACGATGCCGGAATACGGGGCGTAGACCTCGGTATATCCCAGCTGCTCGCGCGCCTCGTCGACCCGGCCCTCGGCCGAGCGCAGGCGCGCCCGCGCCGATTCGAGTTCCGCCTCGGCCCGTTCGAATTCGGAGCGCGAGACCACGTCCTGCTCGAACACCTCGCGGATGCGTTCGAACTCCGACCGCGCCTCGCCGAAACGCGCCCGCGCCTCGGCCAGGTCCCCCTCGGCCTGGCTCAGCCGGGCCTGCTGCTGGGTGTCCGAGATCCTCAGCACGAGCTCGTCTTCCTCGACGAAATCGTCCACGTCCACGAAGATCTCGCGCACCCGACCCGACGTCTGGGCCGAGATGGTGGAACGCTGGACCGCTTCAACGCGACCATCCAGCAGGCGCTCCTGTGGCAGGGTCAGGCGTTCGGCCTCGACGGTTTCGAAGGGCAGCTCATCGGCCTGAGCCGCCATCGGCAGAGACAGCGCAAGCAGCGCGGCCCCGATGATCGGGAGTCGTGTCATGGTGTGGTCCCTTCCGGATGTTCGGCCCTCTCCTGCTGAACCGGGATTCCGGCGTCGGCAGCCGTCACGGGCCGTTCTTTGTATATTAGTTTTCCCTAATTTATCGGACCCGGCCGGGGATGGACAAATCCCCGACCCGAATACCGGCATCTGCCGGGAGTATAGCGATCTGAGCCGCATTTTCCTGCCTGCACCCCCGCCGGCCCTGCAGCAGCCCGCCGCTGTCCGTATCATGTCGGCATCCGCGTCGGGGGAGCGTCCCCTGTCCTGTCGAAACATTCCGGGAGACCGCCATGCCAATGCTGCGAATCGAGACCAACGCCGCCCTGCCCGCAGATGCCGACGGCGTCACCGCGCGCCTGTCGGCCGCGGTGGCCGACTGGCTGGGCAAGCCCGAAGGCTACGTGATGGTCGCTCTCGGGCACAACGCCCATATGCGTTTCGGCGGCAGCACCGAGGCGCTGGCCTACTGCGAGCTCAAGAGCATCGGCCTGCCCGAGGGCCTGACCCGCGAGCTGTCACGCAAGCTGTGCGACGCCCTGCAGGCCGAACTGGGCGTGGAGCCGGCGCGCGTCTACATCGAGTTCGCCGATGCCCCGCGCCATTTCTGGGGCACCAACGGCACCACGTTCTGATCCCCGACCCCGTCCGCTCAACGACCACCGACCACAAGGCCCGAGCACCATGCGCGTCTCGCAATTCCCGCTGAATACCCTGAAGGAAACCCCGGCCGACGCCGAGATCGTCTCCCACCAGCTGATGCTGCGCGCCGGCTACATCCGCCGGCTCGCCTCGGGGCTGTACACCTGGCTGCCGCTGGGGCTGCGCGTGCTGCGCCGGGTGGAGAACATCGTGCGCGAGGAGATGGACCGGGCCGGGGGCCTGGAGGTGCTGATGCCGGCCATCCAGCCGGCCGAGCTGTGGCAGGAGTCCGGGCGCTGGGACTTTTACGGCGCCGAACTGCTGCGCATCCAGGACCGCCACGAACGCGATTTCTGCTATGGCCCGACCCATGAAGAGGTCATCACCGATCTGGTCCGCCGCGAGATCCGCAGCTACCGCCAGCTGCCGGTGAACTACTACCAGATCCAGACCAAGTTCCGCGACGAACGCCGCCCGCGCTTCGGCGTGATGCGCGCGCGCGAATTCCTGATGAAGGACGCCTACTCCTTCCACCTGGATGCCGACTCCCTGGGGCAGACCTACCAGCAGATGCACGATGCCTACTGCCGCATCTTCCAGCGCTGCGGTCTCGACTTCCGCGCGGTGGAAGCCGATACCGGCGCGATCGGCGGCAATGCCTCGCATGAGTTTCACGTGCTGGCCGCCTCCGGCGAGGACGCGATCGCCTTCTCCCCGGGCGGCTTTGCCGCCAACGTGGAACTCGCGCCCTGCCCCGGCCCGGCCGCGCCGCCCGCCCCCGGCGAGACGCTGCAGAAGGTCGCCACCCCGGATGTCCACACCATCGCCGATCTCGCGGCCTTCCTCGAGGTGCCGACCGAACGCACGGTCAAGACCCTGGTGGTGGCCGCCAGCGACGCGGTCGACGCCGATCTGGTCGCCCTGGTGCTGCGTGGTGACCACGAACTCAACGACGTGAAGGCCGAGAAACACCCCTGGATTGCCGAACCGATGCGCATGGCGGAGGCCGGCGAGATCCGTACCGCGTTCGGCGCCGACCCCGGCTCGCTGGGCCCGGTGGACAGCCCGATCCCGGTGCTGGCCGACCACGCCGTGCTCGGGATGGCCGACATGGTGGTCGGCGCCAACGAGGACGGCCACCACCTGACCGGCGTCAACTGGGAACGCGACCTGCCACGCCCGGAGAGTGCCGACCTGCGCAACATCACCGAGGGCGAACCCGCGCCCGACGGCTCCGGCCCCATCGAGATCCGCCGCGGCATCGAGGTCGGCCATATCTTCCAGCTCGGCGACAAGTACTCCGAGGCCCTGGGCGCCCGGGTGCTGGACGAGGACGGCCGCGAGCAGATCGTCACCATGGGCTGCTACGGCATCGGCGTCTCGCGCGTGGTCGCCGCCGCGATCGAGCAGAACTCCGACGAGCGCGGCATCTGCTGGCCCACCGCCATCGCCCCGTTCGACATCGCCCTGTGCCCGATCGGCGCGAAGAAGTCGCAGCGCGTGCGCGAGGCCGCCGAACAGCTGCACGACGAACTCGAGGCCGCCGGCTTCCAGGTCCTGCTGGACGATCGCGAACAGCGCCCCGGCGTGATGTTCGCCGACATGGAGCTGATCGGCATCCCGCACCGCATCGTGATCGGCGAACGCGGCCTGGACGCCGGTGAACTCGAATACCAGGCCCGCACCGCCAGCGAGGCCGAACACCTGCCGATGGACGGGCTGGTGGCGGCCCTGCGCGAACGCACGGGGTGCGGCGCGTAGGCGCCACGCGTGCCGGCGCCCGGACCCGGTTGCGGGAGCTTGCTTTCAAGCGAGCAGGGGCTGCTGCCCGGGCCTGACCGCTGCCGCGGGGCTTTGAGCTGGCGGTGCGGGGTCCGGGGCTTTGGCTGCCGCCGGGGGTGTTGCGCTCTCTCGCGAGCGCGCCGCGAGGTCCTTTCTTGCTTGCCCAAGAAAGGACCCAAAGAAGGGCACCCGGAGCTCGCCCGGGAACCTTGCTCCGGGCGCCTCGCGCCGGCGGCGCCGAACTCGCGAAGCTGCGCTTCGCTCAGACATCCGGCGCCTTGTTTCCGGCGCGAGGCACCCTCCGCAAGGGGCTCGCAACGGGAGGGGGTAAACCGGAGGCGTTCCGGCCATTGGTGCCCGGGTCCCGGCCCGCTTGATCGCGGGGCGCCCGAATCGCGCGTTTCCTGGTTCCTGATGCAAAGGCGGCCCGTTGCACCAACGGGTTCAAGCTTTGGTACGGGCCCTTCGTAGAGCTCATTCCCAACCATCCGGGCAAAGGAATCTCGTGTGGGCAGGGCCCGGCCCCACCCCGAAGCCCTGATAGTAGAAGGCGCTACCCGGGCACCCTCCCGGTGCCGGGTGTGCAACAGTGGCTGTGGGAGGCGAGCCCTCTCGCCGATCCGGCGTGATCGGTCGCCAACCGATCCTGTTCTCGGCCGGGGGCGTTCACAAGCCCCGGTCTACCCGCCTGGCGGAAAAGGAATGGGCGGTGGTCCTGCGGCCCCGTTTGTCGCACCGAGCGCAGAGGTCGGGCGCGGGAGAAAAGGCGCTGCTTGTCTGAGCGAAGCGTAGCTTCGCGAGTTCAGCGCCGCCCGCGACCGGCCTCGGAGCGAGGGGATCCCGGGCCGCATCAGCGGACCGGGATGCGGCAGTCGGGGTGACTTCTTTGGGTCCTTTCTTGTTCACATAAGAAAGGACCTCGCGGCGCGCTCGCGAGAGAGCGCAACACCCCCGGCGGCAGCCGAAAACCGCCGACTCCGCAGCGCCAGCTCAAGGCCTGGCGGCAGCGGTCAAGCTCGGGCATGGCCGTTCAGCCGCCACTCAGGCAGCCCCGGCAGGATAAACTGACCGAGCCGCCCCGGCGGCCATCGTGTTCCATCCGACCGGGATTGCCGCCTGACCATGCCCCGATCCGCTGCCCGCCTCATCCTGATCTCCGCCGTGCTGAGCCTGGCACTGATGCTGGCCGCCTGTGCCCCGCGCATCTACGGCGTGCCGGAGGAGCACTGGGAGCAGATGAGCGAATCCGAGCGCCAGGAGGCGATGCGCGCCTGGGAGTCGGTGCAGAAGGAGCGCGAGCAGACCCGGCGCGAGCAGCAGGAGATCGAGGCGCGCGAGCGGGCAGAACGCCAGGCGCGCATCGACCGCATCCATCGCGGCGAGGAAGGGCACTTCGGCGACCTGATCCGCGTGAGCCTGGAGGGCGGGCGAATGCGCATCGGCGGCAGTGACCGGCGTTATGCCCCGCTGGCCTTCACCCTGGCGGATGGCGAGACACGCACGGTGGAGGTCCACAGCGAACGGCGTTCGCGCGAGATGAAGGTCAGCTACCGGGAAGGCCTGCTACGGCTCGACCTGCCAACGCACGGCCGCAACGAGTTCGGCGCGGCCCACCTGCCGTGGCGCTCCGGCTGGCGCCGGGGCGAGACCCGCCGGGTGGATTCCGACGGGCCGCTGGAACTGCGCGACGTGCGCGTGCACGTGGAGGCCGTACCGCTGCCCGGGCACGGTGCCCGGCGGTTCTGAGCACGACACCACGGGGTCCGGCCGGTGTCAGCCCCCCGGGCGTGTCCCCGGACCCGGTACGCGGTGGGCCGGCACCGGGTCGTCGATATGCTCGGCGGTGCGCAGGCGCCGGCTCTTTTCGACCATGCGCCAGCAGGAACGGTTGTTGTTGTAGCGCGAGACGTGCTGCAGCGGCACCCACAGCACGGCGTGCGATTCGTGGCTGCCGGGGATCTCCAGACGGTCGTCGATCTCCACCAGAAAGCGCACGTCGATGTGGTCGTGCTGCGGAAACTCGGGGCTGGCGGGGATGGTATGGATATCCAGATCGAAGACGTCTTCGGCGACCAGCCGGATATGCTCGCGTGCCAGCCCGGTCTCTTCGTGCACCTCGCGCAGGGCTACCTGCAGGATGTCGGCCTGACCGTCCGCATGGCCGCCGGGCTGGAACCAGCGGTTGTGCTTGCCGTGCAGCAGCATCAGCGCCCGCTCGCGGTCGGGGCTGAGGACCCAGGCGGAGCCGGTGACATGCGCCGGCAGCAGATCGCAGTTGAAGCAGTCGGGATGCCGGCGGACGAAATCCAGCGCGCGGCGGCGAAAACCCGCCTCTTCGATGAACGGGGTCTGGTGACGTTGCAGCAGATGCAGCAGCTGTTCGCGATGCATGGCGCTCAGGTTCCCGCAGGGCGTTCCAGGGCGGCGCTTGCGGCGCGCGCGGCTTCGTCGATGTCGGCCTCGCTGCCGGCCAGGATCAGCCGGCCGAAGGCCCCCACGGCGCTGACGTCGATCAGGGTCACGTGCGACGCCTTCAGCGCCTGGTTGGCGGCATAGATGATGTATCCCGCCGGCTCGGCCTCGAGGATGAACATGCTCTGTTCCGGCAGGATCATCGAGCCGCGACGGTTCTGACGGTTGATCAGCACCGTGTGGTCGGGCGACATTCCGCGGATGATCTCCTGCCACGGAATGTTGCACTGCTGGCGATCGGAGACCTGCGCGCCCATGCGCGACAGCAGCACACGCCCGGCCTCCTGCACGTCGGAGTCGTCGCGCTGGTGCACCACCATGGAACCGTATTCACGCTCCACCACCTGCTGCGACAGATGCACGCGGGTGGACTTCAGCGCGATGTCGGTCAGGCGGTGCACGGCCATGCCCGGCGAGACCTCCACCCACAGGCAGGAGTCACCCGGCACCGGCGGGAAACCCTGCGAGACGGTCGCCATGTAGGCCGCCAGCTGCGGCTGCAGGGAATCCATGTAGACGTAAGTACGGAGCTTGATCATCGATTCGTCGGGAAGGTCGCCGGGGCCGGCCGCAGGGGGCGTATTCTGGACTGCGGGGCGACGCCGATCAAATCGGGCACCGCCGGGAATATCCGCGGCGGAATGATATGCTGCGCGCCATCACCCGCAACCCATTCCGTCACTTCATGTCGCAAACCGATGATCTCGCGGGTCTGCTGACCGCCCTCGAAAACGACCCCGATACCGATCTGGCGGAGATCCTCCGGCGCCTGGTGGACTGGCTGCGCCCGGACGACCCGCGCAACACCGCCCCGGTCATCGCCCGCCTCGAGTCCCTGGTGCTGGCGCTTCAGGAGCAGCCTGCGCTGCGCGAGCGGCTGCGCGAACGCCTGGAGGCCGGGCTGGAGGATGCGCGGCACCTGACGCTGTACACCGGGGTCGGCCTGTTCTCGCGGCGCGGCTTCTTCCGCGAGGCGACGGAGCTGCTGTACGAGCGCATCAACCCGTCGCCGATGGACCGCACCGATCTGCGCGACGTGCTCCATCACGTGTTCCACGACCCGGACGACGCGATCTGGGTCGCGCGCCTGCCGGACGATGCCTGGCTGCGGCTGCTGGAGGCCCTGGGCTGCCTGTCGGGGGAACATCCCGCGGTCCTGGACCGCGCCCGCGAGGAGATCCTGTACGGCCTGGAGATGCTGTCCATCTGGATCGCGGCGGAGGAGCTGGAACCGGAACTGCTGCGCCTGGATCCCTCGATCGCCGAACGCAATTCCGCGTTCGTGGCGCAGGAGCGCGAGGTCTCGGCCTATGTACGCGACTACCGGGCCTGGCTGCAGGATCCGACTTTCGAACGCCGCGACGATCGCCACGCCCGGGTCCTGCTGGAGCAGTGCGCCGAGCAGATCGAGAAGCTCCGGACGCTGTCGCACTCCCGTGGCAACAGTCTGTCACTGACCCACCTGCTGGAACGCCTGAACCAGACGCTGGCGCGCATCCACAAGCTGCTGGATCTGCTGGAGCCCGAGGACACCGCGACCACCCGCGCCACCGGCGTCGGGCTGTTCCGCGAACTGGTGATCACCAGCGCCCGACGCCACGGCGTGCGGGCCCTGTGGCAGGACAACATCCGCCAGGTCTCGCGCAGCGTGACCCAGCACGTCTCCGACACCGGCGAGAAATACATCACCCGCGGGCGTCAGGAATACTTCGGCATGCTCGGGGCCGGAGCCGGCGCGGGGGTCATCATCGCCCTGATGGCCCTGATCAAGATCCAGATCGGGCACCTCGGCCTGTCGGAGGGCTGGTATGCGTTCTGGTCCAGCCTGAACTACGGCCTGGGTTTCGTGCTGATCCACATGCTGCATCTGACGGTGGCCACCAAGCAGCCCGCGATGACCGCGGCGCGCATGGCGGCGGCCATCGAACAGACCGAACGCGGCACCGCCGATCCGTCGAAACTCGCCGATCTGCTGGTGCGGGTCGGACGCTCGCAGTTCGCGGCGGTACTGGGCAACGTGGGCGTGGCCCTGCCCATGGCCCTGTTCATCGGCCTGTTCGCGCTGTCGGTGTTCGAACAGCCGGTGATGGACAGTGGCAAGGCCGACTACCTGCTCGACGGCCTGCGCCCGCTCGCCGGGCTCGCGCTGCTGTTCGCGGCGATCGCCGGGGTCTGGCTGTTCGTGTCCGGACTGGTCGCCGGCTGGCTGGACAACCGCTGCGCCTATCTCGACCTGCCCGGACGCCTGCGCGAACACCCCTTGCTGCGGCGCCTGCTGCCGCGGCGAGCGCGCCACGGCCTGGCCGACTGGATCGGCTACCACTACGGCGCCGTGCTCGGCAACATGGTGTTCGGCGCCCTGCTGGGGGGCACCGGCTATGTCGGCTATCTCACCGGGCTGCCGCTGGACATCCAGCACGTGGCGTTCGCGTCTGCCAATCTGGGCTACGTGACGGTGACCGAAGGGCTGGCCCTGGGCACGTTCGGGCTGTTCCTGGTGTTCGTGCTGCTGATCGGCGCAATCAACCTGTGGGTGAGCTTCGGTCTGGCACTGTACGTGGCGCTGCGCGCCCGCGGCGTGCGCATCGGCTCCCCGGCGCGGCTGCTGCGTGCGTACGGCCGCCACCTGCGGCGCCACCCGACGGAGTTCCTGCTGCCACCGCCCCGCTCGCGCGACTGAGCGCACGCGGCTATGCTCCGGGCATGAGTGATTCGAAACGCCTGGACGAACTGGTCGCGCGCGCCCGGCGCGAGCGGGACGAACGCGAACGCGGCTACCGCGAGCGCGCCCTGGGCATGTACCCGTGGGTCTGCGGGCGCTGCGGCCGCGAGTTCACCCGCGCCAACCTGCACGAACTGACCGTGCACCACCGCGACCACAACCACGACAACAATCCCCCGGATGGCAGCAACTGGGAACTGCTGTGCCTGTACTGCCATGACAACGAACACCAGCGCCATGGCGAGGCGCGCGCGGCGGGGGCATCCGGCGGGGGTTCCGGCACCGCGGCGGCGTCCGGGGGCGCAACCTGGAACCCCTTCGCCGACCTCGCCGAACGCCTGAAGGATCCGGGCAAGGACTGAACCGGACCGCCCCGCGCGCCTCCCGCGCGGTCACTCCGGCGCGGGCCGGGCCACCCCGCGCAGCAGCCGCCCGAGGAGGTCGGTCCCGCTGAGGATCCGTCGCTGCTCGCCCCACAGCAGGATCACGTCCTCGCCCAGCACCGTGTCCCCCTGATGTGCCGGGCGCACGCGAAAGTGCGGGATCAGCTCCCCCAGCCGCCGCGAGCCATCACGCACCACCACCGGGTGCAGGCAGTGATGCAGCGGGTCGAAACGCTCCGGCGCGAACAGCGCCTCGCGGGTGAAATCCGCCGCGCGCAGCACCCGCCGGGGCGCGCCTTTCGGATCGGTGACGATCACCCAGCTGCAGGCCGAACGATTGATACTGCGCAGGAACGGGTCGTCCACCCGCGGTTCGATCTGCGGAAACCGCGGCCGGTCCCCGTCGAACTCCAGGGTCAGGATGCTGGACGGGTCCACCGGCTCGCCCTCGTGGCGCACCGCGATGTCGTCCAGCTCGAGAAAGTTGCGCGCCCCGCGCCCCTCCACCCGCGCGATCTCGCTCTCGCCCGAACGCATGTGCAGATCCAGCACCTGGTGCAGGTCGCGTTCCGGGAAATAGCGGATCTCCTCCCCGCCCAGCCAGCGGTCCAGCACCCACGCGGTGGGCCGCGCGACCGGATACATCAGGAACTGATAGAAGCGCAACACCGGATACAGCACCGAGGCCACGCGCAGCGCGTGGCGGGAGAAATACGACTGCGGGATGATCTCGGCGAAGATGGTGATCACCACCGTGGAGAACAGGAACGCCGCGACCCCGCCCATCACCGAGCCGGAGAGCAGCGCCAGCAGCACGTTGACGCCCACATTGCCCCACAGGATGGTCACCAGCGCGAAGTTGGAATCCTCGCGCAGGTGCAGCACCCGCTGCGCCCGGGCATCGCCCTTGCTGGCCTCCACCTGCAGCTCCAGCTTGCTGCGGGCGAACAGCCCCAGATTGAGGCCCGACAGGATCGCCGACTGCGACAGGCACAGCAGGACACCGATCCAGGTCAACGTGGTGATGGTCATCCTCGCCCCCCGTGGTCGCAGTGCCCCGCCGGATCGCCGAACCACGAGGCAGACCCCGGATTGTACCTGCCCGCCCCCCGGTGTAGCGTATGCCCGCCCGGCAATTCACCGACGACGGCCATCACGAAGCCGCGCGGCGCGATCCTGCCGGAAAGGGGGAGGAATGCAGGAACACGCGGGCTGGCGCGAGACCTGGCCGATCTACCTGCGCTACACGGCGCTGTCGGTGGCCATCGTCGCGGTGCTGGCGGCCATCCAGGTGCGCTTCGTCTACGGCGTCGAGGGCTTTCCGCCGCAGCTGTTCGTGATCCCGGCGCTGGTCGGACTGCTGTTCGGCTTCCTCCTCGCGCGCATCCGCATGCTGGCCTCGCACACCCATGTACTGCGCACCTTCGCGGCGATCACTGCCGGTGCCGAAGCCCCCGGAGAGCGCGCCGGAGACTCCAGCGGAGACCACGGCGACGACCGGGCCGACCGGCGCCTGCTGGAGGCCGCGGCACGCGAGCTGGACAGCGACGAGATCGCACTGTTTCGCCAGCGCAGCGACGGTATCGAGCGCATCGCCCACTGGGCGAGCGATCCCGCGCGACCGGCCTGCCTGATCAAGGAACGCGCCGACGCCCTGTGCACCCGCCTGGCGGCCGACCACCTGCCCCGCACCCTGAGCGGCGACGAGGTCGGGCTGGCGGCGGCCGGACGCCTGGACGCGGTGCGGGTTCCGGCCGACATCCCGGAATCGGTGATCCTGGTCAGCTGCCGCCGCGGCCGCGCCCTGTTCCGAACCCCGGATGCAGTCGCCCGAAGCTTTCTCGGGCTGTGCGCGGAGTGGCTGGGCATGCGCCTCACCCGCAGCCATCAGCAGGCGGTCATCGACGAGCAGCGCGCCCGCCATGCCCGCGAGCAGCGCCGCGCACAGATCACCCTGGCATCGATCGGCGACGGGGTCCTGACCGTCGCACCGGACGGGCGCATCGATTACGCCAACCCGGTCGCCGCCCAGCTCCTGGACCGACCGTACGACACACTGCGCGACCGCCCGGTGGGCGAAGTCCTGCGCCTGGAGGACGAAACCGACGGGCGCCCCGTGGACCCGCTGGCCGGGGACTGCCGGGACCCCGGACACGGCGATCTCGTGCTGCGCCAGCCGGATGACACCCTGCAACCGGTCCAGCTGACGGTCACCCCGGTGCAGGATATCGACGGCACACCGCGCGGCCACGTGCTGGTCCTGCGCGATGTCACCGAGGTGCGCGAGGCCCTGCAGCACATGGCCTATCGCAGCTCGCACGACGACCTGACCGGGCTGTGCAACCGCCGGCGCTTCGAACAGCTGCTGGAACAGGCCCTGCATCAGGCCCGCGGCGGCGGGTCCGAACACGTGCTTTGCTATCTCGATCTCGACCAGTTCAAGCTGATCAACGACACGCGCGGCCACTGGGCCGGTGACGAGATGCTGCGCCAGGTCGCCGGCATGCTGCGCAGCATCATGCGGCCGCAGGATCACCTGGCGCGGCTCGGCGGCGACGAGTTCGGCATCCTGATGCAGGACTGCGACATCGAACAGGGCAGCCGCATGGCGGTGGACATCGCCAGCGAGATCGCCGGCATGCGCTTCTTCTGGGAGGACAACGTGTTTGCCCTGTCCGCCAGCCTCGGCGTGGTCGCGGTAGACGCGACGGCCGAATCCACCGAACAGCTGCTGCGGCACGCCGATACCGCCTGCTATGCGGCCAAGGATTCCGGGCGCAACCAGGTCCGCGTCTACACCCCGCAGGATTCCGATCTGGCCGATCGGACAGGCGAGATGCACTGGGTCAGCCGCATCCCGCAGGCGATCGAGCGCGGGGAATTCGAGCTCTGGTCCCAGCCCGTGCTCGCGCTGCAGGACGGGCCCTTGGCCTATCACGAACTGCTGCTGCGACTGCGGGACGCGCAGGGCAACCCGGTGTCGCCGGGGATCTTCATCCCCGCGGCGGAACGCTTCGACCTGATGGGCCAGCTGGATCGCTGGGTGGCGGAAACCGCACTGCAGTGGCTGCAGCAGTGCCAGACCCGTGGACAGGAGCTCCCGGTGATCGGCATCAACATCTCCGGGACCGCGATGAGCAGCGAGGCCTTCCCCGAATTCCTGCTGGAGGTGGTCCGCAACGCCGGCGTCCCCGGCGACCGGCTGTGCTTCGAGATCACCGAGACCGCCGCGGTCAGCAACCTCACCCGCACCGCCCGGTTCATGCAGGAGCTGCGCGCCCTCGGCTGTCGCTTCGCCCTCGACGATTTCGGCAGCGGGCTTTCTTCCTTCACCTACCTCAAGAGCCTGCCGGTGGACTACCTGAAGATCGACGGCAGCTTCGTCAAGGACATCGAACACGACCCCATCGACCTGGCCATGGTCCGCGCGATCCACGAACTCAGCGGGATCGTGGGCCTGACCACCATCGCCGAACACGTGGAGAACGACCGCGTCGGGGCGCGGCTGCGCGACCTGGGTATCCCCTTCGGCCAGGGTTACGGCCTCGCGATGCCGCGCCCCCTGAGCGACTGCCTGCCTGCCACTACCCCGCGAACGGACCGGACGGTGTCCGACGCGCGGCCGTGATCCGGATCACGGATACCCGGGGTTCCCCCCGCGAAGACGGACGCGTCCCGCCGCCGGCATCTACACTGTGGATGTGGGTCCTTTTCCGGACCCGCGTCCCGTCGGGCCACCGACATTCAATCTACGGGAGGAAATGCATGAACACTGTCTGGATCGTGGTCGCCGATGCCGCCCGCGCGCGCATCCTCAGCTGCGAAGGCCGGGCCTGCAGCAACATGCAGGACGTCGAAGCCCTCACCCACAGCCAATCCCGGGCCCACAATCAGGACCTGGTCTCCGACCGGCCCGGCCGCAGCTGGAGCAGCTCGACCGGGGATGGCCGCCATGCCATGCAGGACCCAACCGACCCGGCCGCCGTGGAGCGCGAGCGATTCGCCCGCGAACTGGCCGAACGCCTGCGCGAGGCCCACCACGCCGGCAGCTTTCAGCATCTGGTGATCGTCGCCGCGCCGTCCTTCCTCGGCGCACTGCGGGATACCCTGGACCGCCAGGTCGCCCAGACCGTCACCGCGGAGGTCTCCAAGAACGTCGCCAAGGTGGAGAAGCCGGCCGATCTGCGCAAGCATCTTCCCGACTTCCTCTACTGAACACCCTGCCTATCGCGCCGCCGCCCCCGCACGGGGGGGCGGCTCACCACACCAGCATCAACAGCCCGGCACTGGTACAGACCACCAGCACCGGGATGATCGTCTCGCGGATCACCTGCCCCTCGCGGGCCTCCAGCCCCGCCGCCCCGGCGGCCATGGCGATGTTCTGCAGCGAGATCATGTTGCCCACCCCGGCACCGATCAGTTGCAGGGCCAGGATCGACGGGACCGCCAGCCCCAGCGCTTCCGCGGTATCGACCTGGAGCCCGGTAAACAGCAGGTTGGAGACCGTGGCGCTCCCGGTCATGAACGAACCCAGAGCGCCGACGAAGGCACTGAACAGCACGAACGTGCCCCCCAGCAGCTCGGCCAGCCCCTGGCCCATGACCCGCGGGATGGATGGCAGGTCCGCACCGTTCTCGCCGGAGACCAGCAGCAGCTGCGTAAGGCTGATGATGAAGACCAGCACGATCGCCGCGATGCGCACGCGTTGCCAGGTGGCCACGGCCGCCTGCCCCAGGGTGGCACGCTCCACGCGGAACAGGAACATCGCAGTCAGCAGCGCAAGGAAGAAATAGAAATACGGTGTAAACAGCGGCTGCAGGGTCTGGTCCGGGTCCACCGCGGGCAGCGCGGAAAAACCGATCTCCACCCCCGCCAGCCACTCGCGCAGCGGATCCACCGTGCGCGACAGGATCAGGGCCACGGCCATTACCGCGAACGGCACCAGCCCGCGCACCACCCGGCGCAGGTCCACCGCCTCGCCCGCCTCGCGGCCGCCCCGCACCGGCAGCAGCCAGCCGATGTGCGCCGCCCAGGCGATCAGGGCCATCGCGCTGGCACCACCGATGATCGCCGGCAGCTCCGGCCCGACCAGCCAGGCCACCAGGAAATAAGGAACCCCGAAGGCCAGCCCGGAGAACACCGCGAAGGGGATGAACTCGCGAAAACGTCCCTTCTCCTCGCCCAGGGTTGCCACCCAGGCGATGAACACGGTGACGAATACCCCCAGCGCGCCATGGATGGCCGCGGTCTGGAACACCGCCTGCTCCACGGTGGCCTCGTCCAGCCCCAGGCCGGCGAAGCCGATCACCACCGGGGTCCCCGCGGCACCGAAGGGTACCGCGGTGGAGTTGCCGATCAGCGCGATGGCCACCGCCTTCAGCGGGCGCATGCCGAAATACACCAGCAGCGGCGCGGCCAGCACCGCCGGGGTCCCGAAACCGGCGATCCCCTCGACAAAGCCGACCAGTCCCCAGCCCAGCAGCATGGCCAGCACCCGGCGGTCGTCCGAAACCCGGCCGATGGCGCACTGGATCGCATCAAGATGCCCGGTCCGGATCAGCACGTTCAGCATCAGCAGGGCGACGGTGATGATCAGCATCACCTCGAGGAACACCACCCCGGCATTGGCCAGGCTGGTGGCCACCACCATCCCCGGGAGCTGCCAGACGAACAGGCCGATCAGCAGCGTGGCAAGCCAGGCCAGCGGGGCCGCCTCGTATGCCGGCCGGCGCAGGAACACCAGCAGCACGAACAGCAGTGCGAACGGAATCAGGGTGATCCAGAAAAGAGGCATGCGGGCCCTCGGCTTCAGCAGGAAAGTGGGGACGCTCCGGTTCCGGCGAGTATCCGGGCCGGCAAACCGGAGGGTCAAGGACGGCCCGGGCGGGCCATTTCGGGGTTGTTTATGACCCCGATCACTGAACATGGCCGTCCATATCCCGTACCCTGCCGCAGACCACATTGCAGTTCCACGCCCGCAGTCCGGAGCACTGAATGGCACACATGGAATGGAGCGATGATCTCGACACCGGGATCGATGTCATCGACAACCAGCACAAACGCATCGTTGATTACATCAACGAGCTCCATCATGCGATCGAGACCAGCGATCGCGACGAGGTGGGTGATGTCATCAACCAGCTCATCGACTACACCCAGTCGCACTTCACCTTCGAGGAAGAAATGATGGAGGAGGCCGGGTATCCGTTCCTGCGCGCCCACCAGCGGGTGCACGGCCTGTTCATCCGCCGGGTGGAAACCTTCAAGGAACAGTTCGAGAACGGCGAGGACATCGCCCGCGAACTGCACACCGTACTCAAGACCTGGCTGGTCAATCACATCAAGCACGACGACGCCGACTATGCCGAACTCGTGCGCCAGCACACCGGGGCCGCCGAGCCCCACAGTCGCGGGCTCTTCAGCAAGCTGTTCGGTCGTTAGAAGAACCGCTCCATCCCGCGCTGCGCTGAACGGCCGCCGCACGGCGGCTTCCGGATACCGATAACGTCACCAGGAGATGGATCCATGCCCTACGTTCACTGGTCGGATGATCTGGATACGGGGATCCCGGTCATCGACAACCAGCACAAGCGCATCGTCGAATACATCAACCGGCTGCACGAAGCGGTCGAGGGCCGCGCCGCGCGCGAGGAGGTCCACGAGGTGCTGGATCAGGTCGTGGACTACACCCTGACCCACTTCGCCTTCGAGGAGGAGATGCTGGAGATCGTGGAATACCCGGCCCTGGAGCGGCACCGCCACGCACACGAGGCCTTCAGCCGCCGGATCCGCCAGTACCAGCATGACTTCGCCGACGGGCAGGACGTGGCCACGGAACTGGGCGAGACCCTGCGTGACTGGCTGATGAACCACATCCGCAGGGACGATCACGAATATGGCCACATGGTCCGCGACTGGATGCGCACCCACGCCCCCAACGGCATCCTGAAGACCTGACCCCGGGATCCCCGCAAGGGCCCGACCATACGACGGCCCGGCCTGCGTTGACGCACCCGCTGGCGGCGCCTAGTATCCACGAGTTCCGCCCTGCCCGGACTTGCCCGCCCGATGACCTACTGTGTCGCCATCGATCTGGACGAAGGCCTGGTGTTCGCCTCCGACTCGCGCACCAACGCCGGCGTCGACCAGGTCAGCACCTACTCCAAGATGCACACCTTCGAGGTGGAGGGACAGCGCCTGTTCGTGGTGCTCGCCGCCGGTAACCTGGCCACCACCCAGGCGGTCGTCCACCGCCTGCAGCGGGAGATGGAGGAAGCCGGCAGCGAAGGCGCGGCCGAGACCAGCCTGGCCACCGTGAACCACATGTCTCAGGCCGCCGAATACCTCGGCCGCATCAATCGCGAGGAGCAGGAAAAACACTCCGAGGCACTGTCAAAATCAGGGATGAAGGGGGATGCAACCCTGATCATCGGAGGCCAGATTGCCGGCGAGGATCCGGCCATCTATCTGGTCTATCCGCAGGGCAACTACATCACCACCTCGCAGAAAACCCGGTTCCTGCAGATCGGCGAGAGCAAGTACGGCAAGCCCATCCTCGACCGCATCATCGATGCGGGGACCTCGCTGGGCGATGCGGCCCGCTGCGCCCTGGTCTCGATCGACTCCACAATCCGCTCCAACCTGACCGTCGGCCCGCCGATCGAGGTGCTGGTGTACGAACGCGACACCCTGGAGATGGATCACTATCTTTGTCTCGAGGCGGACGACGAATACCTGCGCTCGCTGACCCACGCCTGGGACGAGAACGTGAAGAAGGCCTTCACCGATCTCCCCCGCTTCGACTGGGAGCACCGCCACGGGCGCAAGGACCGCGGCACCCGCGTCAGTCGCCGCGCGCGCCGGAAGTCCTGACCCGCCGGCCCGGGCGATTCCGGGCCCGCTCAGGCCGCGTCGGGGGCCTGCTCCGCAAACAGGAACCAGGTCCGCTGGTTGGCCGTGTGCAGCTCGGCCACGTCCTGCTGCAGCGCATCCAGGAAGTCATGCAGTCCGCCGTCGGCGATCCGCTCGTCAATGTCCGCATTGAGTGCGTGACGCCGCGCCTGGGACACCAGACGCAGTGACAGCTCGTTGCGCGGCAGCCGTTCCAGTGCCGACTGCACCTCGGCCAGGGCGTGCGCGACCGCGCGCGGGAACGCCGTGTCCTGCAGCAGAAACCGCACCGCGTCCGGGCCGTTGATGCGCCGTTTCACATGCAGCCGATACATCTGGAACCCGCCCATCGAACGCAGGATCGACGCCCAAAGAAGACCCTGGTAGGGAGCGGCCGGCTCATCCTGATCCGACAGCAGGCGCATCGCCCCGATATCCACCTGACGGGTGGTCATGTCCGCGCGCTCGAGATTGCGCCCCAGGCGGATGAATTCGTAGGCGGCATCGTGGCTCATGCTGCCGGCCAGCAGTCCGGTCAGCATCTGGCAGCGCTCGATCACTTCGGAAAGAAACTCGAAGCGCCCCCGGCGGGTGATCCCCTGGTCGATGTGATCGCGCGCGTACAGGTACAGCTCGTTGATCACCTCCCAGGCCTCCGAGGGCACCAGGTCCCGCGTGGTGCGGACGTTCTCGCGCGCCGCGCGCAGCGACGACAGCACCGACCCGGGGTTGTCGTCATCCGCCAGCAGGAATTTCACGCAGTTGCGCTCGTCCTCGCGCTGATAGCGTGCCTCGAATTCGGCATCGTAGCCGGTCACCGACACCAGTCCGCGCCACGACAGCTGCATGGTCCTTGGCATGTCCAGGGTCAGCAGGTTGAAGGCCTTGACCATGCGCGCGGTATTCTCGGCCCGCTCCACGTAGCGCGCCATCCAGTACACCCGTTCTGCCACCCGCGAGAGCATCTCAGTCCTCCTCGTCCACGATCCAGGTATCCTTGCTGCCCCCGCCCTGCGAGGAATTCACCACCAGCGAGCCCTTGCGCATCGCGACCCGGGTCAGCCCGCCGGCGGTCACGTCGGTGCGCACCCCCTGCAGGATGAACGGCCGCAGGTCGAGGTGGCGCGGTTCGACCTCTGCCCCGCAAAGGGTGGGAGAAACCGACAGATCCAGGGTCGGCTGCGCGATGTAGTTGCGCGGATCCCGTCGGATCAGCTTCGCAAATTCGGCGCGCTGCTTCTTGGTCGCGTGCGGCCCCACCAGCATGCCGTAGCCACCGGATTCGTTGGCCGGCTTGACCACCAGTTCGTCGAGGTGGTCAAGCACGTACTGGCGGTGCTCGTCGTCGGAGCACAGCCAGGTCGGCACGTTGGGGATGAGCGGATCCTGGTCGAGGTAATAGCGGATGACCTCGGGGATAAAGGCATACATGACCTTGTCGTCCGCCACGCCGGCTCCCGGCGCGTTGGCCAGTCCCACATTGCCCTTGCGCCAGGCCCGCATCAGGCCGGGCACCCCGAGCATCGAGTCGGCATTGAAGGCCTCGGGGTCGAGAAAGGCGTCGTCGATCCGACGATAGATCACGTCCACCCGCTCCGGACCGTCGATGGTGCGCATGTACACGCAGTCGTCGTCGCCCACCATCAGGTCCGCCCCCTCCACCAGCTCGGCCCCCATGCGCTGGGCGAGGAAGGAGTGTTCGAAATATGCGGAGTTGTAGATCCCCGGGGTCAGCACCACGATCTCGGGATACTCCTGCGGGCGCGGCGAGATCGAGGCCAGCATGTCGAACAGCTGCGCCGGATACTCGTCCACCGGCAGGATCGCGCTGTCCTGGAACAGTTCCGGGAACACCCGCTTGGTGACCTGCCGGTTCTCCAGCATGTAGGAAACCCCCGAGGGCACCCGCAGATTGTCCTCCAGCACATGGAACTGGCCGTCCCCGGCACGCACCAGGTCGCTGCCGCAGATATGCGCCCACACCCCGTGCGGCGGGTGGATCCCGACACACTGCTCGCGGAAGTTGCGCGACTGCTCCAGCACGTACCGCGGGATCACGCCGTCGCGGAAGATGCGCTGCTCGTTGTAGATGTCGTCGATCAGCAGATTGAGCGCGGTCATCCGCTGCTTCAGCCCGGCCGCGACCGGCTCCCACTCCCGCCGCGAGATGACCCGCGGGATGATGTCGAACGGCCAGGCGCGGTCGATGTTCTCGCCCTCGCTGTAGACCGTAAAGCTGATGCCCATCTCGAGGATCGCGCTGTCGGCCGCCTGCTTGCGCTCCTGCACCTCGGTGTCATCCAGCGTAGCCAGGTATTCGGTAACTGCACGCGCCGCCGGCCGTGGCTGCCCCGGCCCCTCCATCAGTTCATCGAAGAACGGGGCGGGGTCGTAGTGCTTCCAGTCGATGGCCATGCGGCGGGGCTCCTGTGTGCGGCAGGGTTGCAGGCCACAGCATACGTCCGCCCGCCACCGTGCGGGAAGAGCCCCGTACGGCAGCAGGCCGGTGCTCCGGCCGGCCAAGCCCCGGCGCCGCTGCAGCGAAGCATCGAATCGGCGAGAGGACTCGCCTCCTACCGGCGGGTGTCGAAGCGGTGGATCAGCGACTGCAGCTCTTCGGCAAGGCGTTTCATGTTGGTGCTGGCCTCGCTCGCGTGGGCAGCCACGGTCCCGGTCTCGGCGGCGACGTCGTGGATCGAGGTGACGTTGCGGTTGATTTCCTCGGCGACCGAGCTCTGTTCCTCCACCGCAGTGGCGATCTGGGTGTTCATCTCGCTGATCCGGGCCACCGCGTCGCGGATGCGCCCCAGGGATTCGCCGGCCGAGCGTGCCTGCTCCACCCCGTGAGCGGCCTGCTCCTGGCTCGAGCGCATTGCGGTCACCGCCTCGCGCGAGCCGTTCTGCAGACTCTCGATCATCTCGCGGATGGTGACCGTGGATTCGTCGGTGCGCTGCGACAGGCGACGGACCTCGTCGGCCACGACCGCGAAGCCGCGCCCGTGTTCGCCGGCTCGGGCGGCCTCGATGGCGGCATTCAGCGCCAGCAGGTTGGTCTGCTCGGCGATCTCGCGGATCACGCCGAGGATGTTGTCGATCTCGGCGGCATCGGTCTCCAGGCGGTTGAGCTTCTCCGCGGTGGTCTCGACCTCGCTTGCCATGCGGTTGATCGCCTCTACCGTGGCGTTGACCACCTGTTCGCCGGAACGGGTCTCCTGTTCGGCATGATGGGCACTGTCGGCGGCCTGCGCCGAGTTGTGCGCCATCTCCTGGATGGTGGAGGTCATCTCGTTCATCGCCGTCGCCACCTGGTCGATCTCGCCCTTCTGCCGGGTCACGCCACCGGCGGTCTGCTCCACCGCGCCGGCCATGCTGTTCGCGCCCTCGCCCACGGCGCCGGCATGCTCCGCGATGCGATCGAGCACGGTGTGCAGGCGCGCCTCGCACATACGCATGGTCAGCTGCAGGGTGGCGGCCCCGTCCCGCCGGCCGCAGTAGATGGTCTCCATCACCGGGTTGTCGAACATCCCGCGCGCCTTGCGCATGGCACGCTGCATGGGCTGCATGAAACCTGCGGTGGCCCCTCCGCCCAGGGCAAAGATCAGGGCCAGCAGCAGGCCCTGGGTCAGTGCACCCCAGGGGGCCAGCAGCACGCCCAGCGTCAGCAGAAAGCCGCCTCCCCACAGAGCCAGCAGGCGAAACTGCAGGCTGTCCCAGAAATGGCGCCGGATCCTGCGTCCGCGCTTCATCGCGGCATAGACCTTCTCCGCGCGCTGCACGTGCTCACGCGACGGGACCCGGCGAACCGATTCGTAGCCCACCTTCCGGCCGTCTTCGTAGGCCGGGGAGACGAAGGCATCCACCCAGTAGTGATCGCCGTTCTTGCGCCGGTTCTTGACGATCCCCATCCACGCGCGGTCCGCCTTCAGGTTGGCCCACATATCGGCATAGGCCGCCTCCGGCATGTCCGGATGGCGCACGATGTTATGCGCCGAACCCTCGAGCTCTTCCCAGTCAAAGCCGCTCACGCGTACGAACGCGTCGTTGGCGGTCCGGATCCGGCCCTTCAGGTCGGTGGCCGAGATCAGGTCCTCGCCTTCGTTCAGGGGGTATTCTTTACCCGTTACGGGAAGGTTTTCACGCATCAGCCGATCTCTCCAATGGCCGGCCCGGTACGAGCACGTACCAGGAATCGTCCTGGTGGTTTCCTCGGATGTGTTAACGGCGCATCCGGACGAAGCTTGAGTTCAGCGCTGCGCGGCCCGTACCAGCCGGCCAAAACCCTCGAAGGCGCGCGCATCCAGTTCCAGCGCGGGGGAACGGCGGTCGGCATAGATCAGGCCGATGCAGCGCCCCCGGTCATGCAGCGGCGCCACGAAACAGTCGAGCCCGCCGGTCAGCCCGGCCACGGCATCCGGCAGCGGCCGGTCGCCTCGATCGCGTGACCACCAGACCGGTGCCGGGGCCTCCAGCGCCGCGCCCATCGCCCCCAGATCATGCCGTCCGATCCCGAATTCGCTGAACTCGGGCTCGTGCAGGGTTCCCACCAGATCGGCCGCGTGCAGCCAGTCGCCGTCGCGTGCCAGTTCGGCGAACACTACCCGATTGAGGCCCAGACCGAACTGACAGGCACGCAGCAGGCGCCGCACCCGCACCGTCCGGTCGGCCTCCTGACGCAGCGCCAGCTCCCCGCTGACCGCGATGTCGCCGCGCGGGGCCAGCGCCAGCGGCGGGCCCGAGCCCTCCGTACGCCACACGCGGGCGACGACCGCCGGGTCCGGCGGTTCGATCGCATACAGCCAGGCATCGCGGTTGAAGATCTCGATCAGACGTCCCAGGCGATCCGCCGCCGCCTTGTCCGGCTCCCCCAGCAGATCCGCCAGCAGGCGCAGGTCGCGGTCCCCGCGCAGGGTGTCCATGCCGTGGAAAATCTGGTCCGCTACCGCCGAGGCCACCATCACCTCCAGCGCCCGCGGGTGAGCGGCGTTCTCCGCGCGCAGGGTGCCGCGCACCAGTTCCGGCAGGTGCATGTATTCGGCCATCCCGCGCGAGAGGTCATCGGTGGCGAAGCCCAGGGCTACATAGCTGGCCTCGTCGGGCAACGCGCGCAGTTCCAGCATCGAGCGCAGCCCCGGGAGTTCAGGTGCATCGGTCAGTTCCAGCGCCAGCATGCCGAGATCGTTCACCAGCGCCGCCAGCCCCAGCTCACCCGGTTCGCTGTCATGCCGGACCCGACCCAGCTCCTCCACGATCAGCGCCGCCAGCCTTGCCCGGGCCGCGCGCCGCCGGTAGGGCTGCGGGTCCGGAAGGACGTCCTCCACCCGCGGGGCGCGTTCGATCTCCTCGTGGACCGCGCGCAGGCCGAGCATGGCGATCGCGTCCGGCACCGAATGCACCTCCTGCTTCAGCCCCGGACGCGGCTCGTTGGCGCGCAGGACCAGGCGCAGCGCGAGCCCCGGATCGCGCTCGGCATACAGCCCCAACTCGCGTAGCGAACGGTTGACCAGCGCGTCGGTGTCCGCGAACACCGCCGCGCTGGAGGCCAGCACCGGCCAGTCGGTCGCTGCCAGCCCGCGTGCCCGCCCGGCATAGGGCGCCGTCTCGTCCAGGGCCATTGCTGTACCTCGCCTGCGGTTCTCGATTAAAGTTGCGGGGCCGACTATAGCAACGCAGGGCTCGCACGCGTGAAGTTCATCCTCGGTTTTGTCGTCGTGTTCGGAGCGGTTTTCGGTGGCTATGTCGCCCATGGTGGCGACATGGTCATCATCTGGCAGCCCTACGAATACATCATCATCGGCGGTGCCGCCCTGGGTGCCTTCCTGATCGCCAACCCGCCGCACGTGGTGATGACGGTCTTCAAGTCCATCCCCAGGCTGATGAAGGGGCGGAAGTATTCGCAGGCCGACTATCTCGACCTGCTGGCGCTGATGTACAAGCTGTTCGTCAAGGCCCGCAAGGAAGGGCTGATGGCGGTGGAAGTCGATATCGACGACCCGGAGAACAGCACGATCTTCCAGGACCACCCGCGGGTGCTGCAGAACCACCATGCGGTGGAATTCATCACCGACTACCTGCGCCTGATCATCTCCGGCTCGATGAACCCGCACGAACTCGACGCCCTGATGGACGTGGATCTGGAGACCCACCACGAAGAGGTGGAGCGTCCCAGCCATGCGGTGAACAAGGTGGCGGACGCCCTGCCCGGCTTCGGCATCGTGGCGGCGATCCTCGGCATCATCAACACCATGGGCGCGATCGGCGGCGACATCGAGACCATCGGCATGAACGTGGCCGCCGCGCTGGTCGGCAGTTTCCTCGGGATCCTGCTGGCCTATGGCTTCGTCGGACCGACGGCCTCCGCGCTGGAGGCCCGCTCGCACGAGGACACCAAGTACATGCAGTGCATCAAGGCCTGCATCCTCGCCAACGTTCAGGGTTACAGCCCGCAGGTCTCGGTGGAATTCGGCCGCAAGACCATGGAAAGCGACGTGCGCCCCGGCTTCAGCGAACTCGAGGAACACGTGAAGGCGGCCTGAGGCCGGCCGCCGCACTCCGATCATGGGCGTCGAGGACAAGACCCAGCCGGTCATCGTCAAGAAGAAGGTGGTCAAGGGCGGCCACCACGGGGGCTCGTGGAAGGTTGCCTTCGCCGATTTCGCCCTGGCGATGATGGCCTTTTTCCTGCTGCTGTGGCTGCTGGCCGCGCTGGAGGCGGACGAACGCGCGGCGCTGTCGGAGTACTTCAAGAACCCGTCGGCCTTCGAGGGCGAGGCCATGGCCCCGTCCCAGGCCATCGGCGACGGCACCGGCGCCGACCCGTCGATCATCGATTTCGAGGGTCTCCCCGACCGGCTCGACGCGCCGCCGGAGCCGGCCGAGCACGACGAGACCCTGCTGGAACGCGACCGCGAACGCCTGGAGTCCCTGCAGGAGGCGCTGGAGGAGGCGATCGACCGCAGTCAGGCGCTGGAGCCGTTCAAGGACCAGCTGCTGATGGATATCACGCCGGAGGGCCTGCGTATCCAGATCATCGACGCCGAGAACCGCCCGATGTTCGCCACCGCCGGCGCGCAGCCCCTGGATCATGCCCGTGGCATCCTGCGCGAACTCGCGGGGCTGATCAACGAGGTCCCCAACCGCGTCTCGATCACCGGCCACACCGATGCCCGCCCGCTGCTGCGCGAGGATTACAGCAACTGGGAACTGTCCACCGACCGCGCCAACGCCGCACGACGGGAACTCATCGCCGGCGGCACCGAACCCGAACAGATCGCCCGGGTGGTCGGGCTGTCCGACACCGTCCCGTTCGACCGCGATGACCCCGAGGCCGCGGTCAACCGGCGCATCACCCTGATCGTGCTGAATCAGGAGGCCGAGGAGGCCATGCTGGAGGAGATGGAAGGCGAGGCCGCCACGCCCGACGCTCTGGAGCAGTAACCCCGACCTGCCCGGCTCGAAGGACCGGGACGCTCAGCGCAGGAACAGCGAACAGGCCGTGTTGCCGGTCTCCTCGTGCCAGGGGTAACCGACCTCTTCCAGGAACGCCCGGAATCGCGCACGGTCTTCTTTCGGGATCTGCATCCCCACCAGCACGCGCCCGTGCGCCGAACCATGGTTGCGGTAGTGGAACAGGGAGATATTCCAGGTCTCGCCCATGTGGTTGAGAAAGTTCAGCAACGCCCCCGGACGTTCCGGGAATTCGAAGCGGTACAGCCGTTCGTTGCGCACGTCACCGCCGGGGCCACCCACCATGTGCCGCAGGTGCAGCTTGGCCACCTCGTTCTCGGTCATGTCGAGGACCTCGTAGCCTTTCTCGCGCAGTGCGGTCAGGATCTCCTCGCGCTCGACATCCCCGCGCTCCAGCTTGACCCCGGCGAACACGTGCGCACGGGTGGCATCGGCGTAGCGATAGTTGAACTCGGTGATGCCGCGCCGCCCGATCGCCTCGCAGAACTCGCGGAAGCTCCCGGGACGCTCGGGGATGGTCACCGCGAACAGCGCCTCGCGGTGTTCGCCGATCTCGGCGCGCTCGGCCACGTGGCGCAGGCGGTCGAAATTGATGTTGGCGCCGCTGAGCACCGCCGCCAGATGCGCCCCGCGTAGCCCCTCGCGCTGGGCGTACTGCTTCATGCCCGCCACCGCCAGGGCCCCGGCCGGCTCGGCGACCACGCGGGTATCGTCGAAGATGTCCTTGATCGCCGCGCAAATGGAATCGGTATCCACCAGCAGCACCTCGTCCACCAGCTCGCGGGTCAGGCGGAAGGTCTCCTTGCCCACCTGGCGCACGGCGGCGCCATCGGCAAAGATCCCCACCTGCTTCAGGCTGACCCGTCGATTTTGCTGCAGGGCCTTGTACATCGACGGGGCGTCGTCCGGCTCCACGCCGATCACCCGGATCTCCGGGCGCAGGCGCTTGATGTAGGCCGCCATGCCCGAGGCCAGCCCGCCCCCGCCGATGCACACGAACACCGCGTCCAGCGGTCCGGGATGCTGGCGCAGCAGCTCCATCGCCACGGTGCCCTGCCCGGCGATCACATCGGGATCGTCGAACGGATGGATGAAGGTGTAGCCGTATTCGGCCTCCAGCTCGCGCGCGTGCGCCGCGGCCTCGTCGAAGGAATCGCCGACCAGCACCGCCTCGCCGCCGAACCGGCGTACCGCATCCACCTTGATTTGCGGGGTGGTCACCGGCATCACGATGATCGCGCGGATGCCCAGATGGGTCGCGCCCAGCGCCACACCCTGCGCGTGATTCCCGGCCGAGGCCGCGATCACGCCCTTCGACCGCTGCACCTCGGTAAGCTGCGCGATCTTGTTGTAGGCCCCGCGCAGCTTGAACGAGAACACCGGCTGCAGGTCCTCGCGCTTGAGGCGGATATCGCAGCCCAGCCGCTGGGACAGGGAGGGCATGGGATCCAGCGGTGTCTCGCGCGCGACGTCGTACACGCTGGAGGTGAGGATCCTCTCCAGATAGGGATAGTCTTTCATGGTCCCGCACGATAGCACGGCACCGCATACCGTGTGAGCTCGCGACGCTTGTCGCGTCACCGCCGGGGTGGTTATGCTCGGAAGGTTATATCAAGAACATGCGAGACGAAGCGATGACTCAGGACGAAATGAAGAAGGCGGTGGCCGAAGCCGCCCTGTCGAAGATCGAGGATGGCTGGGTAGTGGGCGTCGGCACCGGCTCCACCGCCAACTATTTCATCGACGCCCTGGCGGGCATGAAGAACCGCATCGACGGCGCCGTCGCCTCCAGCGAGGCGAGCGCGGAGCGCCTGCGCAAACACGGCATCGAGGTGCTCGACCTGAATTCGGCCGGCCCGCTGCCGATCTACGTGGACGGCGCCGACGAGGCGACCACCCATCTGCACCTGACCAAGGGCGGCGGCGGCGCGCTGACCCGCGAGAAGATCGTGGCCGCGGCCTCGGAGACCTTCGTCTGCGTAGTGGATGACACCAAGATCGTGAACTATCTCGGCAACTTCCCGCTGCCGGTGGAGGTGATCCCGATGGCGCGCAGTCAGGTCGCGCGGGCCCTGTCGAACCTCGGCGGGAATCCGGAGCTGCGCGAGGGCTTCCGCACCGACAACGGCAACGTGATCCTGGACGTGCACAACCTGCGCATCATGAATCCGACCGAGCTGGAGTCGGAGATCGATCACATCGCCGGCGTGGTCACCAACGGGCTGTTCGCGCGGCGCCCCGCCGACGTGCTGCTGATCGGCAGCGAGAAGGGCGTACGCGAAGTACACCGCCACTGAGAATACCCGCGCAAGAGCATGAACGAGACCGGCAAGTGGCTGATCATCATCGGCGGCGCGATCGTCCTGATCGGGCTGCTGTGGCCCTGGCTGGGAAAGATCCCCTGGGGACGACTCCCCGGGGATATCGTGATCGAACGCGGCGACAGCCGCTTTTACTTCCCGCTGACGACCATGATCATCGTCAGCATCGTGCTGTCGCTGGTGCTGGGGCTGTTCCGGCGCTGAACCCTCAGCCCCCCATCACCTCGTCGTAGAACGCACGCATGCCGCCCTCGAGAAAGTAGTAGCGCTCGTCCTCGATTCCGAGGTCGCGCAAGCGGTACTGCAGCCAGCGGACCTGCTGGCCATGCTGGTCAAAGAACAGCAGGGTATCGGCCTCCTCGGCCGCCGCCAGCAGGGCATCGTCCAGCGCCGGCGGGTCGTTCACCGGCAGAACCCGCTCCTGACCGGCAAACAGGGCGATGTCGTCGTCGTCCATGGCCCCGCCGACATCCAGCAGCTGTGTGTCGGCCTCCTGCGCACGCCGGGCGAAGGTCTCGCTGTCCAGCAGGCGGGCCTCGAAGCTCTCGTCCGAGATCCGCTCATCGCTGTCGAATTCCTCACCCCACAGCCGGGACAGTCCGGGGTAGCTCTCTGCCCACTCACCGATGCCGGCATCGTAGGCCAGGGCGTCGGAAACCCCGGCGTCATGGGCCAGAGCCACCGCGCGGTAGGCCCGATCGCTGACACGACCGTTCCCATAGAACACCAGCGGCCCGCCCTCGCTGGCCTCCAGCTCGCGCACCCGTTCGGTGAACTGCGGGTCGTGCAGCTCCACGTGGTGGGCATCACGCATGCGCACCACGTCGAATTCCGCCGCGGGACGCACGTCGATCAGGGTCGAGTCGCTGAACTGCCCGCGCAGATCGAAAAGATCGATGGCCTCGACGCCGAAGCGTTCGTAGAGATGACGCCCGGGGAATTCCACCAGCTGGGCGGAGAGCGTGACCGGCGCGAGCAGCAGTCCGACGCTCAGTGCGACGGTACCCGTACGTACGGCGAAATGATGAAGGCGCATGCAATCTCCATTGGCATGTTGCACGAAAGGCGCCGCAAGCCGGCGGCATGTTCCACCCGACGCCCCGTGCATGCCGTTTATTCCGACGTACAGTGTAAGGGAACCGCCGGCCTACAGCAGGACCTTTTCGATACCTCCTTCACGGGCCCGATCGATAAAGCCCTTCTGCCAGTCCTCGCCCAGCAGGCGGTTGGCCATCTCCACCACGATGTAATCGGTGTCCAGGCCGGTGTCCTCGCGATAGCGCGACAGGCCCTGCTGGCAGGCCGGGCAGGAGGTCAGCATCTTCACGTTGCCGTTCTGTGCCTTTTCCTCGCCGGTCAGCTGCTTGATGCCCTTGTGCAGCTCCTCCTGCTTGCGGAAGCGCACCTGGGTCGCGATGTCGGGGCGGCTCACCGCGAAGGTACCCGCCTCGCCGCAGCAGCGATCGGACTTCAGGACCTCCTGGCCCAGCAGCTTGCCGGCGACCTCGGTCGGCTTGTGCGATTTCATCGGCGAATGGCAGGGATCGTGGTACATGTACTGCACGCCCTGCAGCCCTTCCAGCTTGATGCCCTTCTCCATCAGGTACTCGTGGATGTCCAGCAGCCGGCAGCCCGGGAAGATCTTCTCGAACTCGTATTTCAGCAGCTGATCCATGCAGGTGCCGCAGGACACCACCACCGTCTTGATATCGAGATAGTTCAGGGTGTTCGCGATGCGATGGAACAGCACCCGGTTCTCGGTGCTGATCTGCGATCCCTTCTCGAAGTCACCGCCGGCGTTCTGCGGGTAACCGCAGCACAGGTAGCCCGGCGGCAGCACGGTCTGCGCGCCCGCGTCGTAGAGCATCGCCAGGGTCGCCAGGCCGACCTGGCTGAACAGGCGTTCGGAGCCGCAACCCGGGAAGTAGAACACCGCGTCGGAATCCATGTCGGTCTTCACCGGGTCGCGCAGGATCGGCACGTAGCGCGAGTCCTCCAGCCCCAGCATCTGCCGCGTGGTCTGGCTGGGCAGCCCTGCCGGCATGGGTTTCTTCACGAAATGCACGACCTGCTCGTGCACCGGCGCCTTGCCGGTGGTCGAGCGGGGCGTCTTGCCCTCGCCGGTCAGGCCGAGCTTCTTGAACGACCAGTGCCCCAGACGCTGGGCCGCATAGCCCATCTGGATCGCGCCCTTGCGGATGCCCTTCACCGCGGCCGGATCCTTGGTGTTGAGGAACGCCATGGACATCATGGTGGCCGGCGATGCCTTGCGCTTGCCCTTCTTGTTGAGGATCGAGCGCATGTGCATGGTCACGTCGCCGAAGTCGATGTCGACCGGGCACGGGTTCAGGCACTTGTGGCAGATCGTGCAGTGATCGGCCACGTCGTTCATCTCCTCGAAGTGATTCAGCGACAGCCCGCGCCGGGTCTGTTCCTCGTAGAGGAAGGCCTCGACGATCAGGCCGGTCGCCAGGATCTTGTTGCGCGGCGAGTACAGCAGGTTGGCGCGCGGCACGTGCGTGTTGCACTCGGGCTTGCACTTGCCACAGCGCAGGCAGTCCTTGATCTCGTCGTTGAGATCGCCCAGCTCGCTCTGTTCGAGGATCAGCGCCTCCTGCTTCACCAGACGCAGCGACGGCGTATAGGCGTTGTTCAGGCCGGAGCCCTCCAGCAGCTTGCCGGCATTGAACACCCCGTTCGGGTCGATCTGCTTCTTGTACTTCGCAAACGAGTCGATGCGTTCGCGATCCAGGTACTGCATCTTGGTCAGGCCGATCCCGTGCTCGCCGGAGATCACCCCGTCCAGTTCGCGCGCCAGGCGCATCACCTCGTCCACCAGACGCTCGGCCTGGTGCATCATCGGGTAGTCGTTGGAATTGACCGGGATGTTGGTGTGCACGTTGCCGTCGCCCGCATGCATGTGCAGGGCGATGAACAGCCGGCTGGTGAGCACGCGGTCGTGGATCGCGGTCAGGCGCTTGCGCACCGACTCCATCTGGTGGCCGTTGAAGATGTCGAACAGCGGCCGTTCGACCTCCGCGCGATAGGAGATCCTCAGGCTGCGGCGCAGCAGCAGATGGATCAGCTTGTCATGCGGGCGCATGTCCGCGCGGGCCGCATCGTCCAGCAGCGCGTCGCACTCGGAGGCCAGGGTGTGGAAGTTGTCGGCGATGCGCGACCAGCGATCGCGCACCGATTCCAGCACCTCGACCGCCCGCTGGCGCTTGGTCTCGAACCACTGCTGGCCCTCGCCCTCGGCATCCTCCAGCAGCTCGCGCAGCTCGGGATGGTCGCCGCGCATGCATTCCAGCATCTCGTCGACCATCGCCAGCTTGTTCGTCAGCGACTCGCGGACGTTGAGGGTCTCCACCCCTTCGGTGTACTCCGCCAGGCGCTCCAGCGGGATCACCACGTCCTCGTTGATCTTGAACGCGTTGGTGTGGTGGGCGATGGCCGCGGTGCGGGCGCGATCGGCCCAGAACCGCTTGCGCGCCTCCGGGCTCACGGCGATGAAGCCCTCGCCGTTGCGCGCGTTGGCCGCGCGCACCATCTGCGCGGCCAGGCGGCCCAGCGCGTCCTCGTCATCGGACACGATGTCCGCCACCAGGACCATCTTCGGCAGGTCGCCGCGCGCACCCTTTGGGGTGTACTTCACCGCCCGCACGTAGCGTTCGTCGAGGTGCTCGAGGCCTGCCAGCAGAACGTTCTCCTCGGCATCCACCGCATCCTTGATCTCGACGATCGCCGGCACCGCCTCGTGGAGATCAGTGCCGTAGAACTCCAGGCACACGGTGCGGGCATTGTCCGGCATGCGATGGAGGATGAACTCGGCCGAGGTGATCAGACCGTCGCAGCCCTCCTTCTGGATCCCGGGCACGCCCATCAGGGTCTTGTCGGTGACATCCTTGCCCAGCCCCGTCTTGCGGAACTGCGCCCCCGGCATCTCCAGGATCTCCGGCTCGCCCTTCCGCGTCCGGCCGTCCGCCTCAAACCGGGTCACGCGGAAGCGCACGGTCTCCGCGTCGTGGATCTTGCCCAGGTTGTGATCGAGGCGCTCGATATACATCCAGTCCGCCTCGGGGGTCACCATGGTCCAGGCAGCCAGATTGTCCAGTGCGGTACCCCATAGCACGGCCTTCTTGCCGCCGGCATTCATGGCCACGTTGCCGCCGATGGTCGAGGCATCCTGCGAGGTCGGATCCACCGCAAACACCAGGCCGTTGTTGTCGGCCAGCTCGGAGACGCGCTTGGTCACCACGCCCGCCTCGACATGCACCACCGGGACTTCACGGTCCACGCCCGGCAGGGTGCGACGCTGCACATCGCCGAGGCCTTCCAGTTTCTCGGTGTTGATGACCGCCGAGCGTTTGGACAGCGGCACGGCACTGCCGGTATAGCCGGTGCCGCCCCCGCGCGGGATCACCGTCAGGCCCAGCTCGATACAGGCCGCCACCAGCGGCCCCATCTCTTCCTCGGAGTCGGGGGTGAGCACCACAAACGGCAGCTCCACGCGCCAGTCGGTCGCATCGGTCACGTGCGAGACACGCGCCAGCCCGCCGAACTGGATATTGTCCTTGTGCGTAAGCCCGTTCATGCGCTTGCGCACCTGCTCGCGCAGCGCCAGCGTCTTGTCGAACTCCTCGGCGAACGCGGTCAGCGCCGCCTGGGCACGCCGGGCGAGGGTCAAGGCCTTCTCGTTGCCCTCGGCGCGGGCCTCGATCTGGTCGAGGCGATGCTGCATCGCATCGATCAGCGAACGGCGCCGCTTGCGGTCCCCCAGCAGATCGTCCTGGATGTAGGGGTTGCGCGTGACCACCCACATATCCCCCAGGACCTCGAACAGCATGCGCGCGGACACGCCGGTACGGCGTTCGCCACGCAGCTCGTTGAGCAGCTCCCAGGTATCGGACCCGAGGAAGCGGATAACGATTTCGCGGTCGGAGAACGAGGTGTAGTTGTACGGAATTTCGCGCACGCGTTCGGCGGTCATTGAGGCGGGGCCCCCTGATCGAAGTGAAGCGCAAGATTAACGGCGACCGCGGACGAAAGCACGAAGTCGCACTCGTGGTCCATTCTTTTGGCGCCAAAGTATTTGCCCGGAACCGCACGGCGCGGTTCCGGCGCATGGCGACCAACGTTACACCGGGGCCAGCGACGTTACAGGTAGGCCAGCAGCCCCACCGCACCGACCACGATCAGATAGATCGCCACAACGTAATTCAGCAGCCGTGGTTTGATCAGGATGAGGATACCCGCGCCAAGAGACAGGAGGGCCGTGAGCAGGCCAGCGTCAAGCTGCAGTGTCATGCGGAAAAACTCCTTTGGCCCGCTGCCACCCCCGGCAACGGCGGACCGTCACGGTGCGAGGAAGCGCGGTCAGAAAAGCTTGGATTCCATCTCCAGAAAGACCGCGTTGGCGTTGGAGCGGTTGGTCTGGTCGAACGCCGGCAGGTCCTCGTATTCCGACCAGTCCATGGCGGCGTAGGCCTCTTCGAACGACATCATATCCTCGACCGACTCGGCCATGTGCTCGCGCAGTTTGATCAGATAGTCCTTGGTGAAACGCACCGCGCGTTTGGCGTTGGAGGTCCCGTCTCCGTGCCCCGGCACGAGGAAGGTCGGCTCCATCGCCTCCACCCGCTCCAGGCGTTCCACCCAGTTGCCCGAATCGAGGGCATCGTCGCCCAGGAACGGGATCCGCCCGTCGAACACGATGTCACCGGCGAAGACCACACCGGTCTCCTCGACCACCATGATCACGTCGTCGGGGGAATGCGCCGGACCCGCATGCAGCAGCCGGAAAGTCTTGCCGCCCAGTTCAATGGTGTATTCGTCATCGAACAGCTCGTCGGGCGGAATCACCTGCGTATCCTCGTCCACCCACGGGTACAGCACTCCGCGGCGCTGCTCCAGGCGGTTCTCCGCGGCCGGCCCGCGCAGATAGTCCTGCGCGCGGCGCTGGCCGATGATCCGCGCCTCGGTGTGGTCGGCGAAGGCCTGCAGGCCGTAGACATGGTCCGCGTGGTAGTGCCCGGCGATCACGTACCGGATTGGCTGCTCGGTCACCTCGCGGATGCGCCGGATCATCTCGAACCCCAGCGCCGGGGTCCCCAGCGCATCGTAGACCACCACGCCTTCGTCGGTGACCACGAAGCCGGCATTGGAGGTATGTCCCTCGTTATCCGGGCCGGGGATACCGGACAGACCGACCATGTACCAGGCATCGGTCCCTTCCACTTTCTGGGCGCTGGTGTCGACGGTCACCTCGGGATACGGGTTCTCGGGTACGGACATGACTTCTCCTCGCTCGTAATCTGGGACTGACTATAGACCACAGACGCATGGAGAAGACGCGACATTCCGCGGGAAACAGGACGAAGCTGCACGAGTGCGTTGCGCCACTGCGCTCCGCCGAACCTTCCAGGTTCTCATCCTGGCCGGTCATATCCATGGAAAAGGGCCCCGCGAGGGGGCCCTTTTCCATGGATGGCTGGGGGACCAGGGTTATTCGGCGCTGCGCGCCTCACCCTTCGGGCCGCCCACGCTGCGCGTGTGCGTTGCTCCGCTGCGCTCCGCCGAACCTTCCAGGTTCTCATCCTGGCCGATCATATCCATGAAAAAGGGCCCCGCGAGGGGGCCCTTTTCCATGGATGGCTGGGGGACCAGGATTCGAACCTGGGTTGACGGAGTCAGAGTCCGTAGTCCTACCGCTAGACGATCCCCCAATTCCGGCCGATGCCCGCGGCGCGGGCACTCGGCATGAACCGGATTAGCGCTTGGAGTACTGCGTGGCGCGACGGGCCTTGCGCAGGCCGATCTTCTTCCGCTCCACCTCGCGCGCATCACGCGTCAGGTGGCCACCGCGGCGCAGCGGGGAGCGCAGGTCTTCATTATACTGAACCAGAGCACGGGCGATACCCAGACGGATGGCGCCGGCCTGACCGTTACCGCCACCGCCGTTGACCGTGGCGACCACATCGAAGCCGTCGGCGGCCTCGGCGGCTTCCAGCGGCTGGCGGACCACCATGCGCGAGGTCGGACGCCCGAAGAACTCGTCCAGCGGGCGACCGTTGACGGTCACGTTGCCCGAACCGGGACGCAGAAAGACACGCGCGGCAGCCGTCTTGCGGCGACCCGTACCGTAATACTGATTCGTAGCCATTGGAATCGTTTTCCCTGTTTCTGGTGAGCGGCGCCGCGGCTCAGATGTCCAGCGGCTGCGGCTGCTGGGCCTCGTGCCGGTGTTCGCTGCCGGCATAGACCTTGAGCTTGCGGAACATCGACCGGCCGAGCGGGTTCCGCGGCAGCATGCCCTTGACGGCCAGCTCGAGAACCTTCTCCGGATGACGTTCGATCATCTGGGTGAAATTGGCTTCCTTGATGCCGCCCGGATACCCCGTGTGGCGATAGTACATCTTGTCGGAAGCCTTGTTGCCCGAAACCCGGATCTTCTCGGCGTTGATCACGACGATGTAGTCACCGGTGTCCACGTGCGGCGTGTAAACGGGCTTGTGCTTTCCGCGCAGCCGACGCGCGATCTCCGTGGCGAGTCGACCCAGGGTCTTGTCACTGGCGTCCACAAGGAACCAGTCGCGTTCGACTTCTGCCGGCTTGGCGCTGATGGTGCTCATGTATCGATGCTCCGATGTCGGGGCGATTCAGAAAGCGCGGAAGAATACCGTGTCATGCACCGTTATTCAAGGGACGCATGTTTCCTCCGCACAAAAAGAAGGGGCCGCCCCGAAGGACGGCCCCGTCGCGTGCACTCAGCGGGAGTTACATCGCGCTTTCGGCCTGCTCCTGCACTTCCTGCATCAGCTCGGGGTCGTTCTGCAGGGCCATCGCGACCTCGTTGTACTCCTCGACGCTCATGCCGGCATCTTCCACGGCCGAGACCATCTCGTCCTGGGCCTCCTGCTGCATCTGCTGCGCCTGAGTCTCGTCCTCGGCCTCCTGCAGCCGGTCGGCGAAGTCCTCACGGACCTGCTGGACGCTCACGAAGGCCTCGACAAAGGTGTCGATGTCTTCATCGGACAGGTCCACCTCGGGGGCTTCCTGCTGCATGGGCGCGCCACCACCTTCCGGCGGGGCACCGCCCTGGGCACCGCCCTGAGCACCACCTTCCGGCGGGGCGCCACCCTGGGCACCACCTTCAGGGGCACCCCCCTGGGCGCCTCCACCCATGCCGTCGCCGCCGGTCTGCGCGGAGGCCACGCCACCGATGGCGAACATGGACGTCAGGGCGAAGGCGAGTGCGGTCTTGCGAAAGTTCATCATGATCATTGCTCCTGGTTGATCGGTCATTCGATCAGTTGTCAGTTCACTACTGCATTGAATGTCGGTTATCGGTCGGAGTCGGACTCCATACCCGGCGGCAGATCTTCTTCCGGGGGCTGCTGCATCCCGCCCTCGAGGTCCGGATCTGCCTCGGGACCCTCGCCGGGACCCGGAGGCGGTTCTGCGCCCGCAGGCGGTTGCGCGCCACCGGGCGGATCGGCAGGTGGCGGACCGCCGCCCGGGGCATCACCCCCGGCGGGCGGCGCACCACCCGGTTCGGCGGGGCCACCAGGGGCACCGCCCGGGGCGTCACCCGGTGCATCGCCCCGGGGGTCGGTCCGCTCCGGACCGGTGCTGCCCGGGGGCGCATCCGGTGCCGGAGGGGCTCCCGCGCCCGGGGGCTCCTGACCAGGGGGCGCCTGCTCGGGAGCCCCGGTGCCCGGCGCACCCGGTTCACCACCCGGCGGGAGGCCACGCTCCTCGCCAGAGCCGCCCGGCGGCAGGCCGCCCTGGTCTCCGGCGGCGGGCGGCGGGCTGGTTTCGCCCGGAGGCGGCGCCCCGCCCGCCTCGGGCGGCTGTCCCTGCGACGGTGCCCCGCCGCCACCAGGCGGCATACCTTCGGGCTGGCCCGCCTGGGCACTGGCAGCCCCGGAGAAGCCGAAGCTCATCAGGGAGCCCAGGGCTACCGCCATGGCCGTCTTGCGGAATGCTGTCATTCGACCTCCTGCAAATTGCGGGACATTCAGGGTGCCGGCCTTGCCGACTGCCCGTAACCCAAGTGTTTGCAAGGCGCGGGCCAATCGCGAAGGACTTACTCAAAAGCAATCAAAAACAGGGGGATAGGCCGGATCAAGCCCAACGAAAACACGCAGAAAAATCGAGGGTGACACGGGTCACTTCGACCCAGTGTGTCAGATTGATACGTATCACCATGGCCATCGCCGGACCTGGCGACGCGGATTTCAGGAGGATTCGGCTTCGCCGATCTTGCGATAGAGCGTCTTGCGACCGATCCCGAGAATGCGCGCCGCACGCTGCTTGTTGCCGTCGCAGTACTCCAGCACGCGCCGGATGTAGTCCGTCTCGAGCTCGGCCAGGGTCGGCCACCGTTCGTCGGAACTCCCGCCCCCGGAGGTCACGGGCGCTGCGATCGCACCCGGTCCCGGCCCCGAAGTGCCAACCGCGTCGCGAACCCGGTCCGGCAGGTCCTGCAACTCGATCTGTTCCCCGGCGGAAAGGGTAGCCGCCCGTTCCATCAGGCTGGAGAGTTCACGCACGTTGCCGGGAAAGCTGTACCGGACCAGGGCACGCATCGCCTCGGGACTCAGGCGGCGCTCCGGCAGCCCGTGTGCCAGCGCATGCTGGCGCAGGAACTGCAGCGCGAGGCGCTCGATATCCTCGCCGCGGTCGCGCAGCGGCGGGATCTCGATGCGGAAGGTCTCCAGTCGGTAGTAGAGGTCTTCGCGAAAGCGCCCCTCGGCGATCCGTTCGGGGATGTCCTGATGCGTCGCGGCGACGATGCGCACGTCGGTAGCCACCTCCTCGTTGCCGCCCACCGGGCGCACCCGCCCATCCTGCAGCAGACGCAGCAGCTTGCTCTGCATGGCCACCGGCATCTCGGCGATCTCGTCGAGGAACAGGGTGCCGCCGTCCGCCTCGCGAAACAGCCCGCGACGTGCGCCCCGCGCGCCCGAAAACGCACCCGCGACATGCCCGAGCAGCTCCGACTCCAGAAGGGTCTCGGGGATGCCGGCGCAGTTGAGCGCCACGAAGGGGCCGTCGCTGCGGCTGCTCTCGGCATGCAGTGCCCGGGCCACCAGTTCCTTGCCGGTCCCCGATTCGCCGGTGACCAGGACCGAGCCATCGGACGCCGCGATCCGCCGGATCAGATCGTACAGGCGCAGCATCGCCGGGCTGCTGCCCTGCATGCCGTGGAAGTCTTCGCCGGTCGCCAGCAGCTCGCGGTACTGGCGCACCTCGGCCTGCAGCCGCCGCGCTTCGATCACCCGGTCCACGGACAGTCTCAGGTGGTCCAGGTCGACGGGCTTGGTAAGGAAATCGTCCGCCCCGGCCTTGAGCGCGGACACTGCCTGGTCGATGGTGCCGAAGCCCGTCAGCATGATGAAGCCCGGCTCCGGGACGACGCCCCGCGTGGCCTCCAGCACCCGGAAGCCGTCCGCGCCCGGAAGCCGCAGATCGCTGACCACCAGACCGAAGGGTTGCTGTTCCAGGGACTCGACGGCCTCCTCCGCGCTGCCCACGGCGACCACCGGATATCCGGCCTCGCGCAGTTCCTCGATCAGCAGCTCGCGGTGGCCGCGGTCATCCTCCACCACCAGCACGGCCTCCGGTGCGCTCATGACGAACCGGCCTCACGCGGCAGATGCAGCACGAAACGGGTTTCCCGGGGTTCGCTGCGATCCAGCTCGATCACCCCGCCGTGATCCTCCAGGGCGACCTGCGCCACCGCCAGCCCCAGTCCGGTCCCCTCGCCGGCGGGCTTGGTGGTGAAAAACGGCTCGAACAGGCGCTCGGCGGTCTGCGCATCGATCCCGCCGCCGCCGGTGGGGCCATCGTCCGCAATTGTCACCCGCACTTCGTCCTCCAGCGCCTCCCAGGCGATCCGGACGCGGGACCGGGCCGCCTGGCTGCCGTTCTCGATCAGGTTTTCCAGTGCCTGCCCCAGGCGCAGGCGATCCGCGGGAACCTGCAGGGGCTCACCGTCGAGTTCGAAACTCACGTCGGCACACTGCCCCCGACCGCGCACGCGCGCCACCAGTTCCCGAACGAGCTCATCCAGATCCACGTTGCGGCGCTGCAACGGATTGCGCCGGGCGAAATCCAGCAACTGGCGGACGATGGTCTCGACCCGTTCGGTCTCGGCCATCAGTTCCTGCATCTCCTTGCGCGCCGGATCATCCGGGTCGAGGCGCCGAGCCGCACGCTGGGCTCGCCCCGCGATGATCCCCAGCGGGGTCCCCAGTTCGTGCGCCACCCCCGCCGCGAGCTGGCCGATTGCGGCAAGTTTCTCCGAATGCCGCAGTTTCTCTTCCAGTGCGCGCTGCTCGGCCCGCTGCGCCTCCAGCGCCGCCTCCGAGGCCTCGCGCCGTTCCAGCATGCCGTTCATGGTGACCGCCATGTGGCGCAGTTCCGCCGGCCCGGTCTCCGGAGCGCGCACACCACGCACGCCGTCGCCGATGTCGTGCATCACCCCGGTCAGGCGTTGCACGTGACGCCCCACCGTTCGCTGGTAACCGATCAGCACCAGCGCGAGGAACACCACCGTCGCCGCCCCGGTCAGCACTGCCCCCTGCCAGCGCAGCTGGGCAACATAGGCACGAAAGGGCGACACGTCACGGGTGACCTGCAACAGGCCCACGATGCGTCCGGCGTGATCCGCCAGCGGCAGAAAGAAGGAGAAGACCTCGCGCCCGCGGTGTTCGTCGAACGCCCCTAGGGTGCCGGCCTCGCTGATGGCCTGGACCTCGCCGCGATGCTGCAGCGACGGGCTGGGGGGCCCGGAGGTCGCCACCGTGTCGCCGTCGGCATCGTAGACATAGACGCCGAACACCTCGTCGATCTGGAACAGCGAGTCCAGCGATTCCTGCACCGCGGCCACGTCCTGCTCGACGATGGCCGTGGACACCGGCAGACGGATGGTACGCGCCACCAGCTCGATGTCGTCCTGCATGCGCTCTTCCATCTGGGTCTGGAATTCCTGCAGGCCCAGCGTAACCACCCCCCCGACCAGCAGCAGCAGTGGCAGCAGGATGTACATCACCACAACGGTGCGCAGGCTGTTCAGGCGCCGGGTCAGAAAAAACCGGATACGTCTCCACATGGTCGCCATGGTAGGGTGCGGAGCCGGGCAATGCGAAAAACGGGCAAAAAAAAGCGCGGGAACGAGCCCGCGCCAAGAAAACCACCAAAGGAGGATGGAGGAGTCCGCCGATGCTGTCAGGGGGGACAACATTCAGCGTATGCAGATACTCTAATATTAGGAACTTCCTGTCAAGCACGCCCCGCGAGCGACGAACGAAAGAAGCGGTCGCGCCAAACCGGTTTTTCTCCTAAGCTTGCAGTCTGCACACCCTTAAGACGTGTGTCGGGCCGTCCTATTCCCTGTTTTTCGGGGATCCCGCCGGCCCTGCCCGCCATGCCCTCTCACGAGACCGATGCTGCGATACCGCACCCGCCCCGTAACCCCGCTGGAACAGAACGCCACCCTGATCTGGTGCGATGCCACCGGCCGAGCGGCCTGGGTCGACCCCGGCGGCGAGGCCCCGGCACTGCTGGCCTGCGTGCATGATCAGGGACTGGAACTGGATTCCATCCTGCTGACCCACGGCCACCTGGATCACGCCGGCGGTGCGGCCGAACTGGCGCGGCTGTCCGGCGTGCCCGTCGTCGGCCCGCAGCGCGAAGACGCGTTCTGGCTCGAGCAGCTGCCGCAGCAGGCCGCGATGTTCGGATTTCCGGAGATCGCGCCGCTGACCCCGGATCGCTGGCTGGACGACGGAGAGACCCTGGAGCTGGGGAATGAACGGCTGCAGGTACTGCACTGCCCCGGGCACACCCCGGGCCACGTGGTGTTCTTCAGCCCGTCCGCGCGGCTGGCGCTGGTGGGGGACGTGCTGTTTCACGGCGCGATCGGGCGCAGCGATTTCCCCGGCGGCAACGGGCGCGTGCTGGTCGATTCGATCACGCAGAAGCTGTGGCCGCTGGGGGATGACGTCCGTTTCGTCCCCGGCCACGGCCCGGAATCCACCTTCGGCGAGCAGCGCCGGCGCAATCCGTTCGTCGCCGATCACGTGCTCGCCGGGTGAACCCCGGCGCGGGGCCCGCCTCAGGCCCCGGCGCGCAGCGCGGCGATGCGCTGTTCGATCGGCGGATGGCTCATGAACAGCTTCTTCAGGCCCTGCGCCATGCCTCCACGGATGCCGAAGGCGGCCATCTGATCCGGCATGTCCACCGGCCGGCCGGAGGCCCGCGCCAGCGACTCCAGCGCCCCGATCATCTTCTCGCGTCCGGCCAGCTCGGCCCCGGCCTGGTCGGCACGGAACTCGCGCTGGCGCGAGAACCAGAACACGATGATGGAGGCCAGGATCGCGAGGATGATCTCGGCGACGATGGCGGTGATCCAGAACGCCGGGCCGTGACCCGACTCGTTCTTGAACACCACGCGATCGACAAAGTGCCCGATCACGCGCGACAGGAAGATCACGAAGGTGTTCACCACGCCCTGGATCAGGGCCAGGGTCACCATGTCGCCATTGGCCACGTGGCCGACCTCGTGGCCCAGCACGGCCTCGACCTCGCCCTGCCCCATGTTCTGCATCAGCCCGGTGCTGACCGCGACCAGCGCGTTGTTCTTGCTCATGCCGGTGGCAAAGGCGTTGGGGTCCGGCGAATCGTAGATCCCGACCTCGGGCATGCCGATGCCCGCCTGTTTCGCCTGGCGCTGGACGGTCTCCAGCAGCCACTGTTCGGTGGCATTGCGCGGCTTCTCGATCACCTGGACCTTCATGGTCTTCTTCGCCATCCACTTGGAGATGGCCAGCGAGATGAACGAGCCGCCGAAGCCGAACACTGCGGCGAAGATCAGCAGGGCCGTCAGGTCGAGATTGACCCCCTGCTCGTCGAGGATGCTCTCCACCCCGAGGATGCGCAGCGTGATGCTGAGCACGATCAGGATGGCGAAGTTGGTGGCCAGGAACAGCAGTATGCGTTTCATCGGATGAACTCGATCTCCGTTGCGGATGGGCTCTTCGGACGGAGTATTAGATAAGGGCGATACTCGAGGGTTCAAGCCCCCGCGGAACCGGCAGCAAACACACGCCCGCCCGCATGTCGTATGATTCGGGGCCAGACGGGCCTTCCCGAGAGAACGTGCATGCGGGCACCCCCGACCCCCGAAGACGAAGACCGGCGACTGGCCGGAGTGCGTCGTCTCCTGCTCGAAGAGGCCGACGGAGACCGTCTGTTCGCCCCGCTGCTGCGTCAGACGGCGGCGCGCCTGGAGGTCCCGATCGCGGCGGTCTCGGTGATCGACCACGACCACCAGCGCCTGCTGGGGGACCACGGCGCACGCCACCGCCGCATTCCACGCGAGGTCTCGTTGTGCGCCCATGCCATCGCCACCCCGCAACACACCACCGTCGTCGGGGACGCGGCCGCCGACCCCCGCTTCGCCCGGAACCCGCTGGTGGCCAACGAACCGGGTGTACGCTTCTACGCCGGCGTGCCGCTGACCCTGGACGACGGTGTCGCGGTGGGGACGCTGAGCATCATGGACACCCGGCCGCATGAGCCGGACACCGAGCAGATCGCCGCCCTCGAGGACTTCGCCGAACTCGCCGCGCAGATCCTGCGCTCGCAGTCCCTGCGCAAGGACTACACGGCCGCGCGCTCCGGCGAGGAACAGCACAGCCGCAAGCTGCACGCCATCCTCGAGACCGCGGCGGCCGGCATCATCCAGATCGATACCAACGGCCGGATCGAGAGCTTCAACCCTGCCGCGGAACGGCTGTTCGGCCACGCCGCGGACGACGTGATCGGGCATAACGTATCCATGCTGATGCCGGACCCGTGGGCCAGCCAGCACGATGACTACCTGCACCACTACCAGACCACCGGCGAGGCGCGCATCATCGGGATCGGCCGCGAGGTCCGCGGCCTGCACCGCGACGGCAACACCTTTCCGATGCAGCTGGCGGTCAGCGCCATCCGGATCGACGGCGCCGAACACTACATCGGGATCATCAACGATCTCACCGACCTCCACGAGGCACGCGACCGGGAACTGCGGGAGACGCGGCTGTTCAACGCGGTGCTCACGGGAGCCCCCAACCCGATTTACGCCAGTGACGCCGACGGCCGCTACATCGTCGCCAACCCGGCGTGCGAACCCCTGCTGGGCTTCGACCCGCAACTGGCCCTCGGTCGCACCGCGCACGACCTGTTCGCCCCCGAAGTGGCCGACTACACCCGCAACCTGGACCGCGAGGTGATGGCCACCGGCGAGACCCGCACCCAGCCGCTGCACTTCGAACACCACGGCCGGACCTGGGAACTGGAACTGATCAAGACCCCGCTGTCCGGCCAGGACGGCCAGCCGGAGGGGGTCATCACCGTCGCCCACGACCTCAGCGAGATCAAGCGGGCCCAGGAGGCACTGCGGGAGGCCGAGCGCCGGCGCAGCCTGTCGCACCGCTTCGCGCGCATCGGCAACTGGAGCATCGACCTGCCCGATGGCCGGCTCCACTGGACGCCCGAGGCCGCGGCCCTGCTGGAGGGGGGCGCGCACCCGGCACTCGAGGCCCCGCAGTTCCTGACCGACATCGTGCACCCGGAGGACCGCCCGCGGGTCGAGGAAGCCCTGGCAGAAAGCCTGCGCTCACTGCAGCCGCTGGACATCGAATTCCGCATCCGCACCTCACCACCGCGCTGGCTGCATGCGCAGGGCGCGCCGGAACACGATGAACGGGGCCGTCCGCAGCGCCTGCTGGGCGTGCTCCAGGACATCGACGCCTACCGCAACGCCACCATGGAGCAGCAGCGCCAACAGCTCCTGCTGGAGGCCATGCGCCTGGCCACCACCCACTACATGGAAACGGAATCCGGTGCGGAGGTCTGGCCGTTCCTGCTATACGCCCTGCTGCAGGTCACCGACAGCCAGTACGGGTTCATGGGCGAAACCGAATGGCATCATGGACAGCCGCGCCTCAGGATTCACGCCATCACGAACATCGCGTGGGACGAGGCCTCGGCTCAGCTCTACGAAGACCTGCTCACGGGTGACCAGCGACTGTGCGGAACCGACAACCTGATCAGTCGTGTGCTTCGGGATGGCCAGATGCTGATCGCCGACGACATCACGAAGGACCCGCGGGCCGGGGGGCTCCCCGAGGGACACCCCGATCTGGGGGCGTATCTGGGCATGCCGATCTACCATGGCGATGAACTGGTGGGCATGTTCGGAATCGCCGGCCGCCCGGGCGGCTACGACGAGGCGCTTGCGGATTTCCTCGCCCCGTTCACCTCGACCTGCGCGATCCTCATCAACGCGTTGCATGACCGCGAGGCGCGCCGCCGCGACCGCGAGGAACTCGAACGGGCCATGCACCGAGCCGAACGCGCAAGCCAGGCCAAGTCGCAGTTCCTTTCAAACATGTCGCACGAGCTGCGTACACCGCTGAACTCCATCCTCGGCTTCTCCCAGCTGCTGGCAGAAAGCCCGCGCGAACCGCTGAGCCAGCGTCAGGCTCGCCAGATCGCCCACATCCGTCAGAGCGGCACCCACCTGCTCGACCTGATCACCGATGTCCTCGACCTCTCGCGCATCGAGACCGGGCGCCTGACCCTGTCGCTGGAGCCCGTCGACATCGACGCGATCCTGCACGAGGCGCTGGAAATGGTGCGCCCGCTGGCCCGCGAACGCGAGGTCAGCCTGCATCACGCGGCCCCGGACCACGACTGGCCACCGGTGCACGCCGACGCCACCCGCGTACGCCAGATCCTGATCAACCTGCTGACCAATGCCATCAAGTACAACCGCGACCACGGCCGCGTGGAGGTCGTGGTGGATCCCGAGGCCCCCGCCCCGGAACACCTCGACGGAGCGGTCCGCGGGTACCTCGCGGTGGAGGTCCGGGACACCGGACCCGGGATCCCGGAGGAGCAGCAGCACCGCCTGTTCCAGCCGTTTGAACGCCTGGGCCAGGAAGGCGGAGGCGTCGAGGGGACCGGCATCGGCCTGGTCATCGCGCGCGAACTCGCCGCACGCATGGGCGGCAATCTGGACTACACCAGCACGGTGGGCGAGGGGTCCTGTTTCCGCATCGTACTGCCGCGCGGCGAACATACAGGAGCACCCGAGGAAGCCCCGCGGCCTGCCTCCACAGGCGCTCCGGGCGAAACCTCCGGGGAGGCGGAGGACGCGCGCCCGGCCCGCTGCCGGCGGGTGCTTTACATCGAGGACAACCCGGTCAACGTGGACCTGATGCGCGAACTGATCGACAATCGCGGGAATACCGAACTGAGCGTGGTCGGCAGCGCGGAACAGGGCCTGGCCACCGCGCGCGAGTGGCAGCCGGATCTGGTCATCCTGGACATCCACCTACCCGGCATGAGCGGCACCGCGGCGGCCCGGGTCCTGAAATCCCGGCCGGATACCCGCCACATCCCGCTGATCGCCCTGACCGCCGACGCGTCCCGCGAGCGCGTCGAGGAAGGGAAGCAGAACCCCGATTTCGAGTACTATCTGACCAAGCCGCTGGATATCCCTGCCTTTCTGCAAACCCTGGACCGGCTCCTGCAGCCGGCCGACTGACGTCCGAGTCCGTCCCCGACATGCCGACACCCGAGCACAGCCAGACCGCCGCCCGCATCCTCATCGTGGACGACAACCCGATGAATGTGGAGCTCCTGAGCACCATCCTGGAAGATGCGGGGTTCACGAACGTGCACGGCGAGACCCGCCCGCAACGGGCACTGGATACGTGGCGCGAGGAGGCCTTCGACCTGCTCCTGCTGGACATCCGCATGCCGGGCATGGACGGCCACCAGGTGATGGAGACCCTGAACGCGGAACTGGGCGAAGGCGACTGGCTGCCGGTGATCGTTCTGACCGCGCAGATCGACCCGGACACCCGGCAGCGGGCCCTGGAGGGCGGTGCCCTCGATTTCATCACCAAGCCGTTCGACGCCTCCGAGGTGGTCCAGCGCATCAGCAACCTGCTGCGGGTGCGCGCCCTGCACAATGCCACATACAACGAGGTCCAGGACCTGTCGCAGAGTCTCGAGACCCAGTCCCTGACCCTGCAGCGCAAGGACCGGGATCTGGAGTACCTCGCCCACCACGACCTGGCCACCGACCTGCCCAACCGCGCCGCCCTGCTGGAGACCCTGGAGCGCTGGCTCGCGGATGGGCCGGAGAGGGTGATCGACCTGGTGATGCTGCGCGTCAGCGGCCACGAGACGCTGGAACGCATGGAGGGCCATGCGGCCGCCGACCTGATGCTGCGCGAGACCGGCCAGCGCCTGCAGGGCCGCCTCGACGCTGCGGTCGACCGACATGGCGGGATCTGCGGGCTCTGGGGCGGCGCCACCTTCCTGCTGCTGGCCCGCAGCGAGCGCGGGCTGACGGACGACGCCCTGCGGGACATGCTTGACAGCGCCCTGCGGCGCCTGCGGATCGGCCAGTACGAGATGCGCCCGGAGATCGTGGCCGGCCATGCGCGCACCACCGAGGCCGGCCGCGACACCGGGGAACTGATCCGCCGGGTGATGCTCACGCTGTCCAAGGCCGATCGCCGACGGATCCGGTGGCTCACCTACGAGCCCGAGCTGGAACGGGCCGCTCGCCGGCGTCACCGTTTGGAACACGACCTCGCACACGCCCACGACGGTCAGGGCCTGTCGCTGCTGTACCAGCCCAAGATCCACCTGCCCGATGGTGCGGTCACGGGCTTCGAGGCGCTGATGCGCTGGGACCACCCCGAATTCGGCCGGGTCTCGCCGGGGGAATTCATCCCGGTGGCGGAGACCACCGGCGCGGTCGTCAACCTCGGCGAGTGGGCGCTGCGCGAGGCGCTGGCCGCGGCTTCCCGCTGGCGGGCGCTGACCCCCGACTGCCACCCGGTGGCGGTCAACATCTCGGCGCGCCAGTTCGAGGCGCTGACTGCACGCGGCCACACCCTGACCGAGGCCGTACGGCTGGCCCTGGAACACACCGGTACGCCGCCGCAGTGCCTCGAGGTCGAAATCACCGAGACCTCGATCATGCACAACCTCGATCAGGCCCTGCAGGAACTGCACGCGTTGCAGGAGCTGGGAGTCTCCATCGCCATTGACGACTTCGGCACCGGCTATTCGTCGCTGGCCTATCTGCGGCGGCTGCCAGTATCGACGGTCAAGGTGGACCGCGCCCTGGTGGACGGGATCGCCGGGGACCCCGACATGCGCCGCCTGTTCGAGGCCATCCTCGCAGTCAGTCGCGGTTTCGGCCTGAAGACGGTCGCCGAAGGCATTGAGACCGAAGACGATGCCGCGCTTCTGCGGGAACTGGGCTGCCCCGTCGGCCAGGGCTTTCTCTATCACCGCCCGTTGCCGGAGGCCGAGGCCCGCGCCCTGATCCTCCCGGCACAGGACGCCACCGGCGTCAGGCAACGGGGTACGTAGACCCCGCGGTACGGGTCAGCGGCGCACCTCCAGCGAGTCGACCTTCTGATAGCCGCGCGGCAGCTGACGCCCGCGCCGCGTGCGCTCGCTCAGATACTCGCCCCACTCGGCCGGCGCCAGGGCCTTGAAGCGCTTGCCCGCATGCACCACCAGGGTGTCGTCGGGAGTCAGCACCACCACCTGCTGCACCCGCTCCGAGCCGTCCTTGACCGCCGCTGCCGGGATCCCGGCCAGCTTGTTGCCCTTGCCGCGCGCCAGCTCCGGCAACGAGGCCGCCGGGAACACCAGCAGGTAGCCACGGGTCGTGACCACCGCCAGATGGTCGCGCTCCGGATCCGGCACCGCGACCGGCGGCAGCACCGCCGCCCCGGCCGGCACGGTCAGCACGTTCTTGCCCGCTTTCTGCCGCCCCATCAGGTCTTCCAGCCGGGTGATGAAGCCATAGCCGTGGTCGGTGGCCAGCAACCAGCGATCCTCGCCGCTCCCTGTAGCCATGCCGACGAAATGCGCCCCCTCGGCCGGATTCACCCGGCCCGACAGCGGCTCACCCTGACCGCGCGCGGAAGGCAGGCTGTGCGCCTGCAGGGTGTAGGCGCGGCCGGTGGAGTCGAGAAACGCCACCGGCTGGTTGCTGCGCCCGATGACCGCGGCGCGGAAGCCGTCACCGGCCTTGTAGTTCAGGCCGCGGGCGTCCACGTCGTGACCCTTGGCCGCACGCACCCAGCCCTTCTCCGAGAGCACGATGGTCAGCGGCTCCGCCGGCACCAGCGCCGACTCGTCCAGCGCCCGCGCCGCTTCACGTTCCACCAGCGGCGAACGCCGATCATCGCCGTAGTCGGCGGCGTCCTTCTCGATCTCCTGGCGCACGCGGGTCCGCAGGCGACGCTCGGAACCCAGGGTCTTCTCCAGCTGGTCGCGCTCCCTTGAGAGCTCGTCCTGCTCGCCGCGGATCTTCATCTCCTCGAGCTTCGCCAGATGACGCAGTTTCAGCTCCAGGATCGCCTCGGCCTGGGTCTCGCTGAGACCGAAGCGACTGATCAGCTCCGGCTTCGGCTCGTCGTACTCGCGGATGATCGCAATCACCTCGTCGATATTGAGATAGGCGATCAGCAGGCCTTCAAGCACGTGCAGCCGCGCCTGCACCTTCTCCAGGCGCCACTGCAGCCGCCGCCGCACGGTCTCGATGCGGAACTCCAGCCACTCACGCAGCAAGCCGCCCAGGTCGCGCACCTGCGGACGCCCGTCGAGGCCGATCACGTTCATGTTCACGCGGTAGGTCTTTTCCAGATCCGTGGTCGCGAACAGATGCGCCATCAGCGCGTCGACATCCACGCGGTTCGAGCGCGGGGTAATCACCAGGCGGGTCGGGTGCTCGTGGTCGGATTCATCGCGCAGATCCTCGACCATCGGCAGCTTCTTCGCACGGATCTGGCCGGCGATCTGCTCCAGCAACCTGGCGCCGGACACCTGGTGCGGCAGCGCGGTGATCACGATGTCGTCGCCTTCACGTTCATACCTCGCCCGCGCCCGGATCGAGCCCTGCCCGGTCGCGTAGACCTTGCGCAGCTCGGCGGGCGGGGAAATGATCTCGGCCTCGGTGGGGAAGTCCGGCGCCGGCAGGTGCTCGCACAGCTCCGCGACCGTCGCCTTCGGATGCTCCAGCAGATGCACGCAGGCCGCGGCCACCTCGCGCAGGTTGTGCGGCGGGATGTCGGTGGCCATGCCCACCGCAATCCCGGAGCCGCCGTTCAGCAGCACGTTCGGCAGCCGCGCCGGCAGCATCTTCGGCTCCTCCAGCGCGCCGTCGAAATTCGGCACCCAGTCCACCGTGCCCTGGCCCAGCTCGGAGAGCAGCAGCTGGGCATAGCGCGACAGCCGCGACTCGGTATAGCGCATCGCGGCGAACGACTTGGGGTCGTCCGGCGAGCCCCAGTTGCCCTGCCCGTCGACGAACGGGTAGCGGTAGGAGAACGGCTGCGCCATCAGCACCATCGCCTCGTAGCAGGCGCTGTCGCCATGCGGATGGAACTTGCCGAGCACGTCGCCGACGGTGCGTGCGGATTTCTTGTACTTGGCGGTAGCCGATAGTCCCAGCTCGCTCATCGCGTAGATGATGCGGCGCTGCACCGGCTTGAGCCCGTCACCGATGTGCGGCAGGGCACGATCCAGGATCACGTACATGGAGTAATCCAGGTACGCCTTCTCGGTGAAGTCCTTCAGCGGCAGCTGTTCGCCATTGGCGAACGATTCGGGAGTCAGGGAGTGGCTCATGCGCAATTCTCGGCCGGAGGACGGAACGGTAGGCGACAGGGCCGGAATCCCGCGGGCCGCCGTGGCGGGCACCGGGGAAAATCTTTAAGCTGCCGCCGGGCCCGCGTACTGTAGCGGGCCTGCGGCCGTTCATCCACAACGCCGCCACGCCACAATCTCACCGGGAGACCTGCTGTGCTCGACACCGGCTGGGCCGCCAGTGTTTTCGCCGTCCTCTCGCTCGCGATCGCCGTGGTGACCGCCGGCCATGCCCTGCTGCAGCGGCGCGATACCGGCATGCTGATCGCGTGGGTCGGGCTGATCTTCCTGCTGCCACTGGCCGGCTCCATCCTTTACTGGCTGTTCGGTGTCAACCGCATCCGGCGCCGCGCGCACGCCTTGCGCGAAGGCCACCTGCTGTCTCACCTGCAGCCGCGCGAGGGCGAACGGCCGCTGCCGCCGGGACGCTGGGCGCGTCTGGTGCACAGCGGCGACCGCTTGAGTCCGTTCCGCCTGACCGGCGGCAACGCGATGGAACCGCTGTTCGACGGCGACCATGCCTATGGGGCGATGCTGGAGGCGATCGACCAGGCGCAGTTTTCCATCACCCTGGCCACCTACATCTTCGACTACGACCCGCAGGGGCAGCGTTTCGTCCGCCACCTGAAGGCGGCCCGCGAGCGCGGGGTCGCGGTACGCGTGCTGGTGGACGGGATCGGCGTGCGTTACAGCCGGCGCAACACCGTGCGGCAACTGCGCCGTGCCGGCGTCGTTGCCGCCGAGTTCCTGCCGGTGCATCACATCCCGCGCAGATTCGCCGCATTCAACCTGCGCAACCACCGCAAGCTGCTGGTGGTCGATGGCCGCCGCGGCTTCACCGGGGGCATGAACATCCGTCGCGGACACAGCCCCAGCGATCCCGGGCGCCACCCGATCCAGGACCTGCATTTCACCGTGCGCGGGCCGGTTTGCCACCAGCTGCAGCGGGTGTTTGCCGAGGACTGGGAGTTCAGCACCGGGGAGCATCTGAAAGGCGAGACGTGGTTCCCGCCGCTGGGCATGGATGGCGGGGCCCTGCTGTGCCGCGGCCTGCCCGACGGCCCGGACGAGGATTTCGAGATCCTCAACTTCACCCTGCAGGCGGCGATCGCCGAGGCACGCGAACGCATCGTGATCGCCACGCCCTATTTCCTCCCCGACCATGCCCTGGTCGGCGCCCTCAAGGCTGCGGCACTGCGCGGGATCCGCGTGGACATCCTGCTGCCGGAACGCAACAACCTGCGGCTGGTACAGTGGGCCAGCCAGCCCGGGCAGGCAGAGCTGCTGGAACGCGGCTGCCGGCTGTGGCTGACCCCGCCGCCGTTCAACCATTCCAAGATCATGCTGGTCGACGGCGAATGGGTGCTCGCGGGCTCGGCCAACTGGGACCCGCGCAGCCTGCGCCTGAATTTCGAGTTCAACCTCGAGTGCTACGACCCCGGGCTGGGCGGACGCCTGACGCAGTGGGCCGACGACCTGCTGGAACAGTCGCGCGAGCTGACGCTCGCCGAGGTCTACCGCCGCCCGCTGCCGATCCGCCTGCGCGATGGCGCCGCGCGGCTGCTGACTCCCTACCTCTGAGCGCCACCCGGGCCCGCCTCGGCGGCCAGCACCAGGCCCTGCGCACTGCCTTTCTTGGCGACGTACATGGCATGGTCCGCCTGCTGCAGCAGATCCTCGGCCCGCTCGCCGTCGTCGGGAAAGATTGCCGCCCCCAGACTCAGACCCACGCGAACCGCATCCTGATTGATCTCCACCGGCTCGGCGAAGCGCTGCTGCAGCTTGTCTCCCACCACGCGTACGTCATCGGACCCGCCCACGGCCTCCAGCAGCAGGACGAACTCGTCGCCACCCACACGGGCGACTACGTCGCTCTCGCGCACGCCGCTGCGCAGGCGCGCGGCGACGGTCACCAGCACCACGTCACCGGCATCATGGCCGAGCCGGTCGTTGACCGGCTTGAAGCCGTCGAGGTCACACACCAGCAGTGCCACCCGGGTGCCGTTGCGCCGCGCGCGGCTCAGCGCCTGACGCAGGTGTTCCTGCAGCAGGCTGCGATTCGGCAGCCCGGTCAGCGAATCGTGATGGGCCTGATGCCACAGGCGTTCCTCGGACTGTTTGTCCCGGGTGATGTCCCGCACCATGCCCAGCATGCGCTGCGGTCGTCCGTCGGCATCGCGTGCGATCTCGCCCTCCACCCGCACGTGCCGCAGACCGCCATCGGGCAGCACCACCCGATGCTCCAGATGATAATGGCTGCCCTCCGCCAGGGCGTCGTTGATGCCCCGCCGGACCCGCGCACGGTCGTCCGGATGAATCGCGTGCATGTAGGCCTCGAAGCCGGCGCCGTCCCGCTGCGGATCGAGCCCGAGCAGCTGATAGACATTGGTCGACCAGTCGAGCTGCTCGCCGCGGATACCCCAGTCCCAGTACCCCACACCCGCGATGCGCTGGGCCTCCTCCAGGCGCGCCGAGGCCTCCTCCAGCTCCGCGGTACGCCGCGCCACCGCGGCTTCCAGCCCGGCCTGGGTCTCGCGCAGGCTCGCCTCGGCGCGCCGCCGCTGGGTCAGTTCTTCGCGCAGCGCGGCATGGTCGCTACGGATACGCCCGCGCACCTGAAAGCCGATCCCGGCGATCAGCAGCATCGCCAGCCCGGAGGCCGCCACCATCACCCGCTGGGTATCCTCATGCTGACGCACCATCGAACGGATATCCGCGGCGTTCTGCCGTTCCAGCGCGTCGAGCAGGCGCTCGATCTGTTCCAGGGTTCGCTCCTGCGCGGGCATGATGCGGGAATAGAGGGTGGGCAGGGCCTCGTCACGACCGCCGGCCAGGGCCAGATCGATCATCTCGCCCATCATCGGAGCCCCCACCGAGGTCTTCTCCCGCAGCCCGTCCAGCAGTTCCGCATGGCGGGGGTCATCGACCGCCCGCGTCACCTCCTCGCGGGCCTCGAGAAACCGCCGCGCGAGAGAACGGAACTCCTGGTGGTACTGGTCCTGCTGCGCCGGGTCGTCGGCGCTGATCACCAGGGTCGCGCGCAGGGTGCGCTCGCGCACCAGCGCCCGCATGCGGTGGACACTGTCCACGCGCTGCACGTAATCGGCGGTCAGTGACTGGACCTCGTGCTGCAGCTGCTGGACGCGCAGCCAGCTGACCACCGCCACCGCGGCCACCAGCAGCAGGACCAGCAGGAAGGCGCCGGTCAGTTGCGAAGTCCGCATGGAACGCCGACGCGCGCCAGGCACTGCGCCGCTCATGTGCGCCCCGCCCGGTCCGATTGCCCCGGCCGATGGTCCATCCTGCCCTTGACCCGCAACGCCTCCCCCTGTCGAATGCCAGCGTCAACGACGCGATGCCGAAATTGCCGCGAGATGGCCCCGCACACAACCCCCCCGCCCGCGGATGCCGCAGAACGCCGCCGCCTGCAGCGCGTGTATGCCGCGGCGCGCTATTGCCTGTGGCTGCCGGAGACCTCCGGCGGCGCCCCGGACACACCGTTCGAACTGCGGATCGGGGATACCGGCACCGCACTGGCACGCCACCTGAACGCGCTCGGCCACACCCGCATCACCCTGATCACCGCGCACAACCCGTTCAGTCAGCCGTGTGATGCGGCGGAAAATGCCCGCCGCCAGCAGCAGCTGCGGGATGCGATTGCCCGGGCGGGCCTGCCGGCGTGGCCGGCCACCAGCCACGACCCGAACGGGGAATGGCCCGAGGAGCCGGGCTTCTGCGTGCCCGACCTGCCCCCGGCGATCCGCGACCGATGGCTGGAAGGCTTCGCCCAGAACGCCGTGGTCGAGTACCGGCCGCCTGCGGCAGCGGAACTGGTCTGGCATCCGCACCTGCGCCCCGGGTCGAGCGCCTGACCCGGGTTACAGCGGCAGCCGGCCGCCAGCCCCCACCGCCATGGTGACCAGACCGAGGACCGTGTTGATCCCCACGAACAGGCGGATCTGACCGACCCGGCGCAGGCCCTCGGCGACGTCGCCCGCCTCCGCGGCCTGCTTCAGCCGGCGATAGGGGGCGAAAAAGATGTGCGCGAACAGCAGCATCATGATGATCCCCAGCAGGAGCATGGTGTGCACGCTGGGGTGCACTCCGCCCATGCCGCCCAGCACGCCGAAGATCAGATAGAAGCCGGTCACCAGCAGTACCGCGACGGCCGCCCACACCCAGGGGAAGAACCGCCCCAGCACGGCCGGCCACAGACGCAGACGCGTCGCGTCATCCAGTTGTTCGTTGGCCGCCGGACGCAGGATCGCCCACGCGAAGAACATGCCGCCAACCCAGATCACCGCGGCCAGAACGTGCAGTACGTTGGCCAGTGCATATCCCGTCATCATCATCTCCCCGATTGGTCGTTACGCGAGTGGCACGCAGTGTAGTCGCTTGCACGGCCCCGTGCCGAATGGCCACCCCCGCTGATCCTTCTTGCACCACGGCCGCGCCCGCTCAACGATGGATTCATGATCACCGACATCCTCCAGGCCGCTCTGCAGCTCGCCCTCGCCGCCGCCCCCTGGCTGCTGGCGGGGCTGGCGGTTGCGGGGGCGGTTCATGCGCTGCTGCCGCAGCAGCGGCTGCAGGCCTGGCTGGGGGGCTCGTCGGCGGGGGCCACGGCCCGCGGTGCCGTCGCCGGCGCCCCGCTGCCGCTGTGTTCCTGCGGAGCCATCCCCGCGGCCATGGCCCTGCATCGCGGGGGTGCCGGACGTGGCCCCGCCACCGCGTTTCTGATCGGCAGCCCCGGCATCGGCATCGATTCGCTGGCGATCAGCTATGTCCTGCTGGGCCCGTTGATGGCCCTGGTGCGCGGCCTGGGGGCCGTGGTCACGGCCCTCGCCACCGGCCTGCTGGTGGGCGCCGCCCGATCGCCTCGGGCACCCGCGGCGGCGGACCCCGGCGCGGAAGCGCCCCGCGCCCGATGCTGCGAGGATTCCTGCTCCGGCGAGCCGGCGCCGGCCCCCTCGCCGCAAACATTCCGGACCCGACTGCGGGACGGGCTTGCCTACGCCTTTGGCGACATCCTCGACGACATCCGCCTGTGGCTGGTGCTGGGGCTGCTGGTCGCCGGCATCCTGCTGGTGGCACTGCCCCCCGATACCCTGGCTGCCTGGGGCAGCGGCCCCGCGATCATGCTGCTGATGGCCCTGGTGGGCATCCCGATGTACCTGTGCGCAACCGCGGCCACCCCGATCGCCGCGGGACTGCTGGCCGCCGGGGTCTCGCCCGGGACCGTGCTGGTGTTCCTGCTGGCGGCGCCGATCACCAGCCTCGCGACCCTGGGCGTCTATCGCCGGGAGATGGGCAATACCGCCCTGGTACGATACCTGCTCGGCATCGTGGCATCGACCATCGTCCTCGGCTTGTCCCTGGATCTCGCCCTGGGTTACACCGGCTTTGATCCCGTAACGGGAGTCGAAGCGACCACCGAATGGCTCCCGCACTGGCTGGAATGGGCGGCCCTGATCGCCCTGGTCCTGGCCGCCACCCACCCCCTGCGCGTACTGCGGCGCCTGCGCGCGGCGCGGTCCGCATGACCCGGAGGCTGCGATGTCCACACGTTCCATCGGACTCGACGACGAACTGTACCCCTACCTGCTCGACGTCTCCCTGCGCGAATCGCCGCTGCTGGCCGAACTGCGCGCGGAGACCGCCCGCCTGCCCGAGGCACGCATGCAGATCGCCCCGGAGCAGGGGCAGTTCATGGCCATGCTCGCCCGGCTGGCCGGTGCGCGACGTTATCTGGAGATCGGCACCTTTACCGGCTACAGCACCCTCGCCATCGCGCAGGCGCTGCCATCCGACGGACGCATCGTCGCCTGCGACCTGAGCCGCGAATGGACCGACATCGCGCGTCGTTACTGGCGCCGCGCCGGTGTCGAGGAGCGCGTAGACCTGCGTCTCGGGCCGGCCTCGGAGACCCTGCAGGCGCTGCGCGACGATGCCGCGACCGAGCCTTTCGACCTCGCGTTCATCGACGCGGACAAGACCGGCTACGCGGCATACTACGAACACTGCCTCGAGCTGCTGGCCCCCGGGGGACTGGTGATGATCGACAACACCCTGTGGCACGGCTCGGTGGCGGACCGCAGTGACCAGCGCGAGGACACCGTGGCCATTCGCGAGTTCAACCGGAAACTCTACCGCGACGATCGCGTGGAGCTGTCCCTGGTCCCGATCGGCGACGGCCTGACCCTGGCCCGCAAGCATATCGCGTGACCGCCCGGGGGGCGCGGGGTAAACTGTTAACCATGCACGGTATCCCGCCCCCTGTCGCATCGCCGGCATGAGCCTGCGCAGCCGTTTCCTGATCCTGACCGGCGCCCTGGTGCTGATCGGTCTGGCCGGGGTGTGGTTCGCCTTCGAGCGCATCGCCGAGGGCATCGTCGAGCAGTGGGGGCGGCAGGTCGCGGAGATCCAGGTGCGCTACGACAGCGCCCGCCTGCAGCAGCCACTGGAACGCGAGATCGCCCTGTCACGCCAGCTTGCGGACTCCACCGCCATCCGCCGCTTCGCCCGTGATCCGGATAACGACCTGCACGAGGCCGCCGCCATCGCGGAGATGGAAAGCTTTCGCAACAACTTCCGCGACCGCAATTATTTCGTCGCCCTGGCCGACAACGGGGCGTACTACCACAACAACGCCGAAGACGAATACGCCGACGAACCGCTGCGCTACCACCTGGACCCGGACGACCCGGATGATGCCTGGTTCTTCCGCCTGATCGAGGAGGGGCGCGATTTCCACCTCAACGTCAATCCGGACACCGAGCTGGGCGTGACCAAGCTGTGGATCGACGTCCTGATCCGCGACCGCGACGGCACGATCCTTGGGATGACCGGAACCGGCCTGGAACTGGACGAGATCCTGCGGGAAATCGTCGACATCGACCAGCCCGGCATCACCACCCTGTTCGCCGATTTCAGCGGGGCCATTCAGCTCTACCGCGATCCCGAGTTCATCGAATTCGGCAGCGTGGTCCAGCCGGAAGGCCGCAAGAGCACCGTGGACCGTCTGGTCGACCGTTCCCGCGACCGCCAGCGGCTGGAGACGATGATGGAAGAGCTGCGCGACCTGGACGACCCGGAGGGCGAGGTTCGCACCGATTTCGTCCAGGTCGATGGCCAGCGCCAGCTGGCCGGGGTCGCGCATCTGCCGGCGCTGGGCTGGTACGAGGTCACCCTGATGGACCTCGACGAGGTCATGCCCGTGCGGCATTTCACCCCGGTGCTGGTGGTGTTCGCCTTCACCCTGATCCTCGCGCTGCTGCTGGTGCACCTGGCCCTGCAGCGTCTGATCTTCCGCCCGCTGGCCTCGCTGGAGAATGCCATGGCGCGCATCCAGGCCGGTGACCTGCGACCGGTGGACCTGCCGCAGGGGCGCGGCGAGATCGGGAACCTGATCCGCCACTATCACGCAATGGCCGATGCCATTCGTAACCAGACCCGCAACCTCGAAACCAAGGTGCGCGAGCGTACCGATGCGCTGCACCGCCTGGCACGCAAGGATCCGCTGACCGGCCTGGTGAACCGGCGCGGCATGGACGAGCTGCTGGACGACCATTACCAGCAGGCTCTGCATTCCGGCGAGCCGTTCGGAGTGATCTACCTCGATCTCGACCATTTCAAGCCGCTCAACGACACTCACGGGCATGCCACTGGCGACGTCACCCTGACCCGGGTCGCCGAGCGGCTGCGCGAGATCCGTGGTCCCGAAGACCGCGTGGCCCGCTGGGGCGGCGACGAGTTCCTGATCCTGCTCCATCCCTGTGACCAGGAACGTCTGTCGCAGATCGGGCAGGCCGCAGTGGAGACCGCTGCCCGGGTCGAAACGCCGGAAGACACGCCGGTGACCTTCAGCGCCGGAGGCCACCTCGCACAACCCGGCCAGCCGGTCGGCGAGATCCTCGAACGGGCCGACCGCGCCCTCTATGCCGCCAAGGCCTCGGGGCGCAACCGCTTCGAGGCCGTCTGACTCAGGATTTGCGCCGAGGGCGGGTGTACCAGAACCAGCTCAGACGCCGCGAACGCAGGCTCCAGGGCAACAGCAGCACCTGAAGCACCACCAGCACGTGACGCACGGGGGGGAACCATTCCTCCTTGCGCCCCGAGGTCAGCACCGGTGCCTGCAGGATCTCGAAGCGCTGCCCGCGCGCCCGGCACCGGCGTTTCAGCACCCGTGACAGGAACACCTCCTCGCCCGCGTAGACCGCCTCGCTGAAGCCACCCGACGCCGTGAACGCCTCGCGGGTGCAGAACACGTAGCAGCCCGCCGCGAGCCCCAGGCGCGCGGCGAGGGCATTCCATGCGGCCGCCCCCCAGCGATAGATGCGGTGGTCGAGATGATCGAAGGCCACCCGGGCCCCACCACCGCACACCGTTTCGCTGTCGAGCGCGTCCAGCGTGGCCTGCAGCAGTTCGGCATCGGGCCAGGTATCGGCATCGACGAACACCAGGTAGTCGCCGCGCGCCGCCGCGGCTCCTGCATTGCGCGCCCGGCTGATCCGACGTTCGGGCTCGTACACCACCCGGCAGCCCGCGCGCTGCGCGATCTCCGGGGTGGCATCCGTAGAGGCATTGTCGACCACGATGATCTCGCTGTCCCGTTCGACACCGGCCAGCGCCCCCTGGACCGCGGCCAGGGTCCGTGGCAGCCACTCGGCCTCGTTCCATGCGGGGATGATCACGGACAGGCCCGGAGCGCCGCGGACAAAAGCGTCGAATTTCACGGATTCACCTCCTCGTGGCCTGACGCCCCTTCCTCGGGAAACTCCATCGGGCCGCACTCGTCTACCATGGTGGACAGTTCGAAGCATCCGGAGAATCCATGATGAACCGCAATCCTGCCGCACAACTGCTTGTGTCGGCCATTCTCGGCCTGCTGGTCGCGCTGCCGCTGGCTACCACGGCCCTGGCCGACGAAGACAGCGTCGCCGAGACCACCAGCGAAACCATGGAGGCCCTGCGCGAGGACTGGCAGCAGCGCCGCGAACAGCTGCAGCGCGATGCCGAGGAAGGCGACGAGACCGCGCGCGAACGCACCCGGGACACCCTGGACGCGATGGATGACACCCTGCAGCGCCTGCACCGGGAGGCCGACGAGGCCCGGGAAGATCTGGCCGACGACGCCCGTGAGCGGCGCGATCGGGCCCTGGAGGCGCTGGATGACGAACGTGACGCCCTCGCCGCCTGGTACGACGAGATGGAACTGCGCAGCGGACGCGCCGGCGGCTCGATCCGCGACGGCTCGCGCAAGGCCTGGGAAGGGGTGCGGGACGGCTCGCGCGACGCCTGGGGCAGCGTACGCGAAGGTTCCCGCGAGGCCTGGGATGGCGTGCGCGACGGGTCGCAGGACGCCTGGGGCCGCATCCGCGACGGCTCCCGCGACGCCTGGGGTGGGGTCCGTGATGCCTTCGGCGGGGACGACGAACCGGACGACGCGCCGGAAGACGGGCCGGACAGCGGGGGATCCGAATGACCGCGCCCCTGCGCACCTCGCTGCGGCTGGGCCCGCTGCTGGTCCTGCCCCTGCTGCTGGCCGGGTGTGACGGCGGGTTCTGGTCGAGCGAACCGGAGCACCGCGAACGCACCGACAACCCCGAAATCCTCGCGCGCGGGGAAAACCTCTATCAGCAGTACTGCGTGGCCTGTCACGGCGAGAACCGCGAAGGCGCGGAGAACTGGCGACAGCCGGACGAGCAGGGCAACTGGCCCCCGCCGCCGCTCGACGGCTCGGCCCATACTTGGCACCACCCCTGGTGGCAGCTCAAGGACATGATCCGTTACGGCGGTCAGGCCCGCGGCGGCACCATGCCCTCGTTCGAGGAACAGATCGACGAGGAAGACGCCGAGGCGATCATCTACTGGCTGCAGTCACACTGGCCCGACGAGGTCTACGAGGCCTGGCTGGAATACGACCGCAACACCCCCACGCCCGAGGACTGGGAAGAGGCCACCGGCGAGGAGTGGGTCACCCACGCCCATTGATTGGCCATTGATCGGCCCACTGATCCGGCCGCGGCCGGATCAGGTCCCGGCCCCGGCCCAGCCCATGCGCCGGAACACCAGCTTCTCGCCTTCCACGATCAGGAACACCGCCAGCCCGAACATCAGGATACGCGCCCAGTCACCGGCATCGATCGCGGTGGTGCCGAACAGGGTGTTCATCACCGGCACGTAGGTGAAGGTCAGCTGCAGCACGACCAGCACGCCGATGGCGATCCACATCGCCCGCGAGCGGAACAGTTCGCCACCCACCAGCACCGGCTGATGGATCAGCCGCAGGTTCAGCAGGTAGAAGGCCTGACCGGCCACCAGGGTGTTGATGGCCACGGTGCGGGCCAGATCATCGGCCACCCCCAGCACCTCCTCCATGTACACGAAGTGGCCAAAGGTCCCCAGCCACAACAGGATGGCCACGAACGGGATGCGCCACAGCAAAAAGCCCGACAGCAGCGGGGTGTCGGGCGCACGCGGCGGACGGCCCATCACCCCCGGCTCGGTGCGCTCGAAGGCCAGCGCCATCGCCAGGGTCACCGAGGTCACCATGTTGACCCACAGCACCTGCACCGGGGTCAGGGGCAGGGCCAGGCCCATCAGGATCGCCATCATGATGGTCAGTGACTGCCCGGCATTGGTGGGCAGCATGTGCAGGATGGCCTTGCGGATGTTGTCGTAGACGGTACGCCCTTCCTCCACCGCATGCGCGATGGAGGCGAAGTTGTCGTCCGCCAGCACCATCTCCGAGGCCTCCTTGGCCGCCTCGGTCCCCTTGTGCCCCATGGCCACGCCGACATCCGCGCGCTTGAGGGCCGGCGCGTCGTTCACCCCGTCCCCGGTCATGGACACGATGCGGCCGTTACCCTGCAGGGCCTTGACCAGCCGCAGCTTGTGCTCCGGCGTGGTGCGCGCGAACACATCGGTGTCTTCCACCGCGCGCGCCAGTTCGTCGTCATCCATGGCCTCCAGCTGCTGCCCGGTCAGGGTGCCGCCCTCGCCGCGCAGGCCCAGCTGTTCGCCGATCGCCCGCGCGGTGGCCGCGTGGTCGCCGGTGATCATCTTGACCCGGATCCCGGCCCGCTGGCACTCGGCCACCGCGGCGATCGCCTCGTCGCGGGGCGGATCAATGATCCCCACCAGCGCCAGCAGGACGAAACCGCCCTGTTCCACGTCACCATAGGTCAGCTCGCGCTGCTCGGCGGTGGTGGCGCGCCGGGCGATGGCCAGCAGGCGCTGACCGCGTGCGGCGATCGCATCCATCGCCGCATGCCACTCATCCGCGCGCAGCGGCTCGCGACCGTCGGCGGTGGCCTGGTGCTCGCACAGCTCCAGCACCCGCTCCGGCGCCCCCTTCAGATAGATCCGCCCGTGGCCGTCGTGATCGTGATGCAGGGTCGCCATGTAACGGTGATCCGATTCGAACGGGATCACGTCGGTGCGCGGCAGGCCCTCGTGTTCCCGCCGGGAGCTCAACCCGCCCTTGAACGCCGCGGTCACCAGCGCCCCCTCGGTCGGGTCGCCCTGCATCACCCACTGGCCGTCCTTCTCGAAGACCTCCGCGTCGTTGCACAGCAAGCCGGCGCGCAGGACCTCTTCCAGACATGGGGCATCCGTCGGCTCCACCTCTACCCCGTCACGGGTGAAATCGCCGTGCGGCGCATAACCGACCCCGCTGACCCCGTATTCGCCGGCGCCGGTCAGAAGGGCCTGCACGGTCATTTCGTTGCGGGTCAGGGTCCCGGTCTTGTCGGAGCAGATCGCCGATACCGAACCCAGGGTCTCCACCGCCGGCAGCTTGCGGATGATCGCATTGCGCCGCGCCATCTTCTGCACCCCGATGGCCAGGGCGATGGTCAGGATCGCCGGCAGGCCCTCGGGGATGGTGGACACCGCCAGACTGGCGGCCGCCAGGAACATCTCGTCCAGCGGGTAATCGCGCACCCAGAAGCCGAAGGCGAAGGTCGCCGCCGAGATCACGATGATGACGCCGGCCAGCCAGCGGCCGAACTGCGCGACCTGGCGCACCAGCGGCGTCTCGAGGCTCTCCACCTCGCCCAGCATGGTGGAGATGCGCCCGATCTCGGTGTCGCCGCCGGTGGCGACCACCACCCCGGTGCCGCGGCCGAAGGACACCAGCGTCCCCGAGAACGCCATGCCGCTGCGATCGCCGAGATCGGCGCCCGCATCGACCGTTGCGGTGTTCTTCTCCACCGCCACCGACTCGCCGGTCAGCACCGCCTCCTCGATCTGCAGGTTGCGGGTCTCCAGCAGGCGGATGTCGGCCGGCACGCGGTCCCCGGCCTGGAGATAGACGATGTCCCCGGGCACCAGGCTGTCGGCCGGGACCTCTCGGCGCTCGCCGCCGCGCAGCGCGACCGCCTGCGGCGAGAGCATCTTGCGGATCGCGTCCAGGGCCTTTTCCGCCTTGCCCTCCTGGACGAAGCCGATCAGCGTGTTGATCAGGACCACGGCGAGGATCACCCCGGTATCCACCCAGTGACCCAGCAGGGCGGTGCCGATCGCGGCCACCACCAGGATGTAGATCAGGATGTTGTGGAAGTGGCGCAGGAAGCGCCGCAGTACCCCGGCCTTCTCCGGCGGCTTCAGGGCATTCGGTCCGAAACGCTCCAGCCGGGCCTGCGCCTCCTCGATACTCAACCCCTCGCGCGCGGCATCGTGACGGCGCAGGGCCTCATCCGGATCCAGCGCATGCCACGGCGGCCCCTCGCCACCCTCTTCCTCGGCGTGCGGGTAAGCTTCGGGGCGGGGATCATTCATCGGCGGACTCCGGCCGGGTGGATGGGGCGGATTTCAATGCTGTCGGAGTTTGCACGGCGTCACAAGTCCGTGTGGACGGCGACGGACACAAAAAAGGCCGCCCCGATGACGGGACGGCCTCCAGCGGGGTCCTGCCAGGCGGTGGCCCTCAGAAGTTGAAGCCCACCTTCGCCATCACCCGCGTGTTGTCCATGTCTTCGCGCGTGCCGTCGAACCGGTCACTCTCAGTGATCTGGTAACGCGCCTCCATGCCGACGAACATGGTGTCGTCGATGTCGTACTGCACCGAGCCGCCGAACTGCCCGGCCCACAGGCCGTTGCGGTCACCGTCCAGCTTCGCGCTCACGTAGCCCAGCCCCGGACCGAACCCCATGGTCAGGTCGTCCGCGACCTCGAACTCCCAGTGGGTGTTCAGCTCGGCACCCGTCATCTCCAGCGGGCCGTCATCGAACTCGGTCACGCTCAGACGATGGCGGAGCACCCCGTTGTCGGGCTGGAACAGCAGGCAGTCGGCGCCGATCTCGATACCGTACGCGCTGTTATCCGGCAGGTCGGATTCGGCGGTCCAGACCCCGCCACCCAGAATCGCAAAGCTGGGGTTCAGGCCCATGCCGTCAGCACTGGCGGAACCGGCGGCCAGCAGGGGGGCGACGGCAACGCCGATCAGCATCTTGCGCATCTTCATAAGGACTCCATGAGCGTCAAATGATATTGGGAGTTTAACTTACCACCTTTTTCCGGGGAACCAGGCCCGAACGCTACCGAGCCCCGCACGGAATCATCCCGGACCCTCATGCATCGACGGGATACCGATCGGAAACCCCGCGGGGGTCCATGCCACGGGTCATGAATTTCGTCAGGAACCCTAGACGTCTACAATACTCCAACGGGCATCCGGGAACTTTTGGAAACACCCCGGATGTCGCACGAAAAAAATCACGACCAAAATGCAAGTACGGAGGTTTTCCATGTCCGACAAGCACAACGCCGATCGCCGTGCCTTCCTGCGCCGCGCTTCCGCCGCGGTGGCCGCCATTCCGGTGGTGAGCCTGGTGGGTACGCAGTCCCTGCACGCCGCGGACGAGAAGGCCGAAGACGGTCACGCGCACGACTACGTGAACGATTCCGCCGACGCCGCGGACCATCCGCAGTACGAAGACGGCGCGCGCTGCGACAACTGCGCGTTCTGGGATGCAAATGTCGACGCCCCCGACGGCTACGGCGGCTGCTTCCATCAGGCGTTCCAGAACGTCCTGGTCGCCGAAGGCGGCTGGTGCGACGCCCACGTGCGCGGCTGATCCGCGTACCTGCTCGTCCCCCGCCGGTCACGTGCCGGCGGGGTCCTCCATCCGCTGGACGGGTTCCTCGTCCATCCCTGTCTCCCCGGCATCGCGATAGACCACCCGCCGGTTTCCGATCTCGAACACCCCCTGCGCCTGCGGTACATCCGCCGACCGCATGGCCTCGTCCACCCGCTCGAACAGACGCTGCAGGGCCAGCGCCACCGCCGCGCGGGACCGCGTCTCCAGTCCGTAACCTTCCCAGCACGCGCACGCCGCCTCCATGCGCACATACCCGGCCCGCACGAAACCGGACACCAGCAGCGCCCGTAACGCACCCCGGCCGAACTGCTGCCCGAGCCGGCGCAGGTGCAGCGGATGAGGAGGCACGTCCGGGGCAGGCCGCAGGGCCTCCGGCAGCAGGGCCGGCCAGTCGTCCGCGACCGGACGTCCGGGCAGCAGATCCTCGTCGATCATCTGGCGATAGTCCTCCACCGGGTCCGAGCCCGTGCGCAGCGCCAGCTGCATCAGCGCCCCCGCCTCGTCGAGATAGCCCGAAAGCGCGAAGCCGCACAGATGGTGATCCACGATGTCATGCACGAAGACCGAAGTGGGGATGCGTTCGCCGGTAAACGGCGTCGCGGCGATCACATCCTCGCCCAGCCCGGGAAGGGCCAGCTTCCACCCACGGGCGCCAAAACCATCGTCCCAGGTCCGGCCATAACGCACCGGCACCTGCACCGACCGCGCAGACCCCTGGCCCGAACCGCCCGCTGCAAAGCCATCTGCTTCGTTCATGTCGGGGTTCTCCTTGTGTTTACCGATCGGTCAACTAGACTGTAGACCATGAAAACCGGAGACCAAAGCCGACAGGCCCTGATGGATGCCACCCGCAGTCTGGTGCTCACCCGCAGCTACGGCTCGGTGGGCATCGCCGGCATCTGCGAGCGCGCCGGCGTCCGGCGCGGCAGCCTGTATCACTTCTTCCCGGGCAAGGAGGATCTGGTCATCGCCACACTGGAGGTGCTTTACACCGAGTTCGAGGCCGAGGTCCTGCAGCCCGCTTTGCGCGGACCCGCCGGACTGCGCGGACGGATCACCGCCTTCGTGAACGCGGTACACGCGTTTCAGACTCGCATGCAGGCCGCGGAGGGCCGCCTGCCCGGCTGCCCGTTCGGCAGCCTGGCGGTGGAAACCGGCACGCAGAGCCCGCGTCTGCGCGAAGCCATGCAGGGCCATCTGGACGCGATCCGCGCGCAATTCCGCGCGGCCCTCGACGCGGCCGTCGCGCACGGCGAACTGGATGCACGCACCGACACCGCCCGCCTCGCCGACCACTGGCTCGCGCTGATGGAGGGCATCCTGCTGATGGCGCGCGCGGAACAGGACGCGGACACCATCCTGCGCCTGGCCCCGGCGCTGCAGGACCTGCTGCTCGGCGCACCGGCGCCGGAAAGGCGCGCGAATGAACATCGATAGCCGTCCACGGGTGCTGCTGCTGTCGGCCTATCGTGCCGACAGCCATGCGGTATGGGCGGATGCCCTGGTGGCCACCTTTCCCGACATCGAATGGCTACGCTTCGAGCTGCCCGGTCGCCATTTCCGCTGGCGCATCCGCGGCAACCCGATCTCCTGGCTGGAGGCACTGGAAGGCGTGCGGGCCGATGCGATCGTCGCGACCTCGATGGTGGATCTGGCCACGCTGCGGGGCCTGCATCCGCCGCTGTCGGCCCTGCCCGCGCTGTACTACTTCCACGAGAACCAGTTCGCCTACCCGGTCGGCGAGCATCAGGTACGCTCCATCGAGCCGCAGATGGTGCAGATCTACGGCGCGCTGTCCGCCGGGCGCATCGCGTTCAACTCGGCTTTCAACCGCGACTCATTCCTCGACGGCCTGCGGGCCCTGCTGCGGCGCATGCCGGACGCGGTCCCGCCCGGCGTCCCGGAGCGCCTGGCCGACCGGGCCCGGATCCTCCCGGTCCCGGTCCCGCCGCCGCGGCGACCGGAAGGGGCCACACCGGAACGCGACCCGGACCTGATCCTGTGGAACCACCGCTGGGAGTACGACAAGCGCCCGGAACTGTTCGCCGAGGCGCTGGAAAGGCTGGCCGCGCGCGGACGGGGCTTCCGCCTGGCCCTGCTGGGACCGCGCCCGAAACCGCCGCCCGAGGCCCTGCAGCGGATCCGGGAGCGGTTCGGTACCAACATCGTGGCCGACGGGCGCCTGCCGCGCGCGGAATACGACGCCCTGCTGTGGCGGGCGGGCATCGTCGTCAGCACCACCGCGCACGAATTCCAGGGGCTGTCGATGCTGGAGGCCAGCGGCGCCGGCGCGCGTCCGCTGGTGCCGGACGCCCTGTGCTACCCGGAGCAGTACCCGCCCGAATACCGCTATCCGGCCGGCGACCCCGAGGCCCTGGCCGCCCGCCTCGACACCTGGCTCACCGACGGCCTGCCCCCGCCGGCGGACGTCCGCGCACTGGAGCCCGACACCCTGCTGCCCGCGTGGACACGGGCGCTGGAAGAACTGACCGGCCGCCCGCTCAGTCCAGCGCCAGCCACGAGGACGTAGACGACGCCGTTCCCTCCCCGGCGACCTCATCCTCCACGAAGGCGGGCCGGATCACGTCGCGGTAGTTGCGGATGCGCTGCACGTAGTACACCGGCTGGTAGCCGCGCGCGTAGCCGAACCGCAGATCGCGGTAATAGCGTTCGTCGGTCAGCAGCGGCAGCACTTCGCGCATATCCGCCCAGCGGTCGGGATCGCGACCCAGCTCGCGCGCCAGGCGTCGCGCGTCCAGCAGATGCCCGCGGCCGATGTTGTAGCTGGCCAGCGCGAGATAGGTACGGTCCGGTTCCGGGATGTCCTCGTCCAGGCGCTCGTGCATCTGGCGCAGGTAGCGCGCGCCGCCATGGATGCTCTGCTCCGGATCCAGACGATCCTCGATCCCCAGCTCCTGCGCGGTGCGCTGGGTCAGCATCATCATCCCGCGCACCCCGGTAGGACTGCGCGCCTGCGGATCCCAGTGCGACTCCTGGTAGGCCAGTGCGGCCAGCAGGTCGGCGGGCAGTTCGGTCTCGTCCGCGGCCTCCTCGAACACCGGGCGGAAATCCGGCAGCCGCTGATCGATGCGCCGGGTCAGGGCACGCAGGTCGACGAAATCGAATTCCGGGACATAGGCATAGTACTGCTCGTCCACCCCGGCACGCGCCTGCGTCCCCTCGTCGGTGTCCATCCACGCGCCCGCCTGCGCCGCCAGTCCCTCGAAATCGGGGTGCAGATACCAGCCGATCGCGCGTTCATCACTCACGTCGAAGGCCACTTCCAGGTGCGGGAACATCCGCCGGTTGAGCCCGACGATATGCGAGTCGGCCACGGTGCAGTCGAGTTCGCCCTCTTCCACGGCCGCCAGCAGGCGCTCGGTGCCCTCCGGCTCGGCGCGATGGGCCACCGGCTCGTCCAGCGCCTGCAGGGTTTCGACGTAGGCGCTGCCGGCACTGACCGCCAGCTCCAGCCCGTCCAGATCGGCCGCCGACTCCGGCAGCGAGCCGCGGTCGCGGTGACACACGACCTGCTCGGTCACCTCGGTATGCTGCGGCCCGCGGAGGAAATCCGCATCACGCGATTCCAGATGCGTGAGGCCGGCCGCCGCCATGTGGACCTCACCGGAAGCCAGGGTCTTCAGCACCTCGCCCACCGAATCCACCAGCTTCCATTCGACCTCCCAGCCACGCGCGCCTGCGAAGGCTTCCACCAGGTCGTGTTCCGGACCTGCGGTCTCGGTGTGGCGATCGTAGAACCAGGCGGTGGGTGCATTGCGGGTCACCACCACCAGTTCACCGGTGTCCTCCGGATGTTCCAGCGACGAGCCCGCCACCCCCGGCACCTCGGACTGCCCCTCTCCGGGACTACAGGCCATCAGCACGGCCGCCGACGCGGACAGCAGACCCGGGCGCAGCCAGCGGCTCGGATGCAGTGAATGGATGTACGAATCAGTGGACATGAGATCCCTCCCCGGACGGTGTCTCCTGACACCCGGCGGGCCCGAACGGCCCGAAAACATCCTCAAACCTTCGGGAAACGTGATCCGTCCCACAACCAACCCTGATTCGATCAGGGTTGTGACGCGGAACCCCGCGCCCGGTCGGACGATCCATCAGGCAGACACCGACCGCCCGCGGGGAGACATCCCATGCAACACGCCGCACTGCTGGACATCTTCGGCATTATCCTGATGGTCGCCGGCGCGATTACCGCGCTGGTCGGGGTGCAGGACGCCTTCACCCGCCGCGAGCGTGCGCGTCCGGTGATCGGGCGCTTTACCGCCCGCACCCTCGGACTGGCGGGTGGCGGCGGGGCGGCGGCGGCACTCGGTCTCGCCCTGTTGCTGCTGTAACCTGCGCGCCAGCAATACCTTCCCTTGAGCCCGCTCGCGGGTGCGGCTACGGTCCGCGTGAAAAAGCCCCGGATCCGGGAGGGAGGAAGGCACATGCAGCCGAAGCCACGACATCTCGCCGCCGCCATCACCGCCGCCACCCTGGGCCTTGCCCCGACGGCCGTGCTGGCCGCCGGGTTCTACCTCCAGGAGCAGGGGGTCACCGGACTGGGGCGGGCCTATGCCGGCGAGGCCGCCTTCGCCGACGACGCCAGCACCATCTACTTCAACCCGGCCGGCATGACCCGGCTGGAAAGCGCCGAGGTGCAGGCCGGCGCGCATCTGCTGTTCCCGCACTCCAGCACCCGCAACGACGGCTCCAGCTTTACCAACGCCAACACCTTTGACGTGGACGGCAGCCAGGGCGACAACCCCTACGACCCCACCCCGCTGCCCAATTTCTACTGGGCCGAGCCGCAGTCGGAGCGCGTGTGGCTGGGCTTCGGCCTGGGCACCCATTTCGGCCTCAAGGGCGAGTACGACGACGATTTCTTCGCCCGCTACGATTCGCTGGAGACCGACCTGCAGGTCCTCAACCTGCAGCCCAGCATCGCGGTCCGGGTCAGCGACCGGGTCTCCATCGGCGGCGGCATCGATCTGCAATACGCCGATGCCACGCTGCGCGCGGCCATCCCCGACGCCACGGGAGCGGACCCGGCCACCGACGGCGAATACCGCCTGGAAGGCGACAGCTGGGACGTGGGCTACAACATTGGCGTACTGATCGACCTCGCGGACACCACCCGTCTCGGATTGCACTATCGCAGCGGAGTGACCCACACGCTCAAGGGCACCGCCCGGGTATCCATGCCCGAAAACGGTCCGATCAGCCGACCGGTGATCGCAACCGGCGAGGCCGAGCTCAAGCTGCCGGACATCGCCAGCGCGGCGCTCAGCCACCGCTTCAACGAACGCTGGACCGGGCTGGTGCAGTACACCTGGTTCCGGTGGTCGAACTTCGACGAGATCGCGGTGGAGTCCGCCAACCCGCTCGCCGAACAGGAGCTGGAGCAGAACTATCGCAACAGCTACGCCCTGGCGGTCGGGGCCGAATACGAACTCAACCCGGACTGGACCCTGCGCGGCGGCATCCAGTATGACCGCACGCCCACGCGTGACGGCTACCGCTCCACCCGCACCCCGGATGGCGACCGCACCTGGCTGTCGCTGGGGGCCTCGTGGCACCCGACCGACCGCCTGAGCATCGACCTCGGCTACTCGTACGTGGATGTCTCGCGCGAGGACATCGACCTGACCCGCGAATTCGATACCGGCACGGTGGAATACAGCGGGAGCACCCGCGGGCGGGTGAACATCCTGTCGGCAGGACTGCGCTACACCTATTGATCGGTGTTTCCCTGGCGCCCCGACGCCGTTCGGGTGGTCACGTCGCAGGCCTGCTCCAGGGCGCGGCGATCGGCCTGCGTCAGGCGGCTGCGGCCGGCGTTCTCCGGCCCCAGGGTCGCGTACATCACCGCCTCCGGGTCGGAGACATGGCCGATGCCCAGCGCATGGCCCAGCTCGTGCGCCAGCACCAGGGTCAGCTGCTCCCGATCGACCGCCTGATACACGGTGATGGAGCGCGACCCCGGCGTCTGCTCGTACAGCCCGACGTTGAACCCGCCGGCCTGCCGGGAACGTTCGTTCAGACCATCGGCACGCTCGTTGTACCGCGCGATCGCGGCATCCAGCTCTGCAGCCCGCCGATCCAGTTCGCCACGACGCTCCTCCAGCTGCCGGGCCTGACGGTTCAGCTCCTGACCACGCTCCCGGATCGCCTCGCCCTCCTCCTCCAGACGCGCGCGCCGCCGGTCGCTGCGGTAGCGATCCCCGGCATTCCACGCCTCCACCTCGCGCCGATGTTCCTCGCGGCGCTCCTCCAGTTCCTCGCGCCGCTCGGCATGGCGGCGGATGTCCGCCTCGAGATCGGCGCGCGCATCCTCCAGGCGTTCGCGCCGCCGTTCGATCTCCTCGTACGCCGCATCCAGGCCATCGCGATCGCGCTGCCGGGCCAGGGCGGAGGCCTGACGCTCATCGAACACCAGGCGCACCGCCACGCCCTCGTCCGCGCGGTCGCGAAACAGCGTGGTCTCGGTAACCGACTCCCACATCTCGCGCGCATCCCGCAGGGCCGCGCGCACCTCGCGCTCCTCCAGCCCGAACTCCGCATCCACCCGATCAAGATGAAGGCTCACCGGCAGCCGGCAACCCGGGGCCACCGGGTGTTCCCGCATGGCCGGCCCGGCGTCCGGCGCGGACACCGACGACTCGCTGTCCTCCGCGTCGGGACCCGGCCCCAGCTCGTGCCATGCCCCCGCCACCACCAGCAACAGCAGTGGTACCAGCCACCAGCGGCCGCTCACGCCCGTCTCTCCACGGTCACGCCCCCTCCAAATACAGAGTTGTCACCCCGCGGCCTGCGTTGCAAGATGGACCGCAAGGTCCTGTCCCAAACCGGAGAATCCTCATGCTGCGACTTTTCACCTCCCGCATCGGCCCCTCCTGCCTCAGCCTCGGTGCCGCCCTGCTGATCCTGCCCTTCGCCGCCGCGGCGGAAACCCCGAACATCGAACCGGGCAAGTGGGAATACACCCACACCATGATAATGGAAGGCATGGACCAGATGCCGGACCAGGTGGACACCTCCCGCGAATGCGTGACGCAGGAAGACATCGAACGTGGCGAGGACGTGTTTGAAGTGCCCGACGAATGCACGCTGGATCACGCCGACATCCGCGCCGACGGCGCCGAATACGCGATGACCTGCACCGATCCGCAGGGCGGCAGCGCGACCATGGAAGGCGAGATGCGCTTCATGGGTGACCGCTCGGAGGGCCGCATGGAGGCCGATGTCGAGGGCCCGATGGGCGAGATGACCATCGTCACGGAGATCGAGGGCGAGCGCATCGGCGACTGCTGATCGGTCGCGGATCCCGAACATATCCCGCGCTGGCCCCTTGCCCGGGCCGGCGCGGATCTAAAGCAGCTCCAGGTGCTCGGTGAGCACGTACCAGACCACATACCCCCCGTACAGGATCAGGAAGATCACGCTGAGGATGGTGATCGGCCGATAACCCTTGATCCGCACCTCGTAGGACACGTCCTCGCCGCGTGCCCGGCGGCGGCGCACCTCCAGCCAGCGCGACACCCGCCACCAGATGAACAGCAGGATCAGGATCGCGGTCAGGAACTTCAGCATCGGGGGAATCTTCTCGCAGTGGTGCTGAACGCGACACTACCCGAGAACGCCGCGCGTCGCATCGTGAACCCGACCCGGAACCGGGCTCCCGGGGGAGCGGTCCCCGGGATTACCGCCGCTTTGCGTGCCGGGTCGCCGGCGCATTCCACGGATCCTCCGGCCACGGATGCTTCGGGTAGCGCCCCTTCAGCTCGCGGCGCACCTCCGGGTAGCCATTCGCCCAGAAGCTCTTCAGATCCTGAGTGACCTGCACCGGGCGCCCGGCCGGTGACAGCAGGTGCAGCATTACCGCCACGCGCCCACCGGCAACCGTCGGGGTATCGGTCAGGCCGAACAGCTCCTGCAGCTTGACCGCCAGCACCGGCGGCTCGCTGGTGTAGTCGACCCGGTACGCGGAACCGGACGGCACCTCGATTCGCGCCGGCGCCTCGCGCTCCAGTTGCTGCTGCTGCGCCCAGTCCAGGCGTGCCCGCAGGATCGCCGCCAGATCGAGGCGTTCCAGATCGCGCCGCCGCGTGATCCCTGCGAGATACGGCCCCAGCCACTGCTCGAGATCGGCCAGCAGCGCGGCATCCCCCATGGCCGGAAACCCCGCCTCCGGCATCGCCTCGTGCAGCATGCGGATGCGCGCGCGGAGCTGGCTCGCCGCCGCGTCCCACGGCAGCCGCTCCAGCCCCTCGCGGCGCAACCGTGCGCACCACGGGGCGATGGTGTCGGCGGGATCCTCCAGCGCGACCATCTGCCGTTCGATCACCAGCGTGCCGACCCGGCGGATACGCGCATTCTCCAGGCGCGCTCCGTCCTCCACCCAGTCGCAGCGCGTCTCGCGGTGGAACAGCTCCGGCGCCTCGCGTTCCAGCACCGCCGGATCCAGCGCCACCGCACAGCGGATACGGGCCTCGCGTTCGGCATCGCTGCAGTCCACCGCCACCAGGAATTCCGCATGCGCCAGGCGTTCGCGCTCCGGCAGCACCGCGCCGCGGCCGTTGCCCATCACGAAACGCCCGGCCGCGCCGCCACGATGCCGGGCGATGCGCTCCGGCCAGGCCAGCGCGGCCAGCACGCCAAGGGCGGCGGGCTCGTCCATCGCCCCGTCCGCCCCCGCTTCGCCGGCTTCGGCCGCACCCGCGACCCGTTCCAGCCCCTGCTCCAGACGCCGCAGGGATCGCTGCCAGGCCCGTCCGCCCGCGCGCCGCGCCCGTTCCAGCCGCAACTCCAGATCCAGGGGCATCTCCGGTCCGGCCAGCCCGGGTTCCTCCACCAGTACCGCCAGTTCGCAGGCCAGCCGCGACCACCCGCGTTCCTGCGCACGCAGCAGCATGTGCGCCAGCCGCGGATGGGTCGGCAGGCGCAGCAGCGCACGCCCGTGATCGGTGATGCGCCCCGCTGCGTCCACCGCGCCCAGTTCCGCGAGCAGCGCCTGCGCCGAGGCCAGCCCGTGCGCCGGGGGCGGTTCCAGCCAGTCCAGCCCGGCCACCGGCTCGCCCCAGCCCGCCAGTTCCAGCGCCAGCGGCAGAAGGTCCACCTGGCGCAGTCCCGGGGTTGCGTAATCCGGCCGGGTGACCTCGTCCGCCCGCGCCCACAGCCGGATCGCGACCCCGGGTTCGGTGCGTCCGGCACGCCCGGCACGCTGTTCGGCCGCGGCCTTCGAGGCCGTCACCGTCACCAGGCGAGAAAGCCCGGTGGCCGCATCGAAGCGCGGCTCGCGGGCCAGCCCCGCATCCACCACCACCCGCACGCCTTCGATGGTCAGGCTGGTCTCGGCGATGTCGGTGGCCAGCACCACCTTGCGTTCGCCCGCCGGGGCCGGCTGCACCGCGCGCGCCTGTTCCTCCGCGGAGAGACGACCAAACAGCGGCACGACCCGCGCATGACCGGACGGCGTATCCCGGCCGGCGTCCCCGCCCGCCTGCAGCCGCCCAGCCACCTCGCGGATCTCGCGCTCCCCGGGCAGGAAGACCAGCAGGGATCCGGTCTCGGCCGCCAGCGCCTCGCGCACCGCATCGGCCACCGCGTCCGCCAGCGACGCGTCCGGCGCCGGCGGCGCATGCCGCACATCCACCGGAAACTGCCGGCCGCGCGCCCGCAGGACCGGTACGGGTTCGGCCCCGCCCTCCGACCCGCCCCGGGCCAGCAGGCGCGCCACCGCGTCATCATCCAGCGTGGCCGACATCACCACGATGCGCAGCTCCGGGCGCAGCAGCCGGCGCACCTGCAGCGCGAAGGCCAGCGCCAGCTCCGCCTCCGGCCGACGCAGGTGGAATTCATCGAAGACCAGGGTATCGACGCCCTCCAGCAGCGGATCCGCCTGGATGCGGCGCAGGAAGATCCCGTCGGTGACCAGCTCCACCCGGGTCTGCGCCGAGACCTGCTGCGCGTCGCGCACGCGATAACCCACCGTCTGCCCCACGGCCTCGCCGCACTGCCCGGCCATGAACGTGGCCGCCATGCGCGCGGCCAGGCGCCGCGGCTGCAACACCACCACGCGCCCGGGCGACTCCCCGGAGGCCAGATGCAGCGGCACGCGGGTCGTCTTGCCCGCCCCGGGCTCGGCCACCAGCACCGCCGCCCCGGGCGAAGCCAGCGCCGCATCCAGCGGCCCCAGCAGATCCTCCAGCGCCGCCGCTTCTTCGCGGGCCATCGTCGCGCTCATCGCGAACGGGCCACCCGCCAGCGGACGCCGAGGCCGACGCGGAACGGGGCCGATCTGGAAAGCTTGCTCACCATGTCCTCAGTCTCGCAGATACCGCCGCACCGCGCCGCCCGCCGGGTGCATCCCGAAAGCATGGCGGGCCCACCCCGGGCCCGTACCCGCCACATGCCTCGCAATCGGCAGGCTTTCGCGGCACCATCGACGCAGATTGCGACCACGGCCGACCATGAGCAGCGACCCCGACAGCCAAAACCGGCACGCCCCCACACCCCGCCTGCGGATCCTGCTGGGCGAGGTCACGGCCCTCGGACCGGGCAAGGCACGCCTGCTGGAGGCCATCCGGAGCGCGGGTTCGATCTCCGGTGCGGCGCGTGACATGGGCATGTCCTATCGCCGGGCCTGGAACCTGGTGGAGACCATGAACCGCAGCTTCCGCGAACCCCTGGTGGACACCGCCCGCGGCGGCACCCGGGGCGGCGGCGCGCGGGTCACACCGCTGGGCGAGGATGTCCTCGCCCGCTACCGCCGCATGGAGGAGCGCGCCGCCGAGGCCATCCGCGACGAGCTCGACGCCATGCAGCCCCTCATGCGCGACGACAACGAATAGCCCGCATATCCGGCCAGACGGCCAGGTGGGTACCCGGGTAACTGGCTATGCGGGTATGTGGGAGCGTGCTCGCACGCGAACAACGGCCCTGCCGCCCCCGACCGGGCCGCAACCGGCCACCTCCCGCCATCCTCAATCCGCCTTTCCTGGCCCCTGCCACCCGCGGAACCCCTCGCGCACCGACAGGCTGCGCACATACCCCAGATCGCGCAGCAGCTGCGCGGCCCGCAGGCTGCGCCGCCCGCTGTTGCACAGGCACAGCAGGATCTGATCCTGGCGCACATGGTGCTGGTTGATCAGCGACAGGAAGTGCTGGAAATCCCGCTCGTCCGGCTCGTCCGCATCCAGCAGCTCCTGTTCTTCTTCCGACAGATGCTTGCCCAGCAACTGCTTCAGCCGAAACAGCGGCACCGACACCGCGCCATCCACCGCGCCTTCCAGCTCCAGCTCGAACGGCTGGCGGATGTCCAGCAGTACCGCCAGGCCGATATCCACCAGCTCGCGCGCCGCATCCACGCTGATCTCCAGCTGCGGCCCGTCCGTATCCGTCTCCTCGTGTGCCTCGCTCGTCATCGATTTCCTCCGGTTTTGCCCTGCGGGCGCATGGGACAGGTCCTGCGAAAGCTTGTTCCACCCACCCCGGATCGCTATATTCCACTGAACATAACGAATGTGACAGCAGCCATGTTCGCCCCGGGGTCGCCCACGGGTCGCCCTGACCCGGGCATCCGCCGAGCGCCCCCGGCTCAATCCGACGAAAGGACGGACCCAATCCATGCCCCGCCACCCGCGCCTTGTCTTCGCGAGCCTGATCATCGCTCTGTTTCTGCTGCTGGCCCCGTCCGCTGCCCACGCCAATGACACGCTGACCATCGCCGCCGCCTCCGACCTGCGGTTCGCGCTGGACGAGATCATCGAGGAATACGAGCGCGAGCACCCGGACGACGCGGTGCGCGTGACCTACGGCTCCTCCGGGCGCATGACCACGCAGATCATGAACGGTGCGCCGTACGACGTCTTCTTCTCCGCCGACATCGCCTACCCGCAGAAGCTGCGCGCGGAGGGCCATGCGGTGACCGAACCGGAGGTCTACGCCATCGGCCGCATCGTGCTGTGGAGCAACCGCATGGACGCCTCCGAACTGACACTGGAAGACCTGACGCGCGACGACATCCGCCGCGTCGCCATCGCCTCGCCGACCCATGCGCCGTACGGCGTGCGCGCGATGGAAGCGCTCAAGTCCGCGGGTGTCTGGGACGAGCTGCAGCCGAAGATCGTCAACGGCGACAACATCGCCCAGACCGCGCGCATGGTCCAGGCCGGCGGTGCCGAGATCGGCGTCATCGCCCTGTCGCTGGCCGAGTTCCCGGACCTCGCCGAACACCCGCACTACCTGATCGACGACGCGCTGCACGAACCCCTGACCCAGGGTTTCATCATCACCCGACGCGGCGAAGACAACGCTACCGCGCACCGCTTCGCCGGGTTCATGGGCCGCGACACCGCCCGCGACATCATGCGCCGCTACGGCTTCGTGATGCCCGAGGGCGAATAACGGATGTTCGAGCTGAGCCCCACGGACTGGATGGCGATCGAGGTCACCCTCAAGCTCGCGATCTACACCACGCTGATCCTGCTGGTAATCGCCACACCAATCGCCTGGTGGCTGGCCAACGGCCGTGCCCCCGGCGGGCTGCGCACCGCGGTGCAGGCGCTGGTGGCCCTGCCGCTGGTGCTGCCGCCCACCGTGCTCGGCTTCTACCTGCTGGTCCTGCTGGGCCCGGCCGGCCCGGTCGGCAGCACGCTGGAGAACTGGGGGCTGAATCACCTGGCCTTTACCTTTCAGGGCATCCTGATCGCCTCGGTGATCTACTCGCTGCCGTTCGCGGTGCAGCCGCTGCAGCAGGCCTTCGCCAACCTCGGCCGCCGCCCGGTGGAGATCGCCGGCTCGCTGGGCGCCGGGCGCATCGACCGCTTCTTCACCGTGATCCTGCCGATGACCCGCGGCGGCTTCATCGTCGCCGCCACCCTCGCCTTCGCCCACACCCTCGGCGAGTTCGGCGTGATCCTGATGCTGGGCGGTGCCATCCCCGGGGAGACCCAGGTACTGTCCATCCTGATCTACGACCACGCCGAGGCCATGGACTTCGCCTCCGCCCACCGTCTGTCCTTCGGGCTGCTGGTGTTCGCCTTCGCCGTGCTGTTCATCGTCTACGCGATCAACCGCCGCTTCGACACGGTGCGCCCGTGACCCGGCCCGAGCCCGACACGCTGCGCATCCGGGCCCGGCTGGAACGCCCCGGATTCACGCTGGACGTGGACACCGCCTTACCGCTGCAGGGCGTCACCGCCCTGTTCGGCCGCTCCGGCTGCGGCAAGACCACGCTCCTGCGCGTCATCGCCGGGCTGGAACATCCGCCCGGCGGCGAGGTGCACTTTCGCGATACCGCCTGGCAGACCGGCAAGACCTTCGTCCCGCTGCACCGCCGCCGCGTCGGCCTAGTGTTCCAGGAATCCACCCTGCTCCCGCACCTGTCCGTACGCGGCAACCTGCTCTACGGCTACAAGCGCACGCCCGAACCCCTGCGCCGCCTGCACCTGGACGAGGTCGCCCGCTTGCTCGGCATCGACGACCTGCTGGAGCGACGCGCCGAGGCACTCTCCGGCGGCCAGCGCCAGCGCGTCGCCCTCGGCCGCGCCCTGCTCACCAGCCCCGACCTGCTGCTGCTCGACGAACCCCTGAACGCCCTGGACACCCAGACCCGGCGCGAGATCATGCCCTTCCTCGCCCGCCTGTCCGAGGAGACCGGCATCCCCAGCCTGCTGGTCACCCACGCCCCGGACGAGGTCGAACGCCTCGCCACCCGCGTCGCCTTCATGCACGACGGCCGGCTCGAACGCCTGGAACCCCTGCGCGAGGCACTGGCCCGCGCCGACTCCCCCCTGTTCCGCGAACAGGGCGCCGTCTCCGTCCTGCAGGGCCAACTGGGCCCGGCCGACCAACACGGCCTGCACCCCTTCGGCCCGCCCGAGGCCCGCTACCACGTACCGTCCACCCCCGGCGCCAGCAACGGCGCCGGCCGCCCGGCCCGCCTGCGCGTAGACGCCCGCGACGTCTCCATCGCCCTGTCGCCGCCCCAGGACGTTTCCATCCTCAACATCATCCCCGTCACCATCGAGTCCCTCGACGAGGCCCCCGGCCACCACGGCCCCGCCCGCCTCCTCGCCGTCTGCCGCCAGCACGACGGCCAGACACTGATGGCCGAACTCACCCGCCTCTCCACCGAACGCCTGCGCCTCAAGCCCGGCACCCGCGCCCACGCCCTCGTCAAATCCGTCGCCCTCCTCGACTGATCACGTCTGGCGCGGTTCGGCGGCGTTACCGACTGGGTTCGCAATGTTCGGTCAGATACAGGATCGCGGACCCTCGACGGGAGGCGGATGACGCCGAACCGATACATAAAGGGCAGCGGGATCGGCGCATGAGGCCACTGGAGGCGAAAGGGGCCGGAAACAACAAGAGATCCGGCCCCGCTTCCATTCTTGCCTTGGGCGAAATGGCCGCCCGGGGTTGACCTGCTTGTGGACGATCTCTTCCTTCGGATAACAGGAAATACTCAGAACCTCGTCGCAGACGGAATCGGTATCGGACACGACAACCACTCCCTATGCTCTGGTTAAACGGACAGATGCATCGCGCATCTGCCAGGGAGACATGGCATTTCCTGGCACGGCTCGGACAAGGAGATAGTGAGAGATGACGGAGCCAGACCTGACGCAGGTACGCGCGGCCCTCGACGCCGGTGACTATGCCGGGGCGCGCGAGCTGATTGACGACTTCCCCGGGTCCCCTTCGGCGAAAGTGCTGGAACTCCGGGCCATGGCGGCATATGGAAGTGGAGACCTGGAAGGGACTCTGGCCGCGTATGGCGATCTGTACCGCCTTCATCTCGAGAACGACGAGCCCTGCGAGGCAGCTCAGGCCGCCGTAAACGTGGGCATGTATCTGATGATGGATTCGGGCCTGATGGCACCCGTACGCGCCTGGCTGTCACGGGCCGAACGCCTGCTCTCCGGCGCACCGGACAATCCGGTGTGGGCCTGGGTCGCTGCGGTAAGAACCTACGAACGTCTGATGTGCGGAGACATGCCGGGGACCGGGCACTGGGCGCGCAAGGCGATGGAAGGGGGGCACAGGCACGGCCTGAAGGCGCCGGCGATCATCGGACAGGTAGCTGATGCCAGGGTCCGCATCCATGATGGCGCGGTCGACGAAGGGCTGAGTGCGCTGGACGATGTGGCCGTGGAGCTGAGCGCCGGCAATCTCGATCCCCTGACCTCCGGACAGATGTGGTGCGAGGTCATCTGTGCGATGCAATGGATCGGCCAGCACGACCGTGCCGAACAGTGGACCGAAGCCATGGAACGCTGGCGTCACGACGCGGCCTTCGGGGGGCTTGGCGGGCGTTGCCGGGTCCACCAGGCGGAGATCATGCGCCTGCGGGGGCCCTGTGATGCGGCTGAACAGGAGGCGTTGCTCGCATGCGAAGAGCTGCGACCCTGGATGCGCCGCGAGTACGGCTGGCCACTCACTGAACTGGGCAACGCACGCCTGCGCAAGGGCGATTTCGCCGGGGCCGAAGAGGCCTTCATGGCCGCCTACCAGAACGCCTGGCTGCCCCAGCCCGGGCTTGCGTGGCTGCGGCTGGCCCAGGGGCGCACCGAGGAAGCCTTTGCGATGATCGAGAATGCCCTCGAACATCCGTTCGACATCCCCTCGAAGGAGCGCCCGCCCACCGGCGCGCTGCGGCGGGCCCCCTTGCGCGATGCCGAGGTGGTGATCGCACTGGCCGCCGGACGTGCGGATGTGGCGCGCGCCGCCGCAGCCGATCTGGAGGCCACCGCGGAGGCCTATCAAAGCCACACATTGCGCAACGCAGCCGTCGCGGCCCGGGGGCGTCTGGCGCTCCACGACGGGCAAACCGAAGAAGCCATCCGGCTGTTGAGTAGCGCCGTGACTGAATGGGTCTCGCTGCGAATGCCCTTTGATGCAGCAACCCTGCGCATCGAACTGGCCGAAGCCTATCGCGCAGCAGACGACCGCCGGACGGCCGAGCAGGAGCTCGAGGCGGCCTGCAGCGCATTCCGGGACCTCAACGCCACTCCCTGGGCCGAACTCGCACGCGAACGGGCACCGGAGAAACCGGCGGAGACAACAGCCGAGCCCGAACGCTGCGTCTTCAGCCGGGAGGCGGACATGCGAACGGTGACGTACGCCGGCACGACCGTACGCCTCAAGGACCTCAAGGGCATGCGCTATCTGGAGCGCCTGCTGGCAGAACCCGGTCGCGAATTCCACGTCCTCGACCTGGTGTCGGCCGAGCGCGGGGCACTGCCGGTCGAGCCCCCCGCGGAGGATCTGCGCATCGATGCCCAGGCGGGGCTGGAGGTGTTCGACTCGAAGGCGCGCGAAGCCTATCGGCAACGACTCGCCGAAACGGAAGCGGATATCGAAGAGGCCGAGGCAAACAACGACCTTCACCGGGCAGAACTGGCACGCGCCGACCGCGAGTTTCTGATCAACGAACTGCGCCGCGGCGTGGGCCTGCACGACCGTGCGCGAACCGTGGGGGATGGCCTGGAACGGGCACGAACCAGTGCAACCCGGTCACTGCGTTACGCCCTCGACCGGATCGCCGAGCACCATGCAGCGCTCGGCGAGCACCTCGAGCGGACCGTACGCACCGGTACCTACTTCGCCTATGAGCCCGACCCCCGGGCCCCGGTCGAGTGGCAGATCTGACCGCCGTGCATCCGTCTTGCATGCAGCACTCCGCAGCGGAGGCTGCGGCTTTTCCCTACGACCGCTCCTCATTGCAGTCGATCACCGGCTCGCCGTACGCGGTTGGGCCGGGGGGCAAGGACTGGTGGTTCATCAGGGGGCTTACGGAAGATGTTGCACGGCTGCAGCAGCCCCATGCCAGTTTGCGTGCAGGCCCGAGACCTACCTGAAAGAATGTCAAAAATTCTGACGGCCTTCATGGCGCAGGTGCAACGGCTCAGCGGGAATGGTCAGGGTTTCTTACAACCGCTCGAGCAGGATCCGTGAGCGCCAACAGAAAGGTCTTTAGCAACCTTAACTTACTAACATGGCCTATTTTTTGCCAGATGCTTTTCAAGGGTGCTCGTTCCGCGGCCGACAGTCGGCCCCGGCCCCTTCGTAAGCTTCCCCGTCAAGAGGACCATTCATTTTTAGAGTCCTCGGCGGTTGAGTGGAGCTGGGCGTAGATGACCGGCGGCAGGTCGCCGAGGG